>CAVRBT010000024.1:0-16192 GCA_963719275.1 uncultured Actinomycetes bacterium | reverse complement strand
CGCCCGGGTTGAAGTTCGCGTACCCGGCCTGGAAGAACGGGCGGGCCGACCCGGGGATGTAGTAGCGGTCGTAGACGGCGTCCGAATCCTCGCGGCTGAGCGCGTCGGTGAAGCACCAGTGGAACTGGTCGCGGGTGAGCGGGACGTCGTCGTTCTTGCCGAACGGGTTCTTCAGCGCAGGCCAGGCCGCGCGAAGCGTCGAGAGCGGCAGCCGGAGGACGCCCTTCGGCGCAGCGCTAACGAGCGCGACGCCCGCGGAGCCCAGGCCGCGGTCGAGCGAAAGGCCGTGAAGCGGGGAGCTGTCGCGGCGCAGCTCCCCCGGCTCCTTCGAGCCCCGGCCACGCGGGCGCGAATGCCGTGGATCAGGACGACGGTGTGCCCGTGGGTCGACGGTTCGCCGGCCATGCGATCCTCCCCCGGTCGGAGTCTGACCCCGCGAGCACCCTAGCCGCTCACTGATTCCACTTGTCGGCTGTCTTCTTGCCGTGGCCGCTGGGCTTGACACGCGGCTCGGGCACGTCGACGGGCTTCGTCGTCATCTGGCCCTGCGAGCGGCGGGCGGAGAAGCGCTTGCCGAAGCGTTCCATCCTGCGGAAGAAGCGGTTCACGAGCTTCGGCTTCCCGCTCACGGGGCGCGGCTAACCCCTACCTGGTGACGCCCAAGCGTGGTGCTGCCCACGTAGGCGCCGCCGACCTTCCGCAGATAGCGCGCGCGGTTGAGACCGGCCTAAGAAAGGAGGTCGCGCAGCCCGAAGTCGGCCGCCCTGCGGCCGTCCTCGGCAGCGAGGCTCGGGTCGGCGCCCCGGTCGAGCAGCAGCCGCGCCAGCTCCTCGTCCCCGTTCTGCGCCGCGCGTGCAGGGCCGTGAAGCCGCCCTCGCCGCGGCCGTTCGGGTCGGCCCCGCAGTCGAGCAGCACCTGCGCCAGCTGCGACGAGCGCACGAACGCAGCAGTGCCGAGCGGTGGGACCTTCGCGATCTCGGCGTCGAGAGCGAGTTGGGGTCGGCGCCGCGCTCGAGCAGCAGGCGGACCGACTCCACTTGGCCGCCGAAGATCGCGAGGTGCAGGGCGGTGAAGCCGTCGTCTGAGATGGCGTGAGCCCGTGTCCGATCCTCGTCGAGGATCTGCCCCAGCCGCTCGACCCGGCCGAACGCGGCCGCTTCGAAGACCGAGAGCTCCGTCGTCCGGGCCGAGGAGCTCCCGCGCCCTCTCCTCGTCGCCCTCGTACAGCGCCTGCATTGCCTCGCGCATCCTCCCGCTCCTTCGTCAGAGTGTTTAGGTAGCCTACCTATCTGAATGACGCGAACGCAAGAGCAAAGTCGCCGACCGGCTCCATTCCGCGGCAATCCACCTCCTGCGGCGTGCGGCCGAGGAGGACAAGGCCGACGGCCTCAGCCGCGCCCGCCTCTCCGCGCTCTCCGATCGTCGTCTTCCGCGGCCCGCTCACGCTTGGCGAGCTCGCCGCAGCCGAGGGCGTGCGGTCGGCGACGATGACCGGCATCGTCAACGGGCTCGAGCGCGACGGGCTCGTGCGCCGCCGCCCGCACGGGACCGATCGCCGCGCCGTCCAGGTCGAGGCCACGGCGGCCGGGCGCCGCCTCCTGGAGCGGGCGCGGGGCAAGAGACTGGAGCTCGTCGCCTCGAAGCTGGCCGACCTCTCCGATGCCGAGCTCGACGTCCTCGAGCGTGCGGCCGACCTGCTCAACGAGCGTTTCCGGCTGCGGTCTTAGAGCGCGGCGAGCGCTTCCCGGGCCCGGGCGGCGGCCATGACGCTGCCCTTGGCTTCCGCGAAGGACCGGGCCTGCTCGAGTGCCGCGCGGTGTTCCACCGGGCGGCCTGCCAGCTGAGCGACCTCCGCGCGTGCGAAGGCGAGGTCGAGGTGCAAGATGGCGTAGTCGGTGGGATCGATGAGCGCGGCGGAGGTGGCCAGCAGCTCGTCCGCTCCCGCGAAGTCGCCTCTGCGCGCGAGGACCACGGCCCGGACGAAGCGTCCACGCGCGTGCGGGTCGAAGTCGTCCGTGGCAGCGATCGCCCGAGCCTCTTCCGCGAACTGGAGCGCCTCGTCGTCGCGGCCGAGCTCGAGCGCAACTTGTGCTCGGAGTCCGACGACCGTCGCCAGGAAGCCGGTCTCGGCGCTCTCCGCGAGGATCTCATGACCCTCGGCGAGCACCTCGTCCGCGCCCGCCGGGTTACCCACGGCGAGCTCCGTCTCCGCCTCCACCATGCTCGAGCCGGCCCATGAGATTCGGTCGCCGATGTCACGGAGCAGCCCCCGCCCCGCGGCCATCTCCGCGCGCCCTTCGTCGAGCTCGCCCCGGGTCGTCCTGGCGACTCCGCGCATCATCACGCTCGTCGCCTCGAGATGCTTGGACGGCGTGCTCTCGATGGTCTCGTCGCACATGCGGATCATTTCCTCGACGCCGAGCGGCCCCCACCACGCCGCCCACAGCATCCACTTGCGCACATCGTTTGCGAGCCGCGGGCTGACAGCCTCGCCCCGCTCGAGCGCCTGACGCCAGTAGGCCTGTCCGGAGGCGGTGTCGCCGAGCCAGGCAGTGAGATTCCCGAGCAACCGCAGCGCCCAGATCGCTCCCACCTCGTCGCCGGCGCGCTCGAGCTCCACGAGCGCCTCCCGGGCGGCTTCGAGAGACGTCGCCATCGTGACGCTGGAGTCGGCCTGGATCCCGTGCTCGATGCGAGCGAGTTGGCAGCGCGCCAGCAGGGCCTCGTCGCCCGAAGCGCCGGCCGCGGCCTCCGCCTCGTCGGTCAGGGCGCTCGCACGGTCGAACTCACCCGCCTCGAGCAGTTGGAGGGCAAGCTCCAGCTGCGCCCCCGGCCGCTCGGCGTGGCCGGGGGGCAGAAGCTCGATGACGCGCGACAGGAGGCCGATCGCCGCCGGGCCGTCGGCTCGCTCCTGGGCCCGATCGGCGCCGGCGAGCAGGCGAGCGGCCGCCCGCTCGGCGAGCCCGGTGCCGTCACCGTCGACCGGCCCGAGCGCGGCACGGTACCGGTACGCCTGCTCGAGGTGGTATCCGACGATCTCGTCCAGCTCGACGAGGCCGGCGCCGTGTTCTTCTAGCCAAGTCGCGAAGCGTTCGTGCAGCTCGGCGCGCGTGGCCTTCGGCAGAGCCTCGTAGGCCGTGTCGCGGATCAGCAGGTGCCGGAAGCGGTAGGCGTCGTCGTCCGGCAGCACCGCGGGCTCGGGCCGAACGAGATCCTTGCGGACGAGCGTGACCAGCCGCCGGTCGACCTGGGGCTCGTCCGGCGGGGCGAGCGCGGCTACCGCACCGCGGTGGAACACCTGGCCCTCGACGGCCCCCCGCTCGAGCACGCCGCGCTCGGCAGGATCGAGCTGGTCGAGACGGGCGGCGAGCAAGGCCTGGATCGTCGGGGGCACCGCGACGTCGCTTCCGCCCTCGCCCGCCATCGCCAGCATCTCCTCGACGAAGAGCGGGTTGCCGCCGGCCGCCCCGAGGATCCGCTCCCGCAGTTCGTCCTCCAGGCTGGGGCCCAGCGCCTCGATCAAGCGTGCCGTCTCTTCCGGCGCGAGCGGCTCGAGCAGGACGTTCGTCGCGTTCAGCTTGCCCCCGCCCCAGGCACGACGTTCGTCGAGCAGCTCCGGGCGAGCCATGCAGAGCAGGAGGATCGGTGCGTCGCGGCTGAGATCGGCGACGTGCTCCACGAGGTCGAGGAAGGTCGGCTCGCCCCAGTGCACGTCGTCGAAGACCACGATCACCGGCCGATCGGCGGCCTGAGACTCCAGCAGCTTGCGGAACGCCCAAGCGATCTCGTCCGGCGTGCTCGGAGTCGACTCGTCGCCCAAGATCGAGGCGAGCGGGCCCGTCGTCCCGTCCGGAACGAGCTGTTTCACGACCTCCGTGACTGGCCAGTAGCTGATCCCTTCGCCGTAGGAGAGACAGCGTCCGCGCAGGACGGTCGCGTGCTCGACGCCTGCCAGGAACTCCTGCGCCAGGCGCGACTTGCCGACACCCGCGGTGCCGAGGACCGTGAACAGGTGGCACGAGCGCTCGCTGACGACATTCGCGAACGCACCTTCGAGCAGCTCGCGCTGCCGCTCGCGGCCGATCATCGGCGCGCCGTGACGCCGCTCCGGCGCCTCGGCCCACACCGACACGAGCCGGTGCGCGACCAGCGGCTCCGACTTCCCCTTCGCCTCGAGCGGCGGAGCCTCCTCGGCGACGACGGCATCCCGTACGAGGCGGTGCGTCTCCTCGCCGAGCAGGACCTCGCCGGGCTGCGCCGCCTGCTCGAGCCGCGCCGCGACGTTGACGGCGTCGCCCGTCGCGAGCCGCTCCTCGGTGCCCGTGACGACCTCCCCAGTGTTGACCCCCATGCGCAACTCGAGACGCGTCCCGTAGTCGCGCTCGAGCTCGTCGTTGAGCGCGTCGAGGCCGCTGCGCAGCTCGTCGGCCGCGCGCGCCGCCCGGAGCGCGTCGTCCTCGTGGACGGCCGGCACGCCGAAGACGGCCATCACCGCGTCGCCGATGAACTTCTCCACGGTGCCGCCGTGCCGCTCGACGATCGCCTTCGCGGTCTCGAAGTAGCGCGACATCACGCGCCGCAGGCTCTCCGGGTCGATCCGCTCACCGAGCGCCGTGGAGCCGGTGACGTCGCAGAAGAGCACCGTCACGACCTTGCGCACCTCGCGTGCGGGCGCGGTCTCGGCCAACGGCGCGCCGCAGGAGTCGCAAAAGCGCGCGCCCTCCCGGTTCTCGGCCCCGCAGCTCGTGCAGACCATGATGCGAGTCTAGGCTGCTCGCTGCCTTCTACGTGGCGCGTCGGCGAGCCGTGCGCAGGGCGAGCGCGAGCAGGCCGAGCGCACCGGGAATGCCCAGCGCGAGCGGCAGGACCCCGCCGGAGTTCAGCGTCCGGCGCTCGCGGATGCCCAGCCGCAATGTCGGGCTCGTCGTCGGCCGGACCGGCGCGCCGCCGCGCGGCAGGACCGCGACGTAGATCCCGATCGTCCCCGCGTTGACGGCGTTCATCGGCCAGGTCAGGGTCGTCGAGCCGCCGGGCGGGATCGGCCGCAAGTAGCGCGTGCGCTGCGACGACCAGTCCTCCGGGTCGACGTAGGTGTGGCCGCTCAGGTCGACGACGTTCAGGTGCGCGACGAGGTTCCGCGCGGGGGTCGTCCCGCGGTTCTCGATCCGCGAGTGGAACGTGAACTTGTGGCCGAGCTTCGTCGTGATCGTGGTGCGGTCGTTCGTAACGGAGACCGCGGCCTCGGCGGGAGCGGCGAGCACGAGCGCGAGGAGCGACGCGATCAGCAGCCGCCTCATCCGGCCGCCCCTCCTCCGAGCCGGATGTACCGAGCGCCGGCGCCGAGCGCGGCGACCGCGAACACCGCCGCGCACAGCAGCGGCGACACCAACCAGGAGAGATCGGCGGTCCAGGCGTGCCCGTTGGTGACGATCTTGCCGACGTAGTGCTCCCCGGCCGTGATCGGGTTCGCGCGCAGGAGCAGGTCGCCGGCCCAGCCCTGCTGCGCGTTCGAGGGCAGCTGCGTCGGGACGAACAGCGCGAGCAGCAGGAGGAGCGAGAGCGAGAGGCTGACGCGGTTCGACCGGGCGAAGACGCTGATCAGCATGCCCAGGGACGCGAAGAAGACTGCGAGCAGCGTTCCGACCACGGCTCCGGTCAGAAGCGCGTCGCCCGTGAGGCCGACGCCGCGCGCGAGGAACCAGACGTACGGGACCGCGACGACGAAAGCGACCGCCCAGAGCGACAGCGCGCCGAGGAGCTTGCCTAGCGTCAGCTCCAGGCGAGAGACGGGCGTGAGCAGCAGGCTCTCCAGCGTTCCGCGCTCGCGCTCGCCGCTGATCGAGTCCGCGGCGGTCAGCAGAGCGAGCAGCGCGCCGACGGCGATCGCGACCTGCAGGAGCAGGTTCACGGTCTCGCGGTGCTCGAGGAAGTTGAGCCCGCGGTTGGTCGCTACCAGGTAGGCGACGACGCTCAGCAGCAGGCTGAACGCGAACGCGAGCACGAGCCCGCGCCCGCCGACCCAGAGGTCGCGCAGCTCCTGCGCTGTCACGACGCGCATGTCAGGCGGCCTCGGTCATCGCGAGGAAGGCATCGCTCAGGCGAGCGCCCTCGAGCTCGGTGCCGAGGATCGTCACGTCCGCCGCCGCAAGGGCGCGGAGCGCCCGCTCTTCTTCCGCGGCCGGGATCCTCAGACGAGCGGCTCGCGGCGCCGCCGCTCGAGCCGCGACGTCGGCGACCGTGCCGAGAGCGGCGACGCGCCCGCGGTTGAGGATCAGCACCCGCGAGCACGTCTCCTCCACTTCCGCCAGCAGGTGCGTGCTCAGGAGCACGGTCGCTCCGCGCTCCCCGGCGATTCGGCGGACTGTCGCGAGCATCTGCCGCTGACCGGCGGGGTCGAGGCCGAGCGTCGGCTCGTCGAGGAAGACCACCAGCGGCTCGTTCACGAGCGCGCGGGCGATCCCGAGGCGCTGCCGCATGCCGCGGCTGTAGGTCGAGATCAGCGAGCGGCGGCGATCGGACAGGCCCACCTCGTCCAGCAATGCGGCCGCGACGGCACGCGCGTCGGCGCGGCTGCGGCCGTAGAGGCGCGCGTGGTAGCGCAGGTACTCCTCGCCGGTCTGGTGCTCCGGATAGCCGGCGCTCTCCGGCAGCACGCCGATCCGGCGCCGGATCTCGGCCGGCCTCGTGTGCGGGACGCCCGCGACCGCGAAGGTGCCGCGCGTCGGCGCGAGGATCGTCGTGAGCACCCGGATCGCGGTCGTCTTGCCGGCGCCGTTGGGCCCGAGCACGCCGAGGATCTCGCCCGCCTCGGCCGCGAAGCTGAGATCGGCCACCGCCACGAGCGAGCCGTAGCGCTTCTCGACTCCACGCGCCTCGATGGTGGCGTTCACGAGCCCCTCCGGAACGAGACCAGCTCGTTCCGCTCGTTGCCGCCCTTCACCGTCTGCTCGAGGACCGTGCCGATCCCTCGCACGTAGTACTTGTGGTCGATGACGCCCGGCTCGACCGGTGTCCACTCCGTCGTCAGCATCGCGCCGCGGAAGCTCTTGAACGGCACCGCCGCGGTCACGCCGATCGCGACGACCTGGAAGTGGTCCTCGGCCTCGCCCTTCAGGTACTCCTGCCGCGTCGAGTCGCCGACGCGGGGGCGGGCGAACATGAAGATCCCCGGCTTCGCGCCGTCGACGCCCGCGGTCCAGCTCCCCGACGTGGTCTTGACGTTCCCGTGCTCGTCGAGCTCGGCCGTCTTCTCGCCGAAGTACCAGACGTTGCCCTTTGCGTCCTGCGTGTACCAGTCCTCGGTTCGCTCCTCGAGCACACCGCGGATGTAGAGCAGGTCGGAGACGACGACGCTGGGGGCGCCGTCGACCGTCTTCGTCCGGTGCGTGACCGTCATCACCTCGCGCGACGGCTCGCCGTCCTTGATGCCGCGGTAGCGGTAGACCGAGCCGGGCCGCAGCGGGAACCACGGGTTCGTCACGTTCGCGCTGAAGCCGCTGCGCTTCGCGGTCGTGCTCGGCGTGGTCGTTTTGTCGGCAGAGCCGCAGCCCGCGGCGAGCGCGACGGCGAGGAGGGCGACCAGCGGCGTTCGTCTCATACCGGCCACGGTACGGAGGCCAGATGAACAGGCGATGAACGGCTCGCTTCTTCATCTCACGTTCATCCAGAAGGGGCACCATTCGTCCATGCGCGTGCTCGTGGTGGAGGACGAGCTGCGGATGGCGAGCCTGATCCGCCGTGGCCTGCTGGCCGAGGGGCAGGCGGCGGACGTGGCGCCGAGCGGCGAGGACGCGCTCTGGATGGCCGAGGCGCACGACTACGACGCGATCGTGCTCGACGTAATGCTGCCGGGGATCACCGGCTTCGAGACGTGCCGGCGGCTGCGGGAGGCCGGCGTGTGGGCGCCGGTGCTGATGCTGACCGCGCGAGACGCCGTCGAGGACCGGGTGGCCGGGCTCGACACGGGGGCCGACGACTACCTCGTGAAGCCGTTCTCGTTCGCCGAGCTGCTCGCGCGCCTGCGGGCGCTCGCGCGACGGGGCGAGCCGGAGCGGCCGTGCCTGCTCAGCGTCGGCGACCTGACGCTCGACCCGGCGTCGCGCGCAGTCCGCCGCGGCGACGAGGAGATCGCACTCTCGGCAAAGGAGTTCGCACTGCTCGAGACGTTCATGCGCCGGCCCGGCGAGGTGCTGTCGCGGCTGCACCTGCTCGAACACGCCTGGGACTTCGCCTACGACGCGCGCTCGAACGTCGTGGACGTCTACATCCGGCACCTGCGGCGCAAGATCGACGAGCCGTTCGGGCGGCGCTCGCTCGAGACGGTGCGCGGGGCCGGCTACCGGTTACGAACGGAAGCATGAGCGGCGTCCCGATCCGCGTGCGCGTGACCGCCGCCTTCGCGGTCGTGGTGGCCCTCGTGCTCGCCGCCTCGGGGTGGTTCCTCTACTCGCGGCTCTCGTCTCATCTCTCGACGCAGCTCGACCAGGAGCTCCAGGTGCGCGCGCAGGACCTGAGCGCGCTCGTCCGCCATCCGGGCGCCTCGCTCGCATCCGACGAAGGCGCGCGGCTGGTGGAGCGCGGCGAGAGCTACGCGCAGCTGGTGGACGGCTCGAGCGTCGTGGACGCCACGCCGCCGCTCTCGGGAAAGCCGGTGCTGAGCGTCGGGCAGCTGCGCGCTGCCCTCGGCGGGCCGCTCTGGGCGGGCCTCGACTCGGTGCCGGGCCTGAACGAGCCCTCGCGCGTGCTCGCCATTCCGGTGCAGCGCAGCGGGCGGCGAATGGTGCTCGTGGTCGGCTCGACGACGCAGAACCGCGCCGAGACGCTTGCGAGCTTTCGGAACGAACTGCTGATCGCCGGGCCGATCGCATTGCTACTGGCGTCGCTCGCCGGCTACTTGCTCGCGGGCGTCGCGCTGCAGCCGGTCGAGGAGATGCGCAGGCGCGCGGCCGAGATCTCGGCGGAGACGCCCGGCGAGCGGCTTCCGGTGCCCACCACGAACGACGAGCTCGAGCGGCTCGGCACGACGCTGAACGAGATGCTCGAGCGGCTCGAGGACGCGCTGCGGCGCGAGCGGGATTTCGTCGCCGACGCCGGCCACGAGCTCCGCACGCCGCTGGCGCTGCTGCGTACCGAGCTCGAGCTGGCGCTGCGCCACGCAGACTCTCCTGAGGAGCTGCGCGCGGCAGTGCGCAGGTCGGCGAAGGAGGTCGACCGGCTCGCCCAGCTCGCGGACGACCTGCTCCTGATCGCGCGTTCGGAGCGCGGCGAGCTCCCGTTGCAGGTGGAGACGCTCTCCGCGGACGAGATGCTCGCGTCCGTCGTGCGGCGGTTCCGCTGGCGAGCGGATGAGGCGGACCGCGTTCTCCGACCCGAGGCGGCGGAGGGCCTGCGGGTGCGCGCCGACCGGCTGAGACTCGAGCAGGCGCTCGGAAACCTCGTCGACAACGCGCTCCGCCATGGCGGCGGAAGCGTGACGCTGCAAGCCGCGGCCGTGAACGGGTCGGTCGAGCTGCACGTCCGGGACGAGGGGCCGGGGTTCCCGCCCGCCTTCCTCGACCACGCCTTCGAGCGGTTCACGCTGCCGGGCCCCGGCCGCGGCGACGCCGGCGCAGGGCTCGGGCTCTCGATCGTCCGCATGATCGCAGAAGCGCACGGCGGCACAGCCGAGGCGGCGAACGCCGCGGGCGGCGGCGCCGACGTCTGGCTCGCCGTGCCGCGCTAGCCGGAGCCGTCGACGCGCTCGAGGCCGTCGTCGGGGAGCGTCTCCCAGGACGCGACCGAGCGCGTGTAGAGGTGCTTTTGCGGCCGGCCCGGCACCGGGTCGTCGAGGGCGCTCAGGCGGACGCTCGCCTGGTCCGACTCCGGCCAGCCGCCGCCGAACAGGTTGGAGCCGCAGACCGAGCAGAAGGTCTTGGCCGAGCCCTCCTCGGGCTGGTAGGTGCGCAGCAGCTCCTCGCCCTGCAGGATCGTCACCTGGTCGCTGTGGATGCGCCCGTTCGCCGTGCCGACGCCGCCGGAGAGCTTCTTGCACGTCGCGCAGTGGCAGAACGTGCGGGCTTCGAAGTCGTCCGGTACCTCGAACCGCACGCCTCCGCACTGGCAGCTTCCCCGTAGCGCCACAGCGCCGAGCCTACCGTAGGATCGGCGGCGTGAAGACGCGCGCGGCGGTGTTGGAGCGCTTCGGCGAGCCGCTCGAGGTGCAGGAGCTCGATCTCGCGATGCCACGCGCCGGCGAGGTGCTGGTGCGGCTCGCCGCCTGCGGGGTCTGCCACACCGACCTCTTCACGGCCTCCGGGGCCGATCCCTCCGGCTACTCGCCGACGGTGCTCGGCCACGAGGGCGCGGGGGTGGTCGAGGCGGTCGGCGAAGGCGTTCGCGACGTGGCCGTCGGCGACCACGTCGTGACGCTCTTCTCGCCGCAGTGCCGCGAGTGCGAGCACTGTCTCGACCCGCGCACGAACCTCTGCACGGCGATCCGGGAGCAGCAGGGGCTCGGGTACCTGCCAGACGGAACGGCGCGCCTTTCGCGCGACGGGGAGCCGGTCCGGCACTTCATGGGCTGCTCGACCTTCGCCGAGTACACGGTGATGCCGGAGATCGCTCTGGCCAAGGTCTCGCCGGAGGCGCCGCTGGATCGAGCGTGCCTGTTCGCGTGCGGGCTCTCGACCGGGCTCGGTGCGGCGATGAACACGGCGCGCGTCGAGGAAGGCTCGACGTGCGTCGTCTTCGGCGCGGGGATGGTCGGGCTGGGCGCGGTCGCGGGCTGCCGGCTGCAAGGCGCCGAGCGGATCGTCTGCGTCGACCTCTCCGAGGAGCGGCTCGAGCTGGCGCGTGGGCAAGGCGCGACCGACACGCTCGTCGGCGGCCCCGACACGGTCGAGCGGGTGGTGGAGCTCGTCGGCCTGCTGGGCGCCGACTACACGTTCGAGGCGACCGGCAACGTCGCCGTGATGCGACAGGCGGTCGAGTCGGCGCGGATGGGCTGGGGCCTCGCGACGATGTGCGGTGTGGCCGGCAAGGGCGAGACGCTCGAGGTGGTGCCTCGCTTCCTGATCACGGGACGTCGCGTGGCGGGGTCGTCGTTCGGCGGCTGCAAGGGGCGCGACCAGGTGCCGCAGCTCGTCGACCGCTGGCTCGCGGGCGAGATCGACGTCGAGCCGTTCGTCTCGCACAAGCTGACGCTGGACGACGTGAACCGCGGCTTCGAGCTGATGGAGGCCCAGGACGGCATCCGCAGCGTGATCGATTTCGGCTAGAGGAGGCGACGCGCCGCGGCGAGGGTCTCGGCGAACTGCCGCGCCTGCGGATCGATCGGCTCGAAGTGGCCTGCGCCCTCCAGGGTGACGAGCTCGGCCTCGCCGCCCGCGGCCTCGACGTAGCGCTCGCTCATCTCGTAGGGGACCGAGTCGTCCGCGGTGCCGTGGACGAGGATCTGCCGCACGCCGAGCGGAAGCAACTCGATCGGCGAGCCGTCCGCGTAGTGCTCGGGCGCCATGAAGCGGGCGGGGGCGCTGTCGGGGCCGCGGCGCTCGGCCGCGTCGCGGACGTCCGACACCGGCGCGAGCGCAAGAACCGGGAGACGCGCGTGCTTCGCCGCCCACAGCGCGAGCTGCCCGCCCGCGGAGTGACCGACGAACACCGTCCGGCCGTCGTGCGCGAACGGCAGGCGGTGGAGGTACGAGAGCGCAAGCTCGAGGTCCTCGCCGGGGCCGGGCCACTCGCCGCCGGGGACACCGATTGAGCGGTACTCGAGGTTCCAGCTCACGAGGCCTTCCGCAGTCAGCGCCTCGCAGAGGCGGCCCGTGTGGATCACGTTGTAGGTCGCCTGCCAGTAGCCGCCGTGCAGCACGAGCGCGAGCGGGAACGGGCCGTCCCCCGCCGGCACGCGCAGGTCGCCGAACTGGAGCGGCTCGGGCCCGTACGCGACGCGCGCGTCCGCGGCGGGCGACGGCGGATCGGTGAGGATGTCGACGCTGTCCCGCATCGCTCGCGACCCTAACGCCCGTGGCTCTTCGAGCCACGTCCGGGGACTGTCCCCGGGCATGGCGAAAAGGGACACGGCGAGTAGATCGAAGGTGTGACGAGTCGTGCACAGGCGGCCGCCGCGGACACGACTCACCGCCCCGTCAGGGCACGACCGGCACGTTCCAGCGGCGGATCACGCGCTGCTCGCGCTCGAAGCCGAGAGTGCTGAGCGTGCCCGAGTCGAGCGCGAACAGCCGGCCGTCCTCCGCCTCGAGCTCCAGCCAGCGCGCGCAGAGCACCCGCAGCAGGTGGCCGTGGGCGAAGACGAGCACGTTGCCGCCAGCCTGCAGGATCTCGGCCAGCACGCGGTCGACACGCTCCCGCACCTGCGCAGCGGCCTCGCCGCCGGGTGCGCCGTGCCGCCAGATCGTCCAGTCCGGAACCGTCTCCCGGATCTGCGGGGTCATCAGCCCCTCGTACTCGCCGTAGTCCCACTCGGCCAGCTCGTCACGCACCTGGGGCTCAAAGCCGGCCAACCGTGCGGTGTCGAGCGCCCGCCGCAGCGGGCTCGAGAACACGAGCGCGAACTCGCGCCCGCGCAGCGCCTCCCCGACAGCCCGCGCCTGCTCCTCGCCGGCCGGAGTCAGCGCCAGGTCGGTGCGGCCCGTGTGGCGGAGCGCCGCGCTCCACTCGGTCTCGCCGTGGCGCACGAGCACGACTTCCACTCGCGCCACCCTAATGCGAGGATTCTGGGGTGGGCGGTCAGGGGAGTGACGATCCGCTCGCGCTCGACCCCGAAGCGATGCGTGAGCTCGGCTACCGGACGGTCGACCTGCTGGTCGAGCGGCTGGAACGCGAGCGCGAGGGCCCGCCGCTGCGCCGGGCGACCCCGGCCGAGATGCGTGAGCGGCTCCACGGCCCTCCGCCGGAGGAGCCGGAGCCGTTCGACGAGATCCTCGAGCGGCTCGAGGACGACGTGCTCCCGTTCGCGAGTCGAGACGGGCACCCGAGGTTCTTCGGCTTCGTGCCGTTCGCCGGCACGTGGCCGGGCGCCCTCGGCGACCTGATCGCGAGTGGCTGCAACCTCTACGCCGGCTCGTGGATGGAGTCGGCGGGCGCGAGCCAGGTCGAGCTCGAGGTGCTCGGCTGGTTCAGGGACTGGATCGGCTACCCGCCCGACGCGGCGGGCTCGCTGGTCAGCGGCGGGTCGGCCGGGAACCTGACGGCGCTCGCCTGCGCGCGCGAGGCACTCGCGGGGGCGATGCGCGACGACCTCGTCCTCTACGTCTCCGATCAGGCGCACTCCTCGATCGCGCGCGCGGCGCGGATCCTCGGCTTCCGGCCCGAGCAGGTGCGCGTGCTGCCGAGCGACGACCGCTTCCGGCTCACCCCCGAGACGCTGAAAGCCGCGATCACTGCCGACCTCGCGCGGGGTCTGACCCCGTTCTGCGTCGCGGCGCAGGGCGGCGCCACGAACACCGGCTCAGTCGACCCGCTCGAGGGCCTCGCCGAGGTCTGCCGCGAGCACGGCGCCTGGCTCCACGTCGACGCGGCGTACGGCGGCTTCGCCGTCCTGGCCGACCCGGCCCTGCTCCCCGGCCTCGCCCACGCGGACTCGGTCACCCTCGACCCGCACAAGTGGCTCTACCAGCCGTTCGAGTGCGGGTGCGTGCTCGTCCGCAACGGCCACGCCCTGCGCAGCGCGTTCGAGATCCTCCCTGACTATCTGCGCGACGCCGAGGCCGACGCGGAGGAGGTCAACTTCTGCGACCTCGGCCTGCAGCTGACCCGCTCGGCGCGCGCACTGAAGATCTGGGTCTCGCTGCGCTACTTCGGCTTGGACGCGTTCCGGGAGGCGATCCGACGGTCGCTCGAGGTCGCCGCCGCCGCGGCGCGGCGGGTCGAGGAGAGCCAGACGCTGGAGCTGATGGCGCCGCCGTCGCTCGGCGTCGTCTGCCTCCGTCGCCGCGACCTCGACGAGGCTGCCAACGCCGGGCTCGTCTCCGCCCTCGAGCGCAGCGGCACCGGCCTGATCTCGACCACGCGGCTACGCGGCCGCTTCGCGCTGCGGATGTGCGTGCTCAACCACCAGAGTGCGGCCGAGGACGTCGAGGCGGTGCTCGCGTTCCTGGAGACGGCGGAGCCGCAGGCGCGCGAGCCCGCGCACGAGCGGCATCCCGCAATCGTCAGCGCGTGGCCGGGGCTGCCGCAGGCCGACCTGCCGTCGCTACGCGAGCTGCCGCTCTTCGCGGACCTCGAGCCCGGCCAGGCGGCGCAGGTCGCGGCGCGCGCGTCGCTGCGCGAGGTCGCCGTGGGCGAGCGGGTGATCGAGCAGTGGGACCTCGGCGCGGAGTTCTTCGTGATCGTCGAGGGGACGGCGACGGTCACCGTCGACGGGCAGCAGGCGCGCGAGCTCCGCCGCGGCGACTTCTTCGGCGAGCTGCGGGCGCTCGAGTGGGGCGCCGGCTACTCGTATCCGCGCCTGGCGTCGGTGCTGGCGACCTCGCCGCTGCGGCTGCTGGTCTTCCCCGAGGGCGTCCTCGCTCAGCTCGTCGAGCGTTACCCGGCGCTCGACCGCGTGATCCGCGAGGCGGTTGCCGAGCGGCTGCCGCGCCACTCGTGAACGCCGCGGCCGTCCTCGGCGACGTCTGCCGCAGCCGCGAGCTGCGGCGGGTCGAGCTGGCCTTCGGCGGCTTCAACGCCGCCGAGTGGGGCGCCTGGATCGCGATGCTCGTCTACGCGTACGAGCAGGGCGGGGCGACGACCGCGGGGCTCGTCGCAGCGGCACAGCTCGTCCCGGCGGGGCTGTTCGCGCCGTTCGCGGCGGTGCTCGCCGACCGGCACGCGCCGGGACGGGTGCTCGCGGCCGGCTACGCGGGTCAGGCGCTCGCGCTGGGCGCAACCGCGGCCGCCCTCCTCGCCGGTGCCCCTCCGCTTCTGGCCTACGCGCTCGCCGCTGTGGCCGCCACGCTCGTGACGATCACGCGGCCGACTCAATCGGCACTCGTCCCCGCGCTGGCGCGCACCCCGGAGGAGCTCACGGCCACGAACGTCGTCTCGGGATGGATCGAGAGCGTCAGCATGCTTGCGGCCCCGGCGGCGACGGGCGTGCTGCTCGCAGTGGGCTCCCCGGGCGTGGTCTTCGCGGTAATGGCGGCTGTCGTCGGCGCGTCGGCGATTCTCGTCGCCCGGGTGCACGGGCCCGCGCCTGCCGTGCGACGCCCGGCCGCCGGTCGAGGAGGCGCTGGCGGGCTTCCGGCTGCTCGATCGCGAGCCCGCGGCGCGGGTGCTGGTCGGGCTGCTCGGCGCGCAGTTCGTCGCGATCGGCGCGCTCGACGTGCTCTACGTCGTGCTCGCGATCTCCGTGCTCGACCTCGGCGGCTCCGGGGCGGGCTACCTCAACGCGGCCTTCGGCGCCGGCGGGGTCGCAGGGATCGCCGCGACGCTGGCGCTGATCGGCCGGCGCCGGCTGCTGCCCCCGATCGTGGTCGGTGTCGCCGCGTGGGGCGCGGCGTTCGCGATCCTGGCCGCCTGGCCGAGCGCGCTCGCGGCGCTGCTGCTGCTCGCCGCCGCGGGTGCCGGCCGGTCGCTGCTCGACGTCGCCGGCCGGACACTGCTGCAGCGCACGGTCCCCGCAGACGTGCTCGCGCGCGTCTTCGGCGTGCTCGAGGGGCTCTCGATGGCCGCGCTCGCGGTCGGCTCGCTGCTGACTCCGGCGCTGGTCTCGCTCGCGGGCGCGCGCTGGGCGGTCGCCGGGATCGGGATGCTGCTACCGCTGGCGGTGCTCGCCACGGCGCGGCGGCTGGCAGAGATCGACCGCCGCGCGCCGGTGCCGGTGGTCGAGATCTCGCTGCTGCGCTCGCTGCCGCTGTTCGCACCGCTCGGCGCGCCGCAGCTCGAGGCCCTCGCACACGGGCTCGTGGAGACGCGCGTCGCCGCCGGCCAGACCGTCGTGCGCGAGGGCGAGCGCGGTGACCGCTTCTACGTCGTCGCCGAGGGCGAGCTCCGGGTCGAGGCGGGCGGCCGGGAGCTGCGGCGACTCGGCCGCGGCGAGGGCTTCGGCGAGCTCGCGCTCCTGCGGGACGTCCCGCGCACGGCGACCGTCACCGCGCTCGAGCGAGACGCGCCTGTTCGCGCTCGACAAGGCCACCTTCCTGGCCGGCGTCGGTTCACACCCGCGCGCGACCGGCGAGGCTGAGCAGCTCGTCCGCGAGCGCCTGCCCTCACA
>CAVRBT010000023.1:0-67120 GCA_963719275.1 uncultured Actinomycetes bacterium | reverse complement strand
CCTCGAGGTTCGTACCAGCCGGGTCAAGGACGTAGGCCCCGTAGTAGCCGGGGTGGTACTCCGGCCTCTCCCCCGGCGCGCCGTTGTCCCGGCCGCCGGCCCCAAGTGCGACCTCGTGGAACCTGTCGACCGTCTGCTGGTCTCCGACGCCGATGGCGAGGTGAAGGTTCCGCGTCGGCGGTCCCTCGACGAAGGTGAAGCTGCCGCGGTCGGATCCAAGCCCAAGGCGGTCACCGCGGTCGCGCAGCCCCAGCTCGAGCGCAGCCGCGATCGGCTCGTAGAACCGCTTCGTCCGGGCAAGGTCGTGGACGCGGATCCAGAGGTGGTCTATCAACCCCGTCTTTTGTTCACGCGCGCGCGCGTGCGTGACCGCTTCGACGCTGTTCTCGTGCGAGTCGAGGATGAAGGCCCCGTAGTAATCGGGGCTGTACTGCGGCCGCAACCCCGGTTCGCCGTCGCTCCGGTAGCCAGCGTCGGTCAAGCCCAGCCACCAGCTCTCAACCTGCTCGTGCGAGTCGGCGGTGAAGGCAATGTGGAGCCCGGTGGTCGGCGGATGCTGAGGATCTGCCTGGGCGAGCGAAAAGTCGCCCCATTCGAAAAACGGCTCGGCCTCGTGGCAATCGCCGGTGAAGCCGAGCAGATTGAAGACGCGGTCGTAAAACACCATCGCTTCTGCGAGGTCGCTGACGCGGATCGTGACGTGGTCAATCGTGCTCATCGCTGTACCAGGTTGGCAGGATGAAGCGCTCCAGGACAGCGGATGGTTACATCCGTGTTAGCCGGCGTGCTGGCCGTGAGGGCGAGTCGTTCATCTCGCCCGAGGTGCAGCGGAAGAAGATCGCCGCTTGGGCGAAGCTGCACGAGGTCGAGATCGTCAATTGGTGGGAGGAGATCGACCAATCCGGCGCCAAGCTCGAGCGGCCGATGTTCCAGCAGGCACTTGCACGCTGCGAGGCCGGCGAGACGGGCGGGATCGTCGTTGCCCGGCTCGATCGCTTCGCCCGCTCGGCCGTTGATGCCCTGAGCTCGATCCGCCGCCTGAACGATGCCGGTGCGAGGCTCGTCTCGGTCGAAGACAACTTCGACGGCTCCACGCCCATGGGACGGTTCGCCATCGGCATCCTGATCCTCATCGCCGAACTCGAGCTGGAGCGGATCAAGAGCGGCTGGGAAATTGCGGTGAGACAGGCGGTCGAGCGCGGCGTTCACATCTCGGCCCGAACGCCGACTGGCTACGAACGCACCAAGGAGGGTCGCCTGATTCGCGACGAGCCGGCTGCATCGGTCGTTGCCGAGGCCTTCCGCAAGCGTGCCGCCGGTGCCTCCTGGGCAGAGCTTGCCCGTTTCCTTGAAGAGCGCGAGGTCTACCCCCCGACGGGCAACAAGAACTGGTCGAAGTTCGGCGTCTCCGGCTTGATCAAGAACCCGGTCTACCTCGGCCAGGCCCGCAGCGGCAAGGTCGTGAAGGAAGGAGCGCACGAGCCGCTCGTGACGCGAGCGGAGTTCGACGCCGCCCAATCGGTCAAGAAGTCGTTCTTCTCCCAGCGGGATGGCTCTCTGGCCGCGCAGGCGATGCTCGGCGGGCTTGCCCGCTGTGCCGGCTGCGGGCACACGCTCAAGATCACCGGCAATACCGATCGCAAGACCGGTACCCGTTACCCGGTCTACTACTGCACTGGCCGCTATGCCAAAGGCCACTGCCCCGCGCGGGCAAGCGTTCGAGCTTCCGTTCTCGATACGTATGTCGAAGAGCGCGTCCTATCAGCGCTCAAGCAAGGAGATGGCCTGTTGGCACAAGCAGTTGAGGCCTCCGAGAAGATCGAGGCAGCGGCACGCGCAAAGGAAGAGGCCGAGCACGAGCTCGACTTGTTCGTGAACAACCCAAAGCTGCTCTCACTGCTTGGCGAGCAGAAGTTCCTTCAGGGCGTTGAGGTGCGGCAGCGGGCACTCGATGAGGCACGAATAGTTCTCGCCGAGACGCGCTCGCAGTCGAGTTTGGTCGAGGAGCTCGCTGACGGCGATTTGCTCGCTGCCTGGCCGACGCTCACGGTTCAGGAACGGCGACGGCTGATGCACGGCTTGCTTGAACAGGTGCTTGTCAGCCGTGCCACCAAGCGCGGACGAAAAGCTGAACCGATCGCTGAGCGCACGCAGATAGCCCTTCGCGGCGGCACCGGTCTATAGACGAGGTCCGTCCTATTCTCCTCTTTGCGACTGTTCGAAATGCGAGAACAGTTGCTCTTGTTGTAGCTTCACTCGATCCCCCAAGTAGGAGCGATCCTGTGGCGAAAAAGACGATCCGTGTTTCTGACCTGCTGGCGGCGACATTCCTGAGGGTAAGGGCGCAACCGTCCGCATCACCTTCGCCGATGCGCGCAAAGGCGTGCGCGAGCTCGACCTGACAGACGCCGAAGCCGACAAGCTCGGGAGACGTGCGGTCGCGCGGCGCGGGCGGCGGCCAAAGAGCCAGAGCCAGTAGCGAACAGCAACACAAAAAAGGCCGGGCACGCAGGAGCGGTCATCCGCGAAGCAGATGCCGTCCATACGCGCCCGGCAATATTCGATGCCGTGCCGCTTTACGCGTCTCGAGCCAGGCCCGCATTAGTCCTTCGCGGGCCTCGCGTGGTCGGTGGGCCACGAGGCCTCGGCTACGCGAGACAACTGCCAGGCGACTTGTCGGGGAGCAACACCGCTAGACGGCGCGGTCGCTTCCTGGGGGGAAGAGAGGTCAGGCGATGGTGCAGCGCAGCAGCGGGAACCTGCATGCGCAGAGGCGTCGCGCCGTGACCGCCACCTGCGCAGTGGGCGCTTCCAACACCGCCAGCGTCCCCGGGGCTGCACCCCACCCCCAACCAACGGATGACGGAGAAGCACGCCAGCAAGGCGGGACTCCGGCGCGAGTGAAGAGTCCCCGGAAACCGATGATCCTGCCGAGGCCAGCGGACGCGGCACCTGCGAAGTAGGAGTCTCGGCCGCACTGGTTATCAGGCCCTCCAGCCGGCGACCGCGTCGCACATGCGGCTTACTCCCATGGACGAGCATCTGCCGCGAGTGTAGAAGTCCAGCGATGGTCAGAGGCTATTGCTACCGGGTCTACTTCGAGGACGGAGGAAACGAGACGACGAACTACGTTGGAGCGGTCCTGCAGGTCGGCGACACCATCAACCTCGACGGCGAGCACTGGATCGTCACCGAGGCCAAGGTCGTGAGCGAGAGAGACGTGGACTTTGAGATCCGCGTCCGCCACGCCGAGCAGGAATAGGTTCGTTCACGCCGCTTGGATCGCAGCCCGCGATCTTGCTCGTTCGCCGGATGCGTTCGTGCGGGGGTGTGCCGCTTCCATCGCGTTGAGAACGGACGTCGACTCGTACCAAGCCCTAGGCGCGATCCTGTGGGTGAATAGCCCTCATGCGCTCGAGCATTGAGCGAGCAGCGGCCTCCTGGCTGTGGGTAGAGCTGTGGAGAACGTGTTTACTTCTCGGCTGAGCTCGACAGACCACGACTGCGAAGAGCATTGATGCGGCGCTGAAGGGCGATGCCAAACTGCCTCTTGGATCTTTCGGGCTCGGCTCGCTGGATCTCAGCCTCCGCCTCCTCGGCAGTGTCTTGACGAGCGTGCCAGAGGTCGACGTGCAGTAGCTCGATTTCCTCGACCACATCATGATCGCCCTGCCGGCGGCTCTTGGCTCGTCCCGGCCGTCGTTCAGGAGACCTTCGCCCCAGGTCCGCAGCATTTCGAGCTTCTCTTCGTAGCATTGATCGGTGCGCAGAGCTGGGCGAGCCCTTGACGAAGCGGCAGCGGCTCACGCTTCTGACCGGAGGCCAACTCGCGGTCGGCGACTGGCGCAATCACCCGGATACTGACCGACGTCGAGCTAGCGCCAGAGGTGAACCTCCAGTTGTGCGGGGCACCCACCCCACGCGACGCCGGTCCCATCTGCACGGGTCCCTCGGGGACCCGCCGAAGGAACGTGCCGAGCGCGAGCAAGCCGCTGAGTTCGCCGCTCCAACCTCTCGACAAGGCAGGCATCGCTCTCGCGAAAAGGACCCAGAACGACTCGGATGAGCTGTCGATGCTCTCTGGCATCACTCGCCAGACACGTGCCAAGCCCCATACGGCGTCCTGGCCATCAGGTTCATTTGCCGCAACGGGGGAATGGCCTTCGCCACTAGCCCGCGTTCGGCCCGCCAGGGGTCCAAGAAAGCGATGATGGTCCCTTCCGGCGATCCCTAGAAAAGGCCGGTTTGCAGGGAAGATGCCGCAGAGTCCGGGGGTCCGTGCCCTTTGGGGCAGCAATGGCCTCGAGTGCCTATCCAGCAAACGCAAGAAGTACTGCCACAACGGGGCATGGCCTTTGCCCACCATCACGGCGTCGGCTTGCCTAGGGGGTCCACGATGGAGCTCGTGGCTCCTTCCGACGGTCCCCTGAAAACGTCCGGTTTGCAGGGGAAAGTCCGCAGGGTCCGGGTCCGTGCCCTCTTGGGGCAGCGATGGAGTCGATTGCCAGGGACGGCGGTCGAGTGCTGGCTCGACGCGGCAAGTGACCTCTGCGCCGCATGTCTATCGACCCATTTTTGTAACACCTAGCACAAATGCTGCTATGCTGGAGGGGCGCTAGACCTAGCGCGGAAGCCGTCGAGGCTCCTCGCACTTCCTCTTTGACTCCCGGATCGGGCCTGAGTGCAGGGGAGAGCATTCCGCTCTCCACGAGAGTTCTAGAGAAGGTGGTGTGAGATGACGAGATTCCTCAAGTGGCGGAAGATGACCTGGGCACTCTTGCTCTGGGGCGCGCTGATCGGTCTCTGGATGGTCAGCGGCACGTTCGTGCTGGCCCTCCTGGCAGGAGCGCTTGGCCTCATCGTCCTGAGCGTGATCTGGTTCATGACTATGCCGCTCTGGCGTCAGGGCCACGGCGCGCGGCTTCGCCGGATGCGTTCAGTCGAGATCCCGTACAAGCCCGTCAAGAGTTTCAGCTCGCACAGTTAGGGGACCCCGACCGCGCTCAGACCTCCGCGCAACGAGGTCGGGCCGCTACTCAGTGTCGGGACTCAGTCGAAGCAGCGCGGCGTCTCGCGGCCGCCGTTTGTCTCCGCGGGGATTCTGCCTGCTCGCCGAGCGGAATCTCCTCGATGTACGCAACGGCCGAGCGGTGGATGCTGACTCGGTGGCCGGGCTCAGCAGCCGTCATCAGCGTGAACAGGCCAGCCTCGTGCTCGAGTCGCTGCTGTACCTGATCAAAGTCCTCCTCGACGGTGATCGATAGCCCTCCGCTGAAGTAGACGTGCGTCGGCATACAGCCTCCTTCTCCACCTCGACGGTTAGAGGGCGCCGATCCAAGCGACGAGGTGGAATCCGAGCTGGGCGGTTCGGCGTAGTAGCGAGCGCGGCGCGCGAATGTCGTCCCACCGAATGGAATGGAGCACCGAAAACGTCAAGGGGGGAGGAACTGAGTTCATGCGCACCCTCTGGGTCTGCGACGTTGCCGGCGGGTCCCAGCAATATGCAGCCACGAAACCGGGCAGTACTCCTCTTGGCCTGGAAGAAGCACATCGCCAACTGAAGATCTCACCCGCCGAATTCGACGAAGTCGCGGCTGAACTCGGCCGAACGCTTGACTTCTTCAAGGTGTCGGAGCGGGAGAAGGGGGAGGTTCTGGCTGCATTTGCCGCACACAAGGGCGAGGTGACTGAGGGATACTCCCAGTAGCCGTGGGCTGAGCGCTCGAAGACCTCGCCCGGTGTCCATTGAGGAGAGACCCGGCTACAGCAGGGCGGTATCAATCCCGTGCCCGATGTAATCTCGTGCCCGATGTGGGGATCTTGTCAGCGTTGCTCTCTGGGGAGCGAAGCGATGGAGAGACCCGAAATGATCCCGGCCGGGCTCAGGTTTATGCGAGCTGGCCGGAAGGAAAAGAGGTGCGCGTGATCCTTGCTGCGTCCACCATCGCCATCGTCGCCATCGCTGCGGTGATCATCGTCGCCATCCTCGCGCTGGTCTATCTCTTGCCCCGCGGAGGCCGGCGGCGGCGGTAGGTAGGGACAGGGACAGCCCGAATCGTCTTCCGCGGAGCGCTCGAACACGGGCCTCCTTGTCGCCTTAGAAGTTTGCGCTCTCCGAGCTAGAGAGCCGCGTGGGGCGCCGGGTCGCCTGATTGATCCTCAGTCGCCGCCGAGCTCGCGCCGGAGCGCTTCCGGCAGTAGAACGCGAGTTCCGGCCACTCGCGCCCGCTCGAAAGCGCCGGTCAAAGGAGAAGGCCCGCAAGCGGGCCTTCTCCTCAGTTCGGATCGAAGCGGTTAGACGCCGACAAACTCGGGCATCTTGTGCGCCATCAGCTTGCCGGAGGTGACCTTCGGCGGGCTCGGCATCACCCGCTGCAGGTTCTCCTCCTGCAACACCTTCGCCGCAATGCGGTTCGACTCGTCGACGTTGCTCGACGTCTCGAACAGGCTGATCGAGGTCAGGACGCCGTTCGCGGGCTCAAACAGGAAGTAACCGCTGAAGCCCGGCAACTCGCTCAGACGGGGAATCAGGTTCTCGTTGGCCTTTTCGGTGATCTCGACCAAACGAGTCTCGTCGACACCTTCGTACCTTCTGATGGTGGCATACATCTCGTGCTCCTCACTCTCGCGGTTCAGGGCGGAGGCGCTGTTAGGCCTCCGAGGTCAGACCGTCATGGAGGCGGGCTTCGCCGGGCAAACAACTCACCACAACAAGGCGTCGAGCGGCAGATCGCGAAAAGGCTCAGACGAGCGCTTCCGCCACAAAGAAAGAGAGAGGCAAAGCGCTTCAGCCGAACTGCGCAAAACCGTTCTTCCCGCTGCTACTGACGACACTACAGGCGCTCGCCGGCGCGTGCCGGCATAGGTGGAAGTCCATGCGGATAATCCCGCTAATTGCGGGTCACGGGACGGGCAACCCTCGAGCTAGGTGCCCCCGAGACCCGCCTCGACGGGTGTCGTCGAGGCTCGTACGGGAAACGCTGAGCGTTCGGCTCGCCGTCCGACCCTTTTTAGCCGACTCGACTGCCTGTTCTAGTGTTGCCGCAACCGAACAGGAGATCGCAGTGGCACTCGAGGACGAAGTCGACGAGATCTTTTAGGCGCGAGGTGAAGTCTCTGCCCGCTACGCGACAGCGCAGGCGGCGAGTGGGTCTGGGTCGCGCCGCCGGTGGACGAGATGAATCATCTGCTCATGGGCCTGGCAAACGCAGCCCAGCGTTCGTTTCACCTGCTCGCCGATCGCATCGAGCACATGCAGAAGACCTGAACTTTCTGTCGGCTGCCGCTTGCCACCCGGCTCACGCCTTCAGGCTGGTGCGCCTTAGCGCCTGGCGCGTTCAACTCGCCGCCCGGCCCACCGCTTGCATTGTGCAAGGGCCGCTTGCGGAGCCAGGTTGCCGATCGCTAACTCTAGGTCTTGGGTGGGACGTAGCCAGGTCAGCCGCTGCGCAGCGCTGACGCATTGGCACCCTGTTAGAACGATCAAACAGGCTGGGTCCTCCATGGAGGGCCAAGCCATAAGCGGATGACCCGCGCGAGGGGTCGTACGAGACGTGTGGCAGGGCGACGATGCGGGGCGTCAAGCGTGTCCCATCGCTGGCTGTGCGGCCAAGACAGCCCGGCGCCAGAACAAGGATCGGGAGAGATGACCTCCCTCCGTCGGTTTCGGCGAACGCGCACGATTGGGAGGTGGGACCGACGCGGATGCGGGAGGTGAGAGCATGGAGGTGCCCGAGGACTGGGCCGAAATCGAAGGGGCGCTAGAGCGCGAGTCCCGCTTCAAAGAGTTCTCGGCGGCGATCAACTTCGTCAACCGTCTGGCCGAGGTCGCCGAGACAGAGCATCATCATCCCGACATCTCGATCCACTGGAACCGGGTCGTCGTGCACTGGTGGACGCAAGCGGCGCAGGCGATCACCGACCGTGACGCCGAGCTGGCCGCGCAGACAGACGGGCTCGCTAAAGGCTGATGGGCACGCCTAGCAGACGCGAGAAGTACTGGCCCAACCGGGCCATAGCCTTCGCCCCACATCACGGCGGCGGCTACCGAGATCGCAGTGGCGTGCGACGGGAGGGTCCATGAACGGCATCCCCGTTGTGGCTCCCCGGGAAACGGCCAGTTTGCAGGGGAAAAGGTCTGGGGATCCGTGAATCCGTCCCTTTGGGCAGTGATTGGCTCGTTTGCCTCGAGCTCGGGACTACTACGAGCGTGCTCTCGAAGCGCCTCGGGTGAGCTCGGTGACGAACTAGAGCGGCTGAACGACTAGCAAGGCCGGAAACGTCTTGCGGTCGGTGAGCTCGAGCCCAAGTAGAAGGGGGCGAACGGCGAGTTGCTCTGGGCAGCCAGCTTTGGCGCGATCTGCGGCACTTGCAGGCAAGCGCGGCCGGTGGGATACCTCGCTTGTTCTGGTGTGCGAAGTTTAGGAGGACCGCCATGCTCATCACTGCCATCGCTCCTAGTGGAACCGAACTGCAGCAGATCGAACTCGGAGACAACGTCGTCCTCTGTCTCCCGGTGCTCGTGTACGAGAGGGCCGGCGACGGGCTAGTTGCGGGCGACCCACGAGAGCTCGCCGTTCCCCTCGAACTACTCGGCCTGAGCGATCCACGCCCGCCCGACCACACTTGACGGTCGACAGCCTGCCGGGCGAGCGTGCCCCTTTTGCCGACACAGCACGTAGTCGTTCGTAGTCATGCCCTAGGATCGCTGCGGTGCAGTCCTGGGATCTGACACAGATCGAGGCACCCGAAGGAACCACGTTCGCCGGCTGTGCTAGAGACAGTCGATGGGGCGCCGGCGATCGTCATTCGCCTCGCACCCGGTCAGGAACTAGGCGACCCCCAGGTCCGTGAACGCGCGTGGCTGACGGTCGTAGAGGGAGAAACGCGCATCGAGGCGGGCGGTGACCTGCTCGAGGCTCGGCCTGGCACGTTGGTCACGTTTGAGCCGGCGAGCGGCACAGCGTCGGAAGCGAGCACGGCGCCCCAAATCATCCTGATCCTCTCGCCTGGCCCGGCGAGGGCCACTACCCCGTGAACCAGGAGGCTTCGTCGAGATAAGAAGGGGCCACGGAGTTCTTGACGAGGACAGGGACGCGTCTTCATCTGCTTGCACCAGTAAGGCCCTCGCCCCGGCCGTGGAGAGCGGCGGCCGCCACGGCTGGCCGGGTTGCGTTCAGGCGCTCAGAACCAGCCGCGCCGCTTGAAGAAGGCGAGCAGGATCGCCAACGCCACCAGCTCGGTCCCGATCCCAAGGCCGACGAAGACGGGCCAGCCCGAGATGTGCCCGACCATCCAACCAAAGTTCTGGCCGAAGAATCCGGTGATGAATGTAAGCGGAAGGAAGATGGTCGCCACCACCACCAGCTGCTTCGTCCGCGTTGAGGCGATTCGAGACGGTCGAGAGGTAGACGTCCATAGCACTCGTCAGCAGATCGCGGTAGCTGTCGATCAGGTCGCTGATCCGGATCAGGTGGTCGTAAACGTCGCGGAAGTAGCGCTCGTCCCCTTCGACCAGCCCTGGCAGCTCGGCGACTCCACCCATCAGACCCGCGAACGCGTCGCGCTGCGGGCTGACCGCCTTGCGCATGCCGACCAGCAGGCGCTTCATCCGGAAGATCTCCTGCAGCTGCCGATCATCGGCGTGCAGGAAGATCGCGTTCTCGAGGTCGTCGATCCGGTTGTCGAAGTCGGCGAGGATCGGGAAGAAGCTGTCGACGAGCCCGTCGATGATCCTGTACAGGAGCAGCGAGGGACGGTCGATCGACTCGTCGCGCTTCTGGTAGCGCCGGCGGATCTCCGCGAAGGCAGGGCAGTCGTCTTGGTGAACAGTGACGAGAAAGCGCTCGGAGTAGAAGAAGTGCACTTCGACCAGGCGGTCGTCGTCGGGTGAGGCGCCGTAGACGACCAGAAGACGAAGTCGTCGTAGTCGTCGATCTTCGCCCGCTGGAACGCCTGCGCCTCGGGCTTCTCGCCCACGACCGACGCCTCGCGGGGGCCCCCCGTCGGCGAGTCGTCAGCCACCACCCGATCGTAGTCCTGACGAGACACCAGGCAGGCGCATGGGACTACGCCGTGAGTGTGACGGCAAGTGCTCGCTGACCGCCGGCTCCCAGTCGCGCAGAAGATGTGGGGTCGGCACCCCCGGCGTAGACTCGAGAGAAACTCCGTAAGGCGGCGTATCTGGAAGGGAGACGCCCAATGAGGCTAGGCCCGGGCGCTCGCCTCCACCAGGACCCTCTGGAAGCAATCGCCGTTCCGCTCGCGCCAATCGTGCTCGAAGGCAGGTACCGCCTGCTGGTCGGAGCGCTCTGGCGCCTCGGTCGTTCGCGGAGAGGCCAGTGGGTGCTCGCGGCTGGGTCGGGAGCGTTTGTGGTCGCCCTCGCGGTGTTGGCCGCTCGGCATTTCGCGACCACCTCCTGGCCGCTCGCGAGCGGAGACCCCGGCCTTCTGGTGGTTGCGGGCCTGCTTCTTCTCTTCGCTCAGGCCCTCAAGGCGTCGGATGGGCACGGCTGTTCACGCCCGACGAACGACCGAAGACGCTTGCGCTCGCGGCCGGCAACGGTGGCGCTGCGCTGATCGGAGTTGTCCTTCCGGGCCGCTTTGACGATGCGATGCGGGTCGCCGTCGTCCGCCGCTACCCCGGCTGTCCGGCCGGCGTGCGTGTGCTCTGCCTCTCACTCGTGATGCTCGGGCTGATCGACAGCGCCGCCCTGGCGCCGCTTGCCTTTGTCGCCGCTGTGTTTCCGGGCGCCGGAGTCGGCCTGCGCGCCGGGCTCGCGGCGGTGGCTGTTGCGGGAGTCGCATCCGCCGCGGTGATCCTCGCCCTGCCCCGCCTGACCGCCAGTGAGCAGGCCTTGCGCTTCCGCCTCGGGCGCTGGCTGAGCCCGCGCGCGACCTCGCGACGGGCGGCATCGCAAGCGTGGGCGCTCGTGTCCGCGTGTTGGCTCGTCCGGGCAATAGCCGTCTTCCTGCTCCTGGGCACGCTCGGGGTTGGCTTCTCGTTCCCGCTGGCGCTCCTGTTTCTGTGCGCGGGCGCAGCGGCGGCGGCGCTGCCGATCGGTCCGGCGGGCGCAGCCACGCAGGTCGGAGTCAGTGGCGCCGCCCTTGTCGCCGCGGGTGTCGGGGCTTCTCAGGCGCTCGCCGTCGCCGTCTCGGTCGGGGCTCTCGGGATCTTCGCCGGGGGCGCGATCTTTCTCTTTTCCGTTGCCTGGCGTACCGGCCTGTCGCTGGCGGCGGCTCGGGCCGCTAGGTGACCGGCGGCTCGCCGGCGCGGCTCCACGTCAGCCCTCCGAGGTCCTGCGTCGCGTGCGATGTCGCAAAACCACGCTCGTCACGATTCCCAGCAGCCAGCCGAGGATTCCCGTCACGAGGATGATCCAGACGAGCGGCTGGCGCGTCGAGCCGAGCACCCAGCTCACCTTGACCCTGCGGGTGTTGGCAACGACGAGAGCGATCAGGATCACCAGCAGCGCGACGAGAGCGCCGACCCAGGTGTAGAGCCAGGTGCGCCGCCCGTGGCGGCGGAGCCGATCTCGCGAGGCTCTTGCGTTGTCTGTTGGGCGCGCTCTCCGGATCCATCTCTTTCGGTGTGGCGGCTCGTGGCGGAGACGAAACCTCACCCCGCGCGCAGACGTGGGGGCTGCCGCGCTCTGGCCTAGCGCTACCTCCGGTAACGTCGCCGGCCCTGGATCAGCGCGTGGTTGAGAATCGCTTCGTCGTCGTCCTCGCGCGCGACCACGACGACCTTGTTCCAGACGCCGGGATAGACGACCCGCTCGCTGTACATCTGGGTTCGGAAGCGTTCCTGGTAGACACCCGGAAGCGCGTCGCCGGCGCCGTACATACGCCGGCCCCCATCGCTCCCACGGATCACCGCGACCAGCTCGCGCGTCTCCTCGTAGTCGTCAGCCGCGACAAACTCGGCTAGCGGCTGGTGCGGGGATCCACTGCTCCGGAAAGCGACGACGTACTTGCGGTCTCGCCCCCACCTGTTCTCGCGAATCGTCTCGCCGAGTCCGATGTGAACGGCGCCTTCGGCACGCGTCGTGCCAATGAAGACGCGGTAGCGAGAGTAGTGCTCGCGCTGACCCGGCCACTGGTACGACTGCCCCTCCCGTTCCTGCACGAGCCGCCAATCCTCTGGGAGATCGGCCGTCCGCGCGACGGCTCTAGCGGCTGTCCTTCCAGGGGTGCCACCGCCACCGACGGGCTCGATGATCGGATCGTGGAAGCCTGCCTCTGCGAGCTGAATCAGAAGTGGGCCGAGCTCCTGATCCGGAACGCGCTGCAGGATGACCGAGAATGGGCACATCGCGGTCTCCTAGCTTGATAACGTCGCAAAACGTAGCTCCGTAAATCTACGTTGTCAAGAAAGCTGCTACACTCGGTGGTGCGCAAGGTTCAACGGAAGGCGTCGAGGCTCCGAGATTCCCTCTTCGACTGTCACATCGGGCCTGAGTGCACCAGGAGGACTAAAGAGCCGGTTCTCCACCCAGCACCGTGACAGTTAGGAGCATCAGATGCATGCCACCGTTAGGCGCTACGAGGGTGTCGACCAGAGTCGCACCGACGAGTTGACCAAGAAGGTCGACGAGAGCCTCACGCCCCGCCTGAGCAAGCTGCCGGGCTTCGAGGGCTACTACCTCATCGAGGCCGGCAACGGCGTCATGAGTTCGATCGACTTGTTCGACACTTCGGCACAGGCCGACGAGTCGACTCGCGTCGCAGCCACCTGGGTGCGCGAGGAGAAGCTGGAGACGGCACTTCCCAATCCGCCGAAGATCACGGACGGCGAAGTGATTGTGCACAAGAAGAACGGATTCGTCCGGGCGTAAGCTTCGCCTCGAGGCCGTCCCATGTAGTAGAGAAGGCCCGCGCTTGCGGGCCTTCTCGCTAGGACTTCTTGGCCGCTCGAACGAGCTTGCGTAACGCATCCATCAGGACTCGCCGCTTCGGAACGGGGATCTCCGGGCCTTTTGACTTCTGCTTCCGGTCTGGAGCAAGTGCGCCACCCTCGTCTTCCCAACCGCTCTGCCCAGATGCTTGCGGCTCGTCGGTCATCCGGTCAGGTTAGCGGTGAGGCCGTCATCCAGAAGACTCGCTTGGGCAGACGGTCGTCCCGTGCGGCGAGCACGCTCGATTGGTCGCTGGCATGGTTCGGGAAGCTCCGGCTCGTCGGCAGCATCTCCGCAAGCGAAAGGCTCCGTTTCCGGAGCCTTTCCAAGCTCGCGGACGAGTCACGGGCGTCGATGGCGAGCTTCGGACTGGAACCCGCGCGCAGTACCGCCCCCGGCTGCAAGCGTTCTGCAAGCATCGAGCTTCCGCGGCGATGCCACTGTGTTCCGCCTGAATGCGCATGCCGTACTGCGGCCGCGGGCCAGGCGCGCCGTCGTCCTCGTGGCCGGCCCCGGTCATCACTCGCCACCACTCGTCGACCGCTTCGCGTGATTCCGCGACCAGCGCGAGGTGAAGTCCGCGCGTGACCGGCTTCCCCTGCTCGGCCGCCCAGATCGAGAAGTCGTTCCACTCGTAGAAGCCGTCGCCACGGTACGACTCGGCGTAGTCGAGCTGCGCGAACGCGACCTCGTAGAAGCGGAGCGACGCGTCGACGTCCGACACGCGGATCGTGACGTGGTCGAAGACATCGGCCACGCGACGATTCTTGCAGCGATGAGTTTCAGGCCCGTTCCGGGGTCGGTACGCGTGAATCGACAGGGAGGTGACGTCGTGCCGACGCACCAGATTGGAACGCAGGAGGACCGCTCAGCGGCGGTGGCACTCGCGGGCACGCTCGCCATTGCCGGCGCGTGCTGGGTCGTCGCGGTCCACCAGATGAGCGGCATGGACATGGGCGCCTCGACCGAGCTCGGGTCGTTCGCGTTCTTCATCGCCGCGTGGGTGCCGATGATGGCGGCGATGATGCTGCCGGGCGCCGTCCCGGCGGTCTCGAAGGTCGTCCGCGCCGACGGCCGTGTCCTCGGCGCGCCGGTGTTCGCGGCGGCGTACCTGACGGTGTGGACGCTGATCGGCCTCGCCGTGTACGTCCTCTACGAGCCGCACAGCACCGCCGCGGCCGGTGCGCTGGCGATCGCCGCCGGCCTGTACGAGCTCACCCCGCTCAAGGGCCGGTGCCGCCGCCGCTGCCGCAGCAACGTGCGCTCGGGGTCCCGGTTCGGTCTCTACTGCGTGGGATCGAGCATCGGCCTGATGGTGCTGTTCCTCGCCGTGGGCGTGATGAGCGTGACGTGGATGGCCGTCGTCGCCGCGCTCGTCGTGGCTCAGAAGCTCCTGCCGCCGCGAGCCGCCGTCGACGTTCCGCTCGCGCTGGCGATCGTCGGCCTGGGGATACTGATCCTCGTCGAGCCGTCTGCAGTTCCGGGGCTCATCCAGTCGATGTGAGGGAGGGAAGCGAATGACGGAGCACGCGACAGGAACACGTGAGGAATGGCTGGCGGCCCGCCTCGAGCTGCTCGACGCGGAAAAGGAGCTGACCAGGCGCGGCGACGAGCTGGCGCGCCGGCGGCAGGAACTCCCCTGGGTCCGGGTCGACAAGGAGTACCGCTTCGAGACCGACGAGGGCGAGGCGTCGCTGGCGGACCTCTTCCAGGGGCGCTCGCAGCTTCTCGTCTACCACTTCATGTTCGGGCCCGACTACACGGCCGGCTGCCCGGCCTGCTCGGCGATCGCGGACGGGTTCGCCGGGTCGGCCGTCCACCTCGCCAACCACGACGTGACGCTGATGGCCATCTCGCGCGCGCCCATCGGGGCGATCCAGGCCTACAAGGAGCGGATGGGCTGGGGCTTTCCGTGGGCGTCCTCTCACGACACCGACTTCAACTACGACTTCAACACCTCGGTGACCGAGGAGCAGCAGCGTTCCGGCGCCACCGAGTACAACTTCACCACGCGGGACGTGAGGCCGATTCTCGACGCCACCGAAGGTCCCGTCGCCGAGCAGGCGGCCAGGTGCGGGACGGACGTCGCCACCTACTTGCGCGAAGGGCCCGCCGTAAGCGCGTTCGCGCTCGACGACGGCGTCGTCTACCACACCTACTCCGCGTACGCCCGCGGGCTCGACGGCTTGTGGAGCATGTACCAGTGGCTCGACCGGGCGCCGAAGGGGCGCAACGAGACGGGGATCTGGTTCCGCCGCCACGACGAGTACGACCAGCCCTAGCCCGGCCCTCCTCCAGGCGGAGCGGTCGACTCGCGGACGACCAGCTCGGTGGGCAGGAACGTGCGGCGCGGCTCGCCACCCTCACCGCGCTCGATCGCCTCGATCAGCTGCTCGGCGGCGAGGCGGCCCTTGCCCTCGTGGGGCTGCGCGACGGTGGTGAGCGGCGGCGCGGCGTGCGCGGCTCCGGGGCTGTCGTCGAAGCCGACCACCGACAGCTGCTCGGGTACGGACACGCCCAGCTCGGCGGCTGCCTCGAGCGCACCCAGGGCCAGGATGTCGCTCATCGCCAGGACCGCGGTCGGCGGCCTCGCCTCGTTGAGGAGCTCGAGCGTCGCGCGACGGGCCGGCGCGGTCGCGTTCGGCCGGCAGACGCGCACGAGCGACGGATCCCACGCTGTGCCTAGACCCTCCTCGTACCCGGCGAGACGCTCGACGGTGAGGTCGAGCTCCAGCCCGCTACCGGGCTCCAGCGACGTCACAAAGGAGAGCACCGCGACACGCTCGTGACCGAGCTCGCGTACGTGCTCGGCCGCGCTGCGGGCTGCCGCACGGTCGTCGATCCCGACGAACGGCGTCTCCGCCCCTCGCGGCTGGTCGACGGTCACGACCGGGAGATGACGCGCGAGGGCAGCGTCGAGGCGCGGGTCGTTCTGCGGCACGGAGTAGACGATGTAGCCGTCGACCGCGGCCTCGCGTACCAGGCGCGCCGCCTCCTCGCGCTGCCGTGAGTCCGGGATCAGCAGCAGCCCCGTCGGCGCCCTCCGCATCCCCCGCGCAACGCCGCGCAGGAACTGCGGCGAAGCCGGATCGGTGAACTGGTAGGCAAGGCGCTCGCTGAAGATCAGGCCGATGGCGCCTGCGCGGCCGGTGCGCAGCCGCCGCGCCGCGGGGTCTGGTCCCGGATACCCGAGCTCTTCGGCCGCGGTGAGCACGCGTTCGCGCACCTCGTCCGAGACGAGCTCCGGGCGGCCGAACGCCTGGGACGCGCTGCCGACGGAGACGCCTGCGCGCTCCGCGACGTCCCGTAGCCGCACGCGCTGGTCCGCCATGAACGGGAATACTACGCTGGATGAACCGTTTCAGCTAGTATGTCCACTGAATCGGTTCACACGAGGAGGAGACTCGAATGTTCGAACTATTCGTAGGCTCGGAGGCGGTGCAGCGGAAGGTCGCCGACTCACTGGAGCCGAAGCGGCCTGCGCCCCGCAAGCCCGAACGCGCACGGCCGAGGCGGGACGCGGTGCGCTCGACGTCCGCGGCGGCGCTGCGCAGCCTCGCGGAGCGGCTCGAGCCCTCGCCGAGCCGCTAGCGCGTTCAGCGTACGATCACGACGGTGTGATTCTCGAGAACGGCGTCGTCCGCACGATGGAGCCTTCGCTGCCGCTTGCGCGGAGCCTCGCGATCGCGGGCGACCGGATCGTCGGCGGCGTCGGCGCGCACGAGCCCGCGTTGCCGGGCCCCGAGCGGATCGACCTCGGCGGCCGCTGCGTCGTCCCCGGCTTCACCGACTCGCACGTCCACTTCCCGACCTGGGCGGTCGCACAGCACGAGGTGCGGCTCGAGGGCGCGACGTCGCTCGAAGAGGCGGTCGCGCGCGTGCGGGACGCACTCCCGCAGGCGGGCGGCACGTGGCTACGCGGACGCGGCTGGCGCAGCGGCGACTGGTCGCCGCCGGTCGAGCCGACGAAGCACGAGCTCGACGCGATCGCGCCCGACCGGGCGGTCGCGCTGATGGCGCGCGACTCGCACTCGGTCTGGCTCAACTCGGCCGCGCTCGCGCGCGCGAACGGCGACCTGCTGGTGCCCGGCGGCGTGGTCGAGCTGGACGAGCGGGGCGATCCGACCGGCGTGCTGCGGGAGGAGTCGTGCTGGCGCTTCCGCGACCGCTACATCGAGACGAGCGACGACGAGTACGTCGAGGCGATGCGCAGCGGGATGAAGCTCGCCGCCTCGCGCGGCGTCACCGCGGTCCACGACAAGGACGGCTGGCTCGGCGCGCTGCGGTTCTGGCAGCGGCTCGACGCCGACAACGCGTTGATCCTGCGCGTGTGGCAGTCGCTTCCGGCCGAGAAGGCCGAAGAGCTCGCCGACGTGGACGTACGGAGCGGGCTCGGCTCGCCGCTGCTGCGGCTCGGCTACCTGAAGGCGTTCATGGACGGCACGCTCGGCTCGCAGACCGCGCGGATGCTGGACGGCTCGGGCGTGGAGATCACGAGCCGCGAGGGATTGGAGGAGCACATCCGCAACGCCGCCCGCGCCGGCTTCCCCATTGCCGTGCATGCGATCGGCGACCTCGCCAACCGCGACGCGCTCGACGCGTTCGAGGCGACGCGCTCGGAGTGGGAGCCGCTCGGCCTGCGGCAGCGGGTCGAGCACGCCCAGCTGCTCACGCCCGAGGACCTCGCACGCTTCGCCGAGCTCGGCGTTGCCGCTTCGGTGCAGCTCAGCCACGCACCCTCCGACCGCGACCTCGCCGACCGCTTCTGGGGCGGGCTCGACAGCGAGCCGTACGCGTTCCGCTCGCTCCTGGAGTCGGGCGCCGTGCTCGCGAACGGCTCCGACGCGCCGATCGAGGAGCTCGACCCGCTGCTGGGAATCCGCGCCGGCGTCCTGCGGACCCTCGACAAGCGCGAGGGGTGGCGCCCGGAGCAGGCGCTGACCGTCGAGCAGGCTCTCCACGCGACGACCGTCGCGCCCGCATGGCTCGCCCGCGACGAGCGCCGCCGCGGGAAGCTCGTCCCTGGGCAACTCGCCGACCTCGTCGTGCTCGACCGCGACCCGCTCGCCTGCGATGGGGAGGAGCTCGCCGAGGTGCAGGTCGTTGCGACGATGCTCGGCGGCACCTGGACGTTCAACCCCCCACCCTGGCCGTAGGTTGAGATTCCGTAAAGACGGCTAACCGCTGCAACGCGGTGCCGTCAGAACCGGAGACAAGGCAAGAAACGGCGCCCGCTACCTTCCCCTCTCCCTTGGGTATGCGGACGCTACGGGGCCGGCTCTTCGCCGGCCCTTTCTTTATCCGCTCGCGGTCGCCGCGGAGGCGACCGACGGGCGCGGGGAGTCAGACAGCGCAGCGATCGCGTCGGTGAAGATGTCGCGCCCGGGTGCCGCGTAGACCGGCCTGAAGTCGACGGCGCCGTTCAGCTCCACCACCGAGAAGCCGCCCGGGCCCGTCGGGAGGAGATCGACGCCGACGAGGTCGAGCCCCGAGGCATCGGCCGCAGCGCGGGCCAGCTCCACCGCAACGGGCGAGGGCGAGACGTTCGAGACGGTCGCGCCGAGCGCGACGTTCGTCCGCCACTCGCCCGGCGCGGCCGTGCGGCGACCTCCCCCGATCACGCCGCCGCCGGCCACGATCAGGCGCAAGTCGTGCCCGAGCGGCGGGATCAGCTCCTGTGCGATCGCCCCCGTCGCGCGGAACCAATCGCTGAACGCGAGCCGCTCGAGCGTGCGCCCCAGCTCCCCCCGGTCGCCGCAGAGCGTCACTTCGCGGCCCCAGCTGCCGAAGCGCGGCTTGACGACGACGGGAAAGTCGAGGTCGGGCGGCTCGCGGTGATGCTCGATCAGCCTCGTCTGAGGATGCGGCAGGCCGGCGCGGCGAAGTGTGCGCGCGGTGAGCACCTTGTCGTGCGCACGCACGAGTGCGGACGGCGGGTTGAGCACCGTGACGCCCTGGTCGCCAAGGCGCTCGACCGCCGACAGCCCATCCTCAATCCCCCCAAGGTCCTCGCGGATGTCGAGCCGCACCAGCGCGATGTCGCCCCGTTCGAGGCGCAGCAGCGCGTCCCGCGGCGAGAGCACCTCGACGGGCGTCCCGTTCCATGTCCGCGCCGCGAGCGCCAGGCTCGTGGGGCTCGGCCGGTGAGCGATGAGCGCGACGCGCATCTCCAACCGTAACTGTGGAGGCGCGCGGCCTGTGCGTGGGCTTCGTTGTGGTTACAGACACGTTGCGAAGTCGCGACTAGTGGATCTTTGCGATCGTCGTGCGGCCGGCCTCGACGACCTTCGCCGGCAGCGGCGCGAACTGCAGCCTCTCGCCGAATTTCTGGCCCGGGCCGATCGCATACGTGAGGAAGTCCCGCAGCGTCGTCGCCTTTCCCGAGCTCTCCGGCACGAGCGCGTACGTGAAGGTGGAGATCGGGTACGCGTCCGGAGCGGAGGCGGGCGGGTTCGTCAGCGAGATCGCGTTATCGGATGGGATCGACTTCACGGCACTCGCCGCCGCGGTGATCGACGCCTGTCCAGGCACGGGGAACTGGCCAGCCTCGTTGCGGATCAGCGCGTAGTCGAGGTCGTTCCCGAAGACGTAGGAGATCGCGAGGTAGCCGAGCGCGCCCTCGGTGCGCGCCATGATCGCGGCGACGCCGTCGTTGCCCTTGCCGCCGACACCGGTCGGGAAGTCGACCTGCGTCGAGACGCCTTTCTGCGCCTTCCAAGTCGGGCTCACCTTGGCGAGGAAGTCGCTGAAGGCGTAGGTGTCGCCGCTCGAGTCGCTGCGGAAGACAGGCCTGACCTTCGTCGCCGGGAGCTTCGCCCCCGGGTTCAACGCCGCGATCTGCAGATCGTTCCAATGCGTGATCTTGCCGAGGTAGATGTCCGCCAGCACCGGGCCGCTGAGCCTGAGCTGGGCCGGCGCGCCGTTCACGTGGTAGGAGACGAGCGTCGCCGCGAGCGCCCACGGGATCTGCAGGCAGCCCTTGCACGACGCCGCCTGGTCGGGCGAGAACGGCGCGTCGCTCGCGCCGAAGTCGACCGTGCGCGCGGTCATCTGGGCGATTCCGCCGCCCGAGCCGATCGCGCCGTAGGTGATCGTCACGCCCGTCTTCTTCGCGTAGTCGTTCGACCATTGCGAGACGAGCGGCGCGACCAGCGTGCTGCCGGCGCCGACGAGGAGCTTGCTCTCGCCACCGCCTGTCGAACCGTCGTTGCCGCCGGAACCGCCGCACCCGGCGACAACCGCCGCGAGGAAGGCGGCGGGAACGAACGCTGTGCGGCGCGTCAACGCTCTTCGGGGTGCGAGGCGTCGGTGAACTCGCGGAACTCGGCGGTCAGCAGGTAGGACACCTGCTCGCCGACGTCGACGGCGTGGTCCCCGATGCGCTCGAGTGTCCGCGACACGAGCACCATCCGGAGCGCCCACTCCCGCAGGCCTGGCTCGCCCACGATCTCGACAACGCGCTCCACGAAGCGCCGGTTCGAGCGGTCGATCAGCTCGTCGAGCTCGACGAGCGACTCCGCCGCGGCGAGGTCGCGGTTCGCGAACGCGTCGAGCGCGACGCGGATCATCTCCTCGGCCCGGTCGCCCATCTCCTGCATGGACTGCATCAGGGCCGGGTCGCCCTCGACGTCGGCCACGAGTTTCGTGAGTTTCGCGATGGTGACCGAGTAGTCGGCCATCCGCTCCAGGTGCAGGTTCGTATGCAACATTGCGAGCACGAGCCGCAGGTCGACCGCGACGGGCGTCTGGCGCGCGAGCAGCGACTCGATGCCCTCCTCCACCTGGATGTAGTGGCGGTCGACGTCGTCGTCGAAGGCGATCACGTCGTCGGCGAGCTCGACATCCCGCTGGCCGAGGGCGTTCAGCGCCCCGCGAAGCACGCGCAGGACGAGGGAGCCCTCCTCCTGCAGGCTCGCCTCGAGCTGGTCGAGCTCCTCCTGGAAAGTGACCCGCATGCCCACGGTCTACCCGAAACGCCCCGTAACGTAGTCCTCCGTCCGCTTGTCGGTCGGAGCCGTGAAGATCTTCGGCGTCTCGTCGTACTCGACCAGGACGCCGTAGCGCTCCCCGTCCTGCACCTCGAGGCTGAAGAACGCGGTCCGGTCCGCGACGCGCGCGGCCTGCTGCATGTTGTGGGTGACGATGACAATCGTGTAGTCGCGCTTGAGCTCGTGCATCAGCTCCTCGATCTTCTGCGTCGCGATCGGGTCGAGCGCCGAGGCGGGCTCGTCGAGGAGCAGCACCTCCGGCTCGATCGCGATCGCGCGGGCGATGCAGAGGCGCTGCTGCTGCCCTCCCGAGAGCGAGAGGGCGCTCTTCTTCAGCCGGTCCTTGACCTCGTCCCAGAGGGCCGCGCCGTGCAGCGCCTTCTCGACCCTTTCGTCGAGGTGCTTCTTCAGCCCCAGCACGCGGGGAGCCCAGGCGACGTTGTCGTAGATCGACTTCGGGAACGGGTTCGGCTTCTGGAAGACCATGCCGATCCGTCGGCGCACCTCGACGGATTCGACGCCCGAACCGTAGATGTCGGTGCCGTGGTAGAGCACGCGCCCGTCGAGCTTGAAGCCCGGCACCGTGTCGTTCATGCGGTTGAGGCAGCGAATGAAGGTGCTCTTGCCGCAGCCGGAGGGACCGATCACCGCCGTGATCAGGTTCTTGGAGACCTCGAGCTCGACGTCCTTCACGGCGATGTTCGAGCCGTAGCGCACAGTCAGGCGCTCGACGTCGAACACGGTCTCGCCCGACTGCGCCTGAGGCTCCTGCGGCCGCTCGGCGACGTCGACCTGCCTCATGGGAGGCATCGTAACGGTCTCGTTCACGTGCTCCTCCTTGCTCATTGGCCCATCTTCTTCCTCCAGCGGACGAGCGCGCCACGAGCCAGTAGGCTCGAGACGAGTACGAACACCAGCAACACTAGAGCGGTCGCCCACGCGCGTTGGTGGTCCAGCGGGTCGGGCGACTCCGACCAGATGAAGATCTGCACCGGCATGTTCGGCATCGAGTGCCTGATGTCGGTGGAGACGGTGTTGACGTAGATCGACGACGCGAAGAGCAGCGGCGCCGTCTCGCCCACGGCTCGTGCGACCGCGAGGACGGTGCCGGTCACGATCCCGCCGAGCGCGGTCGGAAGAACGATCCCGAGCGTCGTGCGCCAGCGGCTCCCACCGAGCGCCAGGGCGCCGTCGCGGTAGGTCTGCGGCACGAGGCGGAGAACCTCCTGGGTCGAGCGGGCGATCAGCGGCAGCATCACGATCGAGAGGGCGAAGCCCGCCGCGAAGCCGCTCTGTGTGTGCCCGTAGACGAGCAGGCCGAAGACGAAGACGCCGATGATGATCGAGGGCAGCCCGTTCATCAGGTCGAGCGTCAGCTGGATCGGCGCGCGCGCGTAGCGCGGCGCGAACTCGCTCAGGAAGAGCGCCGTCAGCACGCCGATCGGGAGGGCGATTGCGGTCGCGACGCCGACGATGATCGCCGAGCCCACGATCAGCGGTGCGATGCCGCCGCCTGGGGTCCCGAACAGCGGTAGCGGGCTGGTGAGGAAGCTCCAGGAGATGACGCCGATGCCCCGCTTCGCCACCGAGAGGACGACGATCGCGAGCACCGCGACGGCGGCGGCGGCGGCCAGCGTGGCCCCTGCCTCCGCGATGCGGTTCACGATCCGCCGCCGGCGGACGTGTCGGTCGCCGCGCAACGAGACGCCGCCCTCGACAGCCGCCATCAGATCACCCCCGAGCGCGCGGACTCGAAGCGGCGGACGATCCACAAGGCGATGAGGTTCGTGACGAGGCCGATCACGAGCAAGATCGCGGCCAGATAGAAGAGCGCCGAGATCTGCAGGTTCGAGACCGCGCCCTGGAACTGAGCTGCGATCCGGCTGGCGAGCGTGTCGCCGGGCTGGTAGAGGGACGTCGGACTCGCAGTCGCGGAGCCGATCACCTGCGTGACGGCGATCGCCTCGCCGAGCGCCCGGCCGAGCCCGAGGATCAGCGCCGCGGCGATGCCGGGCCGCGACGAGGAGAGGATGACTCCGCGCACCATCTCCCAGCGGGTCGCGCCGAGGGCGAGCGCCGCGTCCTGCTGGTCCTGCGGAACGGTGACGAACAGCTCACGGCAGATGCTCGCCACGATCGGGACGACCATGATCGCCAGAATCAGGCCGGCGACGAAGATCCCGCTGCTGGAGGGCTCCCCGTCGAAGATCGGGATGAACCCGAGCCAGCGGCTGAGCCACGGCTCGACGTGCTCGGCGACGAACGGCCCCATGACGAGGATCCCCCAGAGGCCGAGGACGACGCTCGGAACGGCAGCGAGCATCTCGACCAGAGAGCCGACGATCCCGCGCACGCCGCGCGGGGCGAGCTCGCTCAGGAACAGGGCGATCGCGATCGCGAACGGACCGCCGATGAGCAGTGCCATCAGCGACGTGACGGCAGTGCCGTAGATAAGCGTCCGCGCTCCGAAGACCCCGTTGTTCGCGTCCCAGGTCGTGCCGGTAAGGAAGTCGAGCCCGAAGGTGCTCCACGACAGCCGGGCGCCGTGAAACACCTTGTAGACGATCAGGATCATCACCGCCAGCGCGGCGAGCGCCGCCAGAAGCGTCAGCGCGATGAGGACCCGGTCCCCGAGCCAGTCCCGCATCCGACGCTTGGCGGCCAACCTCTCCGTCAGCGAAACGCTGCTCATGAGCGGGCCACGCTAACGAGGCGCCCCGCATGTGAGCAGGGTGTCACCGGATCGTTACCACATGAGCACCAGCTTTCAGCCCAATTCGGCCGCCGGATCCGCTGAAAGTACCGGTGTCGAAATTCACGGCGGCAGCGTCACGCCGCCGTGGGTCCAAAGAGGGAGGAGAAGCTCACTTGAATCGGAAGCGAACTACTGCGGCAACGCTTGCCGCTCTGGGGGTCATCGCGGTCGCGCTCACGGCGTGGACGAGCCTCGCCAGCGCAACGCCCGCGCGCCAGACGGGGACGATCACCGGTGCTGGAAGCACCTTCGTGGTCCCGCTGGTCACCGCGTGGCAGAAGCACTACAAGCCCGATCAGATTGCGTACAGCGGCATCGGCAGCGGCGGCGGCATCGCGGCCATCACCGCCCGCACGGTCGACTTCGGGGCGAGCGACGCCCCGCTGACGCCGGATCAGGCCAAGGCCTGCAAGGGGTGCGCCCAGATCCCGTGGGCGTTCTCGGCGACCTCGATCCCGTACAACATCTCCGGAGTCAGCTACGGCCTGAAGCTGACCGGTCCGATCCTCGCCGCGATCTACAGCGGCTCGGTCAAGTACTGGGACAGCGCCACGATCAAGAAGATCAACTCCGGCCTCAAGCTGCCGCACGAGAAGATCGTCCCGATCTACCGGAGTGACGGCAGCGGCACGAGCTACAACTTCACCGACTACCTCTCCCACGTCAGCAAGGCGTGGAAGAACAAGATCGGCAAGGGTACGCAGCCGAACTTCCCGGTCGGCGTCGGTGCCCGCGGCAGCTCCGGCGTGGCCGCCAAGCTGCGCACCACGAAGGGTGGCATCACGTACGTCGACGTCGCCTACTCGCTCAAGAACCATTTCACGATCGCGGCCATCAAGAACCGCGCCGGCAAGTACAAGCTGCCCGGCCTCAAGCAGATCAAGGCAGCGGCTGACTCGATCGTGAAGCTCAAGAACAGGCAGAACGCCTTCACCGCAGTCGATCCGAACCCGCGGGCGAAGAACGCCTACCCGATCTGCACGTTCACGTGGACGATCGTCCCGCTCAAGACCAGCAAGGCTCCCCAGCTGAAGAAGTTCATCACCTGGGCGCTGAACTCGGGACAGACGTACGGCCCGAAGCTGCTCTTCGTGCCGGTCCCCAAGGCTGTCAAGAAGGCCGGCCTGAAGACGCTGGCCCGGGTCCATACCTAGCTCAACCCGGAAGAGCACACCGAACGTCGAGCCCGCGGCCACGACCGCCGCGGGCTTCGACGTTCCCCCCCGCGGACTCGACCACGTGCTTGACGATCGCCAGGCCGAGGCCCGTCCCGCGGGTCGTGCGGGCGCGGTCGGAGCGGAAGAAACGCTCGAACAGGCGCGGGACGTCCTCGTCGGGAACGCCGGCCCCGTCGTCGGCGACGTCGAGCACGATCTCGCCGTCGGCACGCGCGAGAGTGATTGTGCAGGCCGCGCCCTCGCCCGCGTACCGCAGCGCATTCTCGAGCAGGTTCTCGACCACGAGCCTGAGCATCCTCCGGCGGAGCGGCACTTCGATCGTCTCGTCCTCGATGCGGAGGGCGAGCGTCAGGCCCGCGAGCTCGGCACGCTCCGAGAGCTCGGCGACGATGTCGCGCAGGACTGGCGCAGCCTCCGTTTCGCCCAGAGCGACTACCTCCCGCCCCTGCTCGAGCTCGCTGAGGAAGAGGATGTCGTCGACGAGGTCGGTCATCTCCCCCACCTCCTCGCGCGCCCTGGCGAGCAGCGCCTCGAGGTCGGCGCCGGGGAGCTCGGCCGAATCGAGCAGCGCCTGGAGACGCGCGAGCGGCGTCCGCAGCTCGTGCGAGACGGATGCGGTGAAAGCGGTACGGAGGGCTTCGTAGTCTGTGTCAGCCACTAGTGTTCAGTATCGCGTGACCAAGGTCCTCATCGTCGAAGACGACGACACGATCGCCGAGGGCATGGCGCAGCACCTCGATGCAGCGGGCCTCGACTCGATGCGGGTCGGTGCAGGCGAGGTCGGGCTCGCGCGGCTTCGTTACGAGCGCCCCGACGTGCTCGTGCTCGACCTGATGCTGCCGGGCCTCGACGGCTGGGCGCTGATCGAGCAGGCACGCTCGGAGGGAATCGGCACGCCGATCCTCGTCGTCAGCGCGCGCGGCACCGAGCACGATCGCGTGCACGCGCTCCAGATCGGAGCGGACGACTACCTCGTCAAGCCGTTCTCGATGAAGGAGCTCGTGGCGCGCGTCCAGGCGGCGGCGCGGCGCGGCGTGCGCGGCGTCCAGGAGGACCGCGGCGAGGAGCTGGTGATCGAGGAGCTGCGCATCGATCCTCGTTCCGTGCAGGCCTTCGTCGACGGCGAGAGCGCCGAGCTGACGCCGACCGAGTTCCGGCTCCTCTACACGCTCGCGCAGGATCGGGGCCGCGTCGCGAGCCGCGACGAGCTCCTGCAGCGCATCTGGGGCCGGCGCGCGACGCATCGCGACCGTACCGTGGACGTCTGCGTCCGCCGGCTGCGCGAGAAGATCGACTCGCGCGCAACGAGGCATACCTTCATCCAGACGCGCTACGGCGTCGGCTACAGCCTCGAGCCGGTCCCGAAGGGCTAGAGCTCGCGCGCGAGCCGCTCGACACGCCGCTCGATCTCGTCGCGGATCGGGCGCACCTGCTCGATCGGCAGGCCGATCGGGTCCTGGATCGCCCACCTGATCTGACGCACGCCGGGCGTGGCCGGGCAGACCTCGTCGCTGCAGACGGAGACCGCGACGTCGGCCCACTCGAGATCGGCTGCGTCGAGCCTGTGCGGCACGTGGTCGCCGGCGTCGATCCCGACCTCGCGCAGCGCCTCCAGAACCTGCGGGTGTGTCGCGTCTCCTGGTGCGCTGCCCGCCGAACGCGCGGCGTGGGCGCCGCCGGCCGCGCGCTCGAAGAGGCGCTGCGCCATCACGCTGCGCCCCTGGTTCCCGACGCAGACAAAGAGGACGTTCATGCGGCTTCGGGAGCAGAGGCCGGCTCGCCTCGTATGAGCTGATAGGCGAGCGCGCCGAGGGAGGCGCCAAGTACAGGCGCGACGATGTAGAGCCAGAGCGCGTGCAGGTCTCCGGCGACTATTGCGGGACCGGCCGAGCGCGCCGGGTTCATCGACGCCCCCGAGATCGGTCCGCCGAACATCGCGTCGAGCCCGACGGTACCTCCGATTGCGATCGCGGCGGCCTCGCCGACGGCGCGCGTGTCGGTCGCCACGGCCATGATCACGAACATCAGGAAGAACGTCAGCACCAGCTCCCAGAGGAACGACTGCCCTTCTGATCCTGAGGGCAACGTGGCGCCCACGTCCGCGATGTCGCCGAGCGAGCCGCGAAGCAGCGCAGCCGCGACGATCGCGCCGAGCAGCTGGGCGCACCAGTAGCCGGCCGCCCTCGACCACGGAAAATGCCGAGTGAGGGCGAAGGCGAACGTGACGGCGGGATTGAAATGCGCCCCGGAGACGTGACCGACGGCGTAGATCATCGCCATGATCACCAGGCCGAAGGTGATCGCGACGCCGACGTGTCCGAGCGCGTGCGTCTTCGCGTCCACCATGATCGCGCCCGCTCCTGCAAAGACGAGCGCGAAGGTACCGACGAACTCGGCAGCGAGCAGCCGCGCGAGCCGCACCGTCAGCTCTGCGGAACGAGCTCGCCGACGAGCCGCTGCACGCGCTCGTCGATCTCGTCCCGGATGCGGCGCACGGTCGCGAGATCCTTGCCGGCCGGGTCCTCCAGATCCCAGTCCTCGTACCGCTTGCCGGGGAAGATCGGGCACGCGTCGCCGCAGCCCATCGTGACGACGACGTCCGCGGCCTTCACGACCTCGTCGGTCAGCGGCTTCGGGAACTCCTCGCTCATGTCGAGCCCGAGCTCCTCCATTGCATCCACCACGGCCGGGTTCAGCTCGTCGGCCGGAGTCGAACCGGCCGAGCGAACGTGGACGCGCTCGTCGGACCGGAGCTTCAGGAGACCCGCCGCCATCTGGCTGCGACCGGCGTTGTGGGTGCACACGAAGAGCACCTCGGGCTGCTCCTTCGTCAGCTTGCCCTCGGCCTGCGCCAGCGCCTTCAGCCGCTCGCGGGTGAAGCGGTGCGCGAGAACCGGGACGAAGACGTTGATGCGCGCCTCGCCCAGGAGATCCTGCGACTCGGCCATGTAGCGCGCGATCGTCTCGCGGGAGAAGACTCCCTCGAACTCGTCTGCGAGCCGGGCGGCCGCCTGGTCGAGGTGGTGCTGGGTCACGGGGTCGAGTGCCTGCGGCATGGCTCCTCCTGCGTATCGATGACGATCGATATCCGTCCCGGCGCGGATGATGCCGAGGTCATCGATGTCTGTCAATATCTCAGCATGCAGACGATCGCGACGGTCGCGGCGGCGTGCCCGCCCCTGCTCCAGAAACCGCTCCGTGCACAGGATGCCGAGCAGCTGGCCGGCGCGCTGAAGGCGATCGCAGACCCTGCGCGACTGAGGCTGCTCAGCCTGATCCAGGCGCAGCCGGGCCACGAGGCGTGCGTCTGCCACCTGACCGAGCCGCTCGGCCTCAGCCAGCCGACGGTGAGCCACCACCTGAAGGTCTTGCTTCAGGCCGGCCTTGTCGAGCGTGAGCAACGCGGAAGCTGGGCGTACTTCCGCGTCCGCGAAGAGCCGCTGGCCGCACTGCGCAACGTGCTCTCGTAGTGAGCGGGCCGGCCCTATGCTTCATCCATGAAGACAATCTGGCAGAGCCCGCTTGGTGGAGACCACGACGAGGTACGGCGACCTTGCTCCGACCGCGACGGCATGCTGCAACGCGTGCCGTACGTGCGTCCAGACGAACATCATCGCCGCCGTGCTGGCCGGGCTTGCAACCGCCGCCGCGTTCGTCGCCGGTCGGCTTCCCGGGCTTTCCGGGCGTCGCTAGCAGCAGCCGGCGCTCGTCGCCTCGTCGAGGATGGGGAGCTCGCGTGACGCTGGGTCGCTCGTCCTGGTCCCCTTGACGATCGCGCCGTGCATGCCCTCGGCGACCTCGTGGGTGAACGCGACGCTGACGTCCTCGAAGCCTGCGGCCTCGAGGCCGGCCACGTACTCGCCGCGGGAAAGAGCGCCGGCGACACAGCCGCACCAGCTTCCGCGCTCGGCACGCTCGGCCGGCGAGAGGTGATCCTCGGCGACGATGTCGCTGATGCCGAGGCGCCCTCCGGGCCGAAGCACACGCGCCATCTCACTGAGCACGGCCGCCTTGTCGGTCGAGAGGTTGATCACGCAATTCGAGATCACCACGTCCACGGACTTCGCGGGGAGCGGGACGTTCTCGATCTCGCCCTTGAGGAAGTGGACATTCGTGACGCCGGCTTGGCGCGCGTTTTGCTGCGCGAGCGCGAGCATCTCGTCGGTCATGTCGAGCCCGTACGCCACGCCCGACGGCCCGACGCGCCTCGCCGAGAGGATGACGTCGATACCGCCGCCGGAGCCGAGGTCGAGCACGACCTCGCCCTCGCGCAGCTCAGCGACCGCGGTCGGGTTGCCACAGCCAAGCGAGGCGAGCGCCGCGGCGTCGGGGAGCTCACCGCGCTGCTCGGTTGTGTAGAGCGACTCGCCGAAGTCGGCGGAGCCGGAGTCGCCGCAACAGCCGCTGCCCCCGCTGGTGACGGCCCTTGCAGCCTGGGCATAGCGCTCGCGAACCTGCTCGCGCAGCGCATCTGCGGTGTCGGTGCTCATCAAACGACCTCCTGGAGTCGGACGATCCCGGCCAGCCGCGCCGCGGCCTCGGGATCGAGGGCGAAGTAGGCCCACTTGCCGCGCTGCTCGCGGTTGAGCAGCCCGGCGCGCGTGAGCTTCGAGAGGTGGTGGCTGGCCGTCGGCTGGCTCAGCCCGAGGAACTGGGGGAACTCGCAGGCGCAGACCGGCTCGTCGCTCTGTGCCAGCCGGTTGACGATCCGCACCCGCGCGGGGTCCGCGAGCGCCTTGAAGAGCTCCGCCGTCGCCGCAGCCTCGCTCTCGTCGAGCGTCTCGGCCGCGAGCGGCGTGCAGCACTGGATCACCGGCAACGACGTCTTCATCGCGCGTACATCGTATCGACAAACTTCGATATGTCAACCGCAGCTACAGACGCCACCGATGGCCGTCCGGGCCTACACGGTGACGAGTCCGACGAGCCCGCTCCCCGCCGTGTAAAGAAGCGCGACCGCGGACTCCCTTTCCTGCACCAGGTCGAGCCCCTCCTGCGCGAACGTCGAGAACGTGGTGTAGCCGCCAAGGAGGCCGACGACGAGCCCCGTCCGCACCCCAGCCGGGCGTGTGGTGGCGATCGACGAGCGCCGCCACGACCAGCGGTGATCGCGACTCGCAACCGCTCGAAAGAGGCGGCGTTCCTCGAAAGTCTTTCCTTTCGCAGCCGGGGCCCCAGAAGGGAGTCGAATCAGCCAGGCGCGCTCCGCTTGCATGTTCCTGACCCGCGCAGGCGGGTAGATTGTGCGAAGGCGATGAGGCCCGCCTGAAACCGCCCGCCGAGGCTGATGGCTTCTACCGACCACGAACGGTGGAAGCCGATGACCGATACCGATCGCCTCGACCCGCACTCTGACGTCGCCACCATCGCGTCACTCCCGAGCGTGGTCGGAGACTTTTGGAGCATCCTCTTCGAAAGCGAGGAGCGCGATCTAACCGGGGCACAGGAGCCCACCTTCTTCGCGGATCTCAATCTCGACCAGGTGATCGCGTTCGTCGTCCGCGACCGCGACGAGTACGAGCTGAAACCGTTCTTCCATACGCCGCTTCGCGAGGTCGCCGCGGTCGCGTACCGGCACGAGGTCTTCCGCGACCTCGAGGTCGACGACGTCGGCGCGGCGGTGCGCGCGTTCGGCGCCGCGATGCGCCGCGTCCGCAGCTTCCTCACGCTCGCCGAGAAGCAGCGCTACCAGTACGAGAAGGAGCGGTGGTTCCTCGACGCGGCCGAGGTCTACTGCGACGCCGTCGTTGAGCTCCGAGACGCGCTCGCCGACCTCGACCTGCGCTCGCGCGGCCTGCAGGCGTTGCGGGGGTATCTCTCGGCCTACGCAGCCTCCGAGCGCTTCACGGCGGTCGCAGGGGAGGTCCGCAGCGTGCACGAGGGCCTGGGGCGCGTGCGGTACTCGCTGCGGATCAAGGGCGGACGAGTGACTGTCACCTCCTACCAGGACGAGCGCGATTACAGCGTCGAGGTCGAGGAGACCTTTGCACGCTTCAGCCAGGGGGCGGCTGAGGACCACCTGATCAAGATCCCCGACCCGGGCGCGATGGACCACGTCGAGGCGCAGATCGTGCAGCTCGTCGCTCGTCTCTACCCGAGGGAGTTCGAGGCGCTGGACGAATTCTGCGAGCGCCGGCGCGACTTCCTCGACTCGCTCATCACCCGCTTCGACCGCGAGGTGCAGTTCTACCTCGCCTACCTCGAGTACGCCGAAAGAATTGCGCCCGCCGGCGCCTCGTTCTCGTACCCGCGCGTCTCGGCGGGCTCGAAGGAGATCTCGGTCGAGGACGGCTGCGATCTCGCCCTGGCCGCGAAGCTCGCCGCCGAGGGCGAAATGGTCGTCCGCAATGACTTCTTCCTGCAGGAGGCGGAGCGGATCCTCGTCGTCACCGGCCCGAACCAGGGCGGCAAGACCACCTTCGCTCGCATGTTCGGTCAGCTTCATTACCTGGCGAGCCTGGGCGTGCCGGTGCCGGCGCGGAGCGCGCGGCTCTTCCTTCCGGATCAGGTCTTCACGCACTTTGAGCGGGAGGAGGACATTCGAACCTTGCACGGCAAGCTCGACGACGAGCTCCTTCGCCTCTGGGAGATCCTCGAGCGGGCGACGGGAGACAGCGTCGTCACGCTCAACGAGGCCTTTGCCTCGACGACGCTCAGCGATGCGCTCTACCTCGGGACGGAGGTCCTGAAGCGAGTCGTCGAGCTCGACTGCCTTGCGGTCTGGGTCACGTTTGTCGACGAGCTCGCCTCGATGGGTCCGGCGACGGCGAGCATGGTCGCCATGGTCAAACCAGAGGACCCGTCCAAGCGCACCTTCAAGATCGTGCGGCGGCCTGCCGACGGGCGCGCCTATGCCTGGGCGCTCGCCGACAAGTACGGCCTCTCCTACGAGCGCCTGCGGACACGGATCGGCCGATGAAGGCCTACCTGATGCACCGCGGGCGCGACCTGGATCTGGGGCAGCCGCTGCCGGTGAATGCCCAGGCGCTCGAGCAGGACCTGGAGCTGACGACGCTCTTCCACGCGATGGCCCGAGGCGATGCGTACCTGCGCGAGCTCGTCGAGAAGGCAGTCCTCGCGAGCCTCACCGATCCAGAGGCGATCCGCTACCGCCAAGCCGTCCTCGGCGATTGCCTGGAGCGCCCAGAGCTCATCAGGGACCTCTACGCCCTCGCCGTCGACGCGCTCGACAGCAAGCGCAAGGCACAGCACTTCTGGTTCCGGGATTCGCCCGAGACCATGCTGCGAAAGTCACTCCGCATCCTCGAGCTGCTGGCGGAGGCGCTCAAGCGGCTGCGGAAGGTGGCGGACGAGCAGGGACCGGCGTTCCGGTCGGAGGGCTTCAGGCGGCTGTTCGCGATGGTGCAACAGGACCTCGACGACGACTACCTACGCACGATCGACCATCAGCTCCGCGAGCTCGAGTTCCGCCGCGGCGCCCTGATCAGCGCGGAGCTCGGGCGAGGGAACAGGGGGACCCACTACGTGCTGCGCAAGCCGAACGAGCAGGGCTTCCTAGAACGGATCACGCCGGGCGGTCCGAAGAGCCACAGCTTCACGGTTCCCGCCCGCGACGAGCACGGCATGCAGAGCCTCAACGAGCTCCGCGGAAGGGGAATCAACCTGGTCGCGAACGCGCTCGCGCAGTCGACCGACCACATTCTCGGCTTCTTCGAACTGCTGCGCGCGGAGCTCGGCTTCTACGTGGGCTGCCTCAACCTGCACGAGCAGCTCGTCGAGAAGGGCCAGCCCACCTCGTTCCCGATTCCGTTGGAGGGCGAGCCCGCCTTCGCCGCGCGTGGCCTCTACGACGCCAGTCTCGCCTTCCATCTCGGTTCGAAGGTCGTGGGCAACGACCTTGAAGCCGAGGGCAAGCGACTCGTGATGATCACCGGCGCCAACGAAGGCGGGAAGTCGACCTTCCTTCGCAGCATCGGACTGGCCCAGCTGATGATGCAGGCGGGGATGTTCGTGCCCGCCGAGGCTCTCCAGGCGAACGTTTGCAGCGGCGTCTTCACGCACTTCAAGCGTGAGGAGGACGCAAGCATGACAAGCGGCAAGCTCGACGAGGAGCTGAGCCGGATGAGCGAGATCGCCGATGTGATCGGGCCGGGCGGACTGCTCCTCTGCAACGAGTCGTTCGCTTCGACGAACGAGCGCGAGGGATCCGAAATTGCACGACAGGTGGTCCGGGCGATGGTCGAGACGGGGGTCAAGGTCGTCTACGTCACCCACCTGTTTGATCTCGCCGATGGCTTCTACCGGGGGCGGCTGGAGACGGCGCTCTTCCTGCGCGCCGAGCGGCGGGCCGACGGCACGCGGACGTTCCGCATCCTTCCGAACGCACCCCTACCGACCAGCTATGGGGCGGATTCCTATCGGCGCATCTTCGGACTCCCCGAGGACGCAGCCGATGCCGCACCAATCGCGGAGGGTTCGTGAGCAGTGGCGGAGATACTCGAAGGCGGGCCCACGATCGAACGACTACCTCATGCGCCGGCGATCACATCGGGCGCACGGCCGACTGCAGAGGGCGATCTTCGCAGGCGGCGTGGTCGGTGCACTCGCACGCACCGGTCTGGCGAAGGCGCTCCCCTGGGACGGGCACGGTTGGCCGTGGGCAACCTTTCTCATCAACGTCGCAGGCACGCTCCTGCTCGGATACTTCGCGACGCGGCTGCAGGAACGACTCCCGCCATCGACCTACCGCCGACCGCTTCTCGGCACAGGCTTCTGCGGAGCGCTCACTACCTTCTCGACGTTCCAGCTTGAACTGATCAGGCTCAGCCGCCACGGCGCGACCGGCACCGCCGCCGGCTACGCGCTTGCGAGCGTCGGCCTCGGCATCGTCGGTGTCTACCTCGCCACAGCGCTCACGCGGCGGGTGCGTCTGCGATGAGCGTGCTCGTCTGGCTTGGCGTCGGCCTGCTGGGTGGAGTCGGCGCTCTGCTCCGATTCCGGCTCGACGCATCTGTTCAAACGCGGTTCGTCGGGGATTTTCCTCTGGGCACGCTATCCGTCAACCTCGTCGGAGCGTCTTGCCTCGGCCTCCTCACGGGCCTCTCGGTCACCGGCAATGCGCTCCTGGTCGCGGGCACAGCGACGCTCGGATCGTTCACCACCTTCTCCACCTGGATGCTCGAGACCGAGCGACTCGCAGGAGAGGGGGAGGAGGGCCTCGGTGGCGCGAACGTCGTCATATCGTTCGGCGGCGGACTCATCGCGGCGAGCCTTGGCTGGCTTCTGGGAGCGGCGCTATGAATGTCGACTGCCTGAAGCTGACCGTCTACTTCGGCGAGTCCGACCGCCTCAACGGGCAGCTGCTCTCGGATGCGCTGCTCGACCTCTTCGAGCAGCACGGGGTGCACGCTGCGGTCCTCATGCGTGCGGTCGAGGGATTCGGGATCAAGCAGACGCTGCGCACCGACCGCTTTCTCACGCTCTCCGAAGACCTGCCGCTCGTCGCCGTCGCGGTTGACGAACGAACGCGCATCGAGGCTTTGCTCCCGCAGGTGACCGATCTCGTCGGCGGCGGCTTGGTGACGGTAGAGCGAGCGCGCCTGCTGCACGAAGGGCTCAACTCCGTGGAGTTGCCGGTGGAGCTCCACGAGGCCACGAAGCTGACGCTGTATATGGGCCGCGACGAGCGCGTGCACGGCCGGCCGGCCTTCCTCGAGGTCGTCGATCGGCTGCATGCGCAGGGGCTCGCCGGCGCAACCGTCCTGCTCGGCGTCGATGGGATGTTGCATCGGCAACGCCAGCGCGCGCGATTCTTTTCGCGGAACGACGCCGTGCCACTGATGATCGTCAGCATTGGTCCCGGCGACACGGTTGCCCGCACTCTGCCAGCGCTCGACGATCTGTTCCCGGATCCGATCGCCACCCTCGAACGTGTCCGCGTCTGTAAGCGCGACGGGGACCTGCTCGCCGAGCCGCGTCACCTTCGTGAGCAAGATGACGCGGGCCTCGGTGTCTGGCAGAAGTTGATGGTGTACGCGGGCGAGCAGGCCCGCCACGGCAACCATCCCCTCTACGTGGATTTGATCCGCCGGCTGCGCGAGGACGGCGCGAGCGGTGCGACCAGCCTCCGCGGTGTCTGGGGCTTCTCCGGCGACCACCCGCCGCACGGCGACCGACTCTTCAGCGTCCGCCGGCAGGTGCCCGTGGTGACCGCCATCGTGGACACACCGGACCGGATCCAGAAGTGGTTCCGCGTCGTCGACGAGGTCACCGATGAGGCCGGCCTGGTGACCAGCGAGATGGTGCCCGCCTTCCATGCCGTCGCGCCGGAGCGGCGAGTCGGCGGCCTCAAGCTTTCACGTCTGCGCTTCTAACCAGGTGGCCGGGCCGAAGTGCTCCTCGCTCGAGCAAAGCGCTGGGCAGCACCGGGCTTTGGCATCGCACCTACCTCCTGACATCGTCGGGTGGTAGGCGCCATCAGTCCGGCAGGCAGTTGCGGCGAGCGCCATCGCCATTGTCATCCGCGATTCTACGACGGCTCCCGGGCGAGAAAGGGATCCGGGGGCCCCCTGGCTATAGTGAGAGAAGCAGCAGCGGGGTGAGGCCCCCGCCCAACCGCGGTCGATCCGCCAATGGCCTCTACCAACTGAGTCTTGTCTTCAGGAGGTAGAGCTTGAGCGACATCGCGATTGCGGCACTGCTTGCGGGCACGATCCTCCTCGCCTCGACAATCAGCGTCGAGGTCGGGCTCTCTGTGGCGCTGATCGAGCTGCTGCTCGGGGTGATCGTGGGCAATGCCTTCCACCTCGACGTCCCCAGCTGGCTCGTCTTCCTCGGCTCCTTTGCCGGGGTCGTCCTCACCTTCCAGGCGGGCGCCGAGGTCGACGTGCCGCAGTTCAGGCGCGAATGGAGGGCGTCGGTCTCGATCGGCCTCGTGAGCTTCTTGGCGCCATTCGCGGTCGTGGGGACGGTCTGTTACTACGCGCTCGACTGGAACCACCGCCAGGCGGAGATCGGCGGGCTCGCCCTCTCGACCACGAGCCTCGCCGTGGTTTACGCGGTGTTGGTCGAGACGGGGCTCAACCGGGAGCTCGTCGGCAAGCGGCTGATGTCGGCCACCTTCGTCACCGACATCGCGACGGTCGCCGGGCTGACGGTGCTCTTCATCAAGCCGACGGTCTGGGCGATCCCGTTCGTGCTGGTATCGGTCGCGCTGATCGTGGGGCTCCCTTTGGCCTCGCCCTGGTTCTTCAGGCGCTACGGCGATCGCGTGATCGAGCCGGAGATCAAGCTCGTCTTCGCCTCGCTGTTCTTGCTCATGTGGCTCGGCGGCCGCGCCAACTCGCAGGCGGCCTTGCCGGCCTTCATCCTCGGCCTCGTGATGAGTACCCACTACGTTCAGCACCGCAAGGAGCAGGAGCGGATGCGTGTCGTCGCCTTCGCCTTCCTGACCCCGTTCTTCTTTCTCAAGGGAGGGATGTACGTCTCCGCCGGCGCGCTCTGGGCCAACCTCGGCATCCTCGCGTTCCTGTTCGTCGCAAAGATGGTGCCGAAGTTCGGCGGGGTCTACCCGCTCGCGCGCTGGTACACCGCACCGCACGCCACGTTCACGACGCTCTTGATGTCGACCGGTCTGACCTTCGGCACGATCACCTCCCTCTACGGTCTCAGTGCTGGGATCATCGACCGCACGCAGTTCTCGCTTCTGATCGCGGTGGTCGTGCTGTCGGCGATCGTGCCGACCGCGATCGCCCAGCGCTTCTTTCAGCCGCACACCGAACCACAGCACGAAGAGCCAGGACTGCGACCGGTGGCACCGGTGCCGGCCTCACAGGCGCCGGTGCGAGAAGGGGCGGGGAGCTAATGCCATTCGAGCGCATCCTCGTCGCAATCGACGGCTCCGAAGCCTCCGATCGCGCGTTCGCGAAGGCGCTCGAACTGGTCGAGGTCACGGATGCGCAGCTGACTGCGCTCGCGATCGAGGGACCGCTTCCGGCGTACGCGGCGACCGTCGGCGAGGTCGACGAAGTCAAGCGCGAGAAGGACCAGTTCTTCAACGCGCTGGCCTCGCGAGCACGCGAGCAGGCCGAGAAGGCGGGGATCGAGCTGGCGGTCGAGCTGCGCGCCGGACACGCCGCCGAGGTGATCTCCGACTTTGCCGCGGGTGGCGGTTTCGACCTCGTCGTCCTCGGGCACCGCGGCCATTTTCTGCGAGACCACCTCCTCGGCTCGACGGCCGACCGCGTCGCGGAGCACGCGCCGTGCCCGGTGATGATCGTCCGGTGAAAGCCGCGCGAGGGCGCGCCGAACAGGGGCGAGTCCTCTTCCATGGCTGACATCTACAGCTACGAGCTCGTCCGGGCCTTCGGGCTTCCGGGCTGTGCCCTGTGCCGTGCTCTCGAAGGCGACGAGCAACGGTGGATGAGCTCGTTCTGGCGCGAGGGAAAACAGGACCCGGAAGCTCGGAGGCGCTTCTTCGAGGCCGGCGGCTTTTGCCGCGAGCATGCCTGGCTTCTTCACCGACTCCTCGCGGCGGAGGGCTCCGGAGCGGCCATCGCCGATCTCTACGGCAAGCTTGCGACCTACGACCTCCGCTGGTTCGAAAGCATCCGCGCGAACCTCGAGCGCGGCCGGCTGCGCGCACACTCGCTGCGTCGGCGCCGACGCTGCCCGGCGTGCGCGTTTCGCGCTGAGACAGCCGAGCGGAAAGCACATTTCCTCGTCGAAGCCCTGAGCGAGGAGCAAGTGCGCGAGGCCTACCGGCGTTCCGAGGGAATCTGCTTCCCGCACCTCGTTCTTAGCCTTGAAGGCGCTCTGGCCGCCGGGAGCAGAGAGACAGCCGCCTTTCTTCTGGACGACTGGCGCGATCGTCTCGCCGAGGTGCGTTCGGAGCTGGCGGACTACGACCGCAAGCGGGAGTACCGTTACGCGTCCGAGCCGAAGGGCGTTGAGCAACGATCATGGACAGAGGTCATTCGCCGCTACGTCGGCGAGGACCTCAGCTGAGGCTCAGGCCTGACCTAGCGAATGGGCGTCGGTGCCTCGCTCTAGAGACATCCCGGGCGATCTCAGCTCGGCCGATCCTGGGGTGTCCTGTCGATGAGCTGCATCGTCAGCTCGCTGAGTCGGCGCGACTGCTCGTCGAGGTAGTCCGCCGCCTCGGCAGAGAGCTCGCCGTATCCCAGAAGGCGGCGGGAGTCAAGCTCCATCGCGTGGACAAGCATTTGGGCCAGCTTCGCGTGGCGCTCATTCCCCCTCGGACGAGGTGCTTTCGCGCCTGTGACCCCCGCAATCTCGGCCAGGGCACTCTGGAGTGTCGATAAAGACTCGTCCTCCAGGCCGTCGGCGCGGACGCTCCGGATCAGGTCATCGAAAAGCTTCAGGGCGACGCCGATCGAGCGCTGCTGAGCATCTGTGAACGAGTCAGGGCCCATTGGCGGCTGCTCCCGGCAGCATCGTTGCGGCGTGCCGAACCGCCGGGTCCGGGTCGTTGGCGAGATGCGCCATTGCCTGGCGGGCGTCAGGGCTTTGTGATCTAGCAAGGGCATGGACCACTGCGAGGCGAACGTCACTCACCGGGTCCGAGACACGCGATAGCAAGGCTCGCTCCGCGCTGTCTCCGCGGCCGGCCAGCGCCTCGACGAGCGCGCGTCGCACCTTTGCGTCCGGCCTGCCGAGCTCGCCTGCAAGCTCGTCGACAAGCCGCTCTTCGAGCAGCGACTCCAGTGCGCCAAGCGCGGCCGCGCGAACCATCGGGTGCGGGTCGACGAGTGCATGAAGGAGCGGCTCCCTGGCCACAGGGAACCCCGATGCCCCCAACGCGTGGCAGCCTGCTCGCCGGACGTGCCAGGAGTCGTCGCCGAGCGACGCCGCGACTACCTCGACGAGCTCGATCCGGGGGTTGGCTTCGAGCGCCCACAGCGCCTCGGCACGAACGTCGGCGTCGGGGTCCCCGATCAACACGCGCATCGATTCGCGATCCAGGCTCGAGCCGGCCGCGGCCGCGGCGCGGCGAACGCTTGCGTGCGAATCGACGACGGCCGGCTGCAACGACGCAGCGTCGGCGAGGCCGGCGAGCGCGGACACTGCCGCCGCGCGAACGGTTGGGTCGCGATCGTGAAGCAGCCGCTTGAGCGCCTCGCTCGTACGTCGGTTCGGAGGCAGCTGCCCAAGCGCCTCAATCGCTGCGCGCCGCAGCGCCGCTTCGCGATCGTGAAGCACCCTGTGCAGCGGCTCGCGCGTCGCCGGGTCATGGAGCTCGCGCAGGGCGATGGCCGCCTTCTGGCGCCTGAAGCTCGACTCGTCTTGGAGTGCGACGACCGCTACACGCGACGCGGCTGCATCGCCCAGCTCTCGCAGCGCCGCCGCCACGTCGCCGACGATCCCGATGTCGAGCTCGAGCATCCGTGAGCGAAGCGCATCGACCTCCGCTCGACCGGCGAGCAGGGTCAGTCGGCGGAGTGCGGCCCGGGCGACGTCCAAAGAGACATCAGCGACGGCGGCCAGCAGCGGCGCATTGGAGGAGTGCTCGGACGGCAATGCACGAAGCTGTCTGAGGCGCTCGCTGGGATCGGGCCGGTGGCGTCTTCGGATCATGCCTTGCGCCTCTCCTCGAACCGCCTCTCTCGTGCGTCTTGCGCGGTAGAAGCCATCAGCCCGCATGGGCGATTTCGGGAGCCGGCGACTCCCCGCCAGAGCTTCATCTGGCGGGGAAAACGCTAGCGGATCACCGGTCTCGAGCGAGGCTTAGGCGAAGAATTCTCGCGCGTGCTCGGCGACCCTCTCCGGCGCGAGATCGGTCGCGGCCTCCCAGTGCAGTCGCTCGCTCCACATCGCGTCGGAACGCAGAAGCGGTCCGAAGTAGGCGCGCGCGACCAGTCGCAGCACAAGCAGCGACTGCGGGGCGCCGCTGACTGCGACGCGCCCGCTCGAGCCGATCAGCCGTTCGCCGTCCTGTTGCTCCAGCTCGAGGTACTCGCGCACGCGCGTGCGCCCGAGCGTCGCGAGTCGACGCTGAAGGGTCGTGGGCACGGGGTTCGCGGAACCCTGGAGGTGTGGGTGGAAGACCGAGCTCCCGGAGGGTGGCAGCTGATTCGCGTTCACCGAGACCCAGTGCGAGGACGGGTCGTGCCGCAGCACCGCCTGCACGAACGTGACCCGTGCCATCAGATTGTCCGCAACCAGTGCGGGCGTGAGCTCGTCGAGTCGCAGGAGATGGCGCTGCGGCGAGTAGACGGAGACCGAGCTCCACTTCGAATAGGCGACGAGGTTCGGGAAGAGCAACGCCTCGCCACAGCGAATCCGCTCATCTGGCCAGAGCTCCGGCGGAAACCTCTGCGTCTCGCTTTCGATCCGATCAATGCAGAACGGGCACGTCGCACGGGTCTGCTCGGCAAGTGCCTCGAGATCCTGGGTTCCGGCTGGGCCAGTTCGCGATGGGGGTCCAGAAACTCGGCGGTGAATCGTTGGCGGCGCAGCTGCACATGCACCATGGTTACGCGCGAGGAAATCACTCGGCAACGCGGCTCTTATTACTCGATTTCGTCATGCGGTCGGGTCGGGGCCGGCACTCGGACAAACTCCGTGGCGGTTGAAGGCAGGCCCCCCATCCCCCGTACGGGCGCGAACTCTAGCCGCCGCTACTCAAGCCGGTACATCGGCACGAGGCTCTTCTCGGCCTCGTTCTCGATGCGCGCGACGACCTCGACGTACGGCTCGAGGCCTGAGCCGTGCAGCTTCGACTTCAGCAGCTCGTCGACCTGGTAGACGCCGGCCGAGTTGTTCATCTTGATCTCGACCGAGACCGGCCGCTCCTCGCCCTCGGCGATGATCACCTCGTCGATCGCGGCCGCCGAGATCGAGTGGATCGAGACACGGCCGCGCTCGAAGGGGATCCGCGAGCGGCCCTCCTCGATGTCGAGTGCGTCGGCGACGCGGACAATCCCCGCCTCCAGCGTGAGCGGGCGCCCCGACTCGCGGTGCGACGTGATCGTCTCCAACACCTCCGAGACGACGACCGTCAACTCCGGCTCCTCGTAGAGCCCGGCGAGCAGCTCGCGCGCCTTTGGCTCGGCGAGGAAGAGGCTCCAGTCCTCGTGCCGGTCGCGGTGTACGGCCATGCCGACGCAGTGCAGCAGCGCGCCGAGCAGGACGACGACCTCGGCGTCCTCCTGCTTCATGTCGTAGTCGGCGACCATCGCGGGCTCCACGCCGCGCTTGTGCAGGATCCGCAGGAGCCGCAGCCCGATATTGGCCACGATCTGGATATGGACCCAGGAGTGATCGTTGATGCCCAGGCGCTTGACTGCGTTGACATTCGCGACGTGCCACCAGGCCTTGAGCCCGTCGTCGGCGTTCACGCGCTCGAGGAGCGTCCGCAGCTTGCGACTGCGCTGCGCCGGTACCTTGATCCGCATCTGCGCGACCGCGGCTACAGGCGTGAGGCGCGCCTCGCGCTCGGCCTCCTCGGAGGCCGGCTCCTCGATCCGATCGCGGAGCTCCTTGTCGAGCTGCGACACGGCTTCCGACCCTACTCGTTCCGGCCGCCTCCCGTTACGATCTGACTGCTATGCGCACGATGAACCCGATCCACGACTCGAGCTGCTCGGTGGCAGCGTGCGCCGAGATCCTGGGCGCGAAGTGGACAGCCGTGCTCGTGCACGACCTGTCCGAGGGCCCACGCCGCTTCGGCGAGCTCGAGCACTCGTGCTGCGGCATCAGTCCGCGGACACTCTCCGAGCGCCTGCGCGCGCTCGAGCAGGAGGAGATCGTTGTCCGCCGGAGCTACGCCGAGTCGCCGCCGCGGGTGGAGTACGAGCTGACCGAGAAGGGCGAGGCGCTGCTGCCGATCATCGACGAGATGCGCCGCTTCGGGCACGACTGGCTCGTCGCGTTCGAGGCCGCAGCTTCCTAGGCAATCGCTGAGGTCGGCGATCTCAGACGGACGCGCGAGCGAAGCTCACGCGTCCTGATGCGGCACCGCAAGACGGCGCCTCAGCCGGCCCTAACGGTCTAGCGCCGCCAGCCGCCGGTAGAGCTCCTTCGCCGTCTCGATCCCCAGCGGCATGTACTCCGCGAGCAGCCGCTCGTTCGGCGAGTGGATGCTGCTCTCGGGTGTGGCGAAGCCCGTGACGATCGTCGGAATGCCCTTGTCGACGAGCGCCGGCACGATCGGCAGCGTCCCGCCGGAGCGGACGAGCAGCGGCCGCCGGCCCATCGTGTGCTCGAACGCGTCCTGTGCCAGCTGGACGGCGGGAGCGTCGGGTGTGACGAGGCCCGGAGGAGCCGACGAGAGCCGCTGAACGTCGAGCTCTGCGCCGTCCGGGGCCGCGTCGCGCAGCAGCTGCTCCAGCGAGCCGGCGATCTCCTCGACGTCCTGCCCCGGCGCAAGGCGGATGGAGAGGTTGGCCTCGGCCTGCACCGGCAGCACGGTCTTCTGCAGGGTGGGCGAGCCGCCCAGGATGCCGTTGACCTCCAGCGAAGGCTCGGCGGTCGTGCGCAGGTAGAACTCCTCCGCCGCGCGAGGGTCGACCGGCTGCGCCCCGGCCTCCGCGAGCATCTGCTCGCCCGGGACGAGCTCCGCCCACGCGGCGAGCTCCTCGTCGGTCGGCGGGACGATGCCCGCCCGCAGTGGCTCGGGCAAGCGCACATCCTGCGCCTGGACGGGGGACAGGATCTGCATCAGGGCGTGGGTCGCGTTCAGCGCCGCGCTGCCGAACACGCCCGAGTGCAGGTCGCGCGTGCCGGTGCGGACGATGAGGTGGAAGTAGACGAGCCCGCGAACGGCGACGGCGAACTCGGGCACGCCGCGCGTGGTCATGCCGCTGTCGAAGATCAGCGCCGCGTCCGCACCGCGCTCGTCTGCGGCGAGGAAGTCGACGATCTGGTGGCCGCCGGTCTCCTCCTCGGAATCGCAGGCGAAGCGGACGTTCACCGGCAGCTCACCTGCGGCGGCGAGATCGGCGGCCGCTCGCGCAAGCATGTAGAGCTGGCCCTTGTCGTCGACGACGCCGCGCCCGTAGAGCCACTCGCCGCGCTGCTCCAGGGCGAACGGCTCGGACTCCCAGAGCTCGAGCGGGTCGGGCGGCTGCACGTCGACGTGGCCGTAGACGAGCACCGTCGGCGCGGAACCGGAGCCGTCCGAGGCTGCGAGGTCGCCGAGGATCAGCGGCTGCGTCGAGGTCGGCACGACCTCAGCCGAGCCTCCGGCGGAACGGACGAACTCCGCGAGCCACTCGGCGGCACGCGTCACGTCCCCCGCGTGCGCGGGGTCGGCGCTGACGCTCGGGATGCGCAGCAGCTCGGAAAGCTCGTCGAACCAGCCGTGGACCACGGCGGCGGAGTCTACTGCCCTGCCACTGCCGCATCGCATCTCCGCCCAGCGTGCAGCGGAGCGCCGAAGGCGCGGAGTCTGCGCGGGTTAGCCCGTAGGGCCTTTAGGCCACGTCGCGCAGCGCGGTCGAGTCCGCCAGCGCGCGCAGCTTCTTCAGGCTCTGGTTCTCGATCTGCCGGATCCGCTCGCGAGTCACGTTGAACGTCTTGCCGACCTCGTCCAGCGTCCGCGGGTGCTCGCCGTTGAGCCCGTAGCGAAGCTCGAGCACGCGGCGCTCGCGGGCGCTGAGCGTGCCGAGCACCCGCTGCAAGGTCGCCTTGCGCATCTCGACCTCGGCGACCTCCTCGGGCAGCGGCTCGTTCTCGTCGGTGAGGAAGTGGCCGAACTCCGACTCCTCCTCGTCGCCGACCGGCTTCTCCAGCGAGACCGGCGCCTGCGAGCTGCGGCGGATCTGCTCGACCTCGTCCGAGGTCAACTCGACGTCGCGTGCGATCTCGCCCGAGCTCGGCTCGCGACCCAGCTCCGCGCGCAGCTTTCGCTCCGAGCGCACGATCTTGTTCAGCTTCTCGACGATGTGGACGGGCATGCGAATCGTCCGCGCCTTGTCCGCGAGTGCGCGGGCGACGGCCTGGCGGATCCACCACGTCGCGTAGGTCGAGAACTTGAACCCCTTGCGATGGTCGAATTTCTCCGCCGCGCGCACGAGACCGATCGTCCCCTCCTGGATCAGGTCGAGGAACGGCAACCCCTGGTTGCGGTACTTCTTCGCGATCGAGACGACGAGGCGGAGATTGGCCTCGACCATCTCCTGCTTCGCGCGGTGCTCGCCGCGCTCGATGCGCTTCGCGAGCTCGACCTCCTGCGCTGCGGTGAGGAGGTCCACCTTGCCGATGTCCTTCAGGAAGAGCTGCAGCGAGTCGGTCGTGACCTCGCGCGTCTCCTTGACCGGCGTGGGCTCCGCGCCGTCGTCGGTGCCGTCGACGACCTCGATCTGCAACTCCTCGAGCGCGTGGTAGAAGTCGTCGAGCTGCGCTGCGTCGAGCTCGAGCTCGCTCAGCGCGAGTGCGATCTCCTCGGTGCTCAGCGACCCCGCCTCGCGCCCTGCGTCCAGCAACCCCTTGGCCTCGTCCGTCTCGAGCACCTCGCTGATGCTCGACGGCTTGGCCCGTACCCCCTGTTCGCTCACTTGCGGCTCCCTCTTTGGGCTTTGTGCGATTTGGTACACGGCGTGGCGGCGTGCGGCACTCTCTCACGGCTACCGGACGGACGCCATAGGCCGAACGGCCCTAATTTTCGTCAGCTGGTCCCAAGACGGAGCAGGGCCTCCAAATATTGCGTCGCCTGCCTGCCGAGGGGCGTTTTCGGCCCTTCGGCGCGGGCTTCCGCGAGCTGCTTTCGGGCCTCGGTCACCTGCGCCGACCAAAGAAGAAGCAAACCCAGGTGGAAGCGCACGGTCTGCGCGTGCGGGAAGACACGCGTGAGCGGGCCGAGGCGGCTGAACGCCGCGGCCGGCTTCGCCTTGTCGAAGCGCCCGACCGCCGCGGCGACGCGTGCGTCCGGGTTGCCGGGTGCGAGGCGGGCGGCGGCTGCGAACTGGCGCTCGGCCGAAAGCGGCCGGTCGAGCTGCTGCAGCGCGACCCCGTACAGGAGCTTCTCGCGCGCGCCTCCCGCCGCCGCGGCGCTCCGAAGCGCGGCCAGCTGCTGCGCGGGCGGCAGTGCTCGGATCCGCGACGGCATCGGGAACGACGGCACGAAGCGCGGCAGCCCGGGCGCGTACTGCGGGTGCAGGAAGTCTTCGGCGCGGACGGCGTAGGGCGTGTCCGGCTGCATTCGCGCGGCTGACCGCCAGGCCGTGAGCGCCTCGTCGTTGCGACGCAGCCAGTAGAGCGCCAGCCCGAGGTGGAGCGCGACCAGCGAGCTCCGCGGGTGCTCGGCCTCGAGCTGCTGGAGCCGCGACGCCGCGTTGGTGGGCCGATCGGCGAGCGCCGCCCCGACCTGAGCCTCGAGCGAGCCGTAGCGCCGGAAGATCGTCCCGGCGTCCGCGTAGCGCTTCGCGGCGTACAGGCGGAGCGCCTGTCTGAGCGCGCGGGCCTCGGGGTCGGTGCGGACGGCGAGGTCCAGGCTGAGCGGGGCGTACCCGCTGCGCGCCTTCGGGGCCGGCGGAACATCGTTGCGCGTGGCGAGCACGCCGACCACGACGACACCCGACGCGATCGCCGCCGCGCCCGCCACGAGGGCGAAGATCCGGCCCCGAGAGCTCACGCGGCGACGATAGCTTCCGCACTCGCGGCCACTCGTGATGCTCGCTATACAATCGAAAGCGTGCCCAGCTACCGCGAGCTCCTTCAGGCCGCGAAGGCCTCAGTCGAGGAAGTCGGCGCAACGCGTGCGCGCGAGCTGCTTGACGCCGAGGACGCGCCGCTCCTCGTCGACGTGCGCGAACGCGACGAGTGGGAGCAGGGCCGCATCCCGGGCGCGGTGCACGTTCCTCGCGGGAACCTCGAGTCGCGCATCGAGAACGTCGCGCCGGACCGCTCGCGTCCGGTGCTCCTCTACTGCGCGGCCGGCAACCGCTCAGCCTTCGCGGCGCGGACGCTGACCGAGCTCGGCTACGAGCACCCCATCTCGCTTTCCGGCGGCTACACCGACTGGCAGCGCAACGGCTTCCCGACCGAGTTGCCGCGCTCGCTCGGGCCGGAGCGCACGACGCGCTACAGCCGTCACCTGCTGATCCCGGAGGTCGGCGAAGAGGGCCAGCTGCGGCTGCTCGACTCGCGGATCCTGCTGATCGGCGCCGGCGGCCTCGGCTCGCCCGCGGCGCTCTACCTCGCGGCAGCGGGCGTCGGCACGCTCGGGATCATCGACGCGGACGTGGTCGACGAGACGAACCTGCAGCGCCAGATCGCCCACTCGACGAACTCGCTCGGCGAGCCGAAGACCGACTCGGCGCGCCGCACGATCGAGGCGCTCAACCCGGACGTCGAGGTCGTCCCCTTCCGCGAGCGGCTCACCTCCGAGAACGTCGAGCGGATCCTCGAGCCCGGCTGGGACGTGATCGTCGACGGCGCGGACAACTTCCCGACCCGCTACCTCGTCAACGACGCGTCGGTCTGGCACGACATCCCTGTCGTGCACGGCTCGATCTTCCGCTTCGAGGGCCAGGTGACGGTCTTCAAGCCCGGCGAGGGGCCATGCTATCGATGCCTCTTCCCGCAGCCGCCGCCTCCGGAGCTGGCGCCGAGCTGCGCCGAGGGCGGCGTGCTGGGCGTGCTGCCGGGCGTGATCGGGTCGATCCAGGCCGCGGAGGCGCTGAAGCTCGCGCTCGGAATCGGCGATTCGCTCGCCGGTCGGCTGCTGCTCTACGACGCGCTCTCCGGTGAGTTCCAGGAGATGAAGCTGCGGCGCGACCCGTCTTGCCCGGTGTGCGGCGAGTCACCGACGATCACCGAGTACGTGGATTACGTCGAGTTCTGCGCCGGGGTGGGACAGTGAGCCGCGTGCGGATCCCGCCGACCCTGCGGGGCGAGACCGAGGGCGCCCGTGAGGTCGAGGCGCGCGGCGGCACCGTCCGCGAGCTGCTCGACGACCTGACGGCGCGGTTTCCGGCGCTGCGCGGGCAGCTGCTCGATGACGACGACATCGCCCCGTTCGTGAACGTCTACGTCGAGGGCGAAGACGTCCGCACCCGGGAAGGCCTCGAGACCGCGGTCGACGACCGCTCGACCGTGATCCTGCTCCCGGCCATGGCCGGTGGCTCTTCCGCGAAAAATGCTGCGCATTTTTCGCGGGGCTAGCTTGTCCCATCGCTCCGCTCGGGAGAACAGAGTTGCACCCTCGTTGTTGCAACTCGTCGGCAACACTCCGCTCGTCGAGCTGCCGCGGCTCTCGCCGCGGCCCGGGGTGAAGCTCTACGCGAAGCTCGAAGGCCAGAACCCGACCGGCTCGATCAAGGACCGCGTCGCGCTCGCGATGGTCGAGGCCGCCGACCTCGAGCCCGGACAGGAGCTGGTCGAGCCGACGAGCGGAAACACCGGCATCTCGCTGGCACTCGTCGCGCGCCTCAAGGACTACCGGCTCACCTGCGTGATGCCCGACAACGTGACCGAGGAGCGGCGGCGACTGCTGCGGCTTTACGGCGCGGAGATCGTGGAGAGCCCGGGCGCCGAGGGCTCGAACGGCGCCGTCCGGCTCGCGCAGGAGCTCGCCGAGCGCGAGCCACGGTACCGGATGCTCTTCCAGTACGCGAACGAGGCGAACCCGCGCGCGCACTACGAGAGCACGGGCACGGAGATCGCCACGGCGCTCGACCGCGTCGACGTCCTCGTCGCCGGCCTCGGCACCGGCGGCACGCTGATGGGCGCGGGCTCGCGCGTGCGCGAGTCGTTCCCGGACGTGACGGTCGCCGCGGCCGAGCCGCTCCCGGGCGACCCGGTGATGGGCCTGCGCTCGCTGGAGGACGGCTACGTGCCGCCGGTGCTCGACGTGTCGAAGCTCGACCGCAAGCTGCTCGTCTCGAACGCCGACGCGGTCGCGGGGCTGCGCGCGCTCCTCGCCGAGGAGGGCGTCTTCGCCGGCGTCTCCTCCGGCGCGGTGATCCACGTCGCGCGCAAGTTGGCCGCGGAGCTCGACGAAGGCGTCGTGGTGGCGATCCTCGCCGACGCGGGCTGGAAGTACCTCTCCGCACCGTTCTGGGAGGCAGCCGACCCCGAGCCGGCGATGGAGGAGGCCGTCTGGTGGTGATCCCGGCCGAGATCCGCGCAGAGCTCGAGAAACATGCGCGCGCGGAGGAGCCGAACGAGGCCTGCGGCCTGGTCGCGCTGCGCGACGGCGTCGCCGAGCGCTACCTCCCGGCGCGCAACGCCGCCGCGAGCCCGTACCGCTTCGAGCTCGAGACCGAGCCCGAGAACTGGTTCCTCGAGGACGACGACTACGAGCTCGCCGTCTTCCACTCGCACACCTCCGCCCCTCCGCGGCCCTCGCGGACGGACGTGGAGAACATCGGCCTCTGGGAGGACCGGCCCTACCTGATCCTCTCGCTCGGCACGGGCGAGCTCGCCGCCTGGCGGATAACCGGCGGCGAGGTATCACCCGAAGAACTTACGGCCTAGGTGGCTTTGAACGTGCCCTTCATGCCCGCGGCCGCGTGGCCCGGCACGGTGCAGATGTACTTGTACTTCTTGCCCTTCTTGAGGGTCACCGTGAGGGACGCACTCTTGCCAGGGCTCAGCATCTTCGTCTTCTTCCCGGCGATCTTGAAGTCGTGCTTGATGTGGCCCTTGTTCGTCACCTTGAAGGTGACCTTGCCGTGCGGTGCGCTCTTGCGCGAGAGGGTGAACTTGAACTCCTTCGCACCGACCTTGACGGTCGTGGCGCTTGCGCGGCTGGAACCTGCGTAGGCGACGACTGCGAACGTTGTGGCGGCCACGGCGAGCACCGCGACCAGCGTGATGATGCGCTTCATCTGACTCCTAACGACTTTTTTTGACGACCCCGCCTCGGCGGATCGTACCTACGACGCCTCTTCGAGCCGGTGCTCGTGCGGCGGGTCTTCCAGCTCGACCTCGACGCGCTCGATGCGCGAGCCCTCGACTTCCAGCACCTTGAAGCGGCAGCCGTCGTGTGCGGCCTCGTCGCCCGGCTCCGGCTGGCGGCCGAGCAGGCCGAAGACGAAGCCTCCGATGGTGTGGTAGTCCTCGACCGGGAGCGACCGGCCGAACTGCTCGTTGAAGTCGTCGACCGGGAAGGTGCCGTGGATGCGCACCCGCCCGTCCTCGAGCCGCTCGACCGACTCGTTCGGGAGGTCGAACTCGTCCTCGATCTCGCCGACGATCTCCTCGAGGAGGTCCTCGAGCGTGACGATCCCCTCGAGCTCGCCGTACTCGTCGACCACGATCGCCATGTGCTGGTTCGTGCGGCGGAACTCCCCGAGCAGCGCGGCGAGGTCCTTCGTCTCCGGGACGATGTGTGCCGGCCGCAGGATCTGGTCGAGCCGCACCGCCTCCAGCCCGCGGTCGTTCAGCGCCGAGAACAGGTCGCGCACGTGCAGGATCCCGACGACGTGGTCGATCGAGTCACGGTAGACGGGATAGCGGGTGTACGGCGACTCGATCACCGCCGCGAGCGCCTCCTCGGACGGGAGGTCGATCGACAGCGCCACGACCTCCGGGCGCGGCACCATCACCGCGGAGACCTCCTTGTCGGCGAAGTCGAAGACCTTGTAGAGCATCTCCTGCTCCTGCTGCTCGAGCTCGCCCTCCTCGGTCGAGCGCGAGAGCAGCATCTTCAGCTCGGCCTCGGAGTAGACCTCCATCTCGCCGCCCGGCGGCGTCAGACCGAGCGCGCGCAGGATCACCTCGCTCGAGCGCTGGAGGATCCAGATCAGCGGCTTGAAGACGACGAAGAAGCCGCGCACGGGCGACGACACCGCGAGCGCCGTTCGCTCCGAGTACCCCAGTGCGACCCCCTTCGGCACGAGCTCTCCGACGACGACGTGCAGGAAGGTGATGATCAGGAAGGCGAGCGCGAAGGCGATCAGCGACGCGAAGATCGGGTCGAAGACGCGCGCCAGCGCCTGCTCGCCCAGAGCACCGATGGCCAGGCTCGTGCCGGTGACGCCGAGCTGCATGGCCGCGATGAAGCGCGGCGGGTCGGCGACGATCTTCAGCACCGCGCGGGCACGTCGGTTCCCCTGCTCGGCGAGCTCCTGCATCCGCGTCCTACGGGCGGTCACGAGCGCGTACTCGGCCGCCACGAAGTACCCGTTCAGCAGGATCAGCGCCGCAACGGCGAGGAGTTCGAGGAAAAGGATCACGTCATCGCCCCGTCGGGCGGACGTCTAGGAATGCCTTCGTCGTCCAAACGGATCTACGCCGCAGTATAGGAGACGTTCTGGTCGTCGCCGGCGCGCGCTGCGCGGCCCTCGTGAACGAGCCGTTCGAGGTGCGCAAGCGCCTCAGCGAGGGCAAAACGGCGGCCGCTCGCGTCCAGCTCGGAGCCGAAGAGCTCGACCGAGACCTCGTAGCCCGTTTTCGGCTCCGGGCCGAGGATCGCCGCCGTCTCGTCCAGCCGTTGCTGATGGTGCTCGAGGATCTCGCGCGCCCGCGTTACGGGGCTCGTGACGACGTCGCCGTGGCCGGGGAGCGCGACCTCGGGCGCGAGCTCGATCGTGCGCAGCAGCGAGGCCTGGTAGTCGGCGAGCGGGTCCGGCCGCGACTCCGGGTAGAGACCGACGGTCGGAGTGATCACGCCGAGGAGGTGGTCGCCCGCGACGAGCACGCCGTCGCGCTCGAGGCAGATGTGGCCGTCCGCGTGGCCGGGAAGCTCGAGCACGCGCCAGCCGTCGACCTCGTCGCCTTCGCGCAGGAGCTGGGGGTCGCGCGCGAAGCGGATAAAGGGACCGAACGTCGCCGACTCGTGCCGCAGCTCGTCGGCCGTCTCCTGCGGGAGCCCGTGACCGCGCAGGTAGTCGGCGAGCCGCTCCGACCACTCGGCACTCCCCCAGACGCGAACGCACTGCTCGTAGTCGTGCGCGCCCTGGTAGACGCGGGCCCCGGTGAGCGCCTGCGCGTCCTCGCCACCGCCCGCGTGGTCCGGGTGGAAGTGCGTCACGACGATGCGAGCGACCTCGACCTCACGCAGGACCGGCCCCCAGCGCGCGGCGGCGTCCGGTAGCCCGAGCCCGGTGTCGACGAGCGTCCAGCCGTCCTCGCTCGGCAGCAGGTAGCAGTGCACGTGCCGGATCCCCATCGGCAGCGGAAACGTGAGGCGGCGGATCCCGCCCGGAAGCTCGTCCACAGGCGCATTCAACCCGGCGGGCGGCCGCCGACCTAGTAACAGTCTGTTACTTGCCGCCGGCCGGGCGGGGCCAGCTCGCGCTCCTCGCCTCGACGCAGGCCATCGATCACCTCGTCGAAGGTCCGGCCGGACCAGGTGGGCGGAACGCGCCACAGGTCTGGAGTCCCGAACAGCGACAGCATTCGCACCCGTAACTCAAGCGTCAGCCGGCCGACGGCCGTGTGCTCGCGCAGGTCGGCGATCGTCCGGTCACGGTCGGCGTCTGAGGCGCGCAGCTCGGGTGAGCTCACTCCGAGAGTGTGGCAGCCGCTCGACGAACGAACACATGTTTCTATAATCCTCGCATGCGGGCGGAGTACCGTGAGGAGCCCTGCAAGGTCGCGCTCAACCGCGTAAAGGGGATGATGTTCAAGTGGTCGCTGAACCCGTACATGGGCTGCGTCCACCGCTGCACCTTCTGCTACGTCCGCGCGTTCGAGCGGCGCGCCGACCGGCCCTCCGACCACCGCTACGGCCGCTCGATCCGCGTCAAGACGAACGTTGCCGAGGTGCTGCGGCGCGAGCTCGCACGGGCGAGCTGGGAGCCCGAGACGGTCGCGATCGGCGCGGCGACCGACCCGTACCAGCCGGCTGAGGCCCGCTACCGGCTCACCCGCTCCTGCGCCGAGGCCCTGGGCGGCGCGCACAACCCCTTCAGCATCATCACGCGCGGGCCGCTGATCGTCCGCGACGTGGACGTGCTGGTCGAGGCGGCGCGGCGGGCCGAGGTGTCGGTGACGTTCTCAGTGCCTACGCTCGACGACGAGATCTGGCGGCGCACGGAGCCGGGCACCGCGCACCCGCGGCAGCGCCTGCGCGCGCTGAAGACGCTCGTCGACGCGGGGATCCGCGCGAGCGTCGGCATGGCACCGATCCTCCCCGGCATCTCCGACAGGCCCGAGCTCCTCGAGCAGGTCGTGCGCGAGGCTCGCGACGCCGGCGCGTGCGGCGTCTGGGCGAACCTGCTCAACCTGCGGCCGGGGACGCGCGAGCACTTCCTCGAATGCCTCGCCGAGGACTACCCCGAGCAGCTCCCCGTGTACGAACGCTTGTACGCGCGCCGGGCGTACCTGAAATCCGAAGAAACCAAGCCGGTTCGCGCGCTCGTCGCTGACCTGACGCGCAAGCACGGCATCCGCGACCGCCGCCGGACGAAGCTCGCTCCCGAGCCAGATCCGGAGCAGCTGGCCCTGGCGCTATAGGCGAGGGCCGCCCTAGTCCCTACAATCCGCCTGCCGTGTCAGAGAAGGCCGCCGCAGACCAGCAGAACAACGGCAAGGGCGAGATCACGTGTCTGATCGTCGACGACCACGAGGTCGTCCGCGAGGGCCTGCGCCTCTCGCTCTCGCGCGCGCCGCACATCCGGGTCGTCGGTGAGGCGTCCGACGGCGCGACCGCCGTCACGCTGGCGGAGCGCCGCAAGCCCGACGTTGTGATCATGGACGTGCGCATGCCCGGAATGGACGGGCTCGAGGCGACCAAGCTGCTGACCCAGCGGGTGCCCGATGTCGCGGTGCTCATCTTCACGGCCTACAGCGAGCGCAGCCTGCTGGGGCGCGGCCTCGAGTCGGGCGCGAAGGGCTACATCCTCAAGGAAGCCCCGCACCAGACGCTGTTGAAGGCGATCGACAAGATCGTGGCGGGCGAGGGCTTCGTCGACCCCGCGTTGATGCCGGCCTTCCTCTCCGGCGACCGCGAGGACATGCTCACCGCACGCGAGCGCGAGATCCTCCAGCTGCTCGCGGACGGGATGTCGAACGCCGACGTGGCCGGCCGGCTCTTCATCAGCCAGGAGACGGTCAAGAGCCACGTGCGTCACATCCTCACGAAGCTCGAGGCCGACACGCGGACGCACGCCGTTGCGATCGCGCTTCGTGACGCGATCATCGACTAAGGCGTCGCTTGCGATGCCGGCTCGGGACGCACGGGCTTGCCCGGGCGTCCGTCTGAAATGACCAGCCATTCCCTCCGCAAGATGCGCAGCGCTACGAGAGCCGCGCTGCTGGTCGCCGTCGTGGCGGCCGCGGCGATCGTGTCGCTCGTCGGTCTCGCGGTCGGCTCGAGCGGGGTGGCGTTCACCGGGCTCGGCGTGGCGATCGTCGGCGCGGCGGCCTTCGCGCTGCACCTGATCGTCACGGAGCGTCGCCGGCACGAGGTCGTCGAGGAGGAGCTCTCCGCGCAGTCGAGCTTCCTGGAGTCCCTGATCGATTCGATGGGGCGCATCGCCGCGACGCACGACCCGGAGGACGTGCTTGACCGGACGCGGCGCGAGGCAAACGGCCTCTTCGACGCGACGGCGTCGATTCTCTCGCCCGGACAGCGCGGCATGGACGACGCCGTCGTGCTCCCCTTGCGCATCCGCGGGAAGCAGATCGGCTCGCTGCAGCTCGTGCGGGCCCAGCCGCTCGACCGCGAGGAGCTCGCCCGCGCGACCCTGCTCGCCGACTTCACCTGCCGCGCTGTCGAGAATGCGCGTCTGCTCGCGGAGGCGCAGGTGCGCGAGGCGGAGCGCGCGCGGCTGTCCGACCAGCTCATCACTGCGGAGCAGGAGGAGCGGCGGCGGCTGGCGCTCTTCCTCCACGACGGACCGGTGCAGTCGCTGTCGGGGATCAGCCTGATGCTCGACGCCGTGATCGACTCGCTCGAGGGTGGGCGACTCGAGGAGGCGACCTCGGTGCTCGACTCGGCGCTCGAGCGGCACCGCGACACGATCCGCTCGCTGCGCGACCTCTCGTTCAACATCGAGCCGGTCGTGCTGCGCGACCAGGGCTTTGGCCCCGCGGTGCGGGCGTTCGCAGAGCAGGTCGGCCTCACGCACCGGATCCAGGTCGACCTCGACGTCGACGCGGCCGACGGACTCGCGGAGAACGTGCGCGTGGCGATCTACCAGATCATCCGCGACGCGGTGAACCAGGCGATCCACCGGGGGCCGCCGTCGCGGATCTCGATCAGGGTCGTCGAGGGCGAGGCCGGGACGGTCGAGACCGTGATCGCGGACGACGGCGCTGGCGAACGTCGGCGCGCGAGCTTCGAAGACATCGAGGAGCGCGCGCGGACGCTCAGCGGGCGGCTCGACGTGGAGGCCGGCGAGGACGGCGGCACCGAAGTGCGCGTCGTGCTGCCCTCCTACGTGGCGCACGGCTAAGGCGCCGCTTGCGGTGCCGTCTCACACCGTGCGGGCTTTGCCCGCGCGGTCGCCTGAGATGACCGCCCGACCCGAATTGCGGGAGCCTCGCTGCGGCTCTAGGCTTTCGGACGTGGAGGAGAACGGACAGCGGCCGATGACGCACCTCCGCTTCGTCTGGACGGCGAACGGCTACGAGCTGCGCGAGCGCGACGGTGACGCCCCCGGGGTCGGGGACGAGGTCGAGGAGGGCGAGGAGCGCCTGCGCGTGACGAAGGTCGCGCCCTCCCCGCTCCCGGGCGACGCGCGCCGTTGCGCCTACCTGCAGCCGCTCAGCTGAGCGCTGACTCGGCGGCCGTGAGGCCGAGGACGAGCGCCGAGGCGAGACCGCTCGCGTAACCGCCGGTCGAGATCCCGCCTGCGTCTACCCCCGCGGCGTAGAGGCCTTCTATCGGCTCGGCCTGGCCGTCGAGGACCCGCGCGCGCTCGTCGATCCATAGGCCGCCGATCGTGTGCGTGATCGCGGCGGCGACGCGGGTGGCGACGACGGCTTGCGGCGGAGCCGTGAACGGGAGGTCGGCTGGGTCGGTGCGCGTAGGCACCTGCGCGACGAGCTCGCGGACGGTTCCGTAGCGGACGCGCTCGTCCAGCGCCCCCTCGTCGAAGACATACCAGGCCCGCGCGCCCGGCTGGTGCGCGGTCGCTTGGACGAGGTCGAGCTCCGACCACGAGACGGCGTCGTGGTCGAAGAACTCCTCGCCGTGGTCGTTGAAGATCCGCGCGTAGCGGCCGAAGACCTGGGCGAGCGAGACGAACTCGTTCTCACCGAACTCGACGTCGGCCATGTTGCGTCCGTAGAACTCGTCGAGGCCTTGGGAGAGCGCTGCGCCCCGGGCGAGGGCGAGCTTCAGCCCGTCGCCGGAGCTCCAGGGATTCGCCCGAACCCGCAACGGCGCCGCCGGCTTCACGCACCGCGCGACCAGCTCCGGATCGCCCTGAAACCCGCCGGTCGCCAACACGAGCGGACCCCCGGGGTCTGTCCCTGTGCCTGTCCCTGTGACTGTCACTGTGTCTGTCCCTGTGACTGTCACTGTGTCTGTCCCTGTGACTGCCACTGTGTCTGTCACCGGTTGGTCGAAACGGACCTCGCCTGCAGCTCGGATCAGCGCCTCCGTCAGGCCGGCGGTGTCGAAGCGGACGCCCGCGGTGAGCGGGTTACCGGTCTCCCGTTCGAGCACCGGCGCGCCGAGCGACTCCAGCCACTCCAGGCCCTCGTCGATGCGGTCGAAGACCAGCCGCCGCAACCGCTCGTCGCCCGTCGGGCACTGCTCCCGGAACTCCTCGAACGAGCGGTAGCGCCAGACCACGCCGCTCGAGAGCAGCATCGAGCCACCCGGACGCGACCCCTTCTCCAGCACCACCGGCGACGCCCCCAGCTCCCGCGCGCGAGCGGCCGCGCAGAGGCCGGCCATGCCCGCGCCTGCGATCAGCAATGAGGCGTCGCCTGCGATGCCGACGTCAGGACGCGTGAGCTTGGCTCACGCGTCCGTCTGAAATGACCGAACGGGACGTCTGCATCGTCGCAACCGCACTAAGTCAGCGAGAAGGTCGGCTTGTGCTCGACGTACTCGACCTTGACGCGCTCGGGGCCCCAGACGAACACCGCGTACGTGTTCGCCGCGTCCACGATGTCGGCGATCTCGATCCCGAGCTCGCGCGCCTCCTGGATGTGCTCGTCCGCCGAGTCGACCAGAACCGCCAGGTGGTTCAGCAGCGGCCGCTCGGGGTTGCCCGGGTCGCCCTCGTGGAACTCGACGTACGCGCCACCGACCTCCACGCGAGGAGCGCCGGACGGTCCCGCCGAGGCTCTCGAGAACCCGAGTTGCTCGTACTCTCGCGCCGTCTGCACCGGCGAGCGCGAGAACAGGGCGGTGTGGTCGAGGTCGTAGTCGACCTCGGTCGGCGCCTCCACGAGCCCGAGCCGCAGTCCCTCGTTGACGTCGAAGTACGCCTCCCCCGCGCGCGGCTGCTCGACCTCGACGCCCTCGAGGCCGCGCAGCGCGTCGTCGAGGCGCGAGACCCGCAGCGCGACGTGCTTGAGCGCGCCGCGTTCGCGCGGCCCCCCGGCCTCGAACAGCGTCAGCTTCCCGCGCCGCGCGTCCGACCCGACGAGCGTGAAGGCGTCCGTCCGGTCGACGACGTGCATCCCGACGCGGGAGGTGACGAAATCGGCGATCGGGCCGCGATCCGCGACCCAGAGCGCGACGTGGTCGAGCGTCTCCGGCGTCACGCGCGGGAGCTTACCGACGGGCTACTTCCTGGCGTCGACCGCCCGCTGGAGCTGCTGCTTGCTCATCTTCGAGCGGCCCGGGACGTTCAGGTTCTTGGCCTCGTTGTAGAGCTGCTCCTTCGTCCGCCCCTTCGGCCGGTTCGTGCCCGAGCGCCGGCCGCCACCGCGGCTGGGCCGCGTGTCGCGAACCGACGTGCGCGAAGCCTGTCGGGCCTCGCCCGTTTGCGCGCGCTCCTTGTTGACCGTCCGCGCAGCGATCTCCTTGGCGCGCCTGGTCGACGCGCCGCGCTTCTTCGCACTGTCCTTGATGTGCTCGTACTGGCGTTCGCGCTTGTTGCTCCATGCACGCTGAGGCATTCGATCCCTCCTCGTGTCGTCAGGGACCGCTTGCCCGCCGAGCGCGCTTTCTAACGCCCTACTCGAGCGGTGGGTTCTGGACGTTGTGCTCTTCGGCGTACTCGTCGGTGAGCTTGTTGATCACGTCGGCGCCGTCACCGTAGGCGTAGTTGATCTTCACGAACGCCTCCCACTTCGCCGGCAGGGCGTCCTCCGGGAAGATCGCCTCGACCGGGCACTCCGGCTCGCAGGCGCCGCAGTCGATGCACTCCTCGGGGTCGATGATCAGGATCCGCTCGAACTCGTGGATGCAGTCGACGGGGCAGACGTCCACGCACGAGAGGTCTTTGATGTCGATGCAGGGCTCGGCGATGATGTACGTCACGGGCGCGCAGTCTACTGACGGTTGTGGCTCAGCCCGTCAAGTCTTCGACGAGGTCCTTTGCGCGCTCGTCGAGGGCCGATTTGGCGACCACCTGGTCGAACCCCGCCTCGTGCGCGCGGCGCAGGCCCTCGGTGTCGGTGTGGTTCGTGAAGCCGAGGAGCGGCACCTCCGGGTAGGCGTCCGCGACCTCGTCCGGGTCGATCCGCGCCACGTCCGCGATCACGCAGTCGGGTGGGTCGACGCTTGCGGTCGTCGTCAGGTGGTGGCCCGGCAGAAGGCCCTCCAGCTTCCCCCGGAAGAAGAGATCGACCCCCACCAGCAGGATCGTCGCCACGGGCGCAAACGTACCACTGTTTCGCCGCCGCTCCAACGGCCTCGAATCTGATACGAACGTCGCCGTGCCGGGGCTCCCGTTCCCACCCGACATCGACGAACTCCTGCGCCGGCCCAACCCGGCCGTCGTCGCGACGGTGCGGCCCGACGGCTCGCCGCACTCCGTCGCGACCTGGTACCTGTGGGACGGCTCACGGGTGCTGTTGAACATGGACGAGAGCCGGGCCAGGCTCGGGTTCCTGCGCCGGGAACCGCGCCTGTCGCTGACGGTGCTCGACGCCGAGAGCTGGTACCGGCAGGTGAACCTCGACGGCTGCGTGGCGGAGCTGGTCGACGACACGGAGCTGGAGGACATCGATCGGCTCGCACGGCACTACACCGGCCGGCCGTTCCGCGACCGCGAGAGCCGCCGCGTCAGCGCCTGGGTCGAGGTCGAGCGCTGGCACGCGTGGTGAGCCTCGAGGAAGGGCTCGAGCTCATCCGCCGCGGGGAGTACTTCGCCGCGCACGAGGTGCTGGAGGACGTCTGGCGCGCCTCCGAGCCGCAGGAGCGCGACTTCTACCAGGGGCTCGTCCACGTCGCGGTCGCGTGGTACCAGGCCGGGCGCGGCAACCGCGTGGGCTGCGAGCGGCAGCTCGCGAAGGCCGCGCGGCGGCTCGGGCCGTTCGCGCCGGAGCACCGTGGAGTCGACGTTGCTGCCACCCTCGCGCGCGTCGAGGAGGCAGAGCGCGTCATCGCGAGCGGGTCGCTAGAGCTCCCACCGCCACACGTCTAGAGCTGGTCGAGCCCGATTGCGTCCAGGAAGCGCTGCACGGCGACGTTCAGCCACCAGTTGCGGTTGAAGAACAGGAGCAACCCGAGCGCCACCAGCGTGAGGCCGCTCGCGAGCCGGATCCAGTCGTAGTGGTTCCGCACCCACCGGAAGGCCGACATCGCGTGCCCGAACGCGATCCCGATCGCGACGAAGGCAACCGTGATCCCGAGCGAGTACGCGGCGAGCAGGATGCAGCCGCGGACAACCGTCCTCGAGTCCGCCGCCAGCGCCAGGATCGCGCCGAGCACGACGCCCACGCACGGCGCCGCGCAGACCGCGAACGCGGCGCCGAGCAGCGCCCGCGAGCCGCTCGCCCGCGCCCGCGAGAGCGCGCCCGGAGCGATCATCCGCTCCGGCCACGGCAGCAGCCCCGCGAACGCAAGGCCGAGCACGACGAGCACGAATCCCGCGAGCTTCGTCCGCGTCTCCTGGTCGACCCACCCGCCGAGTGCCGCGGCAGCTGCGCCGAGCACCACGAACACGACCGTGAAGCCCGCCGCGAAGGGCACGCTCGCCGTGACGATCCTCCGCGCGACCCCGCGCTCGCCCAGCCGCTCGACCTCGACCGACGAGATCGCCGAGAGGTAGCCCGGCACCAGCGGCAGGACACACGGGAACGCGATCGAGACGAGCCCGGCCGCAAACGCCGCGACCAGGCGTTCAGCCATCGAAACGGCGCAGCTCCTCGTCCAGCCGGCGCTCCTCCTCCGACCCGAGCGGGCGCGCCGTCAGCGTCCACTGGTCCGCGGGCTCCCGCGTGCGGGACCAGCGCCAGGCCAGCACGCCGATCACGGCCGCGCCGCCGACGACGCCCAAGATCGGAAGCAGCCAGGCAAGGAGGTCGAAGCCGTGGCGCGGTGGCGCGGCGAGGATCCGCGTGCCCCACTGCTGGACGAGCTCGCGCTTGATCTCGCTGCGAGTCGCGCCCTGCGAGATGCGCACCTGGATGTACGCCTTGATCCGCTGCGCCGCCGGCGAGTCCGACTGGGCCAGCGTCTCGCCCTCGCAGATCGGGCACATGAGCTGCCCCTCGAGCTCGCTCAGGGTCGGGTGCCGCTCGCTGGCCCCCGCCGGCGCGGCGAGCACGAGGGCGACGAGGGCGATGACGAACGCCTTCACGAGCGCGACCGCAGCGCCCGCTTGACACCGGCCTGGATGTCCGACGCCTTCACCTCGCCGGGCACGTGTTCGACGACCGTGCCCTTGCGGTCGATGAAGAACGTCTCCGGCAGTCCCGTCAGGCCGTACTTCGGCGACGTCACGTTGTGGTTGTCGTGCACGAGGGGGTAGCGCAGGCCGTACTTGCGGGCGAACTTCCGCGCGTCGCCGGCGAAGTCGTTCACGTCAACGCCCAGCACGACCGCCTCGCCGTCGTACCGCTTGGCCGCGGCCGCGAGCGCCGGCGCCTCTTGCTTGCACGGATAGCACCAGGACGCCCAGAAGTTCAACACCACGACCTTGCCGCGTAGCGACGCGAGCTGCAGCGTCCCCGGTTCGTCGATCCGGTTGAGCGTGAAGTTCGGCGCCTCGCTGCCAACCTTGGCCTTCGCCCCGCTGCCGTGGACGAGCTTCCACACGAGCAGCGCCAGCAGCAGGGCGACGAGCCCGACGGCCAACACCTGCGCGCCGAGCTTCAGCCGTGCGGTCATCTCATGCCGAGACGATGAAAACCGTCGTCCCGATCGTGACGTGGTTGAACAGCCACTCCGCGTCGGAGATGTGCATCCGGATGCAACCGTGCGAAGCGGAGTAGCCGATCGACGCGTCGTCGGGAGTGCCGTGCATGCCCACGCCGCTCGCCGAGAGCCCCATCCAGCGCGTGCCGAGCGGGTTCCCCGGGCCCGGCGGGATCGGCTTCTGACCCTTCGCCCAGTCGGAGCTCGGCGGGTACCACCAGGGATTGCGCCACTTGACGACTATGTGCCAGCGGCCGAGCGGCGTCGGGTACCGCGACTGGCCGGTCGCGACGCCGAAGACGCGCCAGGGCCGCGCACCCTTGTAGAGGTAGAGCCGGTTCGAGCCGCGCCGGATCACGATCACCGGGCCGAAGGAGCCGGGCGTCACCGTCGGCTCGAGCGGCGCGAACTGCAGGTTCAGGAGCGGCCTCGTATTTGTGACGAGCGCGGTAAAGATCGCGTCCATCGCGCGCGTCTGCCGCAGCGCGCGGCCGGCCCGCGGCTTCGTCACCTGCGGGCGCAGGCCGCGCAGGAAAAGCTTCGAGTCGACCGGCTTCCGGTCGAAGCGCTTCGCGACCGCGTCGAGGTAGCGCTTCGTGCCGCGGCGGCTGAGGATCACGCGGAGCTTCAGCTCCGTGCCCGCGGAAGCCGCGCGTGCGCGCTTCACCGCGGCGCGGACAGCGGCCATCGCACCGATCCTCTCGGGGGCGACCGCGAGGCGGTGGCGCGGCACGGCGAGCGCGAGCGGGCGCGCGAACGACTCCGTCACGGCCTGGAACGCCTCGTCCTCGGTGAAGTTCCCGACGTCGACGCCGGAGATGGTCACGCCCGGCGCAATCAGCTGCGGCGCCGTGGTGGTCGTGCCCGTGGACGTGGTCGCCGCGACGACGCCCGCGGAGAGGCCGCCGGCGGCAAGGAGACCGAGCACAAACAGGACTGCGAGAGCCGCTTTTCGCATCGCGCCGAGAGTCTAGCCACCGAAAATGCGGGGATCGTTCGTCACGACGCCGTCCACGCCGAGGCGGTCGAGCCACCGCACGACCTCCGGATCGTCCACCGTCCAGGCGAGCACCGGCGCCCCCAGCGCGTGGCAGCGCGCGACCACCGCAGGGGTGATCACCTCCCAGTAGAGCACCGCCGCCGTTGCGCGCGCCGATCGCAGGAGCGCGCCGATCCTGTGCGGCAGCGCCCGCTTGAGCGCCTTCACCACGACGCGCGCGGGCGGGTGGAAGATCGGGTTCTTCGTGAGGCCGGTGCGGTCCTGCGGGTACGTCTTGCCGAGCCGCAGCGCGGGCTCGACGCCGTTGAGCGCCCGGAGCGTCGCGGCGCGGAACGAGCTCACGACGGTCCGGTCGACGACGCAGTGCCGCCGCAGCGCCGCTGAGACCGCGGGCTCGGCACCGCGAGCCTTGAGGTCGAGGTGGACACCCGCGCGGGTGGCGCGGAGGAACTCGAGCACCTCGTCGAGCGACGGCAGGTCTTGCGCCGCCTGCGGGCGGTCGTGGACGACGACGAGCGCGCCGTGGACGGCGTGCACGTCGAACTCCACGAGGTCGCAGCCGAGCTCGACCGCGAGCGCGATCGCCTCGAGCGAGTTCGCCGGCGCGAGCGCCGCCGCGCCGCGGTGGCCGATCCGCAGCAGGCGGCCGTCGCGCCGCCCGAGGTCGATCACGCGCGCTTGAGGACGACGACCGCGCAGTCGTCCGCCAGCTCGCCGGCAAAGGCGCGGCAGTCCTCGACCACCGCCTCCGCTAGCTCCTGCGCCGTCAGCGACGCGCTCGCGAGGAGCGCCGCGTCGAGGCGTTCCTCGCCGTAGAGCTCGCCGTCCCGACGAGCCTCGAGCAGCCCGTCGGTGAAGAGCACCGCGGCGTCGCCTGGCTCCAGGCGCACGCTCTCGGCCGGGTAGTCCTGCTGCCCGGCGATCCCGAGGGCAAGGCCGCGCACGCCTAGCGGCTCCGGCGCACCACCGCTCGCCCGCACGATTCGCGGCGGCGGGTGCCCCGCGCTGGCGCAGGCGAGGCCGCCGCTCTTCCCGTCGGCGGTGACGAACAGCATCGTGATGAACTTGCCCTCCGCGATCTCCTCGAGCACGACCTCGTTCGCAGCGCGCAGGAAGTCCCCGGGCTCGGAATGCTCGCGCGCGAGCGAGCGGAAGACGAACTTCGCCATCGCCATGTCGGCCGCGGCGTCGATCCCGTGGCCGGTGACGTCGCCGAGCACGACCGCGAGCTGGTCGTCGCCGAGCTCGAGGAAGTCGTACACGTCGCCCCCCACCTCCATCCGGGCCGAGGACGCGTAGACGTCGCCTACGTCGAGGCCCTGGGCCTGCGGGCTCGAGCGCGGCAGGAGCGAGTGCTGCATCGAGTCGGCGAACTGCTTCTGCTGCTGGTAGAGGCGCGCGTTGTCGAGGGCGAGCGCGGCCTGGCCGGCGATCGACGTCGCCGCGTCGAGCACCTCGGCCTCGATCGGCCGGTCGGGGTCGAGCGAGACGAGCGTCAGCGTGCCGAGGATCTCGGCCTGCGTCACAAGCGGGATCACCGCTGCCGAGGAGCCGCGCTCGAGGAACGGCACCAGCGGCTCGTGTGCGCCGCCGAGCGCCTTCGCCGTCCGCCCGTCGAGGACGACCGCATGACCGCTGCGAAACGCGCGCGGCGGCACCGGCGTCAGCGGCTGCGGCAGGGAGAGGATCGCGCGCATCGACTCCCGCAGGCGCTCGTCGGGCACGTGCAGGGCAACCGGGACGAGCGCGTCGCCGCGCGGGTCGGGCATGCGCAAGACGGCCGCGTCCACGTGCAGCGTCTCCACGATCGTGCGCGTCACCGCGTCCAGGGTCTCGTCGAGCGAGAGGCTCTCGGAGAACGCTCGCGAGATCTCGTAGAGCGCGGACAGGCGCCGCGAGACCTCGCGCTCGGCCTCGAGCGCCTCCCGCCGCGCCTCGTCGGCGCGCTTCGTGCGCTCGTGCAGGCGCGCGTTCTCCACGGCGACCGCGAGCTGGGCGGCGAGGTTCAGCAACAGCGCTTCCTCGTTCTCGGTCAGCTCGCGGCCTGCGTCCGGATAGACCGCGAGCAGGCCGATCAACTCGTCGTGCGCGCGGAGCGGGAGCGCCATCGCCCCCTCGATGCCGATCTCCTCGAGCACATCCTGAACGCCTGTGAGCCTCGTGTCGGTGGCTGCGTACGGAATCACGAGCAACCCGCGGCCGCGGGCCGGGCCGAGCAGCAGCTCGAGCAGCCGCTCAGCCACCCGGACGTGCGGACCTGTGAGACCGCGCTCCGCCGCCGGCTCGAGCCGCTGTTCCTGCTCCTCCGGCAGGTAAACGGCGAGCCGCTCGGCGCCGAGCAGCTCCGAGACGTGCTCGATCGCGGTCTCGAGCGTGTGCGCGAGGGAGAGCTGCGCGATTGCCTGGCCGACGATCGTCAGCAGCGCCCGAGTACGCTCGAGCTCTACGGCCAGCGTCTCCTGCCGCTTCCCTGCTCGCAGCGCGTGGGCTGCGCGCACGGCGAAGATAACGAGGCCCTCGAGCAGCGGATCGTCGGGAGCCGGCTCCTCGTCGAGCAGGAGCTGCAGCGCGCCCTGCGGCGGCTCGCCGAGCTGCAGCGTCACGAGCGCGCCGCCGGCCTCGGCCGGTTCGAGTGAGAGCGAACCGGGGCCGCCGCGCGAGCGCTGCAGTGCGTCGAGGCCCGCGGAGGTCTCGAGCGCGCTTCCCGACAGCGCGGACAGCACCGGGCCCTGCGGCTCGTAGCGCCACACGAGGCAGGCGCGGGCTCCGGCCGCCTCGGCCGCGAGTGTCGCGACCTGGTCGGCCGCACGCGTTTCGTCGGAGCCCGCCGCGAGCGCGTCGCCTGCCAGGCCAAGGAGATCCGGCGCCGTGACAGCCGAGTCGCCGCTCGCGAACGCGCGGCGCGCGAGCGCGACGTTCTCAGTGGCCGCCGCCGCGAGCCGTCGCTCGCGCTTGCCGAAGTCGCTCCGACGGCGCAACAGCTCGAGCGACCCGACGAGCTCGCCCGTCGCGTCTCGGACGGGAAGCTGCAGCACGCCGCTCGCCCCTAGCCGCTCGGCGATGCGCCGCAGCGGCAGCGGCAGCTGCGAGGGCTCGCCGCGCTCTTCGACCGCCACCGCGTCGGGGTCGAGGCGCGAGCCCTCGAGCTCCGCCCGCAGCGCCGCCGACGCCGCGTGCACCGCGCGCGCGGTCAGCCCGCCGGAGTCGTCAAGCAGGCGGGCGACGACGATGTCCGCGCCGACGACCTCGGCCGTCCGCTCGACGATCGTCGAAAGCGCCAAATCGAGCCCCCCGACTCCGGTTGTCTCCCTGACCACGGCCATCTTCCGCCCCGCGCAAGTATCGCCTACTAGGCTAGGCCGCGGCGCCACGAGCGCCCGCCGATTTGCAGGCGATTCGCGGCGGGCGCCCCAGAGCGCTGCCCAATCCCTGCCCTTACCCTTCCGCTGCTGCTGCCGCCCGCCCCTCCCAGGCGTCGAGCGCGATCCGGGCGGGGCAGCAGATGGCCGTAGGTCTTCTCGATCATCTGCACGCTCGTGCCATTACCCGCGCGATTTCAAAAGGTCGCGATCCCGGCCGCGATGCAGTTGGCGGCGCGAAGGTATGGCGTATGGCGTAGAGCGAGCGATGCTCAAGTCCGGCCGCGCGCAACGCCGCGTCCCACAAGCTCGTCCGAAAGTGGTCGACGTTGAGGTAGCGGCCCCTCGCGCCCGGGAAGAGCAGCGGCGTGTCAAGGCGCGGCGGGAGCTGGTCGAGAACCTGCAGCACTGAGCGCGACAGCGGCACGGCCCGGGGGGCACGCTCTTCTCGGTCTTGCCGCCCATCCGCAAGCCAGGAATCGCGCGCCCGCTCGCTGCCTGCCGGCGTCGGCGTCGGACGCTTTCCGCGCTGAAAAAGGCGCGAGCCGGGCGCGGCAGCCAGGCGACTTAGGCTCCTACCTGCACCTCCGTCAGCCCGGCTCGCAAGGGTTGCGGCGCCCGGTGTTCGAAGAGCCGAGTCGGGGCAAGGTGTGTTCTGGCTGGCCTAGTCAGCCGGTGCCCCTGAGCGGTCCGGGGGGAGAGGGGGAAACCTCACCCCAACCCGTGACCCCACGGTACAACGCCGCGCTCGCTGCGCCATCGGTAGGAACTACTCCCGAGGCTAGAAGCGGCGGCGCCGCGCTGCTGCCTACTAGACTCCCCGCGTGGCCGTGCCCGAGCGACAGCGCGTCGAGGAGGAGCTGCTCGACCCGACGGCGATCTCGCGGAACTACCGCCGCCAACGGATCAAGCGCCGCCACCGGGAGGAGCGGGCGTACCAGCGCAACCTCGCGCGCCTCCGCTTCTGGCTCGCGCTGACTGCCGTGATCGCGACCAGCATCGGCCTTGCGATCGTGATCTGGAACGAGATCCAGCGGCTCTTCGGGCTCTAGCCGCCGACTTCGCCCATACTGCGACCGTGGAGACGCCCGAGCCCTTCCAGGTCGAGGAGCGCGACGAGCCCTACTACGAGCCCGAGGAGTCGTTCGTCCGTCCCGTCGGCGGCTTCTGGTCGCTCGGAAGGCGGGTCACCTGGGTGGCGGCCCTCGTGCTCGCGCTGTCGTCATTCACCGGCTGGTATGCAGGCTCGAGCGAGTCCGGGCCAACCGTATCGGTGATCGGCTGGCACACCGGCGTGCTGGGCAAGCTCGTCTTCTTCGTGGGCCTCGTGCTGCTCGCGCTGGCGGCGCTGCGGGAGTTCGGCTTCGAGCTGCCGCCGTCGATTCCCGAGAGCCTCGTCGTGATCGCGCTCGGCTCGCTTGCGACGATCTTCGCCCTCATTCGCCTGATTGACATCCCCGACTCGATCGTCGCCGCCGGCCGCGGGATCGGGATCTGGATCAGCCTCCTTGCGGCGCTCGCAGTGATTGGGGGCGGACTGCTGACAGCTTCAGAAGAGCTATAGCGACCAGCGTTCCGAGCGCTGCCCCTCCGATGACGTCGAGCGGCCAGTGGACGCCGACGTAGACCCGCGACCACGCCACGAGTGTGGCCAGCAGGTACGCAGGGACGGCAAGCCGTCGCGAGGCCCAAGCGATCACCGTCGCGGCCGCAAAGGCAGACGCCGCGTGGCCGGAGGGAAAGGCACCGGAGTGCGGGACCGAGACCAGCGGCCTCGGCTCCGCGTAGACGAGCGGCGGGCGGTCGCGACCGATCCACTGGCGCAGGAGGTACGAAAGCCCGTCCGCCGCGAGGGTCGCCGTGACGAGAGCGACGAAGAACCAAGGACGGCGCCAGACGATCGCCAGCACTGCCCCGATAACGATGAAGATCGCGCCATCGGTCGCGATCCGCGTCAGGTCGACCACCGGCGTGTTCAGCCAGTCGACGCGGTGGAGGACGACCCAGCGCTCGAGGTGGCGGTCGAGCCGGATCAGGAGGAGAGGAGCTGCTTGGTCTTCTCGATCAGCTGGTCGGGGTCGAACGGCTTCCCGATGAACCCTCGCGCGCCGCGCTCGGCCACCTCGTCCGCCGTCGCCGCGTCGGCCTTGCCGCTGAACATCACCACCGGCACCGCCTCGCCGTGCCGCTCCTGCAATTGTTGCAGCATCTCCCAGCCGTCGACCTGCGGCATCATCACGTCGAGGAGCACGAGGTCGGGTCGCGACTCCTCGACCGCCAGGAGGCCCTCCTCGGCGTTGCCCGCCTCGCGTACGCTGTAGCCCTCGGCCTCGAGGTTGACGCGCACGTACTCCCGTACCTGCTCGTCGTCGTCCACGATCAGCACGAGCGGGCCCTCGCCCGGGGCGGGGCCGGAGCTCTCGAGGAACGCGTCGAGGTCGTCGCGACGGTAGCGGCGGTGGCGGCCGGGCGTGTAGAAGGCGCGCACGCGGCCGCTGTCGGACCACTTGCGGATCGTGCTCTGCGCCACCCCGAGGTAGCGGGCGGCCTCACCGAGTGTGAGCCACTGCGGCTCGCTCGAGGCACCCCGGCGGTTGGATCGCTCGTTCGCCATCCGGCCGCGAATCTACCCAAAGCTCATCGTTCCTAACACCGCTGTCGCTTAGGGCGCGGTGACCGTGACGGTCTGCGAGCCCGGAGGGAGGGTGAACGTCTGGTCCTGCGTCACGGTCGAGCCCTGTTGCGGATTGTCCTCGAGGGCCTGGCCGAGGGCTATCCCGACCGCGAACACGAGCACGAACACAACCGCCCAGATCACGCGGCGGCGGGTGGAGCTCTTCTTGCGCCGACGTCGCGCGCGC
>CAVRBT010000022.1:0-23174 GCA_963719275.1 uncultured Actinomycetes bacterium | reverse complement strand
CACTGGCCCAGGCGACGGTTTTAGGCGCCGCCAACGTCGGCGATCACCCCAACGTGCCCAATCCGGATTACGGGTCATGCCCCGGCAGCGACGCTTTCGAGCCGTCGCAGGACCACGAATGGCCGGAGCATTGCCGTGAGCCCGCGGCGTATCTCGGCGAGGTAGGCGAGCGCGAACTAACAACGATCAGCGGCGGGGATGTCGGGAGATTTCTCAGTCAGCACGACGCCGCCCCGACGGGCGAGCCGATCACCCTCGACATGGTGCCGCCGACGCGCCGAAAGACCGAGAGGTCTGGGACAGCACGATCCATCACTTTCGCTGCACCACCTGTGGCTGGGATTTGCTTCTCTGGGACGCTTACTAGGCGTCGGCTCAGGTCGAAGGACATTCCCTCACCTCGGCCAAAGCCAGCGTCGAGATGGCGGAGCGCTGGGTATGGAGATGCAGTGCGGTGGCTGATCGATGTCTTGTTGCAGAACTGTTACCGAGGCGCCGTCGGAGCGTTACGCGGCGGGCGGAAGGTCGGCTCCTGACAGAAGCTCACGAGAGGACTCGCCATGAAGCACGTCGAGAACCGTGCGATCACCTGCTCAAAGGCCGCCGTGTCCAAATTCGCGCTCTTGATTACGTTCGGACTGCTCCTCTGGGCGCCGCTCGCCGGAGCAGACCTGCAGCCCGCCGATATCTCGCCGACTGGGCTAACGGCGTCGCGGCCGTCCATCGCGAGCGACGGAAAGGCGACGTCGTCGCGATCTGGCGCGAGCTCGAGGGCCACTCCTGGGCCGTTCGAGCGGCCTTCAGGCCCAAGGGCGGCGACTGGGACTCGGCCCGGATCTCCGTTCCCGCCCCCGCGACGGAATCGCCCTCGCTGGCGATGGACCGGGAAGGGAACGCGATCGCCGCTTGGCACCGGACGGACGGAAGCACCAGCGTGGTGCAAGCGGCGGTGAGGCCCGCCGGGGGAGACTGGAGCGCGCCGGAGGATCTCTCGGCATCCGAGGATCCTGCTTTCAACGTCGACGTCTCTGCCGAGGCAGGCCACCTGGCCGCCGTCTGGGTCGTGCTCCACAAACGCCACACGCTCGTCATGTCGTCTTCCCGGCCCGTTGACGGCACGTGGTCGCCCGCCGAGACGGTTGCCGGCCCGGTCGGCAACCCCGGCTCGCCGACGATCGCGCTGGACGATCGCGGCGGCGCGGTCGCGGCATGGCGATGGTCGAACGGCGCCTACCGAGTGGTCGAGGCCGCGTCGAGAGCGTCGGAGGGGATCTGGTCGGAGCCGGTCGTGGTCTCGGCGCCCAGCCGGAACGCCTCGCGGCCGCGCCTCGCGGTGGACGGCGACGGACACGCGATCGTCGGCTGGATCCAGTCGAACGGCGACTGGACCGTCGCCCAGGTGGCCTCGCGTCCGGCCGACGGGAGTTGGGGGCAGCCGGTCAGCGTCTCGACCCGGGCCGGCAACGCGCGTGAACTCGACCTCGACATGACGCGTAGCGGTCACGCCATCGTGGCGTGGCGGCAGGGCACCCCGAACGCAAACCTTTGGTCGTCGTCGCGGTCGCCTGAAGCGACTCGTTGGGGGGACCCCAGTCCGATCGCGCAGAACTGGCTGGGGCTTGAGGCCGACGTCACACTCGACGAGCAAGGGAACGCGACCGCGGTCTGGTCGAGCTCCGCCACCGTCTCGGCATCGTTCAAGCCCGTCGGGAAGCCCTGGCAGGACGACTATCTCCTCTCGAGCTACGACGACGATGCGACTGCGCCGGCCGTTGCGACCTTTGGACCGCAGGTGGCGACCGCGGTCTGGATCCGGGCCGGGGATGCCAACGACCGGATCCAGTTCGTCAACTACGACATCGACACGTCGGCTACGGAGGCCGGTGGCGAGGGGGACGGTGGCGAAGGGGAGGGGGGCGGCGACGAGGGCGACGGGGGCAGCGGCGAGAGGTTCATGGGCACCGCTCACGCGGACCGTCTGGTCGGGACTTCCGGCAACGACGTCTTCTACGGCCTCGGGGGAAACGACACGATCGTCGGGCGCGGCGGACACGACGTCGTCTTCGGAGGCCCCGGCCGTACCATCCTCTGCGCCGTCAGATCGACTCCACTGGCTCGGCAGCGACTGATCGTCGGCGGCCGCGGCGCCGATTTCCTCCTGGCGACACGCCCGACCGGGTCCTCGGTGGTCGCGGTGCGGACGTCCTCGTCGGTGGGGCGGGCCACGACTTCCTCAGCGCGGGCTCCGGCGACGACATCCTGCTGGCGAAGGACGACCGCGCAGGCCTCGTCATCGGCGGTGGGGGGCTGGATCAGTACCGCCTCGACCGCTGGCTCGACCGTGCGCGCTCGATCGAATCCCGCTTCCGCTAACGCACGCGGTCTCTGTTCATCCGCTCGTTCCGGCGTGACCACCGTCCGAGCAGAGATTGTGGAACGTTCGCGACCCTTTCGGTTCTGTGTCTGACACCGACTCTTGAGTGATCGCGTTCGGGCTGCGATCCTGCCGTTCCCGTGAGCGCCGAGACCTGGGACTGGTCGCTGAGGCTCTTCGACCACGTCGAAGTGCATGCGAGCGACTACCGCGAGGGCGTCCGCTTCTACGAGGCGGTCCTGGCGCCGCTCGGCGTCCCGAAGCTGTTCGAGCGCCACGACTGGACGTGCTTCGCGAACCTCAACGTCGTCGACAGGCGTCCCCCGACCCAGAACCTGCACCTGTGCTTCCATGCGCGCACGAAGGACCAGGTCGACGAGTTCCACCGCGCAGGCGTCGAGGCCGGCTTCCGGTCGAACGGTGCTCCGGGCTATCGCGACTACGCCCCCGGCTACTACGCGGCGTTCCTGCTCGACCCTGACGGCAACAACGTCGAGGCGCTCTTCCGCGACGTCGGGAACATCGGCCACGGCGCGAGCCCAACGCTGCGCTGAGCCGCTGCGCTTACAGCGTCGACCAGACCTCGAGCTTCTGCTTCGTGCGGCGAATCACCTCGTCGGTGAACTCGCTCGTCCCTGCGTGGCCGCCGAGGTCGGCGGTGCGCACCCCGTCGGCGACGGCCTCGAGACAGGCCTCGCGAATCGCGCGCGAGGCCTGCGGCGCCTCGCCGCCCGCGTAGTAGAGGACCGCCGCGGCGGCGAGGATCATCGCCATCGGGTTGGCCACGTTCTTGCCTTGCAGCGACGGCGCGGTCCCGTGCGCCGCCTCCGCCAGCACGACCCGAGGGACGTAGTCGTCGCCGAAGCCGACGAGCAGTGACTCCGAGCCGGCGATCGAGCCGAACAGCGGCAGCACGAGGTCGGACAGGATGTCGCCGTCGCGGTTCAGCGCGGGAATCACGAGCGGGTCGCCGCTCGCCGCGATCAGCAGCGCGAAGGTCGCGTCGATGAGCTGCGGCTCGTACGGCACATCGGGGTGCCGCTCGGCCGCCGCGTCCATCTCCTCCTTCAGCATCCCCTCGTAGACCGGGCTGACGGTGTACTTCGGCCCGCCGAAGACCTTCGCGCCGGTGTCCTCGGCCAGTCGAAAGGCGAACTCCGCGACCGAATGGCAGATGCGGCGCTCGATCCTCTCCGTGCGGAAGGCGGCCTCGTCGTCGCCGGATCCCTCCCGCCACTCCTCCGCGCCGTAGGCGTCGCCGACCGCCATGCGCACGACCGAGATCGGCGCGTGGACGCCGCCGAACGGCACGATTCCGGGGATGCGGCGACCGGTGCGGACGATCACGCGGCCGCCGATCTCCTCGCGCAGGATCCGGTTCGGTGAGCTGACGTCGCCGGTGCCCTCGGGAGTCACCGTCGCCGCCTTCAGGCCGAGCCCAGCCTCGCGTACCGCGGCCGCCGCCTCGTGCACGACCTGGTTCCGCGTCGCCCGCCGGGACTCCAGTGAGAGGTCGTAACGGGGCAGCTCGACCTCGACTCCGGTCACGTCCGGGTCGAGCACGCGCAGCGCCTCCTCGAGCAGCTCCTGCCCGGTTTCGTCCCCTTCCAGCACCACGATCGTCGCTGCGGGCACCTGCCTCCTCGTGATTAGGACTTCGCGCTGTCGGCTACACGCCAGACTCTATGGCCAGTGCCCGTCCCAGCAATGGACGCCCCGTCCTCGCCCGCTATCACACGGCGCCAGCGCCCTCCCTCGCCCTTGCGCAGGCTGCCAGCCTGCGCCGCGGACGAGTGGGGACTCTGGCTTGGTGCTAGCGACCGAGACCGTGGGCACCATCACTGGAACGGGCACCAGGAAAGGGGGATGGAGACGCCGTGGCTCGCAGCGGCGCGGGTTCCGGTACGAGGACTCGCGGGGCCGCGCGATCACGGACGAGGCAGCGCTGGAGCGGATCGAATCGCTCCGCATCCCGCCGGCGTGGAAGGACGTTTGGATCTCGCCGCGGCCGGGCGCGAAGCTGCAGGCGACCGGAGTCGACCGTGCGGGGCGGCGGCAGTACCTCTACCACCCGGAATTCCGCGCGCGCCAGGAGCAGGCGAAATACGACAAGCTCGTGCGCTTCGCGGAGCGCCTTCCCGAGCTTCGTAAGGTGATGAGCGAGCACCTCGACCAGGAGCCGCTCAGCCTCGAGTGGACGGCTGCGCTCGCGGTGCGGCTCGTCAACGAGGGCTGGTTTCGCGTCGGAAACGAGCGCTATGCGCGGAGCTACAGAACGTTCGGGATCACGACTCTTCGTAAAGGCCATGTGCGCGTGCGCGGCAGCAGGATCAGCTTCCGCTTTCGGGCCAAGCACCGCGTGATCTGCCGTACGGTGCTCGTGGACGCAGAGCTTGCGGCTGCGATAAAGGAGCTGCTCGCGCTTCCGGGCGGCCGCCGCCTTTTCCGCTATCGCCGTGACGATGAGCTCTTCAACCTCGGCGCCCGCAAGTTGAACGAGTACATCCAGGAGCACATGGGCGAGGAGTTCACGGTCAAGGATTTCCGTACCTGGGGCGGCACGCTCGTGGCCGCGATCCAGCTCGCAGAGGCAAAGCCCGCCGACAGCGCGACCGAGCAGAAGCGAGTTGTGGCGGCGGTGATGCGTGCGGTCGGCGAGCGCCTCGGGAACACGCCGGCAGTTGCGCGCTCGTCGTACGTAAGCCCGGCAGTTGTCGAGCAGTATCTCGACGGAAGAACGATCGACGATTTTCGCCCGCGCCAATTGCGCGCCGTCGGTGCGCGGGATCTGGACCTCGATCCGGAGGAGCAGGCACTCCTCAGCCTCCTGCGCTCGTGGCGCATTCGGCGCGCGCGCGAGGCAGCCTGACATTTCGCTTGCAGCTTCGGTTAGGCTGGCGAAATCCCACCGGCCCACGAGGAGGATCCATTGGCGCGAAAGACCGTGCTCGTCTGTGACAACTGTGGACGGGAAATCGGCGAAGGAAAAGGCGCGACGATGCGCCTGAACTTCGCGGACGCCCGACGCGGTTCGAAGCAGGCCGATCTCTGCGACAACTGCGCGGGCGGAATGCCCGGTCGCGCGGCCGCGCGGCGGGGCCGTCGGCCGAAGTCCGCAGCGGCGTAGGACGACGGGGCGGGGCGACCCGCCCCTCACTTTTCGGGCCTCGGAACCGTCCCATGCGGCGACTACGATGGCTCGGTGCCGCTGCGCCTGCTCGCAGGGCCCGCGAACGCGGGCAAGGTCGCGCTCCTGCTCGAGCGCTACCTGGCCACGCTCGACTCCGATCCGATCCTGATCGTGCCGAACCGGCCGGACGTCGACCGCGCCGAGCGCGAGCTGCTGAAGCAGGCGGGCGCGCTCGTCGGCGGCTCGATCGGCACCTTCGACGACGTCTTCGAACGGATCGCGCGCGCGAACGGTGCCCGCAAGCGGGTGGTCACGCCCGCGCAGCGGACGCTGCTGCTGCGCCGCGTGGTCGCTGGGGCGAGGAACCGCTCGGCGCGCTTCTCCGGCTTCGCCGAGTCCCTGGGCTCGACGGTTTCCGAGCTCGAGTCGGCGCTACTGGAGCCCAGCGAGCTGGACGGTGAGCTGGCGGAGCTCTTCGCCGCCTACCGCGAGGAGCTCGACCGCCTCGACCTCTGGGACCGCGAGCTCGAACGCCGCCACGCGGCCGAGCGCGCGGCCGGCGACCTCTCCGCGTGGGAGCCGCGCCCTGTCTTCGCGTACGGCTTCGAGGACCTCACCGGGGCCGAGTGGGCGCTGCTCGAGGCGCTCGCGGCCCGCGCCGACGTCACGGTCTCGCTCCCGTACGAGCCGGGCCGCGACGCCTTCGTTTCGCTCTCACGCACCGCGGAAGACCTGAGCCGGCTGGCCGACGGCCGCATCGAGGAGCTCTCGCCGAGCGCCGAGGCACGAACGCCGGTGCTCGCGCACCTGGAGCGAAGCCTCTTCGGCGCCGTGGATCCTGGAACGCGTAGCGTCGAGCTGGACGGGTCGCTCCGCTTCCTCGAAGGCGCCGGGATCCGCGGGACGCTCGAGCTCGTCGCCGACGAGATCCTCGCCCTGCTGCGCGAGGGAACGCCGCCAGAGGAGATCGCGATCGTCTGCCCGTCGCTGGAGCGCTGGCGCGCGGCGCTCGACACAGCGTTCGCGACGCTCGGCGTGCCGTACTCGCTCGAAGGGCGGCTGCGGCTCGGCCAGACGCCGTTCGGCCAGTCGCTGCTCTCGCTGTTGCGCTACGCGTGGCAGGCCGGCGAGCGGCGCGACCTGTTCTCGTTCCTGCGCTCGCCGTACTCCGGCCTCACGCGTTCCCACGCCGACTTCCTCGAGGGCAGGCTTCGCGGGCGGGGGGTGGTCGAGCCGGCGCGGGTCGAGGAGGAGATCCAGAAGCTACGCGGCCAGCCGTTGCCGCACCTCGACACCTTGCGCGGCGCGGAGGACCCGCTCGCAGCGGTCCGCGACCTCGCGCGTGCGATGGCGCGCGCCGCCCACGGGCTCGAATCACCGCCGGTCCACGAGACTGCGCGCCTCGATCTGCGCACGCACGAGGCGGCGGCGAAGCTCGTCAAGGAGCTCGAAGGCTGGCGCGAGCTCGGGGGCGAGGCGACCCGCGACGAGGTCGTGGCCCTGCTGGCGGACACGCCGGTGCGGCTCGGCGGTGCCGGCGAGGCCGGCCGGGTCGCGGTGCTCGACCTGCTTCGCGCCCGCACCCGTCGCTTCGAGGTCGTGTTCATGGTCGGCCTCGAGGAGGGCAGCCTGCCGCGCCGCTCGCAGGGCTCGCCGTTCCTCGACGAGGAGCAGAAGGCCGAGCTCGAGCGCACGTCGCGCAGCGGCCGGCTGCTGCGGACCGACCCGGTCTCGCGCGATCGCTACCTCTTCTACACCGCCTGCACCCGGCCGACGCGGCGCCTCTACCTCGTGCGCGAGGCCGCGAGCGACGAGGGCTCGCCGCGCGAGGCGAGCCCGTTCTGGGACGAGGCGCAGGCGCTCTTCGCCGCGGACGAGGTCGAGCGCTGGACATGGCGCCGGCCGCTCGCAGCGCTGACCTGGCCGCTCGAGACGGCGCCGAGCGAGCGCGAACGCTTGCGCGCGCTGGCCTCGCTCGCGCCGTCCGAGCCCGCGACGGCCACGTCGCTCGCCCGCGCCAACGGCTGGGAACGGCGCCTCGACCGAGCCCTCGCTGCGTTCCAGCGGCCGACGCGCCTGACGCACCCGGCGGTGCTCGAGGAGCTGCGCCAGAAGGCCAGCTTCTCCGTCACCGACCTCGAGCGCTTCGCCGACTGTTCCTCGATGTGGTTCGTCGAGCGGCTGCTGCAGCCGCGGAGCATCGACGCCGAGGTCGACGCGCGGCTGCGCGGCACCGTCGCGCACCAGGCGCTGTTCAGCTTCTTCAAGGGGCTGCCGAAGCGCACCGGCGACGAGCGGCCACGCCCTGAGAACCTCGAGTCGGCGCTGGAGTTCCTGCGCGATTGCCTCCGCGACGCGCTACAGGCCCACCTGCGGATCGATGTGCCCCAGCTGGAGCGGCGCGAGCTCGAGCACAGCCTCGGTCGCGACCTCGAGAAGCTGGTGCGCCGCGAGGCCGAGTCGCCGAGCCCGCTCCTGCCGGACCGCTTCGAGGTCTCGTTCGGCTCGGAGCGCTCGGCTCCGGAGCTGCAGCGCGGCCTCGATCTCGACGGCTTCACCGTCTCGGGAAAGATCGATCGGATCGACCGCGACCCGTTCGGCGCGCGCGGGCTGGTCGTGGACTACAAGTCGGGCCGCAGCGCGCACACCGCCGCCGAGATCGAGCGCGAGCTGCACCTGCAGATCCCGCTCTACATGCTCGTCCTCCGCGACCTCGTCGGGGTCGAGCCGCTGGGCGGGATCTACCGCGCGCTCGCGGGCGAGGGCCAGGCTCGCGGTGTGCTGCGGGCGGACGCGCGCGAGGACGGGGTGCCCGGCTACCAGCGCAACGACTACGTCGACGAGGACTCGTTCTGGGGCGGGATCGAGCGTGCGCAGGACCACGCGCGGGCGATGGTCTCGCGCATTCGGGCAGGCGACGTCCGACACGACCCGAAGCGCGGCTCCTGCCCGCAGTGGTGCGAGCTGTGGCCGGTGTGCCGGGTGAGGCGCTCGTGAGCACGTCGCTTGCGATGTGCGTTCTCAGGCCGAGCCGGCTTTGCTGGCTCGGCCGTCTGCGCCGCTGGCCCGAAGCGCTTGAAATGGAAGGTGCGCGTTGAACGCGGTCGAAACCGCGAACGTCGAGCAGCAGCGGGCGATCGAGGAGCGCGGCGTCGTCTTCGTCTCCGCGGGCGCGGGGACCGGCAAGACGAGGGTGATCGTCGAGCGCTTCTGCAAGGCGGTCTGCGAGCGCGGGCTCGACGTCGATTCGCTGCTCGTCATCACCTACACCGAGCGCGCGGCCGGCGAGCTGCGTGGGCGGATCCGCAGGCGGCTGCACGAGCTCGGTCGCCACGACCTCGAGCGGAAGCTCGACGGTGCGTGGATCTCGACGATTCACGGCTTCTGCCGCCGGCTGCTGAAGGCGCATCCGTTCGCGGCCGGGATCGACCCCCGCTTCCGCGTGCTCGACGACAGCCAGGGCCGGGTGCTTCGCGGTGAGGCGTTCCGGGCCGCGCTCGAGGAGTTCTGCGGCGACGACGAGGCGCGCCTGCGGCTGCTCGCGTCCTACGGCGGAAGGCGGCTGCGCCGGATGCTCACGGGTGTCCACGAGACACTTCGCTCGTCCGGGCTCGAGCTGCGGATCGACCCGCGCGAGGAGCCGCAGCTCGGCGAGCGGCTCGAGGAGCTGCGCGAGTATGCGCGCGCCGCCGGCGACGAGCGGGCGATCCGGTACCTGGAAACGTCGCATCTGCCCGAGGAGCTGCTCGACCTCTCCGACCTCGCCTCGCCCGAGCTCGACGAGCCGCGGCGCGCGGTCGAGGCGGCCGCGCTCGAGGCGCTCGCCGCGCGCGACCGGGAGCAGCTGCAGGAGCTCCTGCTCGCCTACGACGCCGCCTACCGCGAGGCGAAGGACCGGGAGTCGGCGCTCGACTTCGAAGACCTGCAGCTTCTGGCACGCGAGCTCCTGCAGCAGCATCCGGAGATCCGCGAGCGCGAGAGCTGGCGCTTCCGCTCGATCATGGTCGACGAGTTCCAGGACACGAACCGCCTCCAGTGCGAGCTGGTCGACCTGCTCTCGTATCCCTGGCCGGCGGAGGCTCCCGCCGGGCGAAGCCCGGCTCCGCCACCGCCTGACGCCGCTGACGGCGCGGAGCTCTCCGGGCCCGTGCGTCACAGCACTGTGCCCTCCGGCTCCGCACCGCCAGCGGCGCCCCATGAATCCGAGAGCTCGCACCCGCGGACGGAGATCTTCTTCGTCGGCGACGAGTTCCAGTCGATCTACCGCTTCCGCCACGCCGACGTCGAGGTCTTCCGCGAGCGGCGCGAGGCCGTCGGCGGCGTGCTGGCGCTGACGCAGAACTACCGCTCGCGGCCCGAGGTGCTGAACGTGATCAACCACCTCTTTGCCGCGGACTTCGGTGAGAGCTTCCAGCCGCTGGTCGCGGCAGGGCGGTTCGCGGACCCCGCCTTCGGGCCTGCGGTCGAGCTGCTCGTGACCGACAAGGAGACCTACGCCGGAACCGGTGTCCACTGGCGCAAGGCCGAGGCGCAGCACATCGCGCAGCGGGTGCGAGAGCTCGTCGAGGTGGGCGAGGCCGCACCGGGCGAGATCGTGCTGCTCTTCGCCGCCGGCACAGACGCGCGCATCTACGAGGAAGAGCTGCGTGCTCTCGGCCTGCCGACCTTCCGCGCGACCGGGCGCGACTACTACCACCAGCAGCAGGTGGTCGACCTGCTCGCCTACCTGCGCCTGCTGCACAACCGCTACGACGACGAGGCGCTGGTCTCGGTGCTCGCTTCGCCGTTCGTCGGCGTCTCCAACGACGCGCTCGTACTGCTGCGGCGAAACGCGCCGAAACGGCCGCTCTACTGCGGGCTCGAGAAGGAGCTCCCTGAAGGGCTCTCGGAGCGGGACGCGAGGCTCTTCCAGGCCTTCCGACAGCGCTATGGCCGGCTCGCGGCACACGCGTCGTCGCTCTCGCTCGAGCGGCTCTGCGAGCGGATCGTCGCGGAGCACGACTACGACCTCGCCGTGCTCGCGCAGTGGGACGGGCGGCGGCGCTATGCGAACCTGCGGAAGCTGGCGCGGCTCGCGCGTTCGTACGAGGAGCTGCGCGGCCCGGACGTGCAGGGCTTCGTGCGCTTCGTCGCCGAGCAGGACGCCGTCGGCGCGTCGGAGCTGGAGGCGGTCGCCGAGGAGGAAGGGACCGACGTCATCCGGCTCCTGACGATCCACTCGGCGAAGGGGCTCGAGTTCAAGGTCGTTGTCGTCGCGGACGCTGGCCGCGACCGCGCGAGGCCGGACGCCGACGAGATCCTCTGCCTCCCCGACGGGCGACTCGGCTTCCGTCCTGCCGACCCGGACAGCGGCAAGCGGCTGCCGACCGCCGAGTACGAGGCGGTCAGGGAGGCCGAGCAGGCCGCGGAGGAGGCGGAGCGGCGGCGCCTCTATTACGTCGCGATGACGCGCGCGATCGACCGCTTGATCGTCTCGGGCGCGGTCGGCGAGCGCGGGCTTGACGAGCGGACGCCGATCGGCTGGGTGCTCGATCGCCTCGACCTGGGCGACCTCCGCGCGGCCGAGGCGGTCGAGGAGATCGAGCGCGGTGAGGCGCGGGTGCTGGTGCGCCTCGACCGCCACGCGCCCGAGACGGAGGCCGTCCTCACGGAGCCGGCGGTGCTCGAGCAGCTCGAGCTGTTCGAGATCGCCGAGAACGGCACCGCTGCGGTGGAGGCGCCCGAGCTCGCGCCGCTCGTGGAGGTTCCCGCGCCGCCGCTGCACCGCGTGCGTCGGCTCTCGTACAGCGCGCTCTCGCTCTTCGAGCGCTGCTCGTACCGGTACTTCGCCGAGCGCGTCGTGGGGTTGCGGCCGGCCGACGCCGCCGGAACGGTGCCGGGCCACACCGCCCTCGCGGCGACCGAGATCGGGGACGCCGTCCACGCGCTGCTCGAGGACGTCGACCTGAACGCTCCCGCCGTCCCGGGCGACCTCCCCGAGCTCGTGCGCGCGCGCTACCCGGCCGCGACCGACGAGGAGATCGAGCGAATGCGCGGATTCGTAGCGTCCTACTGCTCGTCGGAGCTGGCCGCGCGGATCGCGTCCCTGGACGGCGCGACCGCCGAGCTGCCGTTCGCCTTCGAGCACGACGACGTGCTGCTGCACGGACGAATCGATGTCTTGCACCGAGACGGCTCGCGCTCCCTGGTGCTGGATTACAAGACCAACTCGCTGGCAGAGGGCGAGCCCGACGAGATCGTCGCGACTGACTACCGGCTGCAGCGGCTCGTCTACGCGCTGGCCTGCTTCCGCGCGGGCGCCGAGGAGGTCGAGGTCGTCTACCACTTCCTCGAGCGCCCGGACGCGGTAGTAACAGACTGTTACAAGCTCGAGGACGTCCCGGCGCTCGAAGCCGAGCTCTCCACCGCGATCGCAACGATACAGGCGAACGACTTCCGCCCGACGCCGGACGAGTTCGTGTGCGCCGACTGCCCCGCGCTCGACCTCGTCTGCGCGGGACCGCGCCTCCGAACCGCCTGATGGCCCGCAGCTACGTTCGCGAGGCGCGGCGGCGGGTGGGGCCGAAGCGCAACCGGATCGTGCCGATCATCGAACGGCTGCTCGCCGAGCACCCGGACGCGACGATCGCCCTGCGTTTTCGAAGCGACCTCGAGCTGCTCGTCTCGGTGATGCTCTCCGCGCAGACGACGGACGTGAACGTCAACCGCGTCACGGAGCGGCTCTTTCAGAAGTACCGGACGCCCGAGGACTACCTCGCCGTGCCACAGGAGGAGCTCGAGAACGACATCCGCGCGACCGGCTTCTTCCGCCAGAAGGCGAAGGCGCTGCGTGGGACGATGGCGATGCTGCTGGACGACTACGAGGGCCGCGTCCCCAAGCGGATGGAGCACCTGCTGCGGCTTCCCGGAGTAGCGCGTAAGACGGCCAACGTCGTGGTCGCCGAGCGTGGGGAGGCGCAGGGGATCGTCGTCGACACCCACGTTCGCCGGCTCTCGCAGCGGCTCGGACTGACGCGGCAGGAGGATCCGGTCAAGATCGAGCACGACCTGATGCGGCTCGTGGCGCGGCGTTACTGGAACGTGTTCCCGCACCTGCTCATCTGGCACGGCCGCCGGATCTGTATTGCGCGCAACCCACGCTGTGAGGTGTGCGTGCTGAACGACCTCTGTCCTGCAAGTCGGGTCGAAGTCGTGCGCCTCCCGTCACACGCGCACGCGTAGCCTCGGTGTATGCGCGGCGTCGACCTCGCGATCTACGCGGACGTTCTCGAGGGCGAGTCCGCGGGCCTGGCCGCGCGCGCCGAGCGTGCGCGTTCACGTCTGCGCCAGGCCGCGATCGAGAAGCGGGCTCGGGGCGATCTGACAGCGGTCGCGGTCGAGCGGCTCGAAGCGCTTGGCGTCTTCGGCACCGTCGACGAGCCGGCGACACGGGCCGAGCTGCGCGAGCTTGCGGCGGCACTGGACGCGGTCGAGGAGCTGCAGGCGTGGCTGGAGCGCGAGCTCGCTAGCGCGGCGTGAGGCCGACCAACAAGCCTCCGTCCTCGTCGTAGGCGGGGAAGAAGTCCCCGGTGACCGGCTTCACGTTGCCGGCGCGCGAGCGCAGCTCGAGCTTCTGGCCCATGCGCCGCACGCCCCACTCGAGTGCGACCTTCGCGGGGTTCTCGCCGTCGAATCCCGAAAGCGCGAGGGCGTCAGCGACGTCCCGTCCCATCAGGTCCTGCTCGCGGTAGCCCGAGAGCTCGAACACGTCGCGGCCGACTGCGATGACGCGCGCCTCCTGGTCGCAGACGACGAACCCCGTGTTCGGCGCGGGGTAGTAGTCCTCGAGCAGCTCGAACAGGAACCCGAAACCGCAGCGGTGGCACGCGACCGCCGCCTGCGTCAGGCCCTCGCGCCGGTCGTGGTCGATCGAGCGGTCCTTGCAGTTCGGGCAGATGAAGTACGGCACCGCGCGATCGTAGCTCGCGGCCTAGGCGCCGCCGCGCCTCCGACCGGCGAGCGTGAGCGGGTCGAGCGTGCGCAGGGGCGGCAACTTCAGGGGCGTGCGCCCGATCCATCCCAGCCAGCGGTAGATCGCGAGCTGGACGACCGTTGTGCCGATGATCAGGCCCCAGCTCCACCAGTAGCCGAACGACCAGTGCAGCTCGGGGATGTTGTCGAAGTTCTGCCCGTAGAGCCCGACGATGAAGGTGGGAACGAGCACCAACGATGCGATCACCGTCAGCCGCCTGACCACCTCGTTCTGGTCGTTCGCGATCTTGGCCTGCTGGTAGTCGCGGGCGCTCGCGAGGAGGTCGCGCGAGAAGTCCAGCCCATCGACGGCGCGCAGCAGCTTGTCGTAGACGTCGGCGAAGTCGAGCTCGATGTCGCGCGGCAAGACTTCTCGGCCCTCGGCCGCGTCGACGCGCCGGTCGACCACTCGCCTGACGGCGTCGCGCGTGGGTCCGACGGTTCGCCGCACATGGAGCAGGTCGTGGCGCAGCTCCGAAATTCGCACGCGGACCTGGCTGGCCGGCCACTCCTCGATGCGGTCTTCGAGCTCGTCGATCTCGTCGTCGATCGCGTCCACGAGGTCGAGGAAGTACTCGGCGATCAGGTCGACCAGGCGGTAGACCATCAATCCGGTTCGCTTGTCGTCGCCGCCGCGAATCGACTCCTGAGCCGGGCTCGGGTCGAAGGGGTGACCGAACTCAGGCGTCTTGCGCACGGTTACGAGCCGCTCGCGGTCCGCGACTAAGTCGAGCTCCTGGTAGAAGACGCGATCCTCCTCTCGGAGAGCGATCGGCACGAGGAAGACGCCGAAGACGTAACCGTCCTGACGCTCGAGGCGCGGCCGGGGCTCGTCGTCCTGGAGAGCCGGGCGCAGCAGCTGCTCCAGGGTCCGCTCATGGACGTCCTGCTTGAGCGCCTCGCGCAGCTCGGCCTCGGTCGGGTCGAGCAGGTCGATCCACTCGGCCATTCGGCCGAGGGTAGTCCTCGCCTCGGCCGGACTAGCCGGTGCGCTCGGCCGGACTAGCCGGTGCGCTCGGCCGCGAGGGCCGTCGCTGCGTGGCCTTCGCGTGCGGCGAGCCAGCGCTCGGCGTCGAGCGCGGACATCGCGCCGGTGCCGGCCGCGGTGACCGCTTGGCGGTACGTGTGGTCGACCACGTCCCCGGCTGCGAACACGCCCTCGACGTTGGTCTCCGTCGAGCCCGGCTTCGTCAGGAGGTAGCCGGCCTCGTCGTGGTCGAGCTGGTCGAGGAAGAGCTTCGTGTTCGGGTCGTGGCCGATCGCCACGAACAGCCCCTGGGCCGGGATCTCGCGGATCTCGTCGGTCTCGAGGTCGCGGAGCCGGACGGCCGCGGTCTGGCCGTTGTCGGCGACCACCTCGTCGACCGTGGCGGGAGTCACGAACTCGATCTTCTCGTTCGCCCGGGCGCGGTCGATCATGATCTGCGACGCGCGGAACTCGTTGCGCCGGTGGACGAGGGTGACCTTGGTGGCGAACTTCGTCAGGAAGATCGCCTCCTCCATCGCCGAGTCGCCTCCGCCGATGACCACGACTTCCTTCTCGCGGAAGAAGGCCGCGTCGCAGACGGCGCAGTACGAGACGCCTCGACCCTGCAGCAGGCGCTCGGACTCGAGGCCCAGCTGGCGCGCGCTCGCGCCGGTCGCCACGATCACGCTCTCGGCCGTGAACTCCTTCTCGCCGACCCAGACGCGGAACGGGTGCTCGACGAAGTCGACCTTCGTGACGTCGTCGGTGAGGAACTCCGCGCCGAAGCGCTCGGCCTGGCGCCGGAAGTCCTGCATCATCGCCGGGCCCATGATCCCGTCCGCGTAGCCCGGGTAGTTCTCGACGTCGCTCGTGATCATGAGCTGGCCGCCCCACGCGAAGCCCTCGATGACGAGAGGCTCCAGGTTCGCGCGCGCGGCGTACAGCGCCGCCGTGTACCCGGCGGGGCCGCCTCCGATGATGATCAGCTCACGTGTCTCGTCGTTCATTTCTTCTCTGCTGTATTAAACGATTTGGGCCGGTCGAACCTTCCTCGGGGCGACCTTCGGCGCCCCCCTCGACCAAGGCTACGACGAGCCCGCTCGCCAGGTTTGACCCGTTTGGAGCAGGACCGATGGGGCCTCGCGCTCGTCGTAGTGAACGGGCCAGGCGTCCGAAACAACCCCCTCAGGACGTCTGGCTCGCTTCTTGCCGCTACGCGGTCGGCCGTAAACCAGTTGCTGCTGCTAGAGATACAGGCTGGGCCATGAGGCTCCGCCTGTGTCGCATAGAATCGCCGCTTCCGCCGAAGGGACCTCCGTGGCTTCGACAGTGACCTGGGACGGCCTCCGCGATCTCGCGGGCTTTCGGGCACAGAACGGCTGCGCGATCAGCCTTTATCTCGACCTCGACCCGAGCGTGACGCCCACGGCGGCCGACCTGACGACTCGCGTGAACGCGCTGATCGACGAGATCGAGCGCTCCGAGGCGGCGCGGCGGCCCCAGCTCGGCCACGAGCAGAAGGAGGGTCTGCGCAGCGACGTGCAGCGGCTGAGGTCCTTCTTCGAGCAGGACTTCGACCGCGACGGCGCCCGGGGGCTGGCGGTCTTCTGCGCGTCGCTCGACAACCTATGGCAGCCGCTGCCGTTGAGCTCGCGCGTGCCCGACGTCATCAAGGTCGGGAACGCGCTTTCACTCGCGCCGCTGGTGTCCCTCGTCGGCCGCGGCGAGGGCGCGCTCGTAGTCGTAGTCGGGCGGGAACGCGGCGACCTCTTTCGCCTGCGCGGGGGGAAGCTCGAGGAGCTCGTCGACCACTTCGACGACACGCCCGGCCGCCACGACCAGGGCGGCTGGTCGCAAGCGCGCTACCAGCGGCACATCGACAAGCTCGTGCACGACCATCTGAAGGAGGTCGCGGAGCTCGTCGACCGGCAGTTGCGGCGGCTGCGCGGCCCCCGGGTGATCGTGGTCGCAAGCGAGGAGATTCGGGCGGAGTTCGAGACCGCGCTCTCGCACGACGTGAAGAAGGCGGTGATCGGCTGGACGACGGCCGACGCGCACTCGACGGCCGCGGAGCTGCTCGGCGAGGTCCACCCGCTGCTCGAGCGCTGGCGCGGCGAGCAGGAGAACCAGGCGGTCGAGCGCTGGCGCGAGGAGGCCGGGCGCAATGGCCGCGCCGCCTCGGGCTGGGGTCAGACCCTCGAAGCCGCGTCGGACGGACGCGTCGCGCTGCTGCTCTTCCAGGACGGCGTCGAGCGGCCGGCCTGGGAGTGCCCCGCCTGCGGACGCGTCAACGCCGACGGCGGCGCGTGTCCGCTCGACGGCACGGCCATGGAGCGGCGCCGCGACGGGCTCGACCTCGCCGTCCACCAGACCCTTGCCCACGGCGGGACGGTCTGGGCCCTGACGCAGCACCGCGACCTCGACCCGGTCGAGGGCATCGGCGCGCTGCTGCGCTTCTGAACAAGTAACAGTCTGTTACTTGGGATCGAGCGGCCCGAATCGGCGCAACGGTGCCGACGTTCGCCGCGCTAGTAACAGTCTGTTACTTGAAAGGACAGGGCCGGAGCGGACGCTTCGCCTTGGCTCGGCCAGCCGGCTCCTACGCGGCGTCGACGGCTCGCGGGAGCTCGTGCGCTTCGGCGGGCTCGACTGCGCCCTGCCAATCGGAGGCGCGCTCGAGGCGCGCGCCCAGCCGCTCGAGCCGCCGGTCGGCCTCGCCGTACTTCGACTGCGCGTTCTGAATGTGCTTGCCGACGACGTCGAAGTCGCCGCGGAAGCGCTCGAAGTCCTTCGCGAGCTGGCCGCAGTACGCCATGACCTCCTGCGCGTGCTGCTCGATCTGGAGTCCCTTCAGGCCGAGCGTGATCACGAGCAGGTACGCGTGGAGCGTGGTCGGCGACACAGGGAACACGCGCTTCGAGAGCGCGTACGCATACGCCTCGCCGCTGCCGCAGACGAGCTCGTAGTAGACCGACTCGGCCGGGAGGTACATGAGCGCGAAGTCGTACGTCCCCTCGGCCGGGAGGATGTACTTCGATCCGATCGCGTCGACGTGGCCCTTCACATCGCGCAGGAATGCGCGCTCGTGCAGCATCCGCTCGTCGTCGGCCGCGTTGACGAGCCGCTCGAAGTTGTCGAGCGGGAACTTCGCGTCGACCGGGACGAGCTTGTCGACCTTGATCACCGCGTCGACGCGCTCGCCGGTGCGGAAGGTGTGCTGCAGCTGGAACGCGTCGGGCGGCAGCGAGTCGCGCAAGAGGTTCCCGAGCATCAGCTCGCCGACGCCGCCGCGGGCCTTCGGCGGGCGCAGGGCCTGTTCGAGCCGTGAGAGGTCGTTGGCCCGCGCGAGCATCTGCGCCGCGGTCCCGTCCAGCTTCCCGAGGCGGTCGACGATCTCCGTCGCGGTCTTGCCTGCGCTCTGCTGCGTCGAGAGCAGCCGGCCGTCGAGCCCCTCGAGCCGCCGGTCGACGCGCGTCTCGAGCTCGGCCACACGGCGGTCGATCGCGTCGGCGACGCCCCCGAGCGCCTTCGCGGTCTCGGCGCTCTGGTCGGCCAGGCGTCGGCTCAGCCACAGCGCGAGCGCGCAGCCGCCGGCGAGCAGGAGGACCACTGTCAGGACGACGATCATGAGCCGACGAACGGTAGAGGAGGGGTCGGACAGCACGAACGAGGGCGGCTCGCGCCGCCCTCGAGAACACCTGGATCAACCCGTGCTCAGGGCGTGTCGCTGCGCTCCGCGGGGTGCTCTGCGGCGCGATCCCGCTCTTCCTGCGCGACTTCCTCGGCGTGCTCCGCGCGCTCGGTGGCCATGCCCTCCTGCTCCTGGTGCATGCCCTCGCGCTGCATCGATTCGTCGCCTTTGAGGTCACCCGCGGCCTTTTTGCTGCGGCCGAAGAGCTTGTCGAGGAAACTCATCCGTTGCCTCCTTGCGGTTGGCCTGCGGGTACGAGTATCCGTAATGCCAACAAAAAACGCCAGATCCGGAAAACCTTGCGGCCTTCCGGATCTGACGGGACGACCCTAACGGGTCATAGGGACCTAGTCAAGCCCGTTGCTACCATCGCGCGCCGGTGGCGAAAAAGTCCCGCACTCCGGCTCCTCCGCGCAAGGTTCAGGCGCCCCAGCAGCGCAAGGATCCCAGGCGTCAGCGCTCGCTTCCGGGCGGGCCGTGGACTGCCCTGCTGGTCGTGATCGCGGTCGCCGCGGTGGCGGCGGCGGTCGTCGCGGTCGTGGTCGCGCGCGGCGGCGACAACAGCTCGTCGTCGTCCGGTGGGGCGCAGCCGACGAACCTCGTCGGCCTGCAGACGGGGCCGGCTCCGTGGAACCCGGGGCTCGACACGCTGCCCGACCGGCTCGATGCCGTGGGCGTGCACGACCTCTCCGCCGAGGGCGAAGTCCTCCACATCCACCAGCACCTCGACATCTTCGTGAACGGGAAGCGGATGCCCGTTCCCACCAACATCGGCATCTACGACGGCGAGTTCCTGACCGAGCTGCACACGCACGACGCGAGCGGGATCATGCACCTCGAGTCGCCTATCGCCAAGCACTTCGCGCTCGGCCAGTTCTTCGGGGTCTGGGGCGTGCGGCTGAACGAGGACTGCGTCGGCGGCTACTGCCGTCAGGTGACGCCGTGGACGGTCTACGTCAACGGCCAGCCCTACAGCGGCGACCCCGCGACGCTCGACCTGAAGTCGCACCAGGAGATCGCCTTTGTGATCGGCACGCCGCCGAAGCAGATCCCCCGGTCGTACACGTTCCCGCCGAACACCTAGTCGGCGGAAGCCGCGACTATCCTTCGCCGCGCCGGGGTGGCGAAATTGGTCATACGCGCCTGACTTAAAATCAGGTGTCCCCAGCGGGGACGTAAGGGTTCGAATCCCTTCCCCGGCACCTCACGAAGCGCGCCGCCACCAGCTGCGGCGCGGGAGCTCACCGCCGTTGCCGAGCACCTGCGCGGCCGCGGCGAAGTCGGTGTCGACGAGGCTGATCAGATCCTCGGCCGGGATTCCCTCGAGGCCTTCCCCCGCGGCGAGGCGCAGGGCCTGGGCGTTCAGCGCCTGCTCGAAGATCGTCCGCGCGTAGCGCGCGTTGCCGAACCCCTCACCGCGACGCGCTCGGTCGAAGATGCGCTGTAGCTCTGCCTGCGCCGGCTCGGTCACGCGGTACTCGTTCTGGCCGGCGAAGCGCTCGGTGATCGCGACGAGCTCGCCGGTCGAGTAGTCGGGGAACGTGATCTCGCGCGCGAAGCGCGAGCGCAGGCCCGGGTTCGAGTCGAGGAACTCGTGCATCAGCCGCGGGTAGCCGGCGACGATGACGACCAGGCGGTGGCGGTGGTCCTCCATCCGCTTCAGCAGGGTCTCGATCGCCTCCGCGCCGAAGTCGGCGCCGCGATAGTGCCCGGGCCGCGCGAGCGCATAGGCCTCGTCGATGAAGAGCACGCCGTCGAGTGCCCTGCGGATTGCGCGGTCGGTCTTGATCGCGGTCATGCCGACGAACTCGCCGACGAGCCCTGCGCGGTCGACCTCGACCAGATGGCCGCGCCGCAGCAGGCCCATCGCGCGGTACATGTGCGCGAGCAGCCGCGCGATCGTGGTCTTCCCGGTCCCGGGGTTGCCTAGGAAGACGAGGTGTTGCGAGGTCGCGACCTCCGGCAACCCGCGCTCGAGCCGCTGGCCCTGCACCTGCAGGAACGCAACGAGCGCGCGCACCTGGTCCTTCACCGTCTCGAGCCCGACCAGCGAGTCGAGCTCTACCTGCAGCTCCTCGAAGCTGCGGGTGTCCTCCGGCGGCCTGCGCGGGTCGAGCCGGTCGAGCCAGTCCGCGTCCGCGCCGAGTCCCTCCCGCACCTGCTCGCGGAGGGTGTCGAAGCCGCGAAGCAAATCGTTGAGCGGATTCGCCATGGCGCCTCTCCTACCCTAGACGCGCGAAAGGGAACGGGGAGCCGCCCCGCGCCTAGACTCCGCCTGTGGCCGAGGTGCAGGAGGTCTCGCCCGAGCAAGGGCACCTGGAATGGGAGACGCCGCTCTACCGGACGGCGCTCGCACAGTACGAGCAGGCGCTCCCGCACGCGGACGTCGAGGACTTCGTCGCCGAACGGCTGCGCTTCCCGGAGCGGTCGCTGGTCGTCAGCGTGCCCGTGCGGCTCGACTCCGGCCGCTGGACGGTCTTTCCCGGCTACCGCGTGCAGCACTCGACCGTGCTCGGGCCGACCAAGGGCGGCGTGCGCTACGACCCGGAGGTCTCGCTCGGCGAGTGCGCGGCGCTCGCGATGTGGATGACGTGGAAATGCGCCCTGCTGCGGCTGCCGTACGGCGGCGCCAAGGGCGGCGTGCGCTGTAACCCACGCGAGCACTCGAGCGACGAGCTGCAGAAGATCACGCGCCGCTTCACCTCCGAGCTGCTGCCGATCATCGGCCCGCAGAAGGACATTCCCGCGCCCGACATGGCCACGAACGAGCAGACGATGGCGTGGATGATGGACACGTACTCGATGGAGATCGGGCACGCGGTTCCGGAGATCGTCACCGGCAAGCCGATCTCGCTCGGGGGCTCGCTGTTCCGGCACGAGGCGACGGGCGCCGGCGTCGTGATGGTCGTCGAGCGCGCGTGCAGGCGGCTGGGGTGGGAGCTCGCCGACCAGCGCTGCGTCGTCCAGGGCTTCGGCAACGTCGGCGGGGTCGCCGCGGCCGAGCTCGATGCCCTCGGCGCAACCGTGATCGCGGTCTCCGACGTTTCCGGCGGCGTCCACGACGAGGGCGGGCTCGATGTCGAAGCCCTTCGCCGCTTCGCCGAGCAGCGCGGCTCGCTGGCGGAGTGGACCGAGTCCGACCGGATCACGAACGAGGAGCTGCTCGAGCTGCCGTGCGACGTGCTCGTGCTCGCGGCGCGCGAGGACCAGATCACGGCCGCGAACGCGCCTCGCCTGCAGGCGCGCATGGTCGCGGAGGGGGCCAACGGGCCTACATCGCTCGAGGGCGACGCCATTCTGAACGAGCGCGGGATCCCGGTGCTCCCCGACGTGCTCACGAACGCTGGCGGCGTAACCGTCTCGTACTTCGAGTGGGTGCAGGACCTCGGCCGGCTCTTCTGGGACCGGCGCGAGATCCGCGCGAAGCTCGCGGAGCAGCTCGGCGACGCGTTCGACCGCGTCTGGTCGCTGTCGGAGTCACGCAACCTGACGCTGCGCAGCGCCGCGCTCGTGGCCGGGATCCGCGAGGTCGCCGGCGCGTTGCGCGCGCGCGGGATCTACCCGTGAGCGCCGTGGGGCGCGTGCGGGAGGCCATGATCCCCGAGCCGCTGACGCTCGACGTGTCGGCGTCCGCGCAGGAGGCAGGCCAGCACCTCGTGGAGCCGGACGTGCGTGCGGTCTACGTCAGCCAGGGTGGCCGCTTCGCCGGCGTGCTCACGCGCAAGACGCTCGTCGAGCGGGTGGTGGCGGCCGGCCGGGACCCGCGCGAGACGCGGCTGGGGGAGATTGTCGAGCCGCCGAACTGGACGATTGATCCCGACGTGCCGCTCGACGAGGCCTTCGCGCAGCTCGAGGAGTGGGACGCCGAGCGGGTTCCCGTCGTGGACGACGGCCTGCTGGTCGGCGTGCTCTCCCGCGCCGTGCTGCAGCGGCGGCTGGCGGAGGACGAGCCGCCGGCCGACCTCGATCAGCAGCAGGTGTAGGCGCCCGGCGGCGCGTCGCCCTCGACGGGCTCCGGCAGCTTCGCGGCCTCGAGCGCGGCGCCGTGGAGGAGGTCGCGCTCGCTCGCCTCGAGCCCGGCGAGCCCGTAACGCTCGAGCACCTCGCGGACGACCACCGCGCCGCCGACGATCACCGGCGCGCGTTCGGGGTCGAGCCCGGGGAGCTCGCGGCGCTCGGCGAGCGGGAGGGAGGCAAGGCGTCCCAGCAGCGCGTCGACGGCCTCGCGCGTGAGCCGGTGGCCGTGGACGCGATCGGGGTCGTAGCCGCCGAGCTCCAGCGCGGCGAGCGTCGTGACGGTTCCGGCGACGCCGATCGCGTCGCTCGGGTCGAGTGGCGGCAGCACCGCGCGCACCGCCTCGGCGGCGGCGTCGAGCTCTTCGGGCGTCGGCGGGTCCGAGCGCAGGTGCCGCTCGGTCAGGCGGACCGAGCCGACGTCGACGCTCGTGCGCTCGGCCCTGGTGATCAGCTCCGTCGAGCCACCGCCGACGTCGAGCACGAGCGTGTCGTCGGCGAGAGGGCAGCCGTTGGCGACGCCGCGGCGCGTGAGCCCGGCCTCCTCGTCGCCGCTGAGCAGTCGGGTGGCGAAGCCGTAGCTCCACTCGATCTCGCCGAGGAACGCCTCGCCGTTCTCGGCGTCGCGGATCGCGCTGGTGCCGATCGCGAGCACGCGCTCCGCGCCGAGCTGCTCGAGCTGGCGGCGGTAGTCCGAGAGCACGTTCCGCACCCGCGCGACGGGCAGCGGCAGCAGCTTGCGCCGCTCGTCGACACCCTCGCCGAGCCGCGTGATCACCGTGCGCCGCAAGACCTCGTCGATGCGGTCGCCGTCGACATCCGCGACCAGCAGACGGGTGGAGTTGGTACCGAGGTCGACGACACCGACTCGCACCCTCCAAAGGCTAGCGCCCCGCTATAATGCGGCCCGCGACGCGGGGTGGAGCAGTCAGGTAGCTCGCCGGGCTCATAACCCGGAGGTCGCAGGTTCAAATCCTGCCCCCGCTAC
>CAVRBT010000021.1:0-89193 GCA_963719275.1 uncultured Actinomycetes bacterium | reverse complement strand
GTAAGGCCGCACGAAGTACGATTCACGGCGATTCGTCGGAAACTCGCAGGCGCTCCGGCCCAGCGAACGGAAGGGGACCGATATGCATCGCCGGACGACAGCCCTCTACTCGATCGCCTCGGTTCTGCTAGTCGCCGCGCTGGCGGCCGGGTGCGGCAGCAGCAAGAAGAGCTCGAGCAGCACGACCACGACCACGTCGACGACCGCTTCGTCGGGCGCCGACGCGAAGGTCGTCGCCCTGGTGCCGAGCAAGTACAAGTCGAAGACGCTGAAGGTCGCCGCCGACGCGACCTACGCGCCGAACGAGTTCATCGGCTCCAACGGCAAGACCGTCGTGGGCATGGACCCCGACCTCGCACAGGCCCTCGCGAGCGTGATGGGCCTCAAGGTCAAGGTGATCAACGCGAGCTTCCCCACCATCATCCCGGGCCTGAGCTCCGGCAAGTACGACCTCGGCGTGTCCTCGTTCACGGACACCAAGGCGCGCCAGAAGGTGGTCGACTTCGTGACGTACTTCGCGGCGGGCACCTCGTTCTACGTGAAGGCTCAGGGAGGTCCGACGATCAACTCGCTCGCCGACCTCTGCGGGCACTCGGTCGGCGTCGAGAGCGGGACGACCCAGGCGATGGACGCGCAGGGCCAGAGCAGCAAGTGCAAGGCCGCCGGCAAGGCCGCGGTTAAGGTCGCTGTCTACCCGGACCAGAATGCGGCCAACCTCGCCATCTCGAGCGGGCGGCAGCAGGTCGGCATGGCCGACTCGCCGGTCGCCGCCTACATCGTCAAACAGTCGAACGGTCAGTTCAAGCTGACGGGCGCCTCGTACAACACGGCTCCGTACGGCATCGCGATCCCGAAGGGAACCGGTTTGGCGAAGCCGATCCTGGCTGCGTTGAAGGTGCTGATGGCGAACGGCAAGTACAAGGCGATCCTGACCAAGTGGGGCGTCCAGAAGGGTGCGATAACGAATCCGAAGATCAACGGCGCGATCAGCTAGTCGGCGCCGCCGATAGGGCGCGATGGCGACCACCGATACCGCCGAGCAGGTCAGGCCCGACGAGATCAAGGCGATCCCGGTCCGCCACCCGTGGCGCTGGGTAGCGGCCGCGATCGTCATCTACCTCGTCGTCGCGCTCGTGGACTCCATGGCCCGGAACTCCCGCTTCCAGTGGGGAATCATCCGCCAGTACTTCTTCTCGAGCCGGGTCCTGCACGGACTCGTCGTGACGCTCGAGCTGACGGTCCTCTCGATGGCGATCGGCATCGTGCTCGGGATCGTGCTGGCGGTGATGCGGCTCTCGCCGAACCCTCTCGTCTCTGGCGCGAGCTGGGTCTACATCTGGCTGTTCCGCGGCACGCCGGTGTTGGTGCAAATCCTCTTCTGGTACAACGTCAGCGCCCTCTACCCCCGCTTCTCGATCGGGCTTCCATTCGGCGGTCCGCAGCTCGCGCACTTCACCGCCGCGTCGTTAATCACTCCTTTCGTCGCAGGGGTGCTGGCCCTCGGGCTGAACGAGGGCGCCTACATGGCGGAGATCGTGAGGGCCGGAATCATCTCGGTCGAGGAGGGTCAGACCGAGGCAGCGCAGAGCCTCGGGATGACGCGCCTGCTGACCATCCGGCGAATCGTCCTCCCCCAGGCGATGCGGGTGATCATCCCGCCGACCGGCAACGAGACGATCTCGATGCTGAAGACGACCTCGCTCGTCAGCGTGATCGCGGTCACGGAGCTGCTCTACTCGGTGCAGCTGATCTACGCGGTCAACTACCGAACGATTCCCCTCCTGCTCGTCGCCAGCATCTGGTACCTGCTTGTGACGAGCGTCCTCTCGTTCGGCCAGTACTACGTCGAGCGCTACTTCGGCCGCGGTTCGACGCGGGAGCTCCCCGAGACGCCGTTGCAGCGGCTCCGCCGCAACCTCTTCACGTTCCGGCGCGCGACCGAGGAGGTTCCCGAAGCCTCCGGGGAGCGGCGATGAGCGGCCCGATGGTGAAGGCGGAACACGTGCAGAAATACTTCGGCCGCCTGCACGTCCTGAAAGGAGTCTCGCTCGAGGTGCAGTCGGGCGAGGTCGTGTGCATGATCGGCGCTTCCGGCTCCGGCAAGTCGACCTTCCTGCGCTGCATCAACCACCTCGAGAAGATCAACTCCGGCCGGCTGTGGGTCGACGGCGACCTCGTCGGCTACCACCAGGTCGGAGACAAGATCTACGAGCAGCGCGATGCCGAGGTGTGCCGCGACCGCGCCGAGATAGGGATGGTCTTCCAGCGGTTCAATCTCTTCGGGCACATGACGGCGCTCGAGAATGTGATCGAGGCGCCGATTCACGTCAGGAGGGTTCCGAAGCGCGAGGCCGTCAAGCAGGCCGGAGTTCTCCTCGAACGCGTCGGCCTCGGCGACAAGGTGGACGCCTACCCATCGCAGCTATCCGGCGGCCAGCAGCAGCGGGTGGCGATCGCGCGGGCCCTCGCGATGAAGCCAAAGCTGATGCTGTTCGACGAGCCCACGTCGGCGCTCGATCCCGAGCTCGTCGGCGAGGTGCTCGACGTGATGAAGGGCCTCGCATTCGACTTCAAGACGACGATGATCGTCGTCACCCACGAGATGGGGTTCGCCCGGGAGGCCGCCGACCGCGTGCTGATGATGGACGACGGTCGGATCATCGAGGAGGGGACACCCGAGCACTTCTTCGATGCCCCGCGGGAGGAGCGCACGAAGCAGTTCCTCTCGGCGATTCTCTAACTCGGGGACACGCGAATCGGGAAATAGGGAGGTGAGAGCAGGTAGCCGACGCGCGCCCGGCCGCCCGCGCGGCCGTGGGCCATCTCGAGCGCGGCGGGGAGGCCTCGCGCGGGGACGAAGCCGAGCTGGCGCGCGGCGACGGCGTCACGACAGCCGGCGACGATCACCGAGCCGAGCCGCTCGAGCGCAGGCGCGCAGCCGGCCCAGTCGGCAAACGGCAGCAGCGGGTGGCACGTGCGCCCTTCGCGGTACGCCGCGATGGCGCGGTCGTCGGCGAGGGCCGCTTGCTCCGCGCCGATCAGCTCCTCGGGGTCGCGCGGCCCCGTCCGGAGCGCGTAGAAGATCGCCCGGTACGGCTGCTGCGTCGGGTGCGCGAAGTGGCGGTGGAAGCGATGGAGCAGGATCGCGGTCCCGCCCTCGACCACCGGGAACGCCTCGCGCCAGAGCCGCAGCGCGAGTCCGAGAGCGAGGTAGGCGGCCAGCAGCGGGTTCGGCCGCTCCCGCGGGAGGTGCGGCGTCGTCCTGGGGATGCCGATCACGATCGCGTCGAGCCGGCGGTCGAGCGTGGCCGATCGCGCCTCGACGGCGCGCAGCAGCGCCTCCGCGTGGGCAACCGACGGCGGCCCCGCGAACGCGGCCGTCGCGCTCAACTCGCGCCGGATCGAGTGGATCATCCGGTTGCGGGCGAAGGCGGGCAGCAGCGCGAAGCCGGCGCGAAAGGGCGAGCGCGCGATCCGCTCCGAGGCCGCCGGGTCGTATGGGTAGCCGCGCGCGGCGCCGAACACCCTCGGCTGGTCGAGCACGAGCGACGCGCCGATCACGGGCACGCGCGCGGCGAGGCGCCGTTCGAGCTCCACGGCGAGGCGCCAACCCTGCGACGCGCCGGTCTCGAGCAGCGAGTACGCGGTCGCCGCGCGCAGCGCCTGCGGGCCGCCGCACCCGAGCAGGAGCCCAGGCCCGCCGTCGAGGACGGTCTCCGCCGCGCTGACCGTGAGCACCAGGTCGGTCTCGACGAGCGCGCGGTGGACGCGCAGCGGCGTGTTCCCGTACGGCTCGAGCTCGACCAGCTCCGGGTCCTCGGCGTCGTGGATCGCGACTCTCCCGCGGAAGCGGCGCGCGAAGCTCGGGGAGACGGCGCCGAGCGTCTCGAGGTCGCGCTGCTGCGGGCGGCGCGTCAGGCCGGTTGCGACGACCAGCGTCTGCCGCTCGGTCGGCACGCCCGCGCGCTCGAGCTCGGCCGACGCCGCCGCCAGCGCGTCCTGGCGCGGGTCGTTCAGCGCGGCAGGGAGCGGCAGGGCCGGCGGCTCGACCACGAGCGTCGCCCGCCCCCCGCGTATGACCATTGTCTCGAGCGGCTCACCCGCGAGCGGGAAGCGCAGCGCGTCGCGCACGGCGGCGCGCACGTCGGCAACCTGCTCGCCGGGCGGCGGCGGACGCAGCACGACGGCGTCGTCCGGCACGTCGACGATCGCCACGCGCGTTCCGACGAGCAAGGGGACTCGCTGCACTAGATGGTCGACGCGAGGATCTCGCGGCTCCCGATGCGCGATCTGGCGCGTCTTGGCCGCCCCCGCAGCGGCCACCGGCCCGCAAGCGGCCCGATGGCCGCCACGTGCGCTTCGCGTCGTCGAGTCCTCACCGATGCCAAGCGGCATCGGCAAGGCCTCGCCGGCGCGCCCCAGAGCGGCCAGCTCACGCCCCGGAGCGACGATCTCATCGCATCGCCCATCAAGGGATCGCAGCGGTAGAGCCGGAGGAAGGTGGTGCGGAAGCCGCGCCGCGGCCAGAACCGCGACGCGAGCAGGTTCGTCACGCGCCAGTCGGTGAGCATCGTCGAGTAGCCCTCTTCGGCCGCCCACGCGAAGCCGGCCTGCGTCAATGCGACGCCGATGCCGCTGGCCCTTGCCTCGGGCAGCGTCGACGCGAAGCCGAGGAAGGCCGCGCGGTCGGCCCGTAGCAGGCCGACGTGCTCCCGCGACTCCTCCGCCGGCACGAACGCCCAGCAGGCCACCGGCCGCCCGTCGCGCGCGCCGATCAGGATCTTCTCCTCGCCCGAGGCGAACGTCTTGAGCCACTCCTCGCGCGAGTCCTGGCGCGTCGCCTCGCCGTGGCCGCCGAAGACGGGCGAGCGCACCTGGTGCTGGGGCAGAGCGAGATCGACGTCGATCAACCCCTCGATCTCCTCCTCGCGCGGCTCCCGAATCTCGAAGCCGTCGGGCACGGCGACCTCGGCGCCGGGCTCGATCTCCTGGATCCCGTGGGCGTGCTGCTGGCCGAAGCTGACGCGCCACCACGCATCCAGTAGGTCGGTGTCGTGCGCGGGAACGAGGGCCGTGTGGCGAGGGCGTCCCTCCTCGACCCACCGCCCAGCCGCGGCTCCGTACAGGTCGCGGACGTCCTCCGCCTCCTCCACCGCTTGTCCGGAGGCCTCGACCCACGTGTTGTCGCCCCAGATCGGCTGCTCGCGCCGCGCGCCGACGAGGTACCCGACGAGCCGGCCGTCGCGGAAGCCCGCCGTGCCCGATGCGCCGCCGGCGCGCCAGACGCGCTCGAGCTCTTCACGCGCGGCGGCGGGATCCTCGTAGCGCTCCGGCAGCAGCGGCTCGGCCTGCCGGTGGAGGGCGTGACGGGCCGCGAGCAGCACCGCTGCGTCGTCGAGATGCTCGTCCGCGAACGGGACGACTTCGAGGCTGGCCATGCGACGTAGACTCGCAGAGATGTCTCCGAAGACGCTCACCGGTGCCGAGCTGCAGCTCGACGACGGCCCGGCGCGCGACTCGGAGCTCTTCCTCGTCGACGGCAACAACCTCGCCTATCGCGCCTTCTACGCCTTGCCCGAGGAGCTTGCGACGAGCGAGGGCTTCTCCACGAACGCGCTGCTCGGCTTCGCAAACATGCTCTTCAAGCTGCTCGCGGACTACCGGCCGAAGGGCGTCGCGGTTGCCTGGGACACGCGCCCGGTGCACCGCACGGAGCTGCTCGACACGTACAAGATCGAGCGCAAGCCGATGCCGGACCTGCTGCGGGAGCAGTTCCCGTACTTTCGGCCGATCGTCGAGGCCTTCGGCTATCGCAACCTCGAGTTCGAGGGCTGGGAGGCGGACGACGTGATCGCGACACTCGCGCACCGCGCCGACGAAGCCGGGATCAAGACGACCGTGGTCTCGACCGACCGCGACGCCTTCCAGCTGGTCAGCGACAACGTCGCGCTGATGATGACCCCGCGCGGCGTGTCTGACGTCAACGTCTACACACCTGAGCGCGTCGAGCTGCGCCTGGGGATCAAGCCCGAGCAGGTGCCGGACTTCATCGGCCTCAAGGGCGACCCGTCGGACAACATCCCGGGCGTTCCCGGGATCGGCGACAAGACCGCCGGCCAGCTCATCGCCCAGTACGGCTCGCTCGAGGAGGTCCTGGAGCACGTCGACGAGCTGACGCCGGCGCGCTCGAAGGCGATCGCCGAGCACGCTGAGCAGGCGCGGGCGGCCAAGGAGCTGGCGACCATGCGCCGCGATCTCGAGCTCGACTTCGACGCGAGCGAGGTCGTGCTCTCGCCGCCGGACCGCTCGCAGCTGAAGGAGATGTTCAGGCGCTTTGAGTTCCGCAACCTGCTGAACCGGGTCGACGAGCTCGACGAGGCCCTGCCTGCGGCCGCGCTGACGCCGACCGGCGTCGAGGTGCCGTGGCGCGAGGAACCAAGCAACAGTCTGTTACAAGCTCGAGGGCCGCTGGGGATCGCGGCCGACGAGGACCGGATCGCGGTCGCGGCCGGCGATGAGGTCGTCGTGTCGCCCAGGCCGGAGCGGCTCGAGGGCGACCTGATCGCGCACGACGCGAAGTCGCTGCGGGTCGAGGCCGCGGACGACACGATGATCCTGGCGTACCTGATCGAGCCGGGCCGGGCCGAATACGTGCTCGACGACCTCGCGGCCGAGTACGGGGTCGAGCTCATTCCGGTGCCCGAGGCCGAGGAGGAGACCGCGGCGCTCGTCCGCCACGCGGCTGCGACGCTGCGCCTGCGCGACCCATTGCTCGAGCGCGTCCGTGAGCGCGGCGCGGAGCCGCTCTACCGCGAGATCGAGCTGCCCTTGACCGAAGTGCTCGCGTCGATGGAAGCCGCGGGAGTCAAGGTCGACACGTATCGGATGGGTGAGATCACCGCGCGCCTGGCCGACCGCGTCGAGGAGCTCGAGTCGAAGGCCTACGAGCTGGCCGGCGAGGAGTTCATGCTCGGTTCGACCCAGCAGGTCGCACGGATTCTGTTCGAGAAGCTCGAGCTGACCCCGGGTCGCAAGGGAAAGACCGGCTACTCGACCGACACGCGCGTCCTCCGCTCGATCCGCGGCGAGCACGAGATCGTCGGCGTGATCGAGGAGTGGCGCGAGTACTCGAAGCTGCTCAACACTTACCTCGGCCCGCTACCGACGCTGATCGGCGAGGACGGCCGCCTGCACACGACGTTCAACCAGACCGTCGCGGCGACCGGTCGCCTCTCGACGACGAGCCCCAACCTGCAGGCGATCCCGATCCGCACGGAGCTCGGCCGCGAGATCCGCTCGGCGTTCGTCGCCGAGCCCGGCCACAAGCTCCTCTCGGCCGATTACTCGCAGGTCGAGCTGCGGATCCTCGCCCACGTGTCGGGCGAGCCGAAGCTGCGCGAGGCCTTCGAGGCCGGCGAGGACATCCACTCGGCCACGGCGGCCGAGGTGCTCGGCAAGGAGCGCTCGGCGCTCACCAAGGATGAGCGCAACGTGGCCAAGATGGTCAACTTCGGGATCATCTACGGCATCTCGTCGTTCGGCCTCTCGGAGAACCTCGAGATCTCGCGGGAGGAGGCGCAGACCTACATCGACGCCTACCTCGCGCGCTTTCCGCACGTGCAGGACTTCATCCAGCGGACGATCGAGCAGGCGGTCCGCGACGGATACGTGACGACGCTCCTCGGCCGGCGCCGGCCCGTGCCCGAGGTCCGCGCGTCCAACCGCCAGACGCGTTCGCTCGGCGAGCGGCTCGCTGTCAACTCGGTGATGCAGGGGACCGCGGCCGACATCATCAAGAAGGCGATGGCGGCGATCCACCGGCGCCTCCGGGACGAGGGCCGAGCGGCGCGCCTCGTGCTGCAGGTCCACGACGAGCTGCTGCTCGAGGTCCCCGACGCCGAGGTCTCGGCCGTGAAGGAGCTCGTCCGCGCCGAGATGTGCGGTGCCTACCCGCTCGACCCGCCGCTCGAGGTCGACGTCGGCGTCGGCGACGACTGGCACGAAGCGAAAAGTTGAAAGTCCGGCCGGCTTTAAACGGTGCAAGTCCGGCCGGCTTCGCCGGCCATGATGACTTTCACCGTGATCGGCGGCGATTCATGCCGTAGCGGCTGTGACGGGCAAAGCCCGCCACAGCGTCGACCCTGTTGAACGCTCGTGACAGTTCCATAGCGGTGTCTGACACCGTGGCGACCGCCACGGCGTCGACCCACGGTGGTCTGGGTCGGCGCGGTTGGCGTCGGCTTGCCGCTCAGGCTGCGACTGCGACCCGTGTTCCGGAGCGCTTTGCTTCGTACATCGCCTCGTCGGCGATCCGTAAAAGCTCCTCGGGCTCGCGGCCGCCCGCGCTCGGCGCGATGCCGAAGCTCGCGCTGAGCGTGCGCACGAGCGGGTCGAAGTTGGCCTCGACGGCGGCCACGATCCGCGCCACGACCTCGCGCGCCTCCAGCTCGCCGGCGCCGCGCAGGAGGAGTGCGAACTCGTCGCCGCCCACGCGGAAGGCGTCGTCGCCGCTGCGCACCAGCTCGACGAGCAGCGTCGCCAGCTGGACCAGCACGCGGTCGCCCGCAGCGTGGCCGTGGCCGTCGTTCACGTCCTTGAAGTTGTCCACGTCCAGGAAGACCAGGGCGAGCGGCCGGTCCTCGTCCGCGGCGGCCGTGAGCTCCCGCAGCAGCGCGCGGCGGTTGAGCAGCCGCGTCAGCGGGTCGTGGTCGGCGAGGAAGCGGGTCTCCTCGAGCTGCGTCGCGACCGCGAGTGTCTCCATCGCATGGTTGGCAAAGATGCGCAGCGCTTGCAGGACGTGCTCGCTCGGGAGCAGCCGCGAGTGCGGCTCGTCCGCCCAGAGAACCCCGCGCACGGCGCCGTTCGCGTCGCGCAGCGGGACGACGAGCCAGTGGTGGTCCCAGGCCTGCGGCCCGCGCCCGTTCATCATCGAGCGGTAGACGACCTGGCTGGCCCCGACGCGCTCCGCGGCCTGGGCCTGCGGGACGAGGTAGCAGCCCGCGATGTCGAACTCCGGCTCGAACAGCCGCGAGATGCGGTCGAGGTGCAGCGCGCCGCTCGCCTCGACCTCGTCGTCGCTGAAGCCGGCGGCCGCGACCGGCTGCAGCCTGCCGCTACCCGGCTCGACGAGCTGGATCAGGACCTTGTCGAACTCGAGCGCGTCCGAGACCGCCTCGCAGACGGAGGTCAGCATCGCCTCCGTCGAGATCGTCTGCGGCAACTGCGACGTCACGTGCAGCAGCTGCTCGAGCCCGTGCTGGTGGCGCTGCGACCGAGCGCGCTCCTGCGCGGCCTCCAGTGCGAGCGCCGCGTGCGAGGCGAGAGCGACCGCGATCGCGAGCTGCTCGTCGTTCGGCCGGCGGCCGTCAACGGGGTCGCCGAAGGACATGATCCCGACGATCTGGCCGTCGGAGTGCTCGAGCGGGACGAACAGCTCGTCATTCGGGTGCCAGCCCTCGGGCCCGGCGACGGCCGGCTCCCCGGCCGGGACGAAGCGGTTGCCGACGTCCTGCGACCAGTCGAAGGCGTCGTTCGGGATGAAGTACGCACCCACGCGCGCGAACCGCTCGTCGAGGAGCGGCGTCCAGCTGCTCCACTCGTAGACCGAGCCGAGCAGCGCATCGCGCACCGGGTCGTTGCCGTGGACGGTCGCGACGTAGAAGTCGTCCCATTCCGGCCGGTAGACGTTGAGCACCACCGTCTGGAAGCCGAGGGTCTCGCCCACGACACGCGCGATCGCGTCGACGACGGAGTCGACGTCGGCACCGCTGCGTACCGCCTTCGTGATCTCCAGCAGGGAGCGCAGGGAAGACGCGAAGTCGCGCGCGGCGACGCCCGCGCCCCGCGGGCGCGGCTGGTGTTCGTGGATGTGGGTGTTTGTCATGGCCGCAGTGCCGCTAGAGACACAGAATCGAAATTCCGGGCGCTGAGCACATCACCCGACCGAGTGACACGCGGGTTTCGCGCTACAGGGCGGGAACCCAGGGCGGAAGCGGCACGCGGCTATACTGAGCGACTTCTCGATGGCGAGTGAGACCGTGAACAGAGAGGGCACGCAGCTCGACGACGCCTCCGTCTGGACGACGACGGAGGACGGCGAGCGCGTCCCGAACTACGAGGCCACCTTCCCGACGATCAACGAGGGCGAGGTCGTCCACGGCACCGTGGTCCGCGTCGACAAGGACGAGGTGCTGGTCGACATCGGCTACAAGTCGGAGGGCGTGATCCCGGTTGCTGAGCTCTCGATCAGGCGCTCGGTGAACCCCCTGGACGAGGTCAGCCTCGGCGACGAGATCGACGCGCTCGTGCTGACGAAGGAAGACGCCGAGGGCCGGCTGATCCTGTCGAAGAAGCGCGCCCGCTTCGAGATGGCCTGGAAGGCGATCGAGCGGGCGGCCGAGTCAGAGGAGCCGGTCGACGGCAGGGTGATCGAGGTCGTGAAGGGCGGCCTGATCCTCGATCTCGGCGTGCGCGGCTTCCTGCCGGCTTCGCTGGTAGACATCCGCCGCGTCCAGGACCTCGACGAGTTCCTGGGTCAGGAGCTGCGCGCGAAAGTGATCGAGCTCAACCGCTCGCGCAACAACGTGGTGCTCTCGCGCCGCGCCGTCCTGGAGGACGAGCGCAAGGAGATGCGGCAGGCGATCCTCGACCGGCTCAACCCGGGCGACGTCGTCGACGGCCAGATCTCGAACATCGTCGACTTCGGCGCCTTCGTCGATCTCGACGGCATGGACGGCCTGATCCACATCTCCGAGCTCTCGTGGTCGCACGTCAACCACCCGTCCGAGGTGCTCGAAATCGGCCAGGACGTGAAGGTGAAAGTGCTCGACATCGACCGCGAGCGCCAGCGCATCTCGCTCGGCCTGAAACAGACGCAGTCCGATCCGTGGCAGCAGGTGCTCGAGACCTACAACGAGGGCGACGAGGTCGAGGGCAAGGTGACCAAGGTCGTTACCTTCGGCGCCTTCGTCGAGATCATGCCCGGCGTCGAGGGGCTCGTTCACATCTCCGAGCTCGCGCAGCACCACGTCGAGAACCCGCGCGAGGTGGTCTCGCAGGGCGATCTCGTGCGCGCCAAGATCATCGAGGTCGACGCCGAACGGCGCCGACTCTCGCTCTCGCTCAAGCGCGTCGAGGGCGGCGGCGTGCAGCAGCGCGTCGACGACGCGGAGGCGGTCGAGGGCACACCGAATCTCGACCTCTCGGAAGAAGTGTTCCCGGAGTCGTCAGAGCCCGTCGCCGAGGTCGCGGAGGCCGAAGAGCCGGAGGCTGCCGAAGCAGCCGAGGAGCCGGAGCCCGTCGCAGAGCCAGAGCCTGTCGCAGAGGCAGAGCCTGAGCCCGCTGAGCCCGCCGAGGAGCCTTCGGCCGAGGAGCCTGTGGCCGAAGAGCCCGCTGCCGAGGCCGAGTCCGAGCCGGCCGCCGAGGCCGAGCGCCCCGCCGAAGAGCCCGAGTAGCTTGGCCCGTCCGATCGCCGTCGCCATCACCGGCGGCATCGGAGCCGGGAAGAGCGAGGCGCTGGCCGCCTTCGCCCGCTACGGCGCGGCCACGATCTCGAGCGACGACATCGTCCACCGCCTGCTGAGCGAGGACGACGAGGTGCACCACGCGGTGGTCGAGCGCTTCGGTGACCGCGTGCTCGACCCGCGCGGCGAGATCGACCGCGGCGCGGTCGCCGACATCGTGTTCGCCGACCGCGAGGCGCTCGAGTGGCTCGAGGGGCTGCTCCACCCGCGCGTGGTGCAGGAGTACATGACCTGGCGAGAGCAGCTGGCGGAGCAGGAGGACCCTCCGGTGGTCTGCGCGACGGAGGTGCCGCTGCTCTACGAGGTCGGCGGGCAGGACCGCTTCGATGCGGTGGTCGTGGTCACGGCGCCGCCGAACGTGCGGGCAGAGCGCACACAGGTCGCGGCCGACGAGCGCGAGCCGCGCCTGCTGCCAGACTCGGTCAAGGTGGCCCAGGCCGACTTCTCCTATGTGAACGACGGCTCCCTCGAGGAGCTCGACGACTTCGTGCAGGCCGTCCTGCGGGAGCTCACCCGCTGAAGAAGCTGCTCGCGCTGCTCCTCGTGGGCGCCCTGCTCGGAGCCGCCTTCGCGTACGTGAACTCGACGGAGCCCGCCTGGTACGTGCGGCTCCGCTACCCGCTGCGCTACGAGGCGATCGTCCGCGGTCACGCGCACAACTACCGCCTCGACCCGGCCCTGCTCGCCGGCGTGATCTACCAGGAGAGCAAGTTCCACGCGCACGCGCGCTCGAGCTCGGGCGCGATCGGGCTCATGCAGCTGCTGCCGGACACGGCGGAAGGGATCGCCGTGCACACCGGCGGCTCGCGGTTCCGCGTCTCGGACCTCGACAACCCGGAGATCAACGTGCGCTACGGCTCGTGGTACCTGCGCCACCTGCTCGACAAGTACGGCGACGAGGAGACCGCGCTCGCTGCCTACAACGCCGGTCAGCAGAACGTCGACACCTGGCGGAAAGAGGGGAAGGGGATCGCGTTCCCGGAGACGCGCCACTACGTGAAGCGCGTCGAACACCTGAAGACGCTCTATCGGCGTGGTTACAGGGATCAGCTCTATGGCAGCGGTCGCGCCGGCCGAGCCGCCCGCAACCTCTTTGACGGCATCGCAAGCGATGCCGTAGTCGGGATGACTTCGTAGCTGACGGTTGACAGACAGCGTAAGTGATGTCATAGTGACATCACTATGCAGCTACAGAGGTTCATCGACGCGCTCAAGGCCGACCTGACGGCGGTCGCAGAGCTAGGGGACGAGACGACGGCCGACGCGGCCGGGCGCCTCGTCTTCACGCTTCAGGCCTCTGTGGGGCTGCGTCTGCTCGACGCGCTCTCCGAAGCCGTGCTCGAGCTGAACGAGAAGCTTCCGGCCGGCCACGTCGAGGTGCGGCTGACCGGCCAGGACCCGGAGTTCGTGTACGTGGGGGATGAGCCCGAGGCGCCCGCGGCGGCGGCCGACGAGGCCTACACCGCGCGCATCACGCTCCGCCTGCCCGAGGGCCTCAAGGCCGACGTCGAGAAGGCGGCGGCCCACGAGGGCGTCTCGGTCAACACGTGGATCGTCCGCTCGCTCTCGCGGGCGGGCTCGGCGGCTCCGGTCCACCAGTCAGGCAACCGGCTCACGGGCTACGCCCGTGGCTAGGAGGGGAGGAACGATGGTGCGTTACTACCCGATCCCGATCGGCTATGTCGAGGTCCGCGTCGACAGGCGCCCGCAGCGCCCGCCGCACGTGCCGGCCGGAAGGCGCGGACGGTGAGGACCGAGACGTTCCAGACGCCGGGCGACCTCCGCCTCGAGGTTCGGCTCGGCGCCGGCGAGGTGCGGCTCGAGACGGCTGACGTGCAGGAGACGACGGTCGTGCTCGAGCCGCTCCGAGACAACGACGCGAGCACGGCCGCCGTGGCGAATGCGCGCGTCGAGCTGCGCGAGCGAGGGGGCGGCCACGAAATCGTCGTCGATGCACGCGACCGGGGGCGAGGACTCTTTCGCAGCGCCGAGGTGCTCGTGTCCGTGAGCTGCCCGACCGGCACGAGCGTGGAGGCGAAGTCCGGCTCGGCCGACATCACCGGCCGCGGTCGCTTCGGCTCGGTCGAGGTCGAGACCGGCTCCGGCGACGTCGAGTTCGGCGAGATCGCCGGCGAGGCGCGGGTCAACGCCGCCAGCGGCGACGTCCAGCTCGGGACCGTCGACGGGGACGCGCGCGTGAACACCGCCTCCGGCGATGTCCAGATCCGCGTCGTCGCGGGCGAGGCAAAGGTCAACACCGCCTCCGGCGGGATCATCGTCCGGGAGGTTTACGGCGAGCTCTCCGCCAACTCCGCCTCCGGGGACGTGCTCGTCCGCGAGGCGCGCTCGTCGGTCGGCGTCAACACCGCCTCCGGCGACCAGGAGATCGGCAGTGTCTTACAGGGCAGCGTCAACCTCAAGTCCGCCTCGGGAGACCTGAAGGTCGGGATCGCCGAGGGCTCGACGCTCTTTGTCGACGCGCGCTCGCGCAGCGGCGAGGTCCGCTCCGAGCTGCCAGTGAGCGACGTGCCGCCCGAGAACGGCGGCCCCGCGGTCGAGCTCAAGGCCAACACCATGAGCGGCGACATCACGGTCGCGCGCGCATGAATCCCAACGATCCGACGAGCGGCGCGGCCGTCGCGCCGGCTCCGCAACGCCTGATGCGGCTGCCGACGGCCTTGCGCGAGCGCGACTTCCGTCGCTTCTGGGCGGGCGAGACGATCTCGCTCTTCGGCGACCAGATCACGCTGCTCGCGCTGCCGCTCGTCGGGGTCCTCTCGCTGGATGCGAGCGCTGCGGAGATGGGCTACCTCGGCGCGGCGGCGCTCTTTCCGGCGCTGTTCTTCTCGCTCCACGCGGGCGCCTGGGTCGACCGCCGCGGCCACCGTAGGCAGACGATGATCTTCACGGCCCTCGGTCGCGCCGCGCTGCTGGCGACGATCCCGCTCGCGTACTGGCTCGACCTGCTGACGATGACGCAGCTCTACGTCGTCAGCTTCCTCGTCGGGACGCTGAGCGTCGTCTTCTTCGTCTCCTACAGCACGCTGTTCATCTCGCTCGTGCCACGCGAGCGCTACATCGAGGCGAGCTCGCTGCTGAACGGCTCGCGTGCGTTTTCCTTCATCGCGGGCCCGAGCCTGGGAGGCGCGCTCGTCCAGGTGTTCAGCGCAGCGGGCGCGCTCGTAGTGGACGCGTTCTCGTTCCTCGTCTCGGCGCTCACGCTCTCGACGATCGATCCCGTGGAGCCGCCGACCGAGAAGGCCGAGCGCGGCCACATCAAGGCCGGCATCCGCTACATCTGGAGCTCGCCGATCGTGCGACCGGCGTTGCTCGCGACGGCGACGATCAACTTCTTCAACTTCGTCTTCTGGGCGCTGTTCATCCTCTACGTGACGCGCTCGCTCGGCGTCACGCCGGGTGTCCTCGGCCTCATCCTCGGTGCTGCCTCCGTGGGCGGCCTTATCGGCTCGATCGTGACCGGTCGGATCAGCAGGCGGATCGGGGTCGGCCCGGCGTTCGCGCTCGGGTGCGTGCTCTTCCCGGTGCCGCTCGTGCTCGTCCCGCTCGCGGGCGGGGGCAACGTGACGATCTACGCCTGCCTCTTCGCCGCGGAGTTCCTGTCGGGCTTCGGCGTGATGCTGCTCGACATCAGCGCGGCCTCGATCAACGCGGCGCTGATCCCCGACCGGCTCCGGGCCCGCGTCTCCGGCGCGTACATGGTCGTCAACTACGGCGTGCGGCCGCTGGGCTCGCTTGCGGGTGGCGCGCTCGGGACCTGGATCGGCCTGCGGCCGACGCTCTGGATCGCCTCCCTCGGCGCGATTCTCGGCGTGCTCTGGCTGCTGCCCTCGCCCCTGCTGCGGATGCGCGAGCTCCCGGAGGTGGCGGAGTGAGCCGCACCGAGCTCCTGCGCGACCGCTCGATCCTCGCGCTGCTCGTCGCCGAAGTCGTCTCGACGACCGGCGCTCAGATGACCTGGCTCGCGCTGCCGTGGTTCGTGCTGGTGACGAGCGGCTCGGCGACGCACACGACCTTCGTGGTCGCGGCCGAGGTGATCGGGCTCGCGCTGCTCGGGCTTCCGGGCGGTCGCGTGCTCGGCCGGCTCGGGGCGCGGCGGACGATGATGCTCTGCGACGCTGCGCGTGCGCCGCTGATGCTCGTCATCCCGGTGCTCCACTGGACCGTGGGCGTCTCGTTCCCGATCCTGCTCGCGGTCGCCTTCGCTCTCGGCGCTCTGGCCGCGCCCTACTTCGCTGCGCAGAAGGTGATCGTCCCCGAGTTGATCGGCGAGGACGAGCAGCGGGTCGCGGAGGCGAACGCGCTCTTCCAGGGCGCCAACCGCGTGACGATCCTCATCGGGCCGGCGCTCGCGGGCCTGCTGATCGGATTGATCGGCGCAACCTCGGTGCTCGTGATCGACGCGGCGACGTATCTCGTCTCGCTCTTCCTCGTGGCCGTCTTCGTGCCGCAGCGGCCGCCTGCGCCGCAGGAGGAAGAGCACCGCAGCGTCCGCGCGGGGCTTCGCTTCATCGCGCGTGACCGGCTGCTCCGGGTGTGGTGGCCGACCTTCGCGCTCGGGGACGCGGCCTGGACGGCGTTCTTCATCGCCGTCCCCGTGCTCGTGCTCGACCGGTTCGGCCACCACGCCTCGATCGCCGGCCTGCTGATCGCCTCGTTCGGCGTCGGTGCGGTGATCGGGAACGCGATCTCGTTCAAGTACCTGACGCGCCGGTTCGCCGGGCTCGCGGTGATCGCGACCTTCGCGATGTTCCAGGCGCTCCCGCTCTGGCTGCTCTGGCTGCCGCTGCCGGCGCTCGCCCTCGCGGGGCTGATCCTGGCCTCGGGCCTGGCAAACGGTCTCGTCAACCCGAGCCTGCACACGATCACGACGTTGCGGGTGCCCGCACCCCTGCGACCGAATGTCCTCACTACCGCGATGGTCGGTTGGGCTTTGGTGAACCCGCTCGGGCTCTTCGTCACCGGGCCGGTGCTCGACGCCTTCGGCACGACGCCGGTGCTGATCGGCTTCGCGGTGGTGCAGACCGCGATGATGGCCGTGATCGTCCTCTCGTCCGCCCGCGAGCTCGGGCGGCAGCGGCTCGAGCCGGCTCCCGCCTAACGGAACTCGTTCGCTTTGCCGGTGAGCGCGGCGAAGCCGGCCTGCAGGAAGTCGTTCGCCGCGGCGGCGCCCAAAGACCACGTCAGCAGCCGGCCGAAGCGCGGCGCGACGATCTGCGTCGTGGCCAGGGCGGCTGCGACCCAGGTGCCCGCGCAGCGCGAGCACGTGACGAGCTCGCCGATCGCCTGCTCGAGGCCTCCCTCGACGGGCTCCTCGCCCTCGCCGCCATGTGCGCGGCCGCGGACGAAGGGCTCGCGGATGAAGCTCGTCACCTCGTCGTGCGAGAGCGTGTGTGCCGCCTTGAACGACGCCGCACCGAGCACGACGAAGTCGAGCGCGGTGTGGCACTGCGGGTCGCGGTCGAGCGCGCGGGCGATCGCCCCGGCGACCGCGAGGCCGCCCGCAAAGGTGCCCATGATCGCGGCGTAGGAGCCGTAGGGCGGCCGTTCGGGTACCGAATCCATGACGATACCCTTGGCTTCGTGCCGGAGTTCAAAACCTCGGAGGCGTACAGGCCGACCGGCGACCAGCCCCAGGCGATCGCCGAGCTCTCGGCCGGGCTGACCGCGGGGGAGCGCTACCAGACGCTGCTCGGCGCCACCGGCACCGGCAAGACGGCGACGATGGCGTGGATCGTCGAGCAGGTGCAGAAGCCCTCGCTCCTGATCGCGCACAACAAGACGCTCGCCGCGCAGCTCTGCAACGAGCTGCGGGAGTTTTTCCCGGACAACGCGGTCGAGTACTTCGTCTCCTACTACGACTACTACCAGCCCGAGGCGTACGTCCCGCAGGCCGACCTCTACATCGAGAAGGACTCCTCGCGGAACGACGACATCGACCGCCTGCGCCACGCTGCGACCGCCGCGTTGCTCTCGCGCCGCGACGTGATCATCGTCGCCTCGGTCTCTGCGATCTACGGCCTCGGCTCGCCCGAGGAGTATGAGAAGCGCGTCGTCCTGCTGACGGTCGGCGAGGAGCACGACCGCGACCTCGCGCTGCGCAAGCTGATCGACATCCAGTACGCGCGCAACGACACGCTGCTCGGGCGAGGCCGTTTCCGCGTCAAGGGCGACGTGGTCGAGGTGCAGCCCGCCCACATGGAGTCCGCGTACCGGATCTCGTTCTTCGGCGACGAGGTCGAGCAGATCACGCACTTCGACCCGCTCACCGGCGAGGTGTACGGCAAGCTCGACCACCTCGCGCTCTTCCCTGCGACGCAGTACGTGACCTCGAAGCCGACCATCGAGCGCGCAGCCGAGAACATCCGGCACGAGCTCGGGGAGCAGGTCAAGCAGTTCGAGGCGGAGGGGAAGATGCTGGAGGGGCACCGCATCCGGCAGCGCACCGAGTACGACCTCGAGATGATGCAGGAGCTCGGCTTCTGCTCCGGGATCGAGAACTACTCACGCCATCTCGACGGCCGGCCGCCGGGCTCCGCGCCGCACACGCTGCTCGACTTCTTCCCGTCGGACTTCGTCGTCTTCGTCGACGAGTCGCACCAGACGGTGCCGCAGCTGGGCGGCATGTACGAGGGCGACCGCTCGCGTAAGGAGACCCTGGTCGAGCACGGCTTCCGGCTCCCGTCGGCGCTCGACAACCGGCCACTGCGCTTCGACGAGTTCCTGGGCAAGGTGCCCCAGCTGGTGTTCGTCTCCGCGACCCCGGGGCCGTTCGAGCTGCGCCACTCGACGCGGATCGCCGAGCAGCTGATCCGCCCGACCGGGATCGTGGACCCCGAGGTCGAGCTGCGGGCGACGAAGAACCAGATCGACGACCTGCTCAACGAGATCCGCAGGCGCGAAGAGGCCGGCGAGCGCGTGCTCGTCACGACGCTGACCAAGAAGATGGCCGAGGACCTGACCGACTACCTGCTCGAGTCCGGCGTGAAGGCTCGCTACCTGCACTCCGAGGTCGACACGCTCGAGCGGATCCAGATCATCCGCGAGCTACGGCTCGGCGAGTACGACGTGCTCGTCGGTGTCAACCTCCTCCGCGAGGGGCTCGACCTGCCCGAGGTCTCGCTCGTCGCGATCCTCGACGCCGACAAGGAAGGCTTCCTGCGTGGGCAGACCGCGCTGATCCAGACGATCGGCCGCGCGGCGCGGAACGTCAACGGCAAGGTCCTGATGTACGCCGACAAGCACACCGAGGCGATCAAGTACGCGCTCGACGAGACCGACCGCCGGCGCGCGAAGCAGCTCGCCTACAACGAGGAGCACGGGATCACACCCGAGTCGATCGTCAAGGGCGTCTCCGATATCGCGGAGTTCCTCTCGCTGGAGTCGCCGACCGTCCCGGGCCGGCGGCGGAAGGGCCGCGCCGAGGTCGAGGGCATGTCGCCGGAAGAGCTGGAGAAGCTCGTCATCCAGCTGGAGGAGGAGATGTTCGCCGCTGCCGAGGAGCTGCGGTTCGAGTACGCCGCGAAGCTGCGCGACGAGATCAAGGACCTCCGCCGAGAGCTGCAGGCGGCTGCCGAGGCACCGGCCTGATCCGACCTGCGACTCGCGACGACGCGCCGGCGATCAGCGACCTGTTCGTGCGGGCGCGCGACGAGATGACGTACCTGCCGCGCATCCCCGACGACGTTCGACCGCTGCTCGGCGATCGGTTCCTCGGGAGCGCGGAGCTCTGGGTCGCGCAGGAAGACGGGCGCATCGTGGGCTTCGCCGGAGTCAGCGGCAGCGAGCTGACGCACCTCTACACCGATCCGCCGGCTCAGAACCGAGGCGTCGGAACGGCGCTGCTCGAGCACGTGAAGAGCCTGCGGCCCGAGCATGTCGTGCTTTGGGTGTTCCAGAAGAACGAGGGTGCTCGCAGGTTCTACGAACGGCACGGCTTCCAGCTCGTCAGGCTCACCGACGGCGCAGCGAACATGGAGCAGGAGCCGGACGCGTTCTACGAGTGGCATCCGCTGCCCGGAAGTCGCGGCTGACGCCTTCCGCGCTCGATTACCATCCCTGCCGGTGACGACTCCCGACGTCGGCGCGGCCTCCCGGTTTCTCGCCGGCAACGCCAGGGTCCTCGACCGTCGTCGCTTCGAGCGGCTCTTCGCCGGTGGAGACGCTCGACCGGTCCGGGACGCGGTCGCCGCCTTCCGCAACTCCGACGGCGGATTCGGTCACGCGCTCGAGCCGGACGGGCGCACGCCGTTCAGCCAACCGGCGGCCATCCTGATGGCTCTGGACACGCTCGACGAGGCCGACGCGTGGGAGGAGCAGCTTGTCGCAGGCGCATGTGAGTGGCTCGCGGCCAACGCGCCCGCCGAGGGCGGCGTGTCGTTCGTGGAGCCGACGGTCGAGGGGTGGCCGCGCGCTCCCTGGTGGGAGGCGGAGGAGGGGCGGCCGGCATCGCTCTTAACGACCGGGAAGATCGCGGCGACGCTGTATGCGCGCAAGGTGGCGCACCGGTGGCTCGACGGCGCCACTGACCTGCTCTGGCGGCGGATCGACGAGCTCGACGACCCTGGGCCGTACGGGTTTCGCGGCGTGCTGGCTTTCCTCGACCACGTGCCCGATCGCGACCGGGCGGAGCGGGCATTCGAGCGCGTGGGGAGGCTGCTGTTCGAGTGGGAGCTGGTCACGCTCGACCCCGACGCCAGGGCGAGGTTCACACGCCGCTCGACTTCGCCACGCGCCCGGACTCGATCGCCCGTCGTCTCTTCGACGAAGCCACGATCGAGGCGCACCTCGACCACCTCGCCGCGAGTCAGGCAGACGACGGAGGCTGGACGTTCAACTGGCCGGCTTGGTCCCCTGTCGCCGCGAGCGAGTGGCGCGGCTCGCGCACCGTGACCGCTCTCCGCACCCTCCACGACAACGGTCGTCTCTGAGCGGGACGTCCGGCGCGCGCCCCTGAGTGGCGTTTCCGGGCAGGTGGGCATAGCCTCTCCCGGCATGCTGGGAGCGATCATCCAGGTCCTGATCTCCGGCTTCGTCATCGGCGCGCTCGCCCGCTGGGCGGTGCCGGGGCCCGACCCGATGTCGGTGCCGATGACGATCCTGCTCGGCGTCTTCGGCTCGTTCATCGGGGGCGGCATCGCGGCGGCCATCTTCGGCGCGCAGCAGGACTCCGGCAGCGTCTTCGCGATCCTGATCGGGTCGATCGTTGCCTCGATGGTGCTGCTGATCGGCTACCGCCGCTTCGTCCAGAAGCGCCCGATCACGGGGCCCGAGGCGCACCGGCCGCCGAGCGACCGCGCCCGCTTCGCGACGCTGCTCGGCGCGCCCGGCCGGCAGAGCAGCCCCCGCGACGACGTCGACGACCAGCTCCGCAAGCTCTCCGAGCTGCACCGCGACGGCGTCCTGACCGACGACGAGTTCGAGACGAAGAAGGCCGAGCTGCTCGCCCGCTCGTAGGGCTGGGGTTTCGCCTGGGCCTTCGTCGTCGGCGTGATCGTCGCGATCGTGCTCGTTGCCGTCGTCGGCCGGTTCTTCGGCGAGCGGCGCGGCGGCCTCGTAAGCACCTAGGCAGGCGCTGTTCGTAACGGCTCGCGGCCGCGCGGGAACCTCCGCGTGGCCGTGAGCCCCCAATCGTCCTCGCGCCAGACGTAGGTCTCCACCAGCAGCGAGTCCGCGCTCGCCTCGTAGACGTGTAGGCCCCGCGCTTCGCCGCGGCGGTTCGGCCGCGGCTGGCCGAGCCCCGGCGCGACCGAGACCGTGACGCCGGGCAGGCCGTCGTGCTCCACCTCGAACTCGTGCCGCTCGCTCACCGCCGCCTGGTGGATGTGGCCCGCGAGGATCAATTCGGCGCCGGCGTCGACGAGGCCGGCGAGCACCTCGGAGCGGCGCGAGACAGGCCGCTTGCGCGAGCGCCACGGCGCGCCGATCAGGTGGTGGTGGAGGCAGACGACGCGCAGCGCGCCCCCGGGCGCCTCGGCCAGCAGGTCGCGCGTACCGGCGATCTGCGCCTTGCGGATCCCGCCCGACTGGTGGCGCCACGGCCGCACCGAGTTGAGCCCGACCACGAAGAGGTCCTCGGAGCGGAAAACCGGCTCGACCGTCTCCCACTGCCGCTCGAACTCGGCCCACGGGCGGGTGAAGCGGGCCGGGAACGTGTACGGGATGTCGTGGTTCCCCGGGACCACGAGCAAGGGCCGGCCCAGGCCGTGCAGGAACGTCGCCGCTCGCTCGTGCTCACGCCGGCGGCCGCGGTGGGCGAGGTCGCCCGTCACCGCGATCAGCTCGGGCGAGACACGCGCGATCAGCCGCTCGAGGCTGCGCTCCATTCCGGTTTCCTCGACGCTGCCGGCGTGCAGGTCGGAGATGTGGAGGAGCCGCACGGCCAACGCCGAACCCACGCTATTACACTGAGTTCCGTGCCCGATGAGTCGACCGAGATCTTCGACGACCTCTACCTGGGGTTGAGGGCGGGCGGTGCGCTGCGCAAGCAGCGGCGCGGGGAGCCGCTAAGTGCAGCCGACCGCGAGGCGCTGGGCCGCTGGGCGCGGCTCTCGTCCTGGCGCAAGGCCGTCGCCATCGGCGCCTTCGCGCTCGGGACCTTCGGCCTCGGGTTCACGCTAGGCGGACTCATCTTCGGACGCTGGCGCAAAGCGTAAGACGTCGGCCTCACGAAACGGTCGCACCGGCAAAGCCGGCACGACCTCCTAAGCGGCATCGCAAGCGATGCCTCGGGCCTCGGGTTCACGCTCGGCGGACTCATTTTCGGGCGCTGGCGCAAAGCGTAAGACGTCGGCCTCACGAGACGGTCGCACCGGCAAAGCCGGCACGACCTCCTAAGCGGCATCGCAAGCGATGCCTCGGGCCTCGGGTTCACGCTCGGCGGACTCATTTTCGGGCGCTGGCGCAAGGCGTAAGACGTCGGCCTCACGAGACGGTCGCACCGGCAAAGCCGGCACGACCTCTTGAGCGGCATCGCAAGCGATGCCTCGGGCCTCGGGTTCACGCTAGGCGGACTCATCTTCGGGCGCTGGCGCAAGGCCTGAGTCAGCCCCGCGACTCCTTCGCGAACAGCACTGCGGGGACGTCCTCCTCGGCCGGGTCCTTGTCGCGGACGATCACGTCGACGAGGGTCGCGATCAGCGCGATGAACGGCGTCGCCATCAGCACGTAGAAGCCGCCGAAGAGCAGGCCGACTGCGCTCACGCCGACGAGCACGAGCAGCGGCGAGAGACCCGTGACGTGGCCCATCACGCGCGGTATCACGACGTAGTCCTCGAACTGGCGCACCACCAGCACCGCGATGCCCGCGTAGAGCGCGAGCTGCCACGACACCGTCAGCCCGACACCCACGGCGGCCACGCCCGCGATCAGCGGCCCGATCACGGGGACGATCTCGACGACGCCCGCGAAGACGCCGAGCAGCAGCCAGAACGGCATGCCGATCGCCCAGAAGGAGAGCGATAGCACCGTTGCGACGAAGACGACCAGCACCAGCGTCCCGCGGACGTACGCGCCGAGCTTGGCGTCGATCAGCTCCCAGGTGTCTCGCGCGGTGCGCCGGTGCTTCCGTGGTAAGAGCGAGCCGATGAAGGCCATCGCGCGGTCGCGCTCGAAGATCCAGTAGGCGGCCGTCGCGAAGACGAAGAAGATGCCGACGAGCGCCTCGACCGCCTTGGTGCCGATCGTGACCGTGCGATGGACGACGCTACCGGCTGATGGCAGCTTCTTGAGCCGCTTCTGCAGCCCGACGAAGAACTCGTGCTTGATTCCGGTCGAGTGCTTCGCCTTGTCGTTCAGCTCCTGCTGGGACGTCGGCACACCCCCGATCGCCTCGTCGACCTGGTCGATCGCGCGCGGAACCGCGAGCCACAGCAGCAGCCCGATCGCTCCCACCAGCGCGAGGTAGTGCAGCGCGACTCCGAGCGGGCGTGGGATTCGGTGCTCCGCCAGTCGCTCGACGCCGGGGCGCATCGCGGCGGCGACGATGAAGCCGAGGAAGACCAGCGCGAGCACGATCTTCAGCTTCCAGAGCGCGAGCGCGAGGGCGACGACGGCCACGGCGACGACGGTCGCGACAAAGGCCTTACGAGCGGTTTCGGTCACTGCAGGGCGGTTTTCGCCGTGTTCGACGGGCGGCAAACGCAGGAGTGAAGCCGCATCCGGCGAACCGGGTCGGGCAATGCTCGCCAGACGACGAGCAGGTCTGCTTCGACGCGCGCCGGCATGGCGTCTCGCTCGCGCGCCCGCTCGCACAGGCCGCGCTGCTCGCCGGCGCCGGAGCCGTGTTGCTGGCGATGCCGTGGCCGCCGCTCGCGGTTCCCGGCGCGGCGCTGGTCGTGGTCGCGGCCGCGGTCTGCCTGCGCGCGGTCTGGTTGTGGGAGCGCACTCGGCTCGTGGTGACGACGGAGAAGGTGTGCGTGATCGACGGCACGTTGCGCCGGCGGGCGTCGGCGGTGCGGCTGCGCTCGGTCGAGAGCCTCGAGCTGGAGCAGAGTCTCCCCGGTCGGCTGCTCGGCTACGGGACGCTCGTCGCCGGCCCCCTCGAGATCGAGCACGTGCCCCACCCGCGCAGCGTGTACCGGCTCGTCGAGCGTCTCGCCGGCTGATGGCGGACGCGCCGCCGGTCGAGGTCCGAGCGCTGACGAAGCGCTACGGCTCGACGGTCGCGGTCGACGGGCTCGGCTTCGCGATCGCGCCGGGTCACATCACCGGGTTCTTGGGTCCCAACGGCGCGGGCAAGACAACGACGCTGCGGGCGCTGCTCGGGCTCGTCCGGCCGACCTCCGGGGAGGCGCTCGTCGAAGGGCGGCCGTACGCGCGGCTGCGCGACCCGCTGGGCACGGTCGGAGCGGTGCTCGAGGCGGAGAGCTTCCATCCCGCGCGCTCGGGGCGGAACCACCTGCGCGTGCTCGCGACCGCTGCCGGGATTCCGGCGGCGCGCGTGGACGAGGTGCTCGATCAGGTCGAGCTCTCCGGCGCGGCCCGCCGCCGCGCTGGCGGCTACTCGCTCGGCATGCGCCAGCGGCTGAGCGTCGCAGGCGCCCTGCTGGGCCGCCCGAGGCTGCTCGTGCTCGACGAGCCGGCGAACGGGCTCGACCCCGAGGGGATCCGCTGGTTGCGCGAGTTCTTGCGCTCCTTCGCCGCGGGCGGCGGGACCGTGCTGATCTCGAGCCACGTGCTCGCGGAGGTCGCGCAGGTCGCGGACGAGGTCGTGATCATCCACCGCGGACGGCTGGTCACGCAGGAGCCGCTCGCGGCGCTCACGGCACGCGCCGGCGGCGCGACCGTCGTCCGGAGCCCGGACGAAGAGCGTCTGGCGGTGGAGCTGCGCCGCGCGGAGATCGAGGTGTCCGCGGCCGACGGCCAGCTGCTGGTCGCGGCGCCGGCCGAGCGCGTGGGGGAGATCGCCGCGGCGGCGGGCATTGTCCTGCACGAGCTCCGTCCGCAGGGAGCGAGCCTCGAGGAGGTCTTCCTCGAGCTGACGGCCGGGGAGCCCCGATGAGGCTCCTGCGCGCGGAACTGCTGAAGCTCGTCACGACACGGCTGCTGGTCTGGCTCGGGCTCTTGGTCGTCGCCCTCGAGGTGCTCGTCATCTCGCTGCACGTCTCGCAGGACTCGCTCTCGTCGCTCGCAGAGCCGCGCACCCAGCGGGACGTGATCTCGATCGCCGGGAGCGCGGCGCTGATCGCGCTGATCGTCGGGGTCGTCTCGGCGGCAGGCGAGTACGGGCACGGGACGATCAGCCACACGTTCCTGGTCGCGCCCGTGCGCGAGCGAGTGGTCGCCGCGAAGCTCGTCGCGGGCGCTCTGGCGGGGGCTGCGCTGGCCGTGTTCGCCGGTGCCGTCGCGTGGGTGCTCGCGGCGCTGCTCCTCTCGGCGCGCTCGGTGCCGGTGCATCTCGGCTCCGGCGGAGTGATGCGCCCGCTCCTCGGGACGGTCGCCGCGGCTGCGATCACCGGCGCACTCGGCGTCGGCTTCGGCTGCGTCCTCCGGCGGCAGACCGCGGCGATCATCGTGATCTTCGTCTGGTTGATCGTGGCCGAGCCGCTGCTCTCGATCGCGCATGTCGACCGCTACGGCCCCGGGCATGCGGTGGCGAGCGTGGTCGAGGCGGGCGTTCAGGGTCCCGACCTGCTCGCCTTCTGGCCCGGCCTCCTACTCGCGCTGGCGTACGCGGCTGGGTTCGCGCTCGCCGGCGCGGTCGTCGTGAAGCGCACCGACGTCGCGTAGAAGCACGGCCGGACCTGCGCCTGAAGAGGGCCTTCGTCGGGCCAAAGCGAACACTTGTTCGCGTCCTCAAGCCCGGCTAAACTGGCTTGGTTATGGCCCAGGAAGAGCTGGTCGTCCACGGGGCGAGGGAGCACAACCTCAAGGACATCACCGTCCGGCTGCCGCGCCATGCGCTGATCTGCGTCACCGGCCTGAGCGGCTCCGGCAAGTCCAGTCTCGCCTTCGACACGATCTACGCCGAGGGGCAGCGCCGCTACGTCGAGAGCCTCTCGGCGTACGCGCGCCAGTTCCTGCAGATGATGGAGAAGCCGGACGTCGACTCGATCGACGGCCTCTCGCCGGCGATCTCGATCGACCAGAAGACCACCTCGCGGAACCCGCGCTCGACCGTCGGCACGGTCACGGAGATCTATGACTACTTGCGCCTGCTCTACGCGCGCATCGGCAAGCCGCACTGCCCGGTCTGCGGTCGCCCGATCGCCGGGCAGAGCCAGGAGGCGATCGTCGACCAGATCCTCCAGCTGCCGGAGGGGACGAAGTTCACCGTCAACGCGCCGGTCGTCCGCGACCGCAAGGGCGAGTACAAGGACGTCTTCGAGGAGCTGCGCGCAGAGGGGTTCACGCGCGTGAAGGTGGACGGCGAGCAGCGGCTGCTCGAGGAGGAGATCGTCCTCGACAAGAAGTTCAAGCACACCATCGAAGTGGTGGTCGACAGGTTGGTCATGAAGCCGGACCTTCGGCAGCGACTGGCTCAGTCGGTCGAGACCGCAGTGGAGCTTGCCGAAGGTCTAGTCGCCATCGACGTAGTCGATGGCGACGTGATGGTCTTCTCCGAGAACTTCGCCTGCCCCGAGCACGGCGTCGGGCTGCCGGAGCTCGAGCCGCGCATCTTCTCGTTCAATTCGCCGCACGGCGCGTGTCCGCGCTGCACGGGCCTCGGCGCCCAGCAGGAGATCGACCCTGACCTGCTCGTCCCCGACCCGTCGCTCTCGATCGGCGAGGGCGCGCTCGTGCCCTGGTCGCTCGGCAACTCGAGCTTCTACGAGTCCGTCATCCAGGCGATCGCCGACCGCTACGAGATCGACCTCGAGCTGCCGTGGTCGGAGCTCCAGGAGGAGCAGCAGAACCTGTTCCTGTTCGGGACGAACGGCGACAAGGTCTACGTCCAGTACCGCAACCGGATGGGCCGCCGCCGCTCGTACATGCTGGCCTTCGAAGGCATCGTCTCGAGCCTCGAGCGCCGCTACCGCGAGACCGACTCGAGCCAGCAGCGCGAGCGCATCGAGGAGTACATGAGCTTCCGCCCGTGCCCGGTCTGCGGCGGCGCGCGCCTCAAGCCCGAGGTGCTGGCGGTCACCGTCGGGGGCAAGAACATCCACGAGTTCACGCGCATGTCGGTGCAGCGCGCGATCGAGTTCGTGGACGGGCTCGAGCTGAGCCAAACCGAGCGGCTGATCGGCGAGCGGATCCTGAAGGAGATCCGGGAGCGCCTGACCTTCCTCGAGAACGTCGGCGTCGGCTACCTGCAGCTAGACCGGGCGGCCTCCACGCTGAGCGGCGGCGAGGCGCAGCGGCTGCGGCTCGCGACGCAGATCGGCTCGCAGCTCGTCGGCGTGCTCTACATCCTCGACGAGCCGTCGATCGGGCTCCACCAGCGCGACAACGGAAAGCTGATCACGACCCTCGAGCGCCTGCGCGACCTCGGCAACACGGTGCTCGTGGTCGAGCACGACGAGCAGATGATGCGCGCGGCCGACCACCTCGTCGACATGGGCCCCGGCGCGGGCGAGCACGGCGGGCACGTCGTCGCCGAGGGGCCGGCGAAGGTTGTCGAGCGCAATGCGAAGTCGGTCACCGGCCACTTCCTTTCCGGCGAGCGCGAGATCGCGATCCCGGAGCGGCGATCGGACGACCTCGGCACCTTCGCGGTCCGCGGAGCCCGGATGCACAACCTGAAGGACGTCGACGTCGAGTTCCCGGTCGGGAAGTTCATCTGCGTGACCGGGGTCTCGGGCTCCGGCAAGTCGACGCTCGTGAACGAGATCGTCTACAAGGCGCTGGCGAACCGGCTGCACCGGATGCGCGTGAAGCCTGGCGAGCACGACGCAGTCGAGGGCATCGAGTGCTTCGACAAGGTGATCGACATCGACCAGTCGCCGATCGGCCGCACGCCGCGCTCGAACCCGGCGACCTACACCGACATCTTCACGCCGATCCGCGAGCTCTACTCGCTGACGCCTGAGGCGAAGGTGCGCGGCTACAAGCCGGGGCGCTTCTCGTTCAACGTCCGCGGCGGCCGCTGCGAGACCTGCAAGGGCGACGGGACCATCAAGATCGAGATGCACTTCCTGCCTGACGTCTACGTGCCCTGCGAGACCTGCGCCGGCAAGCGCTACAACCGCGAGACGCTCGAGGTGCGCTTCAAGGGCAAGTCGATCGCCGACGTGCTCGAGATGTCGGTCGAGGAGGCGCTGCGCTTCTTCGCGAAGATCCCGAAGCTGCGGCGGCGGTTGCAGACGCTGCACGACGTCGGGCTCGATTACGTGAAGCTCGGCCAGCCGGCGACGACGCTCTCCGGCGGCGAGGCACAGCGAGTGAAGCTGGCGAAAGAGCTCGGGAAGGTCGCCACCGGGCGGACGCTCTACATCCTCGACGAGCCGACTACGGGCCTCCACTTCGCCGACATCGAGAAGCTGCTCGAGGTGCTGCAGCGGCTCGTCGACGCCGGGAACACCGTGCTCGTGATCGAGCACAACCTCGACGTGATCAAGCAGGCGGACTGGATCGTCGACCTCGGGCCGGAGGGCGGTGAGGCCGGCGGCGAGGTGATCTCGACCGGGGCCCCGGAGGAGGTCGCCGCCGTCGAGCGCTCGGCGACCGGGCAGTTCCTGCGCGAGATCCTGCCTGCCCGCGAGCCCGCGGCGGCGTGAACGCTCGGGCCGCGTCGTCGGCCGCCGACGAGCTCGTCTGGCTGCAGCGAGCGCTGTTCGTGCTCGTCCGGCCGCGCGAGGTGCTCGCCCTCATACGGGACGATTCCGAGGCCGCGGCCCGCGCGCGCAGCGAGGCGGTGCTCGCGCTCGTCTGGCTTGCCGGGATCGCGTCCGTGCTGTGGACGCCGACATACGGCCGCTTGCAGGACGACGTTGCGAACGACGCCCTCAATGTCGCCGTGATCGCCTTCATCGGCGGCGGCCTCTACGGCGCCGCCGTGTACTTCGGCGGCGGGCTCGTGCTGTACGCCCTCACGCGAGTTGCCGGAGGCGTCACCTACCGCCAGGTGCGGCACGTGCTCGCGTTCGCCTCCGCGCCGGTCGCGCTGTCGCTCTTCGTCGTCTGGCCCCTTCGACTCGCCGTCTACGGCGAGGACGTGTTCAGGCGGGGCGGCGCCGACCATGGCGCCGGCAACGCGGCGTTCATCGTGGTCGAGCTCGCCTTCGTGGTGTGGGCGCTAGCGCTGCTCGTGCTCGGCTTGCGTCTCCTGATGCGTCGCGACCCGGGCCTCGAACGCGTCTAGCTCCTCGTCCGGAATCGCGTACGTGTGCTGCTCCTCCGGGAAGCGGCCCTCGCGCACCTCGTCCACGTACGACTCGAGCGCGCGCTTAGCTTCGGTCGCGAGGTCGGCGTAGCGCTTGACGAAGCGCGGCGACTTGCCCGCGTAGAGCCCGAGCAGGTCGTGCCACACCAGCACCTGGCCGTCGCACGCGGCGCCGGCGCCGATGCCGATCGTCGGCACGCGCAGCGCCTCGGTCACACGCGCCGCGACCGGGGCCGGGACCGCCTCGAGCACGATCGCGAAGCAGCCGGCAGCCTCGAGTGCCAGTGCGTCTTCGTACAGCCGCTCCGCCTTCTCCGCGGTGCGGCCCTGGGCCTTGAAGCCGCCGAGCATCGTGGCGGACTGCGGCGTCAGGCCGACGTGGCCCATCACGGGCACGCCCGCGCCGACGATCGCCTGCACTCGCGAAAGCGTCGGGCCCGCGCCCTCCAGCTTGACCGCGTCGGCGCCGGCTTCCTTCACGAAGCGGACGGCGTTGTCGATGGCGACCTCGTCGGAGACCTGGAACGAGCCGAACGGCATGTCCGCGATGACGAGCGGCCGCTTGGCGCCGCGCGTCACCGCGCGCGTCAGCATCAACAGCTCCTCCATCGTCACGGGCACCGTCGACTCGTTGCCGAGCACGACCATCCCGGCCGAGTCCCCGACGAGCACCAGCTCGACCCCGGCCTCGTCGGCGATGCGGCCGCTCGGAAAGTCGTACGCGGTGACCATCGCGAGCTTCTGCCCGCGCCGCTTCAGCTCGGTGAGCTCGGTCAGTGGCAGCTTGCCGTGGGTCCAGGATGCGTACTTGCTCATGACGTCTCTCCCCTTCTTGTTCGCCCGTGCCAGGCTGAAGCCTGGCACGGGACTTCAAGAACAACGTTGTCGATCAGGCGGGTGTTACCGACGCGGACCGCGGCCGCGAGAACGCGCGGCTCGAAGTCGGCCTCCTCGAAGTAGTCGACCTCGAGGCCGTTCAGCAGGCTCCGATCACGGGCGGCCAGCGCGCGGGGGAGGGCGAGCGCGCGCTCGCGCTCGTCGGGTGAGAGGTAGGCGTTGCGGGACGAGAGCGCGAGCCCGTCCTCGTCGCGCACCGTCGGGACGACACGGATCTCGATCGCGACGGCGAGGTCGCGCACCATCCGGCGCACCACGGCCACCTGCTGCGCGTCCTTCTGGCCGAAGTAGGCGCGCCGCGGCCGGACGAGGTTGAAGAGCTTCAAGCAGACCGTCGCGACGCCCCGGAAGTGCCCGGGGCGGTGCTCGCCTTCGAGGATCGAGCCGAGGCGCTCGACCTCGACCCACGTCTTGAAGCCCGCCGGGTAGATCTCCTCGGCCGGCGGCACGTAGAGCACGTCGACGCCTGCATCTTCGGCGAGGCCGGCGTCGCGCTCCTCGTCGCGCGGGTAGCGCTCCAGGTCCTCGCCCTCCCCGAACTGGGCCGGGTTGACGAACAGGCTCGCGACGACCATCTGGTTCTCGTCGCGCGCGGCGCGGAAGAGGGCGAGGTGGCCCCCATGGAAGGCGCCCATTGTCGGCACGAGGGCGATCTCGCCCTCGTGTGGAAGCTCGCCCGCCGAGCGAACGATCCTCATGCGACCGTCGCCTTCGCCAGCACGTCGTAGAGCGCCTCGAGGTCCGGCCGGGCGCGCCGGATCGCCTCGCGGTGCGCGTCGACCGTCTCCCAGTCCCCGCGCTCGATCGGGCCGGTCAGCTCGAAGCCGTTGTCGATCGTGCGGCGCATGAGCGGCTCGAGCGCCTCCGGCGGCGCACCGGCCGACGCGACAAGCCCCGCGGCCGCCTCGTACAGCGTGACCAGGTAGTTCGATGCGACAACCGCACCCGCGTGGTAGAGCGCCCTCTCGTCGTCGTCCAGCTCGAACGGCTCGAGCCCGAGCGTCCGCGCGAGCTCGAAGCCGAGCTCACGCGCCTCGTCGGTCTCGGCCGTGACGGCGGCCCAGGCGCCGTCGAGCTGCTCGGGCCCACGCGCGCGCGTGAATGTCTGGAGCGGGTGGAGCGAGAAGCGCCGCTCGTGGGGGTCGAGGGCAGAGAGCGGCGTCGCTCCGGAGACATGTCCGATCCAGCCCTGTCGCGGTGACAGTCCCCGGGCCACGTCCCGGATCGCCGTGTCCGGAACGCACAGCAGGGTCAGCTCGGCGCCGTCCTCGCGCAGCTCGACGCCGCGCTCCCTGAGGCGCGCGGCGAGGGCCGAGCCCACGCGGCCGCGACCGATCACGTTGACGCTTCTGACCATCCACAGCTCCAGTTCCGTAGCGGATACCGGGCGGCGGGAAGTCTAGCCCGCGGAGGGATTGGCGGAGCCTCGCTCGTCGCCGGGGCGAGCAGCGCGTTCCGGCGGCACAGTCGAGGTTCTGCCGAGCCCTCCTACCTAAGCCGCTGCTCGAGCGTGCGCCGCACCTCGGGCCAGTCGTCGACGATCACCGCGTACCAGGCGGAGTCGCGCCGCTCGCCGCCGCGCACCACCATGTGGCGCCGGTGGATGCCCTCGAACTCGGCCGGGATCGCGGCCAGCGCGGCACGCGCCCGCTCGTTCTTCGCGTCCGTCTTGAACTCCACGCGGAGGCAGCCGGCCTCCTCGAACGCGTGGCGCAGGAGCAGGTACTTCGCCTCGGAGTTCGCACCGGTGCGCCAGGTCGACGGGCTCATCCAGGTGTTGCCGATCTCGAGCCGGCGGTGCTCCGGCGCGAGGCTCATGTAGCTCGTGGAGCCGACGACCTCGCCGTCGCGCAGGACCGCGAACGGCTGCCGGTCGGGGTCGTCCCGAAGCGCGTCCGCGATCCACTCCTCGACGTCGCGCGTGACCATCCACTGCCAGATCCGCTCGTCGTCCGCGGCGCGGTGCAGGCCGTCGGCGTGCTCCCCGCCGAGCGGCTCGAGCGTCACGACCCGCCCCTCCAGGCGCACAGCGAGACTTTCCCGCATCACTCGGGCATGATGATGAAGACGTGGGCCGTCACAGGGGGGCTAGTAAGAACTCAAAGAAGGCGGAGCTACTCCTCGAAGCTGCGCGCTACCTGAACGAGACGCTCGAGCTGGAGCGGGTCTACGACCGCTTCCGCGAGCTGCTCGGCCGAGGCGGTGCCGCAAAACGGCGTGATCGTCTCCTCGTTCGATCCCGAGACCGGGCTGATCAGCTGCGACTACGCGTGGGTCGACGGCGGCAAGCTCGACCCGACGATCCTCCCACCGCTGCCGCTGAACCGCGAGGGCGGCGGGATGCAGAGCCGCGTGATCGTCAGCGGCGAGCCGCTGCTGGTGCGCGACGTGCCGGAACGCGTAAAGGATCCTGGCGGCGTCTACTACGACGTCGACCGCGAAGGCCACATGCGGAAGCTTCCGGAGGAGGGGCCGCCGGGGGTGCAGTCGGCGATGATGCTTCCGGTCAAGCACGAGGGCGAGGTCGTCGGCGTCGTGCAGCTGATGCACGAGAGCGAGGTGTACGACCAGGAGCAGCTCGAGCTGGTGGAGGGCCTGATCGGGCTGATGGCCGCCGCCGTCCGCAACGCGCGGCTGCACGAACAGGCGCAGGCGGAAGCGGCCGCGCGCGCTACGGCCGAGACGATCGCCGCCGAGCGCGAGCGCGCCGCGCGCGTGCTCGAGGCCGTCGGCGACAGCATCTTCTTCGTCGACACCGGAGGCTCGCTCCGCTTTTGGAACCGCGCGGCCGAGCTCGTCACCCGGCGCTCGCGCGACGACGTGATGGGCCGCGATCCCGCCGAGGTGTTCGAGGACTGGGCGCGGATCGTGCGGGAGATCCCGGTCTCCGAAGGCTCCGAGCCCGCGCGTCCCGTGACGCTTCCCGTGGAGGTCGAGGGCCGCGAGTTGTGGTTGTCCTTCGTGGCCGTCCGCACCGAGTCGGGCGGCGTCGTCTACACGTTCCGCGACCTCACCGTCGAGCGCGAGCTGGAGGAGGCGAAGAGCGACTTCATCGCCACGGTCTCGCACGAGCTGCGCACGCCCATGACGGCCGTGCTCGGCGCTGCGAAGACGCTCCTGCGCGACGACATCGCGCTCTCGCCCGAACGGCGCCAGCAGCTGCTGGAGATGATCGGCGCCCAGGGGACGCGGCTGACCCAGATCACCGAGGAGGTGCTGCTGGCGAACCGCCTCGACCGCGGCGACGTGCGCATCGACAGCGAGCCCGTCGACCTCGCTCAGCTGGTCGCCGAGGCGGTCGAGGCGATGCGCCAGCAGCTGCCCGATTCGGTCTCGCTCACGGCGAGCACCCACTCGAACGGCAACGCGGCACTGGGCGACCCGAACCGGATCGAGCAGGTGCTCGTGAACCTGATCGACAACGCCTTCAAGTACTCGCCGGACGGCGGCTCGGTCGAGGTGCGAACCGCGCCGTCCGACTTGGGCGTGCGGGTCGAGGTGAGCGACCAGGGAATGGGCATCGCCCCGGGAGAGCACGAGGCGGTGTTCGAGAAGTTCTACCGCGCCGATTCGCAGCATCGGGCCGTGCCGAGCGGCACCGGCCTCGGGCTCTACATCTGCCGCGAGCTCGTGCGCCGGATGGGCGGCACGATCGGCGTCCGCTCGCAGGTCGGCGAGGGCTCGACCTTCTATTTCGAGCTGCCGAAAGCATGAGACGGATGCGCGGGCTAAGCCCGCACATCCTCTTGGCGGCATCGCAAGCGGCGCCTCGGGCGTAACGTCCGGCCCGTCGTCGAACATGCGGACCCGTTGCTAGGGTCTGCTGACACGGTGCCGATCTACGAATACGTCTGCATGGAGTGCGAGTCGCACTTCGAGGAGCTCGTCCGCAACGGCGAGCAGCCGGACTGCCCGGACTGCGCCTCCTCGGACGTGCGCAAGCAGTTCTCGGTCTTTGCGACGCACGGCACCGCCGAGCAGCCGACCTTCGGCGGGTCATCCGGCGGCTGCTGCGGCGGTTCGTGTGGCTGCGGCCATTGACCAGCCGCTGACCGAGCTCGAGGCGTTTGCGCGCCGGGTCGCGGGGTGCACGAAGTGCCGCCTCTCGCAGGGCCGCACGCAGGTCGTCTTCGGCGTCGGCCACCCGGAGGCCGACCTGATGTTCGTCGGCGAGGCGCCGGGGTTCCACGAGGACAAGCAGGGCTACCCGTTCGTCGGCCAGGCCGGAAAGCTGCTCGACAACCTGCTGGGCGGGATCGGGCTCGAGCGCTCGAACGTCTACATCGCGAACGTGCTCAAGTGCCGGCCGCCGGGAAACCGCGACCCGGCCCCGGACGAGATCCAGGCCTGTGAGGGCCACCTCTTCCGGCAGATCGAGCTGATCCGCCCGCGGGTCGTCGCGACGCTCGGCAACTTCGCGACGAAGTTGCTCTCGGGCAAGCCGACGGGGATAACCCGTGTCCACGGCGTTGAGCAGGAGGTCACGCTCGGGGAAAGCCGCGTGCTGCTGTACCCGCTCTACCACCCGGCGGCCGCGCTCTACACACCCGCGATGCTGCAGGTGCTCCAGCAGGACTTCGCGCGCCTCCCCGAGTTGCTCGGCCGTGAGGTTGCCCCGCCGGCCCCAGTGCTGGCGCCCGTGGCGCCAGAACCGGTGGCCCAGGCAGTCCAGCTCGGCCTCTTCTGAGGGAACCCGTTTCGGAATGAAGCCTTGTGCCGCCGAGCCGCGCTGGACGCCGCGAGGCCGCGTCCTCGGGTGCGCCCGTATCCTCCGGATACACGCGCACCACTGCGTCCTTGCCTCGCGTCGCCCATCGCACCCCGGCGACGAAGCGTCACTCCAAAACGGGTTCTGAGCGATGGAGCTGCGCTCCGCCTCGCCGGCGGAGACGGAGGCCGTCGCGGCTGCGCTGGCACAGGAGTTCCGTGCGGGCGATGTGGTGACGGTGTCGGGCGAGCTCGGCAGCGGCAAGACGACCTTCGTCCGCGGCGCCTGCCGAGCGCTCGGCGTGACGGTGCCGGTGACGAGCCCGACCTTCACCGTCGGCCATCGCTACCCCTCCGAGCCGGTGGACGTCTCGCACCTCGACCTGTTCCGCTTTCAGGGCTTCTCGGCCGCCGAGTGGGGCGACCTCGAGCCGTACTTCCAGGACGCGATCTGCTTCGTCGAGTGGCCGGAGGCCGCCGCGGGTGCGCTCCCGCCGGTCCGTGTGAAGGTACGTTTGTCGCACGTGGACGCCGCTCATAGACTGATTTCGCTGGAAAGCGAGGAACCGTCGTTGCTCGACCGCCTTTTCGGGGGTGCTGACACTCGCGTTTGACACCGCGACGAGCGCTGCCACCACTGCGCTCGTGCGGGACGGCGACGTGCTGGGAGAAGCGGTCTCCCGGGCGGTCCGGGTGCTCGAGGACGCCGACGAGCTGTTGCGCGCAAGCGGGGTCGACCGCTCGGAGCTGACTGGCATCGTCGTCGGCACCGGGCCCGGAAGCTTCACCGGCATGCGGCTCGGGCTCGCAGCGGCGCGCGGGCTGGCACTCGCGCTCGAGCTGCCGGTCGCGGGCGTCTCCACGCTGGACGCTCTCGCCGCCGGCGCTCCCGGTGCGGTGCCGGTCGTGGACGCGGGGAGGCGGGAGGTGTTCGCGCTCGTCGACGGCGAGCCGGTGGTTTGCGCGCCGCAGGAGGTGGTTGGCGAGGTCTGCGTCGGCGACGGCGCCCTGCGCTACCGGGAGGTCCTCGAGCAACGCGGGGCGGAGGTGCCCCCGGACGCCGACGAGCGCCACCTGCCGCGCGCGCGCTTCCACGCGCAGCTCGCCCGGGACTTCGGCCCGGCGGAGGCGGTCGAGCCGTTGTATCTGCGCGTCCCGGACGCGGAGAGGAACGCATGACCGAGGTCGAGCTCCGCCGCCTCGAGTTGCGCGACCTGAACGCGATCGAAGAGATCGAGCGCAGCTCCTATCCGACCCCGTGGTCGCGCTCGATGTTCGCGAGCGAGCTGGCCAAGCCGTCGTCGCTCTGTCTCGGCGCCTTCGAGGCGGAGACCGGGAAGCTGATCGGCTATCTGATCATCTCCCGCTACGTCGACGCGTGGCACGTGATGAACGTGGCGGTGGAGCCGTCGCGACGCCGCCAGGGGATCGCCTCGCTGTTGCTGAACCGGCTCTTCGAGCTGACCGCCGGCCGCAGCCGGCGCGGCTACACGCTCGAAGTGCGCGTCTCGAACGCAGGGGCGATCAAGCTTTACGAGGAGCTCGGCTTCCGCCCGCGCGGCGTCCGCCGCGGCTACTACACGGACAACCGCGAGGACGCCCTGATCATGTGGAAGGACCCGATCGTTCGCGACGTCGTCGCGAACGATTAGTGGTGGCCGGCGCCCGAATCGTGGTCAGCAACGCCTGCGCGCGAAGCGGTCCTACTCCGGCGACGCGCTGCCACTCTCTGGGGTCTGCGGCGACTACAGCCGCAAGACTGCCGAAGTGAGTCAACAACGCGCGGGCGGTGACTACGGAGATCCGTGCGGTGCTCTGCGCATACGCGGGTCGGTAGCGGGGTGCCCGGTTCTGGCGTCGCTCGGCGAGCAGACGCAGCCAGAGCGCCGAATCGCGTGTGTCCTTCGAGGGAATGATCGGCACGGCGAGGTCGATTGCCGCCAGGTAGGCACCGCGGATCGCCGCGGCTGCTACCGGGCCACCGTCGGGGTCGAGTCCTTCTACGAGCAGGTACGGCATCCGCGCATTGCGTCTGAGCATTCCGAGCTGCTTCCAGAACCTGCCCGCTACAAGGTCGAGATGCAGCCCGCGCACCGTCTTGCGCTCCACGACCGCACCGCGACCGACGAGGTAGTCCCCGTACCCCAACCGCTTGACCTCGACGTCAACACGTTGCTTCGTGAGCAGCGACGGAACTCCCGAGGGCTCTTCGCGGACGTCGGCAACGATGCGCACGCTCACTGGAGCGTGGCTGCCGGGAGGCTCGACGACTGCAACAAAGCAGCGACGCTTAGTCCACTACTAGCGCTTTCGCGGCGCGAAAGCGCGTGATCCTCGGAATCGAGACCTCCTGCGACGAGACGGCGGCTGCGCTCGTCGAGGTCGGGCGCATCCGGTCGAACGTGGTGTCGTCGCAGGCCGACCTGCACGCCCGGTTCGGGGGAGTTGTGCCGGAGGTCGCGTCGCGCCGTCACCTGGAGCTCGTCATACCGGTCGTGCGCGAGGCGCTCGCGGAGGCGGACGCGACGCTGGACGACGTCGACACGGTCGCCGTCACCCAGGGACCCGGCCTGATCGGGGCGCTGCTGGTCGGGCTCTCCGCGGCGAAGGCGCTGGCGTGGGGGCGCGGGCTGCCGCTCGCGCCGGTGAACCACCTCCACGGGCACGTCGCGTCGCTCTACCTCGAGCCGGATCCGTTCGAGCCGCCGTTCCTCTGCCTGCTCGCGAGCGGCGGCCACACGCTACTCGTCGACGTCCCGGAGCACGGCGCGTTCCGCCGGCTTGGCACGACCATCGACGACGCTGCCGGCGAGGCCTTCGACAAGGGCGCGCGGCTGCTCGGCCTCGGCTACCCGGGCGGCGCCGAGATCGACCGGCTCGCGCGCGAGGGCGACCCCGCCGCCTACGACTTCCCGGTCGCGCGCGTGCCCGGCCTCGACTTTTCGTTCTCGGGCGTGAAGACGGCGCTGCTCTACACGGTCCGCGACCTCGGTGGCGCATTACCCGACCACCGCGCCGACCTCGCCGCGAGCTACCAGCGTGCGATCGTCCGCGCGCTCGTGCAGCGGACGGAAGAGGCGGCGGCGCAAACGGGCGCGAAGCGGATCGCCGTCGTCGGCGGCGTGGCCGCGAACTCGGAGCTGCGCGCGTCGCTCCCCGACGCGAAAGCGCCGCCGCTTGCACTCTGCACCGACAACGGGGCGATGATCGCGTCGGCAGCGAGGTTCGTGGAGGCGATCCCGCCGCCTGGTTATCTTGCTCTCGATGCCTACGCGTCGGCTCTCTGAGGCTGGTCTCGTCATCCTGGCGCTCGTCGCCGCCGCGCTCGCGGTCGGCTTCGGGGTCGCCCAGACGAAGGTGCGCTCGCTCGTCTCCGAGGCGTCGTCCTGGCGCGGTCTCGTCGGGGGCGGCCACCCGGCCGTTGATGTCGGCCAGCGCGTGCTCGTCGTGCTGGGCTCGCCGTCGATGGCGCAGCGCGTGGCGTTGAACGGCGGCGTGGCGACCCAGCGGAAGGAGCGAACGTGGACGCGGTCGGCGCTCGCGGCACAGCAGCAGCTGCTCGCGGAGTTGAGCACACGTGGGATCCGGCCACAGATCCAGTTCAGCTACACGCGGGTCCTGAACGGCTTCTCGGCACCCCTCGACGCGCGCGCGATCGCCGTGCTCGAGCGGCGGCCCGAGGTGGCCGGCGTCTACCCGGTTCGCGTCGCTTACCCGGCGTCGGTCTCGTCGGAGCTCCTCGGTGCGAAGGGCGTCGCGGGCAGCCTGTCGTCGCTGCGGCTGCCGGGCTTCGACGGGCGCGGCGTGACGATCGCGCTGCTCGACACCGGCGTCGACCGCGCGCATCCGTACCTGCGCGGGCACGTCCTGCCTGGCGTCGACGTCGTCGGCGGCGATCCCGAGGCGAAGGCCGCGCTGGACCCGAGCGGTACCGGCCGTCGCGAGCGCCACGGCACGGAAATGGCCGGGATTCTCGCCGGTGCCAGGGGGATCGCGCCGGGCGCCTCCGTGCTGCCGATCCGCGTCGCCGGCTGGCAGCACGACCAGACGGGCGGCTGGGCCGTCTACGCGCGCACCGACCAGCTGATCGCCGGCCTCGAGCGCGCGGTCGACCCGAACCTCGACGGCGACGCCCACGACGCAGCGCGAATCGCCCTCGTCGGGGCGGCAGTTTCGTACGCCGCCTTCGCCGACTCGCCCGAGGCGCGCGCGATCAAGGGCGCGCTGCAGCTCGACACCCTGGTCGTCGCCCCGGTCGGGAACGACGGGCCCGCCGGCCCCGGTTACGGCAGTGTCTCCAGCCCCGGCGGCGCCCCGGCCGCGCTCACCGCGGGCGCGGCCGACCTGCGGGCGAACGCTGAGGAGGTGCCCGTCTCGGTGCGCGTCGGCCTGGCGCTCGTCCTCGACCGTCGGCTGCCGCTCGCGGGCGCTGTCGTCTCGGCGCACCCACAGGAGCTCGAGCTCGCCTCGCCACGCCGCGGCGCCGGCCCGACGATCGACCGCTTCTTCGACGAGCACGGTCACAGCCTCGTGGCCGGCCGTGCGGCACTGATCCACGGCGGCGGCGACCCGCAGCCCGCCATCGAGGACGCGGCGCGCGCGGGGGCGACCGCAGTCGTGGTCTACGGGACGCAGCTGCCGGCAGGCGGCATCGGAGTCGACGAGGGCGTCGACGTCCCGGTGGTGAGCGTCCCGCTGCGGGTGGCGCAGGCCGCTCTCGGGGCGATCGCGAGGGACGAGCACCCGACGATTTCGATCGGTGTGCCGTCCGTCGTGCGCAACGGCGGTGACGGCGAGATCGCGCCGTTCTCGTCGCGTGGGCTTGCCTTCGACGGGCGTGTGAAGCCCGACGTCGCGGCTCCCGGTGTGGCGCTGGTCACCTCTGAGCCGGGCGCGAACGAAGACGGCACACCGCGTTTCGGCACCGTCAACGGCTCGAGCCCCGCAGCGGCCGTGGTCGCCGGCGCAGCGGCGGTGCTCGCGCAGGCGCGACCAGGCCTCCGCGCCCTCGACCTGAAGAGCCTGCTCACGGGCACGGCGCGCTCGATTCGTGACACGACCGTCACCGCGCAGGGCGCCGGCCTGGTCGACCTCGGTGCGGCCACGGCCGGCGAGATCAGCGTGGACCCCGTCACCCTCGCCTTCGGCCGCGCTCAGGGCGACGGCTGGCAGTCCGCACAGGGCGTCGTCGTCCGCAACGCCTCGACGCGAGGCCTGCTCGTGCGCGTTCGCATCGCAGGGAGCGGCGGCCTCGTGATCACGCCGAAGCCGCGCTGGGTGCGCCTCAAGCCGGGCGGCCAGGCCACTGTGACGCTGCAGGCCCGGCTCAACGGCGCGCCGCCGCCCGAGGGCTCGGCCGAGGGGTCGGTGCTCTTCGTCGCGCGCGGCGCAGGCCCCCTGAAGGTGCCGTGGGCGATCACGTACGGCTCCCCGCCGGAGAGCCTGATCTCGTCCGTCGCCCTCTCGGCCGCCGCGTTCGAGCCCTCCGACACGACGCCTGCGGTCCTCTCGCTTCAGGCCGGCCTCGTGCGCGAGGGGCCGGCCGGCGCCGAGGTCCATCCGGTCTCGAAGCTCGACGTCGAGCTCTGGCGCGGCAAGCGGCGGATGGGACTGCTGGCCCGCCTGCGCGACCTCCTGCCGGGTCGGGTCGCGATCGGTCTCACGGGCCGCGGCCCGAACGGCAACCCGCTCGCGCCCGGCCGCTACCGCGTGCGCCTGGTCGCGTTCCCCACGAGCGACGGCCCGCCGACGAGCCGGACGATCGCGTTCCGCATCAAGTAGGGGCCTATACTCAGCCCGTTTGCAGCGTGTTTCCAACCGAGGAGCCTCCGTGACCATACTCGAAGCGCCCGAGACCCACCTTCGCGAGAACCCCTTCGATATCGCCCGCGAGCAGCTGCGCCGCGTGGCCGACATCTTCGACATCGACCAGCGCCTGGTGAACGTGCTCCAGGAGTGCAAGAAGGCGGTCGTCGTCTCGATCCCGGTGACGATGGACGACGGCACGATCCAAGCGTTCGAGGGCTACCGCGTGACGCACAACATCGCGCGCGGGCCCTCGAAGGGCGGCATCCGCTACCACCCCGACGTCACGCTCGACGAGGTCAAGGCGCTCTCGATGTGGATGACGTGGAAGTGCGCGCTGATGAACATCCCCTTCGGCGGGGCGAAGGGCGGGGTCGTCTGCAACCCGAAGCGGCTCTCGCGCGGCGAGCTCGAGCGCATGACGCGCCGCTACACGACGGAGATCATCAACGAGATCGGGCCCGAGAAGGACATTCCGGCCCCCGACGTCGGCACCGACGGCTCGGTGATGGCCTGGATCTTCGACACCTACTCGATGAACAAGGGCCACTCCGTGCTGGGCGTCGTCACCGGCAAGCCGCTCAACGTCGGCGGCTCGCTCGGCCGGCTCGAGGCGACTGCGCGCGGCTCGCTCTATTGCATCCAGGAGGCGGCGCGGAAGAAAGAGCTGCAGCTGGCGGGGCTGAAGGTCGCCGTGCAGGGGTTCGGTAACGTCGGCAGCTTCCTCGCGAGGTTCCTCGCGGAGGAGGGCGCAACCGTGATCGCAGTGTCGGACTCGCAGGTCGGGCTGCACAATCCGAACGGCATCGACGTCGCCGCGGCGATCGCTCAGAAGCAGGAGACGGGTTCGCTCGCCGGCCTCAAGGGCGCGGAGGAGATCAGCAACGAGGAGCTGCTGCTGCTGGAGTGCGACGTGCTCGCGCCGTGCGCGCTCGAGCAGGTCATCACCTCCGACAACGCCGACCAGGTGAAGGCGCAGGTCGTGTGCGAGGGCGCGAACGGCCCGATCACCCCGACCGCGGACGAGATCCTGGACGAGAAGGGCATCCTCGTCCTGCCGGACATCCTCGCCAACGCGGGCGGCGTCGTCGTCTCGTACTTCGAGTGGGTCCAGGGCCTCCAGGAGTACTTCTGGAAGGAGCCCGAGGTGAACTCGAAGCTGCGCGACATCGTCACGCGGGCGTTCAACGAGACCTGGCACGTCTACGACGAGAAGCAGACGAGCATGCGGGCGGCGGCCTACGGCGTCGCGGTCGGTCGCGTCGCGGAAGCCACGATCACGCGTGGGCTCTACCCCTGAGCCGCCTCCTACGGAGTCTTGGATGACGTACCGCAGGCCGTCCGAGTAACGGTCTTCCATGCGGCCGGGTGCCACCTCTGCGAGCGGGCGCTCGCGCAGGTTCGCGCTCTGCGGGATGAGCTCCGGTTCGCGCTGGAGGAGGTCGCGATCGACGGCGACGCGGAGCTCGAGGCGCGCTACCGCGAGTGGCTGCCCGTCGTCGAGATCAACGGCGAGCGCGTCTTCACCTACCACGTCCATGAGGACGCGTTCCGGCGGCGGCTGGTAGCGGCACAAAGTCCCCGCTCAGAGCCGAGCTTGTGACGGTCTGACTCCCCAAGCTGCGCGGGTCCGGCACAATGATCGTGCGTGTTGCAAACGACCGTTCACAATGCGGCTGGGTCGGAACGGCTGACGGTCGGGGTCGCCGCTCGATTGAGCCGCTACCTCCAGGTTCTGACCCAGGCCAAGAAGATGGGCAAGGACCGGATCTCCTCGCAGGAGATCTCGGACTACACCAACATCAACGCGACGCAGATCCGCCGCGACCTGTCGGCCTTCGGCAAGTTCGGCAAGCGCGGTGTCGGCTACAACATCGACTCGCTGCTCGGCGAGATCCGCAAGATCCTGCGGACGCAGGGGCAGCACAACATCGCGCTGGTGGGGGCTGGGCGCCTTGGCCACGCGATCGCGAGCTCGCCGATCTTCGCCGAGCACGGGATCAACATCGCCGCCGTCTTCGACAACGATCCCGACAAGGTCGGGCGCACGATCGGGTCGATGCCGATCGAGGACTCGGGCCTCCTGCGCGACGCGGTGCGCGAGAAGAACATCATCGTCGGGGTCGTCGCGGTGCCTGCCGACCACGCCCAAGAGGTCGCGGACGAGCTGATCGACTCCGGCGTGCGGATCATCTTCAACTACTCCGAGGCGCTCCTCGACGTCCCGCACGACGTGACGGTGCACACGTCGAACCCCGCGGTCGACTTGCTGCACGCGCTCTACTTCCACCTCACCTAGCCCGCGGCGGCCGCGTCCATTCGGCCAACGGTGACGGTCACAGGGGTTTGGGTTTGAGCGTGGCGGCGCCGTGAGGATCGTCCTCTGGCACGGGTACCTGCTCGGCGGGACCGGGTCGAACGTCTACACCCGGGCGCTGGCGCGCGAGTGGAGCCGCGCCGGGCACCACGTGACAGTGCTCTCGCAGGAGCCGCACCCGCCGGAGTACGACCTCGGCGGCGCGCGGCACGTGCGGCCGGAGCTCGAGGGCCCGCTTCCGGTCTTCGTGCTCGACCGCTACGAGGGGCACGAGCCGCGCCTGCTGCAGGACCTGACGCGCGAAGAGCGCGAGCGCTACGTCGAGCAGAACGCGGCCGCGGTTCGTGAGCAGCTCCCCGCCGACCTCGTCTTCGCGAACCACGTCCTTCTCGGTGGCCCCGTCGGCGCGGCTTCCGGCGCGCGCTTCGCGGTCAAGGCGCACGGCTCAGAGCTCGAGTACTCGATGCGCGGGAACGCAGAGCTCCAGGCGTGGGGGAGGGAGTCGCTCGCCGGCGCGGGCGCGGTCTTCGTCGGCTCCGAGCACATCCGCGAGGTACTGGAGGAGGTCGTCGGCCACGTCGATCGTGTCCACGAGGTACCGCCCGGCGTCGACGTCGAGCTCTTCCGGCCGGAGCCGCGAGACAAAGCACTCGACCGACTCCTCCAAGAAGCGATCGCCGACCCGCCGAACCCGGGCAACACGAACGAGCGCCTACCGGACGACGCGAACGCGGAGCGCTTCGAGGCGTTCTTCGCGGACGACGTGCCTACGGTCCTCTACTTCGGGAAGCTGATCTACAACAAAGGCGTCCATTTGCTGCTCGAGGCGCTGCGCGACCTCGACGCACGCGCTGTCATCGTCGGCTTCGGCGACTACCGCGAGGAGCTGGAGCGCCTGGCGCGGAAGCGGCTGGCGCCGCCGCAGACCCTGTTCACCGGCCCCCTCGAGCACCGGCACCTCGTCCACTTGCTCTCGCTTGCCGACGCGACCGTTGTGCCCTCGATCTTCCCCGAGGCGTTCGGGATGGTCGCCGCCGAGGCCGCCGCGGCCGGATCCCCGCCGCTCGTCGCGCGCCACTCGGGCTTGCAGGAGATCGCCGAGGGCCTCGAGGCGGAGTACCCGCCCGAGCACCACCACTTGACGAGCTTCGCGAACGGCGACGTCGCCGATCTGACCGCCAAGTTACGCGAGTTGCTCGAGCTCCCCCGCGAAGAGCACCACCGGATCGCGGCTGCCGGGCGACGGGCCGTCGAGGAACGCTGGAGCTGGAGCAGCGTCGCGTCGAGGCTGTTGCAACCCTTCCAAGGCGCCGACTAGGCGGCGCCGACCATAGAGCTCGCCCGGGCTCTGGTCGGGCGAGCGTCTGACGCACTGCATTTTGGATCGAGGCGCGCCGACCCGGCTTGGCGGCGAGCCTCTAAGGTAGCGACCCCATGGGAGACGCCCAGCGCCTCAGCCCGGAGGAGCAACTCGCCCTCGCCCGCGAGCAGTTCGAGACCGCGACCGACCTCACGGTCGCCGTCGAGGAGGAGTTCGCCATCCTCGACCCAAAGACCCTCGACCTCACCAATCGCTTCGAGGAGCTGCAGGCGGCGGCGCAGGGCACACCGCTGGAGGAGCACCTCGTCGGCGAGCTGATCGCCTCCGAGGTCGAGATCCGCACCGGCCGGTGCGACTCCTTCGACGAGGTGGCCGGCCGGCTCGGCGAGCGCCGCGCCCAGCTGTTCGAGCTCGCGGACGCGGTCGGCGTCGGCCTCGCGGCGACCGGCACTCACCCCTGGAGCCCATGGCAGGAGCAGCGGATCATCGACACGCCGCACTACCGCCGCAACGACGAGATCCTCCGGTACGTCGTCTGGCGCAACAACACGTTCGGCCTGCACGTCCACGTCGCGATCAACGGACCGGACCGTGCGATCGCCGTCTGCAACGCCCTGCGCAACTTCCTGCCCGAGCTGCTCGCCCTCTCCGCCAGCTCGCCGTTCGTCGAGGCCGTGAACAGCGGCCTCCACTCCGCTCGCACCGAGATCTTCACGAAGATGTTCCCGCGCTGCGGCGTGCCGGACGCGTACGACGGCTGGGACGGCTTCGAGCGGTACGTCGGCTTCCTCTACGACACCCGTTCCATCGACGAGCACACCCAGCTCTGGTGGAGCGTCCGCCCGCACCTCGCGTTCCCGACCGTCGAGATCCGCATCTGCGACGCCCAACCCGACCTCGGCGAGGCCCGGAGCCTGGCCGCGCTCTGCTACGCCCTCACGGCCCGGATCGCGCGCGCCATCGACGAGGGCGAGCCGCTCCCTTCGCACCCGCACCGCCTGATCGAGGAGAACCTCTGGCGGGCGACCCGCTACGGCCTCTCCGGCGAGCTGATCGATCTCTCGACCGGCGACGTTCGCCCGGCGCGGGCGCACCTCGAGCGGCTGCTCGAGTGGGTGCAGCCAGCTGCGGAGGAGCTCGGCTGTGCGTCGTACCTGACGATCCCTGCCGCCAACGCGGCCGAGCGCCAGATCGCGCGGTACGCCGCAGGCGCCTCGCTCGAGGAGATCTACGCCGAGCAGGCGCGCGAGCGAGAGCCCGTCGGTGGCTGACGACGAGCAGCGCCTGATCGAGGAAATCCAGGCGGAGCTCGCAAAGCTCAAGGTCTCCGACCTCCTGCTCCAGACGCTCTATTCTGTCTCCTCGCTCGCCTACCACCGCCTGAGCGCCGAGGCGCGCGACCTCGAGCAGGCGCGGCTCGGGATCGAGGCCCTGCGCGCGCTCGTGCCGGTGCTCGAGGGCTCGGTCCCCGAGGAGGCGCTGCGCGACTTCAACCAGGTGCTCGCGAACCTCCAGCTCGCCTACGCCTCGGCGGCCGCGGAAAAACCGCAGGCTTGAAACCGTCCAGTTGGCGACCTATAACGACTCTGGAGAGCGGGTCAAGCGGGAGGGGAACCGATGGGTAGGTCGAGGGTCTGCGGCGCCGTTGTTGCTGCGCTGCTCACGGCCGCGGTGGCGCCGTCCGCCGGCGGCGCTGGGGCGGCGCGCAACGCGGTAACGCTGACGCTGAAGGGGGCGAATCGCTCGTACGTCACTGGTGAGGTCGTCGTGCGGTTCCGCCCGAATGCCGATCCCCTCTCGCGCAAGGAGGCGCTCTCCGCCGAGTCCGCGACGAGGGTGAAGCCGCTCGTGCTGCCGGGCCTGCAACTCGTGCACGTCGACGGCTCCGTCCAGCACGCCGTTACCTCGTTCCGTAGCAACCCCGCCGTCGCCTACGCGGAGCCGAACTACCTCTACCATGCCGACGCGGTCCCGAACGATCCCCGCTACCCGCAGCTGTGGGGGTTGGCCAAGATCAGCGCGCCCGCGGCCTGGAACATCAACACGGGCAGCACGGCCGTGACCGTCGGGATCGTCGATACCGGGATCTCGGCCGACCACCTCGACCTCTCGGCGAACGTCGTCCCGGGCCACGACTTCGTCCAGGGCGACAGCGACCCCCGAGACTTCAACGGCCACGGCACGCACGTCGCCGGGACGATCGGAGCGCGCGGCAACAACGGCCGCGGCCTCACCGGCGTCAACTGGCAGGTCGGCCTGATGCCGGTGCGGGTGCTCGACGGGAGCGGCAGCGGCTCGAACGCCAACGTCACCGCCGGGCTCGCCTACGCATGCACGCACGGCGCGAGCATCGTGAACGCGAGCCTCGGCGGGACGAGCTACTCGACGGCGATGCGCGACGCGATCGCGTCCTGCCCGAACACGCTGTTCGTGGTCGCTGCCGGCAACGACGGCCTCAGCGACGACAACTTCCCGCACTACCCGTGCAACTACGGCGCGGCGCCGGACAACCTCGCGAACGTGATCTGCGTCGCGGCGACGGACTCCCACGACACGCTCGCCGGCTTCTCGAACTACGGCCAGAGCGTCGACCTCGCCGCCCCGGGCGTGGGCATCCAGAGCACGTGGCCCGCGTACGACACGCTCGCCAACGAGGGCTTCGAGTCGCTCGCGAGCTGGGCGACCAACCAGACCGCCGGGCTGCCGTTCGGCCAGTCGGCGACGCACGCGACCGGCCTCTACAGCGCGGCCGACTCGCCCGCGGGCGCCTACCAGCCCGGCAGCGACACCTGGCTCTTCCGCTCGACGCCGATGGCAAGCCTTGCGGGGAGGATCGGCTGCAGGCTGTTCTACAACCTTCGTCTCGACACGCAGCTCAACCATGACTACTTCCAGGTCTTCGGGTCGTCCGACGGATCGAACTTCAGCGGGAGCAACTGGTCGGGCTCGACCGGCGGTGCGTTCATCGGGCTTACGACCGACGTGTCCGCGTACGACGGCGCGGCGACGTTCTACCCGGCCCTGCGCCTGATCGCGAACAGCGACGGCACCGTCGGCGACGGCGGCTACGTGGACGACCTCTCGCTGGGCTGCCTGCGGGCCTCGAGCGAGGACTACAGCACGATCAGCGGCACCTCGATGGCGAGCCCGCACGTCGCCGGAGTGGCCGCGCTGGTGAAGGCGGCGCACCCGTCCTTCACGGTCGCGAGGCTCAAGTCTTGGGTCCTCGGCGGCGTCGACTCGCTCGGCTCACTGCACGACAAGGTCGCCACCGGCGGCCGCTTGAACGCGTGCAAGTCGCTCGGCGGCTGCGGAAGTACCGTTCTGAAGCCGCCCTGCCAGGTTCCGAACGTGCTCGGCAAGAGGCTCACCTCCGCGCGCACGTCGATCAAGAAGCGCCACTGCAAGATCGGCCGCGTGAAGTACGTCAAGTCTTCGAAGAAGAGGAAGGGGAAGGTCGTCCGCGAGAGCCCGGTCCCGGGCAAGCTCCTCGGCAACAACGCCAAGGTCAACCTCTGGCTGGGCCGCAGACGCTAGGCACCGTGAGCGCGGCGCGGGGTCGCTAGGCTCCGCGCCGCGATGGCGGGCGCAGACGTCGGCATCTTCGGCGGGTCGGGCTTCTACTCGTTCCTCGACGACGTCGAGGAAGTCGAGCTCGACACGCCCTACGGCAAGCCCTCGGCGCCCTACGTGGTCGGCGAGATCGAAGGCGCGCGGGTCGCCTTCCTGCCCCGCCACGGGCGCAACCACGAGCTGCCGCCGCACGCGATCCCGTACCGCGCGAACGTGTGGGGGATGAAGGAGCTCGGCGTCCGGCGCATCATCGGCCCGAACGCGTCGGGCGCGCTGAGGGCGGAGCTGCAGCTCGGCGAGTTCGTCGTCTGCGACCAGTTCGTCGACCGCACGAGCGGCCGCAAGGACACGTTCTACGACGGCCCGGAGACGACCCACGTCTCCGCGGCCGACCCGTACTGCCCGGACCTGCGCACGCTGCTCGTCGACACCGCGCGGGAGCTGGGGATCCCGGTCCGCGACGGCGGCACGGTGGTCACGATCCAGGGCCCGCGCTTCTCGACGCGCGCGGAGTCGCGCTGGTTTCAGGAGGCCGGCTGGGACGTGATCAACATGACCGCGTACCCGGAGGGTTACCTCGCCCGCGAGCTCGAGCTCTGCTACGCGAACATCTCGATGGTCACCGACCACGACGTCGGCGTCGAGGGCACCGAACCGGTCTCGCACGAGCAGGTCGTGACCGTCTTCAACGAGAACAACGAGCGGCTGCGCGAGCTGCTCTTCGCGGTCGTCCCGAGGATTCCGCCGCAGCCGGAGGAGCACCTCTGCGCCAATGCGCTGCTCGGCGCACGCTTCTAGCCGCGTTTCCCGCGCGGTCGTCAGCCCTATCCGTTAGCCTCCCGCACCGCAGGCTTGTGAACCCTCAAACCGCGTCGCCATGCGGCAGCGCGGCCGACTTTGTGAGAGCAGGAGGACATGGATTTCTTCACTGACCACGCGGTGCTCTTCGCCCTGATCTGCTCGGGCGTGGCGATCGCCTACGGGATCGCGCTGACCTACTGGCTCCTCGCGCAGCCGGCGGGGACCGAGCGGATGCAGGAGATCGCGCGCGCCGTGCAGGAAGGCGCGGCTGCGTACCTGCGGCGGCAGTACACGACGATCGCGATCGTCGCGATCGTGCCCTTCCTCCTGCTCGGTTTCTACAACAAGCTCGGCTGGGGCACGGCCGTGGGCTTCCTCATCGGCGCCGCGCTGTCTGCGGCCGCGGGCTTCATCGGCATGAACGTCGCCGTGCGTTCGAACGTCCGCACCGCGGAGGCTGCCAAGAAGGGGCTCAAGCCTGCGCTGAACGTCGCCTTCCGCGCCGGCTCGGTGACCGGCCTGCTCGTCGTCGGCCTCGGCCTGCTCGGGGTCGCCGGCTACTACTGGATCCTCACCGGGTGGCTCGACCACTCCAGTGCCTCGGCGATCGACGACCTGATCGGCCTCGCGTTCGGAGGCTCGCTGATCTCCGTCTTCGCCCGCCTCGGCGGCGGCATCTACACGAAGGCCGCCGACGTCGGCGCCGACCTCGTCGGGAAGATCGAGGCGGGGATTCCCGAGGACGACCCGCGCAACCCGGCCGTGATCGCGGACAATGTCGGCGACAACGTCGGCGACTGCGCAGGCATGGCGGCTGACCTGTTCGAGACCTACGCCGTGACCGCCGTCGCCGTGATGCTGCTCGCCTCGCAGCGCTTTCCGGCCCAGCACCTCGAGCTCTATCCCCTCGCGCTGGGGGGGATGTCGATTCTGGCCTCGGTGATCGGCACCTTCTTCGCGCGGGTCGGGCGCAGTGGCTCGATCATGAATGCGCTCTACAAGGCCATCCTCGTCGCGACCGTGCTCTCGGCGCTCGGCTTCATCCCGGTCACGCTCGCCTACGACACGAGCACCTTCACTTTCTGGGAGCTCTACGGCTCGGCGCTCATCGGCCTCGTCGTCACCTTCCTGCTGGTGGCGATCACCGAGTACTACACGGGCACCCGCTGGCGACCCGTGAAGCAGATCGCGTCCTCCTCGCGCACCGGCCACGCGACGAACATCATCGAGGGGCTCGCCGTCGGGATGCAGTCGACCGCGGCGCCCGTGGTCGTGATCGCGGTCGGGATCCTGCTCGCGAACCACTTCGCCGGCCTCTACGGGATCGGCGTCGCGGTGATGGCGCAGCTGTCGATGACGGGTCTGATCGTCGCGCTGGACGCCTACGGCCCGGTGACCGACAACGCGGGCGGCATCGCGGAGATGGCGGACCTCGACGAGTCGGTGCGAGCGATCACCGACCCCCTGGACGCCGTCGGCAACACGACGAAGGCAGTCACGAAAGGCTACGCGATCGGCTCGGCCGCGCTGGCGGCGCTGATCCTCTTCGACGGCTACACCAACGGCCTCGAGGTGAACAACTTCCAGACGGTGTTCAGGCTCGACGACGCCTGGGTGATCGCCGGCCTCTTCATCGGCGGCCTGATGCCGTTCCTGTTCGCGTCGCTCGCGATGGAGGCGGTCGGCCGCGTCGGCGGCCAGGTCGTGACCGAGGTGCGGCGGCAGTTCCGCGAGATCCCCGGGATCATGGAAGGGACGGCGCGCCCGGAGTACGGCCGCGCGATCGACATCGTCACCGGCTCGGCGATCAAGAGCATGCTGCTGCCGGCCCTGATCCCGATCGTTTTCCCGATCGTGGCGGGGGTGATCAGCGCGAAGCTGCTCGGCGGCCTGCTGATCGGGACGATCGTGACGGGTCTGTTCCTCGCGATCGCGATGACCTCGGGCGGCGGCGCCTGGGACAACGCGAAGAAGCTGATCGAGGACGGCGCCTTCGGCGGCAAGGGCTCGGAGGCCCACGCCGCCGCGGTGACGGGCGACACTGTCGGCGACCCCTACAAGGACACCGCGGGGCCCGCGATCAACCCGATGATCAAGATCACGAACCTGGTCGCGATCCTGATCATCCCGCTGATCGTCTCCATTCACGGCTAGTAGCACGGGGGAAACCATGTTTCCCCCGTGAGCCCCCTTCTTCTTGGCGCGCCACCGCGGGCGGTCGTGTGCCTCCGCCGGGCAAAGCCCGGCTCCGACGACGGATGATCGTTGGGGCGGCCGCGGCGGGCTCTAGAGTCCGCGCCGATGTCACGCAGGCGGCGCCAGCAGCGGCTCGAGCGTGTGCTCGGCACGCCGGCGCTGTTCGCGACGGCATACGGGAACGTCGGCTCGTCGATCTACTACGCCCTCGGCGTCACGGCGGTCTTCGCGCTTGGCCTCACGCCGCTCGTCTTCGTGATCGCGGGCATCTTCTTCAGCGCGACGGCCCTCACGTACGCGGAGGGGACGGTGCGCTTCCCGGAGGCCGGGGGCTCCTCGAGCTTCGCAAGGCACGCGTTCAACGAGCTCGCGTCCTTCGGCGCCGCGTGGGCCCAGATGCTCAACTACATCATCACGATCGCCATCTCGGCGTTCTTCGTGCCGCACTACCTTTCGATCTTCTGGTCGCCGCTGAAGCAGAACCCCTGGGACATCATCGGCGGCTCGGCGGTGATCGTCGTGCTGGTGCTCCTGAACGTCGTCGGCATCCAGGAGTCGGCGCGGCTGAACATCTTCCTCGCGCTGATCGACTTCGCGACGCAGCTGTTGCTCGTACTGCTCGGCTTCGCGCTCATCTTCAGCCCCGAGACGCTGACGTCGAACGTCCACTGGGGGACCGCACCGACGTGGCCCGATTTCTTCCTCGCGATCCCGGTCGGGATGATCGCCTACACCGGCATAGAGACTGTCTCGAATCTTGCCGAGGAGACGCGCGACCCGGTCAAGAGCATCCCGCGTTCGATCGGGCTGGTGGCGGCCGCGGTCTACGCGATCTACTTCACGCTGCCGCTGATCGCGCTCTCGGCGCTGCCGGTGGAGCGCATCAACGGAGAGCTGACGACGCGGCTCGCTCTCCCGCCGGAGGACGGGGGCTTTCAGAACGACCCTGTGCTCGGGCTCGTCGAGAACCTCGGGATCACGGGGACGGCACTCGACGTGCTCAAGGTCTACGTCGGGATCCTCGCCGCGACGATTCTCTTCATCGCGACGAACGCAGGAATCATCGGTGCCTCGCGCATCACCTACTCCATGGCGACCTACCGCCAACTGCCGGAGGTCTTCCGCAGGCTGCACCCCAGGTTCAAGACGCCTTGGCTCTCGCTGATCGTCTTCGGGGGGCTCGTGTCGATCCTCGTGCTGCTGCCGGGTCAGACGAGTTTCCTCGGGACGATGTACTCGTTCGGCGCAATGCTCTCGTTTACCGTCGCCCACGCGGCAGTCGTGCAGTTGCGCCGGCGCTTTCCGCACGAGGAGCTCGCGTTCCGCGCGCGGCCGAACCTTCGTTTCCGAGGCGTCGACTGGCCGCTCTTCGCGGTCTTCGGGGGCACGGCGACGGCACTCTCGTGGTTCGTCGTCGTTGCCCAGAGCCCCAGCACGCGCTACGCCGGCCTCGCCTGGCTCGCGCTGGGGTTCCTCCTCTACTGGGCGTACAGACGGTACGTCGTGCACGAGCCGCTCGCGAGGACAGTTCGCGCTCCCATCGTGATCGGCCCGGCGGTGGCGTTGGAGTACCGCAACGTGCTCGTTCCGGTCGTCTGGCGCCGCGAGTCGGAGGCCGCAGTCGACCTGGCCTGCCGCCTGGCCACCGAGCGGCGCGCATCGATCGTCGCGCTGACCGTCCTCGAGGTGCCGCTCGAGCTTCCCCTGGACGCGCCCCTTCCGGACGAGGCCGAGCGGAAGGCCAATGACCTGCTTGACGAGGTGCGCGCGATCGGCGACGCCTACGGCGTCACCGTGATCGGGCGCCTGGTCCGCGCGCGGCGGGCCGGACGCGCCATCGTGGACGAGGCGGAGCGGCGCCACAGCGAGATCATCGTCATGGGCTCGCCGCGCCGGGACCGGGACCGCCGTCGCGGCCGGATCTTCGGCGGCACCGTCGACTTCGTCCTCAAGAACGCGCCGTGCCGCGTGATGGTGGCGGCCGCGCCGCGCGCCGCGTGAGACGCCGCTTGCGGTGTCGATCCAAGGTCGGCCGAGCTCCGCTCGGTCGACCGTCTGAGCTGTCCAACCAGAACGTCGGCTGTGAGGACGGTGCGTGATGAGAACCGGCTACCGCAACGCGACGCTCATCTTCGGCCTGGTGTCGATCGGGCTCGGGCTCGCGATCCTCGTCCAGACCGCGCGCCACGGCGGCGGCCTCGGCTACGTGATCGGCGTGCTGTTCGTCGCGCTGGGCGCCGGTCGGCTGTACCTGTTGAAGCGCCGGTGACAGTCACAGTGACAGTCACTGTTCGGGAGTAACCTCCGGCCGTGGCGAGGAAGATTTCGGGGCTGCAGCGGGTTCTCGACGCGCCCGCGCTCTTCTCGGTCGCGTACGGCGAGGTCGCCTCCTCGATCTACGTCGCCCTCGGGATCATCGCCCTGCACGCGCTGGGCCTGACCCCGGAGGTGCTTGCGCTCGTCGGCGCGCTCTTCATCGTGGTCGCACTCTCCTACGCAGAGGGCACGACCGCGATCCCGGAGACGGGCGGCGCAGCCACGTTCGTCCGCCGCGCCTTCAACGACTTCGTCGGCTTCCTCACCGGTTGGGCGCTCTTCCTCGACTACCTGATCGTCATCGCGCTGTCCGCGCTCTTCCTGCCGCACTACCTGGGGGCGGCGCTGAAGGTGGAGTCGCTCGAGCACAACCCGTGGGACGTCGTTATCGGCGTGGCCGTCGTGCTCGGGGTCGCGGCCCTTCGCCTCGTGCGCCGCTCGGCCTTCTACCGCTACGGGATCGTCGTCGCCGTCCTCGACCTGCTCACGCAGCTGCTGCTCGTCGTGCTCGGCTTCGCGTTCCTGTTCTCCGGCGACGCGCTCACCCACGACGTCTCGATCGGGACGCACCCGAGCTGGCACCAGATCCTGTTCGCGTTGCCACTGGCGATGCTCGCGTACACCGGCCTCGAGACCGTCGCCAACCTCGCCGAGGAGGCGCGCGAGCCCGGGCGCGACCTTCCCCGCAGCCTCTTCTCCGGGATCGGGCTCGTCGTCCTGATCTACGTCGCGATCGCGCTCGTCGCGCTCAGCGCGTTCCCGGCAACCGGCGGGACGACCGCGTTGGGCACGGACTGGCTGCGTGCGCCCCTGATGGGAATCGTCGACGCGCTCGGCGACCCGCTCCCGGATGCGGCCGCGGGCGCGCTGCGCGTGTACGTCGGCCTCACGGGCGCGGTGATCCTGCTTGTGGCCGTCACCACGTCGATCTCCGGCTTCACGCGGCTCGCGCACTCGCTCGGGGAGCATGGCCAGCTGCCGCGCGCCTTCGGCCGGCTCAACCGCCGAACGCTCGTCTCGCCGCAGGCGATCGTCTCCGCGGCCCTGATCTCGATCGCGCTGATGATCGGCACGTCGTTTGTCAAGGACGACGTCGCCTTTCTCGCCAGCCTGTTCAGCTTCGGTGTGCTGGCCGCCTTCACAGCCGCCCAGCTCGCGGTGATCAAGCTCCGCTTCAGCGAGCCGGAGCTGCCGCGCCCGTATCGCGCCCCGGCAAATGTGCGGATCCGAGGCGTCGAGGTGCCGCTCCCCGCGATCGTCGGCTCCGCAGCCACCTTCGCGATCTGGCTGATCGCCCTCGGCACGCACCCCGGCGCGCGCTATGGCGGCCCGGCCTGGCTCGCGGCCGGCGCGCTCGTCTACTTCCTCGTCCGCCGCGGTCGCGGGGAAGGCCTGCTCGAGCACGTCGAGGCGCCGCCAGGGGCGCTCCCGGAGGCGCACTTCACGAGCATCCTCGTGCCGATGAAGCTGGGCCCGATCGGCGAGGAGATGATCGCGACCGCCGTCAAGCTGGCCGAGGACCGCCGCGCGCACGTGGAGGCGCTCTACGTGATCCGCGTCCCGCTCGACCGGCCGCTCGAGGCCGAGCTCCACGACCAGGAGGAGGCCGCTGCCGCGTCGCTTGCGGAAGCGCGCATCCTCGGCGCCGATCACGGCGTCGACGTGGAGGGCGAGACGATCAGGGCGCGCTCGATCGGCGACGCGATCGTGCAGGAGGCGAGCCGCCGCGGCAACGATCTGATCGTCGTCGGCTCGTCGCCGCGCTGGCGGCGGCAGTCCCGCTTCTTCTCGCCGACGGTGGAGTTCGTGCTGCGCAAGGCGCCCTGTGAGGTGCTGGTCGTCGCCTTCCCGGAGGGCGCGATGGAGGAGGACGGATCCGAACCGTCCTGACCAAGGCGTTCGCTTGCGACGCCGACCCAGAGGCCGTGCCGGCTCCGCCGGCGCGGACGTCTAACGCACCGTGTAGGAGGCAAGCGATCAGCACTCCGCGAGCGAGCGAGGCGCTAAGGTGAAATCGTGAAAGCTCTAGTCATCGGCTGCGGCCGCGTCGGCTCTGCGATCGCCCTCCAGCTCCAGCGCGAGGGCTGGGAGGTGACCGCGGTCGACGAGAAGGAAGAGGCGCTCGGCCGGCTCGGCGACCACTGGGCCGGCGGCTTCGTGCTCGGCCACGGCATGGACATCCAGGTGCTCCGCGAGGCCGGGATCGAGGACACCGACGCCGTCGTGGTCGCGACCGACGGTGACAACACGAACATCGTCATCGCCCAGGTGGCGCAGGAGCGCTTCGACAACCAGTGCGTGGTCGTGCGCGTGCTCGATCCCGCGCGCGCCGAGTTCTACCGCAAGCGCGGCCTGCGCACAGTGTGCCCGACTTCAGTCGCGATCGACGTCCTCCTTGACTCGGTGCGCGCCTGCGAGGTCCGGCCCAGGGAGCCTGCCGCGAACTGATGTACATCCTGATTGCTGGCGGCGGCAAGGTCGGCGCGAATCTCGCGCGCGTGCTCCTCTCCGACGGGAAGCACGAGGTGACGCTCATCGAGCAGCGGCGCGACCGCTTCGAGCGCCTCGAGCACGAGTTCGAGCACCAGGTGCTGCTCGGCGACGCGACGGAGATCTTCGTGCTCGAGCGCGCCGGCATCGCGCGGCCGCCGGACATCGTGGCGGCCCTGACCGGCGACGACGAGGACAACCTGATCATCTGCCAGCTCTCCAAGGAGAAGTACGGCGTGCAGAAGGTGATCGCGCGCGTGAACGACCCGCGCAACCAGGCGCACTTCGACCTGCTCGGGATCTCGCCGACGGTCTCCGCGACGCGCGGCCTGATGGCCCTGATCGAGCACGAAGTCCCCGAGCACGACCTCGTGCACCTGCTCGAGCTGCGCAAGGAGAACCTCGAGATCGTGGAGGTTCAGATCGACAACGGCGCTCCGGCCGCCGGCAAGACCGTCGAGAAGCTCGACCTGCCCGAGGGCTCGCGCCTGATCTCGATCATGCGGAACGGCCGCTCGGAGATCGCTGTAGGCTCGACGGAGCTCCAGCCCGGCGACCAGGTATTGGCGATCCTGCAGCCGGGCAAGGAAGACGAGTTGCGGAGGGTCTTGCTCAAGAGTTGATGCGAGCGCTAGGGGTCATCGCCGCGGTCGTCGCGGTGGCGCTGCCGGGCGCCGCCTGCGGCCAGAGCTCCTCGCCTGCCAAGCAGCAGCGCGAGCAGCTGGGCATGCGCCCGTTCGTCTCCGGCCTCGACTCGCCGGTCTACGTCGCCCAGCCGCGGAGCGAGCCCGGGAAGCTGTACGTCGTCGAGCAGGCGGGCGTGATACGCGTCGTCGTGAACGGGAGGCTGCGCGCGCAGCCGTTCCTCGACATCCGCAGCCGCGTCCGCAGCGGGGGCGAGCAGGGGCTGCTCTCGGTCGCGTTCCACCCGCGGTACGCAAAGAACCACCGCTTCTTCGTCTACTTCAACGACAACACCGGAGACGTGCGCGTTTACGAGTTCCGCTCCAACGGCACCGTTGGACTGCCCTCGACGGCCAAGTCGCTGCTCCGGGTGAACCACCGAGAGTTCAGCAACCACGACGGCGGCCAGCTGCAGTTCGGCCCCGACGGGCGCCTTTACGCAGGGACCGGCGACGGCGGCTCGGGCGGCGACCCGCACAACCACGCGCAGAGCCTGAGCTCGCGTCTCGGCAAGCTGCTGCGCCTGAACGTCTACAAGCACGGCGCGCACTGGCAGGTCGCCGGCTACGGACTACGCAACCCGTGGCGCTTTACCTGGGATCGCAAGACGCGCGACCTCTACATCGGCGACGTCGGCCAGAACGCGTTCGAGGAGGTCGACGTGCGGACGCCTCGCCAGCAGCGTGTGCTGAACAACTACGGCTGGCGCGTCTGGGAGGGCCGTTCGCGCTACACCTCCGGCCAGAGGGTTAACCGGCGCGGGACGCTCGTGTTCCCGATCGCCGTCTACAGCCACTCGCAGGGCTGCTCGATCACCGGCGGCTACGTCTACCGCGGCAGGGCGATCCCGTCCTTCCGCGGCCGCTACATCTACGGCGACTACTGCGAGGGCACGATCTGGAGCATCCGCTCCAGCGGCGGCAAGCTCCGCTCCGGCCCGCGCCGCGAGCCGTTCACGGTCCCGGGGCTCTCCTCGTTCGGCGAGGACGCTGCGGGCGAGATCTACGCGACCTCGCTCGACAACGGCACGGTCTACAAGCTCTCGCGTTAGGAGGACTCGACGAAACACCGCTGAGCCGCCGGAACGCGCTGCTCGCCACCGGCTCCGCCCGGGTTACGCAGTCGCACCCGTAGCCTCACGTGATCCGAGAACGCGTACGCGTTTGCGTCCTTGCCTCGGAACGACCATCGCGCCCCGGCGACGAGCGGAGTTGCGCCAAGCCCTCCAGCGCCGCGCTACCGTTTGCGGCGTGAAAATCGCCGCCGCGCTGCTCGCAGCCTGCGCGGTCGCGGTGCCGCTCGCGGCCGCGAAGGCCGACCGGGACGCGCTTCGCTTCCGGCCGTTCGCCTCGGGCCTGCGCGGCGCCTGGTGGATCGGTGCGCCGCGGAGCGAGCCGGGCCGCCTGTACGTGGCCCAGAAGCGCGGGATCGTGCGCGTCCTGCTCGGCGGCCGACTTCGCCGCGAGCCGTTCCTCGACATCCAGGGCCTCGTCGGGAGCACGGGGCCGGAGCAAGGTCTCTTCTCGCTCGCCTTCCACCCGCGCTACGCAGCGAACCACCGCTTCTACGCGGCCTACTCGGACAACCGAGGCGACACGCACGTGGTCGAGTACCGCTCTGACGGGGCGCGCGCCGTTCGCCGGCTGCGGCAGCTGCTCTACGTCCGCCAGCCGTACGACAGGCACAGCGGCGGCCAGCTCCAGTTCGGGCCCGACGGCATGCTGTGGGTGAGCATCGGCGACGGCGGCAACGCCGGTGACCCTGGGAACCGGGGCCAGAGGCTCTCGACGAAGCACGCCAAGCTGCTGAGGAGCGATGTCGACCGTGTGCGCGCCCGCTGGCAGGTCGTCGGCTACGGGCTGCGCTTTCCGTGGCGCTTCTCGTTCGACCGTGCGAACGGCGACCTCTACCTCGCCGACCGCGGCGAGCAGCGGTGGGAGGAGCTCGATTACCGGCCGCGGGCGAAGCTCGGCCGTCTCGCCAACTACGGCTGGTCGCGCTACGAGGGCGCGGTGCCCTACAAGCAGACGCGCCTGAACCAGCAGGGGGAGCTCGTCTTCCCGGTCTTCGTCCACCCGCACCGCGAGGACGATCCGCTCGAGGCGTGCCTCGTCACCGGCGGCTACGTCTACCGCGGCCACGCCGTGCCCGCCGCGCGCGGCCGCTACGTCTACGGCGATGCCTACACCGGCGAGGTCTGGAGCATGCGCGTCCGCGGCGGGCGGGCAACGGACGTGCGGCGCGAGGCGAACGCGCTGCCCGGGCTGTCGACCTTCGGCGAGGACGCGCGCGGCGAGCTGTACGCCGCCTCGCCGCGGCTCGGCCGGGTCTACAGGCTGTCGCGCTAAGGCGTCGCTTGCGATGCCGACATAGAGGGCGTGCGGGCTTTGCCCGCGCGCCCGTCTTTAACCGGTTCGGCGGCGGCGCACCTGCGAGCCCTGCGGGCCCGAGCGGCCGTCTCAACCCGCGGAGCGACGGCGTCTGACCTGTGGCCCCTGTTGGCCGAGCGCGGCATACGCGAGCGCCTGCAGCGACTCGTTGAGGGAGCGGAGCTCCTGCGCCAGGGCGAGGTAGCCCTCGGTGTGGTCGAGCCGGCGGTTCAGCTGCTGCAGCTCGGCGCGCAGGGCGTCGAGCCGCTCCAGCACGGCGTCGAATTGCCGATCGTCGAAGGCCTTGCCGTCAGCCACGCTGCGATTGTACGGACGGCCACCGGCGTCTCGCGGCGTGCAGCAGGAGCAGGCCGAGTGCCAGCCCGGCCGCGTCCATCGCGACGTCGAACGGCGACGCGTGGCGGCCCGTCACGAATGCCTGGTGCACCTCGTCCGTGACCGCGTAGGCGAAGCCGACGAGGAACGCCTGGAGCTCGCGCCCGAGCGCGCGGTAGAGCAGGAGCGATAGCACCGCGTACTCGGAGGCGTGGGCGCACTTCCGCAGGAGGACGTCCCAGGTGCCGAGGCCGGTCCCGAGGTCCGGAACCGACGAGAGCGCGAAGATCACCGCCGCCCAGAGGACGACGGGACCCCACAGCCAAAGCACGCGTTGGAGCCGCACGAGGCCAATGGTAGGCTCCGGCCGAAAGGCGAGCGGTGAGGGAACCCGGTGCGAGTCCGGGACGGTCCCGCCGCTGTGAGGGGAGACGCTCCCGCGCCGAAGTGCCACTGGCCCGCCGGGCCGGGAAGGCGGCGCCGGAGGGAGCCCCGAGTCAGAAGACCTGCCGCCCGCCACGAACCCGAACCCCTCGCGGAAGGAGGATTCGTGTCACGGCGTCTCTGCACCCTCGTGGCCGCCCTCGTGGCGGCACTCCTCGTCGTCCCCGCGGCTTTCGCCCTGCGCGTGCACGTGCGCGTGGAGGGCAAGACCCGCACCATCTACGGCCCCACCGAGCCGTCGCTCTCGGTCGGCGTGAACGCGCTCGACGCGCTCGAGTCGGCCAGCGCCGCCGGCGAGTTCTACTACCACGTGACGGCCACCTCGTTCGGGCCGTATGTCGACCAGATTGGCCGCTATGTCGCCGGCGCGTCGACGGGCTGGGTCTTCAAGGTGAACGGGGTCTCGCCGCCGGTCGGCGCGGACGCCGTGCAGCTGAAGGCCGGCGACCACGTGCTCTGGTACTGGGCGACCTTCGGGCCCTCGGGCGGGCCGCCGACACTCTCGCTGCGCGCCGCCGCGAAGCGCGGGTGCTACCGCGTGGTCTCGCAGAACGACGCGGGCAAGGCGACGGTGGCGCGCGGGGCGCGGCTGCACGTCGACGGGCGGAGCATCCCCGCTCGAAGCGGCTCCGCGTGCGTCGGCCGGCACCGCGGCCTCGTGACCGGGACGCTCAAGGGAGCGGTCCGGTCGAACGCGCTGCGGTGAGGCTCGACACTGTTTCGTCAAGCCCTCCTTATGACTCTGGCGGTCGCGCTCGCGGGTTGCAGCTCCGCGTCGAGCAGCTCGGGCAGCGCGACCGTCTGGGTCACGCGCGACCGCGGGGCGGTTGTGCTGCATAGCGCGAAGGTGCCGCCCGGCGAGTCGGCGGTGCAGGCGCTCGACCGCGTCGCCGACGTGAGGACGCGCTTCAGCGGCCGCTACGTGCGTGAGGTCGACGGCGTCGAGGAGCACGGACAGCGCGCGTGGTTCTACTACGTCAACGGGTACCTCGCCGACCGCAGCGCCGCGGACTACCGCCTGCGAAACGGCGACGTCGTCTGGTGGGACTACCGCTCGTGGCGTGACCCGCTCGACGACTCGGTGATCGCCGGAGCGTTTCCCGAGCCGCTGCTGCACGGCTACGACGGGCGGAGGCGCCGGGTGGTGGTACGGTCGGCCGACCGCGTCCTGGGGTGGCGCATTGCGCGGCTCGTCCACGGCCGCCTGGGTAGATCGGCGCCGCGGGACGAGAACGTCGTCGACGTCGTGGCCTCGTCGAGGCCACGTCTCCGCGTCGAGCTGCGTCGGCCCGGGCCCCGGGTCGCCGGTCCGGTACGTGGTCGCGGCGGCCTTTGCGCGCCGGCTGCTCGCCTCACCCTCGCTGGCCCGCTACCGGTACGCGCTGCCGTGAGCCCTGCGCCTGCAGCTGCCCTGCTCGCGGCACTCGCGGCGGCGGCGCTGCTCGCCGACCGTCTCGCGTCGGTGGCCGTGATCGCCGCGGTGCTGTTCGTCGTCTGCCTGTTCGGCCCGCGTGGGCGACGGAAGCTGTACCTGGCCGGGGCGCTGCTGTCGGGTCTGGCCGTGTTCGTGGTGACGCCGTTCGTGGCTTCGGTCGGATGGCACGTCATCTGGAGCGGCCCGACGGTGCCGGTGCTCGGCCGGCTCGACGTGACGCGGGAGGAGCTCCACAACGGGCTCCTCCAGGGACTGCGGCTGACGGCGGTGGCGCTCGCGTTTGCCGCCTACGCGCTGCTGCTCGACCACGACCGACTCGTCCAGTCGGCGCGCTTCGCCCGTCGCTCGGTGCTCGCGATCGCGCTCGCGACGCGGCTCGTGCCGACCCTCGAGCGCGACGCGGCCGGCCTTGTCGAGGCGCTGCGCGGGCGCGGGGTGGAGGTCACGGGCGTCCGCGGCCGCGGACGCATGCTCGTGCCGCTGCTGGCCGGCTCGCTGGAGCGGTCGCTGAACCTCGCGGAGGCGATGGAGACGCGCGGCTACGGCCGCCCCGGGGCGACGCGTGCGCTGCAGTCGCCGTGGGGTCTCGCCGAGCGGGCCGCGCTCGCCGGCTCGGCGCTGATCGTGGCGATCGGAGCGCTATGGCTCTAGCGCGCGTCGAGCACCTGTCGTTCGCTTACCCGGAGGCACACCAGGCGCTGCGCGACGTGTCGCTCGAGCTCCAGCCGGGCGAGGTCATGGCGCTGCTCGGGCCGTCCGGCGGCGGGAAGTCGACCCTGTTGCGCGCGCTCGCCGGGCTCGTGCCGCACTTCCACGGCGGGCGCTTCTCCGGGCGCGTGCAGGTCGGCGGGCTCGACACCTGCCGCAGCCGCCCGGCCGACCTGGCCGGAACCGTGGCGACGCTCTTCCAGGATCCGGAGGATCAGGTGGTGTTCACGCGGGTGGCGAACGAGGTCGCATTCGGGCTCGAGAACCTCGGCACGCCTCCGGTGGAGATCGGCCCGCGGGCCGTCGAGGCGCTGGCCGCGGTCGGTGCCGCACACCTCGCCGAGCGGCCGGTCTCCGAGCTCTCGGGCGGCGAGCTTCAGCGCGTCTGCCTCGCGTCGGTGCTCGCGCTGCGGCCGCGGCTGCTGCTGCTCGACGAGCCGACTTCACAGCTCGACCCCGAGGGTGCCGCGGCGGCGATCGAGCTCGCGCGGGAGAGCGGCGCGGCGGTCGTGCTCTCCGAGCAGCGCCCCGAGCGGGTGCTCGACGCCTGCGACCGCGTGCTCTTCCTCGAGGACGGGCGTCTCGGTTTCGAGCTCCCCGAGGCCTGGCGGCCGCGCGAGGCCGAGCTTCCGCGGGCCGAGCCGAGCGGCGAAGCCGTCTGCACGCTCGAACGCGTGTCGTTCGCCTACGGCACGGTGCCGGCCGTTCAGGACGCGAGCCTCCGAGTCGGGCGCGGCGAGATCGTCGCCCTCGTCGGCCCGAACGGGTCCGGGAAGACGACCCTGGCAAAGCTCGCCGCGGGGCTGCTCGAACCGAGTTCAGGCCACGTCGAGCGCACCGGCCGCGCCTGTTACCTCTCGCAGGACCCCGGCCGCTACCTCGTGCGCGAGCGTGCCGACGAAGAGGTGGCGCTGGCGGTCGACGGCGACCTCGCGGGTGCCCGCCGCGCCCTCGCCTCGGTCGGCCTGGCGGGGCTCGAGGCCCGGCACCCGCGCGACCTCTCGAGCGGCGAGCGCGAACGGCTGGCGCTTGCGTCGGTGCTCGTCGCCGAGCCTGACCTGCTCGTGCTCGACGAGCCGACGCGCGGGGTCGACCCGCCACGGAAGGACCAGCTCGCCGCGCTCCTGCGGGCGCGGGCGCCGGGACGCGCGACGCTCGTCGTGACCAACGACCTCGTCTTCGCCTCCGAGGTCGCCGACCGCTACGTCTCGATGGCCCCGGAACGGGAGAAGGCCGTTGCCTAGCCCTCCCACGCTCGCCGGGATCGGTGCACTGGCCGCTGCGCTCGGCGCGGCGGCGTGGACGGCGGTCTCGCCCGACCACGCGGCGCTGGCGCTGCTGCTCGTCGCCGGCGCGCTCATCGTCGCGGGCGGCGCCTGGCTGGAGAGCGGCCCGGGATCGAGCAAGGAGCTCGCCCTGGTGGCGACCCTCGGTGCGGCCGCAGCGGCCGGGCGCGTCCTGTTCGCCGCGATCCCGAACGTCCAGCCGGTCACGGTGATAGCGGTCGTCGCCGGCGTCGCGCTCGGCCCACGCGCCGGCATGACCGTCGGCGCCCTGGCTGCGCTCGTCTCGAACTTCTACCTCGGCCAGGGCGCGTACACGCCGTGGCAGATGCTCGCGTGGGGCAGCTGCGGCCTGCTCGGCGGCCTCGCCGCGCCGCTGCTGCGCCGGCGGGTGCCGCTCGCCGTGACGTGCTTCGCGCTCGGCTTCGCATTCGACGCGGTCATGGACTTCTGGGAATGGCTCAGCTTCTACCCCCACACCTGGCAGGCGTTCACGGCGCTGTACATGCGCGGCCTTTCCTTCGACGTGGCGCACGCGACCGGGAACTTTGTGCTCGCGCTGGCCGTCGGCCCGGAGCTGAGGCGTCTGCTGGAGCGCTACGCGCGCCGGCTGAAGGCGGTGGTCGTGTGGGCCTGAGGCTTTTCCTCGCAACCGCGGTCGCCGCGGCGACACCGGTCGGCTTCATGCAGGCGCACCAGGCACCGAGCGGCGCCTTTGCCGAGCCAGGGGGCTCGCCCGGGCCGCTGCTGACCGCGTGGGCGGCGCTCGGCCTCCGCGCGTCCGGGGCTTCGACCGGCAACGCGCTCGACTACCTCGCCTCGCACGAGAGCGGCCTGCCGGAGCTCACCGACGTCGAGCTCGTCGCGACGGCCGAGGCGGCGCTCGGGCGCAAGCCGGTGCGGCTCCTGGCCCGGATTCGCGCAGCGCAGCAGCCGAACGGCCGGATCGGCCCAACGGTGAACTCGACGATCTGGGGGATCCTCGCGCTCCGGCAGGCGCATGAGCGGGCACCGCGCGCCGCCGTCCGCTTCGTGCTCCGCCGCCAGGCCCGAAACGGCGGCTGGGGCTGGTATGCGGGCGGCCAGCCGGACTCGAACGACACCGCGGCGGCGATTCAGGCGCTGCGGGCGGCGGGTGTGACCGGCCCGCCGACCCGCCGCGGGCTCGCGTATCTGCTGCGGCTGCGGAACCGCGACGGCGGCTTCGAGCTCTCGCCCGGCCGCGGCTCGGACGCGCAGTCGACCGCCTGGGCGGTTCAAGCCTTCGTTGCGGCCCGGAGGCCGGTCCCGCGTGGCGCGATTGCGTACCTGCAGCGCCTGCGGCGGCTCGACGGCAGCTTCCGCTACTCCAAGCGCTACGTCACGACGCCCGTCTGGGTGACCGCGCAGGTGCTGCCCGCGCTCGCCCGGAGGCCGTTCCCGCTCAGGCCGTAGCTCCCTCAGGATAGCCGTGGCGTTCGGTGAACGGCTCGTAGCCGAGCCGGCGGTTGATCGCGAGCATCGGCGCGTTCCGCTCGTCGTTGTCGGTGACGACCCTGGTCGATCCCGTTACGCCGTCCGCCCACCGGAGCTGGCCGAGCCTCGCGAAGAGGTCCGGCGCCGCTCCTCAACGAAAGCTGTCGCGGTTCGTCCTCACCCGGCTCGTCGGCGCTCAGCGAGAGCTCGAGCGCGAAGAGCGCGTCACTCGACCTCGGCGCACGGCACCAGCCGGTAGCCGGCCCGCTCGGCGGCCTCCCGCCGCACGGCCAGCTCGTCGCCGTCGACGCGGCGCGGGTCGACGGCGGAGATGACGACCGTGCGGACCGTCGCGAACCCGCGTCGCTCCAGGAAGCAGGCGCCGGCCTCGTCGCCGACGACGTCGGCATTGATGCGGGCGACGCCGATCGTCTCGAGGTGCTCCTCGGCCAGCTCCCAGAGCGCGGTCCCGAAGCCTCGCCGCCGCGCCGCTGGGAGGACGCCGAGCCAGACGTAGCCGTTCTCGGTCGCGCGGTGCCAGCGGCGGTGCGCGAAGCACCACGCGACCACGCCGTCGTCCTCCGCGACCCAGAACGCCGCCTGCGCCCGCTCCGGAAATGAGCCTGCCAGGTGCCGCAGCCGTTCTCGCTGTGCATCGCATCCGGTCGCAGCTCCCGCCAGATGCCCGCCACGGCAGGGATGTCGTCGTCGCGAAACGCGCGGATCACGGCGCGGCCACCCAGCCGGGCTCGGGACGCTCGAGCCGTCCGGCGCCGACGAGCCCGTCGAGGAGCCCAGCTGGCAACGGCCACGAGAACCAGCGCGCCACTTCGGGCTCGGGCGCTACCACCGCCGCCTGGACCCCGGCAACGACCAGCGCCTCGAGGCCGCCGCCGTCCGACGGCTCCGGGAAGACCTGGTCCCAGCGCGCGAGCAGACTCGTGTGCCGGTGCGCCTCCTCGTAGACGATGGATCGGGCAACGACGGCGCCGCAGCGTTCCAGCGGCGTGCGGAGCCGGTGCAGCTCCTTGGGCGACAGCGAGAGCTCGAGCTGCAGGTCCTCGAGCTCGGAGGGTCCTGCCTCGGCGAGATGGCGGAGCAGCGGATCGTCGCGGCGCTGCTCCAGCTCCTCGCGGCAGATCGGGTCGAGCAACCGCGCGACCTCGTCCGTCACGAGCAGGCTCTTGCCGCGGTGCACGGCGAGGGTCGCGTAGCCGCGGGCGCCGAGCTCGCCGAACCAGGGAAACTTCGTCCGCGGCCACTGGCCGAACCCCGGCTTGTCCGGCGCGTAGGGCTCCTCGTGACACGCCGCGAACAGGCTCGGCAGAGCGGAATCAGCAGTGCGGCTGAGCAGGCCGCGGTCGAGGAGAAACGTCTCGGCCTCGTCGAGCGAGGAGAGGGCACGGTCAGGCGTGAGCCGGCACTCGAGGGCGCGCCGCTCGCGGAGCTCGTCGAGGGTAGGGGAGCCGGTCATCGTCGACGTCCGGCCATGATCGCTGCTAGCCTGGTTGGTGGTCGCCCGATGCGGGCAGTCGCGTGGCCCGCGTCATGCGACCAATTCTGCTGACGAGACGTGTTCGCGAGTCCCCCTTCCAGGGGTTGGCGCTGCGGTGCCGAATTGCCGATGCGGTGGAGGTGATGGGGCGCCGCAATCTGCTTGTCGCCGTCGTGCTGGTGTCCGTCGGAGGGATCGCGCTGCTCGCTGCGCGCACCGGGACGAAGGTCTTCTCCGCCGCCGCGACCCCGGACTGGCGCTTCCTGCTCGCGGGGCTGGTCATCGCCGCAGCGGTGCAGCCGCTGCGTGCGCTCGCCTGGACGGCGACCGTGCGCTCCCCGGTTGGCTTCCGCGCGATGTACGCGGCCAGCTCCGTCGGTTCGTTCCTCGACACCGTCTTGCCCGGCCGGATGGGCGAGGCGTCGAAGGTGGCCGTGCTGAAGGTCGCCGCAGGCCCGCGTTGGCCCGGCTTCTCGCGCGCGGGTGGGAGCCTGCTCTGCGCGCACCTGCTGGAGATGGTCGCGTTCGTGCTCGTCGGTGCAGCGTCGGCGTTCTTCCTGCCGGTGCCGGGGTGGGCGAAGATCACGATGCTCGTCGGGCTTCCGCTCGCTGCGGGCGGGCTCGTCGTTGCGTCGCTCGTTCACCAGCGCCTCGGTCACCGACTGCCTGAGAGCGTCGGCTCGTTCTTGGCAGGCGCCGCTGCGCCCGCCCCTGTGATGCTTCGCGCCGGCGTGCTCCTGGTGCTCACCTGGGTCGCGCGCTGGTTCGGAATCCTCTTCTTGCTCCACGCGGTCGGCGTCCACGTCGGCGTCGGGTCGGCGCTCCTGTACATGGTCGTGACCGGGCTCGCGAACACGATGCCGTTCCTGCCGGGGAACGTCGGCCTCTATCAGGGCGCCGCCCTCGGCGCGCTGGCGATGGCCGGGCACGGCGGCACCTCGGCGGCCGCGGCGTCGGTCTTCACACCGGCTGCCGGCAGCCTTGCGACCGCGCTCGCGGCGATGATCGGGCTCGCGTTCTACGGCCGCCGCCTCGGCGAGCTCCGCCGGGCCGCCGTTCGTTTTTAGAGAGCACCTTCGCGGCCGAAGCCTTGTGCCGCCGGGCTGCGCTGAACGGCGCCTGGACGGCGTCCTCAGTCGCGCCCGTGGCCTTCGGCTACGAGCACTCCCTGCGTCCTTGCCAGGCACCGCCCATCGCACCCCGTCGGCGAAGCATCAGCCCCGAATGCGCTCTAGCCCAGTTTCGAGGGATCGGCCGGCCGGCCGTCACGGCCGACGTAGCCGCCCTTAGCGCCCACGACCACCATCACGAGCGGTTCCTCGCCGACGGAGGTGATCTGGCGCGGGGTCGTCGACTCGACGTGGCAGAGGCCGCCCGGGCCGAGCTCGCGCGCCTCGCCGGGCAGCGCCACACGCGCGCGTCCGGCATGCACGAAGTAGAGCTCGTCCTGCTCCTCGTGCGAGTGCGGCCGCGCGACGACTCCCGGCTCGAGCACGATCACGTTGACCCCGAACGCGGTGATGCCGAGCTCCTGCCGCACTTTGCGGAAGACGCCGTCGCCCATCTCGTCGATCGACCCGAACGCGTAGCCCACCGGTGCGAGCCTAGCGCTCTATCGTCCGTCCGATGGTTGTCGACCACGTCGTCCTCGTCGTCCCGGACGTCGCCGAAACAGCGCGCGACCTGCGCGAGCGCCACGGCCTCGGCTCGTGGCGCGGCCGGTATCACGACTTCGCCGGGACGCGCAGCCACACGATTGCGCTCAAGCCGCCCCAGTACCTCGAGTTGCTGACGATCGAGAACCCCGAACAACGGCGACCGAGCGGGGCGCCTAGGCGCCGCGTACCAGCGCGCCGCGCGAGTTCGCGGGGCTCACGATCGCTGGGGGCGAGGACGAGCTGCAGGATTGGCTCGGTCCGAACGACCTGCCGATGAGGGTCGTGGACGGCGAGCCTGGCCTGCGCGAGGCGCGCATTGCCAGGGCGCGCGGCGTCGTCGTGATCACCTGATCGTCGCGAGCGGTCGGCCGCCGCGCTCGAGCCAGCAATTCGCGACAACCAGGCACTGCATCTCGTCACGCTTCAACCGGGGTCAGGTCTTGCACTGCAACATTGCGTGCCAATTCCGTGCCAAGCAGGCCCGCTCTCGCCGACTGTGGGTGGATTGGCACCGTCTTGTTGCTCGTCCGACTGCGGGCGGGGCCGCGAGTGTGGCAACGCAAGACCTGACCCCGGGGGGCGCGCCAACATGAGCCCGCGGCGGGGGCGCTACTCGAGCGGCCGTAGGACCCGCGCGGGCGTTCCCACGGCGAGGATGCCGGCGGGGAGGTCGCTCGTGACGACCGCTCCCGCGCCGACGACCGTGTCGGCGCCGATCGTGACCCCGGGGCAGACGATCACGCCGCCGCCGAGCCAGACGTTGTCGCCGATCGCGATCGGCTCCGCCGCTTCCCACTTCGCCCGGCGCTGCTCGGGCTCGAGCGGGTGCGTGGGCGTCAACAGCTGCACGCACGGGCCGATCTGGACGTCGTCCCCGATGCGAATCGGCGCGACGTCCAGCGCGACCAGGCCGAAGTTCACGAACGTTCTGGCTCCGACGTGCGTGTGGCGGCCGTAGTCGCAGTAGAAGGGCGGCCGGATCTCGGCTTTCTCGCCGAGCGAGCCGAGGAGCTCCCGGAGGATCCGGCGCCGCTCCGCCGGGTCGGCCGCTGACGACTCGTTGAAGGCCTTCGTCAGCTCGGCCGCCCGCAACGACTCGCGCCCGAACTCGGGGTCGTCCGCGATGTACAGGTCGCCCGCGAGCATCCGCTCGCGCTGGCTCCGGGTGTCGGTCTCGTCCGCGCCCACGCCTTCGACACTTACCAGGCGTCCGGTGAGAGGATCAACCAGTAGCCGTCCGGGTCGACGAAGCACGCGGCGCCGTTCCGCTCCCAGTACGGGTTGGCCGTGCGCCCCGGCTCGAAGCCCGCGGCACGGATCCGTCCCGCGATGCGCGTGACGTCGTCGGCCGAGCCGAGGTAGAGGACGAGCTGGTCCTCGCTCGTCGGCGCGGGGGCCTCGCCCTCGTGGAGGACGAGCTCCAGCTGCCGCGTCCGGTCGGGCAGCCCGAAGACGACGCCGCTGTAGCCGTCGTGATCCTCGAAAGACGCGATCACCGGGAGCTCGAGCAGGCGGTAGAAGGCGACCGCGGCGTCAAGGTCGCGCGTCGGCCTTGCGATCCGGATCTGCATCACCTGGCCACCGGCGTCAGCGGCGGCTCGCCGCGCTCGACGGCAAGCAGGTTGTCGACCACGAGGCGTGTCATCGCCTCACGCGTTTGCCGCGTGGCGCTGCCGATGTGCGGCGTCAGGACGACGTTCGGCAGGTCGAGCAGCTCGCGCGGCACCTCGGGCTCGTGCGCGAAGACGTCGAGCCCTGCGCTGATGCGGCCGGAGAGCAGCTCCGCGACCAGTGCCCGCTCGTCCACGATCTCACCCCGGGCGGTGTTGACGAGGCACCCGCCGTCCCGCAGCAGCGCGAGCCGCCGCGCGTCCACCAGCCCTTCGGTCTTCGGGGTCAGCGGCGCGTGAATCGACACGATGTGGGATTCCTCGAACAGCGCGTCGACGTCGCGGTACTCACCGAGGTCGCTGTCCGCCCGGAGCCGCCGCGAGTAGAGCACGCGCAGCTCGAAGCCGCGCGCGCGGCGCGCGACCGCGCTGCCGATGCGGCCGAGCCCGAGGAGGCCGAGCGTCGAGCCTGTCAGCTCCTCCGCGAGCCCGCCCTCCGACCATGATCCGCTCCAGCCGCCAGTGCGGACGAACCGGTCGCCCTCCACGACCTGCCGCCGCACCGCGAGGATCAGTGCGAAGGCGAGGTCGGCCGTCGAGTCGTCGAGCACGCCCGGCGTGTTGGTGACCACCATTCCGCGCGCCGCGCAGGCGGCAACGTCGACCCGGTCGTAGCCGACGCCGAAGTTCGCGACGACGCGCAACGAAGGCAGGAGGTCGAGCGGCACCGGCTCGTTCGCGACGATCAGCCCTTCGACATCCGCGCGCGGCTCGCGCAACTCGGCGAGCGGCACCACCTCGACGTCGAGCTCGTCGAATGCCGGCCCCGGGTACCGGCGGGTGGCGAGGACCCTCAGGAGGTGCTGTCCTGAGCGCCCGCGCCCAGGCTCTCGCCGATACGCTCGAGCGCGGCCTGCTCCCCCGGGCCGATCTTCTCGCCGTGTTCCTTGTGCGCCTCTGCCACGCGGCGCGCGACCGCCACGACGAAGCCGCGGTAGGCCTCGACCTCCTCCGGCGTCGCCTTGCTCTCGAGCGCGGCCACCGCCTCGCGCAAGCGCTGCGGGCCTTCGCTCGCGAGCGCCTCCGTCGAGCCGTAGCGGTGGCGGTCGAACTGCGGCTTCGCGGAGACGATCTCGTCGAGCAGCTCGCCCTCGCCGTGCTCCTGTCGCGTTTCGGCGTAGGCCTTGGCAAGGGCGAAGCTCTCGCGGAAGCTCCCGCCGCTCTCGGCGGTGAGGACGAGCATGCCCGCGATCGACGGCGCCTCCAGGACCGCCTGCCACTCCTCCTCGGTGAATGCGCTCTTCCCCGTCACCTGGCCTCCCTTCGTCGTTCCCGAGAGGCTAGTCGAGGACGGTCAGGTCGAGCTCGCGGAGGCGTTCCGGGTCGCCGAGGAAGTCCATCTCGACGATCTTCCCGTCGTGGACGGTGACGGCCCCGACCGAGAACAGCTCGCCGTCCCGGAAGGAGACCGCACCGGCTGCCCCGTTGACGAGGGCGCGTCGCATGACCAGCCCCATGCGCGAGTACGCAAGTGCCTGGCCGATCACCGCCCGCGCGCCGCGGACGACTCTCGATCCGCCCTTCGAACCGAAGTCCGACCGGACCACGACGTCCGGGTCGAGCAGCTCGAGCAGCGCCTCGAAGTCGCCCTCGCGCGAAGCGGCGAGGAAGGCGTCGACGACTCGCCACTGCGTGTCGAGGTCGGCGTCGGGAACCGCGGGCTCGCCCTGGACACGCCGCCGCGCCCGGCTCGCGAGCTGGCGTGCGGCCTCGGGCGACCGATTGACGATCGGCGCGATCTCCTCGAACGGGACGGCGAACATGTCGTGCAGCACGAACGCCAGCCGTTCGGGCGGCGAGAGCGTCTCGAGCACGACGAGCAGCGCCAGGCCGATCGAGTCCGCCAGCAGCACCTCGTGCTCGGGGTTGAGCCCGTCCGCCCGGTCGAGGATCGGCTCCGGCAGCTGCCCCTCGAGCGGCTCCTCCCGCCGTGTCTTGCGTGCGCGCAGCATGTTCAGCGACACGCGCGCCACGACGGTCGTCAGCCAGGCGTCGAGGTTGTCGATGGCGTCGGCGTCGGAGCGGGAGAGCCGCAGCCACGCCTCCTGCACCGCGTCGTCTGCCTCGCTCAGCGAGCCCAGCATCCGGTACGCCACCGCCCGCAGGCGGGTGCGGTGCGCTTCGAATCGTTCGGCCAGCCAGTCGCGCTCGTTCATCGGTCACATTCCTCCGTCTCGCCGGGTCATAGAGGTAGACCCGTGAGACCCCGTCGATGTGACGGGATACCCGAAAGGAGCAAGACGATGCGTGTTTTCGTCGTAGGCGCGAGCGGCGCGATCGGCACCCGGCTCGTCCCACAGCTCATCGAGCACGGCCACGACGTGGTCGGAGCGGTCAGGTCGCCCGGGAACGCCGAGCGTGTACGCGCCCTGGGTGCGGAGCCGGTCGTGCTCGACCTGCTCGACCGGCGCGCCGTGCGCAAGGCGGTGCTCGAGGCCGAGCCTGACGCGATCGTGCACGAGGCGACCGCGCTCGCGGACGCGGTGTGGAGCCGCAACTTTGACAAGGTGTTCGCCGGGACAAACGAGCTGCGCACCAGGGGCACCGAGGCGCTGCTGGCAGCCGCGAGCGAGGCGGGCGTGCGGCGGTTCGTCGCGCAGAGCTTCGCCTCTTACCGGTACGCGCGGGAGGGCGGGCCGGTCAAGACCGAGGACGATCCACTCGACCCGACCCCGCCGGCGAACGCGGTGGAGTCCTGGGCCGCGATGGACGATCTCGATCGAACGGTCACCGAGGCCGGTGGGATCATCCTTCGCTACGGCGTCTTCTACGGCGCCGCCAACGACGGGCTGATCGAGCCGGTGCTCAAGGGCCAGTACCCGATCGTCGGCGACGGCGGCGGTATGACCTCCTGGATCCACCTCGAGGACGCCGCCGCGGCGACGGTCCTCGCGCTCGAGCAGGACGGTCCGAAGATCTACAACATCGTCGACGACGAGCCGGCGCCGGTGCGGGAGTGGCTGCCGGTGTTTGTCCAGGCCCTTGGCGCCAAGACGCCGCGCCGCTTCCCGACGTGGCTGGCGCGGCTGTTCGCCGGCGAGGCCGCGGTCGTGATGGGCACGGACGCCCGCGGCGCCTCCAACGCGAAGGCCAAGCGTGAGCTCGGATGGACGCTGCGCTACCCGAGCTGGCGGCAGGGCTTCCCGGAGGTCTACGGGCGGTCGGCGGCATCGGCGGCCCCGCGGATCGGGGAGCCTGCGCGGACCTAGGGAGCGGCTAGCATCGCCGGGTGGCCGTCGCGTCGCCCGAGCAGTACCTCGCCGACCTGAATCCGGCGCAACGAGAAGCGGTCCTGACCACCGAGGGGCCGCTTCTCGTCGTGGCCGGGGCGGGCTCCGGGAAGACGCGCGTTCTGACCTACCGGGTCGCGCACCTGATCAACGCCTGCGGCGTGAAGCCGAACGAGATCCTCGCGATCACGTTCACGAACAAGGCCGCGGGCGAGATGCGCGAGCGGCTCGAGGACCTGCTCGGCCCAGTCGCAAACGCGATCTGGATCCTGACCTTCCACGCCGCCTGCGGCCGGATCCTCCGCCGCGAGGCTCCGCGCCTCGGCTACCGCTCGAACTTCACGATCTACGACTCTGCCGACCAGGTGCGGCTAACGAAGGCCTGCCTCGAGGAGCTCGAGCGCGACCCGAAGCGCTTCGTCCCGCGCGGCATCCACGCCCAGATCTCGGCCGCGAAGAACCAGCTCGTCACGCCCGCCGAGTACGCCGAGCGCGTGGCGTCGTTCTACGACCAGACCGTCGCGGAGGTCTATGACCTCTACCAGCGGCGCCTGTTCGCCTCGAACGCCGTCGACTTCGACGACCTGCTGATGCTCACGGTGCAGGTGCTGGAACGGTTCCCCGAGGCCCGCGAGCGCTGGCAGAAGGCCTTTCGCTACGTCCTCGTCGACGAGTACCAGGACACGAACCACGCGCAGTACCGCCTGCTGCAGCTGCTCGCCGAGAAGCACCGCAACGTCTGCGCCGTCGGCGACCCGGACCAGTGCCTCGTCGCAGGAACCCTCGTGATGATGTCCGATGGGACGAAGAAGCCGATCGAACGCGTCCGACGAGGCGACGAAGTGCGCTCGTGCCATGGCAGCGGGCGTTTCGCGCCCTCGCGCGTAACGCGGGTTCACCGGTCGACGAGACGGAACGGCATCGCGATCACGACGCGCGGCGGGCGCAGGATCGTGTCGACACCGGAGCACACCCATTTCGCCGGGTTCAAGACCGGGGCGACGCCGCAGCTCCACATGACGTACCTGATGTGGAAGGCCGGGAGCGGCTTCCGCATCGGGACCTCGACCACGTATGCCGACGGTCGCGGCCGGCCGCTGCCCGGGCCGGCGATGCGGCTGAACGGCGAGCACGCCGATGCGTGCTGGGTGCTCTCGGTCCACGAAACCGAGGCGGAGGCACGTTCCGCAGAGACGCTGCTCTCGCTCCGCTACCGGTTGCCGACGATCCCGTTCGTCGCGCGGCCGTACGGCGCCGGCGACGGGAAGAGCCTCGTCGGCAGCCAGGGCCGGATCGACGGGATCTTCCGACAGCTCGACACCGAGAAGGACGCTCACAGGCTCCTGCGCGACCAGGGCCTGAGCTTCGATTTCCCCCACTTCACGAGCGCGACGACGACGACCGGTAAGCGGCTTCGCCGGCGGCTCACCGTCTGTCTCTGCGGCGACTCGCGCGGTTCCGGGCCGCTGCATCGAATCTCGCTCTTCGGCTACGACGCCGCGGGTGGCCAGGCGCTCCGAGAGGCCGGCTTCTCTGTCAGGCCGGCGTACAAGGGTTCCGACGGGTGGCGCGTCGAGACCGCCCACAGCGGGTTCGAGACGCTCGTCGAGCGCGTCGAGGACATCGAGGAGGTACTGGACGTCTCCGTCCGGTTCACCGCGCGTCTTGCCGCGCAGGAGGGAACGGCCAAGGACCGGAACGCCCTTCCCTTCATGCCTGCCTCGGCAGTTAGGCCGGGAATGGTGATGGTCGACGAGAACGGGGCTTTCGACCTCGTCGAGAACGTCGAGCCCGTGGTGCTCGACGAGCCGGTGTACGACCTCGACGTCGAGCGCACGCATAACTTCATCGCAGACGGCCTCGTCACGCACAACTCGATCTACGCCTTCCGCGGGGCCGATATCCGGAACATCCTCGAGTTCGAGCGCGACTTCGGGGAGACGCGCACGATCGCGCTCGAGCAGAACTACCGCTCGACGAACTCGATCCTCGGCTCGGCCAATTCCCTGATCGAGCACAACCGTGAGCGGAAGCCGAAGAACCTCTGGTCCGACCTCGGCGAGGGCGAGCCGGTGCGCGCGCTCGAGGTCGAGGACGAGCACGCCGAGGCGCGGTTCGTCGCGGCAGAGATCGCGATGCTCGTCGAGGAGGACTACAGCGGTAGCGAGATCGCGGTCTTCTACCGCACGAACGCGCAGTCTCGGGTGCTGGAGGACGTGCTCGTCCGCCAGGGCGTCGCGTACCAGGTGATCGGCGGCCCGCGCTTCTACGAGCGCGCCGAGGTGAAGGACGTGATCGCGTACCTGCAGGCGATCGACAACCCGTATGACGCGGTGTCGCTGCAGCGGATCGCCAACAAGCCGAGGCGCGGGATCGGCGAAGCCAGTCTCGCCCGGCTGCAGTCGCACGCGGACGCATTCGGGATCTCGCTCTGGGAGGCCCTCCCGCAGGCCGAGGACGCGGGCATCTCGGGCGCGCCGCTGCGCGCAGTCCAGCAGTTCCACGGCCTGCTGCAATCGCTCATGGCCGGTGCGCTGGACATGGAGGTCTCGGAGCTGATCGAGCGCGTGCTCGAGCGCAGCGGCTACCTCGAGTCGCTGCGCGCCGAGCGGACGATCGAGGCGCAGGGCCGGATCGAGAACCTGCAGGAGCTCGTCGGCGTCGCGCAGGAGTACCAGCACACCGCAGAGGAACCGTCACTGTCCGGGTTCCTGCAGGAGATCTCGCTCTACTCCGACCAGGACGCGATCCGGGGCGAGCAGAGCCTCGTCACGCTGATGACGCTGCACAACGCGAAGGGGCTCGAGTTCCGCGCCGTCTTCATGATCGGGATGGAGGAGGGGATCTTCCCGCACGCCCGCTCGATCGAGGAGCAGGGGCTCGAGGAGGAGCGGCGGCTCGCGTACGTCGGCATGACGCGCGCGAAGGAGCGGCTGGTGCTCACGCATGCGAGCGCCCGGTCGCTCTACGGCAGCCGCTCGTACAACCTGCCCTCGCGCTTCCTCGACGAGCTTCCGGACGACAAGGTCGAGCGGCACCGGCTCCAGCCGGCCTCGTGGTCGGGCTACGGCTCCCCGACAGGGGTAGCCCCCAGGGAGGAGCACCCGTCACTCTCGACCGGCGACTCGGTCCGGCACGAGACGCTCGGGGAGGGCGTAGTCACCGCGATCGAGCGCGGCGGTCTCGTCACCGTCCGCTTCGCGAGCGACGGCAGCGAGCGGCGGCTGATGCTCGACTACGCGCCGCTGGAGCGCATCTCCTAGTGCCCATCGAGGTACGGCCGGTCGAGGCCGACGAGGTCGGGAAGGCGCTCGCCCCGATCTGGCACTACTTCGGCGGCCGGCCGGAGGCCGAGGAGGTCGAGAAGCTCGGGAGGATCCTCCCGCCGGAGCGGGTGCTCGCCGCCGTGGAGGGCAACGAGATCGTCGGCGGCGCGGGCGCTTACCTCTTCGACTCGAACGTCCCGGGCGGCGCGCAGGTGCCGACGGCTGGCGTGATGGCGGTTGGCGTGCTGCCGACACACCGCCGCCGTGGCGCGCTAACCGCGTTGATGCGCAAGCAGCTCGCGGACGCCCATGAACGCGGCGAGCCCATCGCGACCCTGTTTGCGGCCGAGGGCGGCATCTACGCCCGCTACGGCTACGGCCTTGCCTCGCTTGCCGGCGACATCGAGCTGCCGAAGGAGCACGCGCGCCCGTGGGAGGACGAGCCGCTCGGAGCGGCTCGGCTACTCGACACCGACGAGGAGCTGCTGGAGGTCGTGCCCGGGATCTACGACCGTGTCCAGGCCGAGACCGTCGGGATGTTCACGCGCAGCCGCGACTGGTGGGAGGTGCGGCGGCTGAGCCAGCGGCCGGGCCGGGGCGTGCGGATGAACGTCGTGATCGAGCTCGACGGCGTGCCGGAGGCGTACGCGCTCTACCGCATCGACTTCGGGATGAGCCACATGGTCACCGAGAGCGTGGTCGAGGTCGCGGAGGCCGTCGGCACCTCGCCGCGCGCGTTGTCCGCGATCTGGCGCTACCTGCTCGCGATCGACTGGGTGGCACGGATCAACGCCTACTGGCTGCCGCTCGATCACCCGCTGTTCCACTGGATCCGGGAGCCGCGGCGGATGGGGTTCTCCGTGCTGGAGGGGGTGTGGGTGCGGCTCGTCGAGGTCGGCACGGCGCTCTCTGCCCGAAGCCTCCGCGAGGGCGACGTGGTGCTCGACGTGCGCGACGAGCTCTGTCCCTGGAACCAGGCGCGCTGGCGGCTCGCGAACGGCAGTGCCGAGCGCACGACCGCGCCGGCCGACCTGCAGCTCGACGTCTCGGCGCTCGGCTCCGTCTACCTGGGTGGGTTCACGTTCGAGCAGCTGCGCTGGGCCGAGCGGCTCGAGGAGCTCAAGTCGGGCGCGGTCGCGCGCGCGGACGAGCTCTTCCGGGCGGAGCGCCTGCCCTGGTGCCCCGAGCTCTTCTGAGGGCGCGGGAGTGGACAGCCCGCGGTCGAAGGGCCACCATGCCGGAAAGCCGCCTTGGGATTTCCCCACCGCTCACGTGCTCTCGTCGTCGGGGCGATCGTCACGGTCGCTCTGGTCGTTGCCATGCCGAGTGCGGGTCGCAGGTCGGCCCAGACGCGTGCCCTGGCTTCCGGTCTCGTCGGCTGCATCGAGCTGACCGGCGCACCCGTGACCAGGCGTGACCTGAAGCTGCGCGTCGGCAAGTGTCACGTCCACGAGCAGCGCATCGCGTGGCCCCCGGGCGCCGCGGGCGGCGGTGTCGGCCACCGGGGCCCGACCGGCCCCATCGGGGCGCGGGGCGCGACGGGCGCGACCGGGGCTCGGGGTGCGACGGGGTCGGCAGGCCCCCCGGGCGCCGCAGGCGCGCCCGGAAGCACCGGGGCCAGGGGGGCAACCGGAGCGACCGGGCCGAACGGCACCACCGGCGCGAGAGGCGCCACAGGGACGGCCGGTCCCTCCGGCCCACGTGGCGCGACCGGAGCGACAGGGGCGCAGGGAGTCACCGGCCTGACGGGAGCCACCGGCGCCGCGGGCGCGACGGGTGCCCGAGGTCCGACCGGCGCCCGCGGCCCGACAGGCGTAACCGGGGCCACGGGAGCGACCGGCTCGAAGGGACAGACCGGAGCAACCGGAACGCGGGGTATGACCGGCCCGACGGGGACGCGCGGTCCGACAGGCACAAAGGGGGTAACGGGCCCGGCCGGCGCAATCGGCCCGACCGGTGCCCGCGGCCCGACCGGCGCCAAAGGTGCGACTGGCGCCAAGGGAACAACCGGGGCAACGGGGGCGACCGGCGCGGAGGGAACGACTGGAAGCCAGGGCCCGACCGGGACAAAGGGAGCAACGGGAGCGAAAGGTGTCACCGGCGCGACGGGTGCGACCGGCGTGCGCGGCCCGACGGGCGCACGTGGTCCGACCGGCGTCCGGGGCCCGACCGGAGCCCGTGGTCCGACGGGCCCTCAGGGAACCCCGGGCACGGGTTCTGTGATCGGCGGCGGGACGACGATCGGCACGAACCTCGCGAACGGGGGGTTCATGGGGATGTTCGTCGGGAGCTCGAGCGCAACCGAGAACCTCGTGCAACAACCCATGCCCGTGGCCGGAACGCTGAGCAGCTTGTTCATCAAGGTCAACTCGAACCCGGGCGGCACCGCCATCACGTATACCGTGCGGAAGAACGGCGTCAATATGGCCGTCACGTGCGCGATCGCCGGAGGCGCCGCGACGACGTGCTCGGACGTGACGCATTCCGTCGTGTTTGCGGCCGGGGATCTGATCTCGATCGGCAGCGTGAAGGCGGGTGGCGCAGGCAACGTGCCGACTCGATGGACTGCCCGGTACCAGTAGCCCGCTAGCGAACCGCCTCGATCCAGTCGAGCTTGCGGCCGCAGAGCGTCTGCGCGCGCGAAGCCGGGAGGCGTGAGACCGGGTCGCGCGGGTTGACGAGGCTCAGCGCGACCGGACCGAACGCGAACGGCCTGCCGCCGCTGCCCGGCCGCCAGCCGCCGGGCTTGTAGCGGATCTCGACGTCGTGTTCGCCGGCCGCGAGCGGCGTCGAGCCGAGGTCGGTGTAGAGCCCCGGCCAGTTCAGCTCCTCGCGCCGTGAGCCGATCGTGCGACCGTCGATCGCGACCGAGGCATCGCCGAACCAGTCGCCGGCGATCCAGGCGGTGTAGACGCCGTCGATGGGTACCGTTACCCGCAGGGTCACGGTGCCATCGAGCGGCGGTGTGCCGAGGGAGATCGCCTCCGGCCGCGTCGCGTAGGCGAGCGTCGTGCCGCGCAGCGCCTCGATCTCCGAGCACGGCGCGACGGCCGCAGCCTGGCTCGCGTTGCCGAGCGGGAGGTGGCGCTCCACCGTGCGCGTCGGCTGCTCGGGCCGCTGCCAGACCTCGTAGTAGCGGCCGCTCCGGACCAGGCGGTACGGCGACGGCGGCCGGCTCGCAGCTGGGCCGCGGCGGAGCACGAGCGTGCGGTAGACGAGGAGCTGGTCGAGCCGGATGCGGTCGATGTCGGCCGACTCGCCCTTGTCGAGCATCGTGCCGTCGGTGAGGTAGTCGAAGCGGCGCCGCAGCTCGGAGGCGCTTTCGGGTTCGAGCCGCCGCAGGAAGTGGCGCGCGCCGTAGGGCTCGTACGTGGTCATCAGCGCAGGGCCGTCGCCGGCGAAGTCGCGGCCGATTGTCTCCAGCTCGTGCAGTTGCCCGCGCGGGGCGAGCCAGACGTCGTGGTACTGGTCGACGTTCGACCAGATCACGCCCACGGCAATGGCGAGCACGACGAGCGACGTTTCGACCAGACGGCCGCTCGCGAACAGCGCGCCGCAGCCGGCGACCGCCGCCGCGAGCACGGCAGGCGAGGCCATCGCGAGTGTTTTCCCGCCGACCCACGGCGAGCTGACGCCGACGTAGACGAGGCAGCCGACCATCGCCGTCACGACGTAAGCGGGCAGCGCCCACGCGCTGCGGCGCCAGGCCCACCAGAGGCCGACGACACCGGCGCCGATCACTACCGCGACGAGCACGTAGACCGGCGTCAGGTCGCCCGGCCGCACCCGGAAGTCGCCGATCGGCCAGATCCCGAACAGCTGCCAGCCGCTCAGCGGCCCGGTCAGGTTCCCGAGATTCGACTTCTTGCCGAAGTCGCCGATACGCGGCAGCCAGTCGATCGCTGCGACGAACGCGGGCACGGCGAGAACGGCCAGGGCGGCGACGAAGACGCCCGCCTTCAGGAGCAGTCCGCGCGACGGCTGCCACAACACGACGACCGTGGCGACGAGGAGCGGCGGAACGAGCCAGAACGCGCCCGGCAAGCTGAGCACGCAGACCACGGCCGCGGACGCCGCCGCCAACGGGAGCGCGGCACGCGGCCCGCGCTCCTGCTCGAGGGTCCACGGCAGCAGCGCGCCGATCAGGGCCAGCAGCAACGCGCCCGCGACTTCCTTGATCCCGCCCCAGAGCGCGTAGCCGTACAGGATCGCCGGCTGAGCAGCGAGGAAGGCACCGAGCGCGCGCAGCGGTGCCGAGGCGACCACACGCCCGAGCACGGCGTACAGCGCGAGCGCGAGCATCGCCGCCAGGAAGGCGAGGTACGGCTGGTACAGCCACGCACTGTCGTAGCCGAGCAGCTGGTGCCCGACCCCGATGGGCATCAGGCTGCCCGTCGGGTAGCCGATCGCCAGCGTCGTCGCCAGCGTCGCCTCGTAGGTTGACGGCGCGAGCCCGGCGAGGCTGCGGCCGTGCTCCATCACCCGGTCGGTCATCGCGAGGTAGGTCGCGGTGTCGTCGAGCTTGATGTAGCCCGCGAAGGTCGCCCGCCCGGAGAGCGCCACCGGGGCTGCGAAGACCGCGAAGACGCCGACGGCCGCTGCGGGCGGCCACGGCCGCGGCAGGCGCCGCCATGAGCGCGACAGCAGCAGCCCGACGATCGCGAGCGCCACGACGAGCAGGCCGGCGAGCTCCGCCGTCGCGTCCGTCAGTGTCGCGAACTGCGCGGCGAGGATCACGACGGTCAGCCCGGCGGGCAGTAGCAGCGCCCGGGGGAGCCGCGACCCCGAGGCCAGCTCGAGCAGGGCACCGCAGCCGAGCGAGAGCCCCGCCAGCAGGAGCGGGAACGCGACCCAGGCGACGAGCACCGCCGTCAGCTAGCTGACCGGAACGACCTGTCCCGAGGTAATCAGCTCGCGCGCGTGCGCTGCCGACGGGTCGTAGACCTCGATCTGCACGTCCGACCCCGGGTAGGCGAGGTAGATGTTGGTCGGGTGTTCCGTGCTGTAGACGGCGAAGCCATTCCTCGGAGCGGTGAACGAGCTCTCCCCGGAGGTCTTCGCGAGCTCCTTCAGGACGTCGTAGGCGTTGTCGACGGGATACGTGCCGACGAGCGAGTACTTCGCCTCCGTCGTGCCGACCGGCGTGCCCGTCGGGAGGTAGCGCACGAAGATCCGGTCGTTTGGCGTGCGCGTCAGCTCGTACGTGCCGCCGTCCTGCGGGCCGAGCCAGTAGATCGGCCGGCCGGCCTCGACGGACAGCTCGCGCAGGCGGTCGGGCGTGGCCGCGACAGGCGGGATCGCAGTCGCCTGCGGCGCCTCGGTGGAGGAGCCGTTGGAGCCGTCACGGATGACGACCAGCCAGACCACGAGTGCCGCAGCGACGGCGACCGCGAGCACGGCCCCGATCCGCACGTCGGGCCTGCGTGCCCAGGGACCCACGGAGCGCTCGTTCACCGCCACCAGCATAGGTTCCACCCCGGCGGACGCCGTCCTGCGGAAGCCGAGCCCGGGAATGAGTTGCGCTACCCTAGGCACCCCGGGGCGGTTAGCTCAGTTGGGAGAGCACCAGCTCGACAAGCTGGGGGTCACTGGTTCGAGCCCAGTACCGCCCATTCCGACCGATGGCGCGGAGCGCGATCCCGCATTCCTCCGAGGGTGAGGCGCGCGAGGCAGGTGGCCTGAGCTCGCATCGTGCCCCCACCGGTGCCCCCACCGGGTTCGATGCATGAACGAACGAGAGAGCCCGCCGGAAGCGGGCTCTCTCACAACGGCTGCTGAGGCCGGCGACTACGCCTGGCGAACCTCATGCTCGGCGTGGTCGCACGCCTCGCAGTACCACAAGACGACGCGCGCGCCCTTGCCGCCGGCGACGCGCCTGTCGAGCTCCACGCGCATCGGGTGCCCGGCGGGGCATCGCTTGCGACGCCTCACGCCGCCGCCCGCTTCCGCTTCGGGTTCAGCTTGAACGTGCCACGGTCGACCTGGACGACGAGGCCGTCCGCCTTCTTCGACTCCGAGTAGAGGACGCTGTAGAACACCTGCCCTGGTGTAGCGCCCTTGAGGTTCGAGAGCGGCACGCCCGCCTCGATGATCTCGGGGACGCGGAGTGGTCGCCGCTTGCCCTTCAAGACGCTCTCGATGGCTTCCTTCGTGGTCATGTGAGGCTCCTCGTTCTTGGCGAACGCCCGATGCGCTCGCGTCGGTCGGAGCATCACGGCTCGTCGTCAGTCAAGACAACAGCAGGGTCGTCTAGGGAGGGCTGTCAGCCGGCCGATCGCTTCGCCGCCGGTCCTCTGCTCACGGCTGAACGAGCATGGGCGTGTGCACGGCTACTTGCTGAAGACCTGCCAAGGGGATGTTCGGGTACGCCTCGGCGAACACCTCCTCGTCGTTCGGAACGTTGCGCCACAGGCGCTTGCGGTAACGCCGTCGAGCGTTCGTCAGGAACCACGCTTGTGCCACCGTCCGAGCGTCGTCCTCGTAGCAGCTGATGAGGCCGCCTGCCGGGTTCGCCTCCACGTCGGGCATCGGGTCCGTCGTGAGGACGAGCCGCCTGCCGGGTTCAAGGATGCCGACGAACCCGCGCGCCACGGACGAGCCGATGACGAACAGGAAGGTCGTTCCGAGTGCTGTGCCTCCGCCCGCATTGAGGAGCGTGAGCGTGCACTCGCCCGTCGTCGGGTGACGCGCGACGGCCATGTGGAGCAGCGGCCGCGACGAGGAGCGCCAGGCACGAGAGCCCTGACGAACGCTCACGATGCCGGTGATCGCGGCGATCGCGGAGAGCGCGAGCCCGATCGCGGTCAGTACGCCGATCGTGGTTGTGTCGGAGAAGTCGGGCAAGCCGTGAGCATGGCACGGGGGGAAGACCCCGTCGGCCGGCCCGCTCAACCCCGCCGGACTAAGTCACGGGGAGAACAACTCCGCGCGCAGTGGAACGGGAACGGATAGCTCGGCCTGCCCTGCGGGATCGGAGGCGTATCGTGTCGGCCGTGAAGTGCGAGGCGTGCGGCGACGAGCTCCCGGCGCTGGCGCGGCGGAACCGGCGCTACTGCGACGCGCGCTGCCGCCGGCGTGCCTACGAGGAGCGGCACGTGCCCGCGCTCGAGCTCCCGGCGTCGACGGCCGCGCCCGAGCACCAGCTCGCGCCCGTCGTACCGATCGGCGACGAGGCGCACGTGCAGGAGCTCCTGGCGCGAGTGCTCGCCGAGGAGCGGCTGGTCGCGCAGGTCGCGGCAGGTGCGAAGACGCAGTGGAGGGCGGCGGCGTGGATCTTGGAGCGGCGCTACGCGGAGCGATGGGGACCGCCGCGACCGGCAGCGGAGCCAGACGCCGCCGCCGTCCTGGACGACGAGTTCAGCGAGCTCGACCAGCTGGCGGCGAAGCGGCGAGCGCAAGCGCGCCGACCCCGCGAGTAGCCTGCCGCCCGAAGCGCCGCTCGGTGCGGCGCGGGGCTCCCGCTGAAGCGGGCCTGGCCTCTCAGCGCGGGATGCGCGGGCCGGTGTGGGGCGACAGGGCGTGGCTCCTTCCGTCCGGTCGCCCAACGTCTACCCTCGGGGCGATGCAGCTGCGCCAGACGCGACGACGGCGGGTAGTCCTCGGAGCCGGAGCTCCGCGACCCGAGCCGCCGAAGCCCGTCGAGCCGCTGGTCGGAGCGCGATCGCCGGGCGTGCGCCAGCGCCGCCACCGCGAGCCGCGCGAGCTTGACTGGAACGATCGGCTGCGGCAGACGCTGGAAGCGAGGCGTCCGTCGAGCGGCGCGAGCTTCTGGCGAACCTAGCGCGCTGCGCGGCCGTCGCCCATGCCGGGGATGCCCGGCAGCTCGAGCACCGCGCGCTCCTGCGCGCTGACCCTGCCGCCAACTGCACGCGCGCGACCGCCGTTGAGCTCGGCCGTGGCCGGCGCTGAGAACGCGCGCAGCGCGTCCAGCACGCCCGGCGCGAACGCCTCCGCGACGAGCCGGTAGCGCCCGTCCGGGGAGAGGGCGACGCGGCCGAGGGCGAGCTCGCCGACGAGCGCGGCACGCAGGTGGGTCGGCGCTGCGCCGGTGCGCGCGACGAGCTCCGCCAGGGTCGCGCCGGGCTCGATCGACGACGGTGGCAAGAGCTCTTGCCACGACGAGCCCGTGAACGCCGAGTCCGCTTCGCCGACGTCGAGCCCGTCGTGCTGCTCTGACCTGAGCACGAGGCGATGATGACCGCCAGCTGCGATAGCGTCCTGTCGGTCGTCGACATCGTTCAGCGCGAAGTCGAGGCGGCGGGCGTTCCTTCGGGGCGCCCGTTGTCGTCCGGGAGAGGGTCTAGTCTCCCGGGGCGCTGAACGTGAAGACGACCCTTCTCATCCGGTGAACCGCAAGGGCGATCCAGTCGCCGGGCCCGCCGACGCCAGCGCACTGCTCTGCACGCTCGCGCGGCTTCGGAGCGCGGTGCCACCCGACGGCGAGCTGGAGCAGTGGCACGAGTCTGCGGTCGCCGTCGACACGTCGACGCGACGCGGCGGTTGGCTCCTGGTCTACTTCATGTGCATGTTCTGCGGGCGCTGGCGCGAGGTCGCCAGTGGCGAGCAGGAGGAGCGCCCGCTGGTCGAGGACATGTGCACACGACTGACGAGTTACGCGCTCGGGACCGAGGAACTACAGCCACTCGTCCACGGCTCGGCGGAAGTCGCTCGGCGGCACCCAGCTTCCGTCCGGCTCCAGAGACGGAGCCTCGATGACGGTTCGGTTCGGCTCCTCCGGCACGAGCGCGGGAGGGAGTCTCGACCGCAACGGCGGCGCACTCGCGTCCGCTCCGGCTCGCGCGGCGACCCTCCTCGACGTAGCAGCGAGGACGACGACGACCCGCACGACGCTCGCCGGGCTGAGCGCCCGGCTGGAGCACGACCTGACCACGTAGCCGTTCAGCGCCGGGAGGCGGCGTGATGGTGGGTGCGGATCAGACGATCCCGCCGCGTGTCCCTCGCGCCGAGGCTGTCGGCCGGTACGCGATCCGCGCTCGCATGTACGACATCGAGCAGGAGCTCGGTCGCGTGCACGCGGATCTCGACGCGAACCAGCGCGAGTACGACGAGCTCTTCGAGCGGCAGCACTTCCTCGTGTCTGAGCACGACCGCCTGCGGCGGAAGCTCACCGCGCTTGATGGGGAGGCTGCGTGAAGCGCCAGCTGCCGAAGACGCGGCCTGCGGCCGGACGGCTGGACGTCACCGAGGCGGCGTTCCGCGAGCCCTACCTCGGGCCCGCCGGCGGCTGGTGGAGGGTCAACGAGAAGGGGCAGGCGGTTCCGTCCGACCCGCCGAAGCGGAAGCGGCGAGAGGGCGAACGATGACGCGCCCGCCACGCATCGTCTGGCGCTCGGCTGCGTTGGAGCCCGACTCCGGGCTCTCGATGCCCGCGCGACTCGCTGCCTGCGTCTACTGCGAGTACGCGAGCGGCGACGGCGTGCTCGACCCGGCACCGAGTGCGGCGACGATCGCCGAGCACATGGGTACCGCCGAACGGACGGCGCGTGCCGCCCGGCGCGAGCTCGAAGACGGCGGGTGGCTCGCGATCAGGCGGCGACCCGGACGACCGAGCCGCATGGCACTTCAAGCGGGCGAACCCCGGCAGGAGATGCCGGGGTCAGACCAGCCGACCCCGGCAGCAACCCCGGCACGAACCCCGGCACGAACCCCGGCAGCTGCTGCCACCGAACCAGAGAACCAGAGAACCAGAGAACCAGTACGCACTACAGCTGACGCTGTAGTGCGCGACGACGGCGCACTCGATCTCGATGAGGTGCTGCTCGCTCACGTGCGCGAGCAGCGTGCCGACGCCGGCGGCGTCGTGGCGGCGATCATCGACACGCTGACCGAGCTCGCAGGCGAGCCGCTGTTCGCACGCGCCGAGTTCGCGATCGTCGGGCGGCACGCGAAGCAGCTGCTCGACCAGGGGCAACCGCGCGAGCGCGTCGCGACCGCCGGGCTGCTCGCGCTGCTGCGGCGGCGACCCGAGCTCACGCAGCGGCTCTGCGGCGACCTGGCTGCGCGCGGGGTCGGCGCGATCGTCGCCCGCGAGGAGTGGCAGGCGTACCTGAACGGGACGGGCGAGTCGGGACCGCTGCAGGCGATCGGCGAGCGCCGAGCGGTGCTGAGCCGGGTGATGCAGGTGCCGCCGTCGCCGACGCCCTGCCCCGAGTGCGGCACCGGCAGTGGCTGGCACGCGGCCGACTGCTCGAAGGCGAAGGGAGGAGCACGATGACCCTGGCCGAGGCCGACGCGCTCGTGGCGCTGCTGACGGCGGCGTTCCCGCATCCGCGCGTCCCCGAGCTCACGGCGCAGATGTACCGCGAGCAGTTGACCCGGCTCGCCGACGTCGACGCCGCTCGGGCTGCGGTCGAGGCGCTGATCGAGAACGAGCACTACTTCCCCCCGGTCGCGGCCGTGCTGCGCGAGTACCGCCCGGCGGCGCGGCGCAACGCGGAGGAGCGGGCGCGCGGGCACGAGCTCGAGGAGCGTCCGCCGGACTGGCAGGAGCAGGCGGCGAGGGCGCGCGAAGTGCTCGACCGGCTGAACCGCAGCATGGACGAGCGGTCTGCCGGGGTGTGGCCGGAGGAACGAGATGACGCCGCCGACGAGGCGGCACGACCGAAGGAGGACGCATGACGAACGAGACGAGCACGACGACCGCTCCGCGCTTCACCCGCGCCGGGGCGATGCTGGCCGAGCCGCTAGGACCACGGCTGGCGGCGCAGCTGAAGCCCGCCGAGCGGAAGAAGCACGAAGCGATCGCGCAGCGGCTGGCGGAGTCGAGCCGTCGCCTCGCGGAGCTCCGGGCGCAGATCGCCGAAGCGCCGCGCGTCGACAAGGCGAAGGCGGCGGAGGCGGTCGCGCGCGGCGAGGACGTGCCGCCGGCCAGCGTGGAGCGCCTGAAGGCGGAGTACGCCGAGCAGCAGCGCGTGCATTCGGCGCTGACCGAAGGGCTGCGCCGGAGCGCGGACGAGCTCCTGGCGGTCGTCCACGGGCGAGCTCTCCCGGTGGCGGACGAGCTCGACGCGGAGATCGCGGGCGCGGTGGCCGACGTGCGCGGCGACCTGGAGGCAACGCGCGAGCGCCTGCTCGCCCTGGCCGCGTTGCTCGGCGAGGCGTCCTGGACGCGCGCGGTCGGGCTCCGCGAAGGAGGCAGCGTCGCGCCCTTCCACCACGGCGGCGGCTCGACGCTGCTCCAGAACGCGATCGGCGAGCTCAGAACCGCCCGCGAGGCGCTGGAGCACGACCTGAACGCCTACGAGGAGCGCCGGCGCGAGGCGCGTGAGTGGCACGAGCAGACGACGCGGGAGGAGCGCACTGCCGGCGTCGTCGACGACGGGAAGGACGAGCCGGCGGCGTGAGCGTGTGGGCGGACGGGCTGTGGATGCTCGGCGACGGCGACGGGCTCGCCGACGAGCTCGTGGCGCTCCTCGCCGACACTCCCGGCGGGCTCTCCGGGCACGAGCTCGCGCGTCGCGTCAAGCGCCGGCGCGCCGACGTGCTCGCGGCGCTCCGGGTTGACGTGCGGGTCGAGCACGACGGCCGGACGCGCGGGTCGCGCTGGCGGCTCAGACACCGCGCGGGACCGAATGGGAACCGTCCAGCGCGCGACGATCCGCCCTGGGCGGAGCTCGACCCCGCAGGCATCCCCGCCGTCGCGAGAGGGGCGGAGAGCGGGCCGTGAGCGGACGCCCGTCAGCGGCGGAGCTCCTGGGGACACCGGGCGCGGTGCTCAACCGGACCGACCTTCGTAACCTCGGGTGGCAGCGTGGCGCGATCGACGCGATCTTCCGGCTGCTCCCTAACGTCTTCGTGCCCGGCTACTCGCGGCCGCACATCCACGTCGAGGACTACCTCGCACTCATCGAGAGCTGGACCTACGACGACCGGCATGGCGACCGGGTGCGCCCGTGAGTGAGAATGTGGGGGTGGCGCTCAGGTGAGCGCCCGGACGGGAGCCGCTGGAACGACGCCCGCCCGAGCTCGAACGCGACCTACCAAGGAGGTCACGAACGTGAACCGCAACCTACCCCGCTCGCACCGTGGCTAGCGCCTGGATCGAGCGGACCCGGACGAGCTCCGGCCAGACCCGCTACCGCGTGAAGTACCGGCTCGGCGGGCGCGAGGCCCGGAGCCGCTACGCCGGCCAGTTCGCCACGAAGCGCGAGGCGTCGATCCGTCGGCAGTGGGTCGCCGGCGAGCTCGCCGCCCGGCGCGTGCCCGACCTCGTTGCATTCCGCGAGCCCGAGCTCGAGCCGACGTTTGCCGAGGCCGCGAAGCGCTGGCAGGCGTCCCGCGTCGATGTAGCCGAGGCGACCGCGGTGCAGCACCGGACGGCGTCAACCGGGCGCTGCCGCTCCTCGGCGCTCGCCGCCTGGGCGAGATCTCCGCGAGTGACGTCGCCGAGCTCGTCGCTGCCCTGCACGCGGACGGAAAGGCACGCGAGTCGATCCGCAAGACCGTCACGGCGACGGCGATGGTCTTCGACCACGCGGGCGTCAGCCCGAACCCGGCGCGTGACCGCGTGATCGTCAAGCTGCCGCGCGACGAGTCGGAGGAGCCGAACCCGCCGAGTGCCGAGCACGTCGAGGAGGTCTTCCGGCTGATCCCGGCGAAGCACCGGCTCGCGCTGCTGTTCCTCGACTGGTCGGGCGCTCGTGTCTCCGCGATCGACCGGACGACGGTCGGCGACTACGACGCCGCGCGCCAGCGCGTCCGCCTGCGCAGGCAGACGATGAAGACGCGGAAGGCCCTCTGGATCGACCTGCCACCCGTGCTCGCCGAGGCGATCGAGGCGACCCTGCCGCCGCGCCTCGCCGTTGCCGGGCGCGAGCGCGACCCGGAGGCTCGCCTGTTCCCCGACTCGGGTGCCGACGCCCTGCGGACAGCGATCGCGAAGGCGTGCCGTACCGCCGGGGTCGTCCCGCTCTGGAGCCCGCACGACCTGCGTCACCGGCGCGTCTCGCTCCTGCATCTGCGCGGAATCCCCTGGGCGCGGATCGGCGAGTGGGTCGGGCAGCGGAACCTCGCCGTCACCGCCGACACCTACACGCACGTCCTCGTGGACGAGCGCGAGCTCGACTACGAGGCGCTGCTGGCTAGCGGCGCGTGAACGAGATCCGCGTTGAGGTGCCGGACGAGCTCGTCGAGGCGATCGCACGTCGCGCCGCCGAGCTCGTCCGCGCCGAGCTCGCGTCGCCGGAGTGGCTGACGCTTGCCGAGGCAGCCGACCGCTACCGCACGACGGCCGGCGCGCTTCGCTGGCGGGCGCAGCGCGGCCGGCTACCAGGCGCGGTGAAGGACGGCGCGCGCTGGCTCGTGAACGCGCGCGAGCTCGACGCTGAGCTGCTCGCGCGTGCGACGTGAGCTCTCCTCGTGCCCCCACCGGTGCCCCCACCGCGAGCGAAAACCCGGCGATTAGCAGGGAGCTC
>CAVRBT010000020.1:0-118755 GCA_963719275.1 uncultured Actinomycetes bacterium | reverse complement strand
TGGCAGACGGCGCAGGTGATCCCGACCGAGCTCAGCGTCCCCTGCCGGTCGAAGAACCCCTCGAGGCCGACGACCGAGTCCAACCTCAAGAGCGCGAGCGTGGTCGCCGGAGAGTCGAGGTCGACCTGGCCGCGGCGGAGGGCGTCCTTGAGCGACTCCGGGAGGGCCTTCGAGTCGACCTTGAGCCCGACCGCGAGCGCGGTTCTCGGGCTCACACCCGGGCCCACGCCTCCGAGTGCCTCGCCCTCGATCGCTCGGTGCAGCTGCAGTGACCCGCCCCAGAAGGCCTCGTCGCCGAAGGTGTCGAAGCGAAAGACCCGCTTGCCCTGGTGGAAAAGCCGATTGGCGGCTCTCCCGTTGGCGGCGTCCCGCTCCCCGGTCATCGGCTCGAGGACGCGCTCCGGAGCGACGAGTAGCCGATACGTGTGGCCGCAGCGGACGACGAAGCCGGCCCGATGCAGCTCATCCAGCGACCGAGTCACGTCTCCCGAGACGACCCGATCAGGTCGGCGAGCAGCGTGTGGCTCACCGGGAAGTCGATCCGGATCCCGTCCGCGGCGACGTGCCCGTAGTTCTGCGCCAGCTGGAGGAGCTTGCGCCGCACCCGCTCGACGTGGCGCGTGTGTGCGAAGTTCCCGAGCGCCGCCTGCTTCTGGGCGAGCGTCTGCGCCAGCTGCTCGAGCAGCACGTCGGCGGCTCCCGGAGCTCTCAGGAGGCGGTCGCGCGCGTCGCCGCTGATGCCGATCAGGCGGGACGACACCAGGCCGAACAGGGCCTCCTCCGGCGCCGGTGGAAGCACGATCCCGCCCGGCCCGACGTCGCTCGTGACGATCGAGCGGGCGAGTCCCGTCGGGGTGCTGCGCAGAACGACGAAGCCCTGCTCGACGGCGAGCAGCACGGCGTCCGGAAACGATGCTTCGAAGTGGGGCTCACCGGCGGCGACGTCGAACACGGGGCAGCCGGTGAGGATCTGCGCGATCCCATCGCTCCGACTCGCGCTCTCCATCACATGATGCGTGTTGCAGAGCCGGCGATTCTTACCGTGCCTCGCCTTCCCGCTCACCTGCCATGGTCCCGCGCGGAAAGAGATCAGGGACGTTTCGCGTCTCGTACAGCTGTACAATTCTCGCCGGACTCGGGCGGCGGGAAGCGGTGTTGTGCTGGAGCCTCTTGACCCGCCGCCGCGCGTCGTTTATTCATACTGAACAGTGAGCGCCAAAGACGACCCGCGTCTGACCGTCGGGTTGATCGGGCTCGGCAACATGGGCACCGCGTTCGCCGAGCGCCTCCTCGACGGGGGATACGACCTGCTGGTGTACAACCGGACCGCGGCCAAGGCGGATCCGCTCGCAGCCCGCGGCGCAGCCGTCGCCGACACGGCCGCGGAGCTGGCTGAACGGGTCGACGTGGTGCTCACGTCGCTGCCGAACGACGAGTCGCTCGAGTCGGTGGCGGAAGAGGTCGTTGGCGCGATCCGGCCGGGCGGCGTGCTCGTCGACATGAGCACCGTGTCCCCCGGGTCCTCGGCGCGGGTGGCCAGTCTCGCGGACGAGGCGTCGGTCGACTACCTGCGCGCGCCGGTCAGCGGCAATCCGACCGTCGTGCGCGCCGGGAACCTGAGCTTCATCGTCTCGGGCCCGCGCGAGGCGCTCGACCGCGTCGAGCCGGTCATCAAGGCGATCGGCCCCACGGTGCACTACGTCGGAGAGGGCGAGCAGGCGCGGATCGTCAAGCTCGCGCTCAACCTCATGATCGCCGGGTTGGCGCAGCTGATGTCCGAGGCACTCGTGCTCGCCGAGGCCTCCGACGTCTCCCGCAAGGATCTCCTCGAGACGATGGCGAGCTCGGCCGTCGGCGCGCCGTTTGTCCAGTACAAGACCGAGCCCCTGCTGCGCGACGACTTCTCCGCGACGTTCACCACGGCACTGATGGAGAAGGACATCGATCTCATCCTCGACGCGGCGAAGCAGGCAGGCGTGGAACTGCCGGTCGCGCAGGAGATGAAGAGCCTCCTTCGGGCGACCGCCGAGGCCGGCTATGCGGACGACGATTTCATGGCGCTCTACCTGCGGCTGCGGAGCGCGTCCCTCGATCAGGAGGTGGTCAGGTGAGAAGCAGGTCGGTGGGCTCGCCCGACGCGACGCGGGCGGTGGACTGGGAGCAGCGCATCGACTTTCCGCGCCTGCGCCGCGAGCGCCTCGAGCGGGCGAAGGCTGCGCTCGACGCGTCGGATCTCGGGGCGCTCCTCCTGTTCGACCCGAACAACATCCGGTATGTCACGAGCACCCACATCGGTGAGTGGGCGCGGGACAAGAACGCGCGCTTCGCGCTGCTGAAGCGCGGCGCCGACCCGATCCTCTGGGACTTCGGCTCGGCCGCCCGCCACCACCAATTGTTCGCGCCCTGGCTCCCGCCCGAGAACTTCCGCGCCGGGGTCGCGCCGATGCGCGGCGCCATGCCGGTCGAGACCGGGATACCGGACCGGCTGGGCGCGAAGATCGCAGGGGAGCTTCGGGAATCCGACCTCCAGGACGAGCCGCTCGGCGTGGACATGGCCGACCTGGTCACGATCGAGGCGCTGCAGCGCGCCGGGATCCACGTCACCGACGGGTCGCAGGTCATGCTCGAGGCGCGGAAGATCAAGACGGCGCAGGAGATCGCGCTCCTGGATCAGTCCGCGGGGGTCGTCGATGCCGTCTACGACGAGATCTACCGGATGCTGCGGCCGGGTGTGTACGAGCACGAGATCGTGGCCCGCGCACACCAGCTGCTGTTCGAGATGGGCTCCGAGCAGGTCGAGGCCGTGAACGCCGTCTCGGGCGACCGCTGCAATCCGCACCCGCACGTGTTCTCCGACCGGCTCCTCCGGCCCGGAGACCAGGCCTTCTTCGACATCATCCACTCGTTCATGGGCTACCGGACGTGCTACTACCGCACGTTCAACGTCGGCGGCGTCAACTCGGCCCAGCTGGACGCGTACAAGCAATGCCGTGAGTGGCTGGACGCAGCGATCACCCTTGTTCGTCCGGGCATGACCACCGACCGGATCGCCGAGGTCTGGCCCACCGCCGAGGAGCTCGGCTTCCCGGACGAGGAGACGTGCTTCGGCCTCCAGTTCGGCCACGGGATCGGCGTGGGGTTGTACGAGTCGCCGATGATCTCGCGCGTCCACTCACTGGAGAACCCGGTCGAGCTCGAGGAGGGGATGGTGTTCGCGCTCGAGACGTACTGCGCCGCGACCGACGGCCGGTCGGCCGCGCGCATCGAGGAAGAGGTCGTGGTGACGGCGACCGGCTGTGAGGTGATCACGCGCTTCCCGGCAGAGGAGCTGCTCGTGGCCGGCCGCACGTACGTGCGCGGCGCCGATCTCGTCGACGGGAGCGGCGGCGAAGCGGGACGCGACGGCGCTCCGGGCATGGCCGAGGCGGTCGCGTCCTCGGCGGTCGTCGAGCCCGCCACGGTCCCGCGATGACCGAGACCGGCACGCGTGAGCTCGCCGACGGCAGGCCGGGGTACCGGCTCGTCCGCCGTGAGGACATCGAGCTGGCTCCCGGCCTGCCGGGCCGCTCGAGTGGCTTGACGTCCTGCAGGCTCGTCGACGGCACGCTCGGCTCGACGCACATGGCGCTGACCCTCGTCTCGCTTGCCGGGGGTCACGTCGACGAGCACCTGCACTCGTTCGAGACCAGCCTCTACGTGCTCGAGGGTGAGCCGGTGCTCTACCTGGAGGGGCGCGGCGTGAAGCTCGAGCCCGGCGCCTGCGGCGCGATACCGGTCGGAGCCCCGCACGCCTTTCGCTGCGGCGACCGCGCTCTGTGGATCGAGATGGCGTCTCCCAGGCCGCGCACCGATGCGAGCGACACGTTCTTCCTCGGCCCGGCACCGGACGGCGACGTGACTCCGCTGGACGCCCGCGATCCGCGCAACCACAACCTCTTCCTGCTTACCGAGGGCGAGATGGACCTCGAGCTCCTGAAGCGCGGCCAGGCGATGCGTGCGCCGACCGTCTCCGGGAGCATGGCGACCGCGGTCCTGGCCTACAGCGGCATCGCCGTGAAGATGCTCGTCGACCAGCGGCTCGACGCGCAGCTCCACACGATGTTCATGGTCGACTACCAGCCGGGAGCCTGCGCCAATCCCCACGACCACCCGTTCGAGGAGTCGTACTACATGCTCGACGGCGAGGTCGACGTGGTTGCGAACGGCGACCGCTACACGCTCCGGCCGGGCGACGTCTTCTGGACCGGAACGGGCTGCGTGCACGCGTTCTACGAGACGCAGGGCCGGACCGTGCGCTGGCTCGAGACGTCGGCGCCGGGGCCTCCGCCGCGCTACTCGTACCGGCACGAGCGCGACTGGGCCTATCTCTCGGAGCGCCTCGCCTCGGACGCGGGTGTCGGTGTGACGTGAGCCACGTCAGCGACAAGCCGGCGACCGGGGTCCTCGACGACCTCGACCTCTACACGGCGATCTACCGCCAGATGCTCCTCATCCGCGGCTTCGAGGACCTCGTCCAGTCGCTGTTCCTGAAGGGCGAGGTCTACGGCACGACGCACCTGTACTCGGGACAGGAGGCCGTGGCGACCGGAGTGGCGAGCCTGCTCGAGGAGCGCGACCGCGTGGCGGCGACCTACCGGGGGCACGGGCACGCCCTCGCGCTCGGCGTCGACCCGCAGATGCTGCTCGACGAGATGCTCGGCCGGGAGTCCGGCATCAACGGCGGACGCGCGGGCTCGATGAACGTCAACGCACTCGGCGACCGCCTCATCGGCTCGTTCGGGATCGTCGGAGGCAGCATCGCGGCGGCCACTGGAGCGGCGCTCGCGCTGAAGCGGACGACCGGGGGTGTGGCCGTGGCGTACTTCGGCGACGGCGCCATGAACCAGGCCTACGTGTTCGAGTGCCTCAACTTCTGCAAGGTGCACAAGCTGCCGCTCGTTTTCGTGTGCGAGAACAACGGCTACGGCGAGTACACGCCGTTCCAGTCGGTCACCGCGGGCGAGATCCGGGCCCGCGCGGAGGTCTTCGGCATCCCGGCCGAGACGATCGACGGCATGAGCGTCTGGACGGTGCGTGACTCCGCCGCGCGCGCCATCGCGCATGCACGGGCGGGCAACGGCCCGGCGTTCGTCGAGGCACTGACGTACCGCTTCGTCGGGCACTCGCGCAGCGACCCCGGCGCCTACCGGCCCGACGGAGAGCTCGACGAATGGAAGGCCCGCGACCCGATTGCGCTCCTGCGCGCCCAGCTCGAGGCGGAGGGTCGCGAGCCCGCGCAGCTGGACGACCTGGAGCGCGAGCTCGGCGAGGAGCTCGAGCGGATGCGCGAGCAAGGCCTTGCGGCCCCGTTCCCGAGCGAGCTCTCGGCCAGCGAGTTCAAGGACTAGCGCGCCGACGTGGCCCGGGAGCTGACCATGCCGAAGCTGTCCGACTCGATGGCCGACGCCGTCATCATCCGCTGGCTGGTCTCGCCCGGGGACGCGTTCGCGCGCGGGGAGGCGCTGATCGAGGTCGAGACGGACAAGGCGACCGTCGTCTACGAGGCCGAGGCCGACGGGACGCTCGACGCCATCCTCGTTCCGGAGGGCGCTGCGGCTGCGATCGGGGAGCCGATCGCGACGCTCGCGAACGGACGCGGCGAGGCGTCGGAGGAGGATCGGCCGGCGCCCGCGCAACGCGACGGATCGGGCGCGGAGCGTCCCAACGCGTCGCCCGTGGCGCGGCGGACCGCAGTCGAGCTCGGGATCTCGCTCCACGGGATCGCGGGCACAGGGCCCGGCGGTCGCGTCACCCGCGAGGACGTCGAGAAGGCGGCGTCCGAATCGGGCACGCCGGCGCGGCGTCCTGCGGCTGTCGGCGGGAAGGGCGAGGTGGAGACGCTCGAGCTGACCGCGACCCAGGCCACGATCGCACGCCGCATGTCGGAGTCGGCGAGGACGATCCCGGTCTTCACGGTCTCGAGCGACGTGGACATGTCGCTGATCGCGGAACTGCGCCGCGGGGCGCGCCAAGAACGGGACGACGCTCCGTCGCTCAACGACTTCGTCGTGAAGGCGGCGGCCCGAGCACTGCAGGCGTTTCCGAAGTTCAACTCGTCGTTCGTCGACGGGAAGGTCGAGTGCTACTCGCGCGTCAACGTCGGAGTCGCCGTGGCGACCGACGACGCGTTGCTCGTTCCGGTCGTGCGCGACGCCGACCAGAAATCGCTCGCCGAGATCGCCGCCGAGACGCGCCGGCTCGCCGAGGGCGCGCGGCGCCGAGCCCTCTCGCCCGAGGACCTGGGCGACGGAACGTTCACCCTCTCGAGCCTCGGCATGTTCGGCGTGCGGGCCTTCACCGCGATCATCGACCCGCCGCAGGCAGCGATCCTCGCAGTCGGCGGCATCCGCCGCGCCCCGGTCGAGGATGCCGACGGCGGCGTGGTCTTCCGCGACCTGATGACGGTCACTCTCACGTGCGACCACCGCGTCGTCTACGGCGCAGACGGTGCGCAGTTCCTGTCCCGGCTCCGCGATCTGCTCGAGCGACCGCTCGAGCTCACCCTCTGATGGCGACGATTCCGTTTCGCACCGCGATCCGCGACGCGCTCGATGAGGAGCTGGCCGCGGACGAGCGAGTGATCCTGTTCGGCGAGGACATCGCCGCAGCCGGCGGGGTGTTCGCGACCACGACTGGTCTGTACGAAAAGTACGGGCCGGACCGCGTCTTCGACACGCCGATCTCCGAGCTGGCCATGACGGGCGCGGCGTTCGGGTCGGCCGTGAACGGCCTGCGGCCCGTCCTCGAGATCATGTTCGGCGACTTCCTCACGCTCGCGATGGACAGCCTCGTGAACCAGTCCAGCAAGTACTGGTTCCTGACGCAGGAGCAGGTGAGCGTGCCGCTCACGATCCGCTCGGTCGTCGGCGGCGGGGCGCAGTTCGGAGCCATCCACTCGCAGATGCCGGTCTCGTGGTTCATGGGGGTGCCCGGGCTCAAGATCGTCGGTCCGTCGACGCCCGCAGATGCCAAGGCGCTGCTGCGGGCCGCGATCCGCGACGACAACCCAGTGCTGTTCTTCGAGCACAAGCGGCTGTACACCCTCGAAGGCGAGGTCGACGGCGCGGTGCAGCGCCTCGGAGAGGCAGCGGTCGTGCGCGAGGGCACCGACATCACGGTCGTCGCCGCGATGAAGAGCGTCCACGACAGCCTCGAGGCCGCCGAGGCCCTCGAACAGGACGGCGTGTCGGTCGAGGTGATCGACCTGCGAACGCTTCGCCCGTTCGACATCGAGACGGTGCTCGCGTCGGTTCGGAAGACCAGCCGCATCGCGATCGTCGAGGAGGGGCCGCTGACGGGCGGCTGGGCGGGGGAGGTCCTCGCCTCGGTCACCGAGCAGGCGCTCGGCTACCTTGACGACGCGTGGCGGATAGCGACCCCCAACACGCCGATCCCGTACAGCCCTCCGCTGGAGGAGGCGTTCCTCCCGGGGCCGGAGAGAATCGCGGACGAGATCCGGCGGCGCGTCCGGTGAACGACGCCACGTCGAACGCGGGGGCTGCGCTAGGCGCGTCGAAGGTCGGCAGCCGCCTCCGTGCGGAGCGGGAGCGGGTCGGGATCAGCCTGCGCGAGCTGGCGCGCCGCGTCGGCGTCTCGCCCAGCCTCGTCTCGCAGATCGAGCTCGACCGAGTGAACCCTTCCGTGAGCACGCTCTACGCGCTCGTCACGGAGCTCGGCATGACCATGAGCGACGTCTTCGGCGACTCGGGGTCGGAGCAACCGGTCGTCCGCAGGGCGCGCGACGACGACGGCCTGGCGGAGCGGCCGGACACGCGGCGGGTGCTCAACCTCGCGTCGGGTGTGCGCTGGGAACGGCTGACCCCGCAGAGCGACCGCGACGTGGAGTTCCTGTACGTCGTCTATCCCGTGGGCGCCGAGTCGTGTCCGGAGGACGCGCTCATGACCCACGGCGGCAAGGAGTACGGCTACGTCAGCAGCGGCACGCTGGGCGTGCGCGTCGGCTTCGAGGAGTACGAGCTCGGCACCGGCGGGTCGATCGCGTTCGACTCGTCGTCCCCGCATCGCCTGTGGGCCGTGGGCGACGAGCCGGTCCATGCGATCTGGGTCGTGATCGGGCGGAAGGCCGACTCGCGCGGCGAGACGCAAGAGACCGCGGAGTAGGGCTCAGGCTGCGGGCGCTTCGCCCTCGCGCGTCCGCAGGCGGCCGACGCCTCCCCAGCTGGTGCGCAGGCGGGCGACGAGATCGGGTGCCTGGTAGAGCAGAAGCGCGAGCAGGATCAGCGCGCCGATGGTCATCTGCGCATACTCGGTCGGCTGCTGGAAGAGCGGGAGGACGTTGTTGATCAGCGAGAGGAAGAGCGCCGCCAGCAACGTCCCGACGAAGGATCCTCGCCCGCCCGCGAGGCTCGCGCCGCCGAGGACGGCCGCGGCGATGCTCGTGAGCGCGTAGTCGCCGATGATCGGCGAGCCGATCTGGACCTGGGCGGCCGAGTAGAAGCCGGCGATCGACGCCATCAGCGAGCAGACGACAAAGGCGACGAAGACGATCACCCCGGTGGACATCCCGAGCCGGCGCGACGAGGTCTCGTCGATGCCCACCGCCCGCACGGCCATCCCCGTGCGCGTGCGGTAGAGCCAGAGGTCGGCAAGGACGACGAGGCAGACGACGCCGATGAACGCGAGGGGCATGAACCCGAAGCGCGTCGTGTTCAGCGCGTCGATGGCGTCGAAGTTGATCGTGCCTTCGGGGTGGTCCCGCAACAGCAGCGACGCACCCTCGAGGATGCTGAGGGTGCCGAGCGTGGCGATGATCGACGGTAGGCGGAGGACGCGGATCAGCGTCGCGTTGAAGATCCCTGTCGCGAGGCCCACGCCGAGGATCGCGAGCGAGCCGAGGAACAGCTGGAATCCCGACTTGTCCGGGGTGAGCGTGAAGGACGCGGTGACGACGCACATCGTGACCAGCGCGGCGACGGACACGTCGAAGCCCCCGACGAGCATCGCGAACGTCTGGCCGATCGCGACGAGCGCGAGCGGCATCGTCGCGAGCAGGAGGTTGTTGATGTTGTACTGGGTCAGGAACGCGTCCTGGCGCACCGCCGTGTAGGCGCCAACCGCGCAGATCAGCCCGGCCAGCAGGACGAGCGGGATCCAGCCCCGGAAGCTCATGCGCCGGCTTCCATCTTCGGAGCGCGCCCGCCGACGATCGCCTCGACGATCCGACGCTCGCCGAGCTCGTCCCCCTGGATCTCGTCGACGATTCGCCCCCGCGACATCACGACGACGCGGTCGCAGAGCCCGGCGAGCTCGAGCGGGTCGCTCGACTTGACGATGAGCGTCACGCCCTCGTTCGCCTTCGCCCTCAACGCCTCGTAGATGTCGAAGCGCGAGCCGACGTCGACCCCCTGGGTCGGTTCGTCGGCCAGGATGACCTTCACGTCGCCGCGCAGGAACGGACGCGTGAGCGAGACCTTCTGCTGGTTGCCGCCGGAGAGCGACTGAACCGGCTGCTCGATCGACGCCATACGAATGCGGAGTCGGCGCGCAATGTCGTTGACGGTGCGTGCCTCACGCCGGCGCCGCAGGAAGCCCAGGCGTTCCACCGACCGGAGCACCTGGATCGTGGTGTTGGTGCGGACACTCAGGACCGGAAACAGCGATTCGCTCGTTCGATCGCCGCTCAGCAGCACGACGCCCGCGCGCAGGGCCGCCAGCGGCGAGTTCGTGTTCAGCTCGGCACCGTCGCACGACACGCTCCCGGACGGACGCTCGACACCTGCGAGCGCGCGCAGGAACTGCACCTGGCCGTTGCCTTCCGCGCCGGCGAGGCCGAGGATCTCGCCCTTCTCGACCTTGAGGTCGATCGGGCCGAAGCGCTCACCTCGGAGACCCGAGATGTCGAGGGCCACCTCGGGCTCCCGTCCTTGGCCGTCGCGGTCGGGGAAGGCGAGCTGAAGGGGCCTTCCGATCATGTGTGCGACCAGGGCCTCTTCCGTCATGCCGGCGGCCTCGAACGTGCCCTGTTTCACGCCGTCGCGAAGGACGCTGATGCGGTCGGCGATCCCGAGCACCTCGGGCAGCCGGTGGCTGACGTAGCCGATGCCCACCCCGGCGTTGCTCCGCTCCCGCACCAGCCTGTGGAGCTGGTCGACCTCCTGCGGTCCGAGTGCCGTCGTCGGCTCGTCGAGCAGGAGCACCTTCGGTTTCGCGAGCAGCGACTTGACGACCTCGAGGAGCTGCCGTTGCGCAAGCGACAGCGACGCGACCCGCGCCCTCACCGGGACGTCGAGCCCGAACTCCTCGAGCGTCGAGGTCGCCCACTTCTCCATGCGCCCGTACGCCGGACGTTCTGCTCCGGGCACGGCGAGATAGAGGTTCTCGGCCACCGAGAGCGGGAGAACGTGCGAGTAGGTCTGGTAGGCGATGCCTAGGCCGAGTCGCCGCGCCTCGGCGGGAGACCCCCGCCGCCGGCGACGTCCGCCGATCTCGACCTCGCCCCCGTCGGGGGAGAGGAAGCCGCTTGCGACTCCCAGCAACGTCGACTTCCCGGACCCGTTCTCCCCGACGAGGCAGTGGATCTCGCCTTCACGACAGTCGAAGCTGACATCTCGGAGCGCTTGCACCGCTCCGAACGCCTTCGATACGCCGCGAAGGGACAGCACGACGGGGCTCTCGGGCCCGGGAGTCGACATTGGTTGCTTGCGATCTGGTGGCTCGACCTCCTAGGGGTACATCCGGTGCAGCAGCTTCAGCGGCACGAGCGAGGTGGCGGAGGCCTCCGTCGGGTAGCCCTTCACGCACTCGGTCCGCTTGGCCTCGTTCTGCAGCTGGATCGGGAACACGATCTTGGGCGGGATCTTTGCGCCCTTCAGCTTCATCATCGCCGCCGTCAGAGCAACGCGGATCTGCGAGTTCCCGGCGGTGTAGTAGTAGACCTTCAGCTTCGGGTTGTGGAGAGCCCTCGTCTTGCAGCCCATGCCGACGTCGTCCGTCCGCAGGGTCAGCACGGCGTTGAACGGCTTGCCGGCGGCCTTGTACGCCTGGAAAGCACCCTGCGCCATGCCGAGGCCGTACTCGTAGCTCCAGCCCTTGATCTTGGGATGAGCGGCGAGGATGCCCGAGACGACCTGCTGGACCTTCGACGCGTCCCAGTTCGTCGGCTCGCTGGCCACGACCTTGATGCTCTTGTTCAGCGCCGGCCGCTCGCACTTCTGCCAGCCCGCCGACAGCGGGTTCCCAGGGAAGCCGCCCATGAAGGCGATCTCGCCGGACTTCACGTACTTGTTCATGATCTTGGCGTACGCCCGGCCGAGCTTGCAGACGTTCTCACCGACGACGGCGGTGTAGTTCTTGCCGGGCCCGCTCACGTAGCCCCAGGCGTAGGTCACGACCGGGATGTGCTTTCTCGTCGCTTCCCTGAACACCGGGATCGCCGCGTCGCCGAAGTCCGGATACGAGACGATGGCGTCGGCGCCTTGAGCGATCACCGCGCGGAAGTCGGTCAGCGCCTGGGTCGGATTCGAGTGGGCGCTCTTGTAGATGATCCTCCCGATCGACTTGTATGTGAGCGCCTGGAGGATGAACTCCATCTTCGAGATGTGGCGATAGACGTTCTCGCCGAATGGCTCGACGTAGGCGACGGTGAGCTTTCCTTTCGTCCCCGTCTTGCAACCGTCGTTCTTCCAGCACTTCAGCGCCAGGTTGGCGTTGACCTTCTTGCTCGCACGGCCGTAGGCGGCCAGAGCGATGTTTCTCGACATCCCGCGAGGCGGCAGGAGCGTCGCCTTGAAGAGCGTCTTCGCGAGGATCTTCGGGTCGGCCTTGTAGACCTCGCCGTACCCGCCCTTGGCACTCGCCTTCGTCGACCCCGGCGACTTCGTGCTACTGGTGCTACCGAGGGCGGCCGCAACGACGAAGAGCGCCACGACGACCAGCGTGACACCGACGCCCAGTCGCCATCGCCTCCCCTCGCTCACCTTTGGTACCTGCATCGTCCCTCCTCCTTTCGTTCCTTCAGCCCGTGTTCTGTTCGACCCCCGAGGCGATGCGCGTCGGCGCCGCTCTTGGCCGCAGAAGGCGGCCGAGGAGCGACGCGACTCGGTCGCCAGAGATCAACATTCCGACGATGATCGCCGCGCCGAAAACGATGAACTGCCACCCGACTGCGATGCCGAGGATGATCAGCATCTGGTTCAGCAGGGTCAGCGCGAATGCCGCCACCCACGTCGAGGTCGCGCTCGCCAGCCCGCCCGAGAGCGATGCGCCCGCGATGACGACCGCGGCGATCGGCGCGAGCAGATAGGACGCCCCGAACGCGGGGTCGACGCTGACCCGGATCGACGCGAGCAGCACGGCCGCAAGCGCATAGAGCGTGCCGGCCGCCGCGTAGGCGAACACGACGTGGGCCCGGACGTGGACGCCGGCCATCCATGCGGCCCGCGGGTTCGCGCCCACAGCCTGGAAGCGCCGGCCGGGCGCCGTGTAGCGGAGGAGCAGCGCGACCGCGACGGTGATCGCGGCGCCTGTCCAGAAGACCGCGCTGATGTCCAGCGGCCTGTTCTGGGCAAAGGACGCGAGCCGCGAGGGCACCTCGGCCTCCGCGAGCCCGTTGGCGTACCGCAGCCCCTCGGCGAACACGATCTGGCCGACCGCGAGTGTCACGATCAACGGGTTCAGTCGCAGGATGCCGACGAGGATCCCGTTGATCAGGCCCACGAGCACTCCGAGGCCCAGGCAGGCGAGGATCGCGATCCAGAGGCGGCCGTTGGAGTGGTGGCCGACGCCGACGATCAGGTAGCCGCCGAGGAACATCACCCCCGGGGTCGAGAGGTCGATGCCCGCGTGCATGATCACGAGCATCTGGCCGAGCGCCGCGATGGCGAGGACGGTCATGTACGGGAGGACGAAGGACCACGACGTGCTCTGCAGCGCCTCCGGCGCGATGATCTTCGCGACCAGGAGGAGCGCGCCCGTAGCGATCCAGACGGACAGAAAGCGCGATCCGACCAGCGCGTCGGTGAGCAGCGCGGTCATGCGGCGGCCCGCGTGCAGGGCAAGGCCCTCGGTGCCGTTGCGCGCGTTCACCCGCTCCTCTGAGGGGTAGCCCCTGACAGGAGCCAATTCTGCTCACGCGCGGTCGAAAGTGTCAACCATCACCGAACGCAAGTGCCCAGATAGGCCGTAGCGTTTACCGCTGCTTCACGCGCGCCGGAGCATCCACCCCTGCGTTGACTGGTCGGTCGGCGTGCGTTTATGCTCGCTGAACATGCGCCGGCGTGAGACCGCGCAACCCGTGGCACGCAACTAAGGAGAAGAGGGGCATGAGCTCGGAACGCCTTTTGATCCGCAACGGCTTCGTCGTCTCGATGGATCCCGGCGTCGGCGAGATCCCGAACGGGGACGTCCTCGTCGAGGACGGGAGGATCGCGGAGATCGGCCGCGGCCTCGGCGTGTCAGAGGCCGAAGAGATCGACGCGACGGGCATGATCGTCATGCCGGGGTTCGTCGACACCCATCGGCACACCTGGCAGACGCCGGTCCGCGGCGTGCTCCCGTGCTGCACGCTCGACCACTACTTCGCGGTGATGCTCGGCAGCGTTGGCGGCCACTACCGCCCGGAGGACGTCCACATCGGCAACTACGCCGGTGCGCTGGAGGCGCTGAACGGCGGCGTGACCACGTTGCTCGACTGGTCGCACATCAACAACACCCCCGACCACTCCGACGCGGCGATCCAGGGGCTGATGGATTCGGGGATCCGGGCGATCTACGCCCACGGCGTCCCGACGGGGGGCGAGTGGTGGGCGTTCAGCGAGCTCGAGCATCCGGAGGACGTCCGCCGGATCCGCGAGACCTACTTCTCGTCGGACGACGGGCTGATCACGTTGGCGCTCGCGGCCCGTGCGCCCGGCAACTCGAACTTCGAGGTCGCGAAGCACGACTGGGAGCTCGCGCGTGATCTCGGCATCCGCATCAGCGTCCACGTGGGCATGCGGCTCACCGACGTCGAGGTGCAGCACGTGAAGAACATCAGCGACCTCGGCCTGCTCGGACCGGACACGACGTACATCCATTGCACCGACTCGACCGACGAGGAGCTCGACCTGATCGCCGAGAGCGGGGGCACGACCTCCGTCGCGCCGTACGTCGAGATGCTGATGGGTCATGGCCCTCCGCCGACCGGGAGGCTGCTGCAGCGCGGCGTGCGCCCGTCGCTGAGCGTCGACGTCGTCTCGAGCGTCCCCGGAGAGATGTTCACGCAGATGCGGACGGCCCTCGTCCACGACCGGATCCTCTCCCACACCGATACGCCGAAAGAGGCGTTCGCGCCGACGCTCTCGCACAAGGACGTGCTCGAGTTCGCCACCATCGACGGCGCCCGCGCGTGTGCGCTCGAAGACAAGGTCGGCTCGCTCGCGCCGGGCAAGCAGGCGGACATCGTCCTGTTGAAGACCAACGCGATCAACACCGCCCCGATGGTGAGTCCGACTGGGACGATCGTCGTCTTCTCCGACACGTCGAACGTCGACTCGGTGTTCGTTGCCGGCCGCGCCGTGAAGCGCAACGGCGAGCTCGTCGGGGTCGACCTCGACAGCGTGTTCCAGAAGCTCGACGAGTCGAGGAACCACATCCTGTCCGCGGGCGAGCTGCTGCCGGACTGGGCGAGCGAGCCGATGGCAGCCGTCTGAGTCGCAATCCTCCTCCGCTCGGCCCGCGCGGAGTTGCGCGGGTCGAGCGCTCTTCGGCGCGAAAGGAGAGAACGAATGGCCACAGGCACTGTCGTCATCGTCGGCGGCACGCAAGGACAAGGCCGGGAGCTCGCGCAGTCCTATGCAGACGACGGCCGAGACGTCGTCGTCACCGGAAGAGACCAGTCTCGCGCCGACGCCGCCGCGAAGGAGATCGGTGGCCGCACCCGCGGACTCGGGTTCGATCTCGCCGAGCCGCACACGATCGCGGATCACCTTGCCGAGGTGGGCGACGTCGACCACCTCGTCCTCGCTGCGATCGAGCGTGACGTGAACACCGTGCAGGAATACGACATCGATGCAGCGCTGCGGCTGGTCACGCTCAAGCTCGTCGGTTACACCGAGGTGATCCACGCGCTGACGCCGAAACTTCGCGACGACTCCTCGATCCTCATCTTCGGCGGCCTCGCGCGCGACCGGCCCTATCCCGGCTCGACAACCGTGACGACCGTGAACGGTGGAGTGACGAGCCTCGTGCGCACCCTCGTGTGGGAGCTGGCGCCGACGCGTATCAACGCGGTGCACCCGGCCATCGTCGGAGACAGCCCGCAGTGGACCAACATGGCCCCGGAGCGACTGCAGGCACTCGTGCAGCGCACGCCGATCGGGCGCCTCGTCACCATGGCCGAAGTCGTGAGGGCGTCCCGCTTCCTGCTCGAGAACGAGGCCGTCAACGGCATCAACCTCACCGTCGACGGCGGCTGGATGTGCATGTGACGGAGTCGACTCGCGCTCGCTAGCGGCGACCGGCGCCGGGGTCGCGCTCGGTGCGGCCACCGGATACAACATCGCGAACCTCGGGCCGGCCGCCGACGTCCTGGCGGATCACTACGGCGTCCGCCTCGGCGCGATCGGCTTCCTGACGACCGCATTGTTCGTGACGCATCTCGTCATGCAGATCCCGGGCGGGAGGCTCGTCGACCAACGGGGAGCTCGAACCCTGGGGATGGTCGCCCTCGCGATCGTCGCGGTCGGCAACGTGCTTGCGCTCCTCCTGCCATGGTTCGCCGGAGGCGTCGTCGGCCGGCTCGTCGCCGGCTTCGGAACCGGGATCGGGTTCGTCGCAGGGAGCGAGTATGTCCGCGCGACGGTCGGAACCGCGGACGCACAGGGGCTCTACGGCGCATCGGGGGTGGGCGGGGGAGGTCTCGCGCTCGCGATCGTCCCCCTCGCCGTGCCGTCGCTCGACTGGCGGGCTCCCTACGTGACGGCGCTCGTCTGCGCGTGCATCGTCCTGCTCTCCTTGCCGTTCGCACCGCGGGACCGTCGTCGCGGAGAGCCCCCGCGACCGGACCGTACCGGCGTCGCGGACATCGTGCGGGACCGTCGGCTGTATCCACTGGCGGCCGCGCACACCGCGTCGTTCGGCCTGAGCGTCATCGTCGGGACTTGGGCCGTGTCACTGCTCCAGCACGACGGCTACGGCCGGCGGCTCGCGGGCGCCGTCGCCGCGCTGGTGCTGCTCGGTGGCCTCGTGACCCGGCCGATCGGCGGCCGGATCCTCCAGCGACGGCCGGAGCGGGCCGCGCAGCTGCTCGGCGTCAGCATGCTGCTGGGTGCGGCGGGGACGGTCCTCCTGCTCCTGGACCTCCCGCTGGCCGTGCGCGTCGCGGGCGCGGCGCTCCTCGGGCTCGCTGCCGGGATCCCGTTCGCCGCGGCCTTCGCCGGAGCTCAGGGGCTTCGCCCTGACGCCCCTGGTGCCGCTGTCGGATTCGTCAACAGCTGCGCGACCTTCTTGATCCTGGTCGGGGCGCCGCTGGTCGGCTTCACGTTCGCGCTACCCGGTCACGGCCGTGGCGGCTTCGTCGCCATCGCCGTCCTGTGGGCATTGGCCTGGCTCGCAGTCCGGCCGTCCAGGCTCGTGCTCACAGCCTCACCGTCTTCCTGAAGATCGCGGAGGCGAGGATGATGCCGGCGTCGCTCGGGATCGCCGGGCGTACGACGACGTGATACGTGCCCGGCCTCAGCGCGAGGCGCGCGGGAAGCACGGTGCCGGGGCGCACGGTCCTCGTCTGGAAGAGCGTCTTCGCGCCGCGCTGAAGGTACACCGCGTAGTAGACGGCCGCGGGATAGCGGAGCCAGGTGACCACACGCTGCGCTCTCGTCAGCGCCCGCGGCTTCGGGGCCGCGGTCGGCTGCGAAGCGCGGCGCTTCGTCGGCGTCTTCGCGGCCGGGCGCTCGCGCTGCCGCGTCTTCCTCGGCTTCGCCGCGTGCCGCAGTGGCGTGGGCTTCGGCTTCGTCGTGGCCTTGGGGCGCGCGGCGACCGGCGGGCGGACCGGTACTGCCGGTGCCGCCTGCTCGACGGGCGTCGTGACGAAGGACGGGCCGCGCGACAGCGGGACGAAGGCGAGCGCCGCGACACCGGCAAACGCGAGCGCGATGATGACGAGGACGAGCGACGCCGCGTCCGGCCGGCGACGTCCGTGCGAGGGGCGAGCCGGACGCTCCAGGACGGGCGCCGGAGCCCACTCCGCCGCCGGCCGCTCACGCAGCTCGGCGAGCGCCGGCACGAGCCAGGGAGGATCGGGCAGCGCCGCCCGCGCGCGACGCGCGAGCGCCTGATCCACGAGCACCAGCTCGGAGCTGATCGGCTCCTCGGTGACCCCGTTCGAAACCACGATCCTCCCAATTTGCGGACCAAGGAGGGTAACCCCTCCCCGGCGGCCTTGACTCCGTCCGGGGAGGGGCGTACCTTCCCGCGCTTCGGGTCAGCGACGAAGGTCGAGGTGTGATGGGGTGGTCCACCGGGTCGTTGCCGAAGCACGACTCCCGTCGGCCAGGGCGGGAGAGAAAGGCTGGCGCCTACAGCTGAGCTAGACACGCGCGATGACTGCGGCGCACCCCTAAGGCCGCCGAGGGAGGTAGGGATGCAGAAGCTCGCGATGTCGATGATGGCCGTCTTCCTGGTTGCCACCGTGGCAGCCGGGTCCGGGGCGAGCGGCCCCGTTGTGGTTCGAGCCCTGGACGGCAGTGGAAACAACCTGCGGCACCCCGACTGGGGCAAAGCCGGGACGCAGTACCTGAGGGTCGCTCCAGCGAACTACGCCGACGGGATCGGGAGCATGGTCTCTGGGCCGTCTCCGCGATACGTCAGCAACCGCGTCTTCAACGACGTTGGCCAGAACCTGTTCTCGGAGAACGGCATCTCGCAGTGGGGCTGGGCGTGGGGGCAGTTCCTCGACCACGACATCGGCCTGCGGGACGAGACACCGGCCGAGAGCGTGCCGATGGCCTTCGACGCCACGGACCGGCTCGAGAGCTACCAGAACGACTTCGGCGCCCTCGCGTTCTCGCGCACGCCTGCGGCGCCGGGCACGGGCACGCAGTCGGCGCGGCAGCAGATCAACACGATCGACAGCTTCATCGACGCGTCGAACGTCTACGGCGTCAGCAAGTCGCGCCTGGACTGGCTGCGAGCCGGTAGCGCCGGAGACGGCAACCCGGCGAACAACCAGGCCTCGCTGCTGATGTCGGCCGGGAGCTACCTCCCGCGCGCCGACGCTCGCCCGACCGTGCCCGCTCCGCCCGTCGACCTGATGGGGCCGCTAGTGGCAACCCCGGAGAAGGCGGTCGTCGCGGGTGACGTGCGCGCGAACGAGAACGTCGCGCTGACTGCGATCCACACGCTCTTCGCCCGCGAGCACAACCGCATCGTCGCGGCGCTCGCGCGTTCGGGTCTCCCCGACGAGGCGAAGTTCGAGCTCGCGCGTCGTGTGGTCGGGGCGGAGATCCAGTACATCACCTACACCGAGTTCCTGCCGACGCTGGGCGTTCAGCTCGCTCCGTACAGCGGTTACGACCCGAACGTCAATCCGAGTCTCGGGAACGAGTTCGCGAGCGTCGGCTACCGGGCGCACAGCATGATCCACGGCGAGTTCGAGCCGACGGTCCCGGCGGGGACCTACACCGAAGACCAGCTGACGCGGGTCTTCCCGCAGGAGGGGATCCAGGTCGAGCGGAACTCCGACGGGTCGGTGCTGCTCGTGATTCCGCTCGTGGCCGCGTTCGGGAACCCCGACCTACTCGAGCAGGTCGGCGAGGGCCCGATCCTCGAGAGTCTTGCCGAGCGGCAGTACAACAACGACGAACAGATCGACAACTCGCTCCGCAGCGTGCTCTTCCAGGTTCCGAAGCCGGGAGCGACCGATCCCGCGTCGTGCGGCGCGCCGGTGATCAGCCCGAGCTGCTTCGTGGGCGTCGCCGACCTCGGCGCCGACGACGTGCAGCGCGGGCGAGACCACGGGATGCCCTCCTACAACGGCCTGCGGCAGGCGTTCGGGCTGCCGCCCGTGCGCTCCTTCGCAGAGATCACGGGCGAGTCGACCGAGCGCTTCGCGTTGGGTCGCACGATCCACGGCAGGGACCCGATCAACGATCCGAACATCCTCGACTTCGTCCAGCTCGAGGACGACGAGGGCAACGTGCTCCCGATCGGGAGCGACGAGGCGTCTGAGGATGCCGTCTCCGGCACCCGCCGCACGGCGCTCGCGGCGCGGCTGAAGGCGATCTACGGCTCGGTCGACAAGGTCGACGCCTTCGTGGGGATGGTTGCGGAGCCGCACATCGCAGGCATGGAGTTCGGCCCGCTGCAGCTCGCAATCTGGAAGCGGCAGTTCCAGGCCCTCCGCGACGGCGACCGCTTCTTCTACGCGAACGACCCGCTGCTGAGCGTGATCGCGCGCGCGTACGGGATCACGTACCGCCACACGCTCGCCGAGTTGATCAAGCTCGACACGGGCGCGACCGTCGCGCCGAACGTCTTCCTGGCGCCGCAGGAGGAGCAGGCCGCCCCGAGCTCGTGAGCTCGATCGCTGCGCAGGGGCCGTTGGCCCCTGCGCAGCGTGTCCTCTCGGTTGACTTGAGCGATCGACCCTGCGAGATATAGCTCTCGCAACTAGACCGAAGAAGGGGGATCCTCATGGTTTCGCGGCGCTTAGTCGCTGTCTTCACAATCGCAGCCTTCGCCGTCGTTCTCGCGGCGGTGCTCGCACGCGGGTCGACGAGTACCTCGGGCGCGCCATCGGCACGAGGACTGCAACACCTCGCGGCGCTGGAAGGCGGCGGCCGCGACGACTTCGGCGGCGCGGCGGCGGAGGCCTACTCCGCTCGCGCCTTCCCGATGGACGACATCTCGATCGACCAGATCCAGGGTGCGATGGCCGCGAACGACACCGTGAAGAGCCGCGGCTCCTCCGGTGTGGCGCCGAAGTGGGACTTCCTGGGGCCGGAGACGCTCAACGTCGACCGGCTCGGCACCCAGGCATTCAACAAGGGCACGCAGTGGTCCGGCCGCGTCACGGCGCTGACCGTCGACCCGAAGTGCAAGCCGCAGGAATGCACGCTGTATGTGGCTGCGGCCGGAGCCGGCGTCTGGCGCTCGACCAACGCGCTCGCGCCGAACCCGTCGTGGAACTACATCTCCGACGGAATCCCGACCAACGCGATCGGCTCGATCACCGTCGACCCGAACGACCCGACCGGCAAGACGATCTATGTCGGCACCGGCGAGGCGAACTCGAGCGGCGACAGCGAGGCCGGCCTCGGCCTCTACAAGACGACCGACGGCGGCGCGCACTGGGCGCTCGTCCCGGGCTCGTTCGACGTCTCGAACAACCGCGCGATCGCCTGGGTGGCGGTCGACCCGGCCGACGCGTCCCACCTGCTGATCGGCACGCGCTCCGGCACGCACGGGATCGGCTCGAACGTCGGCGGCAGCTCGACGATCGCTCCGCCGCCGCCCGCAGTCGGGCTGTACGTCTCGACCGACGGTGGCGCGACCTTCGCGCTCAGCCGTGCAGGCTCGTTCAACGAGGTCAAGTTCGACCCGCGCAACTCGAACGTCGTCTACGCGGCGCAGGCCTCGACGGGCCTCCTCCGCTCGACGACGGGCGGCGCTCCCAACAGCTGGGAGGCGATCTTCAGCGGCAACCGCGGGCGGTACTCGTTCTCGCCGGTCGTCAAGAACGGCCTCACGAGGATCTACCTTTCCGACGCGAGTGGCGCAGGCGCGCCGACCGGCGCGCAGGTCTACCGCGTCGACGACGCGAGCCAGCCTGCGGCGGCACTGACGGCGTCGAGCAACGCCGCGTGGACCCGGCTGTCGAACCCGACCGACGGCAACCCGGGCTTCGCCGTCTACAACTACTGCAACACGCCGCTCGTCGGCTCGCAGTGCGTCTACGACATGTTCACCATGTCGCCCGCCGACAACCCCGACATGGTCGTCGTCGGCGGCCTGATGCACTACGAGGAGCTCAAGCCGTACGCGGCTCCTGGCGGAATGCGCTCGAACGGCCGCTCGGTGCTGATGTCGATGGACGCCGGGGCGACCTGGACGGACGTGACCGGAGACGTCGGCGGCGAGTCGATGCACCCCGACCAGCACGCGCTCGCGTTCGTGCCCGGCAACCGGAGCCAGTTCTTCGTCGGCTCGGACGGCGGCGTCATCCGCACGAGCGGCAAGTGGGCCGATGCGTCCGCGCAGTGCGACACCCGCGGCATCACCTCGCCGCTCTTCCTGTCGGACTGCAAGGCGTGGCTGAAGCAGATCCCGACCAGGCTGGACGTCGTCAACGCCGGCCTCGCGACGCTGCAGATGAACGCGATCTCCGTCAATCCGACGAACCCGCTGAACGACGCGCTCTCGGGCACGCAGGACAACGGCACGCTGGCCTTCAGCGGCTCGCAGACGTGGTTCCTGCCGCTCACCGGCGACGGCGGGGACTCGGGCTTCGACGCGGTCGACCCGAACATCCACTTCCACATGTACACGGGCGGCCAGCTCGACATCAACTACAACGGCAACGACCCGAAGACGTGGCTCTGGATCGGCGACAAGCTGAGCGTCGGCAATCCGGAGTCCTTCCGCTTCTACTCACCGGCGATCATGGACCCGGTCGTCGGGAACACGATCTTCGTCGGCGGCCAGCACGTCTGGCGCACGACGAACCTCGGCGGCGACCGCTCGTTCCTCGAGCAGCACTGCAACACCGCCGCCGGCGAGTTCGGCACCAGCGACGGGCTCTTCACCGGCGTCTGCGGGACGGACTGGTTCCCGCTCGGCGGTCCGACGCTGGTGAGCGCGGTCTTCGGCAGCCGCTCCGGCGGCAACATCACGGCCGTCTCCCGCGGCACCGACCACGACACGATGTGGGCGGCAACCTCGGGCGGCCGGGTCTTCGTCTCGAAGAACGCGAACAACGCCGACCCGGCCACGGTGACGTTCACCCGGATCGACAACGCGGTGACGCCGCTGCGGACGCCGGGCACGATCTACGTGGACCCGACGAACGCGAACCACGCGCTCGTCTCGTTCAACGGCTACGGCTCGAACACGCCCACGACCCCCGGGCACGTGTTCGACGTCGTCTTCGACCCGGTTGCCGGGACGGCGACGTGGACGGACATCTCGTACGACCTGCTCGACCAGCCCGTCAACGACGTCGTCCTCGATGTCGCGACGGGCGACGTGTACGCGTCGACCGACTTCGGCGTCGACCGGCTCGCCGCCGGGAGCCACAACTGGCTGCCGGCCTCCGACGGGCTGCCGCAGGCTGCCGCCTCCGGCCTCACGCTCGTGAACGGGAAGAACGGCGAACGCCTCCTCTACGCCGCGACGCACGGCCGCGGCGCCTGGCGGCTGCGCCTCAAGTAGCACGGTCATCGAATCGCTCGAAGGGCCCCGGGGACGGGGCCCTTCGTCTGCCGTGTGGCACGGTGTCGTCGTGGTGATCCGTGCGGGCACCGAGCGCGACGTTCCCCGGCTGCGCGAGATCGCGGTCGACGCCAAGGCCCACTGGGGCTACGACCGCAGGCAGGTCGAGGAGTGGGCCCTGGGCGGCGACTTCGACCCCGAGCGCCTGCGGGCTCGGGAGGTGTACGTCGCGGAAGCCGACGGTGAGCCGGTCGGCTGGGCCTCGCTGATCCCGCGCGGCGACGTCGGCTGGCTCGAGGACCTGTGGATCGACCCGCCTTGGATCGGCCGTGGAGTGGGCCGGCTTCTGTTCGAGCACGCCGCCGGCCGTGCCCGCGAGCTCGGCGCTCGACGGCTCGAGTGGGAGGCCGAGCCAAACGCGCACGGGTTCTACGAGCGGATGGGCGCCACGTATGTGCGCGACAGCGAGGTCACGGAGTGGGGGCGGGTCCTCGACGTGCTCGGCGTCGAGCTCTGAGGCGTGCACGAAGCGGACTACGTCATCGTCGGAGCGGGCTCGGCGGGCTGCGTCCTCGCGGCGCGGCTCAGCGAAAACCAGGCGGTCAGCGTCCTCCTGCTCGAGGCCGGGGGCGAGGACCGGAAGCTCGAGATCCGCGTTCCAGCCGCCTTCTCGAAGCTCTACCGGAGTGAGCTCGACTGGGGGTTCTCGACCGCGCCGCAGGCGGCGCTCGACGGGCGGGAAATTGCCTTCCCGCGCGGCAAGGTAATCGGGGGCTGCTCGTCGATCAACGCCCAGATCGCGATCCGCGGCCACCGCGCCGACTACGACGGGTGGGGGATTCACGGCTGGAGCTGGGACGAGCTGCAGCCGTACTTCAAGCGGAGCGTCGGGTTGTTCGCGCTGGCCGAGCAGCGCGACCCGAGCCCGCTCACCAGTGCGTTCGTCGCGGCCGCCGTGGAGGCGGGGATTCCGCGCGCCGCCGATCTGAACGCACCAGAGGCCGAGGGCGCCGCCCAGGTGCTCGTGAACCAGCGCCGCGGCCGGCGCTGGAGCGTTGCAGACGGCTACCTCCGTCCCGCACGTCGGCGGCCGAACCTGAAGGTGCTGACCCGCGCGCACGCGACCCGCGTAGTGTTCGAGGACGGTCGTGCCGTCGGTGTCGAGGTACACCGCGATGGGCAGCTCGAGCGCGTGACGGCGCGGCGCGAGGTGATCCTCAGCGCCGGCGCGATCGGCTCGCCGCACCTGCTCCTCCTCTCCGGAATCGACGCGCCCGCGGTCGGCGAGAACCTCCAGGACCACCTTGTCGGAGGCCTGCTCGCGACGACGACCAGCACGCGGACGCTCTACACCGCGGAGTCGTGGCGGAACCTGATTCGGTACCTGCTGCTGCGGCGCGGCCCGCTGACCTCGAACGTCGCCGAGGCCGCCGCCTTCGTGCGCACGACCCCGGAGCTCGAGGCACCGGACCTGGAACTGATCTTCGCGCCCGTCCTGTTCGTCGACGAGGGCCTCACCCCGCCGTCTGAGCACGGGCTGACCATCGGCACGATCGCGTTGCAGCCGCGCAGCAGCGGAAGCGTGAACCTGCGCTCGAGCGACCCGTTCGATCCGCCGCTGATCGACCCCGGCTACCTCTCGGACGAGGACGACGTGCGCGTGCTCCTCCACGGCGTGCGGCTGGCCCGGCGGCTGCTCGAGACCTCGGCGCTGAGGCCGCTCGTGCGCCAGGAGCTGCTTCCCGGAGCCGGGGTGCAGGCGGACGAGGAGCTCACGGCGGTGCTGCGCGCGAAGGCGCACACGCTCTACCACCCGGTCGGCACGTGCGCTCTGGGAACGGTTGTGGACGCCGACCTTCGCGTCCGCGGTGTCGGCGGCCTTCGGGTCGCGGATGCCTCAGTGATCCCGCGGGTCCCACGCGGCCACACCAATTGGCCGACCGTGGCCGTCGCCGAGAAGGCTGCAGATCTGATTTGCGCGTCGTGATGAGAGCAGCAGCGGCGGCATTCCTTGCTCTCGTCGTCGTTGCGGGAGCCGCGCCGACCCGCGAGGCGGCGGCGCCGATGCTCGCGCAGCTGGTCGGGCAGAAGCTCGTCGTCACGATGCAGGGCACGACGCCCTCGGCCTCACTACTCGAACGCGTGCGGCGAGGCGAGGTCGGCGGCGTGATCGTCCACGGATTCAACTTCCGCACGAACGAGGGGCTACGGCGGATCACGCGCTCGCTGCAGGCCGCCGCGGCGGCCGGTGGGCGGCCGAGGCTGCTGATCGCGGTCGACCAGGAGGGCGGCGAGGTGAAGACCGTCCCATGGGCGCCACCTTCGCTTGCGCCCGTCCGAATGGGTCCACGCGCGCGCGAGCAGGGCCGGCGCACGGGCGCGGCGCTGCGGGCGCTGGGGATCAACGTCGACCTCGCCCCGGTCGCAGACGTGCCCGTTTCCGGCGTCTCCGCGGTGTATCGCCAGGGCCGTGCCTGGTCGTTCGACGCGGAGAAGACCGCCCGGCGGGCCGGCGACTTCGCGCTCGGCCTACGCGACGGCCGCGCTGTGGCGGCGATGAAGCACTTCCCCGGGCTTGGGCTCGCGCGCCGGGACACCGACCGGGCGCTTGTCCGGATCGCGGCTCGTCGCAGCCGCCTCGCCTCCGGGCTCGTGCCGTTTCGGCGCGGGATTCGCCAAGCCGTGCCCGTGATCATGCTCTCGAACGCGATCTACGACGCCTTCGACCCGGACAACGCCGCCGGCTGGTCGCGCGCCATCGCCAGCACGCTGCTTCGGCGCGAGCTCGGGTTCACGGGAGTCACGATGACCGACTCGCTCGACGGGGCCGCGCGCGTGCGCGGGATCCCGCCGAACGGGCTCGCGATCGGCGCGGCGGACGCAGGCACCGACGTGATCCTGCTGACCGGCTCCGAGTCGGCCTCGCGTCGCGTCTACGCCGCGCTGCTCCGCGCCGCGCGAAGCGGACGCATCGGCCGCGCGAGCCTCGAGGCGTCGCACGCGAGGATTCTTCGGCTGAAGGCGCGGCTGTAGGCTCGCCCCGTGGCGGCAACCGCGATCCTCGACGCGATCGGCAACACGCCGCTCGTCCGGCTCCGGCGCATCCCGCGCGAGGGTGCGGAGATCTGGGTCAAGCTCGAGTACCGCAACCCGAGCGGATCGATGAAAGACCGCATGGCGCTCGCAATGATCGAGGGCGCCGAGCGCGACGGCCTGCTCGAGCCCGGCACGACCGTGATCGAGTACACCGGCGGGAGCACCGGCCCCGCGCTCGCCTTCGTGTGCCGCGCGAAGGGCTACCCGGCGAAGATCGTCATCTCGGAGTGCTTCAGCGAGGAGCGCATCCGGCTCACGCGCGCCCTCGGCGCCGAGCTCGAGCTGCTGCCGGCGGTCGAGGAGCGCGGCCGCGTCACGGCGCAGGACATCGAGAACATGGTCGGGCGCGCCGCCGAGCTCGCTCGCGAGCCCGGCACGTACGCCACCGACCAGTTCAACAACCCTTACTCGATCCCTGGCCACCGCGAGCGGCTCGGCCCCGAGATCTGGCAGCAGACGGACGGCAAGGTGGCAGCGTTCGTCCAGGGCATCGGCACCGCAAGCTCACTGCTCGGCGTCGCCGGCGCGCTGAAGGAGCGGAGCCCGGACGTCCGCGTGGTCGGGCTCGAGCCTGCCGGGTCGCCCGCGATCACCGGCGGCTCGAGCGGCTCGTTCGCGATGCAGGGCTGGTCGGGGATGGTGCCCCCGCTCTGGGACCCGACGAACGTCGACGAGGTCTGGGCGATCGAGGACGGCGAGGCCCTGGACATGACCGTGCGCCTCGCGCAGGAGGAGGGGATCTTCGCCGGCACCTCCAGCGGGGCCAACGTCGTCGGCGCGCTCCGCCTCGCAGCGGAGCTGCCGCCGGGATCGGTCGTGGTCACGCTGGCCGTGGACAGCGGCTTCAAGTACATGACGGGCCCGCCCTTCGGCATGTAATTGCGAGGTTTCTTTATCGCGCAGGCGACGGGGCGTCTCGCCCTCCGCCTCGATCGAGAGCAAGCTACGTTCGGCACCCACGTTCCGTCACGTTCACGCCTCGACCAACCCCTGCCTGATCGCGTATCGCGCGAGCTCGACGCGATCTCGCATCCCGAGCTTCTGGAGGATGTTCGCCCGGTGCCGCTCGACGGTCTTGATGCTGATCACGAGCGTGGCGGCGATCTGCTGCGACGAGAACCCCTCGGCGATCAGCTTGACCACCTCGAGCTCTCGCGGCGTGAGCGGGCTCACCGGCACGTCCTCACCATTGCGGGCTCGCTCCAGGTGCTCGCGGATGAGCGCGGTGACGGCGGCCGGGTAAAGAAAGGGCTCGCCACGCATCGCCGCACGACACGCTTCCACGATGTCGCGATCGGCCGCACGTTTCAGGACGTAGCCGGATGCTCCGGCCGCAAGCGCCTCGAAGAAGTACTGCTCCTTGTCGTACATCGAGAGGATGAGCGTCCGAACCTCCGGACGTCGCTTCGAAAGCTCGCGGGCGGCCTGTAGTCCAGTCATTCTCGGCATGGCGACATCGAGGATCACGAGATGGACATCCTGGGCCAGCGCTTGCTTGACCGCCTCCTCGCCGTCCTTTGCCTCTCCGACGACCTTGAGATCGGGCTCTCCGTCGAGCACGGCGCGTAGACCGCGGCGAACGACGGCATGGTCGTCGGCGATCAGGATGTGTACCGGGAACGGAATCGGCATCTCAATGGCCTCCTCCGGCGAGAGGTACGTCGAGCAGGACCGAGACGCCCTCTCCCGGCGTCGAGTCGATGTGTAGGTCGGCTCCGATCAGCAGCGCGCGCTCGCGCATTCCGCGGATCCCCGAGCCGCTCATCTCGTCACGCAGGAGGCCGCTTCCGTCGTCCACGACCCGCAACCTGAGGCGGCCGGGTACTTGCTCCAGGCCGAGCTCGATCCGGCGGGCGTTCGCGTGGCGGATCGCGTTGGTAAGGCTCTCCTGAGCGATGCGATAGACCGCAAGCTCGGCCTCGGGGCTCAGGCGCGGAATCCGGGCGTCGAGCTTCCGCGCGATCTGTATCTCTCCGTGCTCCTCGGCAGTGGTTGCCAACCCCTCGATGGCAGGCGCGAGGCTGAGATCGTCGAGGATCCCAGGTCGGAGCTGCCAGGCGACGCGTCCGACCTCGTCCAGGGTCGACCTCACCTCCTCCTGAGCCTCGAGCAGACCGGCTCGTAGCTCGGCGGGCGCGACTGTCGCCGCACGCTTGAGCTGAAGAAGGATGCCGGTCAGGCGCTGGCCGATCTCGTCGTGCAACTCACCGCCGATTCGACGCCGCTCCGCCTCCTGTGTCTTCAGGATGCGGCTGCTGCTCTGCCGGCGCTCGTCCTCGAGGCGGTCGAGCATCTCGTTGAAGTTTCGGATGACCGCTCGGACCTCGACGCCACCGGTGATCGGCAAGCGTTGGCCCGGCTTGAGCAGATCGATCGTCCCCATGAGCTGCACGAGTCGCGAGAGTGGCCCGAACGTGAGCCGCAGGAGCACCGCGTTGGCGATCACCATCGTGCCGAGCCCGGTGAGCAGGAGGAGCGCTTCCTCGACGCCGGCCGGAAACGGGATGCGCGCCGGAGTGAAAGCGATGGCCGCGGTGGCGGCGACGAGCACCGTGGCGTTGACGAGCAGCACCCGGGTATAGAGCGACAACCGGCGATAGCCGGACGGGCGCGTCTGCCGTAGATTCGCCATCGGTCGAGGCTCGAGCGTACGCTGCCTCGCGACCGGCTTCGAGAGTTCTGGCGTCGCCGCAGCGGCGCCTCCCAAGCGGGTCACGGTGCGTCCGCCCTTACCGGTCGCATTGTGCACTTCGCGAGCTTTGTACCCCGTGTCGGGAGTTCGATTCCTTGGTCAGACGGAGCATGAGAGAACATCGGTCACCCCGCCGCAGGGGAGAAGAGGACGACGGAGTGACCGTGACCGCGGTTCCTTCCTAGGCGGACTTGCGACTGCGAGCCGCAGCTGACTCGGGAAGCCGAAGGTGCCCGAATTCGCGCGAAAGATCGGTCTCCAGGCACAGATTCGTGAGCAGATAGACGGCGAGGTGCCGCTTGTAATCCCCCCTGCTCATCGGGCGCCTCGGCGGTGCGGTCTGTGTGTGTGCGTTGCGCATCGGCTGCACACTGCCTGGGCTACTCGTCGGGCGGGATGGGGCCGAGCCTGTATCTCGCACGCCTCCAAGCGCCCCATCCGTGGCAGCTCAAAAATGGGTGGAGGACTCCATTGGGCGCGTCGACCGGTCGGAGGAAGCTCGGATGGACGCCGAAGGGCGCGCCGCGGCTGGCTGGGGTCACCGCACGTGCGAGGACCTGGCGCGGCTGAAGTCCTCGTGAAGAGCGCCGCCCTTCGGCGTCGGCCAGCGGCCCGCCTCGGAAGGCGGAAGATGGAGAGCAACCCTCATGCGCGATCGACCGGCGCCTCCGTGTACAAGGAGCTGATCGGGATCGCCGTCTCCGGCGCGACGCACTGCCGTTACTGCGCGTACTTCCACACCGAGGCGGCGAAGCTGTTCGGAGCGACCGTCACTCTGTTCGACGCGACGACGGGCGCCGCGAGCGCCCGTCGTCATCGTCAGGAGCCATTGCCGTCGTACAAGCGCTCGACGGCATGCGTGTAGTCGCGGACGAGGTGCTCGAGAAAGGCGAGGGATTGCCGCGGCGTCTCCGGGTTCGCCTGCAAGGCGTCAAGCGCTATGCGTACGGCCGCGAACAACGCAGCAAGCTCCTGGCTCGTCAGGGTGAGGGTCAGTACGTTCGACCTCGACCTGGCGAGCTTCATCCCGTGCCGGCTACCGCGTGGCCCGAGGTCGGGCCTGCTGAACGACGAGAGAGACATCGGCGAGCTCCACGCTCGGTGACCCCTCGACCTGATAGACGTCGGAAATGGAGCCCGCGAGCTCGCTCTCCCGGAACCGCCGAAGCGCTTCCTCCGACTCCCAGACGTAGATCGCGCCGGACTCGCCGGTGTCCCGGAACTGGAGGTAGATCTTCTCGACGAGCCCCGGCAGCCGCCGGTAACGCTCTGCGCGCTGTTCGTACAGCGCCTGGACGTCCTCATCCGAGAGCCTCGACTGGAAACGGACGATCGAGACGACCAGGTTGTCACTCATAGTGGTGTTGGTTCGAAGGAGGCAAGACATGCCGGGGCGCTGGTCCCCGACGGCGACCGCGCCCGGCTCGCAAGCGCGGTCGCCGCGGGTTCGGCAGGCTCTCCCCCAACCCAACGAGTCTGGCATCGCGCCCGCGAGCTCGGATGTGGGTGGTAGGCCCCATCTTCGGCGTAAAGCCGGTAGGGCCGGCGCTCGCCCAGCTCGCCGCGGCGGGTCATCCGACCGGACCGGGAATCGGGCTGCCGAGCAGGTAGCCGATGTCGTCGAGCCCCTGCCGAACGGTCCAGCCTGGCCGGCCGGGCTGGAGGCGGGCCCGGCTCGCCGAGTTCAGCAGCCCGCGCAGCACCCGCGGGAGCCGGCGACCGATCTGCGGTGTACCGATGTCGGCGATCCGCTCCCAACCGCGCGCATCGATGAGAAAGAGCGCGTCCGTATGGCTCACATCGAACGTCAACCGCCTCCCGGTGAGCCAGTCCCTGTCCGCCGGACGGCCCGCCCGTGTGCGCCAGAAGACCACGCCGAATGTACGCCAAAAGCGAGTGAGCTCCGCCTTCGTCCCCGTGAGCAGCGCAAACCGGACCCCCGTCAGGCGCGCGAACGCCCGCAACCTGCGAGGGCTGTCGCGCCAGGGATCGACGCTGACCTCCACGAAGGCGACCCGGCCGCCCAGACCAGCCCGATCGACCGCGCGCCGCATCACCTCGAAAGCGCCGGTCGTCAGCGGGCAGACCTCGCGGCAGAGCGTCAGAAACGGCGCCAACACGACGATCTTTCCGCGAAAAGCGGCGAGCGTCGTCCGGCGGCCGGTCGCGTCGCTAAGGGCATGAGGCGGCACGCTGCGCTTGACGAGCACGCCGGCGACCTTCGTCGGCGCTCGTCGTGAACCGAGGCCGACCCCAACGCCGACTGCGGTCCCCGCGATCAGTAGGGCCACGGCGACCAGGGATATGAGCAGATTCCTCCGCATGCCGTCCGCTCGGCTCCTGCCGAATTAGATCACGACACGATATATCTCATAGGTCGACGGTCGACGGTCGACGGTCGGCGGAAGGCCCTACGGCTCGATCAAGCCGCGGCGAATCGCGTAGCGGGTCAGCTCGACGCGGTCGCGCATGCCGAGCTTGCCGAAGATGTTCGCGCGGTGGCGCTCGACCGTCTTCGGGCTGATCACGAGGATGTCGGCGATCTCGGGTGTCGAGTGCGCCTCGGCGATCAGCTTCAGGATCTCGAGCTCCCGCGGGGTGAGCGGCTCGAGGTCGGCGTCCGTGTCCTCGCGCGCGAGGAAGTCGCGGATCAGCGCCGTCACCGCGCCCGGGTAGAGGAACGGCTCGCCGCGCATGGCGGCGCGGCAGGCCTCGACGAGGTCGCGGTCGGCCGACGACTTGAGCACGTAGCCCGCCGCGCCCGCCTTGAGCGCCTCGAAGAAGTACTGCTCGTTGTCGTGCATCGAGAGGATCAGCGTCTTCAACTCCGGCTTACGCCGCGCGAGCTCCCGCACGGCCTGGATCCCGGTCAGCCGCGGCATTGTCACGTCGAGCACGGCGAGGTCGACCCGCTCGTCGAGCGCGCGGTCGACGGCCTCGGCTCCGTCGCCCGCCTCCGCCACGACCTCGAGGTCGGGCTCGGAGTCGAGCACCAGGCGCAGGCCGCGGCGGACCATCGTGTGGTCGTCGGCGAGCAGGATGCGTGTCACGCTGCCTGCTCCTCGGCCGGCTGGAGCGCCTGGACGCGGAGCCGAACCTGCACGCCGCCGGACGCGCGCGACGAGATGTCGAGCTCGCCTCCGACGAGCAGTGCCCACTCGTGCATCCCGCGCAGGCCGCCGAGGCTCGCCGCCGCAGCGTCGCCCGAGAGTCCGCACCCGTTGTCGGTGACGCGCAGCACCACGCCGCCTGGCACGCGGTCGAGCCGCAGCTCCACCCGCGTGGCGCGGGAGTGGCGCGCTGCGTTGGTCAGGCTCTCCTGCGCGACGCGGTAGATCACGAGCTCCGCCTGCGGGCTCAGCAACGGCAGCGTCGGCGCGATCAGGCGCTCGACGCGCAGGCCGCCGCGCGTGGAGAACATCGTGCAGAGCTCGCGCAGCGCGTTGGCGAGCCCGAGGTCCTCGAGCACGCCCGGCCGCAGCTGGCGGGCGACCCGGCGCACCTCGTCGAGGCTGGTGCGCACGAACTCGACCGTCTCCTCGAACTCCTCGCGCAGTTCCGGCCTTGCGCGCTTACCGAGCCGGTCGAGCTGCAGCAACACCGCCGTCAGGTTCTGCCCGATCTCGTCGTGGAGGTTGCGCGCGATCCGCCGCCGCTCCTGCTCCTGCGCGGTCAGCGTCAGCGTGACGGACTCCTGCCGCTGCGCCTCGAGGCGCGCGAGCATCTCGTTGAACGTCGAGCCGAGCAGCGCAATCTCGCCCTTGCCCGCGACCTCCAGCCGCTGGCCCGGCCGCTGCAGGTCGATCCGCCGCATCAGCCCGGCGAGCCGCTGGAGCGGCTCGAAGAGCGGCCGCAGCAGGATGAGGTTCGCCACGAGCACGAGTGCGATGGTCACCACTCCGACCGCCGCATCGATCGCGGTGCGCGGGAAGTGGACCTGCCCGGGCGTGGCGGCCAGGACGACGGCGGCCGTGACGATCACCGCGGCGTTGGTGGCGAAGACGCGCCAGAAGAGCGACATGTGGCGACGGTGTGCCCACTCGCACGTGTTTCACCACCTTTGTAAGGAAACTCGAAATACAGGTCTGCACGGTCCCTAATGGGGGTTTTTCCTCAGTCGCGAGTCGTAGACCGCCGGGTATCACCCGCCGACCAAGCCGGTGCCCAGCCGGCCGACCCGAGGAGGGGACGCAGAAGCATGCGAACACGAACACCACTTGCGCTCGCCCTTCTCGTCGCCGTGGCGGCGCTCGTCGCTGCCGGTTGCGGCGGCGGGAGCTCGAGCGACAACAGCACCGGTTCCGCGGGCAGCGGACAGCTGGCCGCGGACCAGACCATCACTCTGGCGTGGGGCGCGGAGCCGCCGTCGCTCGACCCAGGCCTCGCGACCGACACCACGTCGTCGAACGTCCTGCTCAACATCATGGATCCGCTGGTCAAGCTGGATCCGAAAACGCTGAAGCCCGTCCCGAACCTCGCAGAGAGCTGGGACGTGAACGGCGCCAACGTCACCTTCCACCTGCGGAAGGACGGGAAGTGGACGAACGGCCAACCCGTGACCGCGAACGATTTCGTCTACTCGTGGCTGCGCACGATCTCGCCCGAGCTCGGCGCGGACTATGCGTACCAGTTCTACGGCATCAAGGGCGCCCAGGAGTACAACTCCTGCGACTCCAAGAAGAGCGACTGCAACGCGCTCAAGGCGAAGGTCGGAGTCTCGGCGCCCGACAAGTACACGCTGAAGGTGCAGCTCACCTCGGCGCAGCCGTGGTTCATCCAGCAGGTCGCGCACCACTCGTTCCTGGCCGTGAACCGCTCGGCGGTCGAGAAGTGGGGCGAGAAGTGGACCCAGCCGGGCCACATCGTCACCAACGGCCCGTTCAGGCTGGCCGTCTGGAAGCACGACGCTCGGATCGACCTCGCGAAGTGGAACGGCTGGCGTGACGCGCAGGACGTGAAGCTCAAGCGTGTCAACGGGAAGATCATCACCGACGGCACGACCGCCGTGCAGGCGTTCTCGGCCGGCGAGGTCGACGTCAACACGACGGGCATCCCGCCCGCCGACCTGCCGCGCCTCAAGACCGAGGACACCTACCAGAACTACCCGGCGCTCGGCACCTACTACTACGGCCTGAACGTCAAGAACGTCCCGCTCAACGAGCGGAAGGCGCTGGCGTTCGCGATCGACCGCAAGGAGATCATCGACAACATCGCGCAGGCCGACCAGGTGCCCGCGACGGGGTTCTCGCCGAAGGGCATCCCTGGCTTCTCGGAGGTCAAGAACGACTTCCTCGAGCCGACGGCCGACATGACGAAGGCCAAGGAGCTGCTCGCCAAGACGCCGAACGCGAAGAAGCAGCTCAACCTCTTCGTGAACGACGCCCCGGGCCACAAGGAGATCGCGATCGCGGTCCAGGCGGCCTGGAAGAAACTCGGCATCAACGTGACGCTGAAGCAGATGGAGTGGGCCCAGTTCCTCGAGTTCCTCGGCCCGCCGCCGAACAAGTCGGTCGACGCGTACCGGCTCGGCTGGATCGGCGACTACGTCGACGACATCAACTTCCTCGAGCTCTGGACCTGCGACTCGGGCAACAACAACACCAACTACTGCAACCCGAAGTACGACGCGCTGATCGCGAAGGCTCGCGCGACGAAGGACAACGCCGAGCGCTTCAAGATCTACAGCCAGGCCGAGGACATGCTGACCGGCCCGAACGGCGACTTCCCGATCATCCCGATCTACTGGTACACGTACGTGACCCAGGAAGCGCCGTCCGTCCAGGACAGCTTCAACATCAACCTGCTCGACCAGTTCGACCTGAGCAAGGTGAAGGTCGTCAACGACTAGCGACGTCGGCGGGGACGGCGGCTTCCGGGCCGCCGTCCCCCTGACCGTCCTGCGCCGCGGGGAGAGCCAATGACGCAGTTCATTCTCAGGCGGGTTCTCTGGACGATTCCGGTGCTGCTGCTGGTGGTCCTCTTCACCTTCCTGATGATGCGGCAAATCAAGGGGAACCCCTTCCGCCAGACGGAGCGCGCGGTTCCCGCGTCGATCCAGGCCAACCTCGACCGCAAGTTCCACCTCGACCAACCCTGGTACGTGCAGTACGGCGAGTACGTGAAGGGCGTCTTCACGGCCGACCTGGGGCCGTCGCTCGTGCTCAGGAACCAGTCCGTGAACGACATCGTCAAGTCGCACTTCCCGGTCTCGCTCGAGCTCGGGGCGTACGCGTTCCTGTTCGCGATCGTGGTCGGCATCCCCCTGGGGGTGGCGGCGGCCTTACGCGCGAACAAGCCGACGGATTACGCGGCGATGCTGATCGCCAACGTCGGCTTCGCCGTCCCGAGCTTCCTCGTCGCCACGCTGCTCATCTACTACTTCGCCGTCAAGTGGGACGTCGGGGTGCCGACGAGCGGCTGGACGACCTGGCAGTCGAAGATCCTGCCGTCGATCGCGCTCGGGTTCTTCCCGATGGCCTACTTCGCCCGGCTCGTGCGCGGGACGATGCTCGAGACGCTGCAGCAGGACTACGTCCGCACCGCGAAGGCCAAGGGCCTGCGGCCGCAGCGGGTCGTCGGGCTGCACGTGCTGCGCAACTCGCTGATCCCGGTCGTGACCGCGGCGGGCCCGTTGCTGGGAGCCGTGATCACGGGCTCGTTCATCATCGAGACGATCTTCGCGATCCCGGGGATCGGCCGCTACTACGTGACCTCGGTCAGCGCCCGCGACTACTCGGTGACGATGGGCCTGACGATCCTCTACGCGGTCATCGTCATCTTCGGCAACCTCGTCGTGGACATCCTCTACGGGTTCCTCGACCCCAGAACGCGGGAAGCGAGGACGTAGCCCGTGGTCGTCAACCCGCAGCAGGAGGAATTCCGCGAGCGCGCGATTGTCGGTGAGGGGATCCGAGCCGTCGACGCGGGCGCCCCCGTCCGGCAGACCAGCCTCTGGCGCGACGCGTGGTACCGCTACCGCGCGAACAAGGCGGCGCTCGTCGCCGGCGTGCTGTTCCTCGTGCTCGTGGTGTACGTGATCTTCGTCCCAATCTTCTCGCCGTACGACCCGTACGCCGTGAACTTCTCCGAGGCGTACCTTCCGCCGAGCCTCGCCCACCCGTTCGGCACCGACCAGTACGGCCGCGACCTGTTCACGCGCGCTGCGCTCGGAGGCCGGGTCTCGATCGGGATCGGTTTCGCGGCGACGATCGCGATCATGGGCATCGGCATCGTCTACGGCTCGATCTCCGGGTTCATCGGCGGGAAGCTCGACAACGGGATGATGCGCTTTCTCGACGCGCTCTACGGCCTGCCGTACCTGCCGTTCGCGATCATCGTCACCCAGCTCTTCCAGACCGTGAACTTCTGGGTCATGGTCATCGCCTTGACGATCGCGAGCTGGTTCACCGCCGCCCGCGTCGTCCGCGGCCAGATCATCACGCTGAAGGAGAACGACTACGTGCGCGCGGCGCGGGCGGTAGGCGCGCGCTGGTACCGGATCCTCGGGCGCCACCTGCTGCCGAACACGCTCGGCGTGCTGATCGTGTTCGTCTTCCTGGAGCTTCCGGGCGTGATCCTCGGCGAGGCGTTCCTGTCGTTCATCGGCCTCGGCATCAACCCGCCGAAGGCGTCGTGGGGCTCGCTCGCGCAGGACGGCCGCGACGTGTATCTCGCGCACCCGTCGATGATCCTGATCCCGTCGATCCTGATCGCCTGGCTCATCCTCTGCGCGTTCTTCATCGCAGACGGCCTGCGCGACGCGCTCGACCCGAGGACGAGGGAAACCTAGTGCTCCTCCGAGCAACGAAGCTCCATCACTGGAAGGAGCACTAATGCCCCTGCTCGAAGTCGGCGACCTGCGCACGTACTTCGCGACCCGCGAGGGCGACGTCAAAGCAGTGGACGGCGTCTCGTTCGAGGTCGAGCGCGGGACGACGCTCGGCATCGTCGGCGAGTCCGGCTGCGGCAAGTCCGTGACCGCGCTCTCGATCATGGGCCTGATCCCGAAGCCGCCGGCGCGCATCGTCTCGGGCTCGATCGCCTTCGAGGGCAAGGACCTGACGAAGCTGAAGGAGCGTGAGCTCGAGAACATCCGCGGGCACGAGATCGCGATGATCTTCCAGGACCCGATGACGTCGCTGAACCCGACGTTGAAGATCGGGACGCAGATCACCGAGGCCCTCCAGCGCCACCTCGGCATGTCGTCGAAGGAGGCGAGGCAGCGAGCCGTGGAGCTGCTCGAGGAGGTGCGGATCCCAAAGGCGAAGGAGCGCCTCGACGACTACCCGCACCGCTATTCCGGCGGCATGCGGCAGCGGGTGATGATCGCGATCGCGCTCTCGTGCAACCCGAAGCTGCTGATTGCCGACGAGCCGACAACGGCGCTCGACGTGACCGTGCAGGCGGGGATCCTGGACCTGCTCGAGGAGCTGCGCGAGCAGCACGAGATGGCGATGATCCTGATCACGCATGACATGGGCGTGGTGGCCGAGGCGGCCGACGACATCGTCGTGATGTACGCGGGACAGGTGGTCGAGCAGGCCTCGACGCTCGAGCTCTTCGACCACCCGGAGCACCCGTACACCGAGGCGCTGCTCAGCGCGCTGCCGGCCCTCGAGGGCGAGGGCGGCCGCGAGGCGCGTCTGGCCTCGATCCCGGGCCGGCCTCCCGACCTGCTCGACCCGCCTGCGGCCTGCCGGTTCGCTCCGCGCTGCCCGCACGCGAACCTCGGCGACTACTGCACGGTCGAGCCGCCCGAGCTGCGCGAGCTGCGCCCCGGCCACTGGGTGCGCTCGGCGCATCCGGCCAGCGAGCGAGCGGCGGTGACGGTATGAGCACGAACGGCAAGGGCAAGGAGCCGCTCCTCGTCGTCGAGGGCCTCGAGAAGCACTTCCCGATCCGCAGCGGCTACCTGATCGACCGCACGACCGGCTACGTGAAGGCCGTCGACGGCGTTTCCTTCTCGGTCGAGGAGGGGACGACGCTCGGTCTCGTCGGCGAGTCCGGCTCGGGCAAGTCGACGACGGGGTACTGCGTGTTGCAACTACTCCAGCCCACGGCCGGCTCGATCCGCTTCGACGGGAGCGAGCTGACCACGCTGAAGAGCGGAGACCTGCGGAAGATGCGGCGCGAGATGCAGATCGTCTTCCAGGACCCGTACTCGTCCCTGAACCCGCGCATGACCGTCGGCGACATCGTCTCCGAGCCGCTCGAGGTGCACGGGATCGGCACTCGCAAGAGCCGTCGCGAGAGCGTCCGCCGGCTGCTCGACGTCGTCGGCTTCGACCCGACCTTCACCAACCGCTACCCGCACGAGTTCAGCGGCGGCCAGCGGCAGCGCATCGGCATCGCGCGCGCGCTCGCGCTGAACCCGAAGCTGATCGTCTGCGACGAGCCGGTCTCCGCGCTCGACGTCTCGATCCAGGCGCAGATCCTCAATCTGCTGCGCGATCTCCAGCGCGACTTCGGGCTCACGTATCTGTTCATCGCGCACGACCTGGCGGTGGTGCGGGCGATGAGCGACACGATCGCGGTGATGAACCAGGGCAAGCTCGTCGAGGTCGGGCCGGCCGAGCAGGTCTACAACTCGCCGCAGAACGAGTACACCAAGGCGCTTCTCACCGCCGTGCCCGTCGCCGACCCGCGGCGGCAGCGGGAGCGAAAGGCCGAGCGCCGCCGCCTCAAGCACGCGCTGGCCGAAGGCTTCTGATGAAAGCGGCCGCGGTGGCGGCCTTCGCCGTCTTGCTAGCGGGCTGCGCAAGCTCTCCTTCGTCCTCCCCGCGGATCCGTGCGCAGCCTGCGTGGACCTTCGCGCAGTCGATGTCGCAGCGGCGCAGCTACTCGGCGACTGCGCTCCTCGGCAGGAAGATCTACGTCGGCGGCGGGATGGTCGGCAACACGGGCCGGCGGCTCGCGCTTTTCCAGCGCTTCATGCCGGGGCAAGGGTGGAAGACGCTCGAGCCGCTCCCGCAACCGGTGCGCGCGGCGAGCGCGGCCGCGATCGGACATCGCATGTACGTCACCGGCGGGCAGACCAATGCCGGCGTCACGCGGCGCGTCGAGGTCTACGACGTGCGTGCCCGGCGCTGGGGCAAAGGCCCGTCGCTGCCGGCGCCGCGGTTCAACCACTCGACCGTCGCGCTTGGCGGGCGGCTCTACGTGCTCGGCGGCTACGAGGGCGGCCGCGAGCGGCGCACGGTCTTCGCCTACCGCGCAGGTGAGCACGGCTGGCACAGGCTCGCGCCGCTGCCGCGGCCGATGCACGCCTTCGGCGCGGTCGCCTTCCGCGGCGAGCTCTGGACGATCGGCGGTCGCCGCGGCGACCGCGTGCTCCGCGAGGTCTGGATCTACGATCCCGAGCGCGACCGCTGGCGCCGCGGCCCGTCGCTGCCGAAGCCGATGGAGCTACTCGGCGCGACCGCGTCCGGGCCCGAGATCCACGCGGTCTGGGAGCACACCTACCAGGTCTACGACGCGCGCTCCGGCCGCTGGCGGCAAGGGCCGTCGCCGAAGATCCCGCGCCACGCGCTCTCGCTCTTCGCGCTGGGCGGCCGGCTCTACGCCGTCGGCGGCTGCGTCACTCCGCAGCTCGTCGACAGCCAAGCCGTCGAGACGCGGCGGCTCTGAGGCTCTGGTTCGGCGCGAGCCACCGGGAGACCGCCGGCTCCGGCTCCCGACGGCGGCGGTCTACCGCCTGACGCTCTCGCAGTCGGCGAACGTGCTCTACGCCGCGACGCACGGTCGCGGCGCCTGGGCGCTGACGCTGGCGCGGCCGTAGCCGCACTCTGGATGGACGGTGCCGCCCCGGTTCGGGCCGGGGCGGCACCTCGTCTGCCTAGCTCCGCCGGTTCTTCGCGAGCCAGGCGTCGAGCTCCTTGCTGCTGAAGAACAGCCGGCCCTCCACCTTGCTGTGCGGGATCTGGTGCAGGTGCTGGCGCAGCCAGCGGATCGAGACGCGCATGTACTCGGCCGCCTCGGCCGTGCTCATCCACGGCGAGGAGTTCGAGAGCTGCAGGCGCTCGGCGAGCGCCGTCGCCAGCGTGTCGAGATCCGTTCGGGAGTTGTGAGTCTGTGTCTGTGGTTGCAAGAGAAGCCTCTCCTTCGTTCGCCGTTTCCGCAGCCGCACGACGCGGCTGCAGTGCTAGACGGCGAGCGGAGGAGCCCGGCCCGCGTGCCGCGACGCGAGCGGGGTGGGCCGGAGCGGCGAGGAGACGAAGGCGAGGCTCGCGCGGGCCAGCGGCAGCCGTGCGGCCTGGGCCGAGCGGCGCGTGAGCGCCGGCCACAGCGCCGTGCGCAGGAGCGCGCGGAAAAGCCAAAAGGCAATCAGGCCGCACGGCACCTGCAGCAGGAGCCCGGCGAGGAGCAGTGGCTCCGCGGCGAGTACCGAGGCGAGGTCACCGCCCTGCGCCAGGCGCTCGACCTGTTCCTGGACGAGCAACGCGGCGGTCGGGATCCAGAGAAGCGGCGTGCTGCTCACCGCCTCATGGTGCCAGACTTGCGCCCGCTCGCACGATCGTGCCGCGCGTTGCCGACGGCCTCAGGCGCCAGACGGCCTGACGGCGCCGACGAACCCGAAGGCGTAGCCGGGCTCGGAAAGCGAGGAGATCTTGACCACGTCGCCGGCGTGCGGTGCCTGGATGAACTGGCCGTTCCCGATGTACATCCCCTCGTGCTGCGGGCCGCGCGCGCTCGGCTCGAAGAAGACGAGGTCGCCCGGCTGCAGCGCCCAGAACGGCACCCGCACGCCCTCGTAGAACTGCGACCCGGTGTAGTGCGTCAGCGGAATCCCGAGCTGCGCGTAGACGTACATCGTCAGACCGGAGCAGTCGAAGCCCGTCAGCGGGTCGTCGCCGCCCCAGACGTACGGGACGCCGAGGTACTGCATCGCGATCTGGACCGCCTTCGCGCCGACGGTGCCGTTCGTCGGCAGGCCGAGCAGCTGAGTTCTCGGGAGGCCGAGATCGGCGCTGCCGGTGTCGGCGCCATGCCCGCTGACGCCCAGCGCGAGCCACGACAGGTGCGCCGTGCGGTGGTGGTGCGGCTGCGGCGGCAGCGCCGCACGGGCGAGGCCGACGAGCAGCTGCGAGCCGGGGTCGATCCCGAGCGACGAGTCGCCGGCGACGACGCGCAGGCCGACGACGCCGCTGCCCTCGCCGGGGACGACCGCCTCCTGGAGCACGACGAGGTAGCTCCCGGGGCCGAGGGGCACGAGCGTGTTCGGCCGCGCCGCGACCGCCTTGCCGTTAACGGTGAGGCCCTGAATCCGCGCGTCGCGCAGCCCGTGGGCCGGGACGAAGATCCGGTCGGCGTAAACGAGCCCGCCCGCGATCGTGACGCCGCGCAGCGAGACGCCGCCCGCGCTGCGGCTTGCCGAGTCGAACCGGAGGGACCAGCCGCCGTCGTGGAGTGTTGCGTACGCCCCGCCGGGACCGGCGGAGGCGACCAGGCGCCCGTGCGCGTCGCGCAGCTCCGCCAGGCCGCCCGCGAAAGCCAAGGGCACGACAGCGAGCGCTGAAGCCGCCGCCAGCGCAGCGATCAGGGTGCGCCGAGCCACGGCAAGATGGTTGCACAGCGGCGCGAGAGGCGCTCAGGCGGCGCGGCAGTCGGTGCAGGCGCCGCGCAGGAGGATGTGGTGCGCACGGGCCCCTGCCCGCTCCTGCACCTCGTGGATAGCGCGCTCGAGCTCCTCGTCCGCAAACGCCTCGACCTTGCCGCAGTCGTCGCAGACGAGGTGATGGTGGTGCTCACCGCTCTCGTGCCGTGCCTCGTAGCGCGCACTGCCCGGGCCGGTGTCGATCCGCTCCACCAGCCCCTTGTCGACCAACAGGTCGAGCACGCGGTAGATGCTCGCAACGCCGACCGGCCGTCCGGCCGCCCGGAGTCGGTCGTGCATCTCCTGCGCCGTCAGGCAGCACTCCTCCTCGGACAGGAGACCCACCACCGCGTGACGGGCGCCGCCGCGGCGATGGCCCGCGGCGCCGAGCACCTCGTGTGCGTGTTCGGCCCAGGTCACGCGAGTAATAATAGCGATTCTCATTATTATTTGACCGAGTGCTCGAGCCTTTCCGCTATCCGTTCGTCCAGGACGGCCTCGTCGAGGTGCTGTTGCTGGCGCCTGCGGCAGGACTGCTCGGGGCGTGGATCGTCTTGCGCGGCCTGTCGTTCTACTCGCATGCCGTGGCGGCGGCGTCGTTCCCTGGACTCGTGCTCGCGGACGGGCTGGGCGCACCGGCGCTAACTGGAGCGCTTGGGGCCGCGTTCGTCTTCGCGCTCTGCACGGAGCGGATCGGCCGTGCCCGCGACACGGGCGAGGACAGCATCGCCGGGCTCATGCTGACCGGGGCGCTCGCGCTCGGCGTGATCCTCGCGAGCGACGTCTTCCATTCCTCATCCTCGGTCGAATCGCTTCTCTTCGGCAGCCTCCTCGCCATCGGCCCCGGCGACCACGCCGTCGCGGCCGGGACGAGTCTGCTCGTCGTCGCGCTCGGCCTTCCGCTCTCTCGCCCGTGGCTCGCCACCGGATTCGAGCCACAAGATGCCCGCGCGCTCGGAGTCCGCTCGCGGGTGCCTGAGCTCGTGCTGCTCGGCCTGGTCGCGCTGTCGGTGGTGGCGGCGCTCGCGGCGACGGGAGCGCTGTTGGTGGCTGCGCTCTTCGTCGTCCCCGCTGCGACGGTGCGGCTCGTGACGCGACGCGTCTCGACGCTCCAGCTCGGAGCTATCGCGCTCGCGGCGCTCGAGGGCGTCGCCGGGCTCTGGCTCTCGGTGGAGGCGAATGTGCCGCCGGGTGCCGCCATCGCCGTCCTCTCGGGGAGCGTGTTCGCCGTCGTCGCCTTGGCTCGCACAGCTCTCGGGCGGCGCGGCTTCGCGCTGGCGCTCGCCGCCTTGGCGCTTGCCGGCTGCGGCTCCAGCACGGGAGGCTCGAAGCAGCTCGACATCGTCGCGACGACCACCCAGATCGGCGAGTGGGCCCGGATCGTGGGCGGACCGGACGCCGCGGTCCATCAGCTCCTCCAGCCGAACACCGATCCGCACGAGTACGAGCCGCGCCCGTCCGATGTGCAGGCGACGGCAGTGGCCGACCTCGTGCTCGAGAACGGCGACCGGCTCGACCATTGGATGGACAAGGTCGTCTCGAGCTCGGGAAACCACCCGACCGTGGTCGACCTCGGAGCCTCTGTGCCGGTCCGGCTCGCGGGTGAGAGCTCAGGCCCCGAGGCGTCGCGCTTCGACCCGCATTGGTGGCACGACCCGCGGAACGCCGTCGCGGCGGTGCAGCGCATCGAGCGCGCGCTCGCTGCGGCGAAACCGGCTGACCGGGCGGCGTTCGCTCGACGCGCCGACGCCTACGTCGCCCGACTACGGGCGCTCGACCAGCGGATCGCCGCCTGCTTGGGCCGGGTTCCGAAGGCGGAGCGCGAGCTCGTCACCGACCACGATGCGTTCAACTACTTCGCCGCTCGCTACGGCATCCGCGTGGTCGGCGCGATCATCCCGTCGCAGACCAGTCAGGCCCAGCCCTCGGTCGGCGAGACTGCGCAGCTGATCGACCTCATTCGCCGAGAGCACGTCCATGCGGTGTTTCCCGAGAGCTCGCTGAACCCGAGGCTCGCCGAGGCCGTCGCGCGAGAAACGGGAGCGCGATCTGACCTAGTGCTCTACGGCGACACACTCGGCCCGGCCAGCTCGCCCGGCGCGACCTACATCGGCATGGAGGGCGCCAACGCCGAGCGGATGGCCGACGGCTTCAGCGGAGGAACGGTCAAGTGCCGGATCTGACGCTGGTGGAGACCGACGGGCTCGCGGCCGCCTATGGCACGCAGGTGGTGCTCGAGGACGTCGCCTTCGCGCTACGACGGGGCGAGCGGATCGGCGTGCTCGGCCCGAACGGAGGCGGAAAGTCGACGCTCTTCCGGGTGCTATTGGGATTACTCCCGCCCGCGGCGGGAGGGTTCAAGGTCGGGGCCGGTGTGGGTTCCTTCCACAGACGGAGCGCTCGCGACTGGACTACCCGGTCACCGCGCTCGACGTCGCGTTGATGGGGACGCTCACCCGGATTCCCTGGTGGCGGCCGCTGCCACGCTCGGAGCGGAGGCGCGCAAGGTCGGCGCTCGAGCGGGTCGGGCTGGGCGAGCTCGCGGGCAGTTCGTTCGGCGCGCTCTCCGGCGGGCAGCGGCAGCGAGTGCTGTTCGCTCGGGCACTCGTACAGGAGGCTCCCGTGCTGCTGCTCGACGAGCCGTTCATCGGCGTCGACCGCCCGAGCGGGGAACTGCTAGAGCGCCTGATCCGGCAGCTCGCGGCAGAGGGACGGGGGATTCTGATCTCGACCCACGACATCGATCAGGCGCGAGGCTGCGACCGCGTGCTCTGCCTCAACCAGCGGCAGATCGCCTTCGGGCCACCGGACGAGACCCTGACGAGGGCGGTGCTCGAAAGGACGTACGGCGAAGCGATCGTCACGGTCTCGGACGGGGACGGGGCGCAGTCGGCGATCCTGCCGGCGCACCATCACTGATGCACGCCCTCTTGGAGCCGTGGCAGCAGGGGCTCGTGCAGCGGGCGTTCCTCGAGCTCGCGCTCGTCGGGCTGGTCGGCGGCGCCCTCGGCTGCTGGGTCGTCTTTCACGGCTTCTCGTACAGCGCCGAGTCGCTCGCGCATGCGCTCCTGCCCGGGCTCGTGGGCGCAGCGCTTTTCGGCCTGCCGCTCGTCGCGGGCGCCGCGGTCGGTCTTGCCGGCGCGGCGCTGGCAATCGCGGTCGCCTCCCAGGTGCCCGGGATCGGCCGCGACGCCTCCGTGGCGATCGTGACCACCACGCTGTTCGGGCTTGGGGTGCTGCTCGCGCTGGCTCCGAGTTCGCCGCCCGGCCTTGCGGGACTTCTGTTCGGCGATCCCCTGGGGGTCACTCGCGGCGACCTCGTTACGACCGCGGCCGTCGCAGCTGCGTCGCTTGGAGCGCTCGCGCTCGTGCATCGGCCCCTGCTTCTCGTCGGCTTCGACCGCGTCAACGCGGCCGCCTTCGGAGCGCGAGCAAGTGTTGCGGACGCGGTGCTCCTCGTGCTCGTTGCTGCGGCGCTTCTCGTCGGCGTGCAGGCGCTCGGGAACCTGCTCGTGCTCGCCGTCGTGATCGGCCCCGCCGCTACCGCCAGACTGCTCGTCCGGCGGATGGCACCGATGATGGCGCTCGCTGCCGGCGTCGCCGTGGCCGCAGCAGTGGCCGGCCTCTACCTCTCGTACTACGCGAACACTGCGGCGGGCGCATCGGTGGCCGCGGCACTCGTGGCGACGTTCCTCGCAGTGCTCGCGGGCCGTGCGGTCACGGGTGCGCTGCGGGCACCCAGTGCGGCCCGCCCCAGCTGAGGTCGTACGGGTAGTGGTGGATCACGTGCGCCCAGATCGTCCACGCGATCCAGCGCGAGGTGCCGTAGAAGAACGCGGCGCGGTAGAGGACGATGAGCGCACCGCGCGGAACGGCGCGGTTCAACCACGGCCAGAAGGCGTCCGCACGGTAGATAACGTTGTCGAAGTACGCACTCGTCAGCACCCGCCAGCTGTAGAGGCCGTACACGACGAAGACCAGGTCCCACATCGCGCCGAGGCCGCTGAAGTAGGCGGCGGCGTCGGTCATGCGCCCCGTCTGCCCGGCGTACGCCCACGCGTCGATGTGGAAGTGGAACGTCCAGGGGAAGAACAGCATCGTCCCGACGGTGTCTCCGGCGTCGGTGATCGCGTGCGCGAACTGCCCGATGCAGAAGCTGACGCCCCAGAGCTTCGAGCCGAAGACCTTCCAGATGATCAGCCCGATCACCAGGCCGTAGATCAGCGAGTGCGTGAATCCGAACCCCGGCCACCCGCGGTGGAACTGCGCCGGGTCGGATGCCTTCAGGTCCCACGGGCCGATGTGGACGCCGTAGACGAACCACTTGGTCATCATGTCCGGCGCGTACGAGCCGATCAGCAGCGGCACGAACGCGACCTTCAGGCGCATGTGCCTCTGGATCGCGTACGGCTCGAGGTCGTGTGCGGCCCAGCTCACGCCAGCCTCCTCAGCAGCGTCGGGAGCAGCCAGGCGGTCAGCAGCAGGTAGCCGAGCGCGACCCAGAACGAGAGCAGGAAGTCGATCCACGTGACGCCGATCGCGATGTACACCCCGCCCGCGATGCAGTAGCCGCCGAAGACGGCCAGGTCGCGACGGCTAGGACGGTCGAAGCTCAGTCGCAGTCGCACGTCCGCTCGCCGAGGATCTTCAGCCGGCCGCAGGTCGCGCAAAACCGCTCGGCTCGCCGCGCCGCCTTGCGCAGGCCCGGAAGGGAGAGTAGTCCCGCGAAGGCGAGCGCGAGGAGGAGGGCGGCCAGTGCGGGGTCGAGCACGCGGCCGACTATAAGCCACGACGAACGAGCTGGTTCTTGGATCCGAAACTGTATGCTCTACTGGCCGTCCGGCCAGAAACGGTACAGTTGTGCTCGACTTCGGATCCGAAACAAGAAAGGATGGCCACATGAACCGCCTGCTCTCGAAGATCCGGCCCAGCCAGCGGAACGACGCGGCGAACGGCAACGGGGTCAGCCACGTGCGGATCGTCCGCGGCCGCGCCTCCAGCCCCCGTTCCCGGTACGTCCTGACCGCCGCCGAGACCGCTCCCTGCACGTGTCCGGACTTCTGCGAGCGGGACCACGACAACGAGTGATCGCTGCGACCACGACAGAACTGCGCGCCGGTGCGCCGCGCGCGGACGAGGTCCTGACGCCCGACGCGGTCGCCTTCGTCGCCGGCCTTCAGGAGCGCTTCGGGCCGCGGCGGCGCGAGCTGCTCGACGCGCGTGCCGCTCGGCGCGAGCGGATCGCGGCGGGTGAGCTGCCGGGGTTCCTCCCGGAGACGCGCGACGTGCGCGAGGGCGACTGGACGATCGAGCCCGTGCCGCCCGGGCTGCGCGACCGCCGCGTCGAGATCACCGGCCCGACCGACCGCAAGATGGTGATCAACGCGCTCAACTCCGGCGCGCGCATGTTCATGGCCGATTTCGAGGACGCGAACGCGCCGACGTGGCCGAACATCGTTGAGGGGCAGGCGAACCTCACCGCAGCGATCGAGCGCACGATCGAGCTCGAGACGCCGCAGAAGACCTACCGACTGAACGACGAGGTCGCGACGCTGCTCGTCCGGCCGCGCGGCTGGCACCTGCCGGAGCGGCACCTGCTCGACGGCGGCGAACCGGTCTCCGCGAGCCTGTTCGACTTCGGCCTCTACGTCTTCCACAACGCGGAGCGGCTGCTCGACCGCGGCGCCGGGCCGTGGCTCTACCTGCCCAAGCTCGAGAGCCACCTCGAAGCCCGGCTCTGGAACGACGTCTTCTCGCATGCCGAGGACGAGCTCGAGCTCGACCGCGGCTCGATCCGCGCGACGGTGCTGATCGAGCACGTGCTCGCGGCGTTCCAGATGGACGAGATCCTCTGGGAGCTGCGCGAGCACGCCGCCGGCCTCAACGCCGGCCGCTGGGACTACATGTTCAGCGTCATCAAGACCTTCCGCGAGCGGCCGGAGTTCGTCCTGCCCGACCGCAACGCCGTGACGATGACTGCGCCGTTCATGCGCGCGTACACGGAGCTGCTCGTGCGCACCTGCCACCGCCGCGGCGCCCACGCGATGGGCGGCATGGCCGCCTTCATCCCCAGCCGCCGCGACGCCGAGCTGAACGAGCGCGCGCTCGCGAAGGTGCGCGAGGACAAGCAGCGCGAGGCGGGTGACGGCTTCGACGGCACCTGGGTCGCACACCCCGACCTCGTCCCGGTCGCGTTCGCCGAGTTCGAGCGCGAGAACCAACTCGACCGCCTGCGCGAGGACGTCGACGCCTCGGTGAAGCAACTGCTCGACGTCGCCTCGACGCCCGGGGAGGTGACCGATGACGGCCTGCGCAACGACGTCGCGGTCGCGCTCCGCTACCTCACCGCGTGGCTCGGCGGCACCGGCGCGGTCGCCATCTTCAACCTGATGGAGGACACGGCGACCGCCGAGATCGCGCGCTCGCAGGTCTGGCAGTGGGTGCGGCACGGCCGCTTCGAGCGCGACGAGGTGGAACGGGTGATCGGCGAGGAGGTCGAGCGGTTCCGCGCCGAGCTTGGCGAGGGGGAGTGGCGCGTCGACGAGGCGCGCGAGATCTTCGAGCAGGTGGCGCTCGGCGAGCGGTTCGAGGAGTTCCTGACGCTGCCCGCCTACGACTACCTGGAGAGGGGCTGAGATGGGGACGAACGGCAACGGCACCACCTCGGGGCGCTGGGACGGCATCGAGCGCCCGTACACCTCGGCGGACGTGGAGCGGCTGCGCGGCAGCGTCCAGGTCGAGCACACGCTGGCGCGGCTCGGCGCCGAGCGGCTCTGGCAGCTGCTGCAGAACGAAGACCACGTGCCCGCGCTCGGCGCGCTGACCGGCGGCCAGGCGGTGCAGATGGTCAATGCGGGGCTGAAGGCGATCTACCTCAGCGGCTGGCAGGTCGCCGCCGACGCCAACCTCGCCGGGCAGACGTATCCCGACCAGAGCCTCTACCCGTCGAACAGCGGCCCTGCTCTGGTGCGGCGGCTGAACAACGCGCTGCTGCGGGCCGACCAGATCCACGCGGGCGAGGGCGACTTCGAGATGCACTGGCTCGCGCCGATCGTGGCGGACGCCGAGGCGGGGTTCGGCGGTCCGCTGAACGCGTTCGAGGTGATGAAGGCGATGATCGAGGCCGGCGCCGCGGGCGTGCACTTCGAGGATCAGCTCTCGTCGGAGAAGAAGTGCGGCCACCTCGGCGGCAAGGTGCTCGTCCCGACGAACCAGTTCGTACGGATGCTCGTCGCGGCGCGGCTGGCCGCCGATGTCTGCGGCGTGCCGACCGTGCTCGTCGCCCGCACGGACGCGCTCAGCGCGAAGCTGCTGACGAGCGACTGCGACCCGGCGGACGAGCCCTTCCTGACGGGCGAGCGCACCGCCGAAGGCTTCTTCCGCGTTCGCGACGGGCTCGAGCCGGCAATAGCGCGGGGGTTGGCGGCGGCGCCGTACGCCGACCTCGTCTGGTTCGAGACCTCGACACCGGACATCGATGAGGCGCGCGAGTTCGCCGCCGCCGTACACGAGCGCTTCCCGGGCAAGCTCCTCGCCTACAACTGCTCGCCGTCGTTCAACTGGCGTGAGCACCTCGACGACGACCGGATCGCCGGCTTCCAGCGCGAGCTGGCGGAACTGGGCTACCGCTTCCAGTTCGTCACGCTCGCCGGCTTCCACTCGCTGAACGCGGCGATGTTCGACCTCGCTCGCGGCTACGCCGAGGAGGGCATGAGCGCGTACGTGCGGCTGCAGGAGCACGAGTTCGCGCTAGAGCCCGCGGGCTACACCGCGACCCGGCACCAGCGCGAGGCCGGCGCCGGCTACTTCGACGCGGTCATGCAGGCCGTCAGCGGCGGGACGAGCTCGACGCTCGCCCTCGAGGGCTCGACTGAGGCGGCGCAGTTCCGGAGCTGACAGTGGCCGAGCACGACGCGGGAGGCACGAAGGCCGACGAGATCGCGCTGGAACTCGAGGATGCGGTGATCTCGGGGGAGCTCGCGCCGGGGACGGTGCTGCGGCAGGAGACGCTCTCGGAGCGATTCGGGGTCAGCCGCACGCCGATCCGCGAGGCGCTGCGCCGGCTGGCCGCGACCGGGCTGGTCTCGTTCGAGCCGAACCGCGGCGTCCGGGTCCGGGCGATCCCGCGCGACGAGCTGCGGGAGGCGTTCCTTGTGCGGGCCGAGCTGGAGGCGCTCGTCACCGAGCTCGCGGTGCCGCGGTTCGACGAGCAGCGGCTGCTCGCGCTGCGCACGGCCGAGGCCGAGTTCGCGCGGCTGACCGTCGAGCTGCTCGACCGCCGGCGCGGGGAGGAGGAACGGACGCGGCTGACGGGCGAGTGGGTGCGCGCCAACTACCGCTTCCACGACGTGATCTACGAGGCGGCGGCAGTGCCGTTCGTCGAGCGGGTGGCGAAGAACGCCCGCCGCACGTTCCTCAGCCGCTGGGCCCCGGGCGGGCCCGAGATCGACGACCTGTACGAGCAGAACATGCATCAGCACCGGGCGATCCTCGGCGCGATCGAGGCCCGCAGCGCCGAGGGCGCGAGAGCCCTGGCGCACGAGCACGTCCTCCACTCGTGCCGGCTGCTCGAGGTGATCCTCGACCACGTGGCTCCCGCGGCCTAGTTTGAGGCGGCGCTGGTGGGGCATCCGAGAGTGCGACCATGGGCACGGACCTCGCGCGGCTCCTCCTGCGCGTCACCGTCGGCGGGATCTTCGTCGAGCACGGGACGCAGAAGCTCTTCGGCTGGTTCGGCGGCCACGGGCAGGACGGGACCAGCCAGTTCTTCGAGTCGATCGGGCTGCGCCCCGGCCGGCGCAACGCGGTCGCGGCGGGAGCCGCCGAGGCCGGAGGGGGCGCGCTGCTCGCGCTCGGCCTCGCGACGCCCGCGGCGGCGGCCGCCCTGGGAAGCGTGATGATGACCGCCCTCCGCACCGTCGTCTGGCGCGACGGGATCAAGGCCGGGACGGGCGGCTACGAGCTGCTCTTGCTCGCGAACGCCGTCGCCGTGGCCGACCTTGGCCCAGGCACGATCTCGCTCGACGCGCTGCTCGGGCAGGAGCGCCGCGGCGCCCGCTGGGCCTTCGCGGCGCTCGGAGCGGCGCTGGCCGGCTCAGCCCTCGCGATCGCCGCCGGCAGGCGGGAGCTCGCGGCGGACGAGCCCGACCAGGCCGCCGAGGCCGAGCCAACGGCCGCCGTCAGCGGCTGAGCGGAGCCGGACTCCGAGCCGGGCGGCCAGCCGGTCGACCGTGTCGCGCCAGCCGTCGCGGATGCCGAGCGACCACCACTCCTGCACCTGGTCCGGTACGAGGCTTTCCGGCAGGTCGGCGCGGAGCCTCGTCTCCGTCTGCCCGCCGACCTCGGTCGGCTTGACGGTGACGAGCGGGCTCTCTTGTCGCTGATCACCATGCGCTGGCGCCAGACGCCGCCCACGCGCAGGTCGAGCTCGATCGGCTCGTCCGGGATCGGCTGCGCGTCGTTGTAGAACCACTGCAGGTGGTCCGGGTCGGTCCACGCCCGGAAGACGTCGGCGGGCGGGGCACCGCGGGAAACCCGGCGACCCTCTACGACGACCTGCGTGCGGCGCTCGGCGCCGCCATGCAGGTCGCCGAGGCAGAGCGGCTCACCAGCTGGCGAGCGCGCGGGCGATATCGAGTGTCGAGACCACGCCGACGGGGCGCGTGGCGCCGCTGTCGACCACGACGAGATGCGTCACGTCGTGCTCGCTCATCAGCTGCGCCGCCCGTTGCAGCGACTCGTCGGCGGCGATCGTCAATGCGGGAGTCACCGCCGTTCCGCCCGCGCTCCGGTTCTCCAACTCGTCGCCGGCGGCGGCCTGCACGAGGTCCAGGTCGGAGACGACGCCCCACAGGCCGGTGCCGGACGTGTCGTCGGTGTCCTCGCCGAAGACGACGACGGCGTGGATCCGATAGAGCGCCATCATCCGGGCGACGTCGCGCAGCGGTGTCTCGAGCGGGCATGTCAGCACGCCCGGGTGCATCGCCTCCGTCACCTCGATGTCGTCGAGGCTTCGCAGCTCGCTTCCCCGCTCCAGCATCAGTTGAGTCATTCGTTCACCTCCTCTTTCGCTCCGACTCTCGCGCGGCAGCGGTGTCGAGACATCGGGGGATAGACGTACCACCGATCAGGCATCTCGCGGATCCGCGTGCGAATACGGGGTTTCGAGCAGGCGTGATCCGCACCCGCACCGATGCCGGCACGGCCGGGGTGCGAGAGGCTGGCCTTGGTCAGGCATTCCGTCTGGCTCTCTTCTCGAAAGGAGATGCGATGGCAACCATCGAGAAGACGGCGGTCTACGACGCCCCCGGGCTCACGGGCAGCCCGGTGGAGCTGAAGGCCCGCTACGAGAACTTCATCGGCGGCCACTGGGTCGCCCCGATCGAGGGCCGCTACACGGAGAACCTCTCGCCGGTCACCGGCAAGCCGTTCACCGAGGTGCCGCTCTCGACGCCCGATGACGTCGACCTCGCGCTCGACGCCGCGCACGCCGCCAAGGACGAGTGGGCGACCACGTCGCTCGCCGAGCGCTCGAAGGTCCTGAACCGGATCGCCGACGCGATCGAGGAGAACCTCGAGATGCTCGCCGTCGCCGAGAGCTGGGAGAACGGGAAGCCGGTGCGCGAGACCCTCGCCGCCGACATCCCGCTCGCCGTCGACCATTTCCGCTACTTCGCCTCGGTCATCCGGGCGGAGGAGGGGACGATCGACGAGATCGACCACGACACCTACGCGTATCACTACAGGGAGCCGCTGGGCGTCGTCGGCCAGATCATCCCGTTCAACTTCCCGCTGCTGATGGCCGCGTGGAAGCTCGCTCCCGCGCTCGCGGCCGGCAACTGCGTCGTGTTGAAGCCGGCCAGCCCGACCCCGTGGTCGATTCTCAAGCTCGCCGAGCTGATCGAGGAGATCGTGCCGCCGGGCGTGATCAACATCGTCAACGGGCCGGGCGCCGAGATCGGCAAGGCGCTCGCGTCGAGCAAGCGCATCGCGAAGATCGCGTTCACCGGCGAGACGGTCACCGGGCGGCTGATCATGCAATACGCCGCTCAAAACATCATCCCGTCGACGACGGAGCTCGGCGGCAAGTCGCCGAACATCTTCTTCGCCGACGTGATGGCGGAGGACGACGAGTTCCTCGACAAGGCGGTCGAAGGGCTCGTGCTCTACGCCTTCAACAAGGGCGAGGTCTGCACGTGCCCCTCCAGGGCGCTGATCCAGGAGTCGATCTACGACGAGTTCATGGCGCGCTGCCTGAAGCGGATCGCGGAGATCCGCCAAGGCGACCCGCTCGATCCCGCCACGATGCTCGGCCCGCAGGTCTCGGCCGCGCAGCTCGAGAAGATCGAGAGCTACGTCAAGATCGGCCTCGACGAGGGCGCGGAGCTGTTGATCGGCGGAACGCGGGCCCACTTCGACGGCGAGCTCGAGGAGGGCTACTTCTTCGAGCCGACCGTCTTCAAGGGCCGAAACGACATGCGGATCTTCCAGGAGGAGATCTTCGGCCCGGTGCTCGCGGTGACGACGTTCAAGACCGAGGAGGAGGCGCTCGCGATCGCGAACGACACCATGTACGGCCTCGGCGCGGGCGTCTGGACCCGCGACATGAGCAGGGCGTTCCGGATGGCGCGCGGCATCCAGGCCGGGCGCGTCTGGACGAACTGCTACCACCTCTACCCCGCGCACGCGGCCTTCGGCGGCTACAAGGTCTCGGGCGTCGGGCGTGAGAACCACAAGATGATGCTCGACCACTACACGCAGACGAAGTGCATGCTCGTCAGCTACGACCCGAAGCCGCTCGGGCTCTTCTGATGAGCACGGAGGTGGCAGAGCAGCAGGTCGTCGCGACGGACACCGCGCTGACGGTGCTCCGCAACCTGAAGGCCACCTTCGGTCCGCTGATGCTCGTTCAGTCGGGGGGCTGCTGCGACGGCAGCTCCCCGATCTGCCTGCGCGAGGGCGAGCTGCTGCTCGGCCCGGACGATCTCCGGCTCGGCGAGGTCGGCGGCGTGCCGTTCTACTGCGACCGCGAGCAGTACGAACGCTGGAAGCGGCCGCGGCTGCTGATCGACGTCGCCCCCGGACCTGCCCAGGGCTTCTCGCTCGAAGGCCTCGCGGGTGTCCACTTCCGGACGTTGTCGCCGGTGCCCGAGGCGTGAGACCATAGCCTTCGATGAGACGGCCAAGCCTCGTGTGGGTCTTCGGGGGAGTCATCCTGTTGCTGATCGCGGTCGCCGCGTTGGTCGGCTTCGCAGCCGGCCACTACACCCGCGCGGGCAGCTCCGGCACGACGACGACCACCACGCAGAGCTCGGCGGCGGTCGATCCGACCGTCGCGGCCGGAGCGCATGTGTTCGTCCAGTTCGCGTGCGCGCAGTGCCACGGCCTGAACGGTCAGGGTGGCGTCTCGCCCGACGTGCCCGCGCTGACGAGCGTCGGCAAGGAGCTGACTGTCTCCGAAATGCGCGGGATCATCGACCACGGCCTCGGCGAGTCGGCCAACCCGAAGAAGCCGTACATGCCGGTCTGGGGGGCCGTGATCTCGGGCCGGCAGGTGGGCGAGCTCGTGGCCTACCTCCGTGCCGGCCTGCCGAGCGTCCCGGATGCGACGCCGCCGGCGGTGCCGCGCGACCAGGGCGCGGAGGTCGCGGGCGCGGCGCTCTACGTCCGCGACGGCTGCATCAACTGCCACGGCCCGAACGGCCTGGGGGGTGTGCCGAACCCGCTCTCCGAGGACAAGGCGATTCCGCCGCTCTCGGGCGCCGACTTCCGCTCGGAATTCAACACCGACCAGAAGATCGAGGACATCATCCGCACGGGCAGCGTGATCGGGCGAGCGCCGATCGTCAGCATGCCGCACTGGGGCGGCATCCTTTCGGACGCCGACCTGAGGGCGCTCGTCGCCTACATCAAGACGCTGAAGTAGCCGCTGCCGCGTCGTCGCGGTCGACCCAGTGGTGCCACGGCCCTGCAAGGGAGAGCGTCCCACCGGCGAGCGCCAGCCCCGCCATGACGGTGGCTCCGACGAGCGCGACCCGCGTCCGGAGGCCGGGCTCGAGCACGAGCCGCGGTACCCGGCGCAGGTGCGCAAGCACGTGCAGCCCGGTAGCGGCGAACCAGACGACGAAGCTCGCCTTGTGCGCCCCGAGTAGCAGCCCGTGCCCGCGCCGGGGTCCCGCTGCCAGCAACGCGACGCCGCTGCCGAAGACGCCCACCGTCGCCGCGACGACGAGCGGCGCGAGTGCGCGCAGGAAGAGTGGCGGCGGCCCTCGGCGCACGTACTCGTCGGCGCCGCCGTAGTAGCGCATCATGCGCCAGCCGGTGGTTGCCAGCTTCAGCGCCACCGGCGGGATCAGCAACATGCCGACGAAGACGTGCCACGAGAGCAGCGGCCGGATGAACAGGATCGTCACCCCCTCGACGGCCAGCAGCACGACGAGCGCGACTGCGGTCGTCGCCGTCAGCCGCTCGTTTCGCTCGACGCCTCGCTGGCCGTCCACGGGCACACAGGAAAGCAGACCTTCCTGAGGGCTCGATGAGAAACGGCCGCTACAGGTACATGACCCACTTGGAGCTGCAGCTGCAGTCCTTGTGCTTGCGGCCGCACTTGGCGCACTCCCAGTAGGTCCACCAGATCCACTTCAGATGGTTGAGCTCGAGCACGATCAACGCGATGCACCAGAGGAGGATCTGCGTCTGGCTCACAGGGGAAGCCTCGACCTCCGCCGCGCCGGCGTCAAGGGCCGGACGGCCTATTTCCGTCAGCCGCCGGCTTCGGCGAGCGCAAGCAGGGGCGGGCGGCTTGCCGCGGCCGCCTCCAACCGCTCGAGGACGAGCCGCACGCGCGGGTCGCCGGCCGATGCGCTGCGGTGGGCGGCGTAGATACGGCGCTTCGGCGGCGAGGTGCGGATCGGGCGGGCGACCAGCGACGCGGGCAGGTCGAGCTGCGACAGCAGCGGGATCACGGCGAGCCCGACACCCGAGGCGACCAGGTGGTGCAGCGTGCGGTGATCGTTCGTCTCGGCCGCGACGCCCGGCTCGAAGCCGGCGGCGAGACAGGCGCGCGTGAGGAACGGGTGGCACGAGGAGGCATTCGTCGAGTCGATCCACGGCGCGTCGGCAAGGTCGGCCAGCTCCACCGACGGCGACGCGGCCGCGGGGTGAGAGCGCGGCAGGACGACATGGATCGGGTCGTCGAGGAGCGGCACGAGCTCGACCGGGCCGGATACCCGCAGCGGCACGTAGTCGTACTCCCAGAGGATCGCCACGTCGACCTCTCCCGCGCGCAGCCGTGCGAGGCCGAGGCGCGGGTCGATCTCGACGATGTGGGCGCGGAGGCCGTTGCCGCGCACGGCCTCGGCGACGATCGTCGCGGCCGCGCTCGCGAACGCGGCGATGCGCACGCCCGGCTCCTCCTCGCCCGCCGCCGCGCGCGCGGCGGCCTCCGCGTCGGCCAGCTCGGCCAGGATCGCGTCGGCGCGCTCGACGAGCACGCGCCCTGCGGCGGTCAGGTGGACGCTGCGGCCGCGCCGCTCGAGGAGCTCGTAGCCGAGCTCGCGCTCGAGCGCGCTGAGCTGCTGGGAGACGGCCGACGGCGTGAAGGCCAGCGCCTCCGCGGCCGCGCGGATCGTCCCGTGCAGGGCGACCTCGCGGAGGGTCCGAAGTCGGCGGACGTCGAGCATCAGCTCTGCTTAACGATACGGGAACGAACTTGTGCTGGTGCGGAGGCGGAGCTAGCTGGCACCGTGTGTCGGTGACGGCTCTCCGGCGGCTCGCGTTCCCGTTCTGGCTCGCCGGCGCCCGCCTGCGCCGCCGGCGCGGGCCGCTGCTGCTGGTCGTCGTCGGCCTCGCCGCCGCCAGCGCGATGCTCGCCGCCGTCGTCGCGGGGTCGGTCGCGGCGCAGGACCGTGGGGTCGCACGGGAGGTCGCGGCGTTACCGGCGAAAGTGCGCGCGGTGCGCGTCAACTGGTTCAGCGTCGGCGGCCAGGTGGCGCCCTACGCGCAGCTCGACGCCGCGGTGCGGCAGCGACTGCGGCAGGCGGTCGACGCGCCGGCGAGCGGGACGGCGCTCTACCGCGAGAGCCAGATCCGCGGTGCGCTGCTCAGCCTCGGGGCCGTGGACGACCTCGGCGACTGGGTGCGCCTGCGGTCCGGCCGCATCCCGCACGAGTGCCGCCCCGAGCGGTGCGAGGTGCTCGTCATCCGCCGCGCGCGAGGACGGATCCCGAACGTGCCGAGCCTGCGCCTCGTGCCGGTCGGCGAGGGCGACCTGCGCACCGCCGCGCTGTTCGGCGACGCGGTCCCGGCCGAGGGCCTCGACGAGTCGTCGTTCGTCCAGAAGATCAGGCGCTACCACCGGCCCGCGCCGCCGCCGCTCCTGCTCGCGAACGGTGTCGCCGGCCTCGACAGCTCGCCCCGTCTCCACGGCACCTACCGCAGCTACGGCTGGGTGGTGCCGCTGCGGCGCGGCTCGGTGCGCTCGTGGTCGGCCGACGCCTTGGTGACGCGGATCGAGCAGGCACGGACGGCGTTCCAGGCCTCGGGTTTCGGGTTCGAGCTGAGCGCGCCGACCGACGAGTTGCGGGCCGCCGCGGACGACGCGCGCCTTGCGGGCCGAAGGCTGCTGCTTCTGGGCGGCGAGGCGGTGGCGCTGCTGCTCGCGTTCGCGGTGCTGGTGGCCGCGCGCCTGCGCCCCGACGCCGAGGCGGCACGGAACCGGCTTCGCGCCGCGGGAGTCAGCCGCTGGCAAGCTGGACTGCTCCTGACCGCCGAGTCGGTCGCGGCGGCAGTGACCGGGACGCTGCTGGGCTGGGTGGTCGGCGCGGCGGGCGCGGCCGCGATCGCGGGCCGCAGCAGCGAGCCGGTCGGAGCCCTGCTCCGGCATTCGCTGCTCACCGGACGTGGGCTACTCCTCGCCCTCGGGTTGGCCGCGGTCGCGGCGCTCGTGCTCGTCCTCGCGCTCTCGATCCGGGGTGTGGAGATCGGGCGGCTCGCGCTTTCGCCGCTCGACGTCGCCGCGCTCGGCGCCGCCCTCGCCGTCGTGATCGCGCTGGCCCGTGGCTCCGCCGACGCCGCCGAGCTCGTCGCCACGCGCGGCACCGGGCTCGTGCTCCTGTCTGATCCCCGCGCTCGTCGCCTTCGTCGCCGCGGTGGTGGTCGCGCGCCTGCTGCCGCTCGCCCTGCGGGGGCTGGAGCGCGCGGTGCCGAAGGGCGCGCTCACCCTGCGGCTCGCCGCGCTCGGCCTTGCGCGTCGGCCCGGCTATGCGGTCGTGGCCGTCGCCTTCGTCGTCGTCTCGACCGGCTTCGCGCTGTTCGCGGCCTCGTACCGCTCGACACTGCGTTCCGGGCAGCAGGAGCAGGCGGCCTTCGCCGTCCCCGCGGACGCGATCGTGAAGGAGGACCTCTCGCAGCTCGTGCCGGTTCGCGACGCGGTGACGCCGGAGGTCGAGCGCTCGCTCGGCCCCGGGGTGCGCGTGAGTCACGTCGACCGCTTCGCCGGGAGCATCGCGGGCGCCGCCGACGTGACGGGCATCACCGTGCTCGGCCTGCCGCGGCCGGCACTCGCCTCGATCGGCGGCTGGCGTCCGACTTCGCCCCCCGCGGGCCGGGCGAGCTGGCGCGGTTGCTCGACCCGGAGCGGCCGGTCGGCACGCGCGGGCCGGCGCTGCCGATCGACGCGAAGCGGCTGGTGCTCCCGGTCGACGTACACGGGACCGAGATCGGCGTCGTCGCGTATGTCCACGGGCGTGACGGCGCCTACGTCCCGATCCGCCTCGGGCGCAGCCACGAAGGGTCGAGCCAGCGCCTCTCCGCGCGGGTCCCGGCGGAGGCGCGCGGCGGCACGCTCGTCGCCTTCCGCTTCGAGCCGCCGCCGAGGCTGGAGGAGCGCGGCGCCGACGCGGGCACCCCGGCGACGGGCACCGCAGCCTTCGGCCGGCCGCTCGTCGACGGCAAGCCGCTGACGGATTACGGGGACTGGATCGGGACGGTCGGCGTCGCCGGCCTCTCGCGCCGCGACGGCGCGCGCTTCCGGTTGACGTTGACCAACGAGGTCGACACCTACTTGCGGCCGCGGCAGCCGACCGACGGGTTCGCTCTGCCGGCCGTCGTCTCGCCGCGGATGGCGCAGCTCGCGGGGCCGGACCGGCTGCTCGGCGTCGTGACCAACGGCGAGCCGATCGTCTTCCGCGTCGCCGAGGTTGCACGCCGGTTCCCGGGCGTCGCCGAGAGTGACACCTCGGACTTCGTGGTCGCCGACCGCCCGACGCTGGAGACGGCGCTGAACGCATCGGCGCCCGGGAGCGGCTTCCCGAGCGAGCTCTGGCTCGGCGTCGGCCCGTCGCGGCGCGCTGCGGTCGAGGCGCGCCTGCGCAAGCCGCCGTTCACGGCGCTGTCGATCTCCTCCCGCGCGCACGTGGAGCACTCGCTGCGGCACGAGCCGGTCGCCCGCGCAGCCCTCGCGATGCTGGAGGCGGCGGCGCTCACCGCCGTCCTGCTCGCCCTGCTCGGGCTCGTGCTCGGCGCGATCTCCGAGCGGCGCGACGAAGCGGCGGAGCTCTTCGACCTCGAGGCTCAGGGCGTTGCGCCTGCGAGCCTGCGGCGGCAGCTGCGCCTGCGCGCGTCGATGGCCGGCCTGGCCGGCGCGCTCGGCGGGCTCGCGGCCGGGCTTGTCCTCTCGCTGCTCGTCGTCCGGTTCGTCGAGCTGACCGCGAACGCGACCGCGCCCGAGCCGCCGCTCGTCGTCTCGGTGAACTGGCTTGCCCTTCTGGTCGCGGGCGTGGTCGCGGGGCTCGTCGCGGCCGCGCTCGTGGCCATCGCGACGCGGCAGGCATTCCGCGGCGCCGTCCCGGAGCGCTACGGGGAGGCGGCATGAGCGTCGCCGTCGAGGCCCGCGACCTCTTCCGCGTCCACTCGACCCCCGAGGGCGACGCGGCTGCCCTCCAGGGCCTGACGCTCTCGATCCCGGAGGGCGAGATCCTCACCGTGCTCGGGCCGAGCGGAGCCGGTAAGACGAGCTTCCTGCGCATCCTTGCCGGGCTCGACCTCCCCTCGGCGGGGAGCGTGCACGTCTTCGGCTCCGATCTCCGGACGCTCGGTGGCGCCGCTCGCGCCCGCTACCGCACGCGGGCGCTCGGCTACCTCGACCAGCACTACGAGCGCGCGCTGGCGCCGGAGCTGACGGCGCGCGACCTCGTCGGGCTCCGGCTGCGCGCCGACGGCGTCGAGCCCGCACTGCGGGACGCGCGCGCGGACGAACTGCTCGAGAGGGTGGGCCTGGCGGCGAAGGCCGGCGCGCAGCCGGCGCAGCTCTCGGGCGGCGAGCAGCAGCGTGTCGCGCTCTGCGCCGCGCTGGCGCATCGCCCGCGGCTTCTGCTCGCGGACGAGCCGACGGGCGAGCTCGACGCCGAGAGCGCGGGCCTCGTCTACGGCGCGATCGGCGAGCTGGCCGCCGCTGAGGAGTGCACCGTCGTGATCGTCAGCCACGACCCGGCCTCGACGGAGATCGCCCACCGCTACGTCCACATCCGTGACGGGCGCGTGAGCGAGGAGACCGTCGCAGGCGAGGGCACGATCGTGGTCGGCCGCGGCGGCTGGCTGCGGCTGCCGCAGGAGTTCCTCGAGCGCGCGGGGATCGCCGACCGCGCCGCCGCCGAGCTCGAGGGCGACAGGATCGTCGTCAGCGCGGCGGGAAAGAGCCTGGGCGAAGAAGCCCCCGCGTCACCGGCTGCCGCGCTGCCCGGCCGGCCGGTCGCGACCCTGACCGGCGTTGTCAAGACGCACGGCCGCGGCGCGACGGCGGCACACGTCTTCGACGGCCTCGACGCGGTCTTCGAGAGCGGGCGTCTGACCGTCGTCACCGGCCCCTCCGGCTCCGGGAAGACGACCCTGCTACACCTGCTCGCGGGGCTCGACCTCCCCGACGGGGGCGAGGTGCGGGTCGCGGGCGCCGAGGTGCAGGCGCTCGACCGCTCGGGCCGTGCCGAGCTGCGACGGCGGGAGGTCGCGCTCGTCCCGCAGCAGAGCGGGCTCGTCCCGTTCCTGAGCGCGCGCGAGAACGTCGAGCTCGGCCTCGAGATCCGCGGCCTGACCGCCGATTCGAGCGAGGCGCTTGCCGCAGTGGGTCTCTCGGAGCGCGCCGGCCAGCGCGTCTCCCGACTCTCGGCCGGAGAGCAGGTACGCGTCGCAATCGCCCGCGCACTCGCGGTGCGGCCGTCGCTGCTGCTCGTCGACGAGCCCACCGCCCGCCTCGACCAGGCGAACGCGCTCCGGCTCGCAACCCTGCTCACGACGCTCGCGCGCGAGAGCGGCGCCGCGGTCGTCTGTGCGACGCATGACCCGGTCGTGATCGAGCAGGCGGACGGCCGCCTCTCGCTTGCGGCGGAGCCGGTCGCAGTAGGCTGAGCACGTGGAGGGAATCAGCCTCGAGGAGCTCCAGCTCGCGGCGCGTAACCACGGCATGCCGCTCGAGGCGCTCCGCTACCCGGTCACGCCCGTCGGGCTCCACTACCTGCTGATCCATTACGACGTCCCCGTCGTCGAGCCGGAGACGTGGCGGCTGACGGTGCGCGGCGAGCGCGAGCTCGTCCTGGGGCTCGAGGAGCTGCGCGCCCGTCCGGCCGCGGAGGTGACGGTGACGATGGAGTGCGCCGGCAACGGCCGTGCAAAGCTCGACCCCCGGCCGGTCAGCCAGCCCTGGCTGCTCGAAGCTGTCGGCACTGCGCGCTGGCGCGGCACGCCGCTGCGGCCGCTGCTCGAGGAGGCGGGTGTCGGAGACGCCGTCGAAGTGCTCTTGACCGGCCTGGACCGCGGCGTGGAGGGCGGGGAGGAGCAGCCCTTCCAGCGCGCGCTGCCGCTCGAGGAGGCGCTGCGCGGCGAGGTGCTGCTCGCCTACGAGATGAACGGCGCGCCGCTGCCGCCGCAGCACGGCTTTCCGCTCCGGCTAGTCGTTCCGGGCTGGTACGGGATGACGAACGTGAAGTGGCTCGAGCGGATCGAGCTCATCGACACCCCCTTCGCCGGCTACCAGAACTCGTGGTCGTACCGGCTGCGCCAGGCCGAGGACGAGGAGGGCGTGCCGCTCGACCGGATGCAGCCTCGCTCGCTGATGGCCCCGCCGGGGATCCCCGAGTTCATGACGCGCGACCGCACCGTCGAGGCCGGCGAGGTGCTCCTGCAGGGGCGGGCATGGTCGGGCCTCGCGCCGGTCGACAGGGTCGAGGTGAGCACCGACGGCGGCGAGACCTGGGGCCCGGCCGAGCTCGAGCCCGCCGGCGAGCCGTGGGCGTGGCGCGGTTGGTCGTACCGCTGGAACGCGGAGCCGGGCGAGCACATCCTCTGCTGCCGCGCGCGCGACGAGGCCGGGAACGAGCAGCCGCACGAGCCCCCGTGGAACCTCGGCGGGTACGCGAACAACGCCGTGCAGGCCGTGCGCGTGACTGTCGGCGACTAGCCGCTGCTGTTACGCCTTGAGCGCCGTCAGCGCGACGGCGACGAACGCCAGCGCCAGCGACGCGAGTACCACCAGACTCCCGAGACGACCCACGATTCCTCCCCTTCGCTTCCGTCCACGGTAGGGCGAGCGAGATCCGGCGGCATCCCTCGGCCGGGGGTTCTTGACGTCGCCCGATGGTGCTAGTACAACTAGTTTCATCTCGTGACGGTCGTCGAAACCCCGCCACATCAACAGCCCTCGCAGGACGAGCTCGAGGCGCTGATCGAGGAAGCGCGGCGCCGTACGCGACGGCGACGCCTCGCGTACATCGGCGGCGCGCTCGGCGTCGCTCTCGCAGTCGGCGTCGCGCTCGTCATCGTCGGGCTCGTGCGCGGTGGAAGCGGGACCGCAGTGCCAAGGGCTTCGTCGCCGTGCACTCGCGCGGCCCCGTGCTGCACGCCCGGCTGGAGGACCTGAACGCGTACGTCAAGACCGTCGCGCTCGCCGATGGATCCGTGAAGCCGACCCGCGTGACGCGCGAGGTCTGGTGGAACAAGAGCACGGGCCTCTACCGGACGGTCTACCGGTACGACGGCGTGGTCATCGGCGACCTCGTCCAGGATGGTTGCTTCACGCCGAACCGGCGCATCTGCATGCCGCCGGCGCCGTTCGACTTGCAACTCAAGGGCCGCGGCTGGCCGCCGAAGAACGACTTACGCACGGCGCGTCGGGACGGGCACGTTCCGCGGCAGGCCGGTCGTCTGGGTCGAGGGGTTGGTCAGCCCGGAGAATGGCACCCATCCGCTGAGCGGCGACCAGGTCGGCTACGACCCGGTCACGCATCGTCCGCTCGTGCTGCGGCAAATCCTGCGCAACGGCCTGGCCCGACAGCGGATCTTCAGCATGACCGCCGTCACGCTGCTGCCCGATCTCCCGGGCAAGCAGGTCACGTTCGCCGTGCCCGACGGGGGAGCGCCGCGCAACGCCGACCTGAAGGTGGCGGGCTTCCGCAAAGTGAGCCTCGACGAGGCGGCGAACGTGCTCGGCCGCACGCCTCTGTGGCTCGGACGGAGCTACAAGGGCCACCACCTGCGGTTCATCCAGTCGGGACGTGAGGGCAGTGCGAACGGGAAGAACCGCGGCGCAGGCATGGTGCCCGTCATCCGCCTCGACTACGGCCCTTTCCGGCTGGAGGAGTTCGGCGACGAGCGGCCACTGTGGCTCGCAGGCAGCCTGCCCTCGGGGAAGGTCTTCGCCGCCGGCGGGAGCACGACCTTGGAGCGTGACGGCGTCGCAGTCGACGTCGTCGGCGGGCTCACCGGGCCGTTCAGCCCGGCCGAGGCGGCCGCGCTCGCCAGGGCGCTGCGGCCGGCGTCCTAGCGCTCCGGCGGTCTCAGCACCGCGAACTGGTCCGTGATCTCGAGCCGCGGCGTGCGGAAGCGGTAGAGGGCGGCCGGACGCCCGCCTGCGCGGCCGGGCTCGCGCCGCTCCCCGGTCGGCTCGACCACGCCGCGCCGCAGGAGCACGCGCTGGAGGTTCGTCGCCGAGACCACGTGCCCGAGGGCCGCGACGTAGAGGTCGCGCAGCTCCGAGATCGTCACGGCCGGCGGCGCCAGTGCGAAGGCGATGTTCGTGTACGAGAGCTTCGCCCGCAGCCGGTCGCGCCCCGCCAGCACGACCGCGCGGTGGTCGAAGGCGAGCTCGGGTAGCCGCGACACCGGGTACCAGGCCGTGTCCTCTGGGACGGCCGGGTCGACCCCGGTCGGGACGAGGCCGAGGTAGGCGGTTGCAAGCTCCCGCTCGCGCGGGTTGCGGCCGGGGTCGCTGAGCGTCGCGAGCTGCTCCAGGTGCGCGACCTCGCGCACGTCGACCTTCACCGCCAGGTGGCGCCGGATCGACTGCTCGAGCGTCTCGTCCTGCTCGAGGAAGCCGCCCGGGAGGGACCAGGCGCCGAGGAACGGCTCCCGCGCGCGTTGCCAGAGGAGGACCTGCAGCGTCCCGCCCCGCACCTGCAGCACGACTGCCAGCGCAACGTGCGGTGAGCGCGCACTGGTAGACTCTCGCCGAGGTTTTCGCTCCACAGTCGAAAACTAGCGCAAGATGACCACGGCACAGATCGCAGTCCCCGCCCGCGACGTCGAGCAGGTCCTCCGCGAGGGCGGTCTCTCGCGCTTCCACAAGAAGGCGATCGTGGTCACCGGCGCCGCCTGGTCGTTCGTGGCGATGGAGATCCTGCTCGTCGGGTTCGTCGCGCCGATCTTCGCCGCCCAGTGGGGGCTGAACGGCCGTATGCAGGGGCTCGTGAACAGTGCCGCGCTGGCCGGCTCGCTCTGCGGCTCCCTCGTGCTCGGGCGGCTCGCCGACCGGATCGGCCGCCGCGCGATCTTCCAGTACGCGATCCTCTGGTACGCGGCGTTCACCGCCATTACCGCGCTCGCCTGGGGACCGTGGTCGGTGATGACGTTCCGCTTCCTCGCGGGGCTCGGGCTGGGCGGGATGCTGGTCGTCGACCCGTCGATGCTGACCGAGTACCTACCGCCGCAGCGCCGCGGCCGGCTGCTTGTCTTTCTCGACTTCTGGTGGCCGGTCGGGCTGCTGGTCGCGACCGGGCTCTCGTGGATCTTCATCGGCCACGACATCGGCGGCGACAACAGCTGGCGGTGGCTCTTCCTCGCTGCGTCGTTCCCGGCCCTGCTCGCCTTCGTGGGGCGGCTCTCGCTTCCGGAGAGCCCATACTTCCTCGCCCGTCAGGGCCGCTCGCGCGAGGCCGCCGAGGTGCTGACCGAGATCACCGACCGGCCGGTGGAGCCCGGAGAGCTCACCGCTCCCGAGGAAACGCACTCGTCCGTGCGCGACCTCTGGGCCCAGCGGCTGCGCTCGCGCACCGTCACGACGGCGCTCGTCTGGATCGCGCTCAACATCTCGTACTACGGCCTCTTCCTCTGGCTGCCATTCGTGCTCCAGGCGGAGAAGAGCTTCTCGATCAACGTCTACCTGCTGCTCGCGTTGAGCGCGCTGTCGCAGTTCCCCGGGTACGGCGCGGCGATCTGGCTCGTGGAGCGGATCGGCCGGAAGCCAACGCTGGCCGCCTTCCTCGTGCTCGGCGGGGTCTCGGCCTACGCGTTCGCAGTGGCCGACTCGCAAGGTGTCTACGTCACCGCGCTCTTCTTCGTCGGCTTCTTCAACCTCGGCGCCTGGGGTGCGGTCTACCCGTACACGTCGGAGACGTTCCCGACGCGCCTGCGCTCCAGCGCGTTCGGCCTGATGGAGGGCGTGGGCAAAGCGGCCGCGATCGCCGGGCCGTACATCTTCGGCAACCTCTACGACGCGACGGGCAGCTCGACCTGGTCGCTGACGGTGGTTGCGATCGTGATGGCGGTGGGCGGTGTGGTCGCGGCGGTGTTCGGCCGCGAGACGCGCGGCCGCGCTCTTGCCTAGCGCTCTTCGAGCGCCTCGCGCGCGGCCTCGTCGAACGGCGTCGGCTCGGGTGCGACGAGCTCGCGGACACGGTCGTCGCGCACGACGGTCTCGTTGCGCAGGCCCTCGATCAACGGCCGCGCGACCCGGCCTTGACCGGCGTGACGACGTGCAGCCAAAGCGAGGAGAGGTAGGGCGTCAGCAGCGGGACCTCGACGATGAAGGGACGCTTGCCGCGCAGGCGGGCGATTCGCTCCATCATCTCGCGGTAGGTCATCACCTCCGGCCCGCCGACGTCGAGCTCCTGGCCGAAGGCCTGCTCGAGCCCACAGACGCCGGCGAGGTAGCCGACGACGTCCCGGAGTGCGACCGGCTGCGTGCGCGTCGCGACCCAGCGCGGCGTGACCATCGCCGGCAAGCGGTCGACGAGCGAGACGATCGTCTCGAAGGCGGCGCTCCCGCGTGCGACGACGATTGCGGCGCGCAAGGTCGTCAGCGGAACCGAGGTCGAGGCGAGCCGCCGCGCCGTCTCGCGGCGGCTGCGCAGGTGCGGTGAGAGGTCGGGCGAGTTGTCGCCGAGGCCCCCGAGGTAGACGAGCTGCGCGACCCCGGCTTGCTCGGCCGCTCGAGCCGTCGTCTCCGCCGCCTTGAGATCCTCGGCTTCGAAGTCCGCCGCGCCGAGCGAGTGGACGAGGTAGTACGCGACCTCCGCGCCTTCAAGGACACGCGCGACCGAGTCGCGCTCCGTCGCGTCCGCGACCGCCCACGTCACGCCGTCGCTCTCCTGGTGCTCGCGCCGCGAGACCGCGACGACCTCGTGCTCGCGCGCGAGGCGGTCGACGAGCGGCCGACCGATCGTCCCCGTGGCGCCGAACACCACGACTTTCACGCGTCCGCCTCCGCGATCAGCCTTCGGAAGTAGCGCCGGCTGACCGCCACGTGCGCACGCCCCTGCAGGCGGTCGTAGAACGCGATGCGCGGAAAGAAGCCGTGGATCGTCGAGCGCAACGCCGCCGGCGTCTGCTCGAAGGCGATCTCACCGCCCGCGCGCCGAGTGAGCAGACCGCCCGAGATCGGGTAGCTGCAAGCAGCTCGGGAGTCATGCGCCTCGAGGGTCGGTCGGCCGAAGCGCAGGAGAACCGGTCCGCGGCGCAGCAGCAGCAACTCGAGCGTGCCGTCCCGCTCACGTACCCCTACGAGCGAGCCCGTCATCCGGCAGACCTCGCGCCAGTACGCCCGGCCCAGCCGCTCCGCGCCGGCCGTCGAGAAGTCGACGACCGGCTCACCGAGCGCTACGCGCTGCTCGGCCTCGATCGCGCCGTCACTCGTGTGGCGCTGCCACGATTCCCAGCCCTCCATGCGGGCACGCTAGCCGCCCGCGACGGCGGCGACGAGGCGGATCTCGTCGTCCGCCTCGACCGTCCCGTCGACCCCGTCGACCTGCACGCGGTTGACGTAGACGTTCACCAGCGGCCGGAGGGTCTCGCGCTCGTCGAAGAGCAGGTCGCGCACGGGGAGCTGCAGGAGCGCCTCGCGTACCGTTGCGGCCTCGAGCTCGAACCGCCCCCGGCCACCGGCCTCGCGGGCCAGCAGCGACGGCACGAGCACGACTACCACGTCGCTCGCCTCCGGCTCGCTCCCGCGGGTGAAACCATGTTTCCCCCATGAGCCCCCTTCTTCTTCCAAGCTCGCCTCGATCGAAGGATCGAGGACTGAGTGGTGGGGAACCTCCCGGTTCCCCAGGACCCCTCCACTGTGGCCGCTACAGCGACCACTCGCAGGCTTCGACCGACAGGATCGTGGGCAGATGGCGCACGGCCTCTACCCACGAGTCGCCGCGGTCGGGCGAGGCGAAGACCGAGCCACCTTGCGTGCCGAGGTAGATCCCCGCCGGGTCGAGGCGGTCGAACGACATCCCCTCGCGCATCACCGACGCCCACGCCTGCTGCGGCAACCCGTCCGTCAGCAGCTCCCAGGACTCGCCGCCGTCGCGCGTGCGGTAGATGCCGAGGCGACCCTCCGGGGTGACGCGGTTCTCGGCGCCCTCCTCGGGGACGACGTAGGCGGCGTCCGGGTCGGCGTGGTCGAGCGCGATCGGGAAGCCGAAGCCCGACGGTAGGCCGTTGCCCTCGAGCCGCTCCCAGTTGTCGCCGCGGTCGTCGGAGCGGTAGACGCCGCAGTGGTTCTGCTGCCAGAGGCGGTCCGGTTGCGCCGGGTGCACGAGCAGCTTGTGCACGCACTGCCCGACGTCGGGAAACGGGTTGTCGGGGAAGAAGTCCGCCGCCACCCCCGAGTTCTTGGGCTCCCACGTCTCGCCGCCGTCGTCACTACGGAAGGCGCCGGCAGCGGAGATCGCGATGTACATGCGATTCGGGTCGGACGGGTCGACCTGGATCGAGTGGCAGCAGAGCCCACCCGCCCCGGGGTTCCACTGCTCGCGGGTCGGGTGCTCGATCACACTCTGCACCGGCTGCCACGTCTCGCCGCCGTCGCCGCTGCGGAAGAGCGCGCCCGGCGTGCCGCCGAGGAAGAGCGTCTCCGGCTCGTCGGCAAGCCCGGGCTCGACGTGCCACGACTTCTCCCACGTGAGGCCGCTCTCCTCGGGCAGGCCGATCCCCTCCGCGCGCTCCCAGGTCTCGCCCTGGTCGCTGGAGCGATGGGCGGTCGCGCCGTAGACCCAGTTGTTCGTGGCGGCGTGCACGGTCCCGGTGCGCGGGTCGCGCATGGCGTGGAAGACCTCGAAGCCGGTGAGGTGGGGGCCTTCGAGGCTCCACTCGCGGCGGGTTTCGTCGCTCGTGAGAACGAACAGCCCCTTACGTGTGCCGACGAGGACGGCGACTCCCATCGAGTCACTAGCCTACGCGAGAAAAGGAGGACGATGGCGACCGAAACCAAGACCCTCACGCAGAGCCAGCGAGCGTTCCTCGAGCAGCCGTTCGCGGGCGCGGCGACGACGCTCCGAGCCGACGGCTCGCCGCAGACAACGGTGGTCTGGGTTGACATCGACGAGAACGGCCCGAGCTTCAACACCGCCGCGGGGCGCGCGAAGCCGCGGCACCTCGAGCGCGACCCGCGCCTCTCGCTGATCGTCGTCGACCCGCAGGATCAGTACCGCTGGCTCGCGATCAGCGGCCGCGCCGAGCTGACGACCGAGGGCGCCGACGCGCAGATCGACAAGCTCGCCAAGAAGTACCTCGACGCCGACTCCTACCCCTGGCGCAAGCCGGAGGAGCAGCGGCTCACGGTCCGGATCCACCCCGACCACGTCGACTCGTACGGGCTCGACTAATGCCTCACCCGGCGATGGAGGTCCGGCCCTCGCCCGCTATCACGCGGCGCCAGAGACCACCCTCGCCCTTGCGCAGGCGTCCAGCCTGTGCTGCGGACGAGTGCGGCCTCTGGCTTGGTGCTAGCGACCGAGTGCTCGAACGCCATCACCGGGAGAGGCATTGGCGCTAACGCTCTGCGACGTCGGCCCGCGCGACGGCCTCCAGAACGAGGCCGAGGTGCTGGAGCCGGCGACGCGGGCGGAGCTCGTCAACCGGCTCGCCGCCGCGGGTCTGCCGCGGGTCGAGGCGGTCAGCTTCGTGCGGGACGACCGCGTGCCGCAGATGTCGCGGGCCGAGGAGGTCGTCGCCGGCATCGAGCGCCGCGCCGGCACCGAGTACTCGGGCCTCGTGCTCAACGAGCACGGGTACGAGCGGTTCGCGCAAACGGGGCTCGACCGGGTGAACGTGACGTTCGGCGCGACGGAGGAGTTCAACCGGCGCAACGGCAACGCGTCGCTCGACGAGGCGGTCGCGCGGGTCGAGCGGATTCTCGCCGAGGCGCAGCGGCCCGCAACGGTCACGATCAGCGTCGCCTTCGGCTGCCCCTTCGAGGGCCGCGTCGACCCGGGCGCGGTCGCCGACCTCGCCGCGCGGTTCGACGCAGCAGAGGTCGTTCTCGCGGACACGATCGGCGTCGGGGCGCCGCGGGAGGTCAAGGCGCTCGTCTCCCGCACCGCTGCCGCCGGCTTCCACGGCCACAACACGCGCAACACCGGCTACGCGAACGCCCTCGCCGCGCTGGAGGCGGGGGCTAGCGTGCTCGACGCGTCCGTGGGAGGCCTCGGCGGCTGCCCGTACGCGCCGCGTGCGAGCGGCAACGTCGCCACCGAGGACCTCGTCTACCTGCTCGAGCACGAAGGGGTCGAGAGCGGGGTCGACCTCGACGCACTGATCGAGACGGCGGTCTGGCTCGAAGGCATCTTCGGCCGCCGGCTGGAGGGCCAGGTCTACCGGGCCGGGACGTTTCCGGCGTAGTCCGCGAACGTGTCCACGGCGAGGTCGATCTCCTCGTCGCCGGTCTGCCAGTTGGACACCGAGACGCGAATCGCCCTGCGCCCTTGCCAGGTCGTGCCGCCGAGCCAGACCCGGCCGCTCTCCTGCACCTGCCGCAGCACCTCGTCGGTGCGCTCGTCCGTCTCGAAGCGGAAGAGCACCTGGTTCAGCACGACCTCGTTCAGCAGCTCCACGCCGTCGAGCTCGACGATCCGCTCGGCGAACCTGGCGGCCGCGTCGCAGCAGCGCTCGACGAGGTCGCGGGCCCCGCTGCGGCCGAGCGAGCGCAGCGCCGCGTAGACGGCGAATCCGCGAGCGCGCCGGGAGAACTCCGGAACCCAGTCCACGGCATCGCGCACCCGCCGCGTGCCCTCGTCCTGGATCAGGTACGAAGCCGTGACCGTCATTGCGTTGCGGTGCGACTCCGGGTGCGCGCAGAAAACGAGCCCCGAGTCGTACGGCACCTGCAGCCACTTGTGCGCGTCGGTCGTCCACGAGTCGGCGCGCTCGATCCCCGCGACGAGGTGGCGGAAGCGCGGGGAGACCGCGGCCCAGATGCCGAACGCACCGTCGACGTGCAGCCAGGCGCGCGCGTTCTCGGACGCCTCGGCGATCGCGGGCAGGGGGTCGAAAGCGCCCGTGTTCACGTCGCCGGCCTGGGCGCAGACGATCGTCGGCCCTGCGGCACTCGCGAGCGCCTCGGCGAGCGCGTCCGCGTCCATTCGTCCCTGGTCGTCGGCGGGGACGGTGGCCGGAGCGCCGAGCCCGAGCAGGCGCAACGCCCGGTCGACGGTGACATGGCGCTGCTCGCCCACGAACACGCGAATCGGCGGCGCACCGGTCAGCCCCTCCCGGCCGACGTCCCAGCCCACGTCGTCGAGGACGTGCCAGCGCGCGGCGGCGAGCGCGGTCACGTGGGCGAGCTGCGTGCCGGTGACGAAGCCGACCGAGGCCTCGCCCGGAAGGCCGAGCAGCTCGAGCAGCCAGTCCCGCGCCACCTGCTCGACCACCGAGGCCGACGGTCCGATCGGGTAGATCCCGGCGTTCTGGTCCCAAGCCGAGGTCAGCCAGTCGGCCGCGAGCGCCGCGGGCAGCGCACCGCCGATCACGAAGCCGAAGTAACGGCCGCTGCCCTCCGCGACCACGCCCGGCTCGGCGCGCTCGACCAGATCGGTAAGCACCTGATCGGCGTCGACGGGGTCCTCGGGCAGCGGCCCGCCGAGGGCCTGGCGCAGCGCTTCCGGCGTCACGGGCGGGAAGACTGGCCGCTCGTCGAGGCTCTCGACGTAGTCGGCGGCAATCTCCGCGGTTCGGCGCAGCAGGTCGCGGACCTCCTCGCTCACGCGCAGCACTCCGTTGCGCGAGCGGCGCTCACCGCCTGCCCTCGCTGCGGGTCCTTCGGCGAAACTGGACGCGTAGCGTTCATGTGTCCAGCGCGAACAGCTGCGCCTCGCGCCGGCCCAGCATCACGTCGCGCTCGTACGCGAGCCCGAGCTTCCGCGCGACGTTCTCCGAGGCCGTGTTCCCGTGGATGATCAGCGCGATCAGCCGGTCGGCGCCGAGCTCGCGCAGCGCGTGGTCGCGCACCGCGCCCGCGGCCTCGGTCGCGTAGCCCTGGCCCCAGTAGTCGCGGCCGAGCGTGTAGCCGACCTCGACCTCGGTGCGGCCGTTCTGCGACTCGGCGCGTGTGGTCGGCTCCCACGTCTCGGCGTTCCAGACCAGCAGGCCGACGCGGCCGATCACGGCGCGATCCTCCTTGCGCACAGTCGTGAAGAGGCCGAACCCGTCCGCCTCCCAGCGCTCGATCATTCGCTTCACCGACCGCTCGGTCTCGGCGCGGGTAAGCGGGCGGCCGTCGCCAACGTAGCGCATGACCTCCGGGTCGGCGTACATCGGCGCAAGGTCCGCCGCGTCGTCCGCTACCGGCGCGCGCAGCAGCAGCCGCGCTGTCTCGAGAGAGACCACCTGAAGAGCCTACGCGCCTCAGAACGCCAGCTTGATGAGGAGCACGATCGCGACGATCGCGGCGACGACCAGCACCAGCGTGAAGAGGCCGCCGGCCGCGTGCTTGACCTGCTTCGACGGTGGGCCGCTGAGCGCCATCTCGAGCTGATCCTCGACGTAGCGGTTGATCCGGTCCTCGAAGCGCTTCTCGACCGAGTCCTCGGGCTCGGGCCCCGCCTTCAGCGGCGGGAACGACCGCGCCGACTCGTCCAGTGCAAGCTCGTAGACGTGCTCGTGCTGGATGTCCTTCAGATGCGCCTGGCCGAGGTCACGGACGCTCACGCGTTCGGGCAGGTCGTTCCCGAGGAGTGCGCGCGTCGTCTCGGAGAGCAGGATCTGGCCGCCGTGGCCGGCCGAGCAGATGCGCGCGGCGCGAACGACGTCGAGGCCGACGTAGCCCTCGTCGCCGACGGTCGGCTCGCCGGTATGCAGGCCCATCCGCACGAGCACCTCGGCGTTGCCCGGCCAGTCGTGCTCTGCGAGCGCGCGCTGGCCGTCCACAGCGGCGCGCACGGCGTCTCGCGCGCGCGGGAACGAGTAGAAGAACGCGTCGCCCTGGGTGTCGACCTCGCTGCCACCGGCGGCCTGGAAGACGTCACGTAGCAGGCGCCGGTGGTCGCCTACGACCTGCCCGTAGTCGTCGCCGAGCTCCTGGAGCAAGCGTGTAGATCCTTCGATGTCGGTGAACAGAAAGGTGACGGTGCCGCCGGGGAGGGTCACGGCACTACCGTACAAAGCGTGAACCGGCTAGCCAACGAGACCAGTCCGTACCTGCTGCAGCATGCAGAGAATCCGGTCGAGTGGTACCCCTGGGGTGAGGAGGCGCTTGCGAAGGCGCGGGAGGACGACAAGCCGATCCTGCTCTCCGTCGGGTATGCGGCCTGCCACTGGTGCCACGTGATGGCGCACGAGTCGTTCGAGGACCCGGTCACGGCCGCGCTGATGAATGAGCGCTTCGTCAACGTCAAGGTCGACCGCGAGGAGCGTCCCGACGTAGACGGGATCTACATGGAGGCGGTCGTCGCGATGACCGGGCACGGTGGGTGGCCGCTGACGGTGTTCCTCACGCCTACCGGCGAGCCGTTCCTCGGCGGCACCTACTTCCCACCGGAGCCGCGGCACGGGATGCCGGCGTTCCAGCACGTGCTCACGGCCGTGTCGGAGCTCTACCGTGAGCGGCGCGAGGACGTGACCCGGCGGACGGAGGTGCTCGTCGACGCGCTCGAACAGGCCGCCGGAGGTGCGCCGTCGTCCGAGCCGCTGACGGAGTCGCTGCTCTTCCAGGCGGTGCGGCGGCTCGAGGAGCTGCGCGACCCGGAGTGGGGTGGCTTCGGCCGCGCGCCGAAGTTCCCGCCGGCCTCGGCGCTGGAGTTGCTGCTGCGGCGTGGGGAGACGGAGGTCGCGACGAAGACCCTCGACGCGATGGCGCTCGGCGGGATGTACGACCTCGTCGGCGGCGGCTTCCACCGCTACTCCGTGGACGAGCGCTGGCTCGTGCCGCACTTCGAGAAGATGCTCTACGACAACGCGCTCCTCATTCCCGCATACCTGCACGGCTGGCTCCTCACCGGCCGCGAGCGGTACCGGGAGGTGGTGGAGGAGACGGTCGAGTACCTGCTTCGCGACCTGAGGCTGCCGGACGGCGGCTTCGCCTCCTCGCAGGACGCGGACACCGACGGCGTCGAGGGGCTGACGTACACGTGGGCGCCGGGCGAGGGCGCGCCGGAGGAGTCGTTCGAACCGTTCGAGGACGGACGGTTCGTGCTCCGCGGCTCGCTGGATGCGGAGACGCGCGCGCGGCTGCTCGAGCTCCGCTCGCGACGGCCCCAGCCGGGGCTCGACGACAAGGCGATCGCGTCGTGGAACGGGCTCGCCCTGGCGGCACTCGCCGAGGCAGGGCGGCGGCTCGGCCGCGCCGAGCAGGTGGACGAGGCGCGGGCGCTCGCCGAGTTCCTGCTCGGCCCGCTCTCGGACGACCGCGGGCGCCTCTACCGCAGCCTGCGTGACGGCCGTGCGAGTGGGACAGGCTTCCTCGACGACTACGCGAACGTCGCGCACGGCCTCTACGAGCTGCACGTCGCGACCGGCGAGCTGCGCTGGCTCGAGGAGGCGCTCCGTCTCGCGCTGCTCGCGGTCGAGCTCTTCGCGGACGAGGCGAGCGGGGGCTTCTTCCTCGCGCCGAGCGATGCCGAGCAGCTGGTCGCGCGCAGGAAGGACCTCTTCGACCACCCGGTCCCGTCGGGGAACTCGATGCTGGCGTACGTGCTACTGCGGCTTGCGCGGATCTACGGTGACGGCGAGCTCGAGCGCGGCGCCGTCGGCGTGCTGCGGCTCCTCGGTGAGAGCATGGCGCGCGGCCCGACCGAGTTCGCCTGGGCGCTCAACGCGCTCGACCTCCACCTGTCCATTCCGAAGGAGATCGCGGTCGTCGGCTCGCCCGACAGCGCGGTTGCGCGCGCAGCGCTCGAGCCGTTCGACCCGAACGCCGTCGTCGCCTTCGGCCCCGCCCAGGGGGTTCCGCTGCTCGACGGCAAGGACTACGTCGACGGCCGCCCGGCCGTCTACGTCTGCGAGCGGTTTGCCTGCCAACGGCCGGTGACGGACGCGTCCGAGCTGCAACCCGCCTAACGGCAAGTAACAGTCTGTTACTTGGATCCGGAGGCGTGGGCTGCGTAGAGTCCTGCGCCGTGGCGCTGCTCACGGTCGAGCACGTGACGAAGAGGTTCGGCGGCGTCGTGGCGGTCGACGACGTCTCGCTGGACGTGGCCGAGGGCGAGATCGCCGGCCTGATCGGGCCGAACGGGGCCGGGAAGACCACGCTCTTCAACCTGATCACGCGTCTGTACAAGCCGGACGAGGGCGAGATCGCGTTCGACGGCGAGAGCCTGCTGCGCACGCCGCCGTACCGGGTCGTCCGGCGCGGGATCGCGCGCACATTTCAGAACGTCGAGCTCTTCCCGTCGATGACCGTGCTCGAGCACGTGCTCGTCGGCCGGCACGCGCGTCGCGGGCGCAGCGCTCGCGAGCTGATCGACTACGTCGGCCTCTCGCCGCTCGCCCACCGCCCAGCCGCAGAGCTCTCCTACGGCACCCGCAAGCGGGTCGAGCTCGCGCGCGCCCTCGCGGCCGGGCCCCGCCTGCTGCTGCTCGACGAGCCGGCGGGCGGGCTGAATCACGAGGAGGTCGAGGAGCTCGGCACGCTGATCCTCAACCTCCGCCGCGACTTCGAGCTGACGCTTCTGCTCGTCGAGCACCACATGGGCCTCGTGATGGGCGTCGCCGAACGCGTCCATGTGCTCGACTTCGGCCGCGTGATCGCGAGCGGGTCGCCGCGCGAGGTGCAGAGCGACTCGAAGGTGATCGAGGCCTACCTGGGGACGCCTGTTGGCTGAGGCGCTGCTCGAGCTGGAGGACGTCACCGCCCGCTACGGACCGGTCACGGCGCTGCATGGGATCTCGCTGCGCGTGGACCAGGGCGAGGCCGTAGCCGTGCTCGGGGCGAACGGCGCCGGCAAGACGACGACGCTCCGAGCCGTGTCCGGGACGGTGCGCCGCAGCGGCAGAATCGCGCTCGGCGGCAAGAGCATCGCCCGCAGCTCGCCCGAGGCCGTCGCCCGGGCCGGGGTCGCCCACGTGCCCGAGGGCCGCGGGACCCTGACCGAGCTGAGCGTCCGCGAGAACCTTCGCCTCGGTGCGTACTCGCGCCGCGACCGCAAGGCCGTCGCCGACGACGAGCGGCGCGTGCTCTCGTACTTTCCGCGGCTCGCGGAACGCGGCTCGCAGCGGGCCGGCACCCTCAGCGGCGGGGAGCAGCAGATGCTGGCGCTCGCGCGCGCGCTGATGCTGCGGCCGCGGCTGCTCCTCCTCGACGAGCCGTCGCTCGGGCTGGCGCCGATGGTCGTCGCCGAGATCTTCCGGATCGTGCGCGAGCTCAACGAGCGCGAGGGCCTGGCCGTGCTCGTGGTCGAGCAGAACGCCGCGGTGGCGCTCGACGCGTCCTCCCGCGCGTACGTGCTCGAGGTCGGCAAGGTCGCCGTCGAGGGCACCAGCGCGGACCTCCAGCGCGACGAAGCCGTCAGACGTTCCTACCTGGGGTACTGAACAAATGCTGCTGGCCGTCGACTGGACGCAGCTCGCCCAGCAGATCGTGATCGGCCTCGCGGCGGGCGGCGTGTGGGCGACGCTCGCGGTCGCGCTCGTCGTGATCTACCGCTCGACCGGCGTCATCAACTTCGCGCAGGGCGAGATGGCGATGTTCTCGACGTTCATCGCCTGGTCGCTCATCCACCACGGCTTCTCCTACTGGGGCGCGTTCTTCCTCACCGTCGCGATCTCGTTCGCCGGGGGCGTCGGGGTCGAGCGCGCCGTGATCCGGCCGGTCGAGCGGGCGCCGGTGCTGACGGTCGTGATCGTCACGCTCGGCCTCTTCTTCGTTGTCAACGGCGCGGCGCGGTGGATCTGGACGCCCGAGACGCGCAGCCTCCCGAACGCGTTCTCGACGCGGCCGATCGACGTCGCCGGGGTGGCGTTCTCGATCCAGGACCTGGGCACGATCGCGGTCTCCCTGGGCGCAGTCGCGCTGCTCTGGGTCTTCTTCCGTTTCACGAGGCTCGGGCTCGCCGCCCGCGCCGCCGCGTCGAACCCGGAGGCGAGCCGGCTGGTCGGTGTCCGCGTGAGCTGGATGCTCGCGCTCGGCTGGGGCCTCGCTGCAGCGATGGGCGCCGTCTCGGGGATGCTGACCGCGCCGGCGCTCGCGAGCTTCGACCAGAACCTGATGCAGCCGGTGCTGGTCTACGCGTTCGCAGGTGCCGTGCTCGGCGGGATCGACAGCCCGCTCGGGGCGGTCGTCGGGTCGCTGTTGCTCGGCGTCCTCGTCAACCTGCTCGGCACCTACGTCGACTGGATCGGCAGCGAGCTGCGGCTCCCGGTCGCGCTGGCCGTGATTCTCGGCGTGCTGCTGATCCGGCCCGCCGGTCTCTTCGGCCGTCCCGTGGAGCGGAGGGTCTGATGGGACGTCGTGCACTCGGGATCGCCCTCTGGGTCGCCATGGTCGCCGCGATCCTGGTCGCGTATGCCTTCGCGCCGCTTCTCGTCAGCGACTTCCACTCGCGGGACCTGGCCGAGGCCGGGATCTTCTTCATCGCGATCGTCGGGCTCAACCTGCTGACCGGGTACACGGGCCAGATCTCCCTCGGCCACGGCGCGCTGATGGCGATCGGCGGCTACACGACCGCGTGGATCGTCATCCACGAGCACTGGCGCGACGTGTGGACGATCCCGCTCGCGGGCCTGGCCGCGGGCGTCGTCGGCTTCCTGATCGGCCTGCCGGCGCTGCGGCTTTCCGGCCTCTACCTCGCGCTCGCGACCTTCGCCTTCGCGGTGGCGATGCCCTCGCTGCTGAAGAAGTTCTCGGGCGTGACCGGAGGCGGTCAGGGCCTGCGCCTGCTCGAGGACGCGCCGCTGCAGGTAACGGGTCTCAGCGGCACGGTCACGATCTTCGGCCACACGATGACGCAGAACCACTTCCTCTACTACCTCGCGTGGGGGATCGGGCTGGTGAGCGTCGCCGTCGCCTGGCTGCTCATGCGCGGACGCCTCGGCCGCACCTTCCGCGCCGTCCGCGACAGCGAGGTGGCCGCGGCCTCGGCGGGGATCAACCTCGCGTGGGCGAAAACACTTGCCTTCGCCCTGAGCGGCGTCTACGCCGGTGTCGCGGGCTCGCTGCTCGCGATCCAGAACGAGATCGTCAACCCGCTCTCGTTCACGTTCCTGCTCTCGATCCTGCTCCTCGTCGGCGTCGTCGTCGGCGGCCTCGGCTCGCTGCCCGGGATGGTCGTCGGCGCGTTCTTCGTCGTGTACCTGCCCGACCTCTCGACGCACGTCTCGACCAAGCCGGGCATCCCCGACTTCGTCTACGGCGCCGCGATCATCGTCGTGATGATCCTGCTGCCGACGGGAGCGGGCGGTCTGCTGAGGCGAGTTGCCAGACCGCTAACAACACGGCTATACCTTCGTCCCTAGAGGGTCGGATGGCGAGAGTGACTTACCTGTTGGCGGGCGCCCTGGGCGCGCTCGCGCTTGCGACCGCCGCGACCGGCGCCGCGTCGGAGACCGGCGTGACCTCGTCGCAGGTGCTCATTGGCGGCACGACGCCGCTGAGCGGCAACGCCTCCGCGTACCAGTCGGTGGCCAAGGGCGCGGCGGCGTACTTCCGCTGGGTCAACGCCCACGGCGGCGTGAACAAGCGCAAGATCAAGTACATCTACAAGGACGACGGCTACGACCCGTCGAAGACCGCCGACAAGACGCGCGAGCTCGTGCAGCAGGACAGGGTCTTCGCGATCTTCAACAGTCTCGGCACCGAGCAGAACCTCGCGACGCGCGCCTACCTGAACGCGCTCAAGATTCCGCAGCTCTTCGTCGCCAGCGGCGCGACCACCTTCGGCAAGGACCACAAGCAGTATCCCTGGACGATCGGGTACCAGCCGAACTACCGTGCCGAGGGGACGATCTACGGCCGCTACGTCGCCAAGACGAACCCGAAGGCGCGGATCGGCGTCCTCTACCAGAACGACGACTACGGCAAGGACCTGGTCGCCGGCCTGCGCAACGGGCTCGGCAAGAAGGCAAAGCTGATCAAGTCGAGGCAGAGCTACGACGTGACCGACGACCAGGTGCAGTCGCAGGTCGCGCGTCTGAAGGCCGCCAAGGTGAACACCGTGATGCTCTTCGCGACGCCGAAGTTCGCGATCCAGATGTACGTCTACGCGCGGAAGCTCGGCTGGAAGCCGCGGGTCTACGTCAACGCCGTCTCGAGCGCGGCCAACATCATGGGCCTCGCCACGGCCGGGACGAGCAAGAAGCAGACCGAGGGCTCGATCTCGATCGTGTTCCTCAAGGACCCGACCGACCCCAAGTGGAAGACGGACCCGGGGTCGAGGCTCTACCGCTCGATCATGAAGAAGTACAAGGGCGGGAACCCGAACGACGTCTACGCGGTCTACGGCATGTCGGTGGCGCACACCTTCGTCGCCGCGCTGAAGAAGGCCGGAAAGAACCCGACGCGCAATTCGATCATGCGGGCCGCGACGAGCCTGAACGTCAAGAACGACCCGTTCCTGCTCCCGGGCATGAGTGTGCGCACGAACAAGACGGACCATTTCCCGCTCGACCAGGCCAAGCTTCAGCGCTACCACAACGGGCACTGGGTGTCGTTCGGCGGCCTGTTCCGCGTTCGGTAGGACGCACCTAGCCGCGACGGTGCGTTGGACGGCCACACCGGCAAGCCGGCATGGCCTCTTGGTCGGCGCCGCCGAGTCGGCGCCTTCGGCGCTTGTTCCGCGTTCGGTAGGGCGCACCTAGCCGCGACGGTGACGTTGGACGGCCACAGTCGGCGCCGGCGTTGTTCCGCGCGAGGGCGCCCTGCCGCGAGGGGTTACGCCACACCGGCGTCGCCAGTCCGGGCTCAGGGCGTGGCGGGACGCGCACGAGCTGGCGGCGCCGGACCGGCAGCAGGCTGATCACGCCGACAGTGATCGCGACGCCGAGCCACTGCGTCCAGCGCAGCTGGTCGTCGAAGACGTAGATCCCGACGAGCGCTGCCGTGACCGGGAAGGCGAGCTCGCCGAGCGCGGCGAGCAGGGCCGGCGTTCGGCGGAGGCCGTAGTAGTAGAGGTTCAGCGCGAGGAAGCCGGTCACGAGCGCGAGCACGGCGATCCAGAAGCTGTCGTGCAGGTTCGAGAACGCGGCGGCGCCGACGAGCGGCAGCGCGATCGCGCTCGCGATCAGGCCGAAGCCGAAGCGGACGGTCGAGACGTGCTCGAAGGCGAGCTTGCGGCCGAGGTAGCGGCCGAAGACGGTGCCCATTCCCCATAGCGCGGCGGCTGCGAGGGTCTCGACGATCGGCTCCCAGCCCTGGGCGTGCGGGTCGAGCGGGTGCGGCAGCGCGATCAGCCAGACCCCGGCGAGCGCGGGGATGAACACCCAGGCGAACCCGCGCCGCGGTTGCTCGCCGAGCACGAGCCAGGCCCCCAGCACGGCGATCAGCGGCTGCACCTTCTGCAGCACGACGACGGTGATGAAGTCGCCGTGGAAGAGCGCCTTCGTGAACAGGATCGTCGCGATCGCCGAGGCGCCGGCGCCGACCGCGATACCGGCTCCCACGTGCTTCCAGCCGGCGCGCCAGAGCGCGGTGAACGCGGCCACGGCGAGCGGCAGCGTCAGCGCGACGAGCACCACGTGCTCGCCGAAGACGATCGTGTAGGCGGAGGTCGAGTCGGACAGCGGCTTGCGGATCAGGCCGTCGAGGCCCCACATCACGGCGGCGAGGCTGACGAGGACGACTCCCGGGAGGCGCTGGAAGGTCCTCACGATCGGCTGAGCGTAGCTCCCTCGTAGCGCATGAGGTCGGCGACGGTCTCGCGCCGGCGGATCACCTGCGCCTCGCCGTCGGCGACCAGCACCGCCGCCGGGCGTGGCACCGAGTTGTAGTTCGAGCCCATCGAGAGCGTGTAGGCGCCGGTCGCCGGCACCGCGAGCAGGTCGTCGCGGCGCGGCTCGGGGAGCCGCGCGCCCTCGATCAGCACGTCGCCGGACTCGCAGTGCTTGCCGCAGACGTCGTAGGTGTGCGCCGGCTCCTCGTCGGCGCGGTTCGCGAGCAGGGCGCTGTAGCGCGCGCCGTAGAGCTGCGGGCGCGGGTTGTCGGACATGCCGCCGTCGACCGCGACGTAGGTCAGGTCGGCGCGGGCGTGCTTGATCACGCCCACGCGGTAGAGGGAGACGCCGGCTCGCCCGACGAGGGAGCGGCCGGGCTCGAGGATCAGGTGCGGCGGCTTGCCCTGCCAGGCCCGCGCGAGACGCGCGAGCAGCGCGGAGACGAAGTCGGCGATCCGCGGCGGGTCGTCCGCCTCGACGTAACGGATCCCGAGGCCACCGCCGAGGTCGACCACGGCTGGCTCCCAGCCGATCTCGTCTCTCGCGCGCTCGAGGAAGGAGCCGAGCCAGTCGACGGTCTCCAGGCCCGCCTCCATGTGCAGGAGTTGGGAGCCGATGTGGAGATGAATGCCGGCCGGCTCGAGGCCGGCCTTGCGCGCCGTCGCCACCGCCCGCAGCGCCTGGTCGGGCGGGAGGCCGAACTTCGAGCCCTCGTGGGCGGTGCGGATCTTCTCGTGCGTGTCGGCGGCGATCCCGGGCGTGACGCGCACGAGCACGTCGCGCAGGCCTGCGGCCGCCGCGCGCTCGACTTCGTCGTGCGCGTCGAGAACGACGAAGCGCGCCTTCGCCTCGGCTGCCGCGCGCAGCTCCTCGTCGCTCTTGTTGTTCCCGTGCACGACGATCTGGTCGCCCGGAATGCCGGCCTCGAGCGCGAAGGCGAGCTCGCCGAGGGTCGACACGTCGGCGCCGAACCCCTCCCCCGCGAGCAGGCGCAGGATCGCGACGTTCGGCAGCGCCTTCAGGCTGTAGAGCGGCAGCGCGTGCGGCGCCGCTTCGCGGTACGCGCGCGCCGCGTCCTCGATCGTGCGCTTGCAGTAGACGACGAGCGGCGTGCCGAACTCCTCGGCCAGGGCGGAGGCGCGGACGCCGCCGATCGCGAGCTGGCCGTCCTCGACGGCCGCGGTCTCCGGGAAAAGCGAGAGCACGCGCGCGATCGTAGTCAGCGGCGAAGGGTCGCAGCCGGGGCCTCGACGAGCAGGCGGGGCAGGCGGCGCCGTGCGTTCGCAAGAGCCTCGCGCACCGCCTCCGCCGCGTGTTCGTGCACGCCCTCGCCGTGGCCGCAGAGGACGTGCTCCGGCTCGACCTCCGCGAGCCGCCGCGGCGGGGTCAGCCGCAGCAGCGGGTGGACGCCGAGCGGCTCGCCGCCGAGCGCGAAGTAGTGCGGGACCGTCCCGAGCGCGTCCGCGCAGACGAGCACGCGCCGCTCGGGCCACCACAACGCCGCCTCCTGCCACTGGCTTCGCTGCACGAGCGGGATCGGCTCGAACGGGCCGACGTCCACGAAGGGCACGACGTGGTGCGGCACGCCGAGCCTGCGGGCGAAGGCCGCGCAGTCGCGCGTGTGGCGGTCGAGCAGCTGGATCACACCGGCCGGCTCGCCGAACGCGCGGATCCGCTCGTCGACGCCCTCGCCGTCGATCGGATCGACGACCCACACGCCGCCTTTAGCGAGGAGCGCGTGCGAGGCCAGCTGCAGCTGCGGGCGCCTCGGTGCGATCCAGCCGAAGCTCCACTCCTGCTCGTCGACCCAGCGCGGCTCGCTCAGTCGCTCCACCAGCTCTCCACCACCTCCGCGTCGCCGGGGCCTGTGTTCGGAGCGCCTACGGCGATCAGCTCGACGCCCTCGGGGCCGGCCTCGAAGCTCCGCGGCGTCTCCTTGTCGACGCGCAGCGCGTCGAGCACCTCCAGGCTCACGACCTCGTCGCCGACCTTGGCGCGGGCGCTGCCGCCGATCACGACGTAGACCTCCTCCTGCGTCTTGTGCGTGTGCCCGAACGGCAGGCGGTAGTTCGGCCCGAGGCGCTGGTAGCTGAGGCCCGAGTTCTGGAGCTCGAGCGGCACGCGCGCCATTCGCGCCTCGAGGTTCTCCTCGAGCCCGAAGTTCGGCGCCTGGTCTTCGACGTCGTCCTTCAGATTGAGCTTCGTGTAACCCATGGCACCTCCTGGATTTCGACCGGGCCGATGGTAAAGTTCGAGCGGATGAAGCAGCTTCTCGAGTAGAGCAGGGGACACCGCGGCTGCGGCCGCGTCGGTTCCCGCAGCCTCTCGTTCGAGAGGCTTTTTCGTTTCTGGAGGCAGCGTTGGAGACGTACGACCCGCAAGCGATCGAGGCGAAGTGGCAACGAGTCTGGGAGGACGCCCGGGCCTTCTACGTCGAGAATCCCGCGCCCGGCGAGCAGCCGAAGGGGAAGTTCTACATGCTCGAGATGCTGCCCTACCCCTCGGGGAACCTGCACATGGGGCACGTCCTCAACTACACGCTGGGCGACGTCCTGACGCACGTTCACCGGCGGCAGGGCAAGCACGTACTGCGCCCCATGGGCTGGGACTCCTTCGGGTTGCCGGCCGAGAATGCAGCCATTCGCGAGGGCGGGCACCCGCGCGAGATCACCGAGCGCAACATCGAGACGATCGAGCGCCAGATGCGCCGCCTGGGATGGGCGATCGACTGGGACCGGGTGATAGCCGCACACGACCCCGCCTACTACCACTGGACGCAGTGGCTGTTCCTGCGCTTTTTCGAGCGCGACCTGGCGTACCGGAAAGAGGCGCCGGTCAACTGGTGCCCGAACGACCAGACGGTTCTCGCGAACGAGCAGGTGATCGACGGCCACTGCGAGCGCTGCGGTGCAGAGGTCGAGGCCCGGAAGATGGAGCAGTGGTTCTTCCGCATCACCTCGTACGCGGACGCGCTGCTGCGCGACCACGCCCTGATCGACTGGCCCGAGCGGACGAAGACGATCCAGCGCAATTGGATCGGTCGCTCGGAGGGTGCGGAGCTGCTGTGTCGGATCGACGAGCTTGACGTCGACGCGCCCGTCTTCACGACGAGGGCCGACACGGTCTTCGGCGCGACGTTCTTCGTGCTCGCGCCCGAGCACCCGCTCGTCGACCAGATCGTCGAGCGCTCGCCGCACGGCGACGAGATCCGCGAGTACGTCAAGCACTCGGCCGCGAAGCGGGGGGAGGAGCGCGTGACCGCGGAGGAGAAGACGGGCGTCTTCACGGGCTTCTACGCGGCCAATCCCGCGACCGACGAGCCGATCCCGGTCTGGGTGGCCGACTACGTGCTGATGGAGTACGGGACGGGCGCGATCATGGGCGTGCCGGCCCACGACGAGCGCGACCGCGCCTTCGCCGAGCGCTTCGGTCTGCCGATCAGGCAGGTTGTCGACGAGGAGCAGGGCGTGTTGGTCAACTCGGGCGACTTCACCGGCATGCCGGTCGAGGAGGGGCTGCGCGCGATCGTGGCGTGGCTCGGCGAGCGCGGACGCGGCCGGCCTGCGGTGAGCTTCCGGCTCCGCGACTGGGGCTTCTCGCGCCAGCGCTACTGGGGGTGCCCGATCCCGGTCGTCTACTGCGACTCGTGCGGGATCGTCCCCGTGCCGGACGACGAGCTGCCGGTGCTGCTGCCCGAGGTCGAGGACTACCGGCCCAAGGGCAAGCCCCCGCTGGCCTCCAACGAGGAGTGGCTGCGCGTGCCGTGCCCAAGATGCGGTCGCGAGGGGACGCGCGAGGCCGACACGATGGACACCTTCGTCGACTCCTCCTGGTACTTCCTGCGCTATTGCGACCCGGACAACGACGAGGCGCCGTTTGCACGATGGCTGGCGGACTTCTGGGCGCCGGTCGACCAGTACATCGGCGGGATCGACCACGCGACCGGGCACCTGCTCTATTCGCGCTTCTTCGTGAAGGTCATGAACGAGATGGAGATGGTCGGCTTCCGCGAGCCGTTCCAGCGACTGTTCCACCAGGGCTGGGTGCGGCAGGGCGGGACGAAGATGTCGAAGTCGCGCGGCAACGTCACCGCCCCGGACCAGCTGGCGGAGATGTACGGCGCCGACGCGGTGCGCCTGTACATCCTGTTCGTCGGGCCCGCCGACCAGGACATGGACTGGACCGAGGAGGGGATCGAGGGGGTCGGCCGGTTCCTGCGGCGGCTGTGGCGGATCGTGCACGAGGCGGCCGCTGGGGACGGGGGCGGCGGCTCGGAGGACGGCGGGCCGCTGGTGCGCAAGGCGCACGAGACGATCGCGAAGGTGAGCGACGACATCGGCCGGCGGTTTGTCTTCAACACGCCGATCGCGGCGGTGATGGAGCTGGTCAACGAGCTCGGCCGCGACTCGTCGGCGCCGGGTGCGCGCTTCGCCGCGGAGACGGCGGTGTCGCTGATCCAGCCGTACGCGCCGCACATCGCGGAGGAGCTGTGGGAGGCACTTGGCGATTCGCGGCTCTGGGAGCAGCCGTGGCCGGTCGCGGACGAGGCGCAGCTGCGGCGCGAGACGTTCGAGCTCGTGATCCAAGTGAACGGGCGGGTGCGGGACCGCGTCCAGGCCTCGACGGAGGAGTCGGAGGACGAACTGGTCGCGCGCGCGAAGGCATCTGAGCGGGTGCAGGCACAGTTGGACGGCAAGGAGGTCCGGCAAGCCATCGTCGTGCCGGGCAAGCTCGTGAACCTGGTCGTTTAGCGGAGCCTGCCCTCGCTGAACGGGCGGCCCATGCCCGCCCGTTCTTGTTCACGCGCGCCCCTGGGTGGGTGGGGGTTAGGGACGGTACCGCCCAAAGGCGCGCAAGAGTGTCATGCCTTCGTGCCGATTCCGTGCCGGATTCGTGGCACTTCCGGCACGAAGCGGTCTCACACCCGTGAGACCTCCTTCGGCACGCTCGACCCATGCCGGAATTCCTCCTCCAGCGGCGGCGCTTGCTGCTGGCCGCCGCCGGAACGCTCGCCGCGATCCTGGTCCTGGGGCGCTTCGTCCTGGGCGCGGGAACGACCACACAGGCGGAGCCTCTCCCCCCACCGCCGGCCGCCGCGGCGGGCGTGACCGGCCTTCCCTCCTCGCGGGTGGTGGTGGACGTGGTCGGAGCCGTGCGCCGGCCGGGCTTGTACCGGCTCCCGCAAGACTCGCGGATCGCGGACGCCGTCACCCGCGCAGGCGGGACCACGGCGAAGGCCGACCTCGCGCAGGTGAACCTCGCGGCACCGCTCGCCGACGGCGAGCAGGTCGTCGTCCCACAGCGAGGCGCGCCGGGCGCCGCCGGGAGCGCATCCTCCCCCGGTGTCCCGGCGGGGCCTGTGCAGTTGAGCACGGCGACGCTCGAGCAGCTCGACACGCTGCCCGGCGTCGGGCCGGCGACCGCACAGAAGATTCTCGACTACCGCGAGAAGCACGGCGCGTTCTCCTCGGTCGACGAGCTCGACGCCGTCCCGGGGATCGGGCCGAAGCGACTCGAGCAGCTCCGCGAGCTGGTCGTCCCGTGAGCGTCTCGCCGCACCGGTACGCCGCTGCGCTCTGCGCCGGGCTTGCAGCCGCCAGCGTCATCCGAGGGTCGGCGCTCGTCGCCCTCGGCGCGACCGCGGCGCTCGCGGCAGGCGCCCTGGCGGTCGGCGACAACCGCCGGCCGCATGTGTTCGTCGCGGCGCTCCTGTTCCTTGGTTGGTGGTGGGGCAGCGCCCGGCTCGACGCACTCGACCGCAGCGAGCTCCTCGCGCGGGTGGACACCGCAGAGAGAAGCGAGCTGACCGTCACCGCGCCGCCGCGCCGCTCGCGCTTTGAGTTGCGAGTTCTTGCGGAGGTGCGCCGGTTCGGCCGCTTCCGTTTCCGAGAGGCCGTGCTGCTCGAGCTCCCACTCGGCCGCTCGCCGCCTCAGGGTGCCGTGATCGAGACCGTCGCGACGGTGCGTCTCCCGCGACCCGCGAAGAACGGCTTCGACGAGACGAGCTGGCTCCGTCACCGCGGCGTGCACGTCGTCCTGCGCGCTGACCGCTGGCGGCTCATCGGCCGCCGTGGCGGCATCGGCGGGATCGCCGACCGCCTGCGGGAGGGGCTCGCCCGCTCGATCGCGCCGGGCCTCGAGGCCGAGCGCCGCGGCATCGTCGAAGGTGTGGTCCTCGGCGACGAGCAGTCGCTGCCCGACGGGCTGCGACAGGACTTCCGAGCCTCGGGCCTCTACCACCTCCTTGCGGTCTCGGGGCAAAACGTCGTCCTCGTCGCGGCGGGCGCGCTCGCCCTTGCGTGGCTGTTGGGCATCCCGCGCTGGCTCGGGCAGGTCGGCGCGCTCGCGGCCATCGCCGCCTACGTCCTCGCGGTCGGCGCACAGCCCTCCGTCATCCGCGCGGGCGTGTCGGGCGCGCTGGTCTCCCTGGCGTGGCTCGCGGCGAGGCCCGTCGACCGCTGGCACTTCTTCCTGCTCGGCGCCCTCGTCCTCCTGGCGTGGAACCCGTACACACTGCTCGATCCCGGCTTCCAGCTCTCCTTCGCGGCGGTCGCGGCGATCTTCGTGCTCGTGCCGCCGCTTCTACGCGTGCTAGACGGCTACCCGGTCCCGGCGAAGCTCGCCGCCGTGATCGCGGTCTCGACGGCGTGCGGTGTTGCGACCGCACCGATCCTTTGGCTCCAGTTCCACGCGGTCCCGCTGCTCACCGTCCCCGCGAACGCGCTCGCGGCGCCGGCCGTCCCGCCGCTGCTGGGGCTCGCCTTCGCAGCTGCGCTGGTCGGCCTCGTCTCGCCGCCCGCCGCGGCCGCGCTCGCCTGGCTGAACGGGTGGTGCGCGGCGTACCTCGCGGCCTGCGCGCACGCCGTCGCCGCCGTCCCCGGCGCCCAGGTCACCTCCGGGCGCTCGCTCGTGGAGCTCCTGCTCGTTACCGCCGTAGTCGGCGCCTATGCTTGGCGCCGGTGGCAGAGCTCCGTTCCGCGTACCTGATCATCGGCACCGACCGCCCGAAGGTCACCCGCGCCCTGCGCCGCCTCCGCGACCGCGTCGGCGAGGAGGCGACCGAGCATCTGAGCGCCCACGATGCGACCGGCGAGGACGTCGCGGCGGCCTCCAACGCGCTCGGCCTCTTCACGGTCGAGCGGCGGCTCGTCGTCGTCGACAGCGTCGAGCGCTGGAAGGCAGCGGACGTGAAGGCCGTCGAGGAGTATCTGAAGCGACCCGCCCCGACGACCGTCCTGGCCCTCGTCGGCGATGCGGTCAAGCGCGACTCCGCGCTTGCGAAGGCCGTGGCCAAGGCAGGCGAAGTCCTCGTCTACGACCTCCCGACAAAGGGTCGTGGCAGCAAGGCCGACTTGCCGAAATGGGTCGAGCAGCAATTCACGGAGCGCGGCGTCCAGATCGACCGCGACGCCGCCCGCGCGCTGGTCGAGCTCGTGGGCGACAACGCCGACGAGATCCTGACCGAGGTCGACAAGCTCACGACCTGGGCCGCCGGCGAGCACATCATGGAGCGCGAAGTCGCCGACCTCGTGCCAGCACGGGCCGAGATCCCACCGTTCGACCTCACCGACGCGTGGGGTCGGCGTGACGTCGCGGCGGCGCTAGCAGCCGGCGAGCGGCTGGTCGAACGCTCGGGCGATGCGCCGCGCGACGTCCTCCTCCGGACCGCCGGCCTCCTCACCAACCACATCTCGCGTGTCCGCGAGTGCCAGGCACTCGACGCGCAAGGCGTCCCGCCGGGAGCTGCCGCCGAGCGCCTGAAGCGAAATCAGTTCTACGTGCGAAAGCTGTACGAACAGGCGCGGAACTTCAGTCCCGAGGAGCTCGGCACGGCGGTCGTCAAGCTCGCGGAGCTCGACTGGGGACTCAAAGGTGGCAGCAAGCTGCCAGGCGAGCTCGTCTTCGCCCGGACGCTCGTCGAGATCACGCGCGGCCCAGCCGCGATGCCGGCCGCCTAGGCGGAATCCGACGCGCCGGAGGCGAGCTTCGCCGCCTGCGACTTCTTCCGCGCCGCCGCGTTGCGGTGTAGAGCGCCCTGCGCCGAGGCCCTGTCGATCCAGCGGACGAGCGTGCGGTGCTCCTCCGCGATCCGCTTCTGGTCGCCGTCCTCCACGGCGGCGCGCAGGCGGCGCGTGTACGTCTTGATCGTCGAGACGTAGCGCAGGTTCTCGAGCCGCTCCTGGGCGGCGACCCGGACCCGCTTCTTCTGCTGCTTGATGTTCGGCATGACGTGAAAAATGCCCGCTGGGCGGGCGCTGCGATGGTAGCAGCGCGAGCCGGATCCGGCTGCGGCCGTTCCTATACTCGCGCGCGTGGACGAGCAACCCGCGGCCCGCGGCCGGCGGCTGGCGTGGTCGACGGCGATCTTCGCGCTCGCCACCGGGCTCTCTCGCATCCTCGGCCTCGTTCGCGAGATCGTGGCGGCCTACTACTTCGGCGCCGCCGGGAAGATCAACGCGTTCACGGTCGCCTTCCAGGTGCCGAACCTCGTGCGCTCGCTCGTTGCGGACGCGGCGCTTTCCTCCGCCTTCGTCCCCGTCTTCAGCGAGCTGCTCGAGCGAGGCGACCGCAAGCGCGCCTGGCGCGTCGCTTCGAGCCTCTTCTGGCTGATGCTGCTCGGCCTCGGCGCGCTAAGCGCGCTCCTCATCGTCCTCGCACCGCTCGTGATCGCCCCCTTCGGCGACCCGGGCGGCGACAAGCAGCTCGCGATCGGCCTCTCGCGCGTCCTGTTCCCGATCGTCGCGCTGCTCGGCGTCTCCGGCGTCATCGTCGGGATCCTCAACAGCTACGAGCACTTCACCGTCCCGGCGCTGTCGCCGGTCTTCTGGAACATCGCGATCATCCTCGGCCTGGTGCTCGGCGTCCCGAACGCCGACTCCATCGACGCGCAGCTCTACGTCTACGCCGTCTCGATCCTGATCGGGACGGTGATCCAGGTGCTGCTGCCGCTTCCCTGGTTGCGCGGCCTCGACGGCCGCCTGCAGGTCGTGCTCGACTGGCGCGACCCGGCCGTGCGCCGTGTCTTCGTGCTGATGGTGCCGGTGACGATCGGCCTCGGCCTGATCAACTTCAACCTCGTCGTCGACTCGATCTTCGCCTCGCGGCTGATCGATCCCGAGCTCGCGCCGACGGCGATCGACAAGGCGTTCCGGATCTACATGCTCCCGCAGGGAATGTTCTCGGTCGCCGTCGCGACCGTGCTGTTCCCGTTGCTCTCGCGCCTGGCCGCCCGCGGAGACCTCGACGGCTTCCGGCACACCGTCGGCCTCGGCCTGCGCCAGATCGCGTTCCTGCTCGTGCCCGCGAGCGTGATGTCGGCCGTGTTGGCGGAGCCGATCGTGCGGCTCCTCTACCAGCGGGGCGATTTCGCTCCCGACCAGACCCACGTGGTCGCGGGAGCGCTCGCCGCCTTCGCCGCCGGCCTCACCTTCAACGGGACGATGCTGATGCTGAACCGCGCCTTCTTCAGCCTCCAGTCGCCGTGGATCCCGACCTGGGTCGCGCTGGGGAACCTCGGCCTGAACGCGGCGCTCGACGCCGTGTTCTACCGCTTCGGCACCTGGGGGATCCCGCTCTCGACGACGTTCGTGAACATCGCCGGCACCGCGGCGCTGCTCGAGCTCCTGCGCCGCCGCCTGCGGCGAATCGAGTTCGGGGAGACCGCGCGGGCGTTCGCGAAGATCGTGGTCGCCTCGGCGGTCTCGGGCGCGGTCGCCTACGCATGCTGGCGCGGCCTCGACGAGGGCCTCGGGCGCTCGCTCGGCGCGCAGATCGTCTCGCTCGGGCTCGCGCTCGCGGGGTCGGCCTTCGCCTACACGCTCGCGTGCCGCGTGCTCGGCGTGCGCGAGCTGCGGGCGCTGCTGTCGCTGCGCAGGCGCGGCACGACGGCGTGATCGCCTTCGAGCCGTTCCGCCAAGAGCACCTGCCGCTCCTGCGCGACTGGTTGAGCCGCGAGCACGTGCGCCGCTGGTGGGGAGACGAGAGCCTGGCCCACGCCGAGGACGCCCTGGCCGGCCGGGACCCGTCCGCGTACTACCTGATCGTGGTCGACGGGAGCGCCGTCGGAATGATCCAGACCTACCTCGTTTCCGACCACCCGGAGTGGGAGGAGGTCGTCGGCCCGGACGAGGGGCTCGCCGGAGTCGACCTGCTGATCGGCGAGGAGGACGCGACGGGCCGTGGCCTCGGGCCGCAGGTCCTCGAGCGGTTCACGCGCGAGGTCGTCTTCGCCCGACCGGAGACGCAGGCGTGCGTGGCCACGATCGAGGAGCCGAATCGCCGCTCGTGGAGGGCGTTCGAGAAGGCCGGCTTCAGGCACGTGCGCGACGTCGAGGAGGACGGCCTTCCGCACCGCCTGATGCGGCTCGAACGCCGCTACGCTCAGTAGCCCATGGAGCTCGAGCGCATTCGCAACTTCTCGATCATCGCGCACATCGACCACGGCAAGTCGACGCTGGCCGACCGGATCCTCGAGCTGACCGAGACCGTGACCGGCCGCGAGATGCGCGCCCAGGTGCTCGACACGATGGAGCTCGAGCGCGAGCGCGGGATCACCATCAAGGCGCAGGCCGTCCGCGTGACCTGGAAAGGCCACGAGCTGAACCTGATCGACACCCCCGGGCACGTCGACTTCACGTACGAGGTCTCGCGCTCGTTGCAGGCGTGCGAGGGCGCGCTGCTGGTCGTCGACGCGGCGCAGGGCACCGAGGCCCAGACCGTCGCCAACGCCTACCTTGCGATCGAAAACGACCTTGAGATCGTCCCGGTCGTGAACAAAATCGACCTGCCGCAGGCCGACCCCGACGCCGCGGCTGCCGAGATCGCGGAGTTGGTGGGCGAGGACCCCGAGCGAGTTCTGCGCATCTCGGCCAAGACCGGCGAGGGCGTCGCGGAGGTGCTCGACGCGATCGTCGAGCGGATCCCGCCACCTAGCGGTTCGTCTTCACGGGACGCGCCGCCGCGGGCCCTCGTCTTCGACTCCTCGTACGACCAGTACCGCGGCGTCGTCGCGTTCGTGCGTATGGTCGACGGCTCCTTCAGTGCGCGCGAGCCGCTGCGCGCAATGGCGCAGGGGACGCGCTTCGAGTCCGAGGAGGTCGGCTTCTTCTCACCGACGATGCGCGCCGCCGAGGCGCTTGGCGCGGGCGAGGTCGGCTACGTGATCACCGGCTTGAAGGACGTCAGCCGGTTGCGGGTCGGCGACACCCTCACTTCCGAGCGCAACCCCGCGAGCGAGCCGCTGCCCGGCTACAAGGACGTCAAGCCGATGGTCTTCGCCGGATTGTTCCCAACGGATTCCGACGACTACCCCGACCTGCGCGACGCGCTCGAGAGGCTGAAGCTGAACGACGCCGCGCTCTTCTACGAGCCCGAGACCTCGCAGGCGCTCGGCTTCGGCTTTCGCTGCGGCTTCCTCGGCCTGCTGCACATGGAGATCGTGCGCGAGCGGCTCGAGCGCGAGTTCGACCTCGACCTGATCGTGACCGCGCCCAACGTCGCCTACCGCGTGCTCACGAAGGCGGGTGAGGAGGTCGAGGTGCACAACCCATCCGAGATGCCGCGGGAGGTCGAGCAGGTCGAGGAGCCGTACATCAGGGCGTCGATCATCGTCCCGAAGGGCTACGTCGGGCCGGTGATGGAGCTGAACACCGAGCGGCGCGGTCGCTTCGACCACATGGAGTACCTCTCCGAGGAGCGCGTACTGCTGCTCTATGAGCTGCCGCTGGCCGAGATCGTGCTCGACTACTACGACCAGCTGAAGTCGCGCACGCGCGGGTATGCGAGCTTCGACTACGACGTGACCGGGTTCCGCGAAGGGAATCTCGAGCGCGTCGACGTGCTGATCGCCGGGGAGCCCGTGGACGCGTTGTCGCTGATCGTTCACAGAGATGGTGCGTACGCGCGCGGGCGCGCGCTGGTCGAGCGGCTGCGCGAGGAGATCCCGCGGCAGTTCTTCGACGTCGCGGTGCAGGCGGCGATCGGATCGCGGGTGATCGCGCGCGAGACGATCAAGGCCAAGCGCAAGGACGTGCTCGCGAAGTGCTACGGCGGCGACATCACGCGCAAGCGGAAGCTCCTCGAGCGCCAGAAGGCCGGCAAGAAGCGGATGAAGCAGGTCGGCGCGGTCGAGGTGCCGCAGGAGGCGTTCCTCGCGGTGCTGAACCTCGACGGGAGCAAGAAATGAGCGCGGGCAGCGTCAGGCACCTGTACGTCCATCTCCCGTTCTGCGCGTCGCGCTGCGGCTACTGCGACTTCGTCACGGTCGTTGGGCGAAACGGCCAGCACGGCGTGTATGTCGACGCGCTGCTCGCGGAGCTGGCGCTCGAGCGGGAGGTTTTCGCGCCACCGTTGGAGAGCCTGTTCCTCGGCGGCGGGACGCCGACGCTAACCGAGCCGCGCGAGCTCGAGCGACTCCTCCGCTCGCTTCCCTCGGCCGCGGAGGTGACCGTCGAGGCAAACCCGGAGACGGTGACGCCCGAGCTGGCAGGCCTCTTGCGCGACCGCGGCGTCACGAGGGTCTCGCTGGGCGCGCAGAGCTTCCAGCCGCGGCTCCTCTCCGTGCTCGACCGCCGCGCCGGGCCGGACGACGTCCGCCGCGCCGTCTACGCTCTCCGTGATGCCAGGTTTGACAACATCTCACTCGATCTCATCTACGGGATCCCCGGCCAGAGCGCCGCCGACCTCAACGCCGATCTGAGCGAGGCGCTGGCGCTCGAGCCGGAGCACCTCTCCTGCTACGAGCTGGAGGCGAAGCCGGGGACGCGCTTCACGCGTGCGCACGGCGCCGAGCTCGCGCGTCAGGCCGAGGCGATGGAGACGTACTTCGAGCGCGTGGTCGCTCGGCTGACGGAGGCCGGCTACCGCTGGTACGAGACGGCCAACTTCTGCCGGCCGCCGCAGCTCGTCGACGGGCACGACCTGCGCTCGCGGCACAACCTCGCCTACTGGCGCGGACGAGACTACCTCGGTCTCGGGATCGGCGCAGTCTCGACAATCGATGGCCGGCGGTGGCGGACGACGCCGCGACTCGGGCGCTACCTCGCGTCGCTGCGCGCGGGGGAGCGGCCGGAGCGCGAGGTCGAGCCGTTGGCGGAGCAGGTCCGCCGCTCCGAACGCGTGCTTCTTGGCTTGCGCCTCGACGAGCCCTTGTCGCTCGCGGGCCTCGCGGAAGCGGTCGACGCGGACGCAGTGGACCGGCTCGAGCGGTTGGGCCTGGTCCGGCGCGGCGAGCCAGGCGACGCTCTCACGCTTACCGAGCGCGGCCGCTTCCTTGGCGGCGGCGTGACGGCGGAGCTTCTCGCCTAAAATCCCTGCAAAGTGAACAGAAGCCTCGTCGAACCGGAGCTCACCGAGCGCCAGCGGACGATCCTGCGGGCGGTCGTCGAGGGGTATGTCGCGAGCCGGGAGCCGGTGGGATCGCGCGCCCTTGTTGAGCGGACCGGACTAAAGGTCTCAACCTCGACCGTTCGCAGCGAGCTCGCGGCGCTCGAGCAGCTGGGCCTGCTCATGCACCCGCACACCTCGGCGGGGCGCGTGCCGACCGAGCGCGGCTACCGCTACTACGCGGATCGCCTGCTCGAGGGTCTCGACCCGCAGCCGGGAGGGTTCCCGCTCGACCTCACGACGGCGCGAAGCGAGGTGGACCTGGCCCTGCAGGCGACGACGGAGATGCTCTCCGAGCTGACGCGCCTGCTCGCGCTCGTCTCGGCGCCGCCGCTCGGGAGCGCAACCGTCAAGCACGTCGAGGTGCTCCTCCTGCAGCCGCAGGTGGTGATGGTCGTCGTGATCACCTCGACGGGTAGCGTCACGAAGCGGGTCTTCCGCTTCGAGCAGCCGGTCGATACCGGCCTCGTGACGTGGGCGACGCAGTACCTGAACGACCAGGTCGCGGGCCTCGAGCTCGGTAGCAATGCGCTGCGCCGCCGCCTCGGCGAGCCGGGCCTCGGCGCGCGCGAGACCGGCTTCCTCGCGACGCTGCGGCCGCTCTTCGACGAGGCCCTCGCCGCGGAGGAGCAGAGCCTCTACGTCGGCGGCACCGCGGGGCTGCTCGAGGACCTCCACGGACGCGAGCTCGAGAGCTACCAGCGCCTGCTCGAGGTGCTCGAGAAGCGCGCGGCCTTGCTCGAGGTGCTGAGCCAGGCGCTCGATCCGCGCCGCCCGTTCGTGCGCGTGGGCCCCGAGCTCGAGCATCCGGCGCTGCGGGAGCTGTCGCTGGTCGGCGCCGCATACGGGCTCACAAACCGCACGCTCGGGGCCGTCACGCTGCTCGGGCCGGTGCGGATGGACTACGAGAAGGCGATCCGCTCCGTCCGCGCCGCCGCGCACGAGCTCTCGCGCTTCGTCGAAGAGCTCTACGACGACAACTAGCGGGCGGGGTACCCTCCGAGCCAGGATGGCGACGAGCCAGCGCGACTACTACGAGCTCCTCGGCGTCTCACGATCGGCCGACGGAGCCGTGATCAAGAAGGCCTTTCGTCGGCTCGCGCGCACGCTACACCCCGACGTCTCGAACGAGCCTGACGCGGAGGAGCGCTTCCGTGAGGTCGTCGAGGCCTACGAGGTGCTATCGAAACCCGAGACGCGCCAGCTCTACGACCGCTACGGGCACGAGGGGCTCCGCGGAGGCGGGTTCACGCCGACGACGTTCGACCTCGGCAGCCTCGCCGACCTCTTCGGCGCCTTCTTCGGCGACGACCTGTTCGGCATGGGCGCCAGGCCCCGCCGCGCGCGGGGCGCCGACGTCGTTGCGCAGATCGAGATCGAGCTCGCAGAGGCTGCGACCGGGGTCGCGCGCCAGGTGCCGTTCCCGGTCACCGTCAGCTGCGGGACCTGCGGCGGAAGCGGCGCGAAGCCGGGGACGCAGCCCGTCGCATGCGCCACCTGCAGCGGCCGCGGGCGCCTGCAGCAAGTCTCCCGCACTGCGTTCGGCGAGTTCGTCCGCTCGCAGACGTGCCCCGCGTGCGGCGGCCTCGGGCAGGTGGTCGAGGAGCCGTGCCTGGACTGCGAGGGTTCCGGTCGCACCGTCGAGGAGCGCGCGCTCGACGTGCAGGTGCCGGCGGGGATCCACGACGGCCAGCAGATCCGCATCTCGGGAGAAGGGCATGCCGGCGCGCTCGGCGGCCGCGCAGGCGATGTGTACGTCCAGGTGCACGTGAAGCCCGACCCGCGCTTCGTGCGCGAGGGCAACGACATCTTCTGCACGGTCGACCTGACGATGACCGATGCCGCCCTCGGGGCGAGCGTGAAAGTTCCGACGCTGGACGGCGAGGTCGAGCTCGAGCTGGAGCCGGGCACGCAACCCGGAACGCTGCGCGTCCTGCGCGGCCGGGGCATGCCCGTACTGCAGGGCTTCGGGCGCGGCGACCAGCGGGTCCTTGTCAACGTGCAGGTGCCGCGACGGCTGACCGAGGAGCAGCGCCGCCTGCTGGAGGATTTCGACCGCAGCGCCGGTGCCGAGACATACGAGGCGGACGAAGGGTTCTTCAAAAAACTGAAGAGCGCGTTCCGCTGAGCCTGCGCCGGGTCTCCGCGTCGGTCCCCGCTGAACGCGCCGAGGTGGCGCGTGCGCTGATGCTCGAGCTCTTCCCGGAGGGGTTCGAGGAGCTCGACCACCCGGACGGTCTCGAGCTGGTCGCCTACACCGACGACGCCGGCGAGGAGCGACTGTGGGCGGCGTTCGGCGAGGTCGCCGCCGAAGACGTGACGGGCGGCTGGGAGGAGCGCTGGCGCGAGTTCCACCGGCCGGTCCGTGTCGGACAGCTCTGGGTCGGGCCGCCCTGGGAACAGCCGCCGGCCGACGCGGAAGCGATCGTCGTCGACCCAGGCCGCGCGTTTGGTACCGGCGGCCATGCCACGACTCGGCTTTGCCTCCAGCTGATCGCCGAGGTCGAGCGCGGGAGCCTGCTCGACGTCGGCTGCGGCTCGGGCGTGCTCGCGATCGGCGCGGCGCGCCTGGGTTTCGAGCCGGTGACGGCCATCGACCACGATCCCGCCGCCGTCGAGGCAACCCTCCGGAACGCCGCCGTGAATGGTGTCACGCTGGACTGCCGCCGCGCAGACGCGCTTTCGGAGCCCCTGCCATTGGCCGAGGTCGTGGTCGCCAACATTTCCGCGGAGGCGGCCGAGCGTTTGCTGCCGCGACTCGACGCGAAGACAATAGTCACGTCCGGATACCTCGAGGGCGACGTGGCCGAATGGGACGGGTTCAGGCGGGAGCGGCGGCTGACTCAGAGCGGCTGGGCAGCGGACGTCTTTCGGCGCGAGGAGTAAAGTCCCGCGCCGTGGCGACCTTCTCGGTTCGCTTTCTCGGCTGCAAGGTCTCGCACGTCGACGCCCAGGAGATCCGCGAGCGCCTGCTCGCCGACGGGCACTCCGAGCTCGACGACGCCGCGGACGTTGCGGTGGTGAACACCTGCTGCGTCACGCACGAGGCCGTGCGCAAGTCTCGGCACGCCGCCTCGCGGGTTGCCCGCACACACCGGCGCGTCTACGTCACGGGCTGCGGGGCGTCGCTCTCCGCCGACGGTTTCGCCGGTCTGCCGGACAACGTCGTCGTGGTAGCGCGCCGAAGCGAGGACACGCCGGCGGTCGTCGCGCGCGATGTCGGGGCAATCGGCTGCGTCCGCGCCGACGCGCGGCTCGATCGCGTGCGCGCGTTCGTGAAGCTGCAGGACGGCTGCAGCTTCTCGTGCGCCTTCTGTGTCATTCCGCAGGTGCGCGGCGCCTCGCGCAGCCGGGCGGCCGACGCAGTGCTGCGCGAGGTGCGGCGGCGCGTCGGCCAGGGCCACCGCGAGGTCGTGCTCACCGGCATCAACCTCGGCTGCTACCGCGACCGGGCGGCCCGCTACGACCTGCCGCGGCTCGTCCGCGAGGTCGGTGCCGTCCCGGGCCTGGCGCGCCTGCGGCTCTCGTCGATCGAGATCAACCATGTGAGTCGGGAACTGGAGGCGGCGCTGCGCGAGACGCCTGCCGTCGCGCATCACCTCCACGTGCCGCTGCAGTCCGGCGACGACGGTGTGCTGGGGGCGATGGGTCGGCGCTACGGGTCCGCGACCTACCTGCGTCGGCTCGAGCCGTTCGGCGACTTTAACCTGACGACGGATGTAATCGTCGGCTTCCCGGGCGAGGACGAGGCGGCGTTCCGCCGCACGCTGGCCCTGGTCGAGGCGGCCGGAATCACGAAGGTGCACGTCTTCCCGTACTCGCCGCGGCCCGGAACGGCGACCGCGGCCGCCGACACGGTTTCGGCGGAGGTGAAGCGCGAGCGCGGCGCGCGGCTACGCGAGGCGTCCCGCGTTGCGAGCCTCGCGCGCTGGCGCGAGAAGCTCGGGCGCGCCGACGTCGTCCTCGTCGACCGGCCCGGCCGCGGCTACGGCGATGACTACTCGCCGTGGCTGGTCGAGGGCCGGGTGGGCGACCTCGTCCGCGTCCGCGCCGCCGAAGTCACCGAGGAGGGGATCCGGGCTGCCTGAGGACTGCCTCTTCTGCACGCTCGTCCGCGAGGGCGACCACGTGCACGCGGGCGACGGCTTCGTCGCCATCCGTGACATCTCACCGAAGGCCGAGACGCACCTGCTCGTCCTGCCGGAGCGGCACGTATCGAGCTTCCGGGAGATCTCGGAGTTCCCGCCGGACGAGGCGAAGCGGATGCTGGATTTCGTCGCCGAGACCGCGCGCGTGGTCGGCCTCGACGACTACCGCGTGGTCGTGAACGTGGGGGAGGGCGCCGGCCAAACCGTGTTCCACCTGCACTGGCACGTCCTCGGCGGCCGCGTCTGGGGGATGGCGGGATGACGCTGATCACGCGCCTGGAGGACGAGCTCAAGCAGGCGATGGCGGCGCGCGACGCGGAGCGGCGCGACACGCTGCGGTTGATTCTGGCGAGCCTGCGCTCCGCGGAGAAGGAGCTGCAGCGGCCGCTGCACGACGACGAGGAGCTACAGGTGCTGCAGCGGGAGCGGAAGCGCCGAACCGAGGCCGCGGAGGCGTTCCGCGACGCCGGCCGCGACGAGCAGGCCGAGGGCGAGGAGCGCGAGCTCGCGGTGCTCGAGGAGTTCATGCCCGCGCCGCTGTCCGAGGAGGAGCTCGAGGAGATCGTCGACGACGCGATCGCCGAGGTGGGCGCGACGAGCATGCGCCACATCGGGCGGGTGATGGCGGACGTGATGCCGCAGGTCGCCGGTCGCGCGGACGGCTCGGCGGTGAGCCAGCTCGTGCGCGAGAAGCTCGCCTGACCGGCCTGCGCCCTGTTCAAGGCGCGCCCGGCCTCCTCCCCACTGCGAGCCTATTGGTGCAGAGCGCGCATGTCTGTGCCGATTCCGTGACGAAAGCGTCACGCCCGGGCTAGCGTCGCGACCGCGGCGGGACGGCCTACACTGAGCCCGAGTGCAGGAAGTTCTCTCGGTTTCCAACGACGTCGCCGCCGAGCTGGCAACCGTCGGCGACGGCGTCCTCGACGCGCTGCGCGAGCGCCTCCGGATCACCCTCCTCCTGCGCGGCAACCGCCTGACGATCGAGGGCGACGACCCCAACGTCGCGCAGGCGCGTGCGGTCGTCGACGAGCTCGCAGAGCTGGTTGAGGGCGGGCACGAGATCGGGCCGAGCACGGTCGACGCCGTGCTGGCGGCGATCGACCAGGCGGAGGACATCCGCGACGTCTTCGAGGACGTCGTCTGGCGGCACCGCGGCAAGAAGATCTCGCCGAAGACGGTCACCCAGAAGCGCTACGTCGACGCCATTCGGAATCACACCGTCACGTTCGCGATCGGTCCCGCCGGCACCGGGAAGACCTACCTCGCGATGGCGCTGGCGGTCGCGGCGCTGTCGGCCCGGGAGGTCGGCCGCATCATCCTCACGCGCCCCGCGGTGGAGGCGGGCGAACGGCTCGGCTTCCTTCCCGGCGACATCCTCGAGAAGGTCGACCCGTACCTGCGCCCGCTTTACGACGCGCTCTACGACATGCTCGACCCCGACCGGCTGGCGGCCTACATGGAGAAGGGCACAATCGAGGTCGCGCCGCTCGCCTTCATGCGCGGTCGCACGCTGAACGATTCGTTCATCATCCTCGACGAGGCACAGAACACGAGCCCCGAGCAGATGCAGATGTTCCTGACGAGGTTGGGCTTCGGCTCGAAGGTCGTCGTGACGGGCGACGTGACGCAGATCGACCTGCCGCGCGAGCAGGCGTCCGGGCTGATCCAGGTGCAGGACATCCTCGGCGCGATCGAGGGGATCGCGTTCATCCGCTTCGGCCACGAGGACGTCGTGCGCCACAAGCTCGTCCAGCGGATCGTCGAGGCGTACAAACAGCACGCCGAGGAGACGGGCACCCAGCGCAGCCGCTAGCGCGATGATCTCGGTCGAGGTGTCGAACCGCAGCGGCATGGAGGTCGACGAGGAGGCGGCGGCCGAGCTCGCGCGCACCGTGCTTGTGGGCGAGGGCGTCGAGGAGGGCGAGCTTGGGCTCCACTTCGTCGGCGCCGACGAGATGCGGACGCTCAAGCGCGAGCACCTCGGGATCGATGAGGTGACGGACGTGCTCTCGTTCCCGATCGACGGCCGCGAGGAGCTCGCGCCGGGGCTCCCGCGCCAGCTCGGCGACGCCGTGCTCTGTCCGCAGGTGGTCGGCGACGCCTGGCGGCCGCCGCTCGTGCACGGCGTGCTGCACCTGCTCGGCCACGAGCACAGCGAGGAGATGGAGACGAGGGAGGCGTGGTGGAGCGCGTGACCAGGCGCCGGGCGCAAAACCTCCTCGAGAGCTTCAACTTTGCCCTCGAAGGGATCATCCACGTCCTCCGCACCCAGCGGAACATGCGGATCCACTTCCTCGTGGCGGTGATCGTGCTCGTCGCCGCGGTCGCGATCGGTGTCTCGAAGCTGGAGCTGATCGCGCTCCTGCTCGCGATCGCGTTCGTGTTCATCGCAGAGATGATCAACTCGGCGATCGAACAGGCGATCGACGTCGCGACGACGTCGTTCGACCCGCTTGCGAAGCTCGCCAAGGACATCGCCGCGGGCGCCGTGCTGATCGCAACGGTGAACGCGGTCGCGATCGGTTACCTCGTCTTCTCTGGCGAGGTGTCCGACCGCAGTTCGCGCGTGCTCGACCGGATCCGCGATGCGCCGGCCCAGATCACGTTGGTCGCGCTGGTGATCACGGTCATCGTCGTGATCGCGACGAAGGCCTACACCGGCCGCGGCACGCCGCTGCGTGGAGGCCTGCCGTCCGGGCACGCGGCGGTCGCGTTCGCCGGCTGGATGGCGGCGACGTACATCATCAGCGACTCGCATCGCTTCCTGATCTCGTCGTTGACCTTCATCATGGCGCTCCTCGTGGCGCAGACGCGGGTCGAGTCGGGAGCGCATTCGGCGCTCGAGGTCGCCTACGGCGGTGCGCTCGGGGCGCTGGTCACGCTGGTCGTTTTTCAGGTGCTCGCGTGAGCACGCTACGCGTCCAGTTTGGCTGGAGATCTCGGGTTGAACGTCATGGCTGGGTCCGACGAACCGCTCGCGAGGTTGCCCTCTGAGCGAGGAGCTGTACGAGCGCGCGATCGCGGCTGCGGAGCGCGCGTACGCGCCGTACTCGAACTACCGCGTCGGCGCTGCGGTGCGGGCCCGTGACGGGCGCATCTTCGAAGGGGTCAACGTCGAGAACGCGGCCTACCCGCTCGGGGTGTGCGCCGAGAAGGTCGCGATTTCGAGCGCGGTCGCCGCGGGCTGCCGCCCGGGCGACCTGGAGGCGATCGGGATCACGGCGTCGCCCTGCGGCGGCTGCCGTCAGTGGCTGTACGAGTTCCGGCTCGACCGGGTCACCTTCCGCAACCGCGACGGCGACCTCGTGAGCTATACACCCGCCGAGCTGTTGCCCGACACGTGGGACCTCGACTGACCGGAGCAGAGAGCTGAAGCATGGCTCCGCCGAAAACGACGCAGAACCGTCACAAACGCGTGGCAGACGCGTGCGCCGGCGGCGGGTATCGTCACCGCCGAGGGCGGCGGGCATTCATCCCCACCCTGGGTGGGGGTGTGGGGGCTTGAGGAGCGGGTTAGTCGCAATCGCGGGGCGGCCGAACGTCGGGAAGTCGACGCTCGTAAACGCGCTCACCGGCGGGAAGGTCGCGATCGTCTCCGACAAGCCGCAGACGACGCGGCGGCGCGTCACCGGGATCGTCAACGGGGACGACTACCAGCTCGTGCTCGCCGACCTCCCGGGCTTCCAGCGCCCGCGCGACGCGCTCACCGAGCGGATGCAGCGCACCGTCGACCAGTCGCTCGAGGATGTCGAGGCGGTACTCCTCGTGCTATCGGCACGCGAGCGGATCGGCGCGGGCGACCGCTTCATCGCCGGGCGCGTCTTCGGCCTCGGCGTGCCCGTCGTGATCGCGTTGAACAAGGTCGACCGCCTGAAGCCGGGGCACATCGCCGAGCAGATGCAGAACGCCGCCCGCCTCGGCGACTTTCACGCACTCCACCCCGTCAGTGCGCTCACCGGCGACGGCGTCGACGAGCTCCGCGGGGACCTCGTCGCGCTGCTCCCGGAGGGCCCGGCCTACTACCCGACCGAGCAGCGCACCGACCTGGCGCCGGAGGTCCAGATCGCCGAGCTCGTCCGCGAAAAGGCGCTCCAGCTCACGCGCGAGGAGGTTCCGCACGCGATCTCGGTGGAAGTCGACGAAGTCGGCGAGAAGGTCGTCCGCGCCACGATCTTCGTCGAGACCGATTCGCAGAAACAGATCGTGATCGGCCGTGGGGGCTCCGTCGTGAAGCAGATCGGCACACGCGCGCGCCCCGAGATCGAGCTGCTGCTCGGCCACCCGGTCTTCCTCGAGCTGAACGTGAAGACACGGCCTCGGTGGAGGCGCGACGAGGCGATGCTCGAACGCCTCGGCATCTGACCCGCGTGCGGCTGCTCGTCCTGCTCGACGTCGACGGGACGCTCTTCCTCACGCACGACCCGCTCGCAGGCCGGGCGCTCCACGAAACGCTTCAGGAGCGATTCGGCGTGCGGCTGCCCGACGACGCGATCGAGCAGATCGACCACGAGGGGCAGACCTCGCTGCGGATCGGGCGGCTCGTGCTCGAAGCGGCCGGCGTCGACGGGGAACGAATTGCAGACGGCCTCGCCGAGTGGTGTCCGCGCTTCGCGGAGCGCTATGTCGAACTCTTCGCACACGCCGACACGAGTGGCTGGTGTCCGGCACCGGGCGCGGAGCAGGCGCTCGAGCGGCTCGCTGCCGCAGGTCATCGCCCGGCGCTGCTCACGGGCAACCCGGAGTCGATGGCGAGAGCGCGCATGGAGCGGCTCGGACTGGCGTGTTTCTTTCAGGCCGGACAGGGGGCGTTCGGCTGCGATGCCGAGTCGCGGGCGCAGCTGATCGACCTCGCCCGCGCTCGCGCCGGCGGCTGGCCCGCCGAGGCGACGGTCGAGATCGGTGACACCGCCCGCGACCGGAGCAGCGCCCGCGAGGCAGGCATCCACTCGATCCTCGTGGGCGACTCGGGCCTTGCCGCCGCCGTGGCGCAACTGCTCGCCTAGACTTGCCGCATGGCGCAGGCTCCCGCGCTCCCGACCGGCTTCGAGCTTCCGCTCGAGCCCAGGCTGCCGCGGATCGGATCGATCGACCAGGTTGCGCTGGAGGAGCGCGCCGGGACCCTTGCGAAGCGCAGCATCAAGCGAGAGGCGAAGGTCTTTGCGCTCGACCTGGCGGTGCGGATGACCGACCTGACGACGCTCGAGGGCTCCGACACACCCGGGAAGGTCGCGGCGCTCGCCTCGAAGGCGATCCGGCCCGACCCGTCCGACCTGTCCGTGCCGTCGGTCGCCGCGCTCTGCGTCTACCCGAACCTCGTCCCCACCGCGGTCGAGCGTCTCGGCGACAGCGGCGTCAAGGTCGCTTCGGTCGCCACCGCCTTCCCTTCGGGCCAGTCGCCGCTGGAGGCGAAGCTCGACGAGGTGCGCTGGGTGGTGCAGCACGGCGCCGACGAGGTCGACATGGTGATCGACCGCGGCGCGTTCCTGTCAGGCCGCTACGCGAAGGTCTACGACGAGATCGTCAAGGTGAAGGAAGCGTGCGGCGAGGCCCACCTGAAGGTGATCCTCGAGACCGGCGAGCTCGGCACCTACGACAACGTCCGCCGCGCGTCGCTGCTCGCGATCGCTGCCGGCGCCGACTTCATCAAGACCTCGACCGGGAAGCTCTCCTCGGCCGCGACGCTGCCCGTCGCGCTCGTGATGCTCGAGGCGATCCGCGACGTCTTCGAGGAGACCGGCCGCCGCGTCGGCTTCAAGCCGGCCGGCGGGATCCGCAATGCGAAGCAGGCCGTCCAGCACCTCGTGCTCGTCCACGAGACTGTCGGGGTCGACTGGCTGACGCCCGACCTGTACCGCTTCGGCGCCTCCTCGCTGCTGAACGACATCCTCATGCAGCTGCGCAAGGAAAAGACCGGGCGCTACCAGAGCCCGGACTACTTCACGATCGACTGAGGCGTCGCTTGCGATGCCGTTTGGAGGCCCATGCCGGCTTTGCCGGTGTCGCCGTTCCGGCGCGTTCTCGCTACAGGATCCCGCGGTTGACGAACGCCTGTTGCACCGCGTTGGCCGCGGCCGTGCCATAAATCTGCTGAGCCGCCGCGACCGTCCGGTTCGCGAGGTCGGCCATCGTCGTCCCCGGGAAGTCGAACGAGCCCTGGAGGATGATCGTGTCCGCCATCGTGTGGCCGAGGGCCCCGCGGATGTCCCAGAGCGCGCCCGACCAGATCAGCCCGTCGTGGTGGACTTCGCCGTTCAAGCCCTCGGGGTAGTGCGCGTTCGTGTCGACGCGCCGCAGGCAGTGCGGCACCGAGCTCGTGTACGAGGTCGAGTCCCAGTCGGCGACGCAGCCGAGCGGCTCCAGCTGCGGGATGCCGAGTGACGTATCGACGACGTCGGAGACGGTGACCGCCCAGTAGTCGCCGAAGCCCTCGCTGATCGCTCCCGCCTCCTCGGAGGCGAAGCTGAAGTTCTGCGAGAAGTGGATCGCGTGCCCGTACTCGTGGAGGATCACTTCACCGTCCTCCGCGTCGTCGACGCCGCCCTTGCCGAAGCGCAGCTCGTTCTTCGGGTGGTCGGTTGCGAACGAGTTGTCGTAACCGAGCTGGTTGATCCGCACAGCCTGCGGCCGGTTATCGATCGGCCGCCGCGTGCCGCCGAAGCCGAGGCTGTGGATGTACCTCTGGGCCTGGGTGATCCAGTAGTACGCCATCACCTGCTCGAACTCGTCCTGGTGCCGCGTGTACGCGAACGTGTTGGTCGGCGAGAAGGCCAGGTTGCCGGTCGAGCTGTAGACGTTGGCGTAGTCGCCGCGCAGGAAGCCGCTGCCGTCGAGGTTGGTCAGCGTGACCGTGTGGTACCCCGCGGCGGGAACGGCCGCATCCGAGTCCTTCTGGTCGGTGAGCGACTCGTCGCCCAGGCTCTGCACCGGGTTCGAGAGGAAGACCGTCCCGCTCCCCGTCGAGCTGCCGTTGCCGGTTTTCGTCGCACCGGCCACCGCCGCGAAGACGACGCCGGTCACGACCACTGCCACGCCGATGAAAAGCCTGAGCCGCATGAGACCCTCCCCCCTTGCCTGTCCGATCTGGCGCACCGTACTCCTGCGGGCGAGCGGCGTCCAGCCTTGTCGCGAGCCCGAAACGACCGTAGTGTCCAGGAATGGCGCTTGCGGAACGGGATGTGCGCCTGGCGTTGGGGATCGTCGAGGCGGCTGTGGCGACGCAGAACGGGTCGCCGTTCGGTCCCGAGCTGCTCGACGCCCTGCTCGAGGCCATTCCCGCGCTCAACGTGGAGTACATGGAATGGAAGTTCCACGAGCCAACGTCGTTCGGAATCGCCCGCCCGTACGACATCTGGCCCGAGCACGAAGAGCTTGCCGAGCTGATGACCCACGCCTGCTGGAGCTATCCGCTGCGCGACGTCGATCACTCCACGTCGGTCGAACCGCTTCGCCTCACGGACGCCGTCTCGGCACGCGCCTTCCGGAAGACGGCCTGCTACGCGGTCATGCGTCCCTTTGGAGTCGAGCACGAGTTGAAGCTGTGGCTGCCCGCCCCGCCGCGCCACTCCCGGTGTTTCGAGTTCAACCGTGGCCCCGGAAGCGATTTCAGCGACCGTGACGTGGCGCTGCTGCGTCTCGTTCGGCCGCACCTCGCGCGGCTGCGAGCGCGGTGGGAGCGCGCGCCGCGCCCGGCACAGCTGACCGAGCGAGAGCGGGACGTGCTGGAGCTCGTCGCGCAGGGTCTGACGAATCGCGAGGTTGCGGCACGGCTTTTCATCTCGTCCGGCACGGTGCGGACGCACCTCGAGCACGTCTACGAGAAGCTCGGCGTGCGCACGCGCGCCGGTGCGGTCGCGGCGGCCTTCCGCGCCGCCTCCTAGCACAGCACCGACGCAAATATCCGACAGATGACGGATGGCGCGCCGCCGCCTTCTGCCGAAGCATTCGCCGCGGGGGTTTTCGAAAGGAGCGGCGATGAGAGCGAAGGTTCTGCTCGTTTGCGTGGTGCTCGGTTGCACGTCGGGTGCTGCGCTCGGGGCAATCCATGACTACGGGCCATGGTCGCAGGCGGTCCGGGTCGAGGCGGCGGGAGCCGATCCCGCGTTCAACGGTGCGGCCCTCGACGGCTGCCCGTTCATCTCGCGTGACGGGAAGACGTTCTACATGGCGTCGACGCGGCCGGGCGGCCTCGGCGGGATCGACATCTGGGTCTCCCACCGCGCCGGCCCGGACGAGCCGTGGGGCGCCCCCGTCAACGTCGGTGCACCGGTCGACTCGCCGGCGAACGACTTCTGCCCGACGATCGCGCGGGACGGCCACCTCTTCTACTTCGTCTCGAACCGGGCCGCAGGCTGCGGCGGCGACGACATCTACACGAGCCGTCTGCGGCCGGACGGCTGGGACGAGCCAGAGAACCTCGGCTGCGCAGTGAACAGCGCGGCCAACGAGGCGAGCCCGTTCCCGCTGCCGGAGCGCGGTGCCGGGCCGGTTCTCTACTTCTCGAGCACGCGTGCCGGAGGCTTCTCCGTGGAGGCACCCGGAGCGGTCAGCGGCGACAGCGACCTCTACGTGAGCGAGTCGCACGGCGGCGTCTTCCAGGCCGCCGGGCTCGTGCCGGGTGCCAACAGCGCCGCGGAGGACGGGCAGCCGAACCTCCGCCGCGACGGCCTCGAGCTGTTCTTGTTCAGCACGCGGCCTGGGACGCTCGGCATGGCCGACCTCTACTCGGCGGAGCGGGACTCCGCCTCCGACCCGTGGGGAGCCCCGGAGAACCTCGGCCCGAGCGTGAACTCGGCCCTGGGCGCCGAGACGCGGCCGTCGCTGTCGTGGGACGGGACGACGCTCTACTTCGGCTCCACGCGGCCCGGCGGCGAGGGCATGGCCGACCACTACATGACCACGAGGGAGCCGTGAGGGGCGCCTGACCCCACGGCCGTAGCGCTCGCGAGCGACGCACCCGGGGGCGGCTAAGCTAGCCCCCGGGTGACCGAGCTCGAGCGAAAGCAGGATCGCGCGCCGATTCCGGCCGACTGGACCTACGCCAGCGCCCCCGAGTCACGCGACATCGTCGAGCTCCGCGAGCGCTACGGCCACTTCGTCGGCGGGGAGTGGCTCGAGCCGAAGGAGACCTACACCACGATCGACCCCGCGAGCGAGGAGCAGCTCGCCGAGGTCGGCCAGGCCACCGAGGCCGAGGTGCAGCTGGCGGTCGAGGCGGCGCGCGAGGCCTTCGCGAACGGCTGGTCGGCGCTGCCGGGCTCCGAGCGCGCGAAGTACCTCTTCCGGATCGCGCGCATCCTGCAGGAGCGCTCGCGCGAATTCGCGGTGCTGGAGTCGCTGAACGGGGGCAAGCCGATCCGCGAGTCGCGCGACGTCGACCTGCCGCTCGCGGCGGCGCACTTCTTCTACTACGCCGGCTGGGCCGACAAGCTCGAGTACGCCTTCCCGAACCGCAAGCCGAAGCCGCTCGGCGTCGCGGGCCAGATCATCCCGTGGAACTTCCCGTTGCTGATGCTCGCGTGGAAGATCGCACCGGCCCTCGCGGCCGGGAACACCGTCGTCCTGAAGCCGGCCGAGACGACGCCGCTCTCGGCGCTGCACTTCTGCGACGTCCTCCGCCAGGCAGAGCTGCCGCCGGGGGTGGTCAACATCGTCACCGGTGACGGGCACACCGGCGCGGCGATCGTGAAGAGCGAGGTCGACAAGATCGCCTTCACGGGCTCGACCGAGGTCGGCAAGGCGATCCAGCGCGAGCTCGCCGGCACGGGCAAGAAGCTGACGCTCGAGCTCGGGGGCAAGGCGGCGAACGTGATCTTCGACGACGCCGCTCTCGACCAGGCGGTCGAAGGCATCGTCAACGGGATCTACTTCAACCAGGGCCACGTCTGCTGCGCGGGGTCGCGGCTGCTCGTGCAGGAGTCGGTCTACGAAGACGTGATCGACAAGCTCAAGCGGCGGCTCACGACCCTGCGCGTCGGCGACCCGCTCGACAAGAACACCGACGTCGGCGCAATCAACTCGCGCCAGCAGCTCGAGAAGATCCAGGAGCTCGTCGCGAGCGGCGAGGAAGAGGGGGCGTCCATCTACCAGCCGCCGTGCCGCCTGCCCGAGAAGGGCTACTGGTTCGTGCCGACGGTCTTCACGGACGTCGCGCAGAGCTACCGGATCGCGCAGGAGGAGATCTTCGGGCCGGTGCTCTCGGTGCTGACCTTCCGCACGCCCGATGAGGCGGTCGAGAAGGCGAACAACACGCCGTACGGCCTCTCGGCGGGCGTCTGGACCGAGAAGGGGTCGAGGATCCTCTCGATGGCGCAGCGCCTGCGGGCCGGCGTGATCTGGGCGAACACGTACAACCGCTTCGACCCCTCGTCGCCGTTCGGCGGCTACAAGGAGAGCGGCTTCGGGCGCGAGGGCGGGCTGCACGGGCTCGAGCCCTACCTCGACTTCGAATGAGCGAGGAGTCGAACAAGGCGCTCGTGCGGCGCTTCTACGACGAGGTCTGGGCAAAGGGCAACCTCGACGTCGCGGACGAGGTCTTCGCCGACGAGTACGAGCGCCACGATCTCCGACCGGGCGATCCCTCTCCCGGGCCGGAGGGTCAGAAGGAGATCGCGGCGGCGTTCCGGGCGGCGTTTCCGGACCTGACGTGGGAGGTCGACTTCGTCCTCGGCGAAGGTGACTTCGTCGCCGGCCGCTGGACCGCGACGGGAACGCACCTCGGCGCGTGGGCCGGCGTCGAGCAGACCGGGCGTACCGTGCGCTTCTCCGGGATCAACGTGTTCCGCTTCTCCGACGGGAAGGTCGTCGAGATCTGGAACCACCGCGACGACCTGGGCCTGATGCAGCAGCTGGGCGCGCCCGTGTACGCAGGAGCCGCAGAGTGAGCCGGCTGCCGGTCAAGAAGACCTACAAGCTGTTCGTCGGCGGCGAGTTCCCGCGCTCGGAGTCCGGCCGCACCTACGAGGCAGAGGGGCAGAACGTCGCCCGCGGCTCGCGCAAGGACGTGCGCGACGCGGTGCGCGCCGCCCGCGCTGCCTTCCCCAAGTGGGCAGGGATGACCGCCTACAACCGCGGCCAAGTGCTCTACCGGGTCGCCGAGATGATGGAGGCGCGCCGCGCCGAGTTCGCCGACCTCTGCTCGGGCCCGAAGGAGGTAGAGCGCTCGATCGACCGCTTCGTCTGGTACGCGGGCTTCGCGGACAAGCTCGCGCAGGTGATCGGCTCGTCGAACCCGGTTGCCGGCCCGTACTTCAACTTCACCGTGCCGGAGCCGCAGGGCGTGGTCGGCATCCTCGCGCCCGAGGAGCCTGCGCTCGCGGGCCTCGTCTCGCGGATCGCGCCGGCGCTCGTCGGCGGCAATGCGGTGGTCGCGATCACTTCGGAGTCGCACCCGCTCGCGGCGATCGAGTTGGCCGAGGCGCTCGCAACGGCCGATGTGCCGGGCGGCGTCGTGAACATCGTCACCGGGCTGCGCGACGAGCTGGCGCCGGTCATGGCCGCGCACATGGACGTGAACGCGCTCGACGTCACCGGTGCCGACGGCGAGGTCGCCGAGCTCGAGCGCCTCGCGGCGGACAACGTGAAGCGCGTGGTGCGCGGCGCAGCCGACGACCAGAGTGCCTGGGAGATCTCGCGCTTCCTCGAGCTGAAGACCGTCTGGCACCCGATCGGGGTCTGACCCCCGATTGACCCACCTGGGGCAGATCGCGCGCGGTCGCGCGATCGTCTCTATAGGAGAACCCAGCGAGAGAGGTGAGCGTCGTGGAGTACCCGATCACGTTGATGGAACGCGAAGACACCGACCACCGCGTCGAGCTCGTCTACCACGGCCCGGATGCCCGCCAGCAGGTCACGATCCACGTCCTCTGGTACTCGGGCGAGTTCCAGGACTTCGCCTTCGCCGTCCACGGCGAACGCGTACTGGACGCGTTCAACCACCCGCACTGGTACAGCGCGCACGCGCAGGCCGCCTGACGTCACACAGCGAGGACGAGCGTCACGAAGGTGAGACTCGCCTCGCCGACGCGGCCGGTCACCTGCCAGCAGCCTTCGCTCGGGAAGGTGATCCCGCTGGCCTGGAAGCCGGAGTCGCCGTAGCCGTTTGGGACGTGTCCGATCAGGGATGGAGCCGGCGCGTCGAGCCGGTGACCCTCGATGCGGAGCGTGCCCGGCACGCCGCGCCACCAGCCGAACTTCGTCTCCACCGATCCGTCGGGCTGGGCGTTCCAGACGACGACGTTCGAGTGCCACAGGCCGACCCAGATCGAGCCGTTGCCGTGGAACTCGGCGCCGAACGTCGGCCCAGGCGGCTTGCTGCCGTTGGGGTGGGTGATGGGACAGGGATCGACCGCAGCGACGTGGCGCTGCAGGACGATCTCCCGCCGCAACGCGGCTGCATTGGCTTGCGCGAGGCTCCGGTTCTCGGCCTGCAGGCGCCGCACCTTTGCTTTGAGCATGGCGACCTCATGCTTCAGGCCGTTCGGCGGAGACTTTGCGCCGACCGGTAGCGCCGCGGGCAACAGCAGGCCGGCGGCGCACACTCCCACGAGAGCTCTCGACACGCAATCTGTACACCGCAACCGCCGACGAGGTTCCCGGCGAATGACCCAGATTGGTCAGGCCCGGCAGGCCCCCGCGCACGTCTCAAGTCAGTGAGCCGGGTGAGTCCTGCTTTCCCCGCCTCGGGGCGACTCACGGGGTCGAGTCTTCTCGGAGCCCGGGCCGCCCGGCTCAATTACGTAACGCCGCGTCAGCGTTTGCGCCAGAATTGCGAGACGTGATCGGGGCGCGCCGCTTCAGCCAGGCCATCTCCGAAGGAGACGGCATCTCCGTCGTCGTGCCCGTCGACGGCCCCGAGCCCGCGCGCGCAGCCGAGGAGCAGGGGGCCGAGGCGCTGGCGCTGCACGTGGCGGTGCACCAGGTCCGGGAGGCAACGAGCCTGCCGCTGCTCTGGCGGCCGCACGGCTCGCCGGACCTCGCGCACGCAGCGGAGGCCGACGCTTGCGTGCTCGCGTTCGCCGAGCTCGACGACGAGGACGGGCAGCTCGAGGAGGCGTACCGTGAGGCGCTCGAGCTCGGCCTGGAGTGCGCGATCGAGGTTCGCGACGAGGAAGAGCTCGAGACGGCCCTCGAGCGGATCGACCCCGAGATCTTCCTGCTCGCTGCAGGCGACCGGGAGGACGAAGACCCGCTGGAGCGCGCGCTCGACCTCCTCCAGGATGTGCCGGCAGGAAAGCTCGCGATCGCGGACCTCGCCGTCCGCGGCCGCGACGACGTGGCCGAGCTCGAGCGCGCGGGGATGGACGCCGTGATCGTGCCCGCCGGGGACGTTGCCGAGCTCGTCGGCGGAAGCGCCCCCGAGGTCTGAGCCCGCGGCGCCGCCGGAGCGCCGGCGCGCGGAGGCGGTCTGGGGTGGGCCGAAGCTCGCGTTCGCCGCGATCCTTGGGGGCGCGGCGGCGCTGCGGCTCGTCGGCGTCAACTACGCGCACCCGTTCGCGCTCTTCAGCCCCGACGAGCAGAGCATCGTCCCGCGCGCGTGGCACATGGCGCACGGCGGCGGGCTCGACCCGCACTGGTTCGACTACCCGTCGCTGCTGATGTACGTGCTCGCGCCGTTCCAGGCGTGGGAGGCGCACCCGTCCTACCTCGCGGCACGACTGGTGGTGATCGCGCTCGCCCTCGGCTCCGTGGCGGCGGCCTGGTGGCTGGGCAGCCGTTCGTACGGCGGCCTCGCGGGCCCTGTCGCCGCGGCCTGCGTCGCCGTCGAGACGACCCACGTCGCCTACTCGCGCATGGCGGTGACGGACGTGCCGCTCACGCTCGGGGTCGCGGTCGCGCTGACGCTACTCGTGACGGGCCGGATCGAGCTCGCCGGCCTGGCCGCCGGGATCGCGACGAGCTTCAAGTACCCGGGGGTGTTCCTGATCGTCCCGCTCGTGGTTGCGGCCTGGGGGCAGTGGCGGCGGCTCGCGATCGGCTGCGCCGCCGCGGCGGCGGCCTTCGCCTCGACGAGCCCGTACTTCTTCGTGCACTTCGGGAGCGCGCTGAGACGCGCCTACGACGTCCAGGAGCTGTCGCGGAAGGGCTGGCTCGGCTTCGAGCACGACCACATCGCGCCGATCGCGTTCGGCGACCGGCTCTGGGAGGGCCTCGGCCCGGCGCTTCTCGTGTGCGTGGTCGGGCTCGTCGTGGCGCTCGTGCGCCGAGAGCGCAGCGACCTGATCCTGGCGTCGTTCGTCCTCGTCTACTTCCTCGACCTCTGCACGCTTGGCGCGCACTTCGACCGCTACGTGCTCCCGCTCGTCCCTGCGCTCGGTGCGCTGGCCGGCCGGCTGCGTGCGCTCGCGCCCGTGACGCTGCTGCTGCTCGTCGTGCCGCTGACGTGGACGATCCGCGACGACGTCCGGCTCACGCGGACCGACACCCGCGTTGCCGCACGGCACTGGGTCGATCGTCACGTGGAGCGCGATACGCGCCTCGCTGTCGACCCGTCGCTGCCGCCGTTCACCGGCTACCGCATCGTCAAGCTCGACCTGCCGCTGCCGAGCGAGGACCACCCGGATCCCGACCGCAACCTCTCACGCATGCGCCTCCAGGACGTGCGCTACGTGATCGTCACCGGCGCGGTCGCCGACCGGGTCCTCGCCGCGCGCGAGCACTACCCGTTCGAGGCGCGCTTCTACGAGCGTGTGCGGAAGCTGAAGCGCGTCTTCTACGTGGGCAAGGACCAGGACGGCTTGAACGGGCCGTGGGTTGCCGTGTACAAGCTCTGACGGGTTCTGGCGGAACGCCGCTCGGCACAGCCGTCGTTTCGTCAGGCCCGTCTTTTCAGCCGAAGAAGGTGCGCGCTACTTCGTACCAGTCGTCCGGGACCATCTTCAGCTCGGCCGTCGCCTCCTCGAGCGAGACGTCGACGATGCTGTCGCCGTGCAGGGCGGCCATGCGGCCGAAGCTCCCTGCGTGGACGAGGTCAGCGGCCTTCAACCCGTAGCGCGTCGCGAGCACACGGTCGCGCGGGGTAGGGGAGCCGCCGCGCTGGACGTGGCCGAGCACGGTGACCCGCGTCTCGAAGCCGGTCCGCTGCTCGATCTCCTGCGCAAGCCGCGCGCCGATTCCGCGCTCGGAGAGCCGCACGTGGCCGAACTCGTCCATCTCGTCCGCGTCCTCGATGCCGTCGAGCTCGTAGCCCTCGGAGACCACGACGATCGAGAACGTCTTGCCGCGGTCGTGGCGGTGGCGGATCTCCTTGCACGCGTCCTCGATCGAGACCGGGTGCTCGGGAATCAGGATCACGTCGGCGCCACCGGCGATCCCGCTCATCACCGCGATCCAGCCGGTGTGGCGGCCCATCACCTCCACGACCATCACGCGGTTGTGCGACTCGGCGGTGGTGTGCAGGCGGTCGATCGCCTCGGTGCAGATGAAGACCGCGGTGTCGAAGCCGAAGGTGTAGTCGGTGGCGGAGAGGTCGTTGTCGATCGTCTTCGGGACTCCGACGACCGGGAACTCGTGCTCCGCATACAGCCGCGCCCCGACCCCGAGCGTGTCCTCGCCGCCGATCGCGACGAGCGCGTCGAGGCCCTCGCTGCGGAAGTGCTCGAGCACCGCGTCGACACCGCCCTCGACCCTGTAGGGGTTCGTCCGCGACGTGCCGATGATCGTGCCGCCGCGCGGGAGCAGCCCGGAGACCTCGCGCGGCCCGAGCGGCTCGAAGCGGCCGTCGACGAGCCCGCGCCAGCCCTCGCGAACGCCGACGACCTCGTGCCCGCGCGCGAACGACCGGCGCGACACGGCGCGGATGACGGCGTTGAGCCCCGGGCAGTCCCCGCCGCCGGTGAGGACACCGACCTTCACGGCGCCCATCCTACGAAGCGTCTCAACCTGGGGTCAGATCTTGCATTGCAACATTCAGTCGCGTTCTCGGGAAAACGGAGTGCCGGAAGCGCGAAGCTCCATCCACTGCCGCCACCTGTCCGGGACGAGACGTTTCAGATTTGTCACGCGAATGCGGCGGTGCAAGACCTGACCCCGGGTGTTGCGCCTGACACCTAGTGTTGCGCCACGGTGCGCCGACGCCAGTGCCGAAGGTGGGAATCGAACCCACACGGGCCTCGCGGCCCACCGGATTTTGAGTCCGGCGCGTCTGCCAGTTCCGCCACTTCGGCTCCCCCGAAGAGTACTTCTGCCTATCGCCGGCGCGGCGAGACGACGCTCTCGCCGAGCCTCGCAACGGCTGTTGCGACGCTCTCGCCGAGCCTCGCAACGGCTGTTGGAGGAGAAGAAAGGAGGGGGTCCACGGGGGAACCACGGGTTCCCCCGTGCTCAAAGTTGCGGGAGTCCGCCGATGCCTCGATACTTCCCGCCACGAAGCCGCGCTCAGGCGGGGTACTTCGGCGACACGGACTACGGGCGACGGAGGAGGAAGAGTGAGGAAACGCGTTTCGATTGGACTGCTCCTCTCGTGCGTCGGCGCGCTGGCACTGATTGCGGCCGGCTGCGGCGGCGGAGGCGGAGGCGGCGGTGGCGGGACCACGGGCGGCGGAGGCGGCGGCGGCGGCAATGTGTCGGCCCTGCCCGCGTCGTCGTGCGGTCCCCTGCAGTACAAGGGCTCGGGCGATCCCGACTACCTGATCGCTTCCGACCTGCCGAAGCAGGGCGGCTCGCGCACCCAGACGGTGCAGATGGCGAAGGCGATCGCCTACGTCCTCGACCAGCAGGACTGGAAGGCCGGCGACTTCAACATCGCCTACCAGGACTGTGACGACTCGACGGCCCAGCTCGGGAAGTGGGATCCGGACAAGTGCAGCGCGAACGCGCACGCCTACGCGTCGAACAGCAAGCTGCTCGGCGTGGTCGGCACGTTCAACTCGGGATGTGCGGCGATCGCGATCCCGGTGCTGAACCAGGCCCCGGGCGGTGGCCTCCTGCTGCTCTCGCCCGCGAACACCTACGGCTGCCTGACGGAGCCGTGCGCTGGTGACGAGCCCGAGAAGTACTACCCGAGCGGGAAGCGCACCTACGCCCGCGTCGCCCCGAGCGACCCGAACCAGGGTGCGGTCGACGCCAAGTTCCTGCAGAGCAAGGGCGTCAAGCGCGTCTCGGTCCTGAACGACAAGGAGGCGTACGGCCTCGGCGTCGCGAAGAACTTCGCCGGAGCGGCGAAGGCGGCCGGGATGACGGTCACGGGCTTCACGGCCTACGACCCGAAGCAGTCGAACTTCAAGGCGCTGTTCACGACGATCAAGAACCAGAACCCCGATGCGATCTTTATCGGCGGTCTGATCGACGAGAACAGCGGTCAGCTGATCAACGACAAGGTCTCGGTCCTCGGGCCGAACGTGGCGAAGGCCGGCAGCGGCGTGATGCTGATGCTGCCGGACGGCTTCACGACCGACGCCGTCTTCGACCGGGCGGAGGGCGGGACGCCGAACGCCAAGGGCTCGTTCTTCAGCGTCGCCGGCGTCGGCATCGACAAGTACACCGGCGCCGCGAAGACATTCGTCGACGGCTTCAAGTCGCAGATCGGCGGCAAGGCGGTCGACCCGTACGCGATCCTCGGCGCGCAGGCGGCCCAGGTAATGCTGAACGCGATCGAGAAGTCGGACGGCACGCGCGCCGACGTGATCGACAAGGTCTACGCGACGAAAGTGAACAACGGCCTCATCGGGAGCTTCTCGTTCAACAAGAACGGCGACCTGTCCGGTGCGAAGGGTGCGGCCGTGCTCTTCACGATCTACACCGGCACGAACCACCTGCAGACGATCCTGACGACGGCGCCCGACCCGAAGCTGGTCGCCGCCGCGCGGAAGGAGGCTTCAGGCTAGGAAGTCGGTCCACCGAGATCCGATGTGACGAGGGAGGGTGGAGACGCCCTCCCTCGTCGTTCTAGTATCCAGAGGATCGCTGTAGAAGCTCGCACCGAGGAGCCCTCGCCCCGCCCCAGGGTTCGACGACGTCACCGGCCTGCGGCCCTGTCGATCATCGGCCTGGGCTTCGTCGCACTGTTGTTCGTGTGGCTCGGGTACTGCCTCGTCAACAACCCGAACGACTTCTTCACGATCTTCCTGATCGGCCTGACTCAGGGCTCCGTCTACGCGCTCGTCGCCCTCGGCTACACGCTCGTCTACGGGATCCTTCAGCTGATCAACTTCGCGCACGGGGACGTGTTCGCGCTGACGGGGCTGTTCATGGCGAGCCTGATCGCGAACCGCTTCCACCTCGACGAGACCTCGGGGGCTGGCGTGATCCTGCTGGGGCTGGCGGCCGTCTTCCTGATCGCGATGGCCTTCGGCGCCGCCGTCAACGCGAGCATCGAGCTCCTCGCCTACCGGCGGCTGAGAAACGCGCCACGCCTGGCCGTCCTGATCACCGCCGTCGGCATGTCGTTCATCATCCAGAACATCTCGCTGGCGGTCTTCGACGTGAACTTCCGCAGCATCCCGCAGCTGATATCCGAGCGGGACGTCTTCGCGATCGGCGGCGTGCACTACACGTGGGAGGCGCTGTTCGTGATCCTCGTGACCGTCCCCGTGCTGCTGGTGCTGACCTACCTGGTCCGGAACACGCGCCAGGGCAAGGCGATGCGCGCGACCGCCCAGGACCCCGAGGCCTCGGCCATGATGGGGATCAACGTCAACCGGACGATCTCGTTCACCTTCCTGCTCGCGGGCGGGCTCGCCGGCATCGGCGCGGTGCTGTTCCTGGTCGAGTTCAACGTGCGCTACGACACCGGTTTCGAGCTCGGCCTGATCGCGTTCACGGCGGCGGTCCTCGGCGGGATTGGCAACCTGATGGGAGCGGTTCTCGGCTCGGTGATCATCGGGATGATCCAGGCCTTCAACGAGGGGCCGTTCCTGTGGGCGCCGGGAAGCGACTGGACCCGCTCGATCGTCTTCGGGATCCTGATCGCGATCCTGGTCTTCCGGCCCGAGGGCCTCCTCGGCGAACGGACGCCGGAGGGCGCGTAGTGCCGCGGCGCCGCGACACGGCGCGCGCGACGATGCGCTCGTACCGCGCCCAGGCGGCGCACCGCAGCGGTCTCGACGCGGCCCGCGCCACTTTCCGCCGCGGGTGGTACCGGCTGCCGGGCCCGGTCCGCCGCTTCGGTCCGGCGCTCCTCGTGTTGATCGTCGCGGTCCTGTACCCGTACTACCTCTCGAGCCTGCCGTCGGGGAACGTGCCGCTGATCTACTCGTTCCCGTCGGTCCGCTCGGCGGTGACGATCATCGTCTTCACGATGATGGCCGTCGGCCTGAACGTGGTCGTCGGCTACTGCGGCCTGCTCGACCTCGGCTACGTCGCGTTCTACGCCATTGGCGCCTACAGCGCGGGTTGGCTCGCCTCGGGCCAGTTCGAGCAGGTGAAGTTCCACTTCGGCTCGGTCGGGGTCACCCACGACGCCCGCGGGATCCACATCTCGCTCTGGCTGGTCTTGATCCTCGCCGCCCTGCTCACCGCGCTCGGCGGGATCCTGATCGGCCTGCCGACTCTGCGCCTGCGCGGTGACTACCTCGCGATCGTGACGTTGGGGTTCGGCGAGATCATCCCGCAGTTCGTGCGCAACGCCGACAGCCTGCACGGCTTCGACCTCACGCACGGCACCTTCGGCATCAGCCCGATCGACTCGCCAGGGTTCGGCAACTCGCTGCACGACTCGGTCGGCCTGCCCTCGGCGTACGCGCAGCAGTTCAACGCCGACCGGCTCTTCTACTGGACCGCCATCCTGCTGTTGATCCTCACGATCGTCTCCTGCATCCAGCTGCGCGACTCGCGCCTCGGCCGCGCGTGGATCGCGATCCGCGAGGACGAGACCGCCGCCGGCGCGATGGGCATCCCGCTGATGCGGACGAAGACCTGGGCCTATGCGATCGGCGCCTTCTTCGGCGGCGCGGCCGGCGCGTACATCGCGAGCTTCAACGCGGGCGCGTTCCCGAGCCAGTTCAGCTTCAACATCTCCGTCTTCCTGCTCTGCATGGTGATCCTCGGCGGCATGGGCTCGATCTGGGGCGTGGTGGTCGCGGGCGGCATCCTCGCGTGGCTGAACGTCGAGGGGCTGGCCAACATCGGGACCTGGCTCAACGACAACATCTTCCCCGCGAGCCACCAGATCGAGGTCGCCAAGTACCAGTTCGGGATCTATGGCGTGATCATCGTGCTGATGATGATGTTCCGCCCGCAGGGCCTCATTCCGGAGGCGCGGCGCAAACGCGAGATCGAGGAAGGCGGTCTCGGGCCGCTGGACGAGCCGCTGTACGAGATGCGCGCCGCGGACGAGCGTGGCGGCGGGGGCGTGCCGCACGGATGAGCGAGCAGAACGACTCCACCGACGGGGGCCTGCTCGTCGCGCAGGACGTGCGAAAGGAGTTCGGCGGCCTGATCGCCGTCAACGACCTCACGTTCACGATCCCGAACCGCGCGATCGTCAGCCTGATCGGCCCGAACGGCGCCGGCAAGACGACGTTCTTCAACATGCTCACCGGCCTCTACAAGCCGACCGACGGCGTGATCACGTTCGACGGCGTCGACGTCACCGACAAGCCGCCGCACGCGATCACGAAGCTCGGCGTCGGCCGCACCTTCCAGAACATCCGACTCTTCCCGCAGATGACCGCGCTCGAGAACGTGCTCGTCGGGATGCACTCGCGCCTCAAGGGCGGCATCATCGGCTCGGTCCTCAGCCTCCCCCGCGTGCGCCGCGAGGAGCGCGAGGCGGAGGAGCGGGCGCGGGAGCTGCTGCGTTTCTCGGGCCTCCGCGGCGTCGATGACGAGCTCGCCGAGTCGCTCGCCTACGGCGACCAGCGCCGGCTCGAGGTCGCGCGTGCGCTCGCAACGGAGCCGAAGCTGCTGCTGCTCGACGAGCCGACGGCGGGCATGAACCCGCAGGAGACCGTCACCTTCATGAACTTCGTCTCGATGCTGCGTGAGGAGCGGCCGATCGCGGTTCTCCTGATCGAGCACGACATGAAGGTCGTGATGAGCATCTCGGACCGCGTGACCGTGCTCGACTACGGCGAGAAGATCGCCGAGGGGGAGCCGCACGCGATCCAGAAGGACGAGCGCGTGATCGAGGCCTACCTCGGAAAGGCGGCGACCCATTGAGCCCAGAGGCGCAGAGCGAGACGCGGACGAACGGCGAAGTTGTCCTCCGAGTCGAGGACATCCACACTTTCTACGGCACGATCGAGGCGCTGAAGGGGATCTCGCTCGAGGTGCGCGAGGGCGAGATCGTGACGCTGATCGGTGCGAACGGCGCGGGTAAGTCGACGACCCTGCGGTCGATCAACGGCCTCAACCAGCCGCGCGACGGCTCGATCACCTTCCGCGGCAAGAACATCACCCGCCGGCCGCCGCACGAGATCGTCGGAATGGGCGTCTCGCAGTCGCCCGAGGGCCGGCGGCTGTTCCCGCACATGTCGGTGCTCGAGAACCTCGAGATGGGCGCCTTCCAGCGCAGCGACCGAGCCGGGATCCGCGAGGACATCGACCGCGTCTACGGGCTCTTCCCGCGGCTCGCCGAGCGGAAGCACCAGAAGGCCGGGACGCTCTCGGGCGGCGAGCAGCAGATGTGCGCGATCGGGCGCGCGCTGATGGCGCGGCCGAAGCTGCTGATGCTGGACGAGCCGTCGATGGGGCTTGCGCCGATCTTCGTCGAGAAGATCTTCGAGATCATTCACGAGATCAACGAGCAGGGGACGACGATCCTGCTCGTCGAGCAGAACGCCCTGATGGCGCTCGACTCGGCCGACCGCGGCTACGTGCTCGAGACCGGCCGCGTGGCGCTCGCCGGCGAGGCCAAGAGCCTGCGCGCCAACGAGCAAGTGCGCAAGGCGTATCTCGGCGAG
>CAVRBT010000019.1:0-20758 GCA_963719275.1 uncultured Actinomycetes bacterium | reverse complement strand
ATGCAGCTGAGCGGGCGGGTTCTCGATGAACTCCATCGCAGGCGCGCCGGGGACACGGCGTTCCCGGTTGCCCAGATCCTCGGCCGAGTTCCGCACGGCCGTCTCGACGACGATCGTCGAGGTCGTGATCGGCGCGACGCGCTCGAGGAAGAGGAGCGGGCTCTTCAAGTGGTAGATCAGCCCGAGCCCGAGCGTGACGTCGAACTCGCCCAGTGCTTCGCCGACGTCGTACGCGTTCATCTGGTGGATGGTGATGCCGCCGAGATCGAGGAGGCGGTTCACGAGGACGGCGTGATTGAAGAAGTGCTCGTGCGCCTCGATGCCCACGACCTCCTCCGCTCCGAGTCGGCGGCAGGCGAAGAGGAAGAACCCGTCATTGCAGCCGACGTCGAGCACGCGCTTCCCGCTCAGGTCTGGAAGGACTTGCGATACCTCTTCCCACAGGCGCCTGGGGTGGTCGAGGTGCTCACCCCACGCGGGCTCCACCTTCGTAGGAACTCCGTGCACGTCGATCCGGTGATGCCATGGCTTGAGCGAGTCGAAGAGCTCGCGGAGCTCGTCGCCGCTGTGTTGCCGGGTCGTCACCCGCCGGCCTTCTCCATGGCGGCGGCAAGTGTAGTCACGCATCGCCGGCACGTTCTTCTCCGTGAGCGGGAACGGCGAGTAGTCGTCGCATCCGCTTACCGCCCGTAGCCGGCAAGCACTGCTTCGCCGCACGCGCGCCAGGTGAAGCACGAGGCGTGCTCGACGCCTTCCCCGCGCGGCCGCCCCAGCGCTTCCTCGAGCTTGGCTGCGAAGGCCTCGGCGTCGGCGGGCTCCGCGCGCAGCGCCGCGTCGCCGCAGGCCTCGTCGAGCGACGGATGGGAGGAGACGACCGCCGGCACGCCGCTCGCGAGCGCCTCGACCACCGGTATCCCGAAGCCCTCGAACCGGGACGGGTACGCGAACGCTGCAGCACCGCGATACAGCCGCCCGAGCTCCTCGTCGGAGACGAAGCCGAGCAGCTGCACGCCCTCTCCGGCGAGTGGCCGCTCCTCCCAGCCCTCGAGCCCTGCGATTGCGAGGGTGAGCTCGCGGTGACGGCGCCGCAAGAGCGCGAACGCCTCCACCAGCGCGGGCAGGTTCTTGCGCGGTTCGAGCGTCGAGACGGCGAGCACGTACGGGCCGCCGAGGTCGGCCGCTTCGCCCTCGGGCCGGAAGAGCGGGTCGATCCCCGGATAGGCGACGCGGATGCGCTCTTCCGGCACGCCCAGCAGCTCGACCACCTCGCCGCCGGTGAAGCGAGAGTTGACGAAGATCCGGTCGCAGGTGCGCGCGGCGTGCTCGTACTTGGGCCCGTGCATGCGCACCGTCTCGGGCTCGACCCACTCGGGGAAGCGCAGCGGGACCAGATCGTGCACCGTCGTTGCGCGCAGCCCGCCGCGCTGCGGCGGGTACATCCAGTCCGAGAAGTGGAAGACGTCGAGCCCCCCGACGACGCGCTCGACCGAGACCCGCTGCGAGCGGCTCCACGCCTTGCGCACCGCATGCGGCACGAGCGGCAGCCGCAAGTCGACAGGCAGCCCAACCAGCGCCTCGCGGATCCGCTCCCGCCCGCGGGGGCCGGAGGGCCCGAAGGCGACCATCTCGTGCTCCCCGCCAGCCTCCACCAGGCCGGCGACCATCCCGCGGATGTAGTTCCCGATCCCGGTGCGCGGGCGCGAGAGCGGGCTGACGTCGACCACGATTCGCATCGGAGGGGCTGAGTATCCTGCCCGCGATGGCTGTGGACACCGCGAGCTCCGCCCTCCCGCGCCTGAGCTGGGTGCGCCAGTACGGCGAGCTCCTGCGCACGCTGGTGCGTCGCGAGCTGCGCGCCCGCTTCAAGGGCTCGGCGCTCGGCCTCTTCTGGTCGCTGATCTACCCGCTCGCGATGATGGCCGTCTACACGCTCGTCTTCTCGGTGCTCTGGCGGGTGACCGGCGACATCCCGCACTACCCGCTCTTCGTCCTCGCCGGGCTCGCCGTCTGGGGGTTCTTTCAGGCGGGGATTCAGCTGGGGACCACATCGCTGGTGTCGAACGGCGACCTCATCAAGAAGGTCTGGTTCCCGCGCGAGCTCGTGCCGGCCTCGGCGGTGCTCGCGCAGACGGTCACGATCGGCGTGATGCTCGCGATCCTGATCCCGATCTGCCTGATCGTGGAGCCTGGGAACGCCCGCACGGTCGCGCTCGTCGTGCCGATCGTCGCCGGCCTCATCTGCCTTGTGCTCGGACTTTCATGGCTCTTCTCGGTGGCCAACGTCTTCTACCGGGACGTCGAGCACCTGCTCGCGGTCGTGTTCCTCCCATGGTTCTTCTTGACGCCCGTCCTCTATAGCCTGGATCAGTTCAGCGCCGCCCACTCCCACCGCTGGCTGATCCTGCTGATGCGCTACGGGAACCCCGTGACTCCGTATGTCGAGAGCGTTCGCGCGGTCGTGCTCCAACACGTCGTCCCCGGCGCGTCGCTGCTCCTGTATGTCTTCCTTGTCGGACCGCTCGTCGCGCTCTTTGGCCTCCGGATGGTGCAGCGCTACGAGGACCGACTCGCGATCGAGCTCTGAATGAGCGCCGGTGTTCGTGTACAGGCGGGAGAGATCCGCGCACGTGGGCTTGGGCGCCTGTTCAAGATTCGACTCTCCCAGAGTCGGTCGTTGAAGGCCGCGATCCTTCGCCGTGAGCTGCCGCGCACCCGGGAGCTCTGGGCGCTCAGAGACGTTGACCTGGACGTTCGCCGAGGCGAGACACTGGGCGTCGTCGGGCCAAACGGCTCGGGGAAATCGACGCTGCTGAAGCTCATCGCGGGAATCTTCGCGCCGAGCACGGGCCGCCTCGAGGTCGCCGGCCGCGTGGGCTCGCTGATCGAGATCGGCGCCGGGTTCCACCCCGAGTTCACCGGCGTCGAGAACGTGTACCTCAACGCGGCGATCTACGGCCTCAAACGCAGTTACGTCGACCGGCACCTCGACGAGATCATCGGCTTCGCCGAGTTGGGGCAGTTCAAGGACGTCCCGGTACGGACGTACTCCTCCGGCATGTACATGCGCCTCGGTTTCTCCGTGGCGATGCACATTCAGCCGGACATCCTGCTGCTCGACGAGGTGTTGGCTGTCGGCGACGAAGCGTTCAAGACGAAATGCTTTGGCCGGATCGGGGACTTCAAGCGTGCGGGCGGGACGATTGTCTTTGTCTCGCACGATCCGAGCGCGGTTGAGCGCCTTTGCGATCGCGCCATCATGCTCGAGCACGGCCGCGTTCTCGAAGAAGGGTCGGCGCCGGAGGTCGTCCGCGCGTACCACCGGCGAATCGTCACGGGTCCGGCAGAGGCCGCCGCCCGTCGCGATGGAGGCTCGGCCACCTTCTGCCGCGTTCACGAAGTGCGCGCCGTCGCCTCGGACGGGAGCGCCCGCGACCGCTTTACGGAGGGCGAGCCCATGGCGCTTGAGGTCTGGCTGTACTCGGAGCGCGAGATCGTGGACGCGAACGTCACCGTCGGGATCCGCGACGCGGACGGGCGCCCGATCGGTTCGCAGACGCTCGATGGGGTGCTTCTCAGGCCCGAACGTCTCGAGCGGCTTCGGCTCAACTTCCCCGGACTGCCGATGCGCGAGGGGCGGTTCTTCGTCGACGTGGGCGTGACGAGCCGCGACCGTGACGCCGAGCTCGCCCTGGCCGAGCGCGCTCTCGAGCTCAGCGTCTTCGGCAGCGACGCGGCCGGTTCCGGGCCGATCCGGCTCGGCGGCACCTGGGAGTTGCCCGGCAGCGACGGGACCGGCGACGGCTAACGTGCGAGTCGTGGAGCCGTTACTCGTCCGCGCTGCTCGGCGCGAGCCCGTCGAGCGCACGCCCGTGTGGTTCATGCGCCAGGCGGGGCGGTCGCTTCCGGAGTACCGCGAGCTGCGCAAGCGGTACGGGCTCTTCGACATCGCGCGGCAGCCCGAGCTCTGCGCGGAGGTGACGCTGCAGCCGGTCCGCCGCCACGACGTCGACGCGGCGGTGATGTTCGCCGACATCATGCTTCCCGTCCTCGGGATGGGGGTCGACGTCGAGCTGGTCGAGAACGTCGGGCCCGTCGTGGCGGCGCCGGTGCGGACGATGGCCGACGTCGAGCGCCTGGTCGTGCCGGAGCCCGAGGAGTCGGTGCCGTGGACGCTCGAGTCGGTGCGCCTCGTGCGCGAGGCGCTGCGGGACGACCAGGCGGTGGTCGGCTTCGCGGGCGGCCCGTTCACCGTCGCCGGCTACCTGATCGAGGGCAAGCCGACGCGCGAGTTCAAGCTGACGAAGGCGTGCATGTACGGCGAGCCGGAGGTCTGGCACGCGCTCATGGAGAAGCTGGCGGACGCGTTCGCGCTCTACGTACGCGCCTGCGTCGAGGCGGGCGCTGACGCGATCCAGGTCTTCGACTCGTGGGTCGGCGCACTCTCGGTCGCCGACTACCGCGAGTTCGCCGCGCCGTACTCCGCACGCGTGCTCGACGCGGTCGACGTGCCGACTATCCACTTCGCGACGGGCGACGCGCACCTGCTCGAGGAGCGCACCGCGGCCGGAGGCGACGTGATCGGCGTCGACTGGCGCGTGCCCCTCGACGTCGCGTGGGAGCGGATCGGCCACGACCGCGGGATCCAGGGGAACCTCGACGGCGCGGCGCTGCTCGGCCCGTGGGAGCGCGCCGAGGCCGGAGCACGAGACGTGCTCGAGCGCGCAGGCGGGCGGCCCGGCCACATCTTCAACCTCGGCCACGGCGTGCTCCCGGAGACCGACCCGGAGCTGCTCGGCCGGCTCGTGCGCGTCGTGCACGAGGCGACGATGGTGCCCGCGTGAGCGACGCCGTGATCCTGATGGCGTACGGCAGTCCGGCCACCGCCGACGACATCCGACCCTATTTCGAGGACATCCGCGGCGGGCGCCCGGTCTCGGACGAGGCGGTCGCGGAGCTCGCCGAGCGCTACCGGCGGATCGGCGGGCGCTCGCCGCTGGACGACGTGACGGAGGCGCAACGCGCGGCGCTGGAGCGTGAGCTCGGGCTCCCGGTCTTCGTCGGCATGAAGCACTGGCGGCCGCGGATCGCGGAGGCGGTCGAGCGCGCTCTTGACGCCGGCGCCACGCGCCTGATCGGCGTCGTGCTCGCGCCGCACTACTCGCGCATGTCGGTCGGCGAGTACCGCGAGCGCCTGGAGGCTGCGCTCGAGGGCCGCGACGCCGAGCTCGTGCTCGTCGAGAGCTGGCACGACGATCCCGCCTTCGTGGAGGTCGTCGCCGACCGCGTGCGCGGCACCGACGCCTGGGTCGTGTTCACCGCGCACTCGCTCCCGGAGCGGATCCTCGCCGACGGCGACCCGTACCGCGAGCAGCTGCTCGAGACCTCGCGCCTCGTGGCCGAGCACGCCGGGCTCGGCGACCGCTGGTCGTTCGCCTTCCAGAGCGCCAGCGCAACCGGCGAGCCGTGGCTCGGCCCCGACATCCTGGAGGAGCTCGAGCGGCTGCACGGCGACGGCGTGCGCGAGGTCCTCGTCGCGCCGGTCGGCTTCGTCTCCGACCACCTCGAGATCCTCTGGGACCTCGACGTCGAGGCGCGCGAGAAGGCGCAGGAGCTGGGCCTCGAGCTGACGCGGATCGAGTCGCTGAACGACGACCCGCGCTTCATCGGCGCGCTGGCCGGGGTCGTCGAGCGGGCACGGCAGGAGCAGCCCGTCGCGACGGGAAGAACGGCGCCGTGAGCTCGCGCACCTGCCCGGACTGGCCGATGCTGATGGAGATCGCGCCGCAGCTGCAGTTCATGCACTACACGGTCGCGGAGGCGAAGCTCCCGGCCGATGTGCTCGCGGAGCTGCAGGATGTGTCGCTGCAGGCCGTCGCGGTCTGCGCCGACCTCGACCACAACGTCTTCTACGCCGAGCACACGGAGCCGCAGGTCGCCGAGGCGCTCCGCGGTTCGCACTGGTTCGAGCTGCGCGAGTGGGCCGCGCGCGGTCCGGGCTAGACCTCCGGCGTCTAGTCCGCTTCGACCAGCCCGGCCTGGTGAGCGAGGACGACCACCTGCACGCGGTCGCGCAGCCCGAGCTTCTGCAGCACGTGCGTGACGTGGGTCTTGACCGTGGTCTCGCTGATCACGAGCTCCTCGGCGATCTCCGCGTTCGAGCGCCCCAGGGCGATCAGCTCGAAGATCTCGCGCTCGCGTTCGGTCAGCTCGTCGAGGCCGGCCGGCGGCTCGGGCCGCCGGATGCGCGAGAACTCGCGGATCACGCGCTTGGTCACCGTGGGCGAGAGCAGCGCGTCGCCGGCGGCGACCGTGCGGATCGCCGCGAGCAGCTGCTCGGGCGGGTCGTCCTTGAGCACGAAGCCGCTGGCGCCGGCCGCGAGCGCCTCGTAGACGTACTCGTCGAGGTCGAACGTCGTCAGCACGAGCACGCGGGCCGACGGGTCGGCCTCGAGGATCCGGCGCGTCGCCTCGAGCCCGTCGAGCTCCGGCATGCGGATGTCCATCAGGATCACGGTCGGCGCGAAGCGTGCGGCCTTGTCGACCGCCTCGAGCCCGTTCTCGGCCTCGGCCACCACCTCGATGTCCGGCTCCTCCGCGAGCAGCATCCGGAAGCCGGCGCGCACCATCGCCTGGTCGTCGGCGACCAGCACGCGGATGCTCACGAGCGCGGCTCCGCGAGCGGCAGGCGCGCCGAGAGGACGAAGCCGCCGCCGTTTGCCGGCCGGGCCGTCATCTCGCCGCCGTAGATCGAGACGCGTTCGCGAATCCCGACGAGGCCGTGGCCGAGGCTGTCGCTCGCGGCCGTGCCGCGGCCGTCGTCCCGCACCTCGAGCTCCAGCTCGGCCGGCGCGTAGCGAACGGTGACGTCGGCCTGGGTCGCCTGCGCGTGCTTGAGCGCGTTCGTCAGGCCCTCCTGGACGATCCGGTACGCGGAGAGGTCGATCCCGCGAGGCAGATCGAGCCGCTCGCCCTCGACGTGGAGCTCGACCGGCAGCCCGGCGCGGCCGACCTCCTCGAGCAGCGGGCCGAGCTCGCCGAGCCCCGGCTGCGGCCCGAGCTGGACGCCGTCGCCGTCGCGCCGCATGGCGCCGAGCAGCCGCCGCATCTCGGCCAGCGCCGTGCGTCCGGCCTGCTCCACGCTCTCGAGCGCGCCGCGGTCGTCCGGGTCCTCGAGGCGGTGCCTGACCGCCCCCACCTGCAGCACCATCACGCTGACCGCGTGGGCCACGACGTCGTGCAGCTCTCGCGCGATCCGCGCGCGTTCCTCGGCGACCGCGATCCGGCTCGCGGCGTCGCGCTCCCGCTCGGCCTGGGCCGCTCGCTCCTCGGCCGCCTCGGCCTGTTCGGCCCGTTCCCGCAGCGCGTACCCGGCCAGCCATCCGATGACGAACAGCAGCGGCGCGAACGCGAGCTCGCCGGCCCCGTGGCCGGGCCTGTTGTAGACGATCGTCGCCGCTCCGGCGAGCACGATCACGAGACCGAGACGCGCCTGTCTCTCGTTCTGGAGGTTGCCGAGCAGGACGGCCGCGGCCATCCCTGCGGCGGAGGAGATGACCGGAGAACACGACGAGCCGCCCGTCGACGAACGACAGCGCCGCGCCGATGATCCACACCGTCGCAGGGGCGCCGAAGGGGAAGCGCCGGCGCAGGAGCAGCGTCAGCACCATCAGCACAGCTGCCGGGATGGCGAACCACGGAGTCGAGCGCGGCGCCTCGGGGGCACCGGTCCTGAGCCCCACCTCGAGCGCGATTCCCACCGCGCCGGCCACGATCAGGGCGTCGAACGCGTACCTGCGCGCCAGCGATCTCACGCGATGAACGTACTCCAGGTGCCCGCCGCGCGCCTCCTACCGAGGTAGGAGACCGAATCGTCGTTCCGGACGACGACGGCCGCGCCGCGGCCGCCGTAGCGTCGAGCCATGGAATCCACCAGGAAAGGACCGGTCATGGAAGCTCCGACGACAAGGCACTTCCGCCCCGCGCGGATCGTGGCTCTGGCGCTGATCGCGCTGGAGCTGGCGGGGCTCGCATTCCTCCACTTCTCTTCCGGCGCGAGCGCGGTCTCGGTGCCGAAAGGCGCGCACGCCGGGCAGCTGACGCTCGACCCGTGCACGTACGGGACCGAGGACGGTGGCTTCGCCGCCGACTGCGGCACGCTGGTCGTGCGCGAGAACCGCCACGACCCGGGCTCGCGGCTGATCGCGATCCCGGTGAAACGCATCCGGGCGGTCTCGAGCCATCCCGGCAAGCCGGTCTTCCGCCTCCAGGGCGGCCCCGGCGTCACGAACATGGACTTCCCGCAGGCGAGCCGCCTGGCGAAGAACCACGACGTCGTGCTCGTCGGCTACCGCGGCGTCGACGGCTCCGAGCGGCTCGACTGCCCGGAGGTCGTCTCGGCGCGCGAGAGCTCGCGCGACTTCCTCGGCAAGGCCTCGTTCAAGGCCGACGAGGAAGGGTTGCGCGACTGCGCCGCGCGGCTGCAGGGCGACGGCGTCGACCTCGCCGGCTACTCGCTGCCCGAGCGCGTCGACGACCTCGAGGCCGCCCGGCGCGCGCTGGGCTACGGGCCGATCGACCTCGTCAGCGAGAGCTTCGGCACGCGCATCGCGATGATCTACGCCTGGCGCTACCCGAAGAGCATCCACCGCTCGGTGATGATCGGCGTCAACCCGCCCGGCCACTTCCTCTGGAGTGCCAAGACGACGCAGGAGCAGCTCCGGAAGTACGCGGCGCTCTGCGCGGACGACGAGGAGTGCCGCGACAGGACCTCCGACCTCGCCGCCTCGGTCAATACGACGTACCGCGACCTCCCGAGCCGCTGGGGGTTCCTCCCGATCAAGAAGGGCAACGTCAAGAACGGCGCGTTCATCGGCTTGTTCGACGCGACCTCCGACGGAGAGTCCGGCCCGCTGAACGGCCCCATGACGCTGGACAACTTCCTCTCGATCGACGAAGGGGACGCGAGCGGCGCCTGGCTCCTCTCGGTCGCGGTGCAGCTCGCATTCCCGCGGGCGCAGGTCCTCGGCGAGGCCGCGTCGATGGCCCGGACCGACGCGGTGTACGCGAAGCGGTTCTTCCCCGCGAATCGCGGCTCGGCGCTCGGCAGTGACTTCACGAAGTTCGTCTGGGCAGACGGAGGGCTCGTCCGCGCCTGGCCCGCGAATCCCGACGAGAAGCTGTACAACCGCGTCCAGGACTCGAACGTCGAGACGCTGCTCGTCGGCGGCGCGCTCGACTTCACCACCCCGCCGCAGGTCGCGAGGCGCGAGCTCCTGCCGCACCTGCCGAACGGGCACCAGGTCGTGCTGCCGAAGCTGGGGCACACGGGAGACTTCTGGTCCTACGAGCCGAAGGCGTCGACGCGGCTGATCGACACCTACCTCTCCAGCGGGCGCGTGGACACCTCGCTCTACACGCCGAACGACGTCGACTTCACCCCGGGCTTCGGCCACGGCACGATCGCGAAGATCCTCCTGACGGTGATGCTCGGCCTGGCCGCGCTCACCGTGCTGTCGCTCGTCTGGATCGCGATCCGCGCGAGTCGCCGCCGTGCGATGGGTCGAAAGACCGCGATCGCCCTGCGCTCGGTCTACGTCCTGGTGCTGGGCGTGGGCGGCTGGTTCGCGGGCGTGCTGGTCGCGCTGACGGCGCTGCCGACGGTTCCGCTGACCAGCGAGCTGCTGGCCGGGCTCTCGATCGGGCTGCCGGTCGGCCTCGCGATCTACCTCGCCTGGCTGCACACGGACTGGCCGGGGCGGACGAGGACGATCGGGCTCACCGGCTCGCTGGCCGGCGCGCTCGTCGGCGCGTGGCTCGGGTTCAACGTCATCGAGGGCTTGTTCGCCGTCGTCACGGCGAGCCTCGGGGCGCAGGTCGGGGCGAACCTGACCCTGATCGTGTTCGACATCCTCCGCGAGCGCGCGGTGGCGGAAGCCGCTCCGGAGGCTCCGACGGTTGCGGCTGGTGCCTAGGGCCGCCCGAAGCGCCGAGCGAGCACGTCCTCGAGCGGACGCGTGTTGAGGACGTCGGTGGCGGCCGCCCCTCCTCTGCGGGCGGTCGCCACCGACAGCTCGATGTTCCCGAGCCCGCGCGTCGAGTGGGCGTCGGTCGAGCAGACGATCGGGACGCCCGCCTCGCGGGCGAGGCGCACGTGCTCGTCGCGGAGGTCGAGCCGGTTCGGGAGCCCGTTCACCTCGACCGCGCGGCCCTGCTCGGCCAGCCGCGCGAGGACGGCCTCGAGGTCGACCGCGTTCGGGGGCCGGTAGTTGATCAGTCGTCCGGTGGGGTGGCTGAGGCAGCTCACGTACGGCGACTCGAGCGCCGTAAGAACGCGCTTCGTCAGCTCCTCGCGCGAGGCGCGCTGGCCGCCGTGGACGCTGACCTGCACCCACTCGAGCTCGGCGAGCAGGTCGTCGGGGAGGTCGAGCGAGCCGTCGCGGCGGATGTCGCACTCCGTGCCGCGCAGCACGCGGAAGGGCGCGAGCCGCTCGTTCGCCTGCGCGATCTCCTCGGCCTGGCGGCGCACGCCGTCGGCGTCGAGCCCCGGCACGGCGCCGACGCTGACGGTGTGGTCGCAGATCGCGAGGTACTCGTAGCCGCGCTCCTTCGCGGCGAGGCCCATCTCGTAGATCGTCGCCCTGCCGTCCGACCACGTCGAATGGCAGTGGAGGTCGCCGCGGATGTCGATCACCTCGACGAGTCGGGTTGTCGCGGGGCGCCGGCCTCCCGTAGCTCGGGCGGGAGGAACGGGATGCCGAGCGCGGCGAAGACCGCCTCCTCGTCCGCCGCGTCGGGCAGCGGTTCGTGGGCCGCGACCCACTCCGGCGAGCCGGTTGCGCGTACGAGCTCGGTGCCCAGCCTCGTCGGCTCCGCGACCACGAGCTCGACCGGGACGCCCTCGACGGTCACGCCGAGCGCGCGCCGCTCGCCGCGCTCGACGACGGCCACGATCTGCGGCAGCGACTCGAATGCCTCGAGCACCGCCGCGGGGTCGTCCGAGGGGACGACCACCGCGAGCCGCTCGGACGCGTCCCGCCAGCGGCGCGGGTCGCCGGCCGCGAGCCCCCCGAGCGCCTCCGCGATCGACACGACGAGCGGGCGGCTCTGGTGCAGCAGGAGCGGCCTGGGAGCTGCGGCCTGCGGCTCCCGCTCGAGCGCCTCGCGCAGCTTGCGCTCGGTCTCCGGCCCGATTCCGGGAACCTCGCGCAGCCGCCCCTCGCGCGCGGCCTCCCGCAGCTCGTCGAGGGTGCGGACGCCGAGCACGCGCCCGATCTCGAGCATCCGCCGGACCGAGATGCCGAGGAGCCGGCCGACCCCTGCGAGCTCCGGCGAGACCTCGCGCTCGAGCTCGCGCAGCTCCGCGATGTCGCCGGTCTCGACCAGCTCCTTCAGCCGCCGCTCGATGCCAGGGCCAATCCCGCGGAGCTCCCGTGCGCGGCCTTGCCGCACCAGCTCGGCGACGGGCGCGGGCGTCGACCGGATCAGGTCCGCGGCGCGCCGGTAGGCCCGCGCCGTGTACGGCCCCGCGCCCGCGAGCTCGAGCAACGAGGCGAACTGGTCGAGCCGGTCGGCGATCCCGGCGTTGTCGAGCGGTGGCCCGTGCACCGCTGGATAGTCTCTCGACGGCATGCCGACCGTTGTTGTTCCCTTCCGCGGCGATAAGGCAAAGCAGCGGCTCGCGCCGGCTCCGGACGAGGTCCGTGCCCGGCTCGCGCAGGCGATGTTCGAGGACGTCCTCGCGGCCGCCGAGGCCGTCGGGACGGTGCTCGTCGCGGACGCGGCCGGCGGCCAGGGGCCTGCAGTGGAGGCCGTGCTGCGACAGGTGGGGGAGGGGCCGATCCTGGTCGTGAACGCCGACCTGCCGTGTGCGCAGCCGCGCGACCTGCTGACGCTCCTCGGCGCGCTGCCCGAGGGCGGCCTTGCGCTCGTGCCGGCCGCCGACGGGACGACGAATGCCCTCGCGCTCGCGGCGCCGCACCTGTTCGCGCCGCTCTACGGGCCGAACAGCGCCGACCGCTTCCTCGCCCGTGCGGAGCGGCTCGAGGTGCCCGCCGCTATCGCCACGATCCCGAACCTGGCCGAGGACGTCGACACGCTCTCGGACCTGGAGGGCATCGAGCCGCGCGTCGGCCCGAGGACGGCGGCGGCGCTCGAGGCGCTGCGCGCCGGCCTGCCGCGGTGAGGGTTGTCGTTCTCGCGGGCGGGCTGGGCGGGTCGCGCCTGGCACTCGCGCTCGCGGAGACGCTCGACCCGGCGGAGCTGACGATCGTCGGCAACGTCGGCGACGACGTCGAGATCCTCGGGCTGCACGTCTCGCCCGACCTCGACACGATCCTCTACACGCTCACCGGCCGGCTCGACGAGGCGAAGGGCTGGGGCCGCGCGGACGAGACGTGGCACGCCCTCGAGGCCGCAGGCGAGCTCGGCGGCGAGACGTGGTTCCGGCTTGGCGACCGCGATCTCGGCCTCCACCTCGTGCGCACGCAGGCGCTGCGGCGCGGCGAGCCGCTCTCGGCGGTCACCGCCCGGTTGGCGCACGCATTCGGCCTGGAGCCGGCGCTGCTGCCGGCGACGGACGAGCGGCTCCGCACCTGGCTCGACACGCCCGCGGGCGAGCTGCCGTTCCAGGAGTGGTTCGTCGCGCGCCGGCACCGGGACGAGGTCGACGGCGTGCGCTTCGAGGGAGCCGACGCCGCCCGTCCAGCGCCCGGGGTGCTCGAGGCGCTGGAGGACGGCCGACCTGATCGCGATCGCGCCGAGCAACCCCTACGTGAGCATCGGCCCGATCCTCGCCGTGCGGGAGATCCGCGAGGCCATCGAGCGCCGACGCGTGCCCGCGGTGGCGGTGAGCCCGCTGATCGGCGGCCGAGCAGTGCGGGGCCCGGCCGACCGGATGCTGGCGCGCCTCGCGGGCGGAACCGGCCCGCAGCAAGTAACAGACTGTTACAAGGGCCTGGTCGACGCGCTCGTGATCGACGAGGCCGACGCGGACGAGGACGCGGACGTGCGCCTGATCGTCACGCGCACGCTGATGGAGGGCGAGGACGATCGCCGGCGCGTCGCCGAGGCCGTGCTCGAGACCGCCGGGGCGCTGCGGTGAAGGTCGCGATCGTCGGCGGCACCGGCTCCTTTGGCCGCGCGCTCGCACGGCGGCTGCACCTGCTCGGCGAGGAGGTCCGTATCGGCTCCCGCGACGAGCAGCGGGGGAAGGAGCGCGCACTCGAGATCGGCGTCGAGGGCGGCAGCAACGACGAGGTCGTGAAAGGCGTCGACCTGGTCGTGCTCGCGACGAAGTCGAACGCCGCGCTCGAGACCGGCGCCGAGCTCAAGGACGCGATCGGCGAGACGCCCGTGCTCTGCGTGGCGAGTGACCTCCGCTTCACCGACATCGGCATCGTCCCCGGGCTCGAGGAGGGCTCGCTGGCCGAGGCGCTGAACGGGATCCTGCGCGCGCCGGTCGCTTCGGGCCTGCAGACGGTCTCGGCGATCGACCTCTCGGGGCCCGAGCTGCCCGACCAGGATGCGCTGATCTGCGGCGACGACGAGACCGCGAAGCGGCTCGCGCTCGAGCTCGCCGGCCGCCTCGTCGCCGGTCGCGCGCTCGACGCCGGCCCGCTCGCCAACTCGCGCGCGCTCGAGGGCATGACCGCCGTGATCCTGAACGTGAACAAGCAGTTGGGCGTCCACGCGGGCCTGCGCATCACCGGCCTCGGGTGATCTCGATCCGGCCCGTCGAGGGTCTGCCGGAGATCGGCGAAGGGGACGACCTCGCTGCGCTGATCGCCGAGCGCGCGGAGCTCGAGGACGGCGACGTGCTCGTCGTCGCGCAGAAGGCGGTCTCGAAGGCCGAGGGACGAGTGGTGCGGCTCGCGGAGGTCGAGCCGTCCGAGCGGGCGCGCGAGCTCGCCGGGGAGGAGGATGCGCGGCGGCACGAGGTGATCCTGCGCGAGTCGGCGCGCATCGTCCGCAGCCGGCCGCCGCTCGTGATCTCGGAGACGCGGCACGGCTTCGTCTGCGCCTCTGCCGGCGTCGACTCCTCCAATGCGCCCGAGCGGGAGACGGTCGTCCTCCTGCCGCTGGATCCCGACGCGTCGGCCGCGCGCCTGCGCGAGCGGTTGCGGGAGCTGACGGGCGCCGAGGTCGGCGTGATCGTGAGCGACTCGTTCGGCCGTGCGTGGCGCCAGGGCACGACCGACGTGGCGATCGGCGCGGCGGGCATCCGCCCGCTGCTCGACCTGAAGGGCACCCGCGACCGCGTCGGCTACGAGCTGCACGCGACGGTGATCGCCGTCGCCGACGAGCTCGCAGGCGCGGCGCAGCTCGTGCTCGGCAAGACCGACGGCGTGCCCGCGGCGGTGATCAGGGGCGTCGACGCGCGCGGCGAGGGAAGCGCGCACGATCTCGTGATGCCCGCCGAGCGCGACCTGTTTCGCTAGCCGTCCGGCTAGCCCGACCCGTCCTTCCAGCGGTGGGGCAGGCGCGCATTCGCGAGATACTTGCGAGGTGGGGATGGGCAAGGAAACGTTCTTGTTGCTGTTCGTGCTCGGCGCGGCGGCGATCGCGGCGTGGGTCGCGCTGCGCCTGCCGAGGCTGGCACCGACCAGCTTCCGCGGCGGCACTGTGCATCTTGTTGCGACGCTCGTGGTCGGCGCGGTGCTCGGGCCCGCCGTCCACGCCGTTCCGGGACTGCCCTCGGAGCTCTCGGTGCTCGCGGCGCTGTTCCTCCTCGCGCTGCCCGCGATCACGTACATGATGCTCGTCGGGATGTGGCTCGTGCAGCTCGCCGGGCCTGCGCTCGGTCTACGTCCTGGTGCTGGGCGTGGGCGGCTGGTTCGTGGGCGTGCTGGTCGCGCTGACCGCGCTGCCGACCGTTCCGCTGACCAGCGAGCTGCTGGCCGGGCTCTCGATCGGCCTGCCGGTCGGCCTCGCGATCTACTTCGCCTGGCTGCACACGGACTGGCCGGGGCGGACGAGGACGATCGGGCTCACCGGCTCGCTGGCCGGCGCGCTCGTCGGCGCGTGGCTCGGGTTCAACGTCATCGAGGGCTTGTTCGCCGTCGTCACGGCGAGCCTCGGGGCGCAGGTCGGGGCGAACCTGACCCTGATCGTGTTCGACATCCTCCGCGAGCGCGCGGTGGCGGAAGCCGCTCCGGAGGCTCCGACGGTTGCGGCTGGTGCCTAGGGCCGCCCGAAACGCCGAGCGAGCACGTCCTCGAGCGGACGCGTGTTGAGGACGTCGGTGGCGGCCGCCCCTCCTCTGCGGGCGGTCGCCACCGACAGCTCGATGTTCCCGAGCCCGCGCGTCGAGTGGGCGTCGGTCGAGCAGACGATCGGGACGCCCGCCTCGCGCGCGAGCCGCACGTGCTCGTCGCGGAGGTCGAGCCGGTTCGGGAGCCCGTTCACCTCGACCGCGCGGCCCTGCTCGGCCAGCCGCGCGAGCACGGCCTCGAGGTCGACCGCGTTCGGGGGCCGGTAGTTGATCAGTCGTCCGGTGGGGTGGCTGAGGCAGCTCACGTACGGCGACTCGAGCGCCGTTAGAACGCGCTTCGTCAGCTCCTCGCGCGAGGCGCGCTGGCCGCCGTGGACGCTGACCTGCACCCACTCCAGCTCGGCGAGCAGGTCGTCGGGGAGGTCGAGCGAGCCGTCGCGGCGGATGTCGCACTCCGTGCCGCGCAGCACGCGGAAGGGCGCGAGCCGCTCGTTTGCCTGCACGATCTCCTCGGCCTGGCGGCGCACGCCGTCGGCGTCGAGCCCCGGCACGGCGCCGACGCTGACCGTGTGGTCGCAGATCGCGAGGTACTCGTAGCCGCGCTCCTTCGCGGCGAGGCCCATCTCGTAGATCGTCGCCCTGCCGTCCGACCACGTCGAGTGGCAGTGGAGGTCGCCGTGGATGTCGATCACCTCGACGAGCCGGGTTGTCAGCGGGCGCGCCGGCCTCCCGTAGCTCGGGCGGGATGAACGGAATCCCGAGCGCGGCGAAGACCGCCTCCTCGTCCGCCGCCTCGGGCAGCGGCTCGTGGGCCGCGACCCACTCCGGCGATCCGGTCGCGCGCACGAGCTCGGTGCCGAGCCTCGTCGGCTCTGCGACCACGAGCTCGACCGGGACGCCCTCGACGGTCACGCCGAGCGCGCGCCGCTCGCCGCGCTCGACCACCGCCACGATCTGCGGCAGCGACTCGAATGCCTCGAGCACCGCCGCGGGGTCGTCCGAGGGGACGACGACCGCGAGCCGCTCGGACGCGTCCCGCCAGCGGCGCGGGTCGCCGGCCGCGAGCCCCCCGAGCGCCTCCGCGATCGACACGACGAGCGGGCGGCTCTGGTGCAGCAGGAGCGGCCTGGGAGCCGCGGCCTGCGGCTCCCGCTCGAGCGCTTCGCGCAGCTTGCGCTCGGTCTCCGGCCCGATCCCGGGAACCTCGCGCAGCCGTCCCTCCCGCGCGGCCTCGCGCAGCTCGTCGACGGTGCGGACGCCGAGCACGCGCCCGATCTCGAGCATCCTTCGGACCGAGATGCCGAGGAACCGGCCGACCCCCGCCAGCTCCGGCGAGACCTCGCGCTCGAGCTCGCGCAGCTCCGCGATGTCGCCGGTCTCGACCAGCTCCTTCAGCCGCCGCTCGATGCCAGGGCCGATCCCGCGGAGCTCCCGTGCGCGGCCTTGCCGCACCAGCCCGGCGACGGGCGCGGGCGTCGACCGGATCAGGTCCGCGGCGCGCCGGTAGGCCCGCGCCGTGTACGGCCCCGCGCCCGCGAGCTCGAGCAACGAGGCGAACTGGTCGAGCCGGTCGGCGATCCCGGCGTTGTCGAGCGGTGGCCCGTGCACCGCTGGATAGTCTCTCGACGGCATGCCGACCGTTGTTGTTCCCTTCCGCGGCGATAAGGCAAAGCAGCGGCTCGCGCCGGCTCCGGACGAGGTCCGTGCCCGGCTCGCGCAGGCGATGTTCGAGGACGTCCTCGCGGCCGCCGAGGCCGTCGGGACGGTGCTCGTCGCGGACGCGGCCGGCGGCCAGGGGGCTGCAGTGGAGGCCGTGCTGCGACAGGTGGGGGAGGGGCCGATCCTGGTCGTGAACGCCGACCTGCCGTGTGCGCAGCCGCGCGACCTGCTGACGCTCCTCGGCGCCCTGCCCGAGGGCGGCCTTGCGCTCGTGCCGGCCGCCGACGGGACGACGAATGCCCTCGCGCTCGCGGCGCCGCACCTGTTCGCGCCGCTCTACGGGCCGAACAGCGCCGACCGCTTCCTCGCCCGTGCGGAGCGGCTCGAGGTGCCCGCCGCTATCGCCACGATCCCGAACCTGGCCGAGGACGTCGACACGCTCTCGGACCTGGAGGGCATCGAGCCGCGCGTCGGCCCGAGGACCGCGGCGGCGCTCGAGGCGCTGCGCGCTGGCCTGCCGCGGTGAGGGTTGTCGTTCTCGCGGGCGGGCTGGGCGGGTCGCGCCTGGCACTCGCGCTTGCGGAGACGCTCGCCCCGACGGAGCTGACGATCGTCGGCAACGTCGGCGACGACGTCGAGATCCTCGGGCTGCACGTCTCGCCTGACCTCGACACGATCCTCTACACGCTCACCGGCCGACTCGACGAGGCGAAGGGCTGGGGCCGCGCGGACGAGACGTGGAACGCCCTCGAGGCCGCAGGCGAGCTCGGCGGCGAGACGTGGTTCCGCCTCGGCGACCTCGATCTCGGCCTCCACCTCGTGCGCACGCAGGCGCTGCGCCGCGGCGAGCCGCTCTCGGCGATCACGGCCCGGCTGGCGCGCGCGTTCGGCCTGGAGCCGGCGCTGCTGCCGGCGACGGACGAGCGGCTCCGCACCTGGCTCGACACGCCCGCGGGCGAGCTGCCGTTCCAGGAGTGGTTCGTCGCGCGCCGGCACCGGGACGAGGTCGACGGCGTGCGCTTCGAGGGAGCCGACGCCGCCCGTCCAGCGCCCGGGGTGCTCGAGGCGCTGGAGGACGCCGACCTGATCGCGATCGCGCCGAGCAACCCCTACGTGAGCATCGGCCCGATCCTCGCCGTGCGGGAGATCCGCCAGGCCATCGAGCGCCGACGCGTGCCCGCGGTGGCGGTGAGCCCGCTGATCGGCGGCCGCGCAGTGCGGGGCCCGGCCGACCGGATGCTGGCGCGCCTCGCGGGTGGAACCGGCCCGCAGCAAGTAACAGACTGTTACAAGGGCCTGGTCGACGCGCTCGTGATCGACGAGGCCGACGCGGACGAGGAGGCGGACGTGCGCCCGATCGTCACGCGCACGCTGATGGAGGGCGAGGACGATCGCCGGCGCGTCGCCGAGGCCGTGCTCGAGACCGCCGGGGCGCCGCGATGAAGGTCGCGATCGTCGGCGGCACCGGCTCCTTTGGGCGCGCGCTCGCACGGCGGCTGCACCTGCTCGGCGAGGAGGTCCGCATCGGCTCCCGCGACGAGCAGCGGGGGAAGGAGCGTGCGCTCGAGATCGGCGTCGAGGGCGGCCGGAACGACGAGGTCGTGAAGGGCGTCGACCTTGTCGTGCTCGCGACGAAGTCGAACGCGGCGCTCGAGACCGGCGCCGAGCTCAAGGACGCGATCGGCGAGACGCCCGTGCTCTGCGTGGCGAGTGACCTCCGCTTCACCGACATCGGCATCGTCCCGGGGCTCGAGGAGGGCTCGCTGGCCGAGGCGCTGAACGGCATCCTGCGCGCGCCGGTCGCCTCGGGCCTGCAGACGGTCTCCGCGATCGACCTCTCGGGGCCCGAGCTGCCCGACCAGGATGCGCTGATCTGCGGCGACGACGAGACCGCGAAGCGGCTCGCGCTCGAGCTCGCCGGCCGCCTCGTCGCCGGCCGCGCGCTCGACGCCGGCCCGCTCGCCAACTCGCGCGCGCTCGAGGGCATGACCGCCGTGATCCTGAACGTGAACAAGCAGTTGGGCGTCCACGCGGGCCTGCGCATCACCGGCCTCGGGTGATCTCGATCCGGCCCGTCGAGGGTCTGCCCGAGATCGGCGAAGGGGACGACCTCGCTGCGCTGATCGCCGAGCGCGCCGAGCTCGAGGACGGCGACGTGCTCGTCGTCGCGCAGAAGGCGGTCTCGAAGGCCGAGGGGCGAGTCGTGCGGCTCGCGGAGGTCGAGCCGTCGAGCGGGCGCGCGAGCTCGCCGGGGAGGAGGATGCGCGGCGGCACGAGGTGATCCTGCGCGAGTCGGCGCGCATCGTCCGCAGCCGGCCGCCGCTCGTGATCTCGGAGACGCGGCACGGCTTCGTCTGCGCCTCTGCCGGCGTCGACTCCTCCAATGCGCCCGAGCGGGAGACGGTCGTCCTGCTGCCGCTCGATCCCGACGCGTCGGCCGCGCGCCTGCGCGGGCGGCTGCGGGAGCTGACGGGCGCCGAGGTCGGCGTGATCGTGAGCGACTCGTTCGGCCGTGCGTGGCGCCAGGGCACGACCGACGTGGCGATCGGCGCGGCGGGCATCCGCCCGCTGCTCGACCTGAAGGGCACCCGCGACCGCGTCGGCTACGAGCTGCACGCGACGGTGATCGCGATCGCCGACGAGCTCGCAGGCGCGGCGCAGCTCGTGCTCGGCAAGACCGACGGCGTGCCCGCGGCGGTCATCAGAGGCGTCGACGCGCGCGGCGAGGGAAGCGCGCACGATCTCGTGATGCCCGCCGAGCGCGACCTGTTTCGCTAGCCGTCCGGGTAGCGCGACCCATCCTTCCAGCGGTGGGGCTGGCGCGCATTCGCGAGATACTGCGAGGTGGGGATGGGCAAAGAAACGTTCTTGTTGCTGTTCGTGCTCGGTGCGGCGGCGATCGCGGCGTGGGTCGCGTTGCGCCTGCCGAGGCTGGCACCGACCAGCTTCCGCGGCGGCACCGTGCATCTTGTTGCGACGCTCGTGGTCGGCGCGGTGCTCGGGCCCGCCGTCCACGCCGTTCCGGGACTGCCCTCAGAGCTCTCGGTGCTCGCGGCGCTGTTCCTCCTCGCGCTGCCCGCGATCACGTACATGCTGCTCGTCGGGATGTGGATCGTGCAGCTCGCCGTGGCCGGCGCTCCCGCCCGCCACTAGGAGGGCTTGGCGGAACGTCGCTCGTCGCCGGGGCGCGATGGTCGTTCCGAGGCAAGGACGCAGGGAGTGCCCGTAGCCGGAGGCTACGGGTGCGACTGAGGACGCAGCATCGGGGCGAGCAGCGCGTTCCGGCGACACAGCCGTCGTTTCGTCAAGCCCTCCTATGACAGCGCCGTTATCGTCGGCGCGTGGCCGACCCGTCGCAGCCGCGCGACAAGGAGGATCTCGACCGCGAGCTGATCGAGCTCCTGAACGAGCTGCGCGTCGCGCTCCCCGGCGTGCAGGTGCTGTTCGCGTTCCTGCTCGCCGTGCCGTTCGCGAACGGCTGGACGCGGGTCACCGACCTCCAGCGCGACGTGTTCTTCGTCGCGTTCCTCGCGACGGCCGCGTCATCGATCCTCCTGATCGCCCCATCGGCACAGCACCGCCTCCGCTGGCGCGCGCACGACAAGGAGCGGCTCCTGCGTACGGCCAACGAACTCGCGATAGCCGGCACCGTCTTCCTCGCGATCGGGATGACCGCGGCCGTCTTCCTGATCGCCGACATCCTCTTCCGCGGCTGGTGGGCGGCGCTGACGGCTGCCGTGATCGCAGGCGGGTTCGCGTGGTTCTGGTACGGACTGCCGCTCGTGCGCCGCTAGCGCCGCCGCAGCGCAATCCCGTTGAGGATCTCGCGCACGACCCGGTCGGCCACGAGCGCGGTCACGTCGGCCGACCCGACCGCTGTCGGAATCACCT
>CAVRBT010000018.1:0-60540 GCA_963719275.1 uncultured Actinomycetes bacterium | reverse complement strand
GGACGCGCTGCCGCTGATCATGACTCACGGCTGGCCCGGCTCGGTGATCGAGCTGCTCGAGGCGGTCGGCCCGCTGACGGACCCGACCGCGCACGGCGGGCAAGCGGAGGATGCGTTCCACCTCGTGCTGCCGTCCCTGCCCGGCTACGGCTTCTCCGGCGAGCCAGCCGAGCTCGGCTGGAACGTCGGCCGCGTCGCGCAGGCCTGGGCGGAGCTGATGCACCGCCTCGGCTACACCCGTTATGTCGCCCAGGGCGGCGACGTGGGCGCCGCCGTCACCGACGCGATGGGACGCCAGGCGCCGGAGGGGCTGCTCGGCATCCACATGAACTTGCTCGTGACGGTGCTGGCCGGCCCCCAGCCGGCGGAGTCCGAGCAGGAACGCGCGGCGGCGGACCAGCTCGCCACATTCAGGGAGAGCGGCTTCGGCTACTTCCTGGAGATGGCCACGCGGCCGCAGACGATCGGCTACGCCCTGCTGGATTCACCCGTCGCCCTGGCCGCCTGGCTGCTCGACCACGACACGGACAGCTACTACAAGATCTTCCACGCCTTCATCGACGGGGAGCCCGCCGGCAATCTCACCCGCGAACACATCGTCGACAACATCACGCTGTACTGGCTGACGGGCACCGGCGCCTCGGCGGCGCGGTCGTACTGGGAGGACGGACAAGCCCTGGCTCAAGCACGCGCGTCCGGCCAGGCTCCTCCGGAGGTCTCGCTCCCGGTCGGCTTCACCGCCTTCCCCGGCGAGATCTGGCGGACCCCGCGCAGCTGGGTCGAGAACTCGTACCCCAACGTCAGCTACTTCAACGAGGTCGACAGGGGCGGCCACTTCGCGGCCTGGGAGGAGCCGGAGCTCTTCTCGCAGGAGGTCCAGGCGGCGTTCAGGTCGCTTCGTTGACCGGTCGACTGGTCCCGGTAGCCACGTACACGACGCGCAGCGAGGCGGAGATCGTCCAGGGCCTGCTCGCGTCGGCGGGGATCGACTCGTCGCTGTCGGCGGACGACGCCGGCGGTGCGTACCCCTTCGTGTTGTCGGGTGGGGCCCAGCTCCTTGTCGACGAGGACGACGTCGAGGCTGCGTCGGAGGTACTGGCCAGTGGAACAGACGAGCCTGACGAAGTCACAAGGAGCTAGCGATGGAATCGAGCACCGCAGTCACCCAGCCGTCGCTGACGCGGGAGGAGACCGGGACCCTGCTCGGGCAGACGATGGGGCTGGTCGCCGTCACGGCCGGCCTGTTCGCGCTCGGCGCGTATCCCGGCCGCGACCTCTCGTACGGGTGGGGCTTCGCCTTCTTCATCGCCTCCTTCGGGTGCCTGCTAGGGCAACGTCGCGGCACAGCGGTCGGAGCGCATGGCGATCACCCTGTTGTTTGCGTTCGGCGTCCTCATCGGGCTGGCCACGGCCCCGACGATCAGCTACTGCGCCAGCACGAATCCGCAGGTCGTCTGGCAGGCGGGCGGCGCAACCGCACTGTTCATCGCCGGGTTCGGGGCTTTCGGCTACGCGACGCGCCGCGACCTGTCTGCGATCGCTCGCGTCTGCTTCTGGGCGCTGATCGGGATCGTGGGCCCGATCTTCGGGCGCGTGACTTTCAGCTGGCCGCATCCGGGAAAGAGCGCGCCCCTTTCGCCGCGTCGATCTTCCTGGACATTTAGTTTTTCTTCTCTCTCTTCGGCAGGAAGTGGGATCGTGACGCTGTTCAGTCGTCACCGCAGCAATCCGTTGCCGGTCGAGGGTCACGTGCCCGGCTTCGACGGGGCGACCGGCTGGCTCAACTCCCCGCCGCTGGCGGCGGACGACCTGCGCGGGAAGGTCGTCCTCGTCGACTTCTGGACCTACACCTGCATCAACTGGCTCCGCACGCTCGCGTACGTGCGCGCGTGGGCAGAGAAGTACGCGAACGATGGGCTGGTCGTCGTCGGCGTCCACACGCCCGAGTTCCCGTTCGAGCGCGATGCCGACAATGTGCGCTGGGCCGCGCAGGACTTGAACGTCGAGTATCCGGTCGCGCTCGACCCCGACTACCAGGTCTGGCGCGCGTTCGCCAACCACTACTGGCCGGCCGCGTACATCGCCGACGCGGAGGGACGGATCCGGCACCACCACTTCGGCGAGGGCGGCTACGAGGACTGCGAGCGGGTCATCCAGCGGCTGCTGGGCGAGGCGGGACGCGAGAGCGTTGCCGACGACCTGATCTCCGTCGCTCCGGAAGGCTTCGAGGTCCAGGCCGACTGGGACAGCCTGCAGACGCCGGAGACGTACCTCGGCTACGAGCAGGCCCAGAACTTCGCTGGTGACGCAGCGTTCGACGAACCGCACGCCTACGTCGTGCCCGAGCCGCTGAACCGCAACGAATGGGCTCTGGCGGGGAACTGGACGATCGAGAGCGGGGCCAGCGTGCTCAACGCGACCGACGGGCGAATCGCGTTCCGCTTCCACGCCCGCGACGCACATCTCGTCATGGGCCCGCGCGAGCGAGGCACCGAGGTGCCGTTCCGGGTGCTCCTCGACGGCGAGCCGCCCGGTGCCGCCCACGGCCTCGACGTCGACGACGACGGCAACGGGACGCTCTCCCAGCAGCGGCTCCACCAGCTGATTCGCCAGCGCGAGTCCATCCGCGACCGCACGGTCGTGATCTCCTTCAGCAGCCCGGGCGCCGAGGCCTACTGCTTCACGTTCGGCTAGGCTGGGGGAAGGGGGGGGAGAGAAGAGGGGGGGAGATGGTTTCTCTCGTCGCACAGAGGCCCGCACGCTGCCGAGGCGAGGCCCGGCCCAGGGCTGGGCGCATCAGCCTCAGCGTCAGCCAGGACGGAAACTCGGCCGCGAGCCGCCTGTATGCGAAGCTCGGCTACGCAGACGTCGGAGCCGAGCCGGTTCGGGTGCTCGGGCAGGTCATGATCCGCAGCGGTTCGCTCGAGGTGGACGACACGCTCGTCTACCTCGTCAAGGAGCTCTGAGGCGCGGGCCAAGCGACCGGTCGGTTCCGTCCGATGCTCGATCTAGATTCAGCGGTCCGCTCGAGCCGCGCAGGCACGCCGACCCGAGCGCAGTCAATACCATTCGGAACAGCGCAGGAGGTCGGGAAATGGCGTCAGCAAGGCAGTTGGAGACCGTCGAAATCGCGGACGAGCAGCTCGAGAACACGGTCGTCGAAGAGTCGGCCGGCCTTGGCGTGCGCCGCTTCTTCACGATCCCCGGCCGCGACCCGTTCGACGAGATCGAGTGGGAGACCCGCGACGCCCTGATCCCGGGCAAGGACGGCCCGGTCTTCGAGCAGAAGGACGTCGAGTTCCCGAAGTTCTGGTCGCAGACGGCGACCAACATCGTCGCGCAGAAGTACTTCCGCGGCCGCATGTCCTCGCCCGAGCGCGAGCGCAGCGTCAAGCAGATGATCGGCCGCGTCGTCGACACGATCGCCGCCTGGGGCCGCCAGGGCAGCTACTTCGCCGACGAGGAAGAGTCCGAGACCTTCGAGGCCGAGCTGAAGGCGCTGCTGGTCAACCAGTACGTCGCCTTCAACTCGCCGGTCTGGTTCAACGTCGGCTTCGAGGAGAAGCCGCAGTGCAGCGCCTGCTTCATCCTCTCGATCGAGGACTCGATGGAGGCGATCCTGGACTGGATCCGCCGCGAGGGGATCATCTTCCGCGGCGGCTCGGGCTCGGGCGTCAACCTCTCGAAGCTGCGCTCCTCGAAGGAGCAGCTCTCCAAGGGCGGCTACGCGAGCGGCCCGGTGAGCTTCATGCGCGGCGCCGACGCTAGCGCGGGAACGATCAAGTCCGGCGGCAAGACCCGGCGCGCGGCCAAGATGGTCGTCCTCGACGTCGACCACCCCGACGTCGAGGAGTTCATCTGGTGCAAGGCCAAGGAGGAGGAGAAGGCGCGCGTCCTCGAGGCCAACGGCTACGACATGTCGCTCGACTCGGGCGACTGGGCCTCGATCCAGTACCAGAACGCGAACAACTCGGTCCGCGTCACGGACGGCTTCATGGAGGCCGCCGATGCCGACGCCGACTGGAACCTGACCGCCCGCACCGACGGCGCCGTCGTCGACACGGTCAAGGCGAAGGAGCTGCTGCGCCAGATCGCCGAGGCGTCCTGGCGCTCGGCCGACCCCGGCGTGCAGTACGACACGACGATCAACAAGTGGCACACGCTCCCGAACACGGGCCGCATCAACGCGTCCAACCCGTGCTCGGAGTACATGTCGATCGACGACTCCGCCTGCAACCTGGCCTCGCTGAACCTGCTCAAGTTCCGCCGTGAGGACGGCGAGCTCGACGTCGAGGCGTTCGAGCACGCGGTCGACGTCACCTTCCTCGCGCAGGAGATCCTCGTCGGCTACTCGTCGTACCCGACGCCCGAGATCGAGCGCAACGCGAAGGCCTACCGCCAGCTCGGGCTCGGCTACGCGAACCTCGGCGCGCTGCTGATGGCGCGCGGGCTGCCGTACGACTCCGACGAGGGCCGCGCCTACGCAGCCGCGATCACGGCGCTGATGACCGGCCGCGCCTACCGCAAGTCGGCGGAGATCGCCGCGCGCATGGGCCCGTTCGCCGGCTACCGGCCGAACGCCGGCGCGATGATCGGCGTGATGTCGATGCACCGCGCAGCGGTGGGCAACATCGAGCACTCCGAGTCGGTGCCGCGCGACCTGCTCGGCGCGTGCCGCAAGGCCTGGGACGAGGCGCTGAACCTCGGCGAGGTGCACGGCTACCGCAACGCGCAGGCGACCGTGCTCGCGCCCACCGGGACGATCAGCTTCATGATGGATTGCGACACCACCGGGGTCGAGCCGGACTTCTCGCTGGTCAAGTCGAAGAAGCTCGTCGGCGGCGGCGAGATCACGATTCCGAACAAGACCGTCCCGATGGCTTTGGAGAAGCTCGGGTATGTGCCGCGCGAGATCGAGGAGGTCGTCGCCTTCGTCGATGAGCGCAACGCCGTCGTCGGCGCGCCGTACGTGAAGCAGGAGCACTACCCGGTCTTCGACTGCGCAATCGGCGAGCGGGCGATCCACTACACCGGCCACGTGAAGATGATGGGCGCGGTGCAGCCGTTCATCTCGGGCGCGATCTCGAAGACGGTCAACCTGCCCGAGACGGTCACGGTGGACGAGGTGTCGGGCCTGCTGCTCGACTCGTGGAAGCTCGGCGTGAAGGCAATCGCGATCTACCGCGACAACTGCAAGGTCGCGCAGCCGCTCTCGGGCCGGAAAGACGGCGAGGCCACGCAGCTCGAGGCCACGCCGCCGGTGCCGCTGACGCAGCGCCGCCGGCTACCGGAGGACCGTGTCGAGGTCGGCCGCAAGTTCCGCGTCGGCGACTACGAGGGCTACATCCACGTCGGCCTCTACGAGGACGGGACGCCCGGCGACATCTTCGTCGACATCGCCAAGGACGGCACGACGATGGCCGGCCTGATGAACTCGCTGTGCATCGCGGTCTCGATGGGCCTGCAGTACGGCGTCCCGCCGGAGGTCTACGTCTCGAAGCTGACCCACATGCGCTTCGAGCCGAGCGGAATGACGAACGACGCCGACATCCGCGTCGCGAAGTCGATCGTCGACTACATCTTCCGCTGGTTCGGCAAGAAGTTCCTGACCACGGAGCAGCAGGAGGCAGCCGGGATCCTCTCGCCCGAGGTCAAGGCGCGGCTCGCAGCGCAGTACAGCGGCGAGAGCTCGCCTGCGGCCGAGCCCGCGGAGGCCGCGTCGCCAGGCCAGACGGCCCTCTTCAACGCGTGGGAAGACGCGGTCGAGTGCGCCAAGTGCGGCGGCCGGATGGTTCGCACTGGGTCTTGCTACACGTGCCGCGACTGCGGAACTAACACAGGCTGCAGTTAGTTCTAGGGCGACACGAAAGTGTCAGTGGAAACGACACGCTTGAGAGCGACGAAAGTGTCAGTGGATCGCATCGGAAGGCAGTTCGCACCGGGCGCAGAGATGCGCCCGGTGCGTTTCTAGGATGAAGGCGGCCTGGTGCTGCCGCAGTGAGAGTCCGACCGGCCTGCCACTGTCGCTTCAACGCGAGCTTCCGGTGTCAGGGCAACCGAAGAGCTCACGTGAGAACGGCCAACTCGACTCACGAGCTAGCCACTCGCCCCGCTGACCGTCTGCTGGAGGGATTAGTAGGCGAACGTGAGGTCGTCGTTCGGAAGCGTGAACGCGTAGAACCAGTACCCGATCAGGTTGACGCCAGGAATCAGCAGAACAAGCGTCCACCATCGGGAGCGGTCGTGATGACCGGGCATCTCCACGGCCGTCCAGATCGCCGCGAGCAGCGGGCCGACGGTCGGGATGAAGACCATGAGCGCCAACCAGCCGGTCCGTCCGATCGATTCGAAGAGCACGATCCACGGGCCGAGCAGCGGGATAAAGGCCGCCCACGCGTTCTTCAGGCCGCGCCGCTTCCCGATCACGAAGACTGGAAAGACGAGCAGGACGAAGGCGCCTACGGCGAGCGCCAGGATTGCCCAATTCAAAGTCACACGCTCCCTGTTTGTGAGACGGCCACCTAAGCTCGTTCATCGGCTTGCCCTGTTGAAACTTGAATGGCACGTCGCCCGGCCCGAGAGCTCTGTCACCGGATGGGCACGCGATCCCCCAGGAGCGACACACGCAGCAGATGGACTTGCCGTGAGGTTCAACGCGAGCACGACCGCTTAGACGCAATCGGCATCTCAAGTCGGCGCGCGCGAGGGCCGATAGACCGACAAAGTGGCCGTCCCACGAGCAAGGGGTTCGTTACCGCCTGACACGTTCGGGCTGGCGCGGAGATGAGCAAGAATCAGGTCCTCGAGAGTCTTCGGGCGGCGGTCGCCGCTGCTCCGACCGACGGCGTCTTGCGCCTCCACTTCGCCGAGCTCCTTCTCGACGCCGGCTGCGCCGACGACGCGATTCGCGAGGTCGGCGTCGTCCTGGCAGACGATCCTTCCTCGAACGCAGCGAAGACCCTGATGGCTCGCGCCATGACATCTGCCCAACCCTCGGCTCACGCGGTCGCAGCTGGCGACTTCGACTGGTCGCAGGCAGAAACGGAGCTTGGTGACGTCGTCGCGCCGATGTTCGTCGAAGGCGACGCAGCGGGCGAGCCGGACGACGCTTGGGAGGTCGAGCGGGTGACCGTTCGCCTCGACGACGTCGGCGGGCTGACTGACGTGAAGGAGCGCCTCGAGATCGCCTTTCTCGGGCCGCTTCGGAACCCGCAGCTTCGGCAGCTTTACGGCAAGCAACTGCGCGGTGGGTTGCTGCTCTACGGCCCGCCCGGTTGCGGCAAGTCGTTCATCGCACGTGCGCTGGCAGGAGAGCTCGGTGCAGGCCTGATCGCAGTCTCGATCCACGACGTCCTCGACATGTGGGTTGGCTCGAGCGAGCGAAACCTGCACGAGCTCTTTCAGCTCGCACGGCGAAGCGCGCCGTGTGTCCTCTTCATCGACGAGCTCGATGCGCTCGGCCAGCGCCGCTCGCAACTGCACACCAGCGCGATGCGCGTCACGGTCAACCAGCTCCTGGCCGAGCTTGACGGCGTCGGCAGCGACAACGAGGGCATCTTCGTCCTCGCTGCGACGAATCACCCCTGGGACGTTGACCCGGCGCTGCGCCGGCCCGGCCGCTTCGATCGCATGGTGCTCGTGCTGCCCCCCGACGCCGAGGCCCGCAAGGCGATCTTCCACACGCACCTGCGCGAGCGCCCGGTCGAGGGCACCGACCTGGCCAAGCTGGCCCAGCGAAGCGAAGGTCTCTCCGGAGCGGACATTGCCCACGTCTGCGAGACGGCGGCGGAGCATGCACTTGCCGACGCGGTCAAGACCGGGGAAGCGCGGCTGATCGCGATGCACGATCTCGAGGCGGCCCTCGCAGAGGTGCGGCCCTCGACGCCGCCCTGGTTCGAGACCGCCCGCAACGTCGCTTTGTTTGCGAACGGCGACGGAAGCTACGACGAGCTGCTCGCCTACCTGAAGCGGAGCAAGAAGCTGTGAGCGACCCTTACGAAGCGGTGCAACGCGCCCACGCGCTTGCCGAGGTCGGCCGCACCGAGGAGGCGATCGACGTGCTCCTGCGGGCGCTGGGAAGAAACCCGCACGACCCGGGCCTGCTCGAGGCGCTCTGCGAGGCCCAGATGGAGGTCGATCCTCGCGCCGCACTGGAGACGGCGGGGCGACTGAGCGCCCGCCTCCCAGAGCACTACCGCGGCCACTATCTGCTGGCGCTAGCGAGCAGCAAGCTCCGCCGCGACAAGCAGGCTCTACGGCATGCCCGGGACGCAGTCGCGGCCGCGCCGGACCTTGCCGCAACGCACATCCTCCTCGCCGATGTGCTCGCGCGCAGGCGGAAGACACGCGAGGCCCGCAAGGCGGCCGCCCGAGCGCTCGAACTAGCTCCCGACTGGCCGGGCAGCCACATCGTGAGTGGCAACGTCGAACTCGCCGCCCGTCACTGGCCGAAGGCAGAGCGTGCCTACCGCCGGGCCCTCGAGCTCGACCCCTACAACGGGACAGCGCAGCACAACCTCGTCCTCGCCCAGCAGGCCGCCATGAAGATGGCCCCCGCGCTCTCGACCGCGCACGGCCGGGTCCGCTTCGATCCGGGCGACGACGCGTCTCGCCGGCAGCTGGATGGAGTCGTCTACTCGACGCTTGTCAACCTGCAGTGGCTGGTCGCGCTGCTTGCGTTCGTCGTCCTCCTACTCCGGGGTATCTAATGCCGCTTGCCGCCTGGATCGTCGGTCGTCTGGTGCGTGCCGCCTGGTCGACGTGCTCGCTGCTCTTCAATCCATCGGCGGTGCGGGCACTGCCCTGGCCGTACGTCAAGCAGCTGCCGCGCGCGAACAAGTGGATCGGCATCGTGACCGTGACCCTGGCCGTCTCGACATTTTTATCCCTCGTTGCACTCGCGGCGCCGTCGCCCGTCGCTCACCCACTAGTCGTCGCGGCCCTGCTCGCCGCTCTCGCGGGCCTGTCGAGCTCGTGGTGCCGCGCGCTGGTGGACCGCCGGCAGCGACGAGCGCACTAGCCTGACGTCCGCGGTCCGTCTGGCGTGCCGCCGCTCACGACCCGAACGGTAGTCTGGCAAGCGCCTGTCGTTTTCACTGTCACTCGACTGACGCTCTACAGCTGAGTGGTTGCAGTCGGTCCAATGACCGACTGCTGAGCAACCGGATGTCCGTTGGTTTCCCGCTGAGCCGGGGGCTTCGTCGGCCACCTCGCTCGCTTCGCGTCTAGCCGCCGGCAACGCGTTGATCCGCGCAGCAAAATGTGAGCCGTGGCCACGCATCCGCGGAAGCCGGACGTCAACACCGTGGGCGACGTCGTCCTGACCGAGCCACGGGCGTTCCTTGCTCTGGCCGCTCCGGTTCGGCTTCAGATCTTCGACACGCTTCGGCGGGACGGCCCGCTCTCGCTGAGTGCGCTGTCGTCTGCGCTCGACGAGGACGAGACTGCAGTCGAGGCCGCGCTCGAGGAGTTCGAGGCGTGCGGCCTTGCCGTCGCCGAAGACAGGAAGTGGAGCGCGACGGGAAGGGGCTTCGTCTTCGAGCTGCCCGACGACCAGGAAGGGCAGGAAGCGGCGCGGCAGCTCGCGAACGCGGTCCTTCTGCAGTACGTCGACCTGCCGCGCCGCTGGTTGGAGGACGACGAGCCGCGGCTTCCGGTCGACTGGCTTCGCGCTGCAGGGACCTTCAACGCTCGCATGTCGCTGACGCCGGACGAGCTTCGCGAGCTCCAGGCGGGGCTCGAGCTCCTGATCGAGCCTTATGCGACCCGCAAGCCCGCCGACGCTCCTGACGGTGTCGCCTCGGTTCGCATCCTGGCGTACTTCATGCCGCAGGCGTCGGAGTAGACCGCTCGAGTTTCGGAGGGTGCGAAGGTCAGTACGGGAGCCGACGGCGAAGAACGTCGCGTTGGCCGGTTAACCCAGTGCAGGCTGTGTCAGACGCCCTCCCACCGTGCTCTTCCTGGCCGGCCGGGCGGTTGATCTCCCGGCCACGAGCTGGGAGGGTCCCGATGGACCAGCGAAGGAGGAGGGATGGTTTCTCGCATTGGCGTCATACTCGTGACGGCGCTGGCGTTGCTTCTCGGATCTGCGGCCTCGGCTGGTGCGGACACGACGCGACACTTCACCGGGAGCTTCGACATCTTCTGCGGCGGCAAAACGCTGACGGTCGTCGACAAGCCTGGGTCGAGCAACGTCATCACGGTCAACGGACAGCCCACCAACTCGATCTCGGTCCTCTTCGGCGTGACCATTCGCGAAAACGGCGAGGTCGTTTTCGACTTCCAGAAGGCTACGAACAACCCAAACGTCGTCGAGTGCGGCGTCGAGGCCGAGCCCGGTGTTGAAATCACCATCCTGGTGATCAACACGCCCCGCGTTAGGCCCCGGAAATAGCGGTCGGGCCCGGCCGGGCTCGCCGAGTCCTGAGCCTGATGGTTCAACCTGCCACCGGAGGGTAGAGGGGCCTATGGGAAGTAACAAGCGGCAACAGACGATCAACAAGCGCAACCGCGAGCGGGCGGTGGCAGAGAAGCGCGCCCTGAAGCTCCAGCGAAGGCAGGAGAAGCGCGAAGCCGCGCGCAATGGCGAGCCGATGCCACTCGAGCCGCAGCCACTCGAGCCCGACGGCGACGCAGCCCGGTAGCGGGTTCAGTCACTCAAGAAGCGGTCGATCTCGCCGGCGACGAGCTCCGGCGCCGTCATCGTGGCCGCATGGCCCTGGCCCCGCAGGATCGCGACGCGCGCGTTCGGGAGAGCCGCCTGGATCCGCTCGGTTCCGTCACGCGCCCAGCCAGGGCTCTTCTCGCCGAGCAGCAGAAGCACGGGCGTGGCGAGATCGCGGAACCGGTCGGGATTCACGGAGTAGGCCTCCTCGGCGCTCACCTCGCGAGTCACCGTGTGCGCGGCTGCGACTCGCTCCGGCCAGGTCGGTAGGGCCCGGATCTGCTCGACCTCCTCGGGGTTCAATCCGAACACGCCGAGCGCGAAGACGAGCGCCTCCTCCCGCTCGCCGCGGGTCACGAGCGTCGTCGATCTTCGCGAGATCCTCGGGCGGCACGGCCGCGATCCCCGGGGAGGGCTCGTAGAGGACGAGCCTGTGCAGGTTGCGCGCGACGAGGCCGGCACCGAGAGCGACCGTGGCGCCGAACGAGTGGCCGAAGACGCTTGCCGGCTCGGCGATGGAGTCGACCACCGTGGCGACGTCCTCGAACTCGCGCTCGATCGAGTAGTCCGCGCGATCCCCGCTCTCGCCTCGGCCGCGACGGTCGATCGCGTAGACGGTGAAGCGGTCGACGAGCGTCGGGACGAGGAGATTGAAGCTCCAGTAGGCGCCGGTCGTGGCGTGCACGAGAACGAGCGGCGGCCCGGCGCCGCTACGGCGGTACCCGATCTGAGTTCCGTCGGTCGAGCTCAGGTGCTCGAGGACAGAGGCAGCCTCGGCCACCGGCCGACCGTACCAATGGTTGTCGCCAGCCGACCGCTCGAGGGACGACGTACTCACGCGCCGTCTCGCCACCCCCGCGGATTCATCTTCGGGTCGTGCTGCGCGACAGTCATGTTCCCGAGCCCTCCGAGCACTCCCGTCAGCGCCAGCAGGAACCCGCCGAGCGTGAACGGGACGAGGAGGACGCCTCCGGGCACCAGCAGCAGCGCAAGCGTCCCGAGGAGCGAGAGAACCGCAACCAAGGCGCTCATGTGAATCGCCTCCTTTCCTGAGCTATTCATCGATTCGATGCTGCCTCCGCGCTGAGCGGGCCGCATCGTGGGCACCCCCCGAACCGAACCGAAGTCTTTTGCTAGGCGGTAGCCGTCGCGCCCAGAGCGGCCGCGAGCTGCGAGCGCGAGCTGATCCCGAGCTTGCGGTAGATGCTGGTGAGGTGGACCTCCACGGTCCGTTGCGTGACGAAGAGCTCCTGGGCGATCTCCCGGTTGGTCGGGCCCTCCGCCGCCATCTCCGCGATGCGCCGCTCGCTGGGCGTCAGTGACTCGACGCCGCTCAGGGCTATCCGGCGGGGCCGGGCGCCGGTGGCGAGGAGCTCGGTCTCGGCTCGCTCGGCGAGAGACGTTGCGCCGCAGATCGTTGCAAGCTCGACCGCGTGCCGAAGCTGCTCGCGCGCCTGCGAGCGCCGATTGGCCCGGCGGAGGGCCGCCCCCAGCTCGCCGCGCGCCTTCGCGTGCTCGAGCTTGACAGGTGACTCGCTCAGCACCTCGACCGCTTCCTCGAGCAACGCGAGACCTCCTTTTCCGCCCTCGATCGTTCCCGCGGCGCGCAGCGCGGCGCCGAGTGCGCGGGGAGCACCCCAGCTGCGCGCAAGCTCGAGCTCTTCGCTCGCCAGCCGCCGTGCTTCGTCTCGCTCGCCGAGCTGGAGCTTGGCGAGTGCCGCCGGCGAGCGCCAGGCGATGAACGCGGGGTTGCGACTCGCTACCGAGTCGAAGTCGAGGCCGGCGGCGAGCAGCTCGTCGGCGCCCCCTGCCAAATCCCCTCGCAGGATGCGGAGACGGGCGTTGCTGTCGCGGAGGAAGAGGAGGCGCACGGTGTCCGGGAGGGATTCGTCCGAGTTCGCCTCTGCCAACGTGGCGGCGGCGGCATCGAGCCTGCCCTGCTCCATCAGCGCGTCGGCGAGGAAGGCCGCGGCGTGCCCCGAGAAGCGTGCGGAGGTCCCCCACTCGCCCGCGAGAGCCAGGGCCTCTCGAGCCGTTTCCTCGGCCTCGCCCAGGTCGCCTCTCCAGACGAGCGACTTGGCGCGAAAGACCTTCCCGGCAGCGAAGCCGATCGTCGAGCCGCGCCTGTGGGCTTCGGCAAGCGCGTCGTCGTAGATGACCAGAACCTCGTCGAGGTCCGCCATCGCGAGCACCGCGCAGGCCGGGACGAACGAGCCGCCGGCTCCTTTCACCAGGGTTCCGTCCGCCAATGCCCGACGGGCGAGCGCGACGGGCTCGGCGGCCGGCACTCCAGCGCGCGCGTCGTTATACGCCAGCAGCGACAGCAGCAGCTTCTCGCCGACCGTCTCGTCGCCGAGGCCGCTTCGGACGCGCTCCAGCCGCTCGAGCGCGCCCTCGTGGCGCCCCGGCATGAACAAGTCGTTCGTGATCAACCCTGCCTGGAGCAGCCGCTCGAGCTCGGGGTCGGCGCCGGCGAGCTCGTCCAGCGCCTCGCAGTACACGCGGTTCGCTTCCTCGCCGCGGACGAAGAAGAGCTGGCGGCCGAGCAGAAGGCCGGCCCCGGCCTTCCTGACCGGATCGTCGATCAGCTCGTAGGCCGCCTGCAGGTGGTCGGCCGCGTCGTCACCGCACACGCGGACCTCGGCGGCGCCGAGCTCGAGCAACAGGTCGGCCCGCTCCTCCGCGGGGGGCGGCTCTTCGAGGGCGCGCCGCAGGTAGGCGACCGCGTTCTCGGAAGCGCCGCGCGCACCGGCGCGCTGGGCGGCCTCACGAAGCGTCGCGACAGCGCGCGGATCAGAGGCGGGAGGACTGTGCAGAACGTGTGCGGCGACGAGCTCCGGCTCCGCGCCGGCCTCCGCTAGCAGCTGCGCCGCCCGCGCGTGCCCGCGGTCACGCTCGAGCGGTGTGAGCGACTCGTAAACCGCGGTGCGGAGCAGCGGATGCACGAAGCCGAACGGCCAGTCGGGCCGCAGAACGTCCACGCGCGCGAGCGCCTCCGCAGCTTCGAATGCGGTCGAGTCCTCCAGGTCAGCCAGCGCGATCGCGAGCCGCGGTTCGACGTCGTCGCCAAGGATGGCGACCGCCCGAGCGAGCGCCGTCGCCTCAGCCCGAAGGTGGGAGAGGCGCAGCGCGACGGCCCGCGAGCCGGCCCGCGCGCCCAGGTCGTGGAGCCTGGGGACGTTCTGGGCGATCGGGATCAGCCCCTCGGCGGCCACCACGTGCACGAGCTCGCGCAGGAGCAGCGGATTCCCGCTCGTCTCGTCCCAGCAGGCGTCGCAAAAAGCGGCGTCGGCCACGGAGGTGAGGGTCTCGCGCACGACTCTCGCTGCGGCGGCACGCGTGAGCGGCGCGGGCCGGATCACGGTGGCAAGCGGGTCGGTGACGATCCGGTCGACGAGCTCGGGATCCTCTCCGGGCTCCGCCTCTCGCAGGCCGACGAGCAGCGAGACGTCCAGCCCCTCGATCCGCGGCAGGAGATAGGCGAGCCAGTGCAGCGAGGGCCGATCGCACCAGTGGAGATCGTCGACCACCAGGAGCAGCGGGCCGCCCGCCGCAGCGTTGGCGGTCAGCCAGTAGAGGCCGTGCATGGTGCCGAGCGACGAGTCCGCGGGCTGTTCTGCGACCACCTGGTTGGGCTCGAAGAGCGGCGCCGCGAGCGACGCCGCCCCCGTGAGGATCTCGGCCCGCTTCGGCGGCGACAGCGAAGCGAGAAAGGGCTCGAACAGCTGCCGCACGACCCCGTAGGAGAACGACCGCTCGAGCTCGGAGCCCCGCGCGCTCAACAGCGGCAAGTCGGCCTCCCTCGCCAGCGCCTTCGCCTCCGCCATCAAGGCCGTCTTGCCGATTCCCGGCGGGCCCTCGATCGCGAGCAGCCTGCCGCCGGAAGGGACTCCGACGAGGCCCTCGACCGCCGCCAGCTCGGCGTCACGCTCGAGCAGCCTCGGCCGGGCCAAGACGGTCTGCTCGGTCAATTGCGCCGCGTTCCCCCGTGGTGGCTTGGCACCCCGAGAGTCTAGGGGTGGGTCAAAAGCCTGGGGTTCGGTTTGTGGTGCTCCCACGAGGCGAGCCACCTCCCTCCGCGAGCACGATCGACGCATGTCACGTCAGCCGCCTATCGCGGGTCACCTCGATAGACATCTACGAAGGAGGCCGCGGTCATGACCGCAGAGACCTATCCGAGAGCCGTGTCCACCCCCGAACCGCAAGGCGCCCCGTCCCTGTCGTCGGGGCGAGGCGTCGCGATCCTGGCCCTGCTCTGCCTCGTCCAGTTCATGGACGTTCTCGACGCATCGATCCTCAACATCGCCCTCCCGTCGATCAAGCGCGACCTCGGCTTCACCCAGGAGAGCCTGCAGTGGGTCGTCAACGGGTACATCCTCACCTACGGCGGCTTCCTCCTCCTGGGAGGCCGGGTCGCCGACCTGCTCGGGCGCCGCCGCATCCTCGTGACCGGGCTCGTCGTCTTCGCCGGCGCCTCCCTGGTGGGCGGCCTGGCCCACAGCGAGACGCTGCTCATCGGCGCCCGCTTCGTGCAGGGAATGGGTGCGGCCATGCTCTCGCCTGCCGCCCTGTCGACGCTGACGACGATCTTCCGCTCGGGCCGCGAGCGCAATACCGCCCTTGGCGCCTGGGCCGCAGTCTCGGGCCTCGGCGGTGCGGCCGGCGTCCTCTTCGGCGGCCTCTTGACCGAGGGGCCGGGCTGGCGGTGGGTGCTGTTCGTGAACGTGCCCTTCGCTGCCATCGCCCTCGTCGGTGCCTTTGTCCTGCTTCAGCGCGAGCGAGGTCAGGCCCGCCTGAGGAACTTCGACGCCCTTGGCGCGTTCCTCGTGACCGGCGGGATGCTGCTGCTCGTCTACTCGCTCGTGAAGGCCCCCGATGTCGGCTGGGGGGCTACTCGCACGATCGGCGGCCTCGCCCTCGCGGGAGTTGCGCTTGCGGCCTTCGTCGTCAACGAGCTGCGAGCGTCCAACCCGCTCGTGCCGATGTCGATCCTCCGGGTCAAGGGAGTCGCTGTCGCCGACGCGACGCAGCTGGTCACGGCGGCCGGGTTCCTCCCGATGTTCTTCTTCCTGACCCTGTACATGCAGACCGTGCTCGACTACTCCCCGATCCAGACCGGCGTCGCCTACCTTCCGCTGACGGCCGGGTTCATCGTCGCGTCGAGCATCTCGTCCCAGTTGTTCGCGCGCATCGGCACCAAGCCGGTGATCGTGGTCGGTGCCGTGATCGCGTCCGGCGGCCTCTACTGGCTGTCACGAATCCCAGTCGACGGCTCGTACGTGTCGGACATCCTGCCCGGGCTGCTCGTCTCCTCGATCGGCCTCGGCGGCGTGTTTGTTGGCGCGACGACGGCCGCCAACGCGGGCGTCAGCGAGGACAAGGCCGGGCTCGCGGCCGGGCTCCTCAACACCGGGACGCAGCTCGGCGCCGCTCTCGGTCTGGCCATCTTCTCCGCGCTCGCTACGGAGCGAACCACGTCGGTGCTGAGCGCAGGCCACTCGACCGTCGCCCGCGCGGCGACCGAGGGGTTCCAGCTGGCCCTCCTGGCCGGGGCCTTCCTGATGCTCGCCGCGGGCGCCGTCGCGCTCCTCGCTCGCAACACCCGCCAGTCGGCGGCGGTCGAGGAGGAACCGGCCCTCGACCTCGCGGCCTAGCGAAGCCTTGGGGGAGCCGGCGCCGGCTCCCCCAAGCCGCCCGTCGATACGCCGCGAATCCGCATCGTTGCTAGGGTTAACTCACCACAGAGCGAGTACCTGGTTGGCTCAACGCCTCCCATCTACCGTTCGCGATAGGTAGAAGGAGGTGTTTTTTCATGGCTACAGGAACAGTGAAGTGGTTCAACGACTCGAAGGGGTACGGCTTCATCAGCCCCGACGACGGCGAGAAGGATCTCTTCGTCCACCACACGGCGATCGCCGGTGACGGCTACAAGTCGCTCGCCGAAGGTGCGAAGGTCGAGTTCGAGGCAGCCGAGGGTGCCAAGGGCCCCGAGGCGAAGAACGTCACGCTGGCCGGTTAACCGAGCGTAGGCGCGCGCCGCAACTGCGGCGCGCGCCGCCTCTTAAAAAGGACACGCGATGCGAGGACAGATGCTCTGGTTCAACGCCGCCAAGGAAAACGGATTCATCATGACCGACGAGGGTGAGCGACTGGCGGTTGCCGGCGACGGCTTCGCCGCGGGCCAACAGCCCGAGGGACGGTGCGCGCACAGGGTCGTGACCTTCGAGATCGAGGAGAGCAACGGCTCGCGGCAGGCGCGGGGCGTGATGTTTGAGCCCGACCTCCCGGCGCGCAGGGCCCGGGCCCGGGGCCGGGCACGAGGCTAGGAGGTCTGATGGGGAGCAAGAAGCGACAGCAGACGATCAACAAGCGCAACCGCGAGCGCGCCGTCGAGGAGAAGCGCACGCTCAAGCGGCAGCGCAAGCAAGAGAAGCGCGAGGCCGCCCGCAACGGCGATCCGATGCTGGACGAGGCGGCGCGCAACGGCGACCCGATCCCGGACGAGGCGCCCACTACCTCGGCCGAGTCGCCGACGGATGTCGGTTAACCCCGAGCAGAAGAACTACGTCGAGATCGAGCGGCTCGAGCGGCTCCTTGGCGAGCTGCGCGAGAACCGCGCGCCCGGCCGGGAGACCGAGGCGATCCGCGAGATCGGCCTCGAGATCGCGGTCGCGATCCGCGAGGTTGGCGCGATGCTCGTGAACGTCGGCTGGGAGCAGTCGTTCGCCTCGGACTCGCCCGACGAGCAGTAGCTCGCCGACCCGACGTTGAAGGGCGCCGCAAGCTACTTCAGTAGCCGACGACCTCCCGCGAACTCGGGGCGTAATCCAGCAAGCCACACGTAGCGGACGCGTTCGCCCTTTTGCGGCGCCGAGATCGCGGCGCGCTTCGAGACCACGAGCTGGACGTGGCCGCCGCCCTCGGTGAAGAGCAGGTCGCCCGGCCGCAGCCGCGCGAAGCGGACGGCCCGCCCCGCGCGCAGCTGGTCCCAGCTCGAGCGCGGGATCTTCCAGCCGATCGAGCTGTAGGCCGCGTAGACCAGCCCCGAGCAGTCGAAGCCCGTTCGCGGCGACGTTCCGCCCCAGCTGTACGAGACGCCGACCTGGTGACGGGCGTAAGCGACGACCCTCCGAGCGAGCTTCTGCACACGGGGAGCGTGACCGGTCTTGGAGCTCCCGGCGGGCCAGTGGACAGCCGCGAAGGCGGTCTGGGCCCAACCGGAGGCGATGGTCGCAAGCAGCACGAGCACGAGCAGCGGGCGGCGCATCGGGCCTACATCGGCGGCCCTCGCTCGTCCTCAAATTGGCATCCCTCGTTCGAGGGATGCGCTTACCGAAGCGCGAGGCGCGGGCGGAGAACGGACCCGATGAGAAAGCCCGCGGCCAGCAGCTGAGCCCAGGCCGGAACGCCTCCACTTCTGTGCCAGCCGCGGAAGCGATGGCTCGGGAAAAGCTTGCGGCCCTTGGGCCGCGGGAGCCTGAGCACATGCTCCAGGTCTGGAGACGAGGCCGCCAGCGCCCCTGTCACGGCAGGGTCGAATGGGCCGCGCACCAGGGCCAGAAGGAGCACCGCGGCGATCCCGGAGCCGATCTCGAAGCGGCGATCGCCGATGTCCTGATGCGGCATGCGGTCACCCACCAGGTGCAGCAAGAGGCCGAGCGGAACGGCGCGGCGCCTCGAGCCCACAAGCGCGCCGCCGGCCGCGCCTGTCGCGACGTGGAGGGAGACGATCAGCGTCAGGCCCCGCGTCGGCGTTCCGAGGGCGGCTTCCGCCGCCTCCTACCTGACGACTGCAAACGCGGGGAAGCTGAACGGCTCATCGAACGGCTCGATCGTCTCGGGAGAGAAGCCCCCGCCGGTGATCGTGCACTCGGCGTTCGCAACCCTCTCGACTCCCGGCGCGCCGTTCAGCGGCTCGATGACGACCGTCCGGCTTCCGACGACGTGCAACGCAGCGGTCCTCGCCAGTGATTGGTTCACGAGCACGATGTCGCCGAGCCCAGTGCAGGTCGCGCTGAAGTCGAACGGCTTGCCCGCCAGGCTGACGTCCGGCATGTCCGCGCGTGCCGCACCTGCGCCTACGCCCGAGATAACGATGACGAGCGCCGCAAGCAGAAGTCTCATCAGCAGTTGGTCTCCCCTCCCGTTTGCCGCTGCACGCGGGAGTCTGGCACTGCGTGACGTCTGCATCAACCGGCTTGTTCCAAGCATTCAGTGAGCGACTCGCAGGAGCACGTCGAGCGACCGCTCCGGACCGGGCCAGTTGTCGCGCAGAATCGCCGGCCCACTCGCGCGGGCGAGATGACGGAAAGCGAATGCGACCACGATCGCATCGTCGAGCGCCGGCGACGGGAATGAAGTCCGGGACCAGCCCACGCGCGGGAGCGTAGCCACGCCGGAAGCGACGAAGCCCGCCGCAGCGGGGCTTCGCTCACAGCAGGACGTTCCGATCGGCTACTCGGGCGTGTAGAGCTCCGCGTCGGCCAAGGGGTCGTCGCACACGTACAGGCCGCAGTATCTGATTTGGCGACCGGCGGCATACAGCACCTGCCCGTTGGGAAGCTGGGCGGCTGCGGCCGAGGCGTAGGGATAGACCATCGGCCCGGTAGCCGTCCACGTGCCGGTGGCGGGTGAATAGACGTCGCCGGTGCCGCCACCGGCGACGAGCACGCGTCCGTCTTGCAGGAGCACGGCGGGGCCGCCGTGTGGGGCGGTCATGCTCCCGGTGGCGCTCCAGCTGCGCGAGGCCGGTCAAACAGTTCGGCGGAGTTCCCCGCGAACCCGTTCGGGTTGCCACCGCCGGCGAGAAGCACGCGGCCGTTGCCGAGCAGCGCCGCACCCGCGCCCTCGCGGCCGGTAACCATCGTCCCCGCGCGCAGCCAGCGGCCTCGTGCCGGATCGAAGACCTCCGCGTTCCGCGGCCAGCCGGCGGAGTTCGCACCGCCCGCGACCAGCACGGTGCCGTCCGGCAGTGTCGGCCGTGACTGGACCGCAGACACGAAGCCCCGCCGAGGCGGGGCTTCGCTCACAGCATCGGTCAACGCGCGCTAGAGGCCCTCGCCCGACCGCATCTCGCCGCGGTTGTAGTAACCGCCGAGCTCGTCGCGGTAGGCCTGGTCGCGGTACGTCTCCTCGTCGAACTCCGGCGCGTTCTTGATCTCGTCCTTCGTGCGGTTGACGAAGATCGTCTCGGTGTCCGGGTCGAGGTCCCGGATCACGCCGGCCGGGATCATGACCTTCTTGCCGAAGATCCACGGCCCCGTGTCGACGATGATGAAGCTGCCGCCGACCTCGTTCGTCGCCTCGTCGACCTTGCCGATGTCGCCGTCCACCGCCTCGACCTTGAAGCCGGTGAGATCGATGCTCGGCGGTGTCTCGACCGTGAAGGTCCACATCTCGACAGTCGCCATTGACTGCACCCCCTCGTCTCGTTTTCGTTCTCATTCGCATACCCCAAGACCCCGACGGCAAACAGCCACAAGAGCGTTATTTGCAGGGTTTTTAGTTCTTTCGAGTTTGACCACCGCGTGGCCGAGAGGGCCGAGGAAACCGGCGAGGACGCCGATGGGGCCGACAAGCGCCGCTCCCGCAACCGCGAGGGCGCCTGCCGACTTCAGGATCGCGGTGAAGCTCTCGAGCCTGGCGGCAACGCGCTGCTTGTCGGGATCAGGCTTCCGGAGCTCCTCTTCGACGTCGTCCAGCTCACGCTCGGCGGCGCGATTGTCCTCTGGCACCAACTCCGCGCGAGCCAGTGCCGCCCGGAGGTCGGCGGTCGCCTCCAGCGCCTGCACCTGAGTGATGTTGATGTCCCGGCCGGCCTGGTTGATCGTCCCGTAGTTCGGCGCGTTGAACTCATTATGAAACTCAGGCATCCGCTACCACCTCCCGGACCGATACGCCTGCTCACGTTCGCGAGTCCGTGCGGCCTTCGACATCGTGGCGCCGAGGCCCGCGATCAGGCCACCGAGCGCGAAGGCGCCGAATCCGAGCGGCGCCGCAGGCAAGCCGAGCACGTGCTTGTCGGTAAATGGGTTCGTGTCACCAGTCCCGCTGAAGCCGGAGAAGATCACGGACATCCACACGGCGAAGCCGAACACCACGAGGACAAGACCGACGACGAGCAGCGCGCGCCCGGCACCCCGCCCGCGGAAGAGCTCCTCCATCGGTTCTCCTGGTCGTAGTGCGTCTCCGACCAGTTACGGATGTTCACGTCACGCATGGCCTGGTTGATCTGGCCGTAGTTGGTTCCGAATCGCCGGTAGTACTCGGCGTCGTTAGCCGACTTGGTCAGTATTGGCGCAATGGGCGCGGCGTTCGGCTGGGGTGCGGTCGCTGCGTCGTCGCTCGTGCTCGGGATGCTGCTGGGCCTCCTGCGGCCCTGGCCGAGCCGGCTGATCGGGCTCGTCCTCGCGTTCGGGGCCGGCGCGCTCGTCAGCGCGGTCAGCTTCGAGTTGTTCGAGGAGGGCGTAGCCGTCGGCGGCGCCGCGGCGGTCGGCATCGGGCTCGGCTCCGGCGCGATCGTCTACTTCGTGCTCGCGCGCGCGGTGGAGAGCATCGGCCCGGGCGGCAGCTCCGGTGGGACGCCGCTGGCGCTCGGCGCGTTCCTCGACGGCATCCCGGAGCAGATGGTGCTGGGCATCGGGATCGCGGCCGGCGAGGGCGTGAGCGTCGCGCTGCTCGTCGCGATCTTCGTCTCGAACCTGCCCGAGGCGATCGGGTCGGCGACCGACATGCGCGAGGCGGGGACGGCGGTACGCTCGATCCGTCTGCTGTGGCTCGGCGTCGCCGCCCTGTGCGCGCTGGCGACACCGCTCGGCTACGTGCTCGCGCGTGAGACGGGCGGGCACTTCCAGGCGGCCATCAACGGCTTCGCGGCCGGCGCGCTGCTCGTGATGCTCGTCGACTCGATGATCCCGGAGGCCACCGAGAAGAGCGGGCGCGTCGCAGGGCTTGCGACCGTCCTCGGCTTCGCGGTCGCCGCCGGATTGTCGACCGCGTCGGCCTAGTCGCGGCGGGTCCCGCGCCAGGGCCCGGGCACGAAGTCCAGCACTACGTTCACGGCCCAGACGATGATCGTCGCCCAGACCAGAGCCATGAAGCCGTTGATCTCGAAGCCGCTGACGAAAAGATCGGTGAGCCACAGCATCAGCATCGAGACCCCGAACCAGATCAGGCCGAGCGTGATGAACGCGATGGGCAGGGTGAGCAGCCGCAGGAAGGGCTTGAGGATCGTGTTCAGGATCCCGAACAGCAGCGCGGCCGTGAACAGGTCGCCCGCCGAGTCGACCTCGACGCCACTGAGAACCGCGACGACGATCGCCAGCACGACGGCATTTGCCACCCACGAGAGGACGAGCTGCTTGGCGAGGCGGATCATCGGGTCTGGGACGGCGAATTCGCCGCCGAGGGCCAAGTGCCTTTCGCCCGCGACATGACTTCGTCGTGGAAGAGCTGCAGCTGCTCGCCGAGAGTCGGGAGCCCGTCGATCGTGATTCCGGCCCAGCTCTCGACGAGGAAGGGGTCGGCGAACGTCACGAGGACGTGCCCGAAACCGCTCGGGGCGAAGTCACGCTCCAGCCACTCCAGCCAGTCCTGCGCCGTGCCGGCGACGGTGAGGGCGTCCGCGACTGCCGGCGGTGTCAGCCCCAGCGCCCGCTGGACGTCACCCCGCTGGAACGCCTCGACGGCAGGCGCGACCTCGGCCGGGTCGACGCCGTTTCGCTGCAGCAACTCGTTCGGCATGGACGAGATGTAGAACGCAGCGACGGCGCGCGCGGCGTCGCGGGCGGGCTCCGCGTCGTCCGCGATCGCCCCCAGCACGTTGTCGGCGAGGTCGAGCCCGGTCCAGTCCCGGCCGGCCTTCTCGGCCCCGCGGCGGAAGGCCGCGGCGGCGAAGTCGAGCGCCTCGCGCGAGTACGCGCACGCCGTGTGCAGCCCGTCGGCGATCTCACCCGCGAGCTCGAACGACCGCGGGCCGCGCATCCCCCCGAGCTTGATCGGGAACGGTCGCTGCACCGGCCGTGCCGCGGTGAACAGGCCGGAGTACGCGTAGTGGTCGCCCTCGTGGTCGATCGTCCCATCGGCCAGGAACCTCGACATCACCTCGTGCGCCTCGCGCAGGCGCGCGAGCGGCTTCATCCCTCCGAGGTCGACCTGGTACTGGCGGAGCATCGCGAAGTTGCCGGTGCTGAAGACCAGCTCGGCGCGGCCGGCCGTGAGCTCGTCGAGCGTCGCGGCCTGCTGCGCGATGATCGTCGGGTCCTTGAGGATGACGTGCGTGACCTCCGGCCCCATCCTGAGCCGCGAGGTCCGCGCGGCCGCCGCCGCGAAGAGCGACCACATGTCCTTGTGGTACGTCTCGTCGGCGCTGTAGCACGCCCAGTACCCGAGTCGGTCCATCAGCTCGATCAGGTCGAGAAGCTCGTCGAGCGGCTGCTCCGGGAGAAGCTGGTAGCTGAAGCGCACGGGCGATCGTCCCTAGCCGTCCGCGAGCTCGAGCAGCGCCTCGACCGTCGTCCAGTTCCGCGACGTGGCGGTGACGCCGAGGGTCTTGCCGGCGAGCTTCGCCCAGAGCTTCGAGCGCGCGACCGTCTGCGGGTGCCAGGCGTAGACCTCTCGCCCCGAGACCACCACCCGCTCGTCAGCCGCGGCCGTCTCCTCGAGCTCCCGCACGACCTTCGCGCGCAGCTTCGCGGAGAGGAAGCTCACCTGGTAGCGCCTCGGCTCGGTCGCGACCTTGCTCAGCGGGTTGCGCTTCACGACCGCGGCCAGCTGCGCGCGCGTCCGCACCACGACCGCGATCTCGAGGCCGAATTGCTCGGCGATCATGTGCTCGACCTTCCGCCGCACCGTCTCGGCCCTCGCGCGGCTGCTCAGGACCACGTTGCCGCTCTGGACGTACGTCCGCACATCCTCGAAGCCCGCCTCTTCCAGTGCCTCGCGCAACGCCGGCATCGCAACCCGGTTCCTCCGGCCGATGTTGACCCCGCGCAGCAAAGCGACGTAGCGGGCCATCTCGAGAGCCTATGCGCAGCTTGACTCGGGGCGGCTCGTTGCGCCCTCGTGCTGAAGAGCCACCCGTTCTCTGGCGACGACCTTCGCACCGCGGTCGCGGACGCGGCGACGGGCGAGGAGGTGGCGCGCGTCAGCGGTCGCCACGTCGAGCTTCGCGCGCTCGAGAGCGCCGAGTGGAAGGACCGGCCAGATCGAGGTCGCGGCCGGCCACGAGCCGGCGCTTCCGGCAACGATCGCGGCCTACCTGCTGATCCGCAAGGCCGACGAGGCTGCAGCCGTGGCCACGGCGACCAGCGCCGCGACCTAGGCGGCGCGCCGTTCGGCCTCGCGCTTCAGGTGATCGAGGCCCTGCTCGAGTGCGCGGTCGAGCTGTTTCTGCAGCGAGCGGCGCAGGAGCCGCGCGAGCACGCCGGAGAACGTTTCGTTCGTCTCCACATGCGTCCCGCCGTCGCGATCCTCGAACCGCCACTCGTGGATTGCCGTGATGGACATCGTCCGGCCTCGCCACCTGACGTAGCGCGGCCGGTCGACCTCCTCGAGCGTCGACACGATCGTGCCGGGCCCCGCCTTCCAGCGGAACGCCGACCCCGGCGCGAGCGGGCCGTCCCACGACATCGACTTCACCTCGGGATTCCACTGCGGCCACCCGTCGAAGTCGGTCAGGACCTCCCACACCACCTCCGCCGGTGCGGCGATGTCGATCTCACGCTTGCTGCGGACCGGTGCGCCCGTCGACGCCATGGCCCCGATGCTAGTCGGACACCGGGGCCCACCGACCGTGGCAGGCCCCGGTGCGCGAGTCGCTAAGTCGCGGCGATGCCCTCGATGCCGGCGGGCAGGTCGTCGACGGAGCCGATCGGGACGAGCGCCCCGTTTGGCCCCACGAGGAAGCCGTCGACGGTCCCGGTCGTGCCCGTCTCGACGTAGAGGAAGCGGCCGCTCGAGGCGAGGTCGATCGGCCCTGGATTGGTCGTGGCCGCAACCGCCGCCAGCAGCGACGGCTGACCCGTCGGGTCGATCCGGAAGCTACTCACGTTGTCGCTGCCGGTGTTCGCGACGTAGTAGAAGCCGCCGACCCGAATGATCCAGCAGAGTGCCGTCTGGCCGTCGCTCGCCGACTTCGGGTCCGTGAGCGTGCCCGCGGCCTGGATCGCGTAGGTCGTGACCGAGCTCGCGCCGGCCTCGCCGGAGACGAGCCGGCCCGACGGGTCGAAGGTGAACGCGAACGGCACCGGCGTGGCCGACGGGTTCGCGACCGGCGTAGCGGAGAGCAGACCGTCGCCGCCGACGCCGAACACGTCGATCAGGCTTCCGCTGGCCTTGGTCGTCACGAGCAGCTTGCTCCCGTCCGGTGTGAAGCCGACCTGGCCGGGCGAGGTCAGGAAGTTCGGCGGGTTCGAGTTGGCCAGGCCCAGCGAGCGCGCCGAGCCCGCGATCGGCGCGACGCCGTGCCTGCCGACGCGGAATCCCTGGACGATCCCCGTGCCACCCGAGTTGAGCACGTAGGCCAGGTCGCCGTGCACGCCGACGCTGGCCGCGAACTGCCCGCCGGACGGCTCGACGTCGACGAGCCGCAGGCGGTCGCCGTGCACGCGGAAGGCCGAGATGGTGTTGCTGCCGGCGTTCACCGCGATCAGCAGGCGGTGCCGGCCGTCGTAGGCCAGCGACCCCTGCGACGCGAGCCGGTCCGACTCCGTCCCGGGCGCCGCTATCCCACCCAGGCCGCCGGTCGGGTACGTGCCGGCGCGAATCAGGCGGCCGTCGTGCCGGCGGTCGTAGACGGCGATCCGGTTGCCGTTGAGCTCGTTCGTCTGCACGAAGACGACGCTCTTGCCGTGTCCGTGGTGCCGCGCGTGCCCGCTACGGGCGGTCGCCGCCTGCGCTCCGACGAGCGCGAGCACGACCAGCGCGAGCAGCGCGACCAGGGTTGGGCGATACGTCATGTTCCCTCCTTTGGTGACGCCGGCCACGCTAGGAGGGCGCCCGTCGGGCCGCCCTTACGATTCTGCGAACTCCATCTCCCTGTCGGCCCGTCCAGCGGCTTGGTCACGGGTTTGCCACGGACGCGGCGTGGGACGAGTTAAGGAACTCGTAAGGCCGGCCACCGCCGCCCCCGGTCCACGGGAGGCACACTGCCGATATGTCGACCGTCCTTGTCGTCGACGACGAGCCGATGGTGCGCGACGTCGTCACGCGCTACCTCGAGCGCGACGGCCACCGCGTCCTCACGGCCGAGGACGGCGACGCCGCGCGCGGGCTGATCGAGCGCGAGCGGCTGAGCCTCGTCCTGCTCGACGTGATGCTGCCCGGCGAGACCGACGGCCTCGCCCTCTGCCGCTGGATCAGGGCGAGCTCCGAGCTGCCCGTGATCCTCCTGACCGCGCGCGTCGAGGAGGCCGACCGCATCGTCGGCCTCGAGCTCGGCGCCGACGACTACGTGACGAAGCCGTTCTCCCCGCGCGAGCTGGCGACGCGGGTGAAGACCGTGCTCCGCCGCGCCCGCTCCGGGCGACCGCCTCGGGAACGGGTCTCCGTCGGGCCGCTGGAGCTGGACGCGGCGAGCCGCGAGGTGCGCCGCGACGGCGAGCAGCTCACCCTTACGGCCAAGGAGTTCGACCTGCTCTGGTTCCTGGCCTCCAACGCCGGGCGCGTGTTCTCGCGCGACCAGCTGATGCACCGCGTCTGGGGCTATTCGGCCGCGCTCGACACGGGAACCGTGACCGTTCACATCAGGCGCCTGCGCGAGAAGCTCGAGCGCGACCCGTCGCACCCCGAGCTGCTCGAGACGATCTGGGGCTCCGGCTACCGGGTGCGGGCTTGAGCATCAGAACGCATCTGGCGGTCCTTTCGGTCGCGGCGGTCTGCCTGCCGGTTGCGGTCGTCGTCGGCTCGGGGCTCGTCATGTTCGGCATGCACGATGAGCGCACGTTCTGGCTCGTCGTGGCCGCGTCGACGCTCTGCGCGCTGGCCGCGGCCCTGCTCGTCGGGCGGAAGATCCTGCGGCCGCTCGATGACCTTCGCTCGACCTCGCAGCGGCTTGCCGAAGGCGACCTCAGCGCACGAGCCTCGGAGTCGGGGCCGCGCGAGCTGCGGGAGCTCGGTTCGTCGTTCAACGAGATGGCGGCGAATCTCGAGCAGCTCTTCGACGCACGCCGCGAGCTCGTCGCCTGGGCGAGCCACGACCTGCGCACGCCGCTGGCGTCGTTGCGCGCGATGGTCGAAGCGCTCGAGGACGGGCTCGCAACACCGAGCGAGTATCTGCCGGCGGTCCGCGCGCAGACGGAGATCCTCTCGCGGCTCGTCGAGGACCTCTTCGAGCTCGCGCTGATCGATGCGGGTGCGCTGACGCTGGAGCTGCGCGACGCCTCCTTGTGCGAGCTCGTCTCGTCGTGCGTCGACGCGCTCGAGGCCGACGCGCGCGCACACGACGTCCGTCTCGACCCACGGCTCGATCCGTCGGACCCGGCCGTCCGGGTCGCGCCGGACAAGGTGCAGCGCGTGCTGCTCAACCTGCTCAGCAACGCGGTCCGGCACTCGCGGCCGAGCGGCGCCGTCGCGGTCGTGGTCGAACGGGACACCGACCACGTCCTAGTGGCGGTCGAGGACGACGGCGACGGCCTCGCCGGGGACGCCGAGCAGCGCATGTTCGAGCGGTTCTGGCGCGACGACGAGTCGCGCGCGCGCGCCAGCGGCGGCTCCGGGCTCGGCCTCGCGATCGCCCAGGGGCTCGTCGAAGCGCACGGCGGCAGGATCTGGGCGGAGAACCGCGCGGAAGGCGGCGCCCGGGTCGCCTTCACGCTCCCACTCGCCGGTTCGTCCTCGGCGTCCGGTTAGCGCACCGCGAAACGAGTGAGCCCCTCGGGCTCCTCGTCGGCCACGTGGACGCGATCCACCACCGCGCCACGAGGGCCTTTGCGGCAGAAGCGGACGAGAGAGTGGACCGCCTCGGGCTCACCCTCGAACACCGCTTCGACGGCGCCGTCCGGACGGTTCGAGACCCACCCCGTGGCGCCACGCGACTGCGCGGCGCGCGCGACCGAGTAGCGGAACCCGACGCCCTGAACGCGGCCGTGGACGGTCACTCGGCGGCGAATCACGCGCGGAGCTTAGGAGGGTTAGGGTTGCGGCGGATGGACGCCGTCGCCGCCACCGCGGGCCAGATCACGCCCGAGCAGACGATGGCGCTGCTGCGGCCGGGCGAGGTGGCCCTCTCGGCCGACGGCTCCCGGATCGCGTTCACCGTTGCGGCGTCGTTCCGCGAGAAGGGCAAGGCGATCGAGACGCGGCTCTGGGTGGGCGAGGTCGACGGCGACGTGCAGCCGGGCCCGGCGGGCTCGCTCCCGCGCTTCTCGCCGGAGGGGTCGCGGCTTGCCTACGCGTCCGACCGCGGCCACGAGGGCCGGCTCTCGCTGTGGGTCGACGACGGCGAGGTCGGCGAGGTCCCGGGCTCGGTCGAAGGCATGTGCTGGTCGCCCGAGGGAAACCACCTACTGGTGCTCGCGGCCGACCTCGGCGCGGACATGGCAGGTGCGCAGTCGGCCAAGAAGATCGAGGAGGCGGGCGCGGAGGAGCAGGACCCGAAGGTCTTCCGCCCGGCCCGGTTCTGGCGGCGGCTCTGGCTCGTCGACGCGGCGAGCGGCGAGACGCACGATGTCACGCCCGAGGGCGTGAACGTGTTCGAGTTCGGCTGGGCCGGCGGCAAGGTCGTCGCGGTCTGCACCGACGAGCCGTCGGAGAGCGCGTGGTACGAGGCTTGGGTCGGTCTGATCGATCTCGACGCAGGCTCGTTCGAGCGCGTGCACACGCCGAAGTGGCAGCTCCAGGCGCCGCGCATCTCGGCGGGCGGGCGGGTCGCGTTCGTGGAAGGCTTCTCGTCCGACCGCGGCACGCTCACGGGCACCGTCCACGTCCTCGGCCACGGCCCGGTCGCGCCGGAGCTGCACGCGACCTCGATCGACTTTGCCGACGAGGACACCCTCTGGGTCGCCGGCTGGCGAGGGGCGGGCTCGTTCGCCGGCCGCCTCTCGTTCGACGGTTCGTTCGAGGAGGTCGTGGGCGGCGAGGGCACCCTCGGGCCGCGGTACTGCCCCTCCGTCGCCGCCAGTGCCGACGGCTCCCGCGTCGCAACCGCCTGGGACAGCCCGGACGAGCCGCCCGAGGTCGTGCTGTTCGAGAGCGACAAGCGCCGGACGCTGACGGCGCTGAACGAGGAGGTCGCCCCGCAGCTCGCGACGATCGAGTGGCGCACGCACCGCTGGGAGTCGTTCGACGGACTCGAGATCGAGGGCCTGCTCGCGCTCCCACGCACTCGCGGCGAGGGGCCGCTGCCGTTGGTCGTGGACATCCATGGCGGCCCCACCGGCTCGTGGTCGTGGCAGTTCGCGCCGGCCTACGGGTTCCCGCAGCTGCTCGCGAGCGCGGGCTACGCGGTGCTCTTGCCGAACGTGCGCGGCAGCGTCGGGTGGGGGCCGGAGTTCGCTGAGGCCAACCTCGGCGACATGGGCGGCGGGGATCTCCAGGACATCCTCACGGGCATCGACGCGCTCGTGCATGAGGGTGTCGTCGACGACCGGCGGGTCGCGATCACCGGCGGGAGCTATGGCGGCTTCATGTCCTGCTGGGCCGTGACGCAGACCGATCGCTTCGCCGCCGCGATGCCGATGGCGGTCGTCACCGACTGGGTCAGCTTCCACTTCACGACGAACATCGGCCAGTTCGACCGGCTCTACCTCCAGGCGGATCCGTCCGACCCGGAGGGCGAGTACACGCGGCGCTCGCCCGTCTACCACGCCCAGAACTGCAAGACGCCGACGCTGATCCTCCACGGCGAGGACGACCTCTGCACGCCGCTCGCCCAGGCGGTCGAGTTCTACAACGCGCTCGTCGAAGCCGGCTGCGAGACCGAGCTCGTCGTCTTCCCGCGCGAGGGTCACGGCTGGAGCGAGCGCGGCCACCAGACCGACGGTTGGTACCGCATGCGCGACTGGCTCGCACGGTACGTCTAGCGCTACCCGGCCCGCGTCTAAAATTTGTGGCGATATTCCCTTGCGCACGTCGCTACAAGCGTGTATTGTCTCTCGCCTAATTCCGGGAAAGGAGGACGTGAAAATGAGCGGCCACCTCGCGACGAATCGCCAAATCGTCTGCTCCAACCCGGCGAGTGCGTTCGTCATCGTGGAGTGGCGTGACGGCGGTCTCGTCCTTCGGGAAGTCCTCGATCGGAGGCGCTCCGGCTAGACGCAAGCACCAGAGCGACGTCCACGAGGGCGACCCAGAAGGGTCGCTTTCGTCGTTTCTGAGACGAAAACAGCGCCGGAGGCACGAGAAAGGAGCACGAGCATGTCACTCGGCTCCCAGACATAGTCCGAGTCGGCCCCGACTTGGAGTAGCGGCTCACCAAATGAATGGGCACGCGAAATTGACGTGACAATGCAGCGTTAGCGATAGCACGCGCATTTTGCGGAAGCCGCACGTATCACCTCCTGTTTCGCCGGGCTCGACTCGAGATCTAGTCGAGACCACAGGCGAAAGGAGGTGAACAAGGTGTTCCATTACGACTCCAACTTCCACCGTCAGCGGCAGAAAGAGCGCATGGCGGAGATGCGGGACGAGTACCAGCGCGTCCAGCGAGCGAGCGAGTCGAGGGCGCAGAGCCGCTTCGGGCGATACGCACAGTCCGCGTGGTCGCGCATGCGGTTCAACCCCAGGCGCGCACCCGTCTACCGCGCATGAGATGGCGCCTGCCGGCCAGAGCCGCGCGTCCTCTCGGGGAAGCTGATCCTCGAGGCGCGCGGCTCTGTGCTGTCTGCTCAGCCGCCCGATTCGCGCGGGCCGTGCTGCCAGACGCCGACGATGTTTCCCGCCGGATCGCGGAAGAGCGCGACCCACAGGTCGCCCTCAGGGTACGGCTCCGTCACGACCTCGCAGCCGCGGGCCCGGATTCGCTCGAGCGCCTCGTCGAGGTTCTCGACGAAGACGTAGATGCGGACGCCGCCCTCGCCCGCGACCGCGTGGTCGCTGCGGAAGTGGCCGATGACGTGGCCGCTGCCGTCCTCGAAGGCCGGGTCCGGGCGGCCGCGGCGCACCTTCCAGCCGAACACGGCCTCGTAGAACTCCGCAGCGGCGTCGGGGTCGGTCGCGGGCATGCGCAGATACGAGATCCCGCTGGGCCTGAAGACCGGGTGCTCGCTCATCGACCGGCACTCTGCGCAACGAACGCCGCGACGTCGCGGATCTGCGCCGGGCTCAACTGGTCGGAGAAGGCCGGCATCCCGCCGCCGCCCGACTCGACCTTGGCCCGGGTCGTTGCGAAGTCCGGCCGCACCTCGTCGAGGTTCGGGCCGATCTGTCCGCCGGCATCCGCAGCCTTCAGGGTGTGACACGAACCGCAGCCTGCGGTCTTGAACACGCTCGCGCCGGCGGCAGCGTTAGCGCTCGCCGGCACGGTGGAGTTCTCGGCCGGCGGAGGGGCGGGCGCGGCCATGTTCCGGTTGTACAGCCAGAGCGCGCTCGTCCACCAGGCGCCGATCAGCACCGCGAAGAGCAGCCCACCCGCGATCGGCAGCACCAGCCGCGGGAACCGATGCAGCCGTACGATCGTCACCTTGGCCGCGAAGGCGCCGTAGACGGCGCAGCCGAACAGCGAGTGCGCGAGCACGCGCGTGGTCGGCGAGCGAAAGCCGAGCTTGAAGATGCAGTGGTACGCGACCGGCAGCGTGCAGACGAAGGCGAGCCGGCCCGACCAGCGGTGCACCGGGTTCACCCAGGCGGGCTTCTCCCACGGGAGCCGCCGAAAGATCCACGCGGCGGTGAACAGCTGGAAGCACGCGAGCACCACGGCAGCGCTCGCGAACGCTGCCTTCAGGTGCAGCGTGTCGTCGAAGAAGAGCCGGAAGTAGCCCTTCGCACGCGGATCGTGTGCCGCGAGCAGCCCCGCCGTCAGCGAGCCGAGCGCGAACGCGACGAGCGGCGCAGCGAGCCAGCGGTACGACCGCTGCTCCGGGGCGGCGGCGGCGAGCTCCCCCACGTTGCTATCGAATCGCAGTCGCGGCGCTGAGGCAACTGCGGGGCGGCCCCGGGCGCCGCCGCCCCGCAACGAGGCCCTACGCGAGCGTCTCGCAGAGGTTCTCGATCGAGCCGTGGTGGACAAACGTGCCCGCCAGCGGCACACCGTTCGCGTCGATGATCTCCTCCGAGAGGCCCTGTCCTCCCACGACTCTCGGACGGTCTTAGGGCACCTCCAGGTCGCGGCGCTCCAACAGCGCGGCGCCGATGCCGACGGCCGCGAGCGCCGCGGCGAGGACGACGAGGACTCCCCAGCCGTCGACGCCGTTCTGCAGCGGCGCGGAGCCGATCAGCCAGAACGGCGACAGGAAGCGCAGCGGGTCGAGCCAGCCAGCCAGGTCGTGCAGGCCGCTGACCAGGTAGGCCGCGGCCGCATAGCCCGCAGGAACGGCGATGGCGAGGAGCTTGCTCGAGACCGACGCTCCGACGCCGAGCGCAAGCCAGCCGTAGAACAGCCCGAGCGCGGCGAGGCCGCCGATCGCCCCGGCCAGCCGCCAGAAGGCGAGGTTCAACCCGAACACCGGGTCGAGCACGAGCAGAGCCACGAAGCCGGCAGCGGAGAAGATCAGGATCTCCGCGGCCACGGCCGCAGCCTTTGCCAGCACGGCGTTGCGCCGCCGCACCGGATACGAGAGCAGGAGCTCGAGCCGGCCGGCCTCCTCCTCACCCGCGAACGTGCGCGCACCGGAACCGATCGCCAGGACGAGGACCAGCAGCGGCAGCATCAGGCTGAACAGCTCTGCGTCGATGAAGCCCGCGCCGGAGCTGAGGTCTCCGGCCGAGCTGATCCCGAAGAGCGACTTGAGCGCGTCCGGGTAGTCCTGGACCAGCTTCGTAAAGGCCTCCGAGCCCTTGATCGACGGGAAGATCGAGGCCACCAGCAGGCAGTAGCCGACGATGCCGAGGCACCAGCCGGCGAGCGCGCGGCGGTGGTCGGCCAGGCCGCGGCGCGCGAGCTCAGCCGCCATTCGGCGCCTCCTCGTAGAGCTCGAGGAACAGCTCCTCGAGGTCGGCCGGCTGCGAGACGAGGTCGACGACGGCGTGGCGGGCGGCCTCCTTGACGATCAGGCCCATCGCGCGCTCGGGCGCGGACAGGCGGAGCGTCCGCCCGTCGGCGCCCTCGACGCGGACGCCGTCGAGCCGCTCGAACGGCCCCGGGTCCGCAGGCTCGTCGAAGACGATCGCCACGTGCCGCAGGGCGCGCTCACGGAGGCGCTCGACCGCGTCCACGTCGACGAGCCGGCCCGCGCGGATGATCCCGATGCGGTCGGCGACATGCTGCACCTCGTCGAGCGAGTGCGAGGAGAGGAAGACGGTCCGCCCCTCCCCTACCGTCTCGCGCACGAGCGAGCGGAACTCGGCCTGCAGCAGCGGGTCGAGGCCGCTCGTCGGCTCGTCCAGGATCACGAGCCGTGGCCGGTGCATGAACGCCTGCACGACGCCGACCTTCTGCCGGTTGCCCCTCGAGAGCTGGCGGATCGGGCGGTCGAGGACTACGCCGAAGCGCTCGCAGAGCCGATTTCGCAGCCCGGCGTCGACGCTCCCGCGGAGGCGTGCGAGCGAGTCGAGCTGCTCGCGCGCCGTCATGCGGTCGTTCAGCCGGAGGTCGCCCGGCAGATAGCCCAGGTGGCGCCGCGCCTCGACGCTGTCGCGCCGGGTATCGCGGCCGAGGACGGAGGCGTCGCCCACCGTCGGCCGGATCAGGTCCAGCAGCATGCGGATTGTCGTGCTCTTGCCCGCGCCGTTCGGTCCCAGATATCCGAAGACTTCGCCCAACTCGACCCGGAGGTCGAGCCCCGTGACCCCCCGCACGTCGCCGGGGTAGGTCTTCGAAAGGCCGTGCGTCTCGATGGCGGCGGCCACCGGAGCAGAATATGGCCCCATGCTCGAGCTCGACACTCCTCACGGGCCCGCGCGAGCGCACCTTCAGCCGGTCGAAGCGCCGGCCGGGTTGCTCGTGCTCGGGCATGGAGCGGGCGGGGGCGTCGGCTCGCCCGATCTCGTCGGCGCGACCGAAGCGGCTCGCCAGGCCGGCCTGAGCGTGGCGCTCGTCGAGCAGCCGTACCGCGTCGCCGGGCGGCGCTCGCCTGCGCCGGCTGGTCAACTTGATGCGGCCTGGGTCTCGGTGATCTCGCAGCTCCCGCTCGAGGGACTGCCGTTACTCGTCGGCGGCCGCTCGGCGGGAGCGCGCGTCGCGTGCCGCACCGCCGCCGAGGTCGGAGCAGCCGCGGTGCTGTGCCTCGCCTTCCCGCTCCACCCGCCCGGAAAGCCGGAGAAGAGCCGGCTCGAGGAGCTCGACGGGGTCGAGGTACCGACCCTCGTCGTGCAGGGCGAGCGCGACCCGTTCGGCCTCCCCCCGCCGGGCCCGAGCCGCACCGTCGTCACCGTTCCGGGCACGCACTCGTTGCGCAGCAGCGGCACGGTCGCGGCCGTCGTGCGGGAATGGCTCGAGACGCACCCCTAAGGCGCCGACTCGGCGGCGCCGACCAGGGAGGCCGTGCGGGCTTTGCCCGTGCGGCCGTCTAAGGCGCCGACTCGGCGGCGCCGACCAGGGAGGCCGTGCGGGCTTTGCCCGTGCGGCCGTCTAAGGCGCCGACTCGGCGGCGCCGACCAGGGAGGCCGTGCGGGCTTTGCCCGTGCGGCCGTCTAAGGCGCCGACTCGGCGGCGCCGACCAGGGAGGCCGTGCGGGCTTTGCCCGTGCGGCCGTCTAAGGCGCCGACTCGGCGGCGCCGACCAGGGAGGCCGTGCGGGCTTTGCCCGTGCGGCCGTCTAACCGAGCGCGCCTTTCGGAGTCGAAGTGGTCACGTGAGGGCGGCCCTACCCCCGGTCGTGCTCGTCGCGCTTCTCCTGCTCGCGGGTTGCGGTGGAGGAGGCGGCGGGTCCGCACCTGCGAAGGCGTCGGTGGTGGGCCCGATCGGCCAGGGCGGCGAGGGCGTCTGGGTGTTCCGGCCGGCCGGGGAAGCGAAACGGATCGTGATCTTCTTCCACGGCCAGGGCGGTCCCCAAGAGACGACGCCTGTGAACCACCGGCCCTGGATCGACCACCTCGTGGGACGCGGAGCGATCGTGCTCTACCCGCGCTACGAGACCGACTACAGCGGCGCGGTGCTCGACAACGCGGCCACCGGCGTGCGCCATGCGATGCGGCGGCTCGAGCCGCAGACGCTACCGGTGATCGCCCTCGGCTACTCGCGCGGCGGGGCGCTCGCGGTCGAGTACGCGGCCGCCGCTCCGGGCCGGCACCTGCCCGTGCCCGACGCGATCGAGAGCGTCAATCCCGTGCCCTACGGCGAACAGGCACGGATCGTCGACCTGCGGCCGATCCGGCCGAGCACGATCCTCTCGGTGCTCGTCAGCGAAGAGGACCCGCACGCGACCGACGGGATGACGCTGCTCCTCGACCGGCTGCGACGGGCCGGCTTCTCGCCCGAGAACGTGCAGCTCCACGTGGCGCACTCGCGCGGCTCGTTCACCGCCGACCACCTTGCGCCGCTGAGCGCGTCAGCCGCCGCGCGCGCCGCGTACTGGGCTCCCACCGACGCGCTGGTCGCCAAGCTCACGCGCGCGGGCTAGCCCGCGCGCGTGCAGCGGGAGCACGGCGAGGCACGCCAGCTCCCGCACGGCCAGACCGACCGGTGGGCGGCCCGGCGGAGACGAGCTCGTGACGCGGACGTCGCGCCCGACCGCTGCCCGCACGAGGGCGCGCGCGCGAGGGGCGTGCCACGCGGACGTTACAACCACGACTTCGTCCACTCCCAGTTCGCGCGCTGCTGCGGCGACACCTCTCGCGTTCTCCCGCGTAGTGCTCGCGGAGCTGTCGACGACGACCTCGGCTCGAGTGGACGCGTCGCGCATCAGCCCGGCCTCCCCGGAGAGGAGCACGGTGTCGTCGTCCCTTGCGAGCGCCTCGGCGTGCCGCAGCCGCGCGAGGCAGATCGCGTGCAGGCCGCGCCCGCGGAAACCCGAGTAGCCGAGCACGGCGACGAGCCGCATCAGCGCCGCCGCCTCAGGAACGTGAGCAGCGTCCCGATCACGGTGACGACGACGAGCAGCGCCTTCCACCCGCGGAGCTTAGACTCGCCGCCCGCGCGCTCCCGCATCTCGACCGGAACCTCGTCCACGCGCAGACCCTCCTCGCTCAGCCGCAGCAGTCCCTCGACCTCCGGCGCCTCGGTCGTGTACGGGCGCGCGAGCACCGGCAGCGCCGTGGCGTTGACCGCGTACATGCCGCTCGTCGCGTCGAGGAACGGCCGCCGCAAGAGTACGCGCATCGAGCGACGCAGCAGCGCGGTACCGAACCGCCGCGCACCGGACGGCTTGTAGCGGTAGGGCGCGTACCCGTCGCCACTCGCGAAGCGCGAGCCGACGGCGACGTCGCACTCCCCCTCGCGGACGAGGGCGAGCAGGCGCGCCAGTTCCTGCACCGGATGCTGGCCGTCCGCGTCGACGCGGCCGCAGAGGTCGTAGCCGTGCTCGAATGCGTAGGCGTAGCCCGCCGCGATCCCGGCCGGGAGGCCGCGGTTCTCGCCGAACGAGACGACCTCCGTGCCGTGGGCGCGCGCAACGTTCGCCGTCGCGTCGGTCGAGCCGTCGTCGACGACCATCAGGTCGGCCCCGGGAAGCTCCCGCCGCAGCTCCTCGAGCACTGCGGGCAGGTTCTCCTCTTCGTTCCACGCTGGGAGGAACACGAGCGTGCTCACGGGCGCAGGCTAGCTAGGGTCGCGCGCAGCGATGGACGCGACGCCGCCGTTCACGACCAGGCCCGAGCTCCGGGGAACCGTCGGCATGGTCGCCTCGACACACTGGCTCGCCTCCGCGGCGGGAATGGCCATGCTGGAGCGAGGAGCCAACGCCTTCGACGCCGCGGTCGCGGCGGGGTTCGTCCTGCAGGTCGTCGAGCCGCACCTGAACGGGCCCGGCGGCGAGGCGCCGATCGTCTTCTACAGCGCCGACCACGACGAGGTGCTCGTGGTCGACGGCCAGGGCCCGGCGCCGGCGGCGGCCACGATCGAGCGGTTCCGGGAGCTCGGGCTCGACCTGGTGCCCGGCACCGGCCTCCTCGCGGCCTGCGTCCCGGGCGCGTTCGACGCCTGGCTGGTGCTGCTGCGCGACTTCGGGACGCTCCCGCTCGCGGACGTGCTCGAGCCGGCACTCGGGTACGCGGAGGAGGGCTATCCCGTCGTCCCGGGGATCTGCCGCTCGATCGCGGCGATGGAGAACCTCTTCCGGGCGGAATGGCCCGAGTCGGCGCGGCTCTACCTCCCCGTTCCCGCACCGGGCGGCCTCTTCCGCAACCGCGACCTCGCCGCGACCTACCGCCGCGTGCTAGACGAAGCCCGCGAAGGCGATCGCGAACGGCAGATCGAACGGGCGCGCGACGTCTTCTACCGCGGGTTCGTCGCGGAAGCGATCGCCGCGTACCTCGAGGGCGCCGAGGCGATGGACAGCTCGGGCCGGCGGCACGGCGCGCTCCTCAGCGGCGACGACCTTGCCTCCTGGCAGGCCTCGCTCGAGCCGGCCGTCGAGCTCGACTACCACGGCTGGCGGGTCTCCAAGCCCGGCCCGTGGAGCCAGGGGCCGGTCTTCCTGCAGCAGCTGGCGCTTCTCGACGGCTCCGACCTCGGCTCGCTCGACCGTGTGGGAGCCGAATTCGTCCACACGGTCGTCGAGTGCGCGAAGCTCGCGTTCGCCGACCGCGAGGCCTGGTACGGGGATCCGCGCTTCGTCGACATCCCGCTCGAGGAGCTGATGAGCTCGGAGTACGCCGACGAGCGCCGCGGCTTGGTGGGCGAAGAGGCCTCGTCTGAGCTGCGCCCGGGAAGCCCGGACAGCCGGGAGCCGTGTCTGCCGACCGTGCGTGGGGCGGATGCCGTCGCCCCCGGTGTGGGCGAGCCGACGCGCGGCGACACGTGCCATGTGGACGTCGTCGACCGCCACGGCAACGCGGTCTCGGCCACGCCCAGCGGCGGCTGGCTGCACGGCTCCCCGGTCGTGTCTGGCCTCGGCTTCTGCCTGGGCACACGCGCGCAGATGTTCTGGCTCGAGGAAGGGCTGCCGAGCTCGCTCGAGCCTCGGAAGCGGCCGCGCACGACGCTCTCGCCGACGATCGCGCGGCGGGACGGCGAGACGCTCGCGTTCGGTACCCCCGGCGGCGACCAGCAGGACCAGTGGTCGCTCGTCTTCTTCGTCTCGCTCGTCCACTTCGGGCTGAACGCGCAGGAGGCGATCGACGCGCCGATGTTCCACACCGAGCACTTCCCGGAGTCGTTCTACCCGCGCGGCGCGCGGCCGCGGACGCTGCAGCTCGAGGGCCGCTTCGACGAGGGCGTGGTCGAGGAGCTCGGGAGGCGCGGCCACCTCGTCGAGGTCCGCGAGCCGTGGTCGCTCGGCCGCCTGAGCGCGGCCGGCAGGGGCGGCGACGGCGTCCTCTATGCCGCCGCCAACCCCCGCGGGATGCAGGGCTACGCCGTCGGGCGCTAGCCGCCCGCCCGCTACATCTGCTGGTCTTTGACGACGCCGATCATGTTGCCCTCGGGATCCTTGAACTGGCCGAGCTCGACCATGTCCATGATGTTCTCGGGACCCATCACGCGCGTGCCGCCGAGGCTCTCGGCTTTCTGCAGCGCCTCCTCGACGTCCGGCACGGCGACGTAGAAGGTGACATGGCCCTCGTAGCCCTCGGGGCCCTGACCGACGCCGCCGCCGATCCCGTTGTCGCCGTTCAGCGTCTTGTTGTCCTTGCCGTCGACCATCCCGTACTGCATCGGGTTGTCGGCGTTGACGTTCCAGCCGAACAGCTCGGCGTAGTACCGCTGCAACTTCTCGCCGTCCTTGCCGACGACTTCGAAGTGCACGACTGCCTGGCCCATCTCGCTCTCCTTTCGCCCGTGGGTCGTAGGCTTGGACCACGGACGCGCTGAGAACTCATCGGCGGGCAGCGTCGGTCGTCCTGGTCGCGATGCTAGCTGGCTGCGGCTCGTCGGGCTCGCCGGTGAAACCGGTCCTCTCGGACGGGCTCGAGGCGATCCGGCAGACGCACGACTACGAGGCCCTGCGGGCGAAGCTGGGGACGACGATCGCGCGGCTGCGCGCGACGGAGGACGGCGAGGCGAGGCGGCTCGCGCTGCGCGGATTCGAGGCCACGCTGCATGGCGTGCAGAAGCGGATCGACTTCGTCGAGAACGACCGCGGGAACATCGACGCGGCGACGCGGGACGCGCGACAGGCCGACGCCGCGCTGCGGCGAGGCGCTCGGCTGCTGCGGAAGGCCGGCCGGCTGCTCGACGTGCGCGTCGGGACGCTCAACGGCTACTGAACTCGAGCGGGACGCTTTTCTTCGTGTCGCCCACCCCGGGGTCAGATCTTGCATTGCCACTTCTTCGACGCGACTTCGCAGATTTTTCTCACGAGCGTCCACAAGTCTGGAGAGATCGGCGCGGTCACGTTCCACCCTCTCAACGCGCTCTGCCCGGTTGATGCGGCATTGCAAGACCTGACCCCGAACGAGGCGCCAGGCTTAGCGTGCCGCGATGTGCTGGGCGATCCGCTTCGCGTCGTAGCGCACGCCGCCGACGTTCTCGGAGGCGAACGAGTGCTGGAAGTCGAGGCCGAGGAAGTACAGCCCCGGCGCCGCCGCCACGCCGCTCTCGTGAACCGGCTCGTTGGCCGCGTCGAGCACGGGCGCGTCGATCCAGTCGAAGTCGTGACGGAAGCCGGTGCACCAGATCACGTTCTCGACGTCCAGCACGCGCCCGTCCTCCAGGAGCGGCAATCCGTCGCGGACGCCCACCGTCCGCGGGACGAGCTCGACGCCCGCGTCTTGCAGGTCGTCGCTCTTCACCCGAACCCGCGGCGCGCCGTCCTTGAGCACGTGGGGGCGCACCTTCCGGCCGATCGGCGTCCTGACCGTCAGCACCCGAGTCGCGAGGAACCAGAGCAGCGGCATCGCGAGCCGGTACCGCCTGCTCCCGATCCGGACCGGGATCTGCCCCTTGTCCGGCCCCGACAGCCACACCTGGTGAGCCGGCGAGACCTCCATCGCGATGTCGGCTCCGGAGTTGCCGGCACCCACGAGCAGGATGCCGCCGGGCCGCAGCTGCGCCGGGCGGCGGTACTCGCTGGAGTGCATGTGGACGATCCGGGGGTCAAGCTCGCCGGCGAACTCGGGCACGTTTGGCGTCCCGTAGAACCCGGTGGCGGCCACGACCGAGTCGGCCATGAGGCGACGCGGGCCGCACTCGACGAGGTGCCTGCCGTCGGCGACGGCAAGACGGTCGACCTTCCACCCGCTCCTCACCGGGAGGTCGAACCGCTCGGCGTAGGCCTCGAGGTAGTCGGCGGTCTCGCGTGCCGTGGGGAACGACCAGCCGGGTGCGGGGTAGCCCCAGCCGGGGAGCCCGTTGTAGCGCGCCGGGGTGAACAGCCGCAGCGAGTCCCACGTCCGGGTGCGCCACGAGCCGCCGATGCATGCGTTCGCGTCCAGGATCACGAACCGCTGCCCGAGCTGCTTCAGGTAATAGCCGAGCGAGAGGCCCGCCTGGCCCCCGCCGATCACGATCGTCTCGAACTCCTCGACGGCCGGTTCCGGCCGCTCCAGCGCTGCTTGCGTCGCCGCCATTGGATGCCTCCTCGCGTCTCTGACTCCTGCCTCGACCGTAGGGCGGCACGGCTGGGGTGCGCATCGCGCGGATCCGCCAACTTTGCGGATGGCACCGATGGTCATTTCTGACCAGCGTCAGACGAGGTCGTGCTCGAAGGCGAACGCGCCGGCCGCCGAGCGTGAGCCGACGTCGAGCTTGCGGAAGATGTTCTGGACGTGGCGCGCGACCGTGTGCTGGCTGATCACGAGCTCGCTCGCGATCTCGCGGTTGCTGAGGCCGCTCGCGAGCAGGCGCAGGACCTCCAGCTCGCGCGAGCTGAGCCCGTGCGGCGGCGCCTCGGCGCCGGTGAGCGCGTCGACCGCCGCGACATCGCCCGCCGCGCCGAGCTCCTCGAACGTCTCCCGGGCCGCCTGGAGCTCCAGGGCGAACGCGTCCTCGTCGCCGACCTCGCGGCACGCCCGACCAGCCAGGAGGCGTGTGCGGGCGGCCTCGTACGGAGCCTCGAGCTCCTGCCAGGCCTGGAAGGCGCTCCGGAGGTCGGCGAGCGCTCCACTCGCATCCCCCGCTGCGAGCGCGATCGCCCCGCGCATCTCCGCGAGCTGCGCGCGCAGAAGCTCGCTGTCGCAGTCGGCACAGATCTGCTCGAGCTCGTCACAGGCGGCGCGTGCCTCCTCCAGCTCGCCCGCCGCGATCATGATCTCGGCGCTCGCCGGCAGCAGGCTCGCCCTCCTCAGCGGGTCGGAGGTTTCCGCGAGCGCGCGCCTGATCGCGCTGGTCGCGGCCGACGTCTTGCCCTGAGCGAGGCGCAGGAGCGCCCAGCCCGGCTGCGGCTCGAGCCCGAGCGCGCTCGCGCGCCGGTATGCCCGCTCGGCCTCCGCGAGCTCGCCCTGTAGCCGACGCACGTCGCCGCACAGGTACGCGGCCTTGGCGGCGGCGGCCTGGTTGGCGACCGCCTGCGAGCGCCGGTCGGCTCGCTCGGCCTCGGCGAGCGCGTCGTGCCAGGCGCCCTGCAGGCGCAGGATCTCGGCCCGATGGACGGAGCAGCGGCCCGTGAAGGCGAGCAGGTCGGTCTGGTCCTCGCACCAGCGGGTGAGCGCGTCCGTCCACTCGCGTGCCCTGCGCAGCTCGTGGACGTCCTCGCAGGCGAGGATCACGCCGCAGTAGACGATCCCGGTCACGATCGGGTGGACGTCTCCGGCGGTCACGGCCACCATGGCCTCGTCGAGCAGCGCCAGCCCCTCCCGCACGCGCGCGTGGCGCACGAGCACGTCGCCCTGGGCAAACAGCGCCATCGGGAAGAGGTCGGGATCCCCGAAGCGCCTCGCGGAGTCGGCCGCGGCGGCGGCCGTCTCGACGGCGCCGTCGACGTCGCCCTCGGCCTCACGCTGCAAGGCGACCGGCATCTGGAGGTATGCGTGCTCGACGCAGTCGGGTTCGCCTTCGAGCAGCCGGTGTGCGCGGCCGAGCCAGCCCGTCGCCGGGCCCGTCTGCCCCCGGAGGGCGAGCTGCATCCCGATCCAGAACGCGCAGCGGGCGGCGCGCCGGACGTTACCGCTCTCGGCATGACGCCCACAGGCGTCTCCGAAGTGGCGCATCCACTCGTCCTCCCGGCCGAGCATGTACGCCGCCGTCGCCAGGAGCTCGAGATCTGGCGCCTCCAGTGGCTCGGAGGCCTCGGCCTTCGCAAGCGCCTCGTACGCGGCGGCCCAGGACGACCGCGCATACGACTCGCGTCCTCGTTCGAGCTCGGTGGCCACGCTGGCCGAAACCGTAACGCCGATAAGACGAGAGGGGCCTCGTGGGCCCCTCTCGCACAGGTCGTTCAGCGTGCGCTCAGAGACCGGCGCACTGGCCCTTCTTGGCGCCGGTGACCTGGTTGGACTCACCCTCCGAATCCCCGACCTGTGGGGCCGGCGAGTTGCCGTGGCAGCTCAGGCTGCCGTGGATCGAGTTCGTCACGTACTCGTTCCCGTCGGGGTCGACTAGCACGTTGTCGTTCAGCGACACCGAGCCGTTTACGTGGTTGCGGATGAAGCCGAACCAGAAGCCGTCGTAGCCCGTGATGCTGACGCCGCCGTTGATGTGGTTGTCCTCGATCGCGTTCCAGGTGATCTCGAACGGGCCGCCGAACGGGCCGGAGCCGCCGCTGGAGGTGACGCCGCCGTTGATCGTCATGAAGTGGATCTGCAGGTTCGCGGGATTCGTCGCGTGGACACCGCCGCTGATGGTGCCGTTGTCGCCGGGAGCTTCCTCGCTGCCGAGGACGAACGTCGCGCCGTCCTGGACGACCAGGCCGCTCCTGATCGTGACACCGCCGTCACTGAAGCACGCCTCGCCCGCCGGCACGACGACCCGCTGGTAGGTCCCCGGTGCCAGAAAATCGGTGCAGCTCGTGCTGCTCGCGGCCTCGGCGCTTCGCGCCGTGATGCCGACGGCGAGCGCCGCCGCGACCAGCGCGAGCGCGGCAACCACCGCAGTCAATCGCCTCATCGTCTCTCCCCTTTCGCAATTCGACCGCCCTGCGGCGGCCGTGTCGCGCAAGAATCTACGCCATGCCGGTGGATGAAACACTGGACGTTGGAACGGGTCTCTGGATCTGGCGGCTCTCGTACCCGGACTGGCACGAGGGCGCGGGGTGGCCGGAGGTCGTGACCTCGACCTGCGTGGAGAGCGACGGCGAGGTGGCGGTGCTCGACCCGCTCGCGCCGCCGGGCGGGTCGCCGACCTGGGACCGCCTCGACGCGCGGCCGCCAACACTCGCGGTGGTGCTGAAGCCGGACCACGTGCGCGACGTCGACCTCTTCGTTCGCCGCTACGGCTGCCGGGCTTTCGGGCCGTGGCTGTTCTGGCGGTCGAACATCCCCGACACTGAGCTCGAGCCCGTCGAGCCGGGGTCGGTGTTGCCGGGCGGGCTGCGCGCGCTCGACGACGGGCGCGGGCGCATGGAGACGCCGCTCTGGCTGCCGGAGCAGCGGACGATCGTCTTCGCCGACGGCATGATCGGCGGCACGGACGGGCTGCGGATCTGGGAGACGCCGCACATCGACCGCACACGGGCCGCGCTGCGCGAGTTGCTGGAGCTGCCGTTCGAGCGTGTGATCGTCGCGCACGGCGAGGCGGTGCACGACCGCGCCGCCTTCGAGCGAGCGCTGGACCTTCCGCCGTGGACCGAGCGGGCTCGCTAACCCGGGGTCAGGTCTTGCACTGCAACATCGGCGGCGCAAGCGCTCACACTCGCCGGATCGCCTTGGAGACGATTGCTCCACCGGTGTGGGCGATGGGGACGAAGGAGCGCGGAATCGTCCCGCAAATGCGGCGATGCAAGACCTGACCCCGAAGTTCGTTGGCCCTCGCCCAGGGCGCGGGATGATCGCCAGCGGTGGAGCGCTGGGCCTGACGAGGGTCGGCGCCGGGTGCGCGGCATCGGCGTCGCTGAAGACGAAGGCGGTGCCGCGCTGGATCGGCCGCCGCCCACTGACGCCGCGTTAAGCCTTTGTTGAGCGCGCAATCTCCGCGCAGCATCCCCGCGTACCTCCTTGCACACAGACGAAGGAGGCCCAAGATGACAAGGATCGGGAAGCTCCGCGGGGCGCTGTTCCTCGCGATCGTGCTGGCGGTGGGCCTGACGGCGACGCTGCTGGCCACGCGGTCGAGCAACGCAAGCGGGGCGAAGACGCGCCAGGTCGTGAAGGTCATACGTAACCCGACGCTCGGCAAGCGCATCCTCGTGACCCGCAGCGGGATGACGCTCTACTCGCTGAGCGCCGAGCGGCACGGCCGCTTCATCTGCACGACGTCGTTCTGCCTCTCGCTCTGGAAGCCGCTCACTGTTCCCGCCGGCGTGAAGCCGACGGGCGCCGGCGGCCTCTCGACGGTGAGGCGACCCGACGGCAAGCGCCAGGTGGCGTACAAGGGCGCACCGCTGTACCGCTTCGTGCAGGACATGAAGCCGGGCGACGTCAAGGGCAACGGCTTCCGCGACGTCGGCGTCTGGCGGCCGGTGGTCGCCCGCGGCGGCGCCACGGCACCGCGCACCGGCACCCGCACCCAGCAGGAGCTCCTACGGCTACTGAGCGCTAGAGGAGGTCGCGGCCGCGCCGGTCGCGTGCTGGACGGTCCACTCCAGCGCGTAGTCCGCGACCTCCTCCCACCCGTCCTGGCCGGGGAAGTGGCAGCGGCGACGGGTCACGGCGCAGCTCCTTTGACTCCTGTCCAGCCCCGGCCAGGGGCGCGACGACCCGGTGGCCCCGCTCCTCGAAGCGCTTCGCCCAGTGCTCCCAGCTGAGCGGGGTCATGCACATGCCGTGGATCAGGACGACAGTGCGCCCGTCGGTCGGAGGTGCGGCGGCCATGGGTGTCCTCCCGGTCGGCGGCGGTGATCCCGGCGGCACCCTACCGGCGCGGGTGCGGCTAAGGCCGAGACCCCTACCTGGCCACGCCGAGCGTGATGCTGCCGACGTAGGCGCTGCCGACCTTCCGCAGGTGGAGCAGCGAGCGCCGGCCGCCCTGAGCGAAGACGAAGTCGTTCACGTTGCGTGTCGTACGCCGCGGGCGCCGGCTGTACGGCTTGCGCCGGAAGACCTTGTCGGTGACGGAGTCGGGGAAGTAGAGCTGGCCCGTGTGAACGACGTTCCCCGCGACGTGGACCTTCACGTGGATGTGCACCGTGCGTCCCTGGTACCACCCGGGGTAGACGCTGCGGAAGCGTGCGAGGCCGGTGCGGTCGGTGCGCTGAACGCCGCGCATGGCCGTCAGGTTCCTGCGCCCTTCGCCGAAGCCCGAGTAGACGCCGAGGGCGTCGGCGTGCCAGATGTCCACGGCAGCGCCCTTGATCGGGCGGCACGTGGACGCGTCGACGACCCTGAGGCGCAGGAGGAGCGGCGCTCCAGTCCGGCCCTCCGTGATGTTCCGGCGCATCTTCTCGCCGGCGATGTAGTACGGGCCCTCGGTCTGCTCCGGGGTCAGGACGCACGCGACGGCGCCCGACGCGACGCCCGCGGGGCCTGCGTCGGCGGCGGTCGAGCGCCAACCGAGCGCGGCGAGCAGGAAACCGCCGAAGCCGAGGAGCGAGCCGCGCCGGGTGAGCTTCTGCCCGTCCACGGCGCCCACGCTAGCGCGCGCGGTTGAGACCGGCCTAAGAAAGGAGGTCGCGCAGCCCGAAGTCGGCCGCCCTGCGACCGTCGTCGGCAGCGAGGCTCGGGTCGGCGCCCCGGTCGAGCAGCAGCCGCGCCAGCTCCTCGTCCTCGTTCTGCGCCGCCGCGTGCAGAGCCGTGAAGCCGCCCTCGCCGCGGCCGTTCGGGTCGGCCCCGGAGTCGAGCAGCACCTGCGCCAGCTGTGGAGAGCGCACGAACGCAGCGGTGCCGAGCGGTGGGACCTTCGCGATCTCGGCAGTCGAGAGCGCGTTGGGGTCGGCGCCGCGCTCGAGCAGCAGGCGGACCGACTCCACTTGGCCGCCGAAGATCGCGAGGTGCAGGGCGGTGAAGCCGTCGTCTGAGATGGCGTGAGCCTGTGTCCGATCCTCGTCGAGGATCTGCCCCAGCCGCTCGACCCGCCCGAACGCAGCCGCTTCGAAGACCGAGAGCTCCGGGTCCGGGCCGAGGAGCTCCCGCGCCCTCTCCTCGTCGCCCGCGTACAGCGCCTGCATCGCCTCGCTCATCCTCCGCTCTTTCGTCAGAGTGTTTAGGTAGCCTACCTATCTAAATGACGGAACGCAAGACAGAAGTCGCAGACCGGCTCCATTCCGCGGCGATCCACCTCCTGCGGCGTGCGGCCGAGGAGGACCGGGCCGCCGGCCTCAGCCGCGCACGCCTCTCCGCGCTCTCCGTCGTCGTCTTCCGCGGCCCGCTCACGCTCGGGGAGCTCGCCGCCGCCGAGGGCGTGCGGTCCGCGACGATGACCGGCATCGTCAACGGGCTCGAGCGCGACGGGCTCGTGCGCCGCCGCCCCCACGGGAGAGACCGCCGCGCCGTCCAGGTCGAGGCCACCGCCTCGGGCCGCCGCCTTCTGGGACGAGCCCGTGCGCGCCGAATCGGGCTTGTCGCTTCAAAGCTCGACGACCTTTCCCAGGCCGACCTCGACCTGCTCGACCGGGCCGCCGCGCTCCTCGAGGAGCGCTTCCAGCTCCGGCGTTAGAGCGACGCAAGCCCGCGGCGGGCACGCCCGGCCGCGACGATGTCCCCCTTTGCCTCCGCCACCGAGAGTGCGTGCTTCAGCGCGGCCCGCTGCTCCTCGGGCCGCGCAGCCAAACGGGCGACTTCTGCCCGAGCAAAAGCGAGGGCGAGGTGCAGGATGACGTAGTCGGTCGGGTCGACGAGGTCCGCCGCGGAGGCGATCAGCTCGTCGGCTCCCGCAAGATCACCGCGCCTCGCGAGCACCTGGGCGCGGACGAATCGCTCGCGCGCCTGCGGCTCGAAATCGTCGGGCTGCGCGGTCGCCCGCGTCTCGTCCGCGAACTCCAGCGCCTCGTCGTCGCGACCCAGGTCAACCGCGGCGTGGGCCTGGACGCCCATGACCGTCGACAGGTAGCCGGTCTCGGCGCTCGCCGCAAGAACCTCGCGGCCCTCGGCGAGCACCGCCGCCGCCCGCTCGGCATTACCCGCCATGAGCTCCATCTCGGCCTCGACCATGCACGCGCCCGCCCACCAGATCTGGTCGCCGAGGTCGCGCAGCAGACCTCGCCCGGCGCCGATGTCCGCACGGCCCTCTTCCAGCAAGCCAATGGAGCCTTTCGCCGCGCCCTCCATGATCAACGCGTGGGCTTCGACGCGTTTCGACTCCGTGCTCGCGCGCGTCTCCTCACACATGCGAAGCATTTCCTCGGCCGTCGTCGGGCCCCACCACGACGCCCACAGCATCCAACTCCGCACGTCGTTCACGAAGCGAGGGCCTGCGCGCTCGGCGCGCTCCAGCGCCGTCCGCCAGTACGTGAGCGCCTGGGCACTGCTTCCCAGCCACGCCGTGAAGTTGCCCATCAGGCGGAGCGCCCAGATTGCTCCCTCCTCGTCGCCGAGCCGCTCGAGCTCGGCAAAGATGTCCTCGGCGGTCACGAGGGCCTCCGCCATGGTGGCGCTCGTGTCGCTCTGTATCTGCTGCTCGAGGTGGGCAAGCCTGCACCGCGCCAGCAGGACGTTGTCACCCGCGGCCCGTGCCGATGACTCGACCTCTGCGAGTAGCGCCGTGGCGCGGTCGAAGGCGCCCTGGTCGGCCAGCACGATCGCCAGCTCCAGCTGAGCCCTCGGCCGCCCGGAGTGCCCGGCGGGCAGGAGCTGCAACGCCCGCGAGAGGAGACCCAGGGCAGCCGGGACATCGCCCCGGTCCTGCGCACGCTCCGCACTCGCGAGGAGACGTGTTCCCGCACGCTCTGCGATCGCGGCTGCCGCCTCGCCGAGCGGACCGAGCTCCTCCTGGTAGCCGTACGCCTGCTCGAGGTGGTAGCCGAGGATCTCGTCGAGCTCCACGAGGTCGGCACCGTGCTCCTCCAGCCAGGTCGCAAAGCGCTCGTGCAGCTCGGCCCGCGTCGCCTTCGGCAGCGCCTCGTAGGCGGTGTCGCGGATCAGCAGGTGCCGGAAGCGGTACGCGTCGTCGTCCGGCAGCAGTGCCGGCTCCGGCCGAACGAGGTCCTTGCGCACGAGCGCGATCAGCCGGCCGTCGACCTGCGTTTCGGCGGTCGTGAGCGCCACGACGGCGCCGCGGTGAAACACCTGGCCCTCGACCGAGCCCCGCTCGAGCACGTCGCGGTCGCCCGGGTCGAGCTGGTCGAGGCGCGCCGCCAGCAGCGCCTGGATCGTCGGCGGCACCGAGACCTCGCTGCCGCCCTCGGCCGCGACCGCCACCATCTCCTCGACGAACAGCGGGTTCCCACCGGCCGCGTCGAGGATCCGCTCCCGCAGCCCGTGCGGGACGCCGTCGCCGAGGGCCGCCAGCAACTCGGCCGTCTCGTCTGGCGCGAGCGGCTCCAAGAGCACGTTCGTCGCGTTGAGCTTCCCGCCGCCCCACGAAGCGCGCACGTCCAGCAGCTCGGGTCGCGCCATGCAGAGCAGCAGGATCGGCGCGTCGCGGCTCAGGTCGGCGACGTGCTCGACCAGGTCGAGGAACGTCGGCTCGCCCCAGTGCAGGTCGTCGAAGACGACGACCAGTGGCCGCTCAGCCGCCCGGGACTCGAGCAGCTTCCGGAAGGCCCACGCGATCTCGGCCGGGGAGCCCGCTGCAGCCTCGTCACCGAGGATCGACGCGATCGGCCCGGCCACATCACCGTCCGTCACGAGCTGTTTGACGACCTCCGTGACGGGCCAGTAGCTGATCCCTTCGCCGTACGAGAGGCAGCGGCCGCCGACCACGGTGGCGTCGACGCCTGCCAGGAACTCCTGCGCCAGGCGCGACTTGCCGACACCCGCGGTGCCGAGGATCGTGAACAGGTGGCACGAGCGCTCGCTGACGACATTCGCGAACGCACCTTCGAGCAGCTCGCGCTGCCGCTCGCGGCCGATCATCGGCGCGCTCGTGGCGGCGCTCCGGCGCCTCGGCCCGCACCGACACGAGCCGGTGCGCGACCAGCGGCTCCGACTTCCCCTTCGCCTCGAGCGGCGGAGCCTCCTCGGCGACGACGGCGTCCCGCACGAGGCGGAGCGTCTCCTCGCCGAGCAGGACCTCGCCCGGGCTGCGCCGCCTGCTCGAGCCGCGCCGCGACGTTGACGGCGTCGCCGGTCGCGAGCCGCTCCTCGGTGCCCGTGACGACCTCCCCCGTGTTGACGCCCATGCGCAACTCGCAGACGCGTCCCGTAGTCGCGCTCGAGCTCCTCGTTGAGCGCCGTCGAGCGCCGCTGCGCAGCTCGTCGGCGGCGCGCACCGCGCGCAGCGCGTCGTCCTCGTGGACGGCCGGCACGCCGAAGACGGCCATCACCGCGTCGCCGATGAACTTCTCCACGGTGCCGCCGTGCCGCTCGACGATCGCCTTCGCGGTCTCGAAGTAGCGCGACATCACGCGCCGCAGGCTCTCCGGGTCGATCCGCTCGCCGAGCGCCGTGGAGCCGGTGACGTCGCAGAAGAGCACCGTCACGACCTTGCGCACCTCGCGTGCGGGCGCGGTCTCGGCCAACGGCGCGCCGCAGGAGTCGCAGAAGCGCGCGCCCTCCCGGTTCTCGGCCCCGCAGCTCGTGCAGACGAGCACGGGACGAGTCTAGGACGCCCGCGCAACGACGTGGAGCCGCGCGCCGGTCCCCGCGGCGCGCGGCTCCGCCGGGACTAGTCCTTCTTCGGGACGAGCCTGACTTTCAGCGCCGGGGTCGCCACGGCCGAGTGATCGGCGTCGGCGAACACCTGGGCGACGAAGATCGCCGTCCTCGTCACCTGCCACCGGACGCTCCGTAGCTCTTACTGAGCGTTTGCAGCGCCTTTTGCGGATGGCCTGGCTCCGCGCGGTGGGCCAATGTCGTGCGTTTCCGGAATTTCTGTCAAGGCTTCGGCCGGAAACGTCTTCAGCGGTGGAAGGAGACGAGCTCGTTCCGCTCGTCGCCGCCCTTCACCGTCTGCTCGAGGACCGTGCCGATCCCTCGCGCGTAGTACTTGTGGTCGATCACGCCCGGCTCGACCGGCGTCCACTCCTTCGTCAGCATCGCGCCGCGGAAGCTCTTGAACGGCACCGCCGCGGTCACGCCGATCGCGACGACCTGGAAGTGGTCCTCGGCCTCGCCCTTCAGGTACTCCTGCCGCGCCGAGTCGCCGACGCGGGGGCGGGCGAACATGAAGATCCCCGGCTTCGCGCCGTCGACGCCCGCGGTCCAGCTCCCCGACGTGGTCTTGACCTTCCCGTGCTCGTCGAGCTCGGCCGTCTTCTCACCGAAGTACCAGACGTTGCCCTTCGCGTCCTGCGTGTACCAGTCCTCGGTTCGCTCCTCGAGCACGCCGCGGATGTAGAGCAGGTCGGAGACGACGACGCTGGGGGCGCCGTCGACCGTCTTCGTCCGGTGCGTGACCGTCATCACCTCGCGCGACCGCTCGCCATCCTTGATGCCGCGGTAGCGGTAGACCGAGCCGGGCCGCAGCGGGAACCACGGGTTCGTCACGTTCGCGCTGAAGCCGCTGCGCTTCGCGGTCGTGCTCGACGTGGTCGTCTTGTCGGCCGAGCCGCAGCCCGCGGCGAGCGCGACGGCGAGGAGGGCGACCAGCGGCGTTCGTCTCACGCGGCGCACCGTACGGAGGCCAGATGAACAGGCGATGAACGGCGCGTTCTTCATCTCACGTTCATCGGGAAGAATGCGAGGGCCTCACGAAACATCGACTGTGCGATGTCCCGCGAGTCCCTCTAGCCGGAAGCGTCGACGCGCTCGAGGCCGTCGTCGGGGAGCGTCTCCCAGGACGCGACCGAACGCGTGTAGAGGTGCTTTTGCGGCCGGCCCGGCACCGGGTCGTCGAGGGCGCTCAGGCGGACGCTCGCCTGGTCCGACTCCGGCCAGCCGCCGCCGAACAGGTTGGAGCCGCAGACCGAGCAGAAGGTCTTGGCCGAGCCTTCCTCGGGCTGGTAGGTGCGCAGCAGCTCCTCGCCTTCGAGAATCGTCACCTGGTCGCTGTGGATGCGCCCGTTCGCGGTGCCGACGCCGCCGGAGAGTTTCTTGCAGGTCGCGCAGTGGCAGAACGTGCGGGCTTCGAAGTCGTCCGGTACCTCGAACTGCACTCCTCCGCACTGGCAGCTGCCCCGTAGCGCCACAGCCCCGAGCCTACCGTAGTGTCCTAGGATCGCCCGCATGAAGATGCGCGCCGCCGTGCTCGAGGAGTTCGGCCAGCCGCTCGCGGTGCAGGAGGTCGACCTCGCCGAGCCGCGCGCCGGCGAGGTGCTCGTGCGGCTCGTCGCCTGCGGCGTCTGCCACACCGACCTCTACACGGCCTCCGGGGCCGATCCGTCCGGCTACGCGCCGACCGTGCTCGGGCACGAGGGCGCGGGCGTCGTCGAGGCGCGTCGGCGACGGCGTCTCGCGCTCGTGGCCGTCGGCGACCACGTCGTCACGCTCTTCTCGCCGCAGTGCGGCGAGTGCGTTCACTGCCTCGAGCCCGCGCACCAACCTCTGCATGGCGATCCGCGAGCAGCAGAACCTCGGGCTACCTGCCCGACGGCACGACGCGGCTCTCGCGCGACGGCGAGCCGATCCGCCACTTCATGGGCACGCTCGACCTTCGCCGAGTACACGGTGATGCCCGAGATCGCGCTCGCCAAGGTCGACGCCCGAGGCGCCGCTCGAGCGCGCCTGCCTCTTCGCCTGCGGGCTCTCGACCGGGCTCGGCGCGGCGATGAACACGGCGAAGGTCGAGGCCGGCTCGACCTGCGTCGTCTTCGGCGCCGGCATGGTCGGGCTCGGCGCCGTCGTCGGCTGCCGGCTGCAGGGCGCCGAGCGGATCGTCTGCGTCGACCTCTCCGAGGAGCGGCTCGAGCTGGCGCGCGGGCACGGCGCGACCGACACGCTCGTCGGCGGCGAGGACGCGGTCGAGCGGATCGTCGAGATCGACCGGCGGCTTCGGCGCCGACTACACGTTCGAGGCGACCGGCAACGTCGCCGTGATGCGCCAGGCGGTCGAGTCGGCGCGGATGGGCTGGGGCCTCGTGCACGGTCGCGCGGCGTCGCCGGCAAGGGCGAGACGCTCGACGTCGTGCCGCGCTTCCTGATCACGGGCCGGCGCGTCGCGGGCTCGTCGTTCGGCGGCGTGCAAGGGCCGCGACCAGGTGCCGCAGCTCGTCGACCGCTAGCTCGCGGGCGAGATCGACGTCGAGCCGTTCGTCTCCCACCGGCTCACGCTCGACGAGGTCAACCGCGGCTTCGAGCTGATGGAGGCCCAGGACGGCATCCGCAGCGTGATCGACTTTGTTTAGGAGGGCTTGACGAAACGATGGCTGTGCCGCGACGTCTCGACAATCCCTCCGGCTAGAGGAGGCGGCGCACCGCGGCGAGGGTCTCGGCAAACTGCCGCGCCTGCGGATCGATCGGCTCGAAGTGGCCCGCGCCCTCCAGGGTGACGAGCTCGGCCTCGCCGCCCGCGGCCTCGACGTAGCGCTCGCTCATCTCGTAGGGGACCGAGTCGTCCGCGGTGCCGTGGACCAGGATCTGCCGCACGCCGAGCGGGAGCAGCTCGATCGGCGACCCGTCCGCGTGGTGCTCGGGCGCCATGAAGCGGGCGGGGGCGCTGTCGGGGCCGCGGCGCTCTGCCGCGTCGCGGACGTCCGACACCGGCGCGAGCGCGAGGACCGGTAGACGCGCGTGCCTCGCCGCCCACAGCGCGAGCTGCCCGCCCGCGGAGTGGCCGACGAGCACTGTCCGGCCGTCGTGCGCGAACGGCAGGCGGTCGAGGTACGAGAGCGCGAGCTCGAGGTCCTCGCCGGGGCCGGGCCACTCGCCGCCGGGAACACCGATTGAGCGGTACTCGAGGTTCCAGCTCACGAGACCTTCCGCGGTCAGCGCCTCGCAGAGGCGGCCCGTGTGGATCACGTTGTAGGTCGCCTGCCAGTAGCCGCCGTGCAGCACCAGCGCAAGCGGGAACGGGCCGTCACCGGCCGGAACGCGCAGGTCGCCGAACTGGAGCGGTTCCGGCCCGTACGCGAGGCGCGCGTCGGCAGCTGCCGGCGGCGGGTCGGTGAGGATGTCGTGGCTGTCCCGCACCAGGTGACCCTACGCGTCTCATCCAAGTAACAGTCTGTTACTTGGATGGCTCGAACCCGCGCAGTGCCTAGGGTTCGACCCGTACCGTTCCTTGTAACAGTCTGTTACTTGGAGTCGTCGAGCGGAGCGTTCCACAAGCGGATCACGGGCTGCTCGCGCTCGAAGCCGAGGGCGCTGAGCGTCGCCGGATCGAGCGCGAACAGCCGCCCGTCCGCCGGCCCGAGCTCCAGCCAGCGCGCGCAGAGGACCCGCAGCAGGTGACCGTGGGCGAAGACGAGCACGTCGCCGTCCACCTCCAGGATTTCCGCCAGCACGCGGTCGACGCGCTCCCGCACCTGCGCAGCGGACTCGCCACCGGCCGCGCCGAACCGCCAGATCGTCCAGTCCGGAACCGCCTCCCGGATCTGCGCCGTCGTCAGTCCCTCGTACTCGCCGTAGTCCCACTCGGCCAGCTCGTCGCGCACCTGCGGCTCGAAGCCGGCCAGCCGTGCAGTGTCGAGCGCCCGCCGCAGCGGGCTCGAGAACACGAGCGCGAACTCGCGCCCGCGCAGCGCTCGGCCGACCGCACGCGCCTCCTCCTCGCCGCCCGCCGTCAACGGCTGGTCCGTACGCCCCGTGTGCCGGAGCGCTGCGCTCCACTCCGTTTCGCCGTGGCGGACGAGGACCACTTCCACTCGCGCCACCCTAAATGCGAGCGCCTGCCCTCGCAGCAGGCGACAATCGCACCGTGATCGACCCGCTCGAGCGCTGGCGGCAGTACGGCGAGAAGCCCGACTACGCCGGCCTGCTCACCTACGGCGGCGCGCCGTACACGCAGGATCCGGCGGAGCTCGCAGGGTTCGACGTCGCGATCGTCGGCGCGCCGACCGACGACCTCGTCTCCGACCATCCCGGCGCCCGCTTCGGCCCGCGCGCGATCCGCGCCGCCTCCTGTCCGCCGGGGCCGCACCTCGAGTCCAAGGTCGACGCGTTCGAGGTGCTGAAGGTCGTGGACTTCGGCGACGCGGCGGTGCTACCCGCCGATGCGCGGCGCACACACGAGGCGATCCTCGAGCTCGTCGGCCAAGTCCTGGACGCCGGCGTGCTGCCGATCGTGCTCGGCGGCGACCACTCGATCGCCGAGCCCGACATCCGTGCGGTCTCCGCGCGCCACGGCCCGGTCGGCCTCGTCCATTTCGACACGCACACCGACACCGGCCGCGAGGTCTTCGGCGTTGAGCTCTCGCACGGCACGCCGATGTTCCGGCTGGTCGAGAACGGCAAGGTCGTGCCGACGCGGTACGTGCAGATCGGCCTGCGCGGGTACTGGCCCGGGGAGCGCGAGTTCGCGTGGCAGGAGGAGCAGGGGATCACGAGCCTCTTCATGCACGACGTGCGCGAGCTCGGGATCGAAGCCGTCGTCGAGCGCACCGTGGAAGTCGTCGGCGACGGTCCCGTCTACCTGAGCGTGGACGTCGACGTGCTCGATCCCGCCTTCGCACCCGGGACGGGCACCCCCGAGCCCGGCGGGATGACGAGCGGCGAGCTGCTCTGGGCCTGCCGCCAGGTCGCGCGGCGGCTGGAGCTCGTCGGCGCCGAGGTCGTCGAGGTGATTCCGACGGCGGTCGGGTCGGCCGACGTGACCGCGCTCGTGGCCGACCGGGTCGTGCGCGAGATCCTCAACGGGATTGCGCTGCGGCGGCGCTAGCGGCGCACGAGCGGCAGTCCGTACCAGAACCACGCGAACCCGCCTGCGATCACGGCAGCCGTCAGCGCCGCCCACCAGCCGCGGAAGAGGATGTCGGCGATCAGGAAGACGGCCGCGGTCATCCCGATCGCGAGGAAGACGGTGCCGGCTATCGCGAGTTCGTTGGCCGTACGCAGGAGCCGCTCCTTGTCGTGCGCGCGCCAGCGGAGGCGGTGCTGTGCCGATGGGGCGATCAGGAGGATCGATGACGCGGCCGTCGCGAGGAACGCGACGAAGAACACGTCGCGCTGGAGGTCGGTGACCCGCGTCCAGCCGTTCGCGAACGGCACGGCGAGCAGGAACGCGAACAGCACCTGCACGCCGGGGAGCGCGACGCGCAGCTCGTTCAGGAGCTCGATCAGCTCGCGGTCGAGATCCTCCTTGTCGCGCGGCTGCGACGGGTCGGCCACGCGCCGACGATAACGGCGCTGTCATAGGACGGCTTGACGAAACGACGGCTGTGTCGCCGGAACGCGCTGCTCGCCCCGATGCTGCGTCCTCAGTCGCACCCGTAGCCTCCGGCTACGGGCACTCCCTGCGTCCTTGCCTCGGAACGACCATCGCGCCCCGGCGACGAGCGACGTTCCGCCAAGCCCTCCTAGTGGCGGGCGGGAGCGCCGGCCACGGCGAGCTGCACGAGCCACATCCCGACGAGCATCATGTACGTGATCGCGGGCAGCGCGAGGAGGAACAGCGCCGCGAGCACCGAGAGCTCCGAGGGCAGTCCCGGAACGGCGTGGACGGCGGGCCCGAGCACCGCGCCGACCACGAGCGTCGCAACAAGATGCACGGTGCCGCCGCGGAAGCTGGTCGGTGCCAGCCTCGGCAGGCGCAGCGCGACCCACGCCGCGATCGCCGCCGCGCCGAGCACGAACAGCAACAAGAACGTTTCCTTGCCCATCCCCACCTCGAAGTATCTCGCGAATGCGCGCCAGCCCCACCGCCGGAAGGATGGGTCGCGCTACCCGGACGGCTAGCGAAACAGGTCGCGCTCGGCGGGCATCACGAGATCGTGCGCGCTTCCCTCGCCGCGCGCGTCGACGCCTCTGATCACCGCCGCGGGCACGCCGTCGGTCTTGCCGAGCACGAGCTGCGCCGCGCCTGCGAGCTCGTCGGCGATCGCGATCACCGTCGCGTGCAGCTCGTAGCCGACGCGGTCGCGGGTGCCCTTCAGGTCGAGCAGCGGGCGGATGCCCGCCGCGCCGATCGCCACGTCGGTCGTGCCCTGGCGCCACGCACGGCCGAACGAGTCGCTCACGATCACGCCGACCTCGGCGCCCGTCAGCTCCCGCAACCGCTCGCGCAGGCGCGCGGCCGACGCGTCGGGATCCAGCGGCAGCAGGACGACCGTCTCCCGCTCGGGCGCATTGGAGGAGTCGACGCCGGCAGAGGCGCAGACGAAGCCGTGCCGCGTCTCCGAGATCACGAGCGGCGGCCGGCTGCGGACGATGCGCGCCGACTCGCGCAGGATCACCTCGTGCCGCCGCGCATCCTCCTCCCCGGCGAGCTCGCGCGCCCGCTCGGACGGCTCGACCTCCGCGAGCCGCACCACCCGTCCTTCGGCCTTCGAGACCGCCTTCTGCGCGACGACGAGCACGTCGCCGTCCTCGAGCTCGGCGCGCTCGGCGATCAGCGCAGCGAGGTCGTCCCCTTCGCCGATCTCCGGCAGACCCTCGACGGGCCGGATCGAGATCACCGGAGGCCGGTGATGCGCAGGCCCGCGTGGACGCCCAACTGCTTGTTCACGTTCAGGATCACGGCGGTCATGCCCTCGAGCGCGCGCGAGTTGGCGAGCGGGCCGGCGTCGAGCGCGCGACCGGCGACGAGGCGGCCGGCGAGCTCGAGCGCGAGCCGCTTCGCGGTCTCGTCGTCGCCGCAGATCAGCGCATCCTGGTCGGGCAGCTCGGGCCCCGAGAGGTCGATCGCGGAGACCGTCTGCAGGCCCGAGGCGACCGGCGCGCGCAGGATGCCGTTCAGCGCCTCGGCCAGCGAGCCCTCCTCGAGCCCCGGGACGATGCCGATGTCGGTGAAGCGGAGGTCGCTCGCCACGCAGAGCACGGGCGTCTCGCCGATCGCGTCCTTGAGCTCGGCGCCGGTCTCGAGCGCGGCGTTCGACTTCGTCGCGAGCACGACCAGGTCGACGCCCTTCACGACCTCGTCGTTGCTGCCGCCCTCGACGCCGATCTCGAGCGCGCGCTCCTTCCCCCGCTGCTCGTCGCGGGAGCCGATACGGACCTCCTCGCCGAGCAGGTGCAGCCGCCGTGCGAGCGCGCGGCCGAAGGAGCCGGTGCCGCCGACGATCGCGACCTTCACCGCAGCGCCCCGGCGGTCTCGAGCACGGCCTCGGCGACGCGCCGGCGATCGTCCTCGTCCTCCATCAGCGTGCGCGTGACGATCAGGCGCACATCCGCGTCCTCGTCCGCGTCGGCCTCGTCGATCACGAGCGCGTCGACCAGGCCCTTGTAACAGTCTGTTACTTGCTGCGGGCCGGTTCCGCCCGCGAGGCGCGCCAGCATCCGGTCGGCCGGGCCCCGCACGGCTCGGCCGCCGATCAGCGGGCTCACCGCCACCGCGGGCACGCGTCGGCGCTCGATGGCCTCGCGGATCTCCCGCACGGCGAGGATCGGGCCGATGCTCACGTAGGGGTTGCTCGGCGCGATCGCGATCAGGTCGGCCGTCCTCCAGCGCCTCGAGCACCCCGGGCGCTGGACGGGCAGCGTCGGCTCCCTCGAAGCGCACGCCGTCGACCTCGTCCCGGTGCCGGCGCGCGACGAACCACTCCTGGAACGGCAGCTCGCCCGCGGGCGTGTCGAGCCAGGTGCGGAGCCGCTCGTCCGTCGCCGGCAGCAGCGCCGGCTCCAGGCCGAATGCGTGCGCCAACCGGGCGGTGACCGCCGAGAGCGGCTCGCCGCGCCGCAGCGCCTGCGTGCGCACGAGGTGGAGGCCGAGATCGCGGTCGCCGAGGCGGAACCACGTCTCGCCGCCGAGCTCGCCTGCGGCCTCGAGGGCGTGCCACGTCTCGTCCGCGCGGCCCCAGCCCTTCGCCTCGTCGAGCCGGCCGGTGAGCGTGTAGAGGATCGTGTCGAGGTCGGGCGAGACGTGCAGCCCGAGGATCTCGACGTCGTCGCCGACGTTGCCGACGATCGTCAGCTCCGCCGGGTCGAGCGTCTCCGCGAGCGCGAGTGCCAGGCGCGAGCCGCCCAGCCCGCCCGCGAGAACGACAACCCTCACCGCGGCAGGCCGGCGCGCAGCGCCTCGAGCGCCGCCGCGGTCCTCGGGCCGACGCGCGGCTCGATGCCCTCCAGGTCCGAGAGCGTGTCGACGTCCTCGGCGAGGTTCGGGATCGTGGCGATAGCGGCGGGCACCTCGAGCCGCTCCGCGCGGGCGAGGAAGCGGTCGGCGCTGTTCGGCCCGTAGAGCGGCGCGAACAGGTGCGGCGCCGCGAGCGCGAGGGCATTCGTCGTCCCGTCGGCGGCCGGCACGAGCGCGAGGCCGCCCTCGGGCAGCGCGCCGAGGAGCGTCAGCAGGTCGCGCGGCTGCGCGCACGGCAGGTCGGCGTTCACGACCAGGATCGGCCCCTCCCCCACCTGTCGCAGCACGGCCTCCACGGCAGCCCCCTGGCCGCCGGCCGCGTCCGCGACGAGCACCGTCCCGACGGCCTCGGCGGCCGCGAGGACGTCCTCGAACATCGCCTGCGCGAGCCGGGCACGGACCTCGTCCGGAGCCGGCGCGAGCCGCTGCTTTGCCTTATCGCCGCGGAAGGGAACAACAACGGTCGGCATGCCGTCGAGAGACTATCCAGCGGTGCACGGGCCACCGCTCGACAACGCCGGGATCGCCGACCGGCTCGACCAGTTCGCCTCGTTGCTCGAGCTCGCGGGCGCGGGGCCGTACACGGCGCGGGCCTACCGGCGCGCCGCGGACCTGATCCGGTCGACGCCCGCGCCCGTCGCCGAGCTGGTGCGGCAAGGCCGCGCACGGGAGCTCCGCGGGATTGGCCCTGGCATCGAGCGGCGGCTGAAGGAGCTGGTCGAGACCGGCGACATCGCGGAGCTGCGCGAGCTCGAGCGCGAGGTCTCGCCGGAGCTCGCGGGGGTCGGCCGGCTCCTCGGCATCTCGGTCCGGCGGATGCTCGAGATCGGGCGCGTGCTCGGCGTCCGCACCCTCGACGAGCTGCGGGAGGCCGCGCGCGAGGGGCGGCTGCGCGAGGTTCCCGGAATCGGGCCGGAGACCGAGCGCAAGCTGCGCGAAGCGCTCGAGCGGGAGCCGCAGGCCGCAGCTCCCAGGCCGCTCCTGCTGCACCAGAGCCGCCCGCTCGTCGTGTCGATCGCGGAGGCGCTCGGGGGGCTCGCGGCCGGCGACCCGCGCCGCTGGCGGGACGCGTCCGAACGGCTCGCGGTGGTCGTCCCCTCGGACGACCCCGCGGCGGTGCTCGAGGCATTCGAGTCGCTGCCGCAGATCGTGGCCGTCGTCGAGCGCGGCGAGCGGCGCGCGCTCGGCGTGACCGTCGAGGGCGTCCCGGTCGAGCTCGTGGTCGCGGAGCCGACGAGGCTGGGCACCGAGCTCGTACGCGCGACCGGCTCGCCGGAGTGGGTCGCGGCCCACGAGCCGCTGCCCGAGGCGGCGGACGAGGAGGCGGTCTTCGCCGCGCTCGGCATCCCGTTCCTCCCGCCCGAGCTACGGGAGGCCGGCGCGCCCGCAGACAACCCGCTCGTCGAGGTGATCGACATCCGCGGCGACCTCCACTGCCACTCGACGTGGTCGGACGGCAGGGCGACGATCTACGAGATGGGCCTCGCCGCGAAGGAGCGCGGCTACGAGTACCTCGCGATCTGCGACCACACCGTCAGCGTCGGCGCCGTGCCGGGGCTCGACGCCGACGGCGTGCGCCGCCAGGCCGAGGAGATCGCGCAGGCGAACGAGCGGCTCGCGCCCTTCCGCGTGCTGCGCGGCACGGAGTGCGACATCCGCCGCGACGGCTCGCTCGACCTCCCCGACGACCTGCTCGCCGAGCTCGAGTGGGTGCAGGTCAGCGTCCACGGCGGCCAGCGCGCCTCGCGCGAGGAGCTGACGAAGCGCGTTCTTACGGCGCTCGAGTCGCCGTACGTGAGCTGCCTCAGCCACCCCACCGGACGACTGATCAACTACCGGCCCCCGAACGCGGTCGACCTCGAGGCCGTCCTCGCGCGGCTGGCCGAGCAGGGCCGCGCGGTCGAGGTGAACGGGCTCCCGAACCGGCTCGACCTCCGCGACGAGCACGTGCGCCTCGCCCGCGAGGCGGGCGTCCCGATCGTCTGCTCGACCGACGCCCACTCGACGCGCGGGCTCGGGAACATCGAGCTGTCGGTGGCGACCGCCCGCAGAGGAGGGGCGGCCGCCACCGACGTCCTCAACACGCGTCCGCTCGAGGACGTGCTCGCTCGGCGCTTCGGGCGGCCCTAGGCACCAGCCGCAACCGTCGGAGCCTCCGGAGCGGCTTCCGCCACCGCGCGCTCGCGGAGGATGTCGAACACGATCAGGGTCAGGTTCGCCCCGACCTGCGCCCCGAGGCTCGCCGTGACGACGGCGAACAAGCCCTCGATGACGTTGAACCCGAGCCACGCACCGACGAGCGCGCCGGCCAGCGACCCTGCGAGCCCGATCGTCCTCGTCCGCCCCGGCCAGTCCGTGTGCAGCCAGGCGAGGTAGATCGCGAGGCCGACCGGCAGCCCGATCGAGAGCCCGGCCAGCAGCTCGCTGGTCAGCGGAACCGTCGGCAGCGCCGTCAGCGCGACCAGCACGCCCGCGAACCAGCCGCCCACGCCCAGCACCAGGACGTAGACCGAGCGCAG
>CAVRBT010000017.1:0-5467 GCA_963719275.1 uncultured Actinomycetes bacterium | reverse complement strand
ACGGGCCTCCGCAACGCGGAGGCGGCCGGCTAGCACCCTGTGCACAAGGAATCGCACTTTCGTTCCAACCCAGTGTCAGACACTGGGTGGCAACCGTCACGAACCTCGGGCCGAAAAGGAGAAGCTCGCCGGTATAGCGGCACCGTTGCAGCGCCGAGACGATCGCCGAGTTCGAGGAGGTCAAGCGCGAGAAGGACGCCTTCTTCCGGACGCTGGGCGCTCGGATCCGACGCCAGGCGGAAAAGGCTGGGGTTTCAGCCGAGATCGAGCTGCGACCCGGCCACGCGGCCGAGCTGATCGTGCGCTACGCGACCGAGGTCGGGGCCGACCTGATCGTCCTCGGCCACCGAGGGCATTCGCTTCGCGACCACCTGCTCGGCTCGACGGCCGGCCGCGTGGCCGAGAACGTCGACTGCCCGGTGATGATCGTCCGCTAGACCGTATGGAGTGCCCGGCGCCTCACTCGTAAGTTGGCGCGGGTTGCCGTCGGGATAGCCCGGCGGTAGAGCCGCAATTACGGGAGGCGCCGGATATGGGCGAAGGTAGCTGGGTTGGACTCGATGTGCACGCACGCTCCGTGCTCGCGAGCGTGCTCGATGCCGGAAGCGGGGAGCTGCGCACGCAGAGGGTGCCGGCGGAGAGCGAGCAGACGGTCGCGTGGCTTTCCAGCCTGCCGCGACCAGTGCGCGTTGCCTACGAGGCAGGACCGACCGGGTACGGCCTTGCTCGCGCCTGCGCCGAGGCGGGGATCGCGTGCATGGTGGCCGCACCCTCGAAGATCCCGCGCGCTCCGGGCGACCGCGTCAAGACCGACCGCCGCGACGCCGAGCGCCTGGCGCGGCTCCTGCGCCTGGGAGAGCTCGTCGCCGTGCGGGTGCCGGATCGCGAGCAGGAGGCGGCCCGCGACCTCGTGCGCGCCCGCGAGGACGCACGCGGCGATCTGATGCGCGCCCGCCATCGACTCTCGAAGCTGCTCCTGCGGCACGGTCTCGTGTACGAGAGCTCGGCCTGGACGCTCGCCCACGATGCCTGGCTTCGCCGCCAGCGCTTCCCGAGTCGGGCGCTCACCCTCGCCTTCGAGGAGAGCTACGGCGCGGTCGCCCAGACGAAGGGACGCCGCGACGCGCTCGACCACGCGATCGCGGAGCTGGCGGACGAGCCGCCCTTCGCCGAGGTCGTGGGAAGGCTCGTCTGCTTGCGCGGCGTCTCCACCTTGACCGCGCTCGCGCTCACCGTCGAGCTCGGCGACTGGCAGCGCTTCCGAGCGCAGTCGCTCGGACCCTTCCTTGGCCTCGTCCCGAGCGAGGACTCCTCCGGTGAGCGCCGGCGCCAGGGAGCGATCACGAAGACGGGCAACACGCACGCCCGCCGCCTACTCGTCGAGGCCGCCTGGCACCAGCGCCGCCCGTTACTGGCGAGCGCCGCTCTCGAGCGGCGGCGGCAGGGGCAGCCCGCGGCGGTTCGGGCGCGGGCCGATGCGAGCGCACGGCGGCTGCACCAGCGCTGGCACGCCCTCGAAGGCCGCGGCAAGCGGCGCACGATCGTCGCCGTCGCGGTCGCCCGCGAGCTCGCCGGCCACTGCTGGGCGTTGGCGACGATGGAGTAGCCGCCACCTCAGCGGCTCGGCGAGGAGAGCGCACCGGCGAAAAGACGCGAGGAGCGACCCGCGGCACAGCTAAGAGCGGCCCCAGCGGCCACACTCGACCCTAGAGAGCGGCTCCGCCCCCACCGCACACCCGGTCATGCGGTCCCGACCCGCGCATATCAGCCGTGACATGGCGTCGACGACTGCCGGTGCGCTCTCCCCACCGACAAGAAAGGCCCGCGATCAGCGGGCCTCCGAGACGTGCGCGCTTGACAAATCTCACTCCATATCAGCTGTAGTTCCTGAGCACGTTGGTTCGGTTCATCCGGGCCGCCTTGGAGGCTGAGTGCTGTCGAAGGCAACAGCCCCAAGGAGGCGACCCGGATGGATCTGCACGGTAACGCGGCTCTCAGCTGGAGTGGCAGGTGCGAGCTGGCCCGGCGAGTTGTTGATCAGGGTTGGACGCTGACGGGGGCGGCCGAGGCCGCTGGCGTCAGCGTGCGCTGTGCGCGCAAGTGGGTCAGCCGCTACCGGGTGGGTGATCGTGATCTGTTCGACCGCTCCTCCGCCCCCCGCCGAGTCGCCAACTGCACCGATCCGCAGCGGGTCGCGGTGATCGCGAAGCTGCGCCGGCTGCGGATGACGGCCGCGGAGATCGCGGAGACCCTGGCGATGCCGCTCTCGACCGTCTCGGGGATCCTGACCCGGATCGGGATGGGCCGGCTCGGCCGGCTCGGTCTCGAGCCGGCGGTTCGCTACGAACGCACGCGGCCGGGCGAGCTGATCCATGTCGACGTCAAGAAGCTCGGGCGGATCGCGGGCGCCGGTCACCGCGTGACCGGCGACCGGGCAAGCCAGTACGACCGCCGCGGTCGCCGCGGCCGCGGCGAGCTCGGCTGGGAGTACGTGCACATCGCGGTCGACGACTACAGCCGCCTGGCCTACGCCGAGGTGCTCCCCGACGAGAAAGCCGCCACCGCCGCTGGCTTTCTAGGCCGCGCGATCGCCTTCTACCGCCGCTACGGCATCCGCGTCGAGGCCGTACTCAGCGACAACGGCCCGGCTTACATCTCGGTCGTGCATGCGCTCGCCTGCCGCCGCCTGAAGCTCAAGCACCTGCGTACACGGCCCTACCGGCCGCAGACAAACGGGAAGGCGGAGCGCTTCATCCGCACGATGCTCGCCGGCTGGGCCTACGGCCCAATCTTCGGCTCAAGCCGCGAACGCACCGCCGCCCTTGACGGCTGGCTCTGGCACTACAACCATCGACGCCGACACTCAGCCCTCGGCCACCAACCCCCGGCCAGCAGAACCAACCTGCTCGGGTCCTACAGCTGATATGGAGTGAGATTTGTCAAGCGCGCACGTCTCGGAGGCCCGCTGATCGCGGGCCTTTCTTGTCGGTGGGGAGAGCGCACCGGCAGTCGTCGACGCCATGTCACGGCTGATATGCGCGGGTCGGGACCGCATGACCGGGTGTGCGGTGGGGGCGGAGCCGCTCTCTAGGGTCGAGTGTGGCCGCTGGGGCCGCTCTTAGCTGTGCCGCGGGTCGCTCCTCGCGTCTTTTCGCCGGTGCGCTCTCCTCGCCGAGCCGCTGAGGTGGCGGCTACTCCATCGTCGCCAACGCCCAGCAGTGGCCGGCGAGCTCGCGGGCGACCGCGACGGCGACGATCGTGCGCCGCTTGCCGCGGCCTTCGAGGGCGTGCCAGCGCTGGTGCAGCCGCCGTGCGCTCGCATCGGCCCGCGCCCGAACCGCCGCGGGCTGCCCCTGCCGCCGCCGCTCGAGAGCGGCGCTCGCCAGTAACGGGCGGCGCTGGTGCCAGGCGGCCTCGACGAGTAGGCGGCGGGCGTGCGTGTTGCCCGTCTTCGTGATCGCTCCCTGGCGCCGGCGCTCACCGGAGGAGTCCTCGCTCGGGACGAGGCCAAGGAAGGGTCCGAGCGACTGCGCTCGGAAGCGCTGCCAGTCGCCGAGCTCGACGGTGAGCGCGAGCGCGGTCAAGGTGGAGACGCCGCGCAAGCAGACGAGCCTTCCCACGACCTCGGCGAAGGGCGGCTCGTCCGCCAGCTCCGCGATCGCGTGGTCGAGCGCGTCGCGGCGTCCCTTCGTCTGGGCGACCGCGCCGTAGCTCTCCTCGAAGGCGAGGGTGAGCGCCCGACTCGGGAAGCGCTGGCGGCGAAGCCAGGCATCGTGGGCGAGCGTCCAGGCCGAGCTCTCGTACACGAGACCGTGCCGCAGGAGCAGCTTCGAGAGTCGATGGCGGGCGCGCATCAGATCGCCGCGTGCGTCCTCGCGGGCGCGCACGAGGTCGCGGGCCGCCTCCTGCTCGCGATCCGGCACCCGCACGGCGACGAGCTCTCCCAGGCGCAGGAGCCGCGCCAGGCGCTCGGCGTCGCGGCGGTCGGTCTTGACGCGGTCGCCCGGAGCGCGCGGGATCTTCGAGGGTGCGGCCACCATGCACGCGATCCCCGCCTCGGCGCAGGCGCGAGCAAGGCCGTACCCGGTCGGTCCTGCCTCGTAGGCAACGCGCACTGGTCGCGGCAGGCTGGAAAGCCACGCGACCGTCTGCTCGCTCTCCGCCGGCACCCTCTGCGTGCGCAGCTCCCCGCTTCCGGCATCGAGCACGCTCGCGAGCACGGAGCGTGCGTGCACATCGAGTCCAACCCAGCTACCTTCGCCCATATCCGGCGCCTCCCGTAATTGCGGCTCTACCGCCGGGCTATCCCGACGGCAACCCGCGCCAACTTACGAGTGAGGCGCCGGGCACTCCATACGGTCTAGCCGTCTAGCTGTCCTCCCCACAGACGTTGTGAACGCGGCTGAGCGGGGCGCGCCCTGCGAGTGAGGTGTGCGGCCTGCGCCGGTTGTAGTAGCGGACGAAGCTTGACGGGGCTCTTGCTCGTTCGCCGGAGCTCGCGTAGGGGCGGGCATACGCCCACTCGCTGAGTAGCGTCCCGATGAAGCGCTCGACCTTCCCGTTCCAGCGTGGCGTGTAGGGCGGGATCGGGATGTGACGCGCGCCGATCGAGGCAAGCAGCGTTCGGAAGCGGCGGCTCTTTGTGTAGACGAAGGCGTTGTCGCTCATCACCGCCTCGGGCGGCTCCAGTCCGAGCTCTCCGAGCTCGGCGAGTGCCCGCTCGAGCACGCGGGTGCAGGTCTCGGCGTCTTGGCGTGGGTGCAACTCGACGTGGACGAAGCGCGAGTGGTCGTCGAGCACGCAGTGCAGGTACTGGTAGCCGGCCCCGACGTTTGCCGCGAGCTCGCGGCGGTCGCCAGTCACCCGGTGGCCGGGCTTGGCGAAGCGGGGCAGCTCCTTGACGTCGACGTGCAGCAGCGCTCCTGGTCGCGACCACTCGTAGCGGCGGTAGCGCGGCCTCGGCGTGCGCGGCCTCGGCGTCAGCCCGTGGCGGCGGAGCACCTTCCAGACCGTCGAGGCAGCCCGGCGCACGAGCCCGGCAAGCCGGTTTGGCCCGTAGCCGGTCTGCTCCCGCGCCTGCACGATCGCCGCCTCCACTTGAGCGCTAAGCCTGCGCGGCGAGCGCAACGGCCTGCTCGAGCGATCGCGCAACGCCTGCCGGCTCCGCCCGCTCTCGATCCAACGCCACCACCAGCGGTGCGCCGTCGCCGGCGACACGCTGAAGGCGGCCGCGGCCCCCTTCAGCGACAAACCATCCTCAACGGCGATCACCAGCGCATACCGACCCGACAGTCCGAGCTTGGCGTTAGCGTGAATCTGCATCTGGCCCTCCTTTGGGCGTGGTCTCTGGCGAGACCCACACCCTCAAAGGAGGGCCGGACGTTTCCCTCAGCCGTTCACAACCTCTATGAGGACCTCATCTAGCCGCCGCCGAAGGCCTGGCGCCGCGTCAGGTCGCGGTCCGGAT
>CAVRBT010000016.1:0-46558 GCA_963719275.1 uncultured Actinomycetes bacterium | reverse complement strand
TAGGGAGGTATTCCTTCGCCTTGGCCACCACTTCTACCTTCGACTCCTCCGGGTTAGACCAGTTGGCCTTCTTGACAGCGTCGATGAAGTTCTCGATGTAACCGCGCTGCCACGCAAACAACGCGGGCTTCGCCGGCTTCTCCGCGTTCAGGTGCTCGGCGATCTCCTCCAGCGGCACTGGCGAAGGTCTAGCCGGTCCGGCTCAGTCCGAACGCCGCCTCTGCGCTCGTGGTTCAGATCAGCTGCGTGTTACCCAGTGGCCAAAGCCGCGCGAACACCACGCGAGCATCGTGCTAGCCACGCGATCATTTCTGTGCTACGAATTGACCCTCGCAGACGTCCTGGTTAAGCCAAAACTAGCCCTCAGATCGTCTGCTGCAGCCACCTCGGAGACGAGGATCGCGCACCGGTCGCGCGTCTGCCGCCACGGCAGGTCACGGCCCTCGATCAGGAGCCGGCGCGCGTTTGTGTTGCCGGTCTTGCTGATCGCGCCTTGGCGGCGCCGCTCCCCGCTTGAGTGCTCGCTGGGGGTGAGGCCGAGGAACGGGCCGAGCGACTCGGGGGAACCTGCTCCAGTCGCCGAGCTCGACGGTCAACGCGAAGGCCGTCAGCGTGGAGACGCCGCGGAGACAGACGAGCTTGCCGACGACATCGAGGTAGGGCGGGGTCGCGGCGAGCTCGGCGATCGCCTCGTCGAGCGCATCCCTGCGGGTCTTCACGTCGAGCACCCGGCCGTAGCACTCGTCGAACACGACTGCGAGCGGCCCGCTTTGGAACCGCTGACGGCGAAGCCACCTGTCGTGTGCCCGCGTCCACGCGGTCGCGTCGTACACCGCGCCATGGCGGAGCAGCAGCTTCGAGAGCCGGTGCCGGGCCCGCATCAGATCGCCGCGCGCATCCTCGCGGGCGCGGACCAAATCACGCGCGGCCTCCTCTTCCGGCCCGGGCACCCGTACCGCGGTGATCTCACCCAGCCGCAGCAGCCTCGCCAGCCGCTCGGCGTCGCGCCGGTCGGTCTTGACCCGGTCGGCCGCCGGTCGGATCCGCGAGGGCGCCGCGACCACGCAGTCGATCCCCGCCTCGGCACACGCACGCGCGAGCCCGTACCCGGTCGGCCCCGCCTCGTAGACGACCCGCACCGGCGCCGGCAGCGTCTGCAGCCACGCGACCGTCGCGCCACACCCCGGCGGCAGCCGCAGCGAGCGCACCTCACCGCTCCTCCGATCGATCACGCCCGCGACCACCGAGCGAGCGTGCACATCAAGTCCGACCCAGCTACCTTCGTTCATCACCGGCGCCTCCCGTAATTGCGGCTCTACCGCCGGGCCAACCCCGACGGCAACCCGCGCCAACTTACGAGCGAGGCGCCGGGCACTCCATACGGTCTGGCCCAGCCCGGCGTCTGCTGTCTGCAACTTGCGATCTGAGGTTTAGACCGTGGAGCGGTAGATGTCCGAACGCTCCCAGACCAGCCGCCGATCGCGACCAAGCCGTGCCGTCACGAACACACCCGCTCCCAGCTCGCTCTCGTCGAACACCTTGAGGCGACGCGGCCGAAAGACGTAGAAGCGGTACGCGTCTAGCTCCTCGCGCCGGTAGTCGGGGAAGCGCGCCGCGTACAGCCGTTCGGCGTCGCTATCGGCCGAGCGCTCGAGTTCCCGCGCCGTTCCGAACAGCTGGATGCCGCGGTCGGGGCCGCCCCATCGCTGCTCCGACTCATATACCGCCACTGATGCATTGCCGTTCGCGCGGATGTTTCGCGAATGCCGCGCACCCGGCTCGGATAACCAGACGAGCTGAAGATCCCGGGTCCACGCGAAGTACGCGGTGTTGAGGTGGGGTTGGCCGGCGGGCGTCACCGTCGCGATCGCACACAGCGTCGACGCCTCCAGCAGACTCTCAGCCGTCGCCGCAACTCGGCCAGTCGCCACTGCACGCTTCGAGCGCACGATCGCCATCTGGGATCAGCATGTCACGGCCTTGGGTGACGGTAAGACTCACCAAGTTGGTCTGTCTGGGGTAGTTGCCAGCCTGGTTGTCGCCGTGCCGGGTGTGACTCGTCGGGTGACTGGCCGCTTCGTGCGTGCCTTGGGAATGATCTGTCCGCGCGTACGCGGCGGCGCCGGTCTAGGATCAGAGAACTGGCTTTGCTTGTCGCAGGCTCGTGGCGGGTAAGAGGCGCCTGATTCCACTATCAGCGAAAGGAGCCACCATGTCGGTACTACGGTTCGATCCATTCGCGGAACTCGACCGCCTGAGCGAGCAGATGGGCGTGGGCCGTCGGACTGGGAGCGTGCGCAGCTTCCCGATGGACGCTTACCGCCGCGGGGATCGCTTCTTCGTGCATCTCGATCTGCCCGGCGTAGATTCGGACTCGATCGAGGTGACCAGCGAGCAGAACGTGCTCACGATTCGCGCTGAGCGGCGCTTCGAGGTCGAGGAGGGGGACGAGCTAGTCGTGAACGAGCGGCCGCAGGGCATCTACAGCCGCCAGCTCTTCGTCAGTGACGCGCTCGATCTCGATCAGATCGAGGCACGGTACGAGAACGGCGTGCTGACGCTCGAGCTGCCGGTCGCAGAGCAAGCGAAGCCGCGGCGCATCCAGGTTGGACGCGGAGAGAGCGGGCCACAGACGATCGAGGGAAGCGCGACGCGATCGGAGTAGCCTCGCGAGGAACGAGCGTACTGGGAGCTCGTATCGTGAAGCTGTTCGAGGCGTCGACGATCCGCGGCTTCGCGACGCTCCTCGCCGACGGAGGCGACGAAGCCGCTCTGGAGCCGGACGCGAGCCGCGGCCGATCCTACCGCGCCGACCTCGTCGACTTCACGAAGCGCGCGTTGGTTGAAGCGAAGTTCACGCCGGCGATCGAGGACGTCCGGACGGCGATCGGGCAGCTCGCGCACTACCGGTTCCTGGCGGAGCAGGCGGTACCGCCGGTCAAGGTTGCCCACGAGCTCGTCCTCATCGGGAGCGAGTCGGATTCCGAGGTCAAGGAGCTCCTCGACTCGCTCAACGTCGGGATCGTTTGGCGAGACGGCGAACGGTTCTTCGACCACCCGCACGGGGAGTTCGTCGGCGACGATGAGCCTGGCGCCGGCGCATGACCGAACCCGTGACCTCCGTCTCGTCCCTCGTCGCGCGGCGACTCGCAGGAAACGCGCTCGACGAGCCGGCTGCGCAGCTCGTGAAGGCTGCGTTCGGCGGCGCGGGCACGATCGAGCAGCTGCTCGCGGAAGGGCTGGCCCCGACGGAAACCAACGGGCGCGTGGCCGCGTCGGCGGTCGGCGCGTACATCACGTCGCTCACCGTCGAGGGCTTCCGCGGCATTGGCTCTGCAGCGACGCTCGAGCTGACGCCAGGCCCTGGCCTCACTCTCGTCATCGGCCGCAACGGGAGCGGGAAGTCCAGCTTCGCCGAGGCGCTGGAGGTGCTGTTCACCGGCGACAACCAGCGTTGGCTCGGTCGGTCGGTGGTCTGGAAGGAGGGCTGGCGCAACCTGCACCACGCGTCGACAGCGATCGAGGCGTCGCTCGCGATGGAAGGCGCAGCCGGCCCGACCGTCGTGAGACGGGAGTGGCGCGACGCCCACGCGCTCGACGAGAGCCTCGTCGAGGTCCAGCCGCACGGTGAGAAGAAGGCCGACCTCTCGCGGCTCATGCCGACGGCATCGAGGGAGCCGTTGTCGATGATCGCGAGCCGGTCACAGTGCTCGGCCTCATCCATGTAGTGCGTCGTCAGAAAGATCGTGATCCGCTCCCGGGCGCGAAGCTCGTTGATGTACTTCCAGATGTGGGCGCGCGCCTGCTGGTCGAGCCCGATCGTGGGCTCGTCAAGGAAGAGCACACGCGGCGAGTGGAGCAGGCCACGGTCGATCTCGAGCCGCCGCTTCATACCGCCGGAGAGAGTGTCGACGAGGTCGGTGCGGCGCTCCTCGAAGCCAACCATTTCGAGACACCCGTTAGACGCTCCTCGCGCACCCGCGGGTCGACTCCGTAGAGCTCGGCGTGGAAGCGGAGGTTCTCGGCGGCGGTCAGGTAGTCGTCGAGCGTCGTGTCCTGGAAGACGAGCCCGATCTGTTGGCGTACCTGCAGCGGCTGCCGTGCGACGTCGGGGCCGGCGATCGCCGCGCTACCAGACGCCGGCCGCAGGAGCGTGCAGAGCATGTTGATCGTGGTCGACTTGCACGCGCCGTTCGATCCGAGGAAGCCTAATGCCTCGCCTTCGGCGATCGAGAACGAGACGTCACGAACTGCCTCGAGCTCGCCGAAACGGCGGCCAAGGGATCGCGCCTCGACGGCCAGGTCCATGCCGAAACTGTGCGCGCGCGGGCGAACAGCGGCATCGGGCAATTCCCGGAAGCCAAGCGCGGCTTGCCACACGATCTTCCCCGGAGCCGCCGGGGGTACCGCGCGAGTACGGGATGGTCTCCGTGGCCGCAACTAGCTTCATGTCGCTGCGGCAGAGAAGTCACGTTGGAGCTCGTTTCCGATAGCTGCCCACCGGCTGACCGTTCGGGTCGGCCTTTTGTCCAAGGTCAAAGGTTCGATCCCTCCCCGGCCCATTGGCGTCGCGTGACGCGCGCTCCGTAAGGGTCTTTCGGCGAGCGGTCGTCCGAGGGCGCCTCGCGCGACCGCGCCACGAGCCGCTCGATCACGTCGGCATCGCTGGGAAGCGACCTACGAGCAGGTCACTTGGCGCGGTGCGCGCCTTAAGGCCCGTAGTTTCCCGTCGGGAGTCCCCGAGTCCCCCTGATGCGGACTCGAACGCCTCGTGCGAAGCTGAGGGCAAGGAGGCGAGACGATGACAGTCTGCTTCGGGGAGAAGATCGACCCGGAGGCAGTTCCGATCGTCGGCGTGTGCGCAGACCGGACTAGCAAGCGCTTCGGTGGCGTTCGGAACAGGGTTGCTCCAGACCGCGGTCGTCGATTTCGACGACGAACCGCCCGCAGGCGCGAGCTGTCGGGCGCGAGACCTAGACGCCCCAAGAGGCTCTCGCGAGATCGGGGGGGCTGCTGACGAGCCGCGTCCCGCTCCGTCGTCCAGCGTACGCACCTGCCCGTTCGGCGTGTCCACCTGCGTGCTCAGCGTGCTGACTTGAGCTGTCGGCTCCTCCGAGGAGCCTCCGCCTACCGCTTCCGGATGCCATCCGGGCGACCTGGCTGGGCGATCAGAGGGCGCGCGCCGCCGATGTTTGGTGAGCTTCTTGCCCGTCGCAATGATCGCCTGGAAGCCGCATCGCGAGTCTCGAGCACCCTGGTCGGCGAGTGTCCGGTTGAAAAGGCCTTCCCGCTCGTCGGCTGACTTCGTCGGGGTCGCGGAATCCCGCCCGCTCCGTGCACCGGAGGAACCCGAGCCAACGGGACGAGCGCCCTGACGCCCGGTCGGCCTTGAGCAGATGATTGATCCGTGGCTCTCGGGTTGGCTGTCGCGTTTGCGCTCGCGTTCGCGCTGACGAATGGCTTCAACGACGCAGCGAACGCGATCGCCACACTCGTGGCCACGCGCGGCGCCCTACCGCTGCAGGCCATCGTGTTGGCGGCGGTCTTCAACATGTTGGGCGCGCTCCTCGTTGGGACCGCCGTCGCCGACACGATCGCGGGGATCGTGACCGTCTCGGGCGCGGAGGCCGTCGTCCTGATTGGCTCGGGTGCGCTCGGGGCGGTCCTCTGGAACCTCCTCACCTGGTGGCGAGGGTTGCCGTCGAGCTCTGCGCACGCGCTCGTCGGCGGTCTCGTCGGCGCGGCCCTCGTCGAAGGTGGGATCGGTGCGGTTCACTGGGGCGGGCTGAACGGCTCGCGGCCGGTCGGTGTCTTCGGCGTCCTGATCGCGCTCGCAGTCTCACCGCTGATCGGTCTTGCGTTGGGGTTCGCGTGCATCCGACTCACCCGGCTCGTGCTCCGCCGCGCGACGCGTCGAGTCCGGGGCCCGATCCTCGGAGCAGAGTGGGGCATGGCGGCTGGTCTCTCCTTCGGGCACGGGTCGAACGATGCACAGAAGTCGATGGGAGTCATCGCCGCGCTGCTACTCGCCGCGGGCAGAGTGCAGACATTCGAGGTTCCGCTCTGGGCGAAGGTCGGCTGCGGGGCGGCAATCACGCTCGGAACGGCGCTCGGCGGATGGCGGATCGTGCGCACGGTCGGCCGTGGGATCTTTCACCTGGCACCGATCGACGGCTTCGCCAGCCAGACCGGTTCGACGGCGGTCATCTTGCCCGCCTCGTACCTGGGGGCACCGGTCTCGACCACCCACGTCGTCGTCTCCTCGGTGGTCGGAGTCGGCACCGGGCGGCGCCGCTGGCGGCACATCCGCTGGGCCGTCGTGCGATCGATCGCCTTTGCCTGGCTCTTGACCCTCCCGGGATCCGCTGTCCTCGGTGCCGGTACGTTCCTCGTGTGGAGGGCGATCGGATGACACGCCGTCGCTGGTTCCTGCCCGAGACGCCGGACGTCCTCGGCATGCTGCGCGAGCAGACCGCGATCACGATGGATGGCATGCAAGCGCTCATCGCCTGGTCGGTGGGCGAGCCGGGCGCAGCGGATCGCCTGCGGGACTGCGAGCACCGAGCCGACGATCGCAAGCGCGACCTCCGCGCTGCGCTGACCATCTCGTTCACGACGCCGCTCGAGCCCGAGGACATCTTCGAGCTCTCGACCGAGCTCGACCGTGTGCTGAACAGCGCGAAGAACGCAGTTCGTGAGGCGGAGGTGATGGAGACCACTCCGGACGAGGCGATCTCGGAGATGGCAACCGAGCTCGCAGAGGGCGTTCGGGATCTCAGCGACGCGTTCGAGCAGCTCGCGGCCGGAGCACGGCTCGCGGCGACGGATGCGGCCAACCGTGCTGCAAAGAGCCAGAGTCGAGTGGAGAAGATCTACCGCCAGTCGATGTCGGCGCTGGTCGCGGTGGACGACCTGCGCGAGGTCGCCGCGAAGCGGGAGCTCTACCGGAGGCTCGCGCGCACGAGCGACGATCTCCGCGAGGTCGCAGAGCGTGTCTGGTACTCCGTGCTGAAGGAAAGCTGACTCCGCGGACGTCTCGTGCCGGGGTCGATGCGTCGGTCCGGGCGGCCTGTTGTGCTCGGCGTCGACGGAGCGCCGGGCGAGTCACATCCGTCATCACGCTACTCGTGGACTAGCCGAGAGCGAGCGTTGTCCGGGTGCGCGGTTGCGGTGAGCGCGATGGGAGCGGTCTGCCCGGGCCTGGGCCGCCAGTGGCGTGTTGGCGGCGGAGGAGGTAGCGGCGGAGTTCGTCGGCCCCAGACGATGAGGGGAAGGGAAGGATGAGCAGAACCGCTGCGACTCGATCGCCGTCGAATCCGGGCCCCTCCTCTTCGAGGCGAAAAATGCCGCTTCGCCCGATGCATGGGGCGCGGCGAGATCGTCGTCATCGACGTCGATGCGGACGAACGTATCGGCTAGCCAACGGCCTCGCGCGAGGATTCCCGCTCCTGGAACCAGCGTACGCGGCTCGAGTCCTCGCGTTCGAGCTCGTCGAGGGTGAGCTCGAGTCTTGCGAGGGCCTGCTTGTGTTGGGGGATCCAGCGATGCTCGATCGCGCGCAGCCGTCTGGCCGTGCGCGTTACCTCTTCGCTCACGAGCCGGTGTGCCTCTCGGGCACGGGCGTAGTCCGCCGCCGCCGCCAGTGCCCGGCGATGAGCTTCAGCGTCGAGGACGAGCGGCAAGGTGGCGCCGAAGGGGACGAGGTCGATCGGCTCGGTGAAGCCGACCTCAGCGGTATCGGGCACGCCGACGCCGAGGAGGTTCCGCCACTGCACGGAAACGTCGGCCCGTCCACCGCCGTAGAAGGCTGCGAGCCGGAGGCGCCTTGCGCCTGAGAAGACGAGGGCTCGCTGATGCATTTCCGCAGCCTCGCCGGCGAGCCGCTCCCACTCGCGGCAGGCCTCCTCGACTTCGAACGCCAGCTGCTCGCGCCGGCGAAGGAGCACGCGGCGCTTCTCTTCGAGCACGTCGGCTCCGGCACGCGCGACCTCGAGCCGGTGCAGGAGCCACGGTCGGCCCGTTCTACCCGGTGGCACGCGCAGCGCCATCCGTCACCTCCTCGTAGCGTTCGTCGAGCCTCTCTTCGGAGATCATCGAGAGCTCGCGCCGAGGGAGCGTTGATGCCACCCTCCAGCCTCGGTCGAGCGTCTCGTCGAGCGTGCGCGATTCCGTCCGTCCTTGAGCGACGAACTCCGACTCGAAGGCCGCGCGGAAGGTGAGATAGGCGCGCTCGGAGTCGCCGAGGGCGTCGGCGCCCACCACGTCGGCGAGATCGGCCGCGTGCTGGGCCTCCGCGACGAGTGCATACAGCTGCGCGGCGAGCTCGAGGTGATCGTCGCGCGTCTGGCCCGGTCCGGCGCCGAGGCGCATCAGTCGCGAGAGCGATCGCAGTGGCTCGAAGGGCGGGTAGATCCCTCGTGTGTGTGCCTCGTGCGAGAGGACGATCTGTCCCTCGGTGATGTAGCCGGTGAGGTCCGGCACGGGATGCGTGATGTCTCCTGCCGGCATCGTGAGGACCGGGAGCTGGGTGATCGACCCGGCTTGGCCCTTGATGCGGCCGGCGCGCTCGTAGAGGGAGGCGAGGTCGCTGTAGAGATAGCCGGGGTAGCCTCGCCGGCTCGGGATCTCGCCGCGCGCCGCCGACACTTCGCGGACCGCCTCGCAGTAGCTCGTCATGTCGGCCATGATCACGAGGACGTGTCGGTCGAGCTCGAAGGCGAGATGCTCGGCGATCGTTAGCGCGAGCCTGGGCGTGAGGATCCGCTCGACGAGCGGGTCGTCGGCCGTGTTGAGGAAGAGCGCGAGGTCGCCGGCGGCGGCGCGCTCTTCCAGCGTCTCGCGAACCATGGCGGCGTCTGCGTTCGTGATCCCCATCGCGGCGAAGACGATCGCGAATGCTTCGCCGCCCGCAGTCGCCTGCGCCGCCACCTGCGCTGCGAACTCGAGGTGCGGCAGTCCGCCGACCGAGAAGACGGGCAGCTTCTGTCCCCGGACGAGCGTCGCGAGGCCGTCGATCACCGACATGCCGGTCAGGATCGGCTCGACCGGGGTTGCCCGGGCGGCCGGATTGATCGGCCGGCCCTGCACTGTGTGGCTCGTCGCGCCGAAGATCGGCGGCCCGCCATCGAGCGGCTCGCCGCGCCCGTTCACGACGCGGCCGAGCCACCCACCGCCGACGGGGACGGTCATCGGCGAACCGGTGAATGCGACGCGCAGCTCGTTCAGGCGGAGACCGGCGCTTCCCTCGTAGACCTCGAGGACCGCCACGTCCCTGTTCACGTCGAGGACGACCCCGTGCCGCACTTCCCCGGAAGCGAGGCGGATCTCGGCGACCTCGTCCCAGCCGACGCCGTCAACCTGCTCGACGACGAGCAGCGGGCCGCGGACGGAGGCGACCGCGGTGTGCTCGATAGGGGCTCGCCTGCTCATGCGAGGCTCCCGAGCTGCGCCAGCAGCTCGCGCAGCAGGCTTCGCACCTGTGCTGCGCCGTCCGGCGGGGTCTCGTCCCGGGCGCGGGTCACCGCCGCGAGGTCGACCTGCTCGATCGTCGCGAGCGCGACGCCCCGCCCGAGCAGTTGCGCGCAGCGCTCGTGAATCGCGAGCACGAGGTCGAGTAGGGCGACCTGTTTCAGCGGATCACAGCGGGCATCGTTGACGCTGAGGCTGCTCTGCTGGAGCACGCCCTCGCGGAGCAGTCTCGCCGTGCGCAGGACGAGCCGCTCGGGCTCGGGAAGCGAGCCGGCGCCTACGAGCTCCGCGACCGATTCGAGACGAGCGGCATCGGCGAGAAGCCGCAACGCCTGGTTGCGGCGCCCCGTCCAGCCTGGATCGCCATGCCGCGCCTGCCACTCTCCGACCGGATCGGCGTCGCGCGACGAGGAGTCGATCCAGCTGACCGCCGGGTAGTGACGCGCGTAGGCGAGTTCGGTGTCGAGCGTCCAGGTGCAGCGGGTGAAGCGCCGCGTATGCGCGCTCACCGGCTCGGACATGTCCCCGCCCGGCGGGGAGATGGCGCCGAGGATCGTCACCGACCCATCAGCACCTCCGAGGGTCAGCACGCGCGCCGCTCGCTCGTAGAAGGCCGCCAGCGCCGAGGCGAGACCGGCGGGGTATCCCTCCTCGGCCGGTAGCTCGCCGGTCCGCGAGGCCACTTCGCGCAGCGCTTCCGCCCAGCGTGACGTCGAGTCGGCGATCACGACCGAGCGGTACCCCATGTCGCGATAGAACTCCGCGACGGTCGCGCCCGTGTAGATGCTCGCCTCGCGCGCGAGCACCGGCATGTTCGACGTGTTCGCGATCAGGACGGTGCGGTCGAGCAGCGCCCCGCCCGTGCGGGGGTCCTGCAGGGTCGACAGCTCGCTGAGCACGTCCGCCATCTCGTTGCCACGCTCGCCGCAGCCGACGTAGACGATCACGTCGGCGTCGCACCACTTGGCAATCTGCTGCAGGAGGACGGTCTTCCCGGTGCCGAAGCCGCCGGGGACCGCGGCGCTGCTTCCCTCTGCGACCGGATAGAAGAGGTCGATCGCCCGCTGGCCGGTCGTGAGCGGCCTTGCTCCCCGCAGGCGCTCGGCGACCGGGCGGGGGCGGCGGACGGGCCAGGTCTGCACGAGGGTCAGCTCGACGCCGCCGACGCGCGCGACCGGATCGGCCATACCGAGATCGCCGGCTCCTGCGATCCACTCGATCGTTCCGGTCACGCTGGCCGGGATGAGTAGGCGGAACTCGATCGCGTCCGTCTCCGGGAAGCGCCCGAGTAGCACGCCTGGTCGCACCTCGGCTCCGACCGCGACGGCCGGTTCGAACCGCCAGCGGCGGTCCACCGGCAGCGTTGCGGAGCTCATCCCGGGCGCGATCGTGTCGGTCCCTCCGCTCAGGCGGCGCAGCATGCCGTCGAAGACGCCGCCGATCAGGCCCGGCCCGAGCGTCGCCAGCAGCGGATTGCCCGTGCCGCGGGCGGGTTCGCCGGGCCGGACGCCGCCCGTGTGCTCGTAGACCTGCACGGTCGCCACGCGTCCCTCGAGTGCGATCACCTCGCCGGGCAGTTGCGCCTCTCCCACTTCCACCAGCTCGAGCATGGACGTGTCGATGCCCTCGATCTCGACCACCGGGCCGTTGACGCGAATGACCGATCCCTCCCTCATCGCCAGAGCTCCTCGAGGCGCTCGCCCAGCGCGTCGACGCAGCGGGCGACGAGCGCTGTGAGCGAGTAGTCGACGATCCGGCTGCCGGCTCGCGCGATCACGCCGCCGGCTTCGCCGACGTCGAGCTCCACGACTGCGTCCGCGCCGAGGTCGGCTCGGGCGGCGCGCTCGAGGCGCTGCAGAAGCGGAATGTACGACGGCTTCGTCCGCAGCTGCGCAGCGGCGGCGAGCGCCTGCCGCCGCAGCTCCTCGTACAGCTCCAGCCGCGCCGCCAGCGTGACGGTGCGTGCGCGGCGTCGGGCTGCGGCGATCGTCCGGGCCCCTTCGACGCGCGCGTCGGCCTCGCCGGCGGCGCGCGCCGTGGCGACGATCTCCGCGGCGTGCCGCTGGGTCGCGGCCAGCCGGGCGCGCTGCTCCTCTTCGGCCGCCGCAACCGTTCGCTCGGCGTCCTCGGCGGCCGCGGCGAGGAAGGAGCTCCGCAGACGGCCGAGGTTCACGCGCGCTCCTCGCCGGCCTCTCCTCCAGACCGGCGGAGCCGGTCTCCGGCGACGCCTGACGCCGCTCGCGGCACGGTGCTCTCCGGGCCTGTATTCGTCATACCGTGCCCTTCGGCCCGGCACCGCGAGCGACGTCCGAGGAACGCGCGGGCGGAACGGTTGATGGAGGACGTCTCACTCAGGCACCACGACCCAGAGCACGGGCCTCTCCGAGAGCCGGTCCGCGAGCGCTTCCTGCGCGGCCGCATCGAGGAGAACGAGCGCGACGTCCGCCGTCAGCTCATCCCAGGCCCGTTGCGCCGCGGGTCTGTCTGCGGCGTCGATCACCCGGACGCCTGCGAGCGTGTACCCCTCGAGGTGCACCGGCCCGCCGATCGCGACGACCGAGCTCACGCCTTCGCGATGAGGAGAATCGCGATCACGACTCCGTAGATGGCGATCCCTTCGGCCAGCCCGACGATCACCATCGCCCGGCCGAACATCTCGGGCTTCTCGCTGATCGCGGCGAGTGCAGCGGCACCTGTGTAGGAGACGGCGATCCCTGCTCCGAGCGCCGAGCCCGCCACGGCGATCGACGCTCCGAACAGAGCCGCGCGTGCGTCGTGGCCGGGTCGCGCCGCGGCCGACGCCGCCTGCGCTGGATCGACGAGCCCCGCGAGGAGCGCGACGAGCACGGCAAGCGCGCCGAGGACGAGAACGAGGTTGATCACGAGCATCCGGCGCAGGCCTTGGCGCGGTGCTCGTCGCAACGTGCGACTCGTGACGACCGCGACGACGCCGATCGCAGGCAGGGCGACGAGCATCGAGAAGATCATGGCTCCTCCTTCACGGTGACGACAGAGATGCTCCAGGGCGAGAACGTATGTCCCTCGCCGACGAAGATGCGGGAGAACAACTCGTAGAACTCGAGCCGCAGGGCTTGGACGCCGGTGACGAGCAGTTCGAGCGAGAAGGCGATGACGTTCCCAACGAGGAAGACGAGCGCGGCCAGCGTCGCTCCGAAGACGCCACCCCAGAGCGCGCTCGCCGCGCCGAAAACGACGGCGCCGAGAGCCGCGTGCATGAGGCCGAACGCGGCGAGGCGCGTAAACGAGAGGAGGTTCGATCCGACCCTCACGACGGCGTCGAACAACTCCACGGCACTCTCCGTGATACCCGCGACGCCGCCGCCGGCGGCGACAAGGAAGCCGATCGCGAGCAGGACGAGTGCGGCACCCGCGACCGCCACTCCTATCCAGAGCACGGACGGCTCGTCCACGTACCAGCCGAGCGCGCCGACCAACCCGCCGACGAGGATGCCGAGTCCCGCGATTCCGGTCGGCGAGACGAGAGCCGTCCCGGCGCCGCCCTCCCGCCAGCGGTTGACGATCCCGTAGACGTGGCTGATCATGAGCAGGACGGCGCCGACTGCCAGCGCCGTGACGAGCAACGGCCCGGGCCGTTCGACGGGGTCGAGCCAGAGGCGCGGAAGGAGCCCGGTCGGGCCGAACGCCTCGCCATAGAGCGCGCCGAAGACGGCGGCGACGAGGCCGGCCGCGACCGCGAGCGGCCACATGTGGCTGAACGGCGCGAGGAACGCTGGGCGTCCGCTGCGCAGGAGAAGTCCGAGCGCCGCCAGCACCAGCCCGTGCCCCGCGTCGCCGAACATCATCCCGAACATCAGGATGAAGGCGACCGCCGCGAAGGGCGTCGGGTCGACGTCGGCGTACGGCGTGACGCCGTATGTCGTCACCAGGGGCCGGAAGGGGCGGCCGACCCGGGTTGGCCGGTAGAGCGTCGGCGGCTCGACCCAGGTCGGCCTCGGCAGCTCGACCGCCTCGGCGCCCACCTGCTCGAGTCGCTCCTGCAGGCGCGGCAGTGCCTCGCTCGGCGTCCATCCGACGAGTGCGGCGAAGCTGCCGTGCGTGCGCACAAGCCCGGCGCGGCGGCCGAGCTCGACCTCGCCGGCGAGGAGGTCGCGCTCCCCTCGCTCCTCGAGCTGCGCGAGGCTGAGCGCCTCGGCCGAGAGTCGTGGCGTCGGGCCTTCGCGGTACGCCTCGGCCTGCTCGACACGGCGCAGCGCCTCCGCCGCCTCGCCCTCGGCCGCGGCGAGAGTGCCGACGAGCTCCACGGCACCCGCATCGGCGAGTGCGGCGAGCGCTGCTCGCAGACAAGGCTGCGGTGCGACAACCGCGATGCGGCTCATCCGTACGGGCAGGGCAAGCTCAGAGGAGAGCATCGATCGCCTCCCGCGCCGGATCGCCTGCAGCCGCCGCCGCTGCGAGCGCAGCGCCCGTGCGGAAGGCGTCGAACGCAAGCAGGGCGGCGGCGCCGACGACGACGGCCCGCCCTCCGCGCGCTCCGTGGGCAAGCCCTTCCGCGTCCCGTTCGACCCGCCTCCACCACTCTGCCTCGACCCGCCACGGCCGCGCCGCTTCGCCCGGGTCCTCGAGCACCCACTTCGCGCGTGCGGGCAGGGCGCGTGCAAGCTCCTCGAGCGTCTCGGCCTGGCGCCAGTCCTCGCCCAGATCACGGAGGGCCGGCGATCGCGCGTCTCTGAGCGAGCGGCCGCCGGATGTGATTTCGCGGGCCGCGAGCAGTGCGAGTGCTCCGGCGACCCACGCGCGGGCCTCGGGGGCACGCGACTGGACCCGGCGCGCCCACGCAAGCCGCAGGCCCAGATGGATGGCGGCGTCGTTCTCGCCGCCGGGGTCGGCCCACGCGGAGGCACGCAGTGACTCGCGGAGCTCGGCAGGAGTCGCCGCGCCCGCGGCGCGCGGCCACGCCGAGGCGAGGGCGCCCAGCTCGAAAGCGGGCAGGAGGGGACCGCCGCGCACATACGCGAGGCGATCCTCGACGTTGACGAGCTCGAACCACGCCCCGAGCGAGCGCACGAGCTCGGCCCCGCTGCGCGGAAGCCAGCCGAGCAGGAGACGGAGCTCGAGCAGGACAACGGACGCAACCGCACGCTGGGCGTCTTCGAGCGTCTGGGCGGAGGCCGCTTCGGCGTACGCCGTCCCGGCGAGGCGGGCAGCGCCGTCCTCTAAGCTTCGCGCCGCCGCCAGCGAGCGAGCCGCGTTCGAGCCGATCCGGCGCTCGAGCAGGAGCCGGGCGCGCGTGCTTCCCGCGACCCACGCGACGTTCATCGCGGCGACTGCTCCAAGCAGCGCACCACCTGGTCGACGAGGGGAGCGATTCGGACGCGGCCCGTGCGCCCGATCTCCGCAGCGTCGTCTGCCGCCGCGGTCTCGATCGCGCGCATCTCCGCGTCGGCGGCCCGCCGGCCGGCCTTGATCGCCTCGGCCCTCTCCACCTCGGCCTGCTCCTTCGCGTCGGTGAGGATCCGCTCGGTCTCTGCCCGCGCCTCGTCGGCGATCGTCGTGGCCCGGCGCAGCGCGGCTGTCCGGATTGCCTGGGCCTCGGCTTCTACCGATTCGAGGATGAGGAAGAGCGGCGCGAGTTCGGCCGTCAGGTCGTCGCTGACCGTCGCCGGGACTCCGGCAGTGCCGCGGAAACGGTCGAGGATCCCGCGAAGGAACCCGGCCCCGTGCCGCTCGCTGTAGGCGTCGGCCATCGACCGCGGACGCTACTCCGGTGGACGGAGAGACGCATCCCTGAGCAACGACTCGAACGTTGGCGCCCTTCAGGTCGGACGAGCGCTCTCCCGCCCTTGGCTGGCGGTGACGATCACGAGCATAAGTACATCCGCGGAGGCGTGGAAACCCATGGCATCGGACGGGTTTCCACTCTCGTGGTTCGACTCGAGCCGCCTAGAGAGTCGCCTCCAAGAGATCAGGGGATGTCGGGGCCGACCGAAAGCGCGTCGCAAGTGCCGGACGCCGCGCCGAGCGAGGCGCGAAAAGGGGCCGATGACGGTCCGGGGAGCGGCCGTTCCTCGGGATCGGCTCGATGATCGGTGCGGGCATCTTCGCCCTGCTCGGCGTCGTGGCAAGGCTCCTCGGCTACGTCTGCGTGAAGCTCGGGAGCCGCTACGCGGTGTCGCCTGTTTGGCGGGAGCAGCTCGTGGCCGCTGTCAACGACACAAGGCGGAACGAGGCCGGGTCTGCTGCGACCGCATCCGGCTCGACGAACGCCTGGCTCCTACTGCGACAGAGGTCAGGACATCGGGCTCGCCGCGAAGGTGCTCGTCGGGATCGCGGCGAGTCTGCTCGGCGCCATTCTCGCTCGCAGCATCGGCGGGTTGCGTCTCGCTTGGCCCTTCGTTGCGCCCGCGCTTACCGGCTCGCGCCCTTCCGCGGCGAATGAGCAGCGCCGAGAGCAGCGCTCCGGCCAGCGCGATGATCGCTCCCGCGTCGAGCGCGTGGCGGAAGCCGTCGACGAACTGGAGGGGGTAGCGCGGATCGGTCGGCGGTACGGTCGCGGCCGCGGCCACGATCGCGCCCATCACGGCGACGCCGAGGGCGCCGCCGACCTGCCGCGAGGTCGTCACCACCCCCGACGCCACGCCAGCCTCGTCCAGCGAGACGGTGCTGAGGGCGGCGGTCGTCATCGGCCCCATCGCGAGGCCCATACCGAGCCCCCCGACCAGCATGCCGGGCAGTAGGTCGAGAAAGCCGGCCCCGAGACCGAGCCGCGAGAACTCGAACAGCCCGGCCGCGAGCAGGATCATGCCCACGACGATGGGCCAGCGCGGGCCGATCAGGTCGGTCAGCTTGCCGGCGAGTGGTGCCGAGACGACGACGAGGAGGGTCATCGGCAGAAAGACCACGCCGGTGTGCACCGGGGAATAGCCAAGGATGTTCTGCATATAGAGGGAGACGAAGAAGAAGATCCCGAACATCGCAAGGGAGACGAGCAGCGCGGCGAGGTTGGCACCGCTGAAAGTGCGGCTCTCGAACAGCCGCAGATCGAGCATCGGCCGCCGGCCCGTCCATTCGATGGCGACGAACGCGCCGAGGAGCACGGTGGCGGCTGCGAACAGGCCGAGGATGCGCGGCGAGTTCCAGCCGTATTGGTTGGCTTCGATCAGAGCGTAGATCAGCGCGAGCAGCCCCGCGGCCGAGGTGGCAAGACCCGGGAGGTCGAGGCGTTGGTCTCGCTCGCTCGAGCGTGACTCGACGATCAGGACCAGCGAGGCCGCGAGCGCGAGCACGCCGACCGGGACGTTGACGAAGAAGATCCAACTCCAGCCGACGTGCTCGGTGAGCAAGCCTCCGAGCAGTGGCCCGATAGCCAGCGCGCTCGCGGCGACTCCGGCCCAGATCCCGATCGCAGTGCCGCGCTCCTCGGGTTCGAAGGCGGCGCTGATGATCGACAGCGTCGCTGGCATCATCAGGGCGGCGCCCGCCCCCTGGAAGCTTCGCGCTGCGATCAGTGTGGCGACACTCGGGGCGAAGCCGCACGTCAGAGAGGAGAGTGTGAAGATCGCCAGGCCGACGTCGAACACGAGCCGGCGCCCATAGAGATCTGCGAGTCGGCCTGATCCACCCTGGGTCCGTTGGAGGCTCTATGGGTGGCGGCCACCATTGGGCTGTTGTCTCTCTTGATATTCAACTCCTCGTACTCGGCGGGCGGCAAGTCACCGAGTGCTTCGTGCAGCCTCTCGCCGTTGTAGAAGCCGATCCAGTGCAGGGCTTCGTGCTCGGCGTGCTCGAAGCTCGGGAAGCGGCGGCCGTCGACGAGCTCTGACTTGAAGGTCGCGACCCACGCCTCGGCCATCGCGTTGTCGTATGCGTCACCTTTCGAGCCGACGGAGGGTGCAGCGCCAAGCTCGTCCAGTCGCTCCGTGTAGCGGATGCTCGTGTACTGGGAGCCGCGATCGGAGTGTGCGATCAGGCCGGCGTCGGGTCGACGCAGCCCGTTCGCCATCTCGAGCGCGTCGAGGACGAGCTCGGTGCGCATGTGCGCGGCCAGCTGCCAGCCGACGATCATCCGCGAGTAGCAGTCGAGGACGAAGGCGAGGTAGAGGAAGCCGGTCCAGGTCCTGAGGTAGGTGATGTCGCAGACCCACTTCTCGTTCGGTGCGCTCGCCGCGAAGTCGCGCTGCAAGAGGTTGCGAGCGTGCTCGAGCGCGGCCTCGTCGGGGATCGTCGTCCGGCGCTTGCGTCCGCGCAGCTTGCCCTCGATCCCGTGCTCGCGCATGACGCGGGCGACCTGGTCGCGGCCGGCTTCGACGCCGCGCCGGCGCAGCTCGAGCCAGGTCTTGCGGGCGCCGTAGACGCGGCGGTAGCCGGTGCGCGCGGCCTCGATCTCGCCGAGCAGCTCGAGGTCGCGCAGCGCGCGGCGGGACGGCTTCCGGGACCTACGCGCGTAGTGGGTGCTCACCGGCACTCCCAGCACGCGGCAGATCGGCTCGACCCCGAAGGCCTCGCGCCGCTGTTCGACATAGGCGGTCACCTTCGCCGGATCGGGTCGAGCTCCGTCGCGAAATAGACGGAGGCGTCCTTCAAGATCGCGTTCGCACGCCGCAGCTCGGCGTTCTCCTTGCGCAGGCGCTTGAGCTCCTCGCGCTCGTCGGTGGTCAGCAGGTCGCGACGGCGACCGGAGTCGGCTTCCGCCTGCCGCACCCACTGGCGCAGCGCTTCTCTGTGCACGCCCAGGTCGGGGGCGACGTGCGCGATCGGACGGTCCGACTCGAAGTAGAAGCGGACGGCGCGCTCGCGCAACTCCTCGGAGTACTTCCTCGGTCTGGCCATCGCTGGAGCATCTCCTTCCCCCAGGACAGAGCCTGGCGTCGGAGCCTCCAAGAAACCCAGGGTCCTTCACGACTGCGAGGGCAGGCAGGGAAACCAGCCCGGCAACCGGTACGCCACCAGGCCGAGGAACTGCCGGTCGGAGCTGATCCCCATCGCCGCCTGACAGACGGCGAGCGCGACCAACTCCGCGTCTGCGACCCGCGCAACCGGCCCCGGCCGAGCAGGGACCGGATACTCGTCCGCGAACACGTACGCTGCAACGACAAGGGCTTCCAGATCGTGCGTCATCTCGAGCCTCCATCTCGAGGGGACACTGACCGGAAGCCCTGTCGTCAAGACGCGGGTCCCTACCGAATACGCATCAAGCCTCTAGTGAGTCCGGCGGCTGACGGCGGGTGCGACGGCCGAGCGCCGTCTCGCCTCGTGGCGGTTCTCAGGCGGTAGCCGCGCCCAGGGCCGTCGTCTCCTCGCCGAGAGCCTCGAGAGCCTGCGAGAGCGCCGCCCGCAACCCGACGGCGAAGTCCCGGCCACCGGCCTCCTGTGTCCAGTAGCGGGTGAGCTCGAGGCTCGGCCGGGGGCTCGCGTACGGCCGCTCGGTGTCGGTGAAGTCCACGTCGAACTGCAGGCGGTCGCTGGCATCGAAGATCGCATCGGAGATCAGACGATCAAGCTCCTCCGTCCACTCGTCGCGACTGATCGCGGTTGTCCGGCCGATGCGCTCGACCCAGTAGGCGACGTAGTCGTCCACCGGCAGCGCCGAGCGAGACCAGCAAAGCCCCCGCTCCCGGTATCCGAAGTGGAAGTTCGGCTCGACGCGCCAGCCGCGGCGCTGGAGGCCCAGCGTCCGCTGCACGCGCGCCGGACTGCCGTAGAAGACGCGAGCCTGCTTGAGGGTGTCCGCCGGGTAGAGGCGCAGTGGCAAGCCGTCCAGCTCGGGAGCGTCCAGGTAGGCGAACTTGACCGCACTGGTCCGATCGAACGCGAGCCTCGCCCGGCCCGAGTGCCCGACCAGCACCTCGTCCACGGCCTGCACGGCCAGGGCAGGTGCCGCCCGGCCAAGCCACGAGAGGCGTTCGTCGAGCTCCACGACCACGTGAGTGTGCATGCTCGCCCTGTCGGCTGTCGGCGCCTGAGGGTTCCGATTGCTGACGGCAAGATCTGACTAGTCCAGGTTCTCGCTCGTCGGCCGATCCTGCGTGCATGCGGCGCAGGGGGCCGATAGTGCGCCTGCCATGCGAACCGCGACTCCTGAGACCCTTGCGACCGTGCGCTGCGTCGAGTGCGGCCGCGAGGCGGAGCCCGGCGAGCCGTGGTGCCTCCGCTTCGCGGACCTGGGCGAGGTGGCCGTCTACTGCCCCGAGTGCGCCGAGCGAGAGTTCGGCGAGGACTAACCGCTGATAGACGCGCGCTGACCACGTAGGCTCGACAGCGAGCGTCTCGCACCTCGTATGGGGGAGGTCACGGTGGTATCACGAGTGAACACGCTGCAAACGACGCCAGAGCGGCTCGCCGATGTGGCGCGGGTGGTTCTCGATGTCGTTCACCCCGGGATTCGCGATGAGCCCGGATACGTGGGCTACATCGTCCTTGGCAACCCGGAGACTGGCAGGGCGCTTGGCGTGACCCTGTGGGAGAGCGAGGAGATGCGGGAACTCAGCGACTCAAAGGCCCGGCAGATACGGCCGCGCGTCGAGGAGGCAACAGGCGGGACAATGGAAGCCGTCGACAACTACGAGGTCTTGTTCTACGACGCCCGGAGAGGGCCTAGCGGATAGAGCGCGCGGCAGGGAACTACCCGACGGTTGTACTGGCGAGCGGAAGTTGTTCGGGAATCCGCGTAGCCTCTACTCATGCTGACACTCCGGGTCGTGTTCGTTGGGGCGGGCGGGCGCTGCTGTAGCGCTGCTCGGAGCCACAGTCGCCCTTGCCGGCGCCATTGCGTTGATCCTGCCGACCCAAACGCCCTAGTGCGGGACGCGCTGATCTTCGTGGACCGAGGCGCCTTCCGCGAGGCCTAACCGCGATCGACGACGAGTCGCTCAAGCTCGCGCCTGGCGAATCGATGGACAAACCCGCTCCATCGGAGGCGCCTTGACTGGCGAGGAGAGGAGTTACGAGAGGCTTACCCAGAATGACCTCGGTCGCCTCGCAGTGATCGCGAGGGAGGATCAGGACGCCCGCTTTGCTCGCCGTCCCCGGTGGAGACCGTATGCCGATCGTGTCCTCTGCGTCGCGCTCTGCCAAGGGGCTGCGCTCCACTACGTCGACGGACGCAACGGGGTCAAGGACTTCGACGTCTACACCTCCTACGCCGAGCATCCGACCGGCCCGTTTCCGTTTCGCTGGCGGACTGCAGTGGATTTCGGGCCGTCGCGCTTCGGTCGGTATCCCGGCGATCCGGAGTCGTTCAGCGGCCGGCGTGTCGACTTGATCGGCCGCTCGCTCGACGTTCCACCCGACGCCGACCCGGTCGAGGCGGTCAGGCGCTATCTCGCCGCCGGCCGCACCGAAACGGCTCGACAGCTCGCGATGAAGGCGCTAGTCCTCCTTGGGCCAGAGGGCCTCCGCGGAGAGATGATCTGGCCGCCGGCCACGCCGGTCGCACTGGCGGACGGTGGAGTAACTCCAGCCGAGAAGCTCGCAGCCTGGGGGTTCGCGGAATCCTCTGACAACTCGCCCGCGATGGCCAGCTCATTGACGTGCGTTGCGAGATGCCGCAGTGCTACTGCTTCCGGGGTCGTAGGTACTTCGAGCCGAGATCGTCGCATTCCGATTGGGAGCCGACGGCCGACCACTACCCGAGACTCAAGATGCACGGAGGTCACCTCACTCCGGACAACGTCCGGCTCGCGCATCGGCTCTGCAACCGCCGTGACTACACATGGCGGAAGAAGATCAACGCGATGCTCGGTAAGCGGATGTCGCTGGATGAGATCGCCGAGAAGCTGAACGCGGAGGACGTTCCAACAATTCACGGCACGAACAGATGGACAGCAGCATCTGTTCGGAAAGCGTTCGTTTCCTAGAAGCGGCGCAGCCGCCAAGAGTCCAGCCGTGGGAGCAAGTTCTTGGCGGTCCTCGCAAGGGTCTCGCCGACCCGCTTCTCAGTCCGACCTCCAGGGCATGATCGCCAACGTGCCGATCGAGTCCTTCCCGCCGGAAGTGCGCCGCAAGTTGGGCTGGTACGTCTACCGGTTAATTGATCCCCGGAACGGTGAGACCTTCTACGTCGGAAAGGGCCAGGGGAATCGCGTCTTCGCCCATATCCGAGCAGAGCAAGGACTCGAAGGGGACGAGCTCGACAACAAGATCAGACGCATCCGTGACGTCCGGCTTGCCGGCTTCGAAGTTGCCCACGTCATCCACCGTCACGGCATGGACGAACAGACCGCGTTCGAGGTCGAGGCCGCGCTAATGGATGCTTACCCCGGGCTCACCAACATCGCCGGCGGCGTTGGCAACAACGACTACGGCGCGATGCACGCCAAGGAGATCATCGCGCGCTACGCAGCCGTCCCGGCGGTGTTCGAAGACAAGGCGCTGCTCATCAGCGTCAACCGAAGTGCCGCCGAGCGCGATCTCTACGAAGCCACTCGTTATGCCTGGAAGATCAACCCGGCGAAAGCCCGCCAAGCAGATGTCGTTCTTGCCACCCTGCAAGGCCTGATCGTCGGAGCGTTCGTTGCGACAGACTGGCTGCCCGCAACCGCCGAGCACTTCCCGGGCCGCGAGGAAGTGCCCGGCCGGTGGGGCTTTGTCGGCCACGAGGCGCCGGATGAGTTGCGAAAACGCTACGTAGGCAAGCGCGTCCCCGACCAGTACCGTAAGCCGGGCGCAGCCAACCCAATCAAGTACACGTGGTGAGCTGCCCAAGGGCCCGTGGGAGAGGCAGCCAGTGGTCGGGCCATAAACTCGCGCCTCGTGCATCTCCAGCAGGCATTAGGAGCTTGGTAATGGCGGGGTCGCGTGGCTGCGCCTGACACCGTCAAGCGCCTGGTCGAGCGCTTCGCAGAGAACGCCGCCGGCTTTCGCTCTCCGGCCTACAACGAGGCCAGGTGCGGGTCGAGTTCATCGATCCGTTCTTCAGCGCACTCGGATGGACATGGCGAACGTGGGAGGTGTCGGCGAGCAGTTCAAGGACGTCGTATACGCGGTGAGAATGCGCGCGTGCCCGCCTACACGGTGAACAAGGACGCGGTCAGGCACGCGAAGCGGCTGATCGACGCGCGCCAGTACGTGCTCCGGTCGCGTTGGCATGACGTGCAGCCGCGCGCACGGGAGCAGAACGCGTTCCTGAAGACGCACTCCTGGGAGGAATACGCCGTCTGGCATCTCGGCCTAACCGAGGGCGCGGACGAGGAGACGAAGGCGCGCTACGCGTTTGTCCACGGCGACTTCCGCCGTCTGCACCGGAAGGGGCTGATCGCCTGCCACTACCGTGCCGCGGAGTGGCGGCACAAGGAGATCGAGCTCGCAGCACACGAGCTCCTGCAATACCTCGACCGAACGAGCGCCTCATGACGCGGCGGCCGTCGCTAGCGGCTCACCAGGGAAGCCGCCTGCCATCGCGGAAGAACCCTCCTGTCGGTCCGTCGTCGGCGAGCAGGACCGCCCATAGGACTCGCGCCGCCCCGACCTCGACCGGCCGGCCGCCCGGGCCACCCATGTCAGTCGCGATCCACCCAGGGCAGACGGCGTTCACGAGGATTCCGCTGCCCCTGAGTTCGGCGGCGAGTACCCGGGTGAGGGCGTTCAGGGCTGCCTTCGAGGTGGAGTAGGCGGGCGTGCCGCCTCCGATCGAGGCCAGCGAGCCGCCCTCGCTCGAGACGTTGACGATCCGGCCCCAGGCATTGCGCTCCATCAGCGGGATGGCGCGCCGGCAGCAGCGCCAGGCGCCGAATAGGTTCGTCTCGAACGCCTGATGGACGACGGCCAAGTCGGCGTCGACCCCACGCTGCCAGGTGTCGTAGTCGATCGCAGCGTTGTTGATCAGGACGTCGAGCCGGCTGTGTCGCTCGTCCACGTCCGGAAGCAGCGATCGACGCTCGCGTCGTCGCAACATCGAGCCGGAGGAAGTCCGCGCCGAGCTCGCCGGCGGCGGCGCGCCCTTGCTCCTCGCCGCGCCCGGTCAGGATCGTTCGGAAGCCGTGCTCGAGCAGTTGCCGGACGACCTCGCGGCCGATTCCGCGATTCGCGCCGGTGACGAGGGCGACGCGACGCTCCTCCGACGCGGCCGGGCGCGTTTGCATCCTCGGAGGCTATGTCGCCAACTCGAACGGCCGCTAGGTTCCGTCCATGACGCGCCCCGAGACGCACCGCCTCGAAGACGCCGCGGGCATCCCGAACTCGCTGCTCCCGGTGCTCGTCTACCACGACATCGAAGGCGCCCACGCGGCCCGAGACTGCGAGGAACTCTTTGCGCGCAATGGCTGGCTGGCGCCTGGGTGGACGGGATCTACGCCTTCCACCACTTCCACTCCACCGCGCACGAGGTGCTCGGCATCGTCGCCGGCTCCGCCTCGGTCATCCTCGGCGGCCCCAAGGGGCGCCGCTTCGAGGTTGGACGGGGAGATGTCGTCGTCTTGCCCGCCGGCACCGGACACTGCAACGCCGGCTCGAGCGGCGACCTGCTCGTCGTCGGCGCCTACCCGCACGGGATGCGCTGGGACTTGCGCCGCGGTGACGCCGCCGAGCGCGACGAGGTCCTCGCCAACATCGCGGCGGTGCCGCTACCGGACACCGACCCGGTACACGGAGCGGACGGTCCGCTGACCGGGATCTGGCGAGCCGCCGCCTGAGGCTCCACCTGCTACACGGAGGCGCTGGAGCGGGGAAACCAACGACCCAGCTCGTACTTCCGGATGCGGTAGTGGAGATACACGGTTAGCTTGCGTGGGCGAGGCGACGTCTTTCCCCGACGCTGCGGGGATCGAGGCGCAGGCCGAGTTCGCGGGCGAACGCCAGGGCGTGCTCGTACTCCTCGCGGTGGATGCCGCGGGCGATCTCGTCGTGTTGGCCGTTCCGGCCGACCTTGCCCGAGACGTGGTACTGCGCCATCAGGTTCACGTAGGTGCCCGTGCCGAGCTCCTCGGCAATGAAGCGCAGGATCGCCTCGGTCTCCTCGTAGAGGCCGGGCATGATCAGGTGCCTGAGGATAAGGCCGCGCCGCGCCATTCCGCGCTCGTCCAGCAGGAGCTCGCCGACCTGGCGGTTCATCTCGACGATCGCCTCGCGCGCCACGTCCGGATAGTCGGCGCGCTTCAGGTAGCGGCGCGCCGCCTCGCTCGTCCACAGCTTGAAGTCGGGCATGTAGACGTCCACGATCCCCTCCATCAGGCGGAGGCTGTCGAGCGAGTCGTAGGCGCTCGTGTTGTAGACGATCGGCAGCGCGAGTCCGCACTCGAACGCGACCGGCAGCGCTTCCAGGATCTGCGGCACGACATGCTCGGGCGTGACCCAGTTAATGTTGTGGCAGCCGACCGCCTGCAGCTCGAGCATCATCGCGGCGAGCCGATCGGGCGTGACGAGCTCGCCCCGCACCTCCCACGAGATGTCGTGGTTCCGGCAGAAGACGCAGCGCAGGTTGCAGCCGGAGAAGAAGATCGTTCCGGAGCCGCGCCGGCCTCGCAGGCAGTCCTCCTCGCCGAAGTGCGGGAAGTGGGAGGACAACCGCATGCCGCCCGATCGCGCACAGACCGGCGACATCGGCCCGCCGGTCGACCTTGCAGCCACGCGGACAGACGACGCAGCGCTCGCCGAGCAGCCCGTACGCCTCGAGTGCTCGGCGCTCGAGCTCGCCGCGCGAGAGCGAGGCGCTCAGCACGTCAGGTGAAGGGCCGCCGCCGTCTTCTGCGGATCGAGCTGGGCGTAGCGCCGGACGGCCTCCGCGGTCGAGAGCACCTCGACGTCGACCCCGCGCGCACGAAGCGTCTCGAGCGTGCCCGGATCGGGCCGCAGCTGCCCGTACGCGCCGGTGCCGACGAGCAGGCGCTCGGGAAGCTCGTCGAGCACCTCGTCGAGATCCTCGAGCACGAGCCCGTGCCCCTCCTTCCGCCACCAGCCGCGCGCCACGCGCTGGCGCTCTGGGAGCACGATGACGTCACGCGTCTCCTCGCGTCCGTCGATCGTCACGCGCCCGAAGCCGTAGCCCTCGATCACGGGCATCGTCTCGATCGTAGCGCCGGCGAGACTTGGGGCGAGCCGGACTAAGCGCTGTTAGCGTCGCCCAGGTGGGCAGGGAGATCGAGCTTCGGCGGCACACCGACGCCGACGGCGATGTCCTCACCGGCAAGGGCGTGACGGCAGCGCTCGAGATCGGGGCACGCCTGCAGGGCGGCTACCACCTCGCCGTTTCGACCGGTGCCCAGCGCGCGACGCAGACGCTCGCCTGCTTCCTCGCCGCACTCGGACAGCAGGTGCCGGGCGGGGTCGTGGTCGAGCCGGGCCTGCGCTCGCAGGTCGAGGACCGCTGGCGCGCCGCCTACCAGAAGGCGGGAAGCGGCGCGCTCGGGGCGCTACGCGAGGCCGACCCGGAGCTCGTTGCGGACGACTCGGAGCGGCTCGGCGACACGCTCCGCCGTGTCCTCGACGCGCTGCCCGACGGCGGCCGCGCGCTCGTCGTAGGCCACAGCCCGACCAACGAGGCCGCCGTCCTCGGCCTCACCGGCGTGATCGTGGCGCCGCTCGCGAAGGGCGCCGGCGTCCGCGTCCTCGCCGGCGATGATCGCTACCGGGTCGAACCGCTCGGCCTCGACCTCTAGCGAGACCTGGGGTGGGTTCACCGACGCCGCCTCTCTGTGACGGAGGGGTCGATCTGCGGGCGCTGCGGCGGTTCTCTACGCCAGCCGCTGGCCCGAGACGGTCACTGCTGCACGTTTATGCAAGATCTGATACTTGCGCGCGCGAGAAACAAAATAGGCAGAAGACACCTTCGCTAAGCGTGCGCCGCGAGGAAAGAAAGGAAGCGGCCGGTCCCGCCGCGCCCGTTCAGTGCGACGACAGCGCCCGATGCGGCCGGTGGAAGCGCGGCCAGGCTCCGCCCGAGCCCGCGACGATGAGCGCGAGCAGTCCGATCACGAGCCCGCCCGGGCCGTACAGCCACCATTCGTCCGCGATCCCGGCCCAGCCCTGGGCGAAGCTCACCATCCCATGGCCTAGGTAGAACGCCGCCAGCGCCCAGGCGAGAAACCGAATCAGGCGGTCGGACACGAGCGTCTGCTGCCACAACCCGACCCGCGCCAGGACGACCAACACCGCGGCGACGAGCAGCAGGACAACCACGGCGGCCACGATGCGGATGCCCGTCGTCAAGTCGCTGCCTCCGAGCCCCCAGGTGCCGCCCCGCATCCAGTAGAGATGCGTCGCCGCCGGCCCCGCGGCCAGCGCGACAATCAGAAGAGCCGCAACAATCCGGATGCGCCTCGTCGCGCCTTCCGCTTTCGGCGCCGGTCCTTTCATCGTGGTTCACCCCCTTTCAGTGGTGGGGTATCACCCCCATGAACGCATCACATCGGCGGAACCAGTGCTTAGGGGTGCCAACTTCTACTGATCCGCAGCGCGAGACTTGGACCTCTGGCTGCTCCGATCAGTAGTCCCACCGCCGCGCGGCAACGAGTCGCCGTTGGTCAGGTGCCGTCCTCCTGGTTTCGCGTTCGCAGTTCCTGATTTAGAACGGGCAGTTGCCGGGGCTCGCCTCGTCAATCCGCCGTGCGGCGCCCCGGGGAACGAGCGAGCTCACGTACACGACCGTCTCGACGCTCCCTTCGTTTCGGACGAGGTGGACATCGCCGCCATCGTCAACGAATCCCGACCCTGCCTCGATGATCGGCGCCGCCGGGACGTTTGCAACTTTCGCGGAATCGCGAGCGCCGAGCGTCGGTTGGTCACACTTCAGGCGTGGCAATTTCAGATACGCGCTACGCGAAGAGCGGCGAGGTTCATATCGCCTATCGCGTGTTCGGAAGCGGTCCGCTCGATCTGGTGCTGGTCCCGGGGCTGACATCGAACCTCGATTCCGGGTTCGACGCGGGCGAAGCCGACGAGATGCGAGCATTTGGCGGGATTGCGCGGTGCATCATCTTCGACAAGCGAGGCACGGGCATCTCAGACCGGGTTCAGGGCGCGCCGTCACTCGAGGAGCGGATGGATGACGTGCGAGCTGTGATGGATTCGGCCGAATCAAGCGAGGCGGTGATTCTTGGCCGAAGGGACGGGGCCGCGATGAGCGTGTTGTTCGCTGCGACCTACCCCGCACGCACGATCGGGCTGGTCCTGCGGAACCCGCAGCCGCGCTTCACCCGCACACCTGACTTTCCTTGGGGTCCGACGCGTGAGGAGTACGATCGCGAAACAGAACGGCAGATTCGAATTTGGGGCACGCGCGACCAGGCTGCCGAGATTGCATGTCGCGCGGGTCTTGCTCAGGACGACTCGACACTGGACGCGCTCGCGCGGCGAATGCGGCTTGCGGCGAGCCCCGGTGCGGCGGGCGCGCTGCGAGCAATGAACGCGGACATAGATGTCCGCCAGGTTCTGGCGACTGTGCGGGTACCGACGCTGGTGCTGTATTCGCCGGGACGGGAAGAGCCTGCGCGGTACGTGGCCGATCGGATGCCCGACGCCGAGCTAGCGCAGGTTGGCCCGGAGGATGCGGACGACCTGAGGAGGCTCGAGGCGTTCTTGGCGCGGGCGGCGAACGACCACGCCCGTCGTTCGGCCGAACCCGAGCGAGTTCTGGCAACCGTGCTGTTCACCGATCTCGTGGGGTCGACGGCGAAGGCGGTCGAGCTTGGGCCAGAGTGGCAGCAGATGCTGCGCGAGCACAACCGGCGGGTCCGCCAGCAGCTTTCGCGCTACTCGGGGCGCGAGATCGACACCGCCGGCGACGGGTTCTTCGCCTCGGGTTTTGACGGCCCCGCGCGCGCGATTCGCTGCGGCTGCGCGATCCGCGACGCCATCAGTAACCTCGGGCTGGGTGTTCGCGTCGGCGTCCATACTGGCGAGTGCGACATCGTCGACGACAAACTCTCCGGGCTCGCCGTCACCATCGGCGCCCGGGTCGCGGCGCAGGCGGAGACTGGCGAGGTGCTCGTCTCCAGCACCGTCCGCGACCTCGTCGCCGGATCAGGGATCGAGTTCGCACCGCGCGGCGTCCGCGAGCTCAAAGGGATCGGTGAGTGGCCCCTCTACGCGGTCGTCGGGGCGTGACGGTTTGCGAGCAGACGTCGCACCTACCTGACCCAGCTGCAGTTCGTGCTCCGGAACGTGAGCACCGGGTGCAGCTCGATCCCGTGCTGCGCATGGCCGTTCGCGTGCGGCCGGTCGAAGAAGCCGACCCGGGTGATCGTCGCGCGGCCGCGGAGGTTCGCGAACGAGTGGGGACGGGTGTAGGTGTCCCGGAGTGAGCGGCGAATCGTGCGAGCGATTGGTACAGAGCCCGGGCGGAGCTTCGAAGCACGCCAGCCCCACCCGCGCGCTGGTTACGGGCCACCGCAGAGACAGCCGATCCGACCCAAGTAACGGTCGAGCCTGTCCGGCTTGGGGAGCACCGGCGCGAGCATCAGCCATGCCCGGTCGGCGGGTGTGAGGCCGCAGCCGCGGTCCCACCACCGGAGTCCAGTGCTCTCGTAGTTCATCTTGGCGTCGGCGAGCTCGCTCCCGAGCCAATGGCACAAAGCTGGAGGCGGCGCAACGCGACTCGACCGCGTGCCCTCTGGGATCGGATCAGTTCGAACGCTTCTATCGCAGCCGGAGCCTCTCGCGAACTCGACAGGCGCCCTCGCCCACGGGCGGCTCGCCGAACCCGAACGAGGGCTCCGGGCCCCCGCCCCGGGCGGGGTCGTCGTCGTCCCGGAGCGAGAGCCAGGTGGCGCCGGCCGGCACGCGGAGCTGCCAGCCGCGGCCGCCGGGGTCGCCCTCCCAGAGCGCGTTCACGTAGGCCCACGCCTGCTCCGGCGTCGGGTTTGCTGGCAGCGGGGTCTTTGCGAACTCGTCGCCGAGCTGCTTGTCGTTCGCCCGCGCGTTCTCGACCACCCCGGCATCGGTCATGAAGCTCAAAACGCCGTTGACATCGTCCCAGACCGCCCAGTCCGCGCCCGGCGGGATGAGGTAGCGGGTCTCGGTCATGCGTGCGTTGTCGACATAGACAACGATTTGATTATGACTGCTCCGGCGTGCCTGCCGCCGTCGTGCTGTTGAGTGCGCGCTCGACCAGTCAGCCGTCGGCGCCGCGGGGTTCCGACGGCTGACGGCACGCCGGCCAGTGTCAGGGAGCCCGCGGCTCTTCGGCCCGCTCGACCAGTACGCCCCAGGCGACGTAATGTCGCCGGCTCGCACGCCCGAAAGGCAACTTCGAGCGAGTAACGTCAAAGTCGAGCGCATGGAGTACCTGAACCTCGGCCAAACCGGTTTGCGCGTCTCGCGCCTCTGCCTAGGGATGATGAGCTTCGGCAAGCACGAGAGCCGGGAATGGGCACTCGACGAGGCCGCGGCCGAGCCGATCGCGCGCCGTGCGGTCGAGGGCGGAGTCATCTTCTTCGACACCGCCGACGTCTACAACGGGGGCCAGAGCGAGGTCGTCACCGGCAGCCTGCTGAAGAGGCTCTTCGGCATCCGCGAGGAGTACGTCGTCGCGACGAAGGTCCACGGGCGGACGATGCCGGGCGAGAACGGGCGCGGGCTCTCGCGCAAGCACATCCTCGCCTCGATCGACGCCTCGCTGGAGCGGCTCGATCTCGACTGCGTCGACCTCTACCAGATCCACCGCTGGGATCCGCTAACGCCGATCGAGGAGACGATGGAGGCGCTGCACGACGTCGTGAAGGCGGGCAAGGCGCGCTACATCGGCGCGAGCAGCATGTGGGCCTGGCAATTCGCGAAGGCCCAGTGCGTCGCGCCGACCCGGTTCGTCTCGATGCAGAACCACTACAACCTCGTCTACCGCGAGGAGGAGCGGGAGATGATCCCGCAGTGCATCGACCAGGGGGTGGCGCTAATGCCGTGGAGCCCGCTCGCCCGGGGACTGCTAGCCGGGACGAGGACACGCGAGGGAGAGCGGCTCACAACGCGTGCCCGAACCGACCCGTTCGGGGAAAGCCTCTACACGCCCGAGGTCGACTTCGCCGTCGTCGACCGCGTCTCGGAGGTCGCCGCGGAGCGCGGCGTCCCCATGGCGCAGGTCGCGCTTGCCTGGCTGCTGCACAAGCCTGGCGTCAGCGCGCCAATCGTCGGCGCGACCAAGGCCGAGCACCTCGACGACGCGCTTGCGGCCGAACAGCTCGCGCTTAGCGACGAGGAGGTCGCACGGCTCGAGGAGCCGTACGTCCCGCACAAGGTCTCGGGCATCGCGATCTAGTTGGGCGCGGCGCGAGGCCAGGGGCCAGCGTCGCCAGTCCGGCCTCGTAGGCCGCCTCCCGAATCCCGGCTGCCTCGGTCGCGCTGCGCCGCCAGCACCGAGGACGGTCGGACGAGCCATGTGGGGCCGGGCGGCGAGAGCGAGCGTTCGGCTCGCCAAACTCCTCAGCGCCAGATCGCGCCGATTCGAGCCTCGTGGCCCGCGGGTAACGTCAGCGCCTCGCTTCGCGCGTACCTAGCAGCGCTCCAAGCGGCCACGGTGGCATCGAGGAGGTCGTCGACTGGATAGGGCAAGTCCGGCAGGTCGATCCCGGCTCCTGCCAGTGCAAGGCGCCGCTCCGACGCGCCCGGCCCTGTCCGCTTCGGAGCCAACGTTCGCCCGACCAGCTCTCTGAACGACACCTCTGGGTGAACCTCGATGACTCGATGATCGGCAGCGGCCAGGCGACCGATCTCGAAGATGCGATGGCGCATTCCATAGCTCTGGATGCTTGTCCTCGGCCATCCCCGCTCGACGCAGATCGTCTTCGCCTCCTCGTAGGTCGGCGACTCCAAGACCACTGACGGGAAGGTCGCGAAGACACTCGAGCGCCGTTCGCCAACAAACTCGCGTGCAGCGCGTCGGCCTCGCGAAGCGGAACCTCTGGAAGACCGATCGGGATGTCCACGCCTATGGCCGCAGCGTCGGGCCATGTCGCAATCAGTCCAGCCGCGCCGGCCGCGAGCCGAGCACCGTCGAACCGTCCTTGGTCGAGAGCGACGGCGAGCCACTTGCCGCGACAGGCGTCGAGACCAACAGCCCTCACAGCTCGCGATGCTATGCGTGAACGGGAGAGGTCGAGAATCGGCCTCGATCTCGAGCCATAGCCTGAGCCCCCTCCGGCGGGAGGTTCATTCTTCGAGCACTCCGCACGTCCTCAGGCTCAGCTCGAGCTCTTCCGGACTACGAGCACCCTTGGAGAACGGCCTGTGAGATCTCATAGCCGCCGACGATCTCCGGATACTCGGGCCGCCGGGCGCCAGAGCTCCTTCAAACGAAGAATGGCAAGCCTGGTTTCGTCGTCGAGACGGCGCCGAAGCTCCTCCTGAAAGCGTTCGACCTCGGCGGGAATCCCGGCGGTGAAGAGCGAGAGGTCGAGTTTCCATCCCTCTAGCCGCAAGAAAAAGTAGTGGCGGCGGTCGTCGGGCTCGTCCAGATGCTCGTAACGGACGCGATCCGCGTCAACCAGAAGCGGGCGAAGGAGATCCCAGGCCCCCGCGGTCCAACCCCGAGCGTCCACGCAGACGTCGAGGTCGCGCCAGACCATCAATCCGGTTACGTAGCTGCCGAACTAGCAGGACGCGGCCTGCCTAGGCGAGCCTTTTCTCGACCTGATGGTCGGCGAGGAAAGCACGGGGCTTCAGCTTGAAGCCTCTCCTGGCGCTCGAGCAGCTCCGAGGCGTCCATGACCCTTAAGACTTCGATCTCTCAACCTAGTGGAGCACCTGGCTCAGTCGTCGCCGAAAAGCTCCGCGCAGTCCGGGCAATAGAAGACAACCTCTGCCGGCGCGTCGAAGCTGTCGCCCCCTATGTAAGCCTTCCGGCGCTCCTCGTCGGCCGGGGCGCCACACGGCCTCGTACGACATCTCAGAGAGTCGTTCTCTTGACACGCGCTGATGGGTCACGTTTCCTCAACAACCAGCCCGTCCGCGAGTCCTTCTCCCTTGCGCCTGTTGCTGGCGGCGGCGCACGGCTGGCTTGGCAGCACAACGCCCGAGCGCGTACCCTCGGCCGACCCAAGATGAGCGAGGCCGCTGAGAAGACTCCAGACGAGGCGTCACCGCCCGCCGTTCCAGACGCTGAGCGCTACATCAACGAGAGAGTCCGGCAATACCAGTCTTGGTACGACCGTAAATCGACGCTCTGCAAGAGTCGGTATCTCTGGATGCGGGGCTTGACCGTGGTCGGCGGTGCTTTGGTGCCGGTTCTAGTCAACGTCGACCTTACGGACATCGAGTACGTGACGACGGCCATCAGCCTCCTTGTAGTCGTGCTCGTCTCGCTAGAGGGAGTCCTTCATTACCGGGAACAATGGAAGAACTACCGCTCGACAGAGCAGTACCTAGGGCACGAGACCGTCTACTTCCAGAACCGAGCCGGCGCCTATCGCGAACTGGGCGACGATGAGGCGTTTCAACTCCTCGTTGACCGGGTTGAGAGCGCCATCGCCTCCGAGAACGCGGCGACGCTAAACACAATGACACTTGGGCAACAGGTCAGTGAGGAACAGGGCAAGGGTGGGGCCGCAACCTGATTGGTTAAGACGTTTTGCAGGCTTGCGACTAAGCGACGCAGCGCACCACGAAACCGGCGAGTTGGTCCCTACCCCGGACCGTCAAACACCGCGGTCGTGGTCGGCGAGCTCGAGCGCGTGCCCGTAGCGCACGGCCAGCTCGGCGCGTTCTTCCTCGGGCCAAAGTTCAAGCGCTCGCTGGTAGAACTCTGCCGCCTGCCCGAAGGCGCTGAGGGAGAAGGCACGGTCGCCGGCCATCCGAAGCGCGATACGCGCCTCGCCGCTTAGGCGCGACGTGAGCTTGTCGGTCGCGCGGGCATGGTCGAGGGCCACGACCCAGTGGTGAGCAATCATCTCGGCGCGGTCCCCGGGACGGCCAAGCGACTGGAACCAGTCGGCGGACACTCGGTGCTGGTGAGCCCGCTCGTCCTCCGGGATTTGACGGTAGACGAGGTCACGTATGAGCGCATGACGGAAGGCGTACTCGGCCTCCCCGGCCACCGAGCTGTGGCGCTTTCGGCGGACGAACTCGCGCTCGAGCGTCTGCATATCCTTCTCCTTCGTCGCGCGATCGGTTTGGGGCGGGTCGAGCCAGAAGGCGTTGATCACGAACGCGCCGAGCCAGCAGACGTTGCCCATCACGGCCGCGGCCTGAATCAGCTCCTTCTGGTAACGGGAAAGGGTGTCCAGGCGGGCGGCGATGATTCCGTGGAGCGACTCCGGCAGGGCGGCCGGGTAGAACCGCTCGCCGAATTCACGGGCGAACTCCTCACGCTCGCGCAGCCACCGGGCGAACTCCTCCGCGTGGAGCGGATTGCCGCCAGCAGAGTCCAGCAGCTGCCTTCGCTCTGCGCCTATCGGTACCCGCCCGAGCCATGCCTCGACGAGCAGCGTGGTTTCGTCCCTAGACAGGGGTGAGAGCGAGATCGTGGCGGAGTTTTCCTTTCCGCCGTCCCAACTAGGACTGTGTGAGAGCAGCTCCGAACGCGCCGTAGCGAGAATGAGCATTGCGACTTTGCTTGCCTGGTCGACGATGTGATCGATGAAATCGAGTAGCAGCCCGTCCGCCCAGTGCAAGTCCTCGAAGACCAGCACAAGCGGACGTTGCTCGGCAAGCAACACGAGGAAATGGCGCCAAGCGGCGAACGCCTCCTCTCGGCGGTTGCCCGAGTCGATCTCCTCCACGTCCAAGCCCACGAGCGGGCGGAGGTGGCGCTCCACCCAGGCGGCGTCGGCGACGTCGGTGATTACGTTCTCCACTGCTCGACGCAGCTTCTGATCCGCTTGCTCAGGGCTGTCGGAGTCAAGAATGCCCGCCTGGGCCTTCACAATCTCGGCAAGCGCCCAAAGGGTGGCTCCCTCCCCCGGAGGGTGCGAGCGGCCGACCCGCCAGGACACACGTGGCTCCGGGCCTGCCCCCGCCGGCCTGAAGAGTTCGGAAACGAGACGGCTTTTGCCGATCCCGGGTTCGCCGATGATCGTGACGAGCTGCGGCTCGCGCTCCCGCTGCACCCTCGCCAGCCCATTCCGAAGCAGCGTCAGCTCCGGCTCGCGTCCGACCAGCGGTGCCCCGCGAGCGAGACCCACCTGCCGAGGCGCACCTAGAGCAGACGTGCCGTGTGGCTTCCGGCGAGACCGATCGTCGGTCACTCGGCCATCATCTCAACGCCTAGGGCCAGTTACATAACGCCGAGCCTTACAAGCAGGCGAACTCGAGAATCGGGTGGAGCTCGATCGCGTTCTGGGTGCTTACCCGTGAGCCCGCTTGTACGCGAGCTCGACTTCTGCGCCTGCCCGAGCGTCAGCGCCCCGTTGCAGACGTTCTTCTTCCAGGCGTTCTCTTTGGTACCCAGATTCGCGTAGCTGCTCGATATCTTCATGAGGGGGGTGGGTCATGTTGCCATTGCGTCAGCCTGGACCGGCGGCCCGGCAGGTCACGTCCCGTAGCGTGGTGTAGGAGCGCGTCGGACGGAGCCGGCTGAAGGTCCGGCCACCGCGGCGCTCAGACTCGTCGGTCCGACCAAGGATCGACGAAAGGAGCACCACGATGGCCGAGACGAAGAGGATGACGGCTGAGCAGGTCGTCAGCTACCTGCTCGAGGAGGAGGGGCTCGACTTCCTGCACGAGTCGCGGGCCCTGGCTTTGGTAGGTCGTTACGGCCGAGAAACTCACGGGCGTGGCAGACGCCGGTGCCGCACCGAAGAGCACCGTCAGCAGACCGAGTGCCACTGCCAGCGAACAGAGCAGTCCCTTCGGCGTGTCGCGGCGTCCTCGAGCAGGCACAGAGGCCAGCGGGCTGCGACCCGCGCGGCCCTCGTAAATCGTCAAGAGAGGTTGAACCGGCGTAACGGATGTCGTAGAACTGTGTTGTTTGCAACAACCGCGGGGGCCTACGGCAAAGGAGCCGCCATGCCATCTCCGCCGACCAAGCGCCGCATCCTCGTCCAGGCCGGCCACAACAAGCCGATGCAGCCGGGCCACTTGTCAGAGACGGGTGCCAACGGCGAAGCCGAACTCGTCGCCCGGATCCAGAAGCGCCTCGTCGCGATCCTGCAGAGTGACACGCGTTTTGAGCCGCTGCCGAAGCCGGGCTTGATTCCGGACCACACCAAGGCCGACGCGGCCGTGTACCTCCACGGTGATGGCGCGGGGCCGACCGCGACCGGCTTCTCGTTCGGCTTCCCCGATAAAACTGCCTCCGAAAAAGCTGTCAACAAGAAGCTCGCCGACTTGATCGCGGCCGAGTTCGCGAAGATTCCCGGCCATCCGCACCGACGGCACGACAACGGCACCGACGACGCCCACCATTACTACGGCTTTGGCCTGGTGGACTCGGCGGGACCGGAGACGCTGATCGAACACGGCTTCCTCAGTAACCCGACCGAGAAACAGTGGATGCAACGCCATGTTCCGCAGCTCGCGCGTGCCGAGTACGTCGCCATCTGCCGCTTCTTCGGTCTGACGCCGGCTGAGCCCGCTGGCACCCCCTCGGGCGAAACCTTGAGCGTGAACTCGACGATCCTGGCGGCACCTCGAGCGACTGCGGCGCAGATGCGCCAGCACCTGATCAACCGGCACCGCGCTCATCCCGGCGACAGTCAGTTGAAGGACAAGACGCTCGCGGACATCGTCAACCTCTACGTAAGGACATGTAAGTCCGTCGGCATCGACCCGCTCGTTGCTGTCAGCCAGATGGAGCTCGAGACCGGGCACTTGACGTCGAAGGCATCTCAGCCGCCCCGGCGCAACCTTGCCGGAATCGGCATCACCAGCGCATCAACTCAGGGCGTCTCGTTCCCGACCTTCAACAAGGCCGTCAGGGCCCACGTCGGGCGGCTCGCTGCGTACGCGATTCCCAAGGGAAAGGGAACCCAGGCTCAGAAGGCCTTGATCGCAGAGGCGCTGGCGGTGCGCCCTCTCCCGGACGCGAAGCGTGGGGTTGCGGTTCGGCTCAAGGGGCTGTCGCGCAATTACGCGATGGATCCGAAGTACGCCAACAAGATCGCGAAGATCGGGAAGGAGATCCACGCATAGCGCGGTCAGCCATGGTCGGGCCGACGAGCCCGATGCTCCACGCGTTTGTTGAGGATCGGAGTTCGTGCCAGACGAAGAGCGCTGACAAGCGTACCGTCAAGCAGCGAAACCGGCCGTTGCGGCACGGCACGACGAAGGAGGCCAAAATGAACACCGTGTTCGCACGACTCCGTCCCGGCCACGCCGACGGAGACGCCGCGGCCGTCCGCGAGCAGAAGCCACCATCGCCCGTCGCCCGGCGATGACCAGGCCCGTCCTACCACGGCCGGAGCCCAACTCTTCGGACGATCCGACTACCGCGCCGTTGACGGTCGGGGCGCCAGCAGGAGATGTCAAGGAGTTGCGGCTGGGCCTCGTCTGCTACGGCGGTGTATCGCTCGCCATCTACATGCACGGGATCACGAAGGAGATCCACCGCGCTGTTCGCGCGTCGGCGCTCGAAGAGCGCAGCCAGCCGTCAGACGAGGACGCGAAAAGCGAGCACGCCTATCGCGGGCTGCTGCAGTCATTGCGCAAGGAGCGCGACGTTCATACGCGGATCGTGGTCGACGCGATTGCTGGCTCGTCGGCAGGCGGGATCAACGGCATCTTTCTGGCCAAGGCGCTCGCGCACGACCTAAACCAGGACTCGCTGCGCGACCTCTGGTTCGACCACGGCGACCTCGGCCGGATCATCAACGAGCCGAAAGGTTTCGGCGGGTGGGTTCAGGAACGCCTCGCGAAGCTGGTTCCCCTCGGCGGCAAGAACGCTGTGCCGAACGACGAGGCGCGGGAGAAGCTTCTCGTGGCGGCGCTCCACGTCTACGCGCAACCGTTGCTCGACGGAGACGAGATGTCTAGGCGGATCTACGAGGCGCTCGGCGGCATGGAGCCCGGAGAGGACGCGCAAGCCGCTCGGGCTGCATCGCTCGTGCCGGACAGGCATCTCCTCGAGTTGTTCGTCACGGTCACCGATTACTCCGGCTACCCGCGCCGGCTTCCCATCGCCGACCCGCGGATCGTCTCCGAACGGCAGCATCGGCACCTGCTCGAGTTCCGCTACCGCTCCGACCAGAGCAACGACTTCAGCGCAAAGGAGAACGGAGCGCTTGCGCTCGCCACGCGCGCGACGTCGAGTTTGCCGGCCGGGTTCCAGCCAGTTCATGTCGGCACGTTTCCCGGCGTACTCAAGGGCGCAACGAGTTCACAAGGCCTTGAGCGGTTCTTCCGCGCCTATGTGCTGGCGGAAGCCAAGCCCGGTTGGGCGCAGCTCATGGACGGTGGCATCCTCGACAACAAGCCATTCGGTCCGGTGCTGGGCGCGATCAGGCAGCGGCCAGCGGCGAGCGAGGTCGACCGCTACCTCGTCTTCCTCGAGCCGGACCGAAGCCCGCCATTACGCCGGAGGAGGAACGCCGGCCCCGAACCTGATTGCCGCTGCACTGGCCGGACTGACAGGCCTCCCGCGGAGCGAGCCGATCCTCGACGAGTTGCACGATCTGCTCAAGCGAAACGAGTACGTCCGCACCGTGCGCGACACGATCGAAGCCAACTGGACTCCGGTCGAAGAGCAGGTGCTCAAGCTCGTCGGCGATTTCGAGGACGCGCCGGCGCTGGACGACGCGGGGCTGAAGGAAGTGAGCGACCGCATTCACACGGCCTCGAAGACACTGACGGAGCCCGCGTACCGATCTAGTCCGCCTGAAGATCTCCTCGGCGATCGACGCCTTCGCCGACGCGGCCTGCCTCACGTGCAACTACACCGATACGTCGAACCAAGCGTTCCTCGCGCGGGCCGCCGTCCGCGGATGGGCGCGCCGGCGCCAGCTCTTCCAGCACGAGCAGCCAACGACCTCGGAGCAACTTAAGTTCGTTCGCGACTTCGACCTCGCCTACGCCGCGCGGCGGCTCCAGTTCGTGATCGCAGGCGTCAGCTGGCTTTACCGCAGCCTCGGTACGCCGGGCAGCCCCACGCGGCAGCAGCTCGACGCCGTCAAGGAACGGCTGAGCGTCGCGGTCGCCAAACTTGAATGGCTCATCTCGGGCAGGGGATTCGCAGGCGAGGTGCTCGGCGGAGTCCGCACCTGCTTTGGCGAGGAACGCGTGCAGAAGCACCTGGAGCGGCACGGGTTCGATACTGACGACTTTCTCGATCAGCACGGGGACGAGCTGGACAACCTGAACGACGCGCTCCGGACGTTCCTCGCGGGGGAGCTGAAGAACTTCACGCCCGACCTGTACGGCGACCTGCTCGAGCTCGCGTCCAAGTGGCCGGAAGGCGCCGCAACGAAGAAAATCCGTCGCGACCTGCTCATCCGCTACCTGGGCTTTCCGATATGGGACGCGCTGCTCTACCCGCTTCAGGCGTACACGGAGCTCAGCGAGCGCGACGCCGTACGCATCGTCCGGATCAGTCCGCTCGACTCGACGAAGCTCCGGGCCACGCGGGGTCAGACGAAGGTGCTCGGCGCGCAACTGGGCCACGCGTACGCGTTCTTCTCGCGCGAAGCGCGCGAGAACGACTACCTATGGGGTCGACTCGACGCAGCCGAGAGCCTCGTACGGCTCCTGCTGACAAGACGAACGCCAGACGACAACGTCATCCCCGGGTCCGAGCATCCCGACTACCAGCGCTGGTGCAAGGCGGCCTTCGGCGCCGTCCTCGACGAGGATGAATCGCACCTTCCGACGATCAGGGACGACGTAGCGAGGCTCCGGCAACAGGTCGATGCCTTGTAGCGCGGCTCCTCGTCGCTCGCGATTCGGATGCGTCAGGCGCAGAAGTCCGCTGCGAGCGCAAGAGCCCCTCGCTCAGCCTGTTGCCCTCGAACGGAACGGGGGGCAGATTCGCGCTGTTCGACGCGGGTTCTCCTGACTGCCGCGGGTGCATGGCGAAGCGCTCCGCCTTGCCCTCGTCGAGCTGTTGCTCGGCTGATCGAAACCTCCGGATGCCTGCCTCATGAGCCTGCCGTAAATGTCCGTCTGGGTTGCTGCACTTCTCGGATTCGTTGGAGGGCTTGCAACGCTCCTCCTTCGAATGAGGCACGAGCGCGCCGCCGAGCTCCGCACGAGGATGCTCGAGGCAGCCGACGATTTCGTCTCCGCCTACACCACGGCTCGAGAGGCGCTACGGGACGCCGAGATCAATCTCCGATCCGCCGAATCCTTCCTAAGTGAAGACATTCTCGAGCCGCTTCCGAAGGAGTGGCGCGACGAGCGCGCGGCGGCCGACGCGGCCGCTCGAGCAGCGTGCGACGCCCTGAAGCACCGCTCGCCGAGGATCGCGCTCCTCTTTGGCGCGCACACCCCGCCCCATGCGAGCGGGTCGGCCGCGTACCTCTCCTTGTCGATGGTCGAAATGAGTCTGAGCCTCGGCCCCCAAGAATCTCCGGAGAAGCAGGAGAGCGAGGACGAGCGCCGCTCGGCGGACTCTAAGCAGGCAGACACGTCCCTCGGCAACTTCAGTCGCCAGGCGCGCGAAGCCATCCTCGAGTCGACGTGGAGCATCCGCCGGCTTCGCAAGCAGATAGCGCTCGCACGCGCGAACCGGAAAGCGAAGCGGCGAGCGCCTCGACCGCGCCCAGGTCGGACGCCGGGCGGCTAGACACTCTGCACGTACAGGGCCGAGCGGCGAGCCGAACGCCCTCGCGCGCCGGGTGCTGCAACGCGGCCCGACCCGCCGCCGAGCTTACGTCAGCGGGCGGTTCCGTCGAGATGGCCGAAGCGGACGGTGGCTGGGGCGGACACCCACGCCGCGAGCAGCTGCTCAAGCCGCTCCGAGTCAGATTCTGCGCGCGCCTTAAAAGGCTTTTTGATATTTGACACATCTGCCACTAAGTGGGAGGATCCCGATGTGGTGCGACGTTTGCGCGAAGTTTGCGCGGAGCTCGCTGGCTAAAGGGAGGAACCAATGGGCGCCCGGTGGCATCCTCAGGCGGTTCGCAGGATCCACATCAACGCCGGGGGCTTCCAGGGTGGAGGGCACAAGATTGTCTGGCATACGACAGAGGGCAGCAGCCTGCCCAACTACGGAGGCTCAGCGCCTCACTTCACGCTGGATCCAGCCAATGGTCGGCTGTGGCAGCACATCCCACTCGACCGAGCGGCGCGTGCGCTGAAGGCCGGCGGGCCGAACTTCTGGAATGCCATCCAAGTGGAACTGATCGGTTTCGCCGCGGAGAGCCAGACCTGGCCCCCCTTGCGTTACACGCGGATCGCAAAGCTAGCCCGCTGGATTGAGGCTAACTTCGCAGTGCCGCGAAGCGCCGGTGTGACATTTGTGGGCAATGTCTCGCATATGCCGAGCAGCCAAGTCTTCAAGGACTACAAGGGCCACTGTGGCCATCAACACGTGCCTGGCAACGATCATTGGGATCCGGGCAAGCTGAAATCAATTCGGTACTCCATCCCGGTGGTGGAAGCTAAGGATGGAGGCGATGAATCCCGACGCGACCGACGAAGCGGTGATCCGAGACTTGGCCCGCGACGACACCGGCGAGGACGTCAAGGTGCTTCAGGGGATACTCGTCAAACGCGGATACACGATGCTCGAGTCGCAGCTCGACGGCATCTTTGGGCGTGCGACTGAGGCCAGCGTAGTTCACTTCCAGTGGCAACACGGGCTTAATACCGATGGGGTCGTCGGGCCGCGGACTAGAACCGCTCTCGGACTGTACGCGAGAGCCGGCAGCGGCGAGGGCGAGGAACCGATCCTGAGCGAGATCGAGGACCTGGACCTGGGGTTGGGCGAGCCACTGAGCGATCACGTTGACGTCGCCGGAGCGGATCCCGACGAGCAGCCAGTCGTAAGCGACTCTGACGAGTAAGGCTCTATTCGGCATCCAACGCGGCCGCGCCTAGCTCGGCGCGCCGCTCCACGCGCAGGTTGAGCCGCTGCGGCGCGCAGCCGGCTGAAGGTACGCCAGTCCCCAGCCGCCCGCGCTGCCTCCTTTGCGGCGGCAGCAGCGCGCCGCAGTGCCCGAGGGGAGCCTCGAGCTCTAGGTCGATCTTGGCGGCATCGAGCGAGGAGGCCCAGGGGCTGAACCCGCCAGTTTGCATACGGAACACGCTTTTTTTGACACCCGAACGCCTATATTGCACCCGACCGAGCCGAGAGACCGATAGTTGCGGTGTGCGTATTCTCCTGCGAGGATCGACAGTGAGGTGGTCGCCCGAATCGGTTCGGCTGCGACCCGCTGAGTGGAGGCTCGGATGGACGTTGTGGAATTCCGGTCGCTCAATTTCCGTGATCACTTCATACGGCACCGGAACTTCCTCGGCGAGCTGACGAGGAAGGAAGGGCCGGCGGAGGATTTCTTGTTCGCTCTGGTATCGCGAGGGCAGCAGGGTCAGGTGGCCTTGCGCTCTAAGAACTTTCCGAAGCTGTTCCTACGGCATCGAGACTTCCGGCTGCGGCTTGAGGGGTCGACTGGCCCGAACGACCAGCTCTTCGCGAAGGACTCGACGTTTTTTCTCGTGCCGGGGCTGGCCGATCCGAACGGGATCTCGTTTGAGTCGTTCAACTTCCGGGGCCGCTACCTCCGCCATCGGGATTTCCACCTCTTCGTTGAGCCGGAGGACAGTGCCAACCTGGCGCCCGACGCAACATTCTTTAAGGAGTTCGCCTCGGTGCCCATCGACCCGGGAACGGTCCTCGTGCCTGCGGACAACTGACTTACTGCACGCCTGAAGGGTGCCATTACTCGGATTGCGTCCACTGGGAGGTGGAGCCGCGCACGACGACACGCCCCATTGAGCGATCCGGGTGTGGCTCTGACGCCACAGGAGCCACGCTGAGCCGAAGCGCGCGCGTGTGGAGGTGCGAACCGCTGCGAAGAAAGGCGTCGCGGACGATGCGTGCGCGGCCGTCGGCGAGCTCGACACGCCCGGTCAGCCGCCGGATGTCGCTATCCGCCGAGTTTCGGCAATAGCGAGGTTAGACTCGCGAGCAGCGGCGAGAGGATCGCGACGCCCGCCTTGAAGCTGGCGCTGGCGGAGACTCGCAGGCCAAGCAGGTCGTCGAGAGCGGCACGCTTCTGGAGCTGAGCCTCGAGCTGGTCGCTCGTCGGTTCGGGGAGGGGTGCGACGCCGTCCCGCATCATCGACCCGGTCCGCTGCATCGTTGCCCAGGTCGGCAGGTAAACGAGCGCGACAATGAGCGTGAGGACGACGCCGTAGAGAATCAGGACCTCGGGCGGGAATTTTACGGGCGGGTCTTTCACGAGCCGGAATTTGTCGTACTCCTGTACGACCACCTGCCGAAGCGCTGCCACTGTGAGCACGCCCAAGCCGATCACTGCACCGAGAAATCCCAGCAGCCGTTCGAGGTCGGAGCGAAGCCCGAGATACGTTCGCAGCTCGCCGCTCGTCAGCTTCCGTCCGGCCTCGAGCGCCTCGACGCGCCCGCGAATCAGCCAAATCGAGATCGCTGCGGCGAGCGCGACGAGCCCGCCGAGCGCGGTCAGCACGCCGATCCTGTACGCCACGCCCGGAATTAGGTCGTCCGGCACCGTATGAAGCGTGCGGGTGAAATGAGGGATAACGGCGAATGCGGCTAACGCCAGGACGAAGACAACGGCCGAGGGTACGACCTCTCGCCTCACCGAGTCCGGCCGACGGCGTCGCCAGTGACGGAGCAGGATCACGACGAGCGACGGAAGGGCGGCGGCCCAGAGCATCGCCTGCGCCACGGTTAACGCGACCCAGAGCACGAACGGACCGGAGTTCGCAAGGCTCTTCTGAAAATCCTTCCAGTAGGGCTCCCAAACGAGGACGACCGCCACACCGATGAGCCCTCCGGCGATTGCTGTCGCCATGAGGAGGGATGTCTGCGGGACGGGCACGTCGGGCTCTTCGGCCTCTTGCGCCTTCGCCATGCCCGTCTCGACCACGAGCCCATCATGCGCCGACTATCGGACACAGGATACGAGGCCCTGGCGAGAAGGTCTCGCGGGTGTGACGCATCCCGCGCAGGGGCGACAGCTGCCCGTTTCGGCCAGTCGCCGCGCTTCGGCGGTAGGTTCGTTCGTGCGGGCCGGGCACAGTTTGCGGCTCAAACGCCCGAGGCGCCACGGATGTTCGTTCCCCGCGCCCGGCCCGCTTACCGCCCGCGCGCACCGCACAGCGCAGGCCGGAGAGGATTCGAACCTCCGACCTTGGGATTAAAAGTCCTGCAATTCAGACGTTTTACGAAATGAAAAAACGCCGTTTCGCCGGTTCTGGGAGCCGCTTTCGTCCGGGCCATCGAGTGGCAATGTCGACCGGTCTTCCATGCTTGAAGGACGCTTCTTCGCCGTTTCCCTTCCAGATGCGCATCATCGGGCCGGTTTTCGGCCGTTCGGGGCTGGTGTGTTCGCGGTGTGTTTATAGGACGGGGCTAGAATCCGGAGGTGAAGCGTCAACGTCGACTGCGGAAGCTCGTTCCCGACGCGGACCTCATTCGCCGCCGAGCGGCCGGCGAATCGTTGCGGTCGCTGGGCTCTGACTACGGCGTCGCCCACACGACGCTCCTTGATTACTTCGAGCGACCAGAGGTCGCTAGAGAGATCAAACAGGCCGAGATGCAGCTGCGGGCCGAGCAGCGAGCGATCGCCGATCGCCAAGCGGCCGACCGGCGGGCGGAAAAAGAGGTGCGCCGTAAGGCCAGAGAGCAGGCCGCGCGAGAGCGCCGGCAGGCGCGAGGCGCCAAGGCGGCCGAGCGCGAGATCACATCCCGCCCACGTCGCTTTCGCTCAGACTACGAGGCGTGGCTTGACGAGCGCGACGCGCGCCAGCCGCTCACGCGGGCCGACTTGCACAGCCAGAACGACGACATCGCCGCCAGGGTCGTCGCCGACGGGGGAGGGGTGCAGGCTGTGATTGATGCCACCGATTTGCGCACCCTCGAGAACGTAACGAACCTAATCGACCCGGCGATCCTCAAGCTCGCGTACGACAACGACCTACTCAGGAAGTCACAGCCTCCGGCACCGTCCTAGCCGATGCCGAGCTCGCGCTCTCGTTGCGCGAGGCTCCGCTTTTGCGCCGCCTCGCGGATCGCGTACTCACGCTCTGCTCAGCTCAGACTGCACCGGTCGCTCGAGATAGCTGGTCGTGCCGCGGGGACCAAGCGCGAGCAGCTCCTTGAGCGCAGCCAGTCGGTCGCGTGCGGTTGCGGACGCGTCGCGACCGAGCGCGATCCGCTGTAACGCGCGCACGTAGTCGGGAAAGTCGGCTTGTGACGGCGCTTGCTCGCTCGTCGCCCTGCGCTCGATCGCCGCTTGGACCTTCTCCAGCCATTGCTCGAGCTGGCGCGAGGTTCGGGAGCGGTGGTTAAGCAGGTAGCGGGGTTGACCGTGCTTGTCGACGAGCCCGCGCTGATCGAGATCACGATCGATCGCCTCGAGGATCGCGATGCAGCGGGCAGCCTCGTGCACCGCCAGCCGCTCGGTAGGCGAGAACTCGAACGACTCGGTGAGTTCGCTCGCGATCTCAGCCGCTCGTGCCTCAATCAGGCGGGGAGAGTGAATGCCCTGCTTGACGGCGTTGAGGTTGCCCGGGTGGGCGGCAACAAGGCTTTTCGGGTTTCCGCGCTTGTTCATTTGCCCACCTGTATCGGATCGCAGGCTCGAAAGGATGACCCCGGCCCGCCGCACATGCCACGCTCGCAAGCTCCGTGCAAGATCTGAGCTCAACCCGGCCGAGATCCGGGCGCGCGAACGCAAGAACAGAAATAGGGCGACTCCGGTGAGAGCGGCTTCGTCATCTCGCCGGGCTGGGACGCAAAGCGGGGAGCGGGATCAGGCACCGTTCTTCTCCAGCGTGGCGTAGGACTCGGAGACGAGAAGGCCCCCTCCCAATGCTCCAAGAGCAGATGAAAATGATGAGCCGCCTGTGCTGCCCCCAGTGCCTCGGCGGGGCCGCTAGCCTCGGTCGATGCTGCAGGAGCGAAGCGACGCCGTGGTCGTAGGCGGCGGGATCGTTGGCACAGCTGCCCTGTACTACCTCGCCGAACGCGGCTGCGAGCGGCCGGTGCTGCTGGAGCGCGACACGCTCGGTTCCGGTTCGACCGGCCACTGCGCCGGCGGCGTCCGCACGCTCTTCTCCGATGAGCTCAACATCCGAATTGGTCTCGAGTCGATCCACAGGCTGCAGCGCTTCGAGACGAAGGTCGGAGAAGCTCTCGACCTGCTCCTGTGGGGCTACCTGTTTCTGCTCACGGAAGCCGCCGACGTCGCGCGGTTCGAGGCGGCGATCGAGCTCCAAAACCGATACGGCATCGCCTCGCGGATGCTCGAACCTGACGAGGCACACGAGCTCGTGCCCAACTTGCCGTCGACGACGTACTCGCAGCCGCCTTCTGTCCGGTGGCCGGCTACGTCACTCCCGAGCCGGTCGTGCAGGCATACGCGCGACGGGCTGTCGAGCGCGGCGCGCACGTTGAGCAATCGCGCCCCGTCACGCGGATCGTCGTCCGCGACGACGGCGTCGTCGGCGTCGAAACGCCGGGCGGGGCGATACGCACCGAGCGCGTGATCGGTACGGCCGGGATCTGGTCACGCGAGCTCGCCGCAACGGCCGGAGTTGACCTGCCGGTCGAGCCGGAACGGCGCTGGATGTTCTTCACGGAGGATGCTCCCGACTTCCCGGCCCGACTTCCGCTGACGATCGACTTCGCCACCGGCTTCCACGTCCACCGCGAGGGCGGGGCGCTTGCGCTCGGCGGTCGCGAGCAATCACTCGAGGAACTCGCTCCGATCGCGGTGCGACGCGTCCCGAGCCTCGAGACGATCGGTGTCCGTTCAAGCTGGTGGGGCTACTACGAGATGAGCCCAGACCACAACGCGGCGGCCGACTTGCCGTCGGGACTCTTCTTTGCCACCGGCTTCTCGGGACACGGTTTCCAGCAGGCACCGGTGATCGGTGAGCACCTCGCCGAACTCGCACTCGGCTTCGAAACGACATTCGACCTTGAGCCGCTCTCGCTCACACGTTTCGCCGAGGGCCATGAACGCATCGAGCACAACCTCGTCTGACCGTTCGCGCTTCGAGGTACCGGCCTTGCTGCCGCTCGCGTGACCGGCGGGTAGCGCACGTTCCTGCGGATCGACTGGGAGATACCCGCCGATGGTCCTTGGCGGGCATCTAAGTCTCGCCTGCTGTCTTA
>CAVRBT010000015.1:0-182028 GCA_963719275.1 uncultured Actinomycetes bacterium | reverse complement strand
CAAACCACACGGCGGCTGACCCCTCCTCGGGGACCGGCGCACGAAATCACCCCGGCCGCTAGCCTCCGGCGCGGCGCAGGCACCAATTGCGAGGGGGAAGGGGAACCACGTGAGAGGTGACCTGGGTATCCCGCTCGCCGTGTTGTCCCTGGCTCTGCTCGTCACCGCGCTTGGCGGAGCCGCAGCCCAGAGCGGGGGTCAACACGGACAGGTCCTGATGCGGGCCGCACAAGGGAAGCTCCGCCGGCCGGTGCTCACGACCACGACGTAGGACGGCCGGACGGTTAAGCGCCCGCTGCCGTTCCTGTCCGCTTCGACCGTGCAGACGGCGCGGGACGCAATGGACGTTGAGAGACAAGACGAGCGGCTCGCCGATGCCGACGCATCCGCGGCGATTCCCAACGTGGACTTCGCGGACATCGGTGGGGCGAAGCAGACGCTCGGCTGCACGAAGCGGAACACCGACGGAAACCAGCGGGTGAACCAGGACTGCTCGTTCGGCCGCCAGGCCGAGGAGGACATCACCTACAACCCGGCCGATCCGTCGAACCTGGTCGGCGGCCAGAACGACAGCCGGGTCGGCTACAACCAGTGCGGGATCGACTTCTCGACCGACGGAGGGCACAACTGGGGCGACATGCTCCCGCCGTTCCGCCAGCACGAGAACGCTCCCGAGTTCGACGGCCCGAGCGCCCTGAACCCGAACGACAACACCATCGCCGGCGACGTCGGCACGCACCACACCTACGACGCGGCGATCGACCCGGCCTCTGCGGTCGACTCGCGTGGCCGCGCGTACTTCAGCTGCGTGATCTTCGACGTCTTCTCGAACGCGAGCGGGCTGTTTGTCACGCAGTCGCCGCGTGGAGCAAACGGCTCGTACTACTTCAACGTGCCGAGCTCGATCGCCGCGACGCCGACGAAGCAGTTCCTTCCCGTCGAGGACAACAGCTTCGTCGTCGTCCACGACAAGAACATGATCGCGGCCGACCGGTACGGCTCGAGCCCGGACCGCGACAACGTCTACGTGACCTGGACGGTGTTCAAGTTCAACCAGCCGGCCGGGACCTTCTCGGAGTCCCCGATCTACGGCTCGATGTCGACCGACCACGGGCTGACGTGGTCGACGCCCGAGGAGATCAGCGGCGTGAGCCCGACGCTGTGCTTCTTCGGCAACGTCTTCACGCCGGGCCTTGATCCGCACAAGTGCAACTTCGACCAGGGCTCGAACCCCGTCGCGCTGCCGGACGGCAGCCTCGAAGTGATCTTCAACAACGGCAACACCCCGGCGGGCAACCCCAACGGCCAGCAGCTCGGCGTGCATTGCATGCCGACCGGCAGCTCGTCCGCCGGGACCGCGCACCTGAACTGCGCGGCGCCCGTGAAGGTGGGCGACGACATCCTCGCCGGTGAGCCGCTCTGCGACTTCGGCCGCGGCCCCGAGGAGTGCGTGCCAGGGCCGTGGATCCGCACCAACGACTTCCCGCGGATCACGAAGGACAACTCGCAGAACAACCACCTCCAGGCCGTCTGGCGGGACTACCGCAACGGCGAGTACGACATCGAGCTGTCGATCTCGAACGACGGCGGCCTGCACTGGACGGAGGCCGGCACGGTCAACCCGGACACCGGGCTCGACCATTACATGCCGGCGGTCGACCAGAGCCCGAAGACGGGCGACCGGATCGGCGTGAGCTACTACCGGAGCGAGCGTGTTCCCCACGAGAACACCCCACCGGCCGGCGGGTTCTCACCCGGCATGCCGGGAGTGCAAGAGGCGAAGTCGGACTACGTGCTCGCCGGCGGCGTCGGCAACAGCACGCCGTACGACTTCGACGTCCTCTCGCCGGTCTTCGAAGCCCCAGACGGGGGCCCAGGCCGGCTTCAACGGCGACTACAGCGGACTGACCATCTCGAAGGGCGTGGAAGCCCACCCGATCTGGTCGGACACCCGCAACGCGGACTCGTTCTCGCCCGCGAACGGCGTTGTTCACGACGAGGACATCTTCACGGCCAGCCACAACCTTCCGAACGGGAAGGCCAGGACCGGCCCGGGCAGGATCGGCAGGCACTAGCGCCTTCCGAAGCTCGGATCGAAGGGGCCGCCTGGCGCGGCCCCTTCGCTTCTGTGTAGCCCGGTCTTCGCGACTCGATATAGCTTGCTTTAACTCGCCGAAGGTCGTACGCTCGCGCCACGTACTGGCGGCCGGGGCCGCCCAAAGGGGAGGAGATCGATAGACATGAAGAGAGCGCGAATCGCGCTTGGTGTCTTTGCGTTGCTGGTCTTGGCGGGGACGGCCTTGCTGCTCGCCGTTGGCTCGACCGGCTCGCACGGCACGCGCTCGGCTGCGCCGCTGAAGAAGGCGGCCGATCCGGACGCGAGCTCCAAGCAGAACACGGCCGCCGTCGAGGCGGGACCGGCGGCGCTGCAGGCCGCCGAGGAGTCGTTCGCCCAGCGGGCCTATCCCGCGAACGACATCCCGATCCAGCTGAGCGTCAACGCGCAGAGCGCGTGGAAGGCCGTCGACAACCGCGGGATCGGCCAGGGCAAGAACAAGCCGGGCCAGTGGGCGATGATCGGCCCGAGCCACTCGAACATGCCGGGGCTGCTCGTCTTCTCCGGCGCTGACTACACGACGTCCGGGCGCATCACCGCGCTCGCGCTCGACCCGTCGTGCTCGCAGTCGAAGTGCCGGCTGTGGGTCGGCGCGGCCGGCGGCGGCGTGTGGCGGACGACGAACGGGATGGCGGGCACGCCGTCGTGGACGTTCGTCTCGGGCGGCCTGCCGACGAACGCGATCGGCGCGCTCACCTACGATGCGTCGAGCGGCGCGCTCTACGCCGGTACCGGCGAGCCGAACGCCTCCGCGGACAGCGAGACGGGCTCCGGCCTGTTCAAGTCAACGGACGGCGGCGACACGTGGACGCATGTCGCGGCGATCACGTCGACGACGATCTCCGGCGTCTACACCGGGGACGCGTTCAAGGACCGCGCGATCAGCGAGATCACGGTCGACCCGACGAACTCGAACGTCATCTACGTGAGCTCCGCCAGCGCGATCCGCGGCGTGTGCTCGGTCCTCAACGGCTGCGACGCGGCTCCGCCGACGCCGCTGCCCGCCCGCGGGGTCTACAAGAGCACCGACGGGGGTGCGACGTTCACGCTGCTGAACAGCGCGACGTCCGGCCTCCCGTTCGTTGCGCGTGGCGCGGTCAACGTGAAGCTCGATCCGACTGCCCACAACATCGTCTACGCGTCACAGTTCGGCCAGGGCGTCTTCCGGTCGAACGACGGTGGAGCGAACTGGACCCAGATCTTCGCTCCGGTGAACCCGACCGCTGCGTTCATCGAGCGCGACACCATCGACGTCGCGGCGCTGCCGAACGGGAAGACGCGGATGTACATCGGCGCCGGCGACAACGGCACCTTCGCCTCGCGCCTCTACCGCAGCGACGATGTCGCAACCGGCGTACCAGCGTTCCAGAACATCACGACGGCGCAGAGCTCTGCTTACTGCACCGCACAGTGCTGGTACGACAACGTCGTCTACACGCCTCCTGGGCAGCCGGACACCGTCTACCTCGGCGGCTCGTACGACTACTCGAACGCCGGCACGTGGGCGATCGACCAGAACCTGGCCGGCCGCACCAACGGCCGCGCGGTCATCGTGTCGCACGACGCCGGGGCGAACTTCACCGACCTCACGCGCGACGCGACCTCCGACTCGCGGCCGAACGGGATGCACCCCGACTCGCACGCGTTCGCGGTCGTCCCGTCGAATCCGGACATCGGCTTCTTCGGCTCCGACGGCGGGCTCGTCCGCACGAGCGGCCAGTTCGCCGACGTCTCGTCGCAGTGCGCGGCGCGGAACCTGACGGCACCGAACCTGGCGATCTGCCAGCAACTGCTCTCGTCCGTGCCGAGCGAGATCCACAGCCTGAACAAGGGTCTATCGACGCTCCAGTTCCAGAGCCTGTCGGTCAACCCGAACGACGCGAAGGACCTGATGGGCGGCACGCAGGACAACGGCACCTGGGAGCCCAACGGCCACTCGGGCGTCAACTGGAACATGATCATCTGGGGCGACGGCGGCCAGTCTGGCTTCAACGCCGCGAACCCCGACGTCCGCTTCAACACGTTCACCGGCCAGGCGAACGACGCGAACTTCCGCGGCGGCGACCCGTCGAAGTGGGTCGTCATCACGGGCGACATCGTCAACAGCCCGGAAGGCTCGTACTTCTACGCACCGGTGACGGCGGATCCGAACCCGGCCAACGCCGGAAGCATCTACCAGGGCTCGTTCAGCGTCTGGCGCACCCAGGACTGGGGCGGCGACCCGACGTTCCTCGAGGCCAATTGCTCCGAGTTCACGACGCCGTCCAACACGGTGGCGTGCGGCGACTTCACGCCGATCGGGCCTGCGGGCCACACCCAGCTCACCGCGAACGACGCGCTCTACGGCGGCGCTGACCGTTCCGGCACGTTCGTCGCGGCGATCGAGCGGGGCTCGGACACGGGCACGATCTGGGCCGCGACGGGCACCGGCCGCGTCTTCGTCTCGAAGAACGGCGATGCGGCGGCCGGCTCGGTCACGTGGACGCGGATCGACACGCTCGCGGCGAACGACCCGAACCGGTTCGTCTCGTCGATCTACGTGGATCCGGCCGACGCGAACCACGCCTGGATCTCGTACTCCGGGTACAACGCGAACACGCCCACGACCCCGGGCCACGCCTTCGAGGTGCGGTACAACCCGGTCGCCGGGACGGCGACGTGGACGAACCTCGACGGCGGCACGGGCCCGATGGGCGACCTGCCGACGACCGACCTCGTCCGCGACGACGTCACGGGCGATCTCTACGCGTCGACGGACTTCGGCGCAATGATGCTGCCGGGTGGCAATGGGGCCGGCAGCTGGGTTGCGGCGGGCGAGGGCCTGCCGAACGTCGAGGTCGCGGGGCTGACGATCGTCCCGGGCGCGCGGAAGCTGTACGCGGCCACGCACGGTCGCAGCGCCTGGGTGCTGACGCTCCCGTAGCGCTTCGCACACCTGACGAGGGGCCGGCCGCTTCGGCGGCCCCTCGCCGTTTGCACCTAGGAGAGCTTGCAGGCGGGCAGTGGCCCGCGCTTGAGCGCCGCGTGGCTGCCTGCGCGGCCGAGTGCGATCCCGGCGACCGCCTCGCAACGGCCGGCGCCTGTAGCGAAGCCGGCGGTGAAGCGTCCGGAGCCCGTCGCGGTAAGCGTCTTGCGAAGCTTCCTGCCGCCGACCGAGACCGTCAGGCCGACTCGCTCGTGCGGGCGGAAGTGCCGACCCGCGAGCTTCAGCGGCGCCGTGCGGACGAGCGACAGTGAAGCTGCTCCCTTCGAGCCGGCGCCGAGACCGACGAGGGTAAGCGAGAGCGCCGCGGCGACGATCGCCGCGACGGCGATCACGAGCTTCCCCATCGCTCCCAGTATGCCAGCGGTTCAGGACTCCGGCGGAGTGCGATCGTGTCGAGTATCGTGCCGCCCTGATTCGGTCCGCGCGTGGACGCCGCGAAGGGGGTGCTCACCGAAAGACCGGCGCGGACCGCACTGCAGCGGTCCAACGACAAGGGGGAGCGATGAAGATCACGATTCGGGCGCTGCTTGCCGCGACGCTGATCGCCTTCGGCATCGCGGGAGCGGCGCTTCGTCCGCACGGCGCGACCAGCCAGCCCGTCGGCAACCAGGTGCTCAAGCACGCGGTTGATGTCGAGACCGGGAAGGCCCCGCGCGGGAAGTTCGGAGCGGCGGTCTCCGGCGGCGTCGTCAACGCGGCGCTGGGTGCGACCGGCTACTTCGAGCGTCGCGCCGCTCACGCCCGTGGCTCGCACCACGTCGGCGGCCTTTCGACCGCCGGCACGCAGGGCTGCCAGAACACCTTCCACGGCGGCGGCAAGAGCGGCTCGAACGTCCGGGCCAACCAGGACTGCTCGCTTCGCCGTCAGGCGGAGGAAGTCGTCGTCGTCAACCCGACGAACCAGAAGAACCTGATCGCGGGCCAGAACGACTCTCGCGTCGGCTTCAACCACTGCGGCTACGACTGGTCGTTCGACGGCGGCCGCACGTGGGGAGACCAGATCCCGCCCTTCTACCAGTTCGTCGGCGGCGACGGGCACACGTTCGACGCCTGCAGTGACCCGACGGCGACGTTCGACTCGAAGGGGAACGCCTACGTCGCCGGTGTCCTGTTCGACCTCACCTCACCGGCGAGCGCGTTCGTCGTCGCGAAGTCGAACAAGGGGATCGGCGGAGCCTTCTACCACTCGCCGGCTCCTGGCCCCTTCCAGGAGTATTCCGACGACCCGCTCGGTGTCGTGGCGAGCGACAACGACCCGAACGTCTTCAACGACAAGGAGTTCATCGTCGCCGACGCCACGGCCTCCAGTCCGAAGGCGGACAACGTCTACGCCACGTGGACGCGCTTCGACGCTGCTACCGGCGCGGGCGTGGGCGCTCACAGCCCGATCTACTTCAGCCAGTCGACCGACGGCGGAGCAACGTGGTCGCCCGGGATCGAGATCAGCGGCTCGAGCGCGGCGTACTGCGGCGTGTTCAGCGGCGAGTCCGATCCGAACGCCTGTGACCAGGACCAGGGCTCGCACCCGATCGTCGGCCGCGACGGCACGGTCTACGTCGCGTTCGGCAACGGGAACACGCCGAATCTCGGCGTCAACCAGCACCTGATGGTGAAGTGCCCGGCCGCTGCCGACTGCTCGAACCCGGCAAGCTGGGAAGGCCCGTACAAGATCGGCGACGACATCGGCACACAGCCGACCGGCCCTGACCCGACCACGGCGTGCCCCGCCGGGCGGCAGTGCCTGCCGCCGAACGGCTACCGCATGGACGACTTCGTCGAGGGCTCGATCTCCGTCGACAACAGCGGCAACCTGTACGGCATCTGGGCCGACTTCCGCAACGGTCAGGCGAACTGTAACCCGCTCGGATCGGCGGCCACCGCGACACCGCCGTGCGACAACGACGTCTTCATGGCGGTCTCCACGGACGGCGGCGTGACCTGGGGGCCGACGATCAACGTCACGCCGGCCTCGGAGTTCGGGCCGAGCGCGCAGTGGATGCCGTGGAGCGCGGTCGCGCCGAACGGATCGAAGCTCTACATCGGCTACTACGACCGCTCTTACGGGGGCTGCGAGTCGACCGGCTGCAACGACATCACGATGGCGACGGTCAAGAACCCGGTCTCGTCCTCGCGGTCGTTCAAGTACACAAGGATCACGACCTCGTCGATGCCGAACCTGGTGCCGGCGAACAACCCGCTCGAGGCAGGCTTCCTCGGCGACTACATGTGGGTGACCGTGAACACGAAGGGCGACCCGTATCTCGCCTGGGCGGACACCCGTGGTCTTCGCGGGACGGTCGAGGAGGATGTCTACGTGGCATCGCCCGACAGCAAGTAGCTCGACCGGCGCGAGCACGTGCCGTGACCGAGGGGCCGCCTCACGGGCGGCCCCTCGCCTTCCGGAAGGGGGATGCAGGAATCCAGGCTCCGTGCCGAAACCTGCAACACGGTGAAGCGGCTCGCCCTCCTCCTTGCGGCTGTCATCGCAGCCTGCGCCTTCGCGGGCTCGGCCTCCGCGGCCGGCAACCCCTTCGGTGTCACGGTCGTGCGGTTCTCCCCGCAGACGACGCCGGCGCAGATGCACGCCGCCGTCACGGCCGCAGGCGGCGTCGTGGTCACGGACCTGAGCGCGATCGACGCGCTCGCCGTCGTGCCTCGCTCCGCGGACTTCGGCGTACGGATCGACGCGAACCGCTCCGTCACGAACTTCTTCCCGGACACGTTGCTCGCGGCCGACCGCGGCGCGGACCTGCATTTCGCCGGCGGCCGCGGTGGCGGTCCCGGCGCGGGCCACCACGACGACCGCGTCGCCGATCCCTGGCACGGCCTCTTCCAGTGGGACGACGACCGCATGGACGTCGAGCAGGCCTGGCAGCGCACGACCGGCAGCCGCTCGATCGCGGTGGCCGTGCTCGACACCGGCGTCGACGCGAACCACAAGGAGCTCAAGGGCGTAGTCGACCGGTCGATCGGCGGCAACTTCATCCCGTGCTCCGACCTGATCGCGCTCTACGGCCTGGGCGTCATCGACCGCAAGGGCTTGCGCGACTGCCGCGACGGCGACTTCGAGGGCCACGGCACGTGGGTCGCGAGCCGCATCGCCGGCGCGTTGAACGGCTTCGCCTCGAACGGCGTCGCCCCCGGCGTGCGGATCGGCTCCTACAAGGTGCTCGCGGCCGGCCTCGGCGGCCTCTCGAGCTGGATCCTCTCCGGCCTCGTCGCAGCGTGCTCCGACCCGCGCATCGACATCGTGAACATGTCGATCGAGGGCTACATGGATCCGTCGGACCCGTTCACGCCGGACGACTACCTCCTCTTCACCGACGCGGTGAACTACTGCCGCTCGAACGGGGTGGCGGTCTTCGGCGCCGCCGGCAACGAGCACGTGCGGGTCGACCGCGTCTCGATGAGCGTCGGCGGCCGGCAGCTCGAGGACGTCGGGCGCGTCTCCCTCGGCAGCGAGGGCATCGCGACCGCCTCGCCGGGCAGCGACTCGCTCGCCGACTACGACCTGCGCGGCTGGCTCGTCGTCCCCTCCGGCGTCCCGGGCGTGACGATGGTCTCCGCCACGGCGAAGGCGATCGGTGCCGCGCCCGCGTCGGTCCCGCTGCGCTGGCAGGACCACGTCGGGGCGCGCGACCAGCTCGCCTACTACTCGAACTACGGCTCGCGCGTCGACCTGGCCGCGCCGGGAGGCGCCCGGCGCTACGAGATCCCCGGCTACGACGGCGGCGAGGGCAACGTGCTCTTCGGCGGCTGGGGGTCGTTCGGCGCTCTCGCCAAGCACGGCCTGATCTGCACCGATCCCTTCGCGGGCTCGATCTTCAATTCCGCGTGCTTCACCGCCCGCGGCGACGGCTTCGGCTGGCTGCAGGGGACGTCGATGTCGACCCCCAATGCGGCGGGAGTGGCGGCGCTCGTTCTTTCGTCTCACCACGACCTTGTCGGCCGGCCCGCCGAGCTCGTGCGCCGGCTTGCCGAGACCGCCGACCGCTCGCCGGTGAACTACCTGGGGCCGAACGACGCGACGAACACGGCTCCCGCGCTCGACGGGACCCCGTGCGCCACGGGCTTCTGTCACGTGGACCAGTCCCACCCGATCGCGTTCGGCGACGCGTACGGCGCGGGGCTCGTGGACGCTGCCGCCGCGGTCGGCCCCTAATTCTGTTCTTGACAGCCTGATCTACGCTCGCATATAAGCCACCCTGCACCACCCGCGGGGGTGGCTGTTCTTCGAGCGAGGGTCGCTCCCGCGCGCACGTCGTCAACGCAGAAGGGGAGAGTGATGACACGAACGCGCACGACGGTCCTGTCGGGGACGGTGTTCCTCTTGGCCGCGGCCGTCGCCCTGACCCTCGTGTTCCTGGCCGGACGCTCGTCCGGCGGAACGAAGGTCTTACGGCTCGGCGCCGGAAGCGCCGGCCTGCTGAACAAGGAAGGGACTGCCGGTGAAGGCCCCGCTCAGGGCTTCGAGGCGTATCGCTCCGCGGCGCGCACGTATCCGGCGAACACGATCTCGCCGGCGATCGTCGCCAGGGCGAAGTCGACCTTCCTGAAGATCGCCAAGCGGGACGCGCGCCTGCGCAAGTCCCTGCGCGGCAGCCACGGCCGCGGGTTCCAGTGGGACTCCGCCAAGTGGCGTCTCTACGGCCCGAAGAAGTACGCCGTGGAGCCTGGCGTCCTGGCCTTCAGCGGCGCGACCAACGTGACGGCGAGCCGGACGGTGGCGCTCGTCGCTGACCCCAAGTGCAAGGCGAACAAGTGTCGCGTCTGGGCGGGCACCTCGGGTGGTGGCGTCTGGCGCACGGACAACGTCATCGCGCCGGACCCGGTGTGGAAGCAGGTGGCTCCCGAGGATCTCGCGCAGAACTCGGTCGGCCAGCTCGTGCTGGACCCGAACGACAAGAAGCACGACACCCTGATCCTCGGCACGGGCGAGGGCAACCGCTGCTCGTCGGGCTGTGAGGCGGGCGTCGGCCTGTACAAGTCGAAGGACGGCGGGAACCACTGGACCAAGATCCCCGGTCGCTGCGTCAGCAACGCGACCTACGCCTGCGTCACGCCGGGCAAGGATGCGTTCCTCGGCCGCGGCATCAACGGGATCGTGATCGACCCGCGCGACAGCCGGCACATGATCGTCGGCTCGGCGCAGGCCGTTCGCGGCCTCTCGCACACGATCGGCAACGGCGGGACGACCCGCCTCGAGCCCGGCGCGAACGAGCCGGGTCTCTACGAGTCGTTCGACGGCGGCCAGACCTTCACGGAGGTCTGGAACGGCAACATCGCGAACGGCTTCGGCGTCACCGACGTCGGCCTCGACCCGCTGAACCCGAACGTCGTCTACGCGGCGGCGTTCGACGCCGGCGCATGGAGGCGTGACGCCGGTGCGGCGCCGACGGCGTTCCAGCAGGTCTTCGCGCCGCAGTTCAACCAGGGCGCGGGGATCGACCGGACGATGTTCGCGCTGACCGCGAAGGGCGGTCACACGCGCATCTACCTGACCGACGGCACCGCCAACGGTGGCGGCATCTCCGGCGCGCTCGCGTCGAACTTCTGGCGCACGGACGTCGGCGACCAGCCCGCGGCCTCGCTGCTGGCCTCGCAGGCGACGGGGAACACCGAGCCGAACCCGGCGAACGTCTTCCCGGCCACCTACACCGGCTGGCAGAACCTGACCTCGAAGACCACGTCGAGCCCGTTCTTCGCCACGGACGACTTCTGCACCGGTCAGTGCTGGTACGACGAGGACGTCTACACGCCGGCCGGCATGCCGGACACGGTGTACGTGCTCGGCTCGTTCGAGTACGGCGAGCTGCCGTGCGACACGAAGGGCGTCGGTTGCGGAAACGGCCGCTCGAACGGCCGCGCGGTCTTGTATTCGACGACGGCCGGCGACCCGGACGGCTCGCGACCCGACCTCCGGACCTTCACCGACCTGACGAACGACGCGCGTGACACGCCGGCTCCGTGGTGTGCGTTCGCGCCGTACTTCGACAACGGCTGCGTCATGGCCCCGAACGGGATCCATCCCGACCAGCACGAGATCGTCGTCAACCCGGGGAGCCCGACGCAGATCATCGAGTCCAGCGACGGCGGCGTGATCCGCACGAGCGGCTCGTTCACCGACATCTCGTCGCAGTGCGACGAGCCACACCGGAGCCTCGGCGGCCCGCTGCCGCCCTCGAGCGGGAGCTACACGACGTGCAAGCGGCTGCTCTCGCGGGTGCCGACGGCGCTCGACCACATCGACAACCGTCTCAGCAGCACGCTGCAGTTCATCGGCGTGTCGATCAACCCCATGCTCTCGTGCGAGGTCATGGCCGGCACCCAGGACAACGGCACCTGGTCGAACAACAACGGCTGCAGCCAGAACGTGTTCAACCAGATCGTGTACGGGGACGGCGGCAATACCGTGTACGACGCGACCGAGCCGACGTGGCGTGCAAACGAGTTCACGGGCGGGTTCGGCGACTCGAACTTCCGCAACGGCGACCCAGAGCGCTGGGTGATCACCACGGCTCCGCTCGTCAACAGCGGCGAGCCGTTTGCGTTCTACTGGCCGCAGATCGGCGATCCGAACCCGGAGCCGGGCACGCACCCGATCTACAACGGCGGTGCGCACGTCTGGCGCACGTGGGCGTTCGGCGCCGGCACCCCGGGTGCGGTTCCGCAGGACAAGGCCCCGAACACCGCCTTCTATGAGGCGAACTGTCCGGAGTTCGTGACCCCGGGCAACGACCCGCACTGCGGTGACTACCAGCCGCTCGGCCCCGCCGGTCTGAACACGGCCGGCGACCTGACGGGCACCTTCTACGGCGCCGACCGCACCGGCGGCTCGATGTCGTTCATGGCCCGCTCCGGCGCCGACCACGGGACGATGTGGGCAGCCACCTCGGCCGGCCGCATCTTCGTCTCCCACAACGTGAATGCGAGCGACCCGGCGGCCGTGACGTGGCACCGGATCGACAACGCCACCTCGCCGACGCGGTTCCCGAGCGGGATCTACGTCGACCCGGCGGACGCGGGTCACGCGTGGGCGGTGTACTCCGGCTACAACGCCGCGACGCCGACCACTCCGGGCCACGTCTTCGACGTCCGTGAGAACGGCTCGGCGACCGGCTCGGGCGTCTTCACGAACCTCAACGTGGAGAGCGGCACCAACGCCTACCCGACGCCGTTCGACGACGGTGACCTGCCGGTCTCCGACGTCGTGCGCGACGACGCGACGCACACGCTGTACGTCTCGACGGACTTCGGCGTGCTTCGCGGATCGAACGACGGGCACGGTGGCTGGCACACGACGCTGGGCATGCCTCGCTACGAGGTCATGCACCTCGAGATCCAGCCGTCCAACCGCGTGCCCACGTGCATGGGCGGAGGCCACTGCGCGCGCGTCCTCTACGCAGCGACGCACTCGCAGGGCATCTGGCGCATGAAGCTCAACGGCCGCGGCCACCACTAGCGCCGCAGCCTGAACCGACGCGAGAGGGCCGCCTCCCGGCGGCCCTCTCTGTGATGCGTCGGTGCACTCGCGTCCCCCAAACTGCAGATCGATGCGTGCTTGACATACAGATCGAGGATGGCATATAAGCCTCCCTGCACTTAGCTCGGAGCGGCCGTCGGACGCGCGGGGCAGGAGCATCTCTGGTGCCGACGCCGGCGACCGCGCCGATCGTCAAGCACAGGGGGAGCGAGATGACACGAGCACGAAGCACTCGTCCGGCGCTGGTCGGGCTGCTCGTCGTGGTCCTCGCAGCCGTGGCGGCGTTGGTGGCCGCCGCGACGCGTGGAGGCGATGGAGCTCCGACGGCCCGGATCATCCGCGGCGAGGAGCCGACGGCACTGGCGCGGCACCTGGAGACACGCGCCGCGACCAGGCCGGACTACATGGAGAACGAGGGCCCGGCGTCCGCGGCCGAAGAGGCGTTCATGCAGCGCGCGTACCCGGAGGAGACGATCTCGGTCGCGCAGATGAACGCCGCACGGGCTGCGTTCGACGAGTCGAGGAGCCGTCCGTTCCACAGCGGCCAGGGCAAGAAGGGCGAGTGGGTGAGCGTCGGCCCGAGCAAGGCGCTCTACCCGTTCGAGCCACTGCGCACCTCCGGCCTCTACGTGCCGAACGCGTACGTCGCCGGTGGCCGCACGACGTCGATCGCGCTCGGGCCGAAGTGCACGCCGAACAAGTGCCCGGCGTACATCACGCCCGCGGGCGGCGGCGTCTGGTACACGAACAACGTCCTCCAGGGCCAATCCCACTGGACGTACCTCGGCGGCCCGCTCGGGATCAACGCCGCCGGCGCGGTCACGGTCGACCCGAACGACCCGACCGGCAACACCGTCTACGTCGGGACCGGTGAGGCGAACATCTGCGGCTCCGGCTGCGTCGCCGGCACCGGGCTCTACAAGTCGACCGACGGCGGTGCCCACTGGAGCGCCGCGATCGGGCAGACCGAGTTCCAGGGCAAGGGCATCGGCCAGATCGTGGTCGTGCCCGGCCAGCCGAACACGCTCTACGTGGCGACGACGACCGCCCTGCGCGGCATGAGCTCGACCTGCTGCACCGGCGTCACGAGGCCGGTGCCCGGAATCACCAGGTGGGGCCTCTACAAGTCGACGAACGGCGGGGCGTCGTGGAGCTTCATCCACAACGGCTCCGTGAACGCGTCGGACTGCACGGGCTCGATCGCCGAGTTCAACAACACGGGCATCTGTTCGCCGCGCGGCGTGCGGCAGCTGCTGCTCGACCCGTCGAACTCGAGCATCCTCTACGCGGCTTCGTATGCAAGGGGCGTCTGGCGGTCGAACGACGCCGGCGCCACGTGGGCGCAGATCAAGCCGTCGCTGAACTCCACGATCATCCAGACCCGTCCGGCGATCGCCGTGAACACGCTGCCGAACGGCAAGACCCGGATGTACGTGCACGAGGGTCACACGGCGGCAGGCGGGCAGTACTCGCGGCTCTTCCGTAGCGACGACGTGGCCACCGGCTCGCCGGTCTTCGCCGACCTGACGAGCTCGAGCACTGCGAACCCCGGCTGGGGCACGTTCAACCTCTGCACCGCGCAGTGCTGGTACGACCTCTTCGTCTACACGCCGAAGGGGTACCCGGACATGGTCTACCTCGGCGGGTCGTACTCGTACGGCCAGACGGTCGCCAACAAGCGCGGCGTCGTCCTCTCGACCGACGCCGGGGTAAGTGCGACGGACATGACGATGGACGGGACCGACCCGGTCCACCCGAACGCGCTGCATCCCGACCAGCACTCGATCGTGACGAACCCGGCGAATCCGCTGGAGTTCATCGAGACTAACGACGGCGGCGTGATGCGCTCGAGCGGCACGCTCGTCGACCGCTCGTCCTGGTGTGAAACCCGCGGGCTCAGCGGGAACAACCTGATCCGCTGCCGCCAGATGCTGTCGGCGATCCCGTCGAAGCTCGAGAGCGTCAACTCCGGCCTGACGACGCTGCAGTTCCAGAGCCTGTCGGTCAGCCCGCACGACGTGAACGAGGTCCAGGGCGGGACGCAGGACAACGGCACCTGGGAGAACTACAGCAGCAAGACGGAGTGGCGGAACACGATGATCGGCGACGGCGGCCAGTCCGGCTTCGACGTCGCGAGGCCGGAGTTCCGGTTCCACAACTTCACTGGTGTCAGCACCGACGTGAACTTCAACAACGGCAACCTCGCCGACTGGATCTGGATCTCCGACCCGGTCGGGGCCGCCGAGTTCTACGCGCCGGTGATCAGCGACCCGCGCGTGTCCGGCACGCTCTTCGCGGGCACGAACCGGACCGCCTACCGCACGAAGACGTTCGGGCTCGGCACGATGACGCTGGCCGAGGCGAACCAGCACTGCAACGAGTGGACCGGCGACTTCACCGTTCAGTGCGGCGATTGGGCGGAGGTCGGCCCGACTCCGCTGACGGCCGCGGGGTGGGGCACCCGCGCCGGGGGCACGATGACGTCGGTCGAGCGGACCGCGTCCGACACGAACTCAGGCTGGGCGGCGACGAGCACCGGCCGGGTCTTCGTGTCGAAGAACGTCGACGCGGATCCCGTCGGCGCGGTCAGCTGGACGCGGATCGACACCGCGACCACGCCGGACCGCTACCCGAGCTCGATCTACGTCGACGCGAACAACGGGAACCACGCCTGGATCTCGTACAGCGGCTTCGACGCGAACACCCCGGCGACGCCCGGTCATGTGTTCGAGGTGACGTACAACCCGACCTCGGGCACGGCGACCTGGGTCGACCGCTCGCACAACTGGGGCGACCTGCCGGCGACCGACGTCGCGCTCGACGAGGTCACCGGTGACGTCTACGCGTCGAGTGACTTCGGCGTCCTGATGCTTCCAGCCGGCTCGTCGAGCTGGGAGCTGGCGGCTCCGGGCATGCCGAACGTCGAGGTGACGGGCCTGACCATGGTCTCCGCCGAGCGGGTGCTGTACGCGGCATCCCACGGCCTCGGGGCCTGGCGGCTCAGGATCGACTGAGCAACGTGAACGATCGAGGGGCCGCCGCGCGCGGCCCCTCGATCACATCACCCTCACAGCCCCCAGCAAGGCACGTCGATTGGCGGCGGCGGCTGGATCATCAGCCTCGCCCGGTCCCCGCGCGCGCCGCTGGCCTTGACGACCACCGCCGCGCAGTGGTTCCAGTGACCGAGCCTGGCCGAGAACGTTCCGCGGGCGCTCGTGCGCACGACCCTGGTGATCGACTTCGGGGTCGTGGCGCTCGTCGCCGTCACGCGGACGCGCTCTCCGACCTTGAAGCGCAGTCCCTGAACCTGCAGGGGATCGCGCTTCATGAGCTTCAACGAGGGGCCCGCTCCGGTGCGGCCCTCCGCAGAGGACGCAACACCCGCGACGAGGGCTGCCGCCGCGAGCAAGAACGCACATGCTCTGGTCATACGTCGCATATTGCCCCCGGGCGCCGGCAGTCTACTCCCGCTACGTATCCGCGCAGGCGATCTGCGAGAGGTTGAACTCCGCGCGGCTGCCCTGCGAGCCGACCGCGACCACGGTGACGTTGCGCTGGGCGAAGGATCATGGCCGCAGCCGGCGGCGACGAGTGCGACCAGCGCCAGCGCGGCGCTAGTACGCCACAGCGCCACGACCAGTCGCTGCCGCGTGCCGCTGCTCGTCCGCCCGGTAGGAGCTCCGCACCAGCGGTCCTGAGAAGACGGAGCCGAAGCCGAGCGCCTCGCCTTGCTCGCGGAACCAGCGGAACTCGTCCGGGTGCACCCAGCGGTCGATCGTCGCGTGCTTCGCACTCGGCTGGAGGTACTGCCCGATCGTGACGACATCGACGCCGTGCTCCCGCAGGTCGCGCATCGTCCCCACGACCTCGTCGTTCGTCTCGCCGAGCCCAACGATGATCCCGGACTTCGTCAGCACCGGGTAGTCAGCGAGCTCCTTCGCGCGCTCGAGCAGCCAGAGCGCCTTGTCGTAGCTCGCCTTCGCGCCGCGCATGCGTGCATGCAACCGGCGCACGGTCTCGATGTTGTGGTTGAAGACATCCGGCCGCTCCGCGAGGACGGTGCGCAGCGCCTCCTCCTCGACGTCGAGGAAGTCGGGCGTCAGGACCTCGATCGTCGCCTCCGGGACCTTGTGCTTCAACGCCCGGATGGTCGCCGCGTAGTGGCCGGCGCCGCGGTCCGGGACGTCGTCGCGGTCCACCGAGGTGACGACTACGTGCTTGAGGTTCATCTTCGCGGCAGTCGTCGCGAGCCGCAGTGGCTCGAGCGGGTCCGGCGGCGGTCGGGCTTGCCGGAGTGCACGTAGCAGTAGCGGCACGCGCGCGTGCACGTGTCGCCGAGGATCTGGAAGGTCGCGGTCCCGCGGCCCCAGCACTCGGCGATGTTCGGGCAGCGCGCCTCCTCGCAGATCGTGTTCAGCGAGGCGCCGTGGATCAGCTTCTTGACGTCGAAGTACGACGAGTCCGCGCTCGGTGCGCGCACCTTCATCCACTCGGGGCGGCGAGGGCGCTCGGCGACGGGGCGCGATGTTTCCATCTCGTCACAGTCTAGTAACCGGACCCACCCGTCCGTTTCTGCTACGGTAAGCGGACTCTGTCGTCCGTTTTTCTGAGGAGCTCGATGACCAACCGTGAGACCAACAAGTGGGTCGTCCTCGTCCTGGTCTGCCTCGCGCAGTTCATGGTCGTGCTCGACGCCACCATCGTCAACGTCGCCCTGCCGTCGATCCAGCAGGACCTCGGCCTCAGCGAGGCCAACCTGCAGTGGATCGTCAGCGCCTACACCCTCGTCTTCGGCGGCTTCCTCCTGCTCGGAGGACGTGCCGGCGACCTGATCGGGCGGAAGCGCCTGTTCCTGGCGGGGCTCGTCGTCTTCACGGTCGCTTCGCTCCTGAACGGGCTGGCGGTCAACGAGGGAATGCTGATCGGCTTCCGCGCGCTCCAGGGCCTCGGCGCCGCGTTCATCTCGCCCGCCGCGCTCTCGATCATCTCGACCACCTTCGCCGAGGGGAAGGAACGCGCCCGGGCGCTGGGCGTCTGGGCCGCGATCGCGATCGGTGGCGCGGCGGTCGGGCTGATCCTCGGCGGCGCCCTTACCCAGCTGTTCTCGTGGCCCTGGATCTTCTTCGTCAACGTGCCCGTCGGCGCGCTTACATTCGTGCTCTCGCTGCGGTTGATCCCCGAGTCGAGGGACGAGCACGCGCACCGCGCCTTCGACGTCGCCGGCGCGATCAGCGTGACGGGCGGGTTGATGGCGCTTGTCTACGCGATCGTGAAGGCCGAGACGGACGGCTGGGGTTCCTCGACGACGATCGGCTTCTTCACCCTCTCGGCGGTGCTTCTGGTCTCGTTCGTTCTGATCGAGCAGCGTTCGAAGGCGCCGCTCGTCCGCCTGTCGATCTTCCGCGTCCGCTCGCTCCTGACCGCCAACGTCGTCATGTTGCTGGCCGCGTCCGGGATGTTCTCGATGTTCTTCTTCAACACGCTCTACCTGCAGCGCGTGCTCGGCTACGGGCCGCTGGAGGCGGGTCTCGCCTTCCTGCCCTTCACCGCGGGGATCATGATCTCCGCGGGGCTCGCGTCGCAGTTCGCGCCGCGCTTGGGGGTCCGTCCGGTCGCCGCGGTCGGGATGATCGTCACCGCGATCGGGATGCTCCTGCTCGTGCGGCTGCCGGTGGACGGGACCTACCTGACCGACGTGCTGCCGTCGCTCCTGGTGACGTCGCTCGGCATGGGCGCGGTGTTCATGCCGCTGACGCTGATCGCGACCACCGGGCTCAAGGACGAGGACCAGGGACTTGCCTCCGGCCTCTTCAACACCTCGCAGCAGATCGGCGGCGCGCTCGGCCTCGCGATCCTGTCCACGGTCGCGGCCGGACAGACGGCCAGGGCCGGCGGAGCGGACGATCCCACGGCGCTCATCACCGGGTTCCACTGGGCCTTCGCAGGCGGGGCGCTGTTCGTCCTCGCCGGGCTGGTCACGATGCTCGCGCTGCTGCGGCAGCGGCACGTCGCGCGGATCGAGGCCGAGGCCACGGCCGCGCCGGTGCCCGTGGCATGAGCACGCCGCTCCGCGCAGACGCGCAGCGAAACCTCGGCCGCGTGCTCGATGCCGCGACCGAGCTCTTCGCCGAGCGCGGCTGCGACGTCAGCGTCGACGAGATCGCCCGCCAGGCGGGCGTGGGTCACGCCACGGTCTTCCGCCGCTTCCCGACCAAGGATGCGCTGATCGCGGCCGTGGTCTCGAAGCGGATCCGCGAACTGACCGCGTTCGTGGAGGACGCGCTCGAAGAGCCGGATGCGGGCGACGCCTTCCGCGCCTTCGTGTGGCACGCGGGGGAGCTGCATGCCCGTGACCGGGGACTCCACGAGGGCTTCTCGCGCTGCGTCGAGATGCGCGACGTCGCGGAAGCCAAGGCCGAGCTCAACGGGCTGATCGATCAGCTGATCGAGCGTGCGCAGGAGGCCGGTGCGCTCCGGCCCGACATCGCGGCCGACGATGTCTCGACGCTCGTCGGCTCGGCGATCCGCGGGGCGTCCGACTCGCCGGACCCAGAGCTCTGGCGGCGCTACGTCGAGGTCGTGCTGGACGGGTTGCGGCCTCCGCCCATCGAGCGCGCTACCGCGTAGAGCTGCTTACGCCGATCAGGGCCCACCACGTCCTTGCCACAGCTGCCGCCATGCGTACCTCCTCCCGCCGCTGAAGTGGTCTCACTCTGGTCGGCGCAGGACGCCCTGCATCACCCGAAAGGGTGCTTCGCGTCTCCTCGGTGAGCCGATCGGCGGATACTCACGCGGTAGTCGTGCCGCCGAAGACCGAGCTCTCGATGACGTAGAAGAGCGCGATCCCGCCGAAGAGCGCGACGCTGGCGAGGGGGCTGACGAGCGCGACGAGGGTGGCGGTGAGGTACACCGGCGCACCGGGGAGGTAGCTCCTCGTGATCCCGCTGACCATGCGCGGGTCGGAGTCGTCCCGCAGCAGCCGCCTGCCGCGGGTCGCATACAGCCAGAGGCTCAGGTAGCACACCGACATCACCGTCATCGTCGCCCCGTACGCCAGCGCCGCCGGCTCGAGCTCGGCGCGATCGCGCAGGTGCTCGGCCACGAGCCGCGTCGGGAAGGGGAGGAAGGCCACGCAGAGCAGCAGGAACACGTTGAGCATCAGGAACGTCCGGTTGACCCGCCCGAGCTGCGCCATGACCGTGTGGTGGTTCGACCAGATGATTCCGATGGTCACGAAACTGACTGCGTACGCGATGTAGGACGGCCAGATCTCCAGCAGCCGGTCACCGATCCCGGTGCTGCCCTCTCGAACCTGCGCGTCCACGTTCAGGATCAGCAGGGTCGCCGCGATCGCGAACACGCCGTCCGCGAACGTCTCGAGTCGTGCCGTGCTCACGCGGGCAGCGCTGCGGGCGCCTGCTCTTCGAGGCGAAGCGCGAAGACGTCTTCGAGCGCCGTTACCGCGTGAGGCCTCACCTCGTCCACGCTCACCGCCCGGCCGAGCTCGCGGGCGATCGTCGTGAACGCCGCGTCCTCGAGGCCGCACGCGGTGATCCAGTCCGTGAACGGCGCGGGGTCGAGGTCGACGTTCAGCGCGTACCCGTGCGTCGTGACCCACTTCGAGATGTGGATCCCGATCGAGGCGATCTTCCTGGGCGGCGCCTCCAGCCAGATCCCGGTCAATCCCTCGATTCGCGTCGCCTCGACGCCGAGCTGCGCGAGCGTCCGGATCAGCGCCTCCTCGAGGTCGCGGCAGTAGCGCTTCACGTCCTGCCCGTGCCGCGTCAGGTCGAAGATCGGGTAGCAGACGAGCTGTCCCGGCCCGTGGTAGGTGGACTTGCCCCCGCGGTCGGTCTCGACGATGTCCACCGCGGCGCGCTCCGGCACGTGCAGCTCGCCTTCGCCGGTGCGCCGCCCGAGCGTGATCACCGGCGTGTGCTCGAGCAGCAGCACCGTGTCCGGGAGCTCGCCCTCCGCGACGTGGGCCGCTACGGCGCGCTGCAGCGCCCACGCTTCCTCGTACGGCACGGGCTCGCGGAGGCTCATGACGTACCCGGGGCGAGTCACGCGCGGAGCGTAGCGGCCTGCGCGGCGGCCAGGACGGCCAGCACCACGACGGTCACGCCGACGAGCGAGGCCCCTGCGGCCGACCAGCCGGCGGCGACGATCAGCCACACGAGGCCCGCGAGCGCGGAGACCGCGTTGCCGATCGCCAGCGCGGGCAGGGCGACGCGCCCAGTCCAGATGAGGCCGCACAACGCGGTCGAGCACACCGGTCGCGTCTCCGAGCAGAAGCACGATCCCGAGCACGCCCTCGAACAGCGCATCGAGCCGAACCAGCATCCGGTCCCTCCGCTAGTTTATGAAACGTCCGTCTCACTAATGCCCAGGCCTGTCGACCCTCACCGCCGCGCCGCCGTCCTCACGAAGGCAGCCGACTACGTCCTCGAGCGAGGGCTCGCCGGCCTGAGCCTGCGGCCGCTCGCCAAGGCGCTCGGCACGAGCACGCGGATGCTCCTCTACGACTTCGGCTCCAAGGAGCAGCTGATCCACGAGATCCTGGCCGAGATCCGCCGCCGCGAAGAGAGCCTGCTCGAGGCGGAAGTCCAGACCCTCGACGACGTCTGGCGGTGGATCGCCGCACCCGAGCGCGAGCCGTTCCTGCGGCTCTTCTTCGAGATCTACGTCGGCGCGCTGGGACGGAAGGAAGCCGAGCCGCTCGTGCGCGACTGGCTCGAGTTCCTGCGTACGAGCTGGCGCCCGTCCGTCGACGAGGCTACCGCGACGTTGATGGTCGCCGTCGTGCGCGGCCTCCTCCTCGACCGCCTCGCCACCGGTGATCGCGACCGCACGGACTCCGCCCTGCGCCGCTTCGCCGAGCTCGTCTAGGCGCCGCCGAGCCGGATCGAGCCGTCGGCGATCCCGCGCTGGATCTCGAGCCACGCAGCGACCGGCTCGCCGAACTCCGCGCTGGGGTCGCGCTGGACGCCCACCAATGTTCGCTGCCACACGCGAGCGCGGCCGATCGGCGCCAGGACGCCCTCGGGGGTCGGCACGCGCGCGACCGCGGCCCACGGCCGCGTCCGCTCGAGCTCGACCTCGCCGGTTCGCTCGACCTGCCCGTCGATCCAGCTCGTCGCCCGGTCGAGCCAGCCCGGCTCGTCCCAGGGCAGGCTCACCTCAGTAGTTGTCCTCGCTCCAGGTCTCGAGCCGCTCGCGCAGGTCCCGCAGGAAGCGCCCTGCAAGCGCGCCGTCCACCAGCCTGTGGTCGTACGTGAGCGTCAGGTTCATGATCGGCCGGATCGCGATCACGTCCTCGCCACGGTTGTCCTGGATCACCCACGGCCGCTTCACGACGGCGTAGGTACCAAGGATCGCGGCCTGCGGCTGGCTGATCACCGGCGTGCCGTGGAACGTGCCGTAGCCGCCGGGGTTGGTGATCGTGAACGTGCCTCCCTGAACATCGTCCGGCATCAGCTTCTTATCGCGGGCCCGCTGGGCGATCTCGGCGACCAAGCGCGCCATCCCGAGCAGGTTGAGCCCCTCCGCGTGCTTGACGACCGGCACGATCAGGCCCTTGCCGTCGGCCAGCTCGACCGCGAACCCGAGGTTGACGTAGTTGCGCGTCACGATCTGGTCGCCGCGTAGCTCGCCGTTGATCCACGGGTAGTCGCGCAGCGTCTCCACCGTCGCGCGGGCGACGAAGGAAAGGTACGTCGGGTTAACGCCGTAGGAGCGCTGGTATTCGCTCTTCAACTTCTTGCGGATCGCGACCACGTTCGACATGTCGACCTCGATCGCGCTCGTGACGTGCGCGGACGTATCGAGCGAGCGGCGCATGTGCTCGGCGATCCCGCGACGCATGGCGCTCATCGGCTCGAAGGTCTCGCCCGCTTCGACGTCGGCCTGCGCCATCGCCGGTTGCGGCGCGGCGGCCGGGGCCGGAGGTGCCTCGAGCTGCGGCTCCGGCGCCGGAACCGGCTCGGGCGGACCTTCGGGTGCCGCCGGTGCCGCAGCCTGCGGCTCGGGTTGCGGAGCCTGTGCCTCCTGTGCGCCGCCGGACTCGACGAATGCGAGAATGTCCTTCTTCGTCACGCGGCCGCCGCGGCCGGTTCCCGAGACCTGGTTCACATCGACGCCGTGCTCCGAGGCGATGCGCGCGACCACCGGCGAGATGAACGTTTTCTCCCCGGCACCGTCGCCGTCGGCAGCCGCGGGCGCGGGCGCCTGAGGCGGCGCGGGTGCGGGCTCGGGCTCGGGCGGCGGCGGAGCCGCCTCGGGCGCAGGCGCCTCGGGCTCCGCGCTCGGAGCCGCGGCCTCGGCGGCGGGCTCCTCCGCTGCGGGCTCGGGTCGAGCCGGCGCCTCTTCGGCGGGAGCAGCGCCCTCGGGCGCGATTACCGCGAGCTTCGTCCCGACCTCGACGGTCTCGCCCTCCTGCACCAGGATCTGCTGGACGACCCCGGAGCCGGGGCTCGGTACTTCGGTGTCGACCTTGTCCGTCGAGATCTCGAGCAGCGACTCGTCGGCCGCGACCGTCTCGCCTTCCTGCTTGAGCCACTTCGTGATCGTCCCCTCGGAGACGGAGACGCCCATCTGCGGCATGACGACGTCGATCGAAGCCGTGGCGGCCATCAGTACTCGGCCACCTCGCGAATCCCGGCGACGACGTCCTCGACCTGCGGGATGAAGGCCTTCTCAAGTTGCGGCGAGAACGGCACCGGCGAGTCGGGCGCCGCGATCCGCCTCAGCGGCGCGTCGAGGTCCTCGAATGCCTCCTCCGCGATCGTCGCCGCGATCTCGCCGCCGAAGCCGCCGGTGTGGGTGTCCTCGTGGAGCACGACCACCTTGGAGGTCTTCGACACGCTGTCCAGGACTGCCTGCTTGTCCCACGGGATCAGCGTGCGCAGGTCGATGATCTCGACGGAGATGTCCTCACCCTCGAGCTGCTGCGCCGCCTCGGCGGCGGTGTGCACCATCGCGCCCCAGGTGATCACGGAGACGTCCTCGCCCTCGCGGTGGATCCGCGCCTTGCCGAACGGCGTCTCGAATCGCTCGTCCGGGACCTCGGCCTTCAGGCGCCGGTAGAGGTGCTTGTGCTCGAAGTAGAGGCACGGGCTCGGATCTTGGATCGCGGTCGCGAGCAGGCCCTTGGCGTCCTCGGGCGTTGCCGGGCAGATCACCTTCAGGCCCGGGATGTGCGCGAACGAGCTCTCGGGGTTCTGGGAGTGAAACGGGCCGCCGCTGAAGCCGCCACCGGAGGGCAGCCGCACGGTGATCGGCACCGGCGTCCCCGCGCGCCAGCGCTGCTTGGCCGCGACGGTGACGAGGTGGTCCCACGCGCACGAGATGAAGTCGGCGAACTGCATCTCCGCGACCGGGCGCATGCCCATGATCGCTGCGCCGGTGCAGCCCCCGACGATCGCTGTCTCGGAGAGCGGCGCGTCGATCACGCGCCACGGCCCGAACTCCTCCTGGAAGCCGAGCGTGACCTTGAAGGCGCCGCCGTAGACACCGACGTCCTCGCCGATCACGAAGACGCGCTTGTCGCGCCGCATCTCCTGGCGGAGACCGTCGCTGATCGCCTGCAGGTACGTCTTCTCAGGCAATGGTTTCTCCGGTGACGACCTCGCGTCTCCCGGTCGCGAGCTGCAAGCGATGCAAGGACGCAGGAAGCCCGCGTGCTGGTAGCACGGGGGCTTCCGAGGACGCCGCAGCGCGACACAGATCGCGGGCGAGAGGCGCACTGATTGTTGCCGGAGGAACCATTTACTTGTGGTGCGGCGTGTCGAGATCCTCGGGAGTCGCGAAGACGCCGTCGAGCAGCGACGACGGATCCGGCAGCGGCGACTCCTCCGCGCGCTGCAGCGCGTCGTTCAGCAGTCGCTTCACGCCGGCGGAGATCTCATCCTCCTGCTCTCCCGTCAGGTCGGCGTGCTCGAACAGCCAGGTGCGGAAGCGCTCGATCGGGTCGTTCGCGGCCCAGCGCTCGAACATGTCCTTCGGGACGTAGAAGGCGTCGTCATGCACGGCGTGGCCCTCCATGCGGAGGGTCAGGCACTCGAGCAGCGTCGGCCCGCCGCCGCCACGCGCCTTCTCGATGGCGCGCTTGGCCTCGCGGTAGACGGCCAGCACGTCGTTGCCGTCGACGACCACGCCCTCGAAGCCGTAGGCCTCGGCGCGGTCGGCAACATGCTCGGTCGCGTACTCGAGGTACGTCGGTGTCGAGTACGCCCACTGGTTGTTGTCGCAGATGAACACGACCGGGAGCTTGCGCACACCGGCCAGGTTCATCGCCTCGTGCGTGTCGCCGCGCGCGGAGGCGCCCTCGCCGAACCAGCCGACCGCGACCCGGTGCTCCTCGCGGATGCGGAAGGCGAGTGCGCAGCCGACCGCGACCGGCAGCATCGCGGGCAGGTGGCTGACCATGGCCAGCAGCCCGAGCTTCGAGTCGGCCATGTGGACGTTTCCGTCCCTGCCCTTCGTCGGCCCGTCGGCGCGGCCCATGTACTGCGCGAAGATCCGCCAGGGCTCGACGCCGCGCGTCACGTGGACGCCCATGTCGCGGTGCAGCGGCGTGCCGACGTCCTCAGAGCCCATCGCGGTGGCGACGCCGACGCTCGCGGCCTCGTTTCCGCGGCCCGTGTAGAACGAGCCCGGGATCTTGCCCTGCTTGTAGAGGATGTGGCCGCGCTCCTCGATCCCGCGCGTGATCAGCATGTTGCGGTAGACGGCGAGCAGATCCTCGCGGTCGAGGCCTGCCTCCCTGACTTCCTGCAGCGAGCCGACGGGCCCGGCTTCACGCGCGATCGCCATCGCGCGGAACTCTAGCGATCGGTCTGGCTACAGTCGCCCTGTGGGGAGAGCGCGGAACTGGGTGCAGGAGGAGCGGCGCAAGACGCTCGGCGACTGGGTCGCCTTCTGCCTCGGCTGCGGTTTCGTGCAGCGCTACTTCGAGGAGTTCGTGGACGAGGTGCCTGCCGAATGCCCGCAGTGCGGCGGCGAGCTGCGGTCGCGGTGCCCGGGCTGCGGTGCGCGCTTCGCCTCGGCGTTCGCGGTCGAGTGCGAGGAGTGCGGCGCGGAGCTGCGCCCGCCGGAGCACTTCGGCGTCAAGATCCGCCGCGAGCGCTAGCCCGCGCCAAACCCGGGGTCAGGTCTTGCACTGCCACATCTTGCGGAACCCATGGAAGAGAAGCGCCACGTTTCTTCCAGACGCGGGGACGAACTATTGCGGTTTCGGCGCAGAATTGCGGCAAGGCAAGACCTGACCCCGGTTGGTTCGGCTGCCCCTAGGCCTCCGCGCGTTCGAGCACCAGCGCCGCCGCCGCCGCGTCCTCGACCGCGTGGCCCATCGACTTGTAGACGGTGATCTGCTCGTCACTCGTGCGGCCCTCGCGCGCGCCGCTCAGCACCTCGCCGAGCTCGACGGCGGCCTCTCGATCAAGGCCCTGCAGCTCGAACGCACCGGCAGGCGGCGGCTCGAAGGCGACGCGCGACTCGACGGAGAGCAGGCCCGCGCGCACGGTCTCGGCGTCCAGCTCCGGCCCCTCCTGCGATGCGCCGACCGAGCAGACGTGGGCGCCTGGGGCGAACCAGTCGCGACGCACGATCGGCTCCGAGGCGTGCGTGCAGCAACAGACGACGTCCGCCCCGCGCACGGCCTCCTCGAATGACTCGACCGCCGCCGCCCCGACCTCGCCGGCGAGCGTCTGCGCGTGCGCGAACGTCCGCGAGGCGACCCGAACCTCCTCGAACTCCCGCACGCGCCCCACCGCATCGAGGTGCGACCGTGCCTGCACCCCGGCGCCGAGCACGGCGAGGACCCGAGCGTCCTTCCGCGCCAGCGCCCGCGTCGCCACCGCCGAGCTCGCCCCGGTGCGCACCGCGGTGATGTGCGTCCCGTCCATCATCGCCTTCGGCGTCCCGGTCGCGGCGTCGAAGACCGCGATCAGCGCCTGGTGCGACGGGTCGTGCCCCGGGAAGACCGAGACGAGCTTCGCCTCGAGCACCCCGTCGACGTAGCCCGGCATCGCGGCGAGCAGGCCGTCGGGCGCGAACGCTGCCACCCGCGGCGGCACCGACGCGCGCCCAGCGCTCAGCTCCACGAAGGCCCTCTCCAGTCGCTCGAGCAGCAGGTCGACGTCCAGCAGCGCCTCGACCTGCTCCCGGGCCAGAACCAGCACCGCCATAGTCTGAACCTGAGCAGCGCGGCGAGTTTCGCCAGCGTGCAGCGGAGGCCGAAGGCCGGAGTCTGCGCGGGTTAGGCCGTAGGCCGTATTTCGGAGAACCGGATCACCGTGACGACGTCGTCGTCGCCGACCTCGCGGTTGTAGAGCTGGCCGAGGAACGACGCCATCTCCTCCGGCCGCCGGATCTCCGGGTTGTCGTGCTCGATCTCGCGCGGCGACAGGTCGCGCAGCGTCTTCACCTCGACCTTGTCGATCACCGCGTCGAAGATCCGTTGCCGCGGGCTGAAGCGCGTGCCCGCGAGCACCTGGACGATCATGCCCTTGCGGTACTTGCGGGACTTGTCGCCGAGGCGGATGGTCGCCGTCTTACGGCCGCTGCGCAGCTGGTCCGCCACCATCGGCGAGTAGAAGTTGAGCGCATACACGGCGTCGTCGTCTCCTGCCACGAGGCGCGGGGGATCATAGTGCCCTCACGGCCTCGAGCGCCTTCGCCGCCATCTCCCGCTCGCCCTTGTACGCGAGCAGGCGCGGCCCTTCGGCGAGCAGGAGCCACCGCACCTCGGCGACCTCGTGCGCCGTCGCGGGCGGCAGGTCGCCGAGACGGCCGCGCGAGTAGCGGACGAGGTAGAAGCTCACGACCTTGAAGACCCGCTCCCCGCTCCAGGTGAAGACGTAGCGGATGTCGCCGAGCTTGCCGAAGGACGTGCCCTCGGCGCCGGTCTCCTCCGCGACCTCGCGCAGCGCGGTCGCCTCGGCGGACTCGCCGCGGTCGATACGTCCCTTCGGCAGCGCCCAGAGACCCTCCGGCTTGCCCGCCGGTCGGATCGCGGCGAAGACCCACTCGCCGCGCAGGCGTCGAACGAGGACACCACCCGCGGAGAACTCCCGCTTCACTCCCGCGTTTGTAACAGACGCACGCACGCCGAGCGACCGTCCTTTGCACGACTCTCACCGGAAGCGATAAACTGCCCTGGCACTCCGACAACGAGAGTGCCAGACCCTGTCACAAAGTCGCTACACCGAAGGAGGGGCTGGATGAACCTACAGCCACTGGGCGACCGCCTGATCGTCGAAGCCCTCGAGGACGAGGAGACGACGGCGAGCGGCATCGTCCTGCCCGACACCGCCAAGGAGAAGCCGCAGCGCGGCCGCGTGCTGGCGGTCGGCCCGGGCGCCCGCAACGACAAGGGCGAGCTCGTGCCGATGGACGTCGCCGAGGGCGACGAGATCATCTTCTCCAAGTACGGCGGCACGGAGATCAAGCTCGGCACCGACGACGTGCTCGTGCTGCGGGAGACCGACGTCCTGGCCAAGGTCGTGGGCGGCGGCTCGAAGGGCTCGAAGAAGAAGAAGGAGATGGCCGGCGCGACTGCATAGCGCGCGCGGCCGAAGGAGGAACTAGATGGCATATAAGGAGCTGAAGTTCAACGAGGACGCGCGGCGCTCGCTCGAGCGCGGCGTGAACATCCTCGCCGACGCGGTCAAGGTGACCCTGGGCCCGAAGGGCCGCTACGTCGTGCTCGACAAGAAGTTCGGCGCACCGACGATCACCAACGACGGCGTCACCATCGCCCGTGAGATCGAGGTCGAAGACGTCTTCGAGAACCAGGGCGCCCAGCTCGTCCGCGAGGTCGCGACTGCGACCAACGACGTGGCGGGCGACGGCACGACGACGGCGACCGTGCTTGCTCAGGCGATCGTCCGCGAGGGCCTGAAGAACGTTGCCGCCGGCGCGAACCCGATGGGGCTGAAGCGCGGCATCGAGGGCGCGGTCGACCAGGTCGTCGAGAGCCTGAAGTCGCAGTCGAAGGAGATCTCGGGCAAGGAGGACATCGCCCGGGTCGCCACGATCTCCGCGCGCGAGCGCGAGATCGGCGACGTCATCGCCGACTCGATCGACAAGGTCGGCAAGGACGGCGTGGTGAACGTCGAGGAGGGCCAGACCTTCGGCCTCGAGCTCGAGTTCACCGAGGGCATGCAGTTCGACAAGGGCTACCTGTCGCCGTACATGATCACCGACCCGGAGCGGATGGAGGCCGTCCTCGAGGACCCGTACATCCTGGTCGCGAACCAGAAGATCGGCGCGGTCAAGGACATCCTGCCGGTGCTCGAGCAGGTCATCCAGGCGGGCCGTCCGCTGCTGATCGTGGCGGAGGACGTCGAGGGCGAGTCGCTCGCGACGATCGTCGTCAACAAGCTGCGCGGCACGTTCACCGCCGTCGCCGTGAAGGCGCCGGGCTTCGGTGACCGCCGCAAGCGGATGCTCGAGGACATCGCGATCCTCACCGGCGCCGAGGTGATCACCGAGGAGATGGGCCTCAAGCTCGAGAACACGAAGCTCTCGCAGCTCGGCCGCGCCCGCCGGGTCGTGGTCACGAAGGACGCGACCACGATCATCGACGGAGCCGGCGATTCGGACGGGATCAAGGCCCGGATCAAGCAGCTGAAGAGCGAGATCGAGAACACCGACTCCGACTTCGACCGCGAGAAGCTCCAGGAGCGCCTGGCGAAGCTCGCGGGCGGCGTGGCCGTCGTCAAGGTCGGCGCCGCGACCGAGACGGAGATGAAGGAGAAGAAGCACCGCGTCGAGGACGCGCTGCAGGCAACCCGCGCGGCCCTCGAGGAGGGCATCGTGCCGGGCGGCGGCGTCGCCCTCCTGAACGCGGTGGACGCGATCAAGCTGGGCGGTGAGGGCGACGAGCGCACGGGTGCGACGATCGTCGCGCGGTCGCTCGAGGAGCCGATCCGCCAGCTCGCCGACAACGCCGGCCTCGAGGGCTCGGTGGTCGTCGACAAGATCCGGCACTCCGGCAAGGGCATCGGTCTCAACGTCGACACCGGCGAGTACGAGGATCTCGTGAAGGCCGGGATCATCGACCCGACGATGGTCACGCGCTCGGCGCTGCAGAACGCGGCCTCGATCGCGAAGAACATCCTGACCACCGAGGCGATCGTCGCCGAGCCGCCGGAGAAGACCCCGGCCGGCGCCGGCGCCGGCATGCCGGACATGGGCGGGATGATGTAAGTCGCATGGGGGAAACCCGGTTTCCCTCGTTGACCCCCTCGCTAGGGTCCACAGCAGAAGGGCCGGCCAAGCCGGCCCTTCTGCTTTTCAAAGGAGAAACAGTGACAGTCACAGTGACAGTCACCGTTCGAAGGAGAAGGCCGGCGGGTGGCGTCGGCCTTTGCCCCTTAACGACGAAACGGCCCAAGGGCCGTTTCGTACGAGGGGGATGGGGAGGTGGGTCGCGATGAATATCGGCGGCCGCCACGGCGGCTCGCTCCCCCGTTCGAGTGAAAACGAGGGGCGCCCGTAGGCGCCCCTCGAAGTCAGGTTCGGCTCTCGCTACGGAGTGGGATCCGGGTACGAGCCGCCGAAGATGTCGGTGTTGCCGAACGTCGCCGGGCAGTCCTGCTGCGGCGCGGGGCGGTTCGGGTCGGTTGCATCGCCCGCCGCTGTGCCGTCCACGACCGCCTGCCGGTATGCGTCGATCGCCGGGCAGTCGGCTGCGTCGCGGGCGTCGTTCCACGTCGCCACGGCGTAGTCGTTCGTCGCGAAGACGTAGTTGTAGTCGCCGAGGAACTCGTCGATGAGCGCGTTCGCGCTGGAGCCCCTCGCGTCGCCCACGGGCGCCCGGTGGAGGTCCGTCCATGCACCGATAGCACCCGTCCCAGGACTCACGTCCGCGTGCCGCACGATGCCCTGGAACAGGCGCGGCACGGCGTTGGTCGTCTGCCATGGCTGCAGGAACGCCATGTACGTCAGGTAGACGTCCGTGCCGTCAGGCGAGATCGCGATCGCCGGGAAATCCGGTCGGTCGCTCGGCGGCGAGGCCACGATCGGGCCCGTCCACGTGCTGCCGCCGTTCGTCGACCTCAAGACATGGACCTCCTCGTTCGGACCCGGGCTCACGTTGGTCGGGGTCGGACCCTGCGTCCACGCGAGCACGATCTCGTCGGTCGCGCCCGCTCCGGTCGGCGCGCCGTTGGCGATGTCGACGGTCGGGAACGAGCCGTCCCGCGCCCCCGCCTGCCCATCGAACGTGAGGTCGCCGATGGCGTCGACGATGCCCGCGGACACGATGTGGGTGACGACCGACGCCGGACGCGTGAAGTGCTTGCCGCCGTCGGAGGAGACCGTCATGAAGATGGCGAGCGTCCGGGTCAACGGGTCAGTTCCGTCCCAGAAGACGTAGACCCGTCCCCGGCTGTCGGTGTTGACGGCGCAGTCCTGCCGACCACCGATCTGGCCGTTGTTGACCGACTGCGAGAGCTGCGTGTGGCCCCAGGTGTCGCCGCCGTCCGACGAGTAGCTGACGACGATCGGCTCCGGCGCGGCGTTCCCCTTGCCGATGAACTCGGCGGTGCCGCGGAACGCCGCGTCGCAGACATAGACGTTGCCGAACAGCGGGCTGGACGACGCGTCGTCGACGGCGAGCATCTCGTGATCCGAGAACAGCGCCGAGTTCTGCTTCGTCGCGATCACTGGCGCGTGCCAGGCGGTATTGACCCCTGCCTGTGCAGCCGCGTAGTTGGTGCTGTCGAGACGTGAGACCCCGACGCCCTCGAAGCCCTTCAGCGGGCTCGGCCCGAGGCTCGAGGTGATGTTCGCGTAGTAGAGCCGCCAGCCGTTCGTCCAGGAGAACGACCCGCCGGGCCCGGGCAGCGGGCCGAAGCCGACTGCCGGATCGCCGTCCGAGATTAGGTTGTTCTCGAAGTAGCGCGGCAGCGTGCCGATCGGGCCCGGGCTCGGGTCGCAGTTGTCAGCCGGGCTCGCGGACGTGCCGACGAGGCCGAGGCAATTGCGTGCCGAGAGGCCGGTGTACGTCGGCTGTGACCACGTCGTGCCGCTGTCGTTCGAGAAGTAGATCCCCGAGGTGCCGACGCCGAACGTGAACGGACAGGTGACGTCGGTGCGGTTGTTGCAGGCTTCGAGGTCGATCTCGTCGTTGGCTCCGGCGGCGACGATCGTCGGCACCGCCGGGTTGATCGCCACGGCCGGTTCGTTCTGCTTGTTCTGCGGGAACGGCGAGCCGACGTTGCCGACCGTGACGCGCGTGTCCGGATTGAACGCGCCCGCGACCGCGGTCACCACGAGCGCCGCTACCGCGACCAGCGGTAGGGCGCGCAGGACGTTGCGCATGATCCCCCCTCCTCCCCAGAAAGGTGATAGACGGCTGGATACTAACCCTGTTCGCCCAACGCCGCGAGAGCGGCATCGGGGGGCGCCCCGAGGACGCCCCCCAGCTTCCGCTGGTGCGCTTACCCCGGCGTCGGGTACGAGCCGCCGCGGATGTCGCTGTTGCCGAACGTCGCCGGACAGACGGACTGGACCGCCGGCGCCGGCAGCGAGCCACCTGTCTGGAAGGACTGCCGGTACGCGTCGATCGCCGGGCAGTCGGCCGCGGCGCTGACGTCGTTCCAGACGGCTGCCCCGTAGGTGTTCGTGGCGATTGCGTAGACGTAGTCGCCGAGGAACTCCATTACGAGGTTGTTCTGGCTCGAGCCCCGCGGGTCGCCAGGTACGCCTCGGTGGACGTCGGAGAAGGCGCCGACGGTCCCGTCGCCCGAGACGGATGCCCGCTTCACGACGCCGACGAGGCCGCGCGGAGCTGACGTGTCTTCCCTGAACGGGGTCGTGAACGCGTTATAGACGACGTAGACGGTGGAGCCGTCGGGCGAGATCGCCGGTGTTGCGTAGTAGCCGCGGTCTCCGGATGTCTCGATTGGCCTCGGCTCCGACCACGTGCCGGGATCCCCGCCCTCGCTCGAGGACGAGAACAGCACGTGCTCGTGGTTAAGGCCGTCGCGTCCGTCGGCCCACGCGTTGAGGATCTCGTTCGTGGCTCCAGCTCCCGTCGGCGCGCCGTTGGCGATGCTGACGCTCGGTGAGGCCGACAGGTCGTTGCGGGCTCCCGCCAGGCCGTCTTCGACGCAGCGGTCGCCGGCGCCGTCATTGCTGAACCTGAAGCACGGATCGGTGATCCCGTACAGGGACAGCGGCCGCGTCCAGCTCTGCCCGCCGTCGAACGACTTGACGAGCATGTGCGTGCCTTGAGGCGGCAGGAACGTGAACGGCGATTGGAACTGCTCGTAGAAGACGTAGACGGTGCCGTCGGAGTCGGTCCTGATCGTGCAGCCGGACTGGCCCCACAGCTTTGGCGGAACCGCGTGCGCCGGCGTCACCTGCTTCTGGCTCCATGAATCGCCCCCGTCAGTCGATCTCGCGACGACGAGCGCTCCAGCTCCGTTGCCGACGAAGTTCTCCCAGCAGACATAGACGTTGCCGAAGAACGAGCTCGACGACGCGTTGTCGGCCCAGATCTGCTCCTTGTCCGCGAAGGTGGCAGACGACTGCTTCGAAATAACAGCGGGCGGCATCCACGCCGCCTGGTCCCCGGCAGCCGCGGCCCGGACGTTGTCCGTACGCGAGACGCCGATCCCCTCGAAGCCTTTCAGCGCCGAGCCCGAGGTCAGGTTCGCGTAATACAGCCGCGAGCCGTTGTCCCAGCTGAACCCGCCCACGCCCGGGGTCGGGCCGAACGCGACCGCCGGGTCGCCGTCCGAGACGAGGCCGTTCTCGAAGTACCCGGGCAGCGTGCCGATCGGCCCGACATGCGGAGTGCACGGCGCCGGGCCGAGACAGTCACGCGCGGTGAGGCCCGTGTAGGTCGGTTGCGTCCAAGTCGTGCCGGAGTCGAACGAGAAGTAGACACCCGAGGTGCCGATGCCCGGCGTGAACGGGCACGTGGTCGGGTCGCCCGCGTTGCAGGCCTCGATATCGATCTCGTCGTTTGCTCCCGCGGCGAGGACGTTCGGATGGTTCGCGTCGACCGCCAGCGCAGGCTCGTTCTGCTTGTTCTGCGCGAACGGCGAGGGCGGGCTACCGACGTTGACCAGGGTGTCAGGGTTCGTCGCCCCTGCAAACCCCGCCAGAACGAGGGCCATCGCCGCCACCAGCGGCACGGCGGGGAGAATCTGCCGCATGTTTCCTCCTCCCCAGAGGTAACAGGAGCCGGATGGTACGTCCCGGCCGGCGATCGTGCGGAGGTCGCCCGCGTGCCCGCCCCTACACTGATTCGCATGGAGACGGCGACCAACATCGTCTACCGGCTCGACCGTGGCTACGTGGCCGTCACGGGCCCCGAGGCGGCCGACTTCCTCGAGCGGATGCTCTCCAACGAGGTCGTCTCGCTCGTGGCGGGCGAGGCTCGGCCGGCGCTGCTGCTGACGCCGAAGAGCCGCATCATCGCGCCGCTTCGCGTCGTGCGCGAGGGGCCCGACGCGTTCCTGCTGCTGACAGAGAGCGATCTCGCCCGGACGGTTGCCGCGACGCTACTGCGCGCGCGGTTTGCGGCGAGGTGCGAGATCGAGGTCAAGCCGTATCGCGGCTACCTCCGCCTCGGTGAGGGCGAAGGGATCCGCAACGAGGACTTCGGAATCGAGGCGTGGGAGTCGTGGGGCGAAGAGGAGCTCGATGCCGCGGACCCGCAGGAGCTCGAGCCGCTCCGTATCGAGGCCGGGACCCCCGCCTGGGGCAAGGAGCTGGACGAAACGATTCTTCCCGCGGAAGCCGGGCTCGACGACACGCACGTCTCCTTCACGAAGGGCTGCTACCCGGGCCAGGAGCCGATTGCGCGCCTTCACTACCGCGGCCGCCCGAACCGCCGTCTGCGCGTGCTCGAGGTCGAGGAGGCGAGCCCCGGCGACGGGATCCACCTCGGTGAGAAGGCCGTCGGCCGCATCACGAGCGCGGTCCCCGGCCGCGCACTCGGGTACGTCAGGCGCGAGGTCCCGGACGACGCCGTCCTGCAGATCGGCGGCGCCGAGGCGCGGCTACACTTGATCCCCCCGCGCCCGTAGCTCAGGGGATAGAGCGCTGCCCTGCGGAGGCAGAGGTCGCATGTTCGAATCATGCCGGGCGCACTCCCGTCGAAAGTCCGCCCGCTCTCGTGGGCATGACGACTTTCGACGGTTCGCCCTGAGCCACGCGTCTGTTAGCCGCAGCCGCACGTGTCGGCTGCGGCGGCGAGCTGGAACCAGAGGCGTGACGCGGTGTAATTTGACCCGTGAAGTGGGCGGGCCGTCTGGCTGCGTTTTGTGTGGCGTTCCTCCCCGCTCCCGCTACCGGCTCTGGGAATCCCCAAGCCGCAACCTCGTGCTCTGCTGCTCCGGTCCGTGAAAGGATCGCGACATTCACGAAGGTGTTCAGCAGCGGGGAGCTCTCGGTGCTCGACGAGTTGTTTGCGCCTTCCCCCGAGTTTCGGTGGTACTCGTCGGGAACGCCCGGAGCAGGCGGGTGAATTCCTTGGCGGCCAACCGTGCGACGCTCATCCCGTATCTCGAACGACGGCACGCGCAGGATGATCAGCTGACGCTGATTGCATTCCGCTTTCAGGGTGTGTCCGGCCCGGCTAGAGACGGACACTTCTCCGTCAGGCTGCAACGACAGGCCGCGGACTACAGAGGCGGATCTCAGTTTCCGGCTCATGGGCAAAGGCGTGTCGCGTGTGACCGCTCGCTTCGGCGCGTCGTGCTCAGCCTCGGCGGACCACTACCGGGGTTGGCCTACCCGCGCTTGGTTCGTTTCGCCCGTCCGCACTGGTAGAAGCTTCCGCGCGTGACGATCGCGCTTCAGGTCATCGTTTCCGGGCTCGCCGCCGGTGGGGTCTACGGGCTCTTCGCCGCCGGGTACTCCCTGATCTACCGACTCACCGGGATCGTGCACTTCGCCTTCGGCGACCTCGTCGGGCTCGGGATCTTCACGACACTGCTCGTCTTCGCGGGCACCACGCCGGTGAGCCAGGGCGGCGCGCGCGAGCCGAAGTTCATCTTTGCGCTGATCGTCGGGCTCGCCGTCTGCGTGCTCGCCGGCGCGGCGACCTACGTCGGCCTCGTCCAGCCGTACCTCAGCCGCGGGTCGACGATCGGCTGGGTCGCGGGGACGGCTGCCGTCGCCTTTGCGATCCGCGCGCTGATCGGCGCGGTCTTCCAGCGCTCGAGCTACGTCTTTCCCGACCCGCTGCCGTTCCACCGGGTCGGCACGGCCGGGTTCGTGCACATCGGCGGCGCGCAGGTGCAGGCCCGGGCCTTCTTCGTCGCGGGGCTCGCGATCGCGATCGCGCTCGGCTCGGCGTGGTTCCTGGAGCGGACACGTTACGGCCGTGCTCTTCGAGCGGTCGCGGACGACCCTGAAGGCGCTCGCGTCGTCGGGGTGCCGGTGGAGCTGCTGATCACGCTCGCGTTCGCGCTCGTCGGCGCGCTGGCGATGGTGGCGGCGATCGCCGCCGCCCCCGGCGAGGCGGTGAACGCGAACACCGGGACGCTGCTCGGGCTGAAGGGCCTCGTGGCGGCGCTGGCGGTCCGCTTCGGGCCGCCGCTCAAGGCCTTCGCGGCCGGGCTCGTGCTCGGCGTCGTCGAGTCCGCAATCGCGAACGTCCACCTCGGCGGCTGGCAGCTCGGGCCGTCGTACCGCGAGGTGCTGCCGCTTCTCTTCGTGCTGCTGCTGATCTCGCTGTGGCCTTCGCGAGAGGCGCTGGAGGAGCGGGAGTGAGCGTCGCTCGCCTCCGGCTCGCTCCCGCGGCGGAAATCAGGTTTCCCCCGCGTGCCCCCTTCTTCTTCCAAGTGCGCCTCGGCTCCGCCGAGGAATCCCAGAGGGGGAACCTCCTGGTTCCCCCGATGCCCCCTCCACACGCTCATGGGCCGAGGATCGGCCCATGAGCGTCCTCGGACAGACCGCGGTCGAGCTGCGGCGTGCCGCCGGCGAGGCGCGGATGCGCTGGCAGACGCCGGCCTGGATCGCGTTGGGCGTGCTCGTCGTCGCGGCGGCCGTGCCCTTCCTCTCGCTCCCCGGCGTGCGGGTGGATGCCCTTGCCGACACGGCCTACCTTGCGCTCGCGGCAACCGCCCTGGGGCTGATCGTCGGGCCGGCGGGCCTGCCGTCCCTCGGCACGGGCGCGTTCATGGCGATCGGCGCATTCACCTCGGCGTTGCTCGTGGCGCGCTCGGGGTGGCCGCTCGAGCCGGCGGCGCTGGCCGGGACCGCCGCCGCCCTCGTCGCCGGAGTGATCTCCGGCGGGGTCGTCCGCCTGCGCCGGACCTTCGTGGCCGTCAGCACCTGGCTGCTCGCGTGGCTCGTCTGGCTCTTTCTGCTCGCGTTCTCGTCCGTGTCCGGCGGCTCGCAGGGGCTGATCCTCCCGCCGAAGACGCTGCTCGGGCTCGACGCGACGCCGACCGTGCACTTCGAGGTGGCGCTCGCGCTGACCGCGCTGACGGCGCTCGCGGTAGTTGCGCTCAGGCGCGGTGCGCCGGGCCTCGAGCTCTCCGCGCTGCGGCAGGAGCCCGGGCTGGCCACCTCGCTCGGCGTACGGCTCGAGCGGCGGCGCCTCGGCGCGTTCGCCGCGAGCGCGGCGGTGGCCGGACTGGCCGGCGCCCTCTCGGTCCACCTGCAGGCGGTCGCCGACCCGGCCGGGTACGACCCCTTCCTCTCGTTCAAGCTGCTCGTCGCCGTGCTCGTCGGCGGCGCGGCCGCGACGCTCGGCCCCGCGACCGGCGTCGTCATCCTCGGTCTGATCGGGCTTCTTGCAGGTCCGCTGGCCCGCGTGCTGCAGTTGCCGCTCGAGCGCTTCGACGCCGCCGTCGCGGCGCTGCTGCTCGTCTTCGTGCTGGCGCTCGGGGGTGAAGGCGTCCTGCCGCGACTGCTCCAGCTGGTTCGACGCGAAGAGCGGCCGAGGCGGGCGCCGGCCTCACCCGCTGCGCCTGCCGCCGGCCCCGAGGAGCCCGTGCTCGCAGCTGTGGACCTGCGCAAGGCCTTCGGCGGTGTCGTCGCCGTCGACGGGCTCTCGCTGGAGCTGCGCCGGGGCGAGGCGGCTGCGCTGATCGGCCCGAACGGGTCGGGCAAGACGACCGCGCTCCGGCTGATCTCCGGCGCGTCCCCGCCCGACGCCGGCTCGATCGCGCTGGGCGCGACCGACGTCACGACCGCGCTCACCGCGGAGCGTGTCCGCCTGGGCATCGCGCGGACGCTGCAGGCGACGGCCGTCTTCCCGGAGCTGACCGCGCTCGAGAACGTGCTCGTCGGCCGCGCGCCGCGGCGCCGCTACGCCGGCCTCGCCCGCACCGCCCTCGCGACGCCGAAGGCGCGGCGCGAGGACCGCGAGGCGGAGGCCGCGGCGCTGGAGGCGCTTGCGCTCGTCGGGCTCGAGGACGGGGCCGACAGGAAGACGCTCGAGCTGACCACCTCGCAGCGACGACTCGTCGCGCTGGCCGCCGCGCTGGCGACTGCGCCGCAGGTGCTGCTCGTCGACGAGCTGGCCGCCGGCGCGGGAGCCGACGAGCTCGATTCCATCACGCACGCGATCGGCCGCGTTCGCGAGCGCGGCGTCGCGCTCCTCGTCGTCGAGCACAATCTCGGCCTCGTCCGACGCATCGCCGACCGCGTGCTCGTCCTCGCAACCGGCACCGTCGTGGCCGAGGGGTCGGTGGCAGAGGTCGCGGCGAGCGGCGTCGTCCAGGAGGCGTATCTCGGAACCGCACGGCTGTAGGCTCTGGCTCGTGCGCCGGGGTCTGTTCCTTCTTGCGGGCCTGGCCCTGCTCGCGGCCGGCTGCGGCAAGAGCTCGAGCAGCAGCGACCTCGGCCACCTGACGGTCGCCGTCGACGTCCCGGTCACGGGGAGCCCGTACGTCGCGCAGACGATCCGCCAGGGCCTCGAGCTCGCGACCTCGAACCTGAACGCAGGCGGCGGCGTCCGGGCGGGCGAGAAGAGCTACCGGCTCGACGTCAAGCTCTACGACAACCACCTCTCCGCGCGGCAGGCGGTCGAGGACACGCGTCGCGCGCTGGACGCAAACGCGGTCGCGATCGTCACGGACGGCACCGGCGTCGAGGCGACCTGGCAGATCGCCGAGCGCAACGGCGTGCCGATCTGCATCACCTACGACGGCGGCTCGGGCCTCGTGGACGCGGAGACGCGCCCAAACGTGTTCCGGATCGCGCCGACGAACCACGGCATCGCCTTCCGCTACGCCGAGTACCTGGTGCCGAAAAAGCCGAAGGTCGCGCTCCTCTCTGACGACAGCGCGTACGGCAGCGAGGGTGCGGCAGACCTCGACCGCGCCTTCGCTGAGAACCCGGAGGCGGTCGCGACGAAGCTGACGCTTCCTGCCGGCCAGTCCGACCTCACGCCGCAGGTCCTGCGCGTCAAGCGCTCCGGTGCGACGGCGCTGCTCGTCTGGGGCCAGCCGCCGACGATCGCCGCCGTGCTCTCGGCGGCGCGTAGCAGCGGCTGGGACGTCCCGGTCTACGCGCCGCCGACCGGCGCGGACCCGTTCATCCGCCAGCAGCTCGCCGACCACCCGGAGTGGGTCGACGGCCTCACCTTCGCCTCCGGCCGCATGACCGCCGAGGTCGGCACCGCGCCGTTCGAGAGCTTCCAGTCGCAGTACGAGTCGACCTACGGGGCCGACAAAGTGGGGGTGAAGACCTCCGAGGGCGAGTCCGTCGTACAGCCGCCCGAGTTCGCGATGTACGCCTACGACTTCGCGCACGTGCTGACGGCCGCGATCATCCGCGCGGCCTCGACCGACCTGGAGAAGATCACAGCCGCGCTGAACCAGGTGACGACGCAGGGCGCCAACGGCGACGAGCGCGGGTTCAACGAGCACAACCACGAGGGGGTGGTCGACGACGACGTCTACTTCGCGCGCTTCCGCGACATGACGTTCGCGCCGGTTCCCGACGACCCGCTGTCCTCGACCCTTCCCGTGATCCCGCAGACCGGTTGAGACGCGCGCTGCTCGTAGCCGTCGCTGCGGCGCTCTGCGCGGCGGCATCGGCTGCGGCCGCGCCGCCGAGCCAGGACGTCGTTCTCCCCGGGCCGGTGCCGTACCCCACGCCGAGCCCTCCGCTCGTCGGCAAGACTGCGATCTCGGGCGGTTTCACCCGCTACGTCTTCCACATCGCGAACAACCAGCGCGTCCTCGTCGGGGTCGACGAGACCGGCTCGCCGTCGTCGGTACGTGTGCGGCAGCGGCTCGACGTCGGTGGCAGGGGCGACTACCAGTTCGCGATCTCGGGGCCGATCGAGGACGTGCTGCGCGGGCCTGGCTCCGACTCCGACCCGGGCCTCCGCGCCGACCAGGTGCTGTGGGCCGGGTTCTCGCCGGGGCACAAGGTGCTCGCGGCCGACGTCACGCTCCGGCCGGGCGAGGCGGCGCAGTACCTCCCGCTCCGCCTGGGGCTCGAGCGCACGGGCGACGGCGTCACGCTGGCCGTCACGAACGCGACGGTCACGCCGGTGCTCGAGTACGCGGGCACGACCCGGTCCCGGCAGATCGCCTCGCTGCTCGACCGCACGCGGCGCACCGCGCGCGCGGGCGAGCGGCTCACCGCCGCCTACGCGACGTTCTACGGGCTCGTGCGACAGCGCGCGCGGAAGGCGCAGATCGAGGCCCCGCTCCGCGTCGAGGGCGAGCTGCGGGCCGGCTCCGGCAAGCCCGTGCGCTTTTCAGGCACGCTCGGGGACGGTGAGCCGCTGGCGCTCCTGGTGCACGCGCCCGGCGACGGCACGCCGCACGCGAGGCTGACCGCGACGCCGGTCCCTGTCGAGCGGCTCCTACGCCCGCCGGGTGGCGCGCTGACCTGGACGGCCGCGCTGAGGCGGCGCCGGCTGCCGGCGGCGTTTCTGCTGAAGCGGCTGCTGGAGTCACGCATGCGCCTCGTCCGCACCGACCAGTACCAGGCCTTCCTCTCGAATCCCGACGCCGACGGCCGCAGCCGAAGCGTCTACGCGTACGAGACCGCGAAGGCGCCGCGATCGCAGGCCGCGCCGGCGCCCTCCTCCGACGAGGACGACGGCGGCGGTCCGCTCGTGCTCCTGCTGGCGATCGGCGGCGCGGTCATCGCAGCCGGCGCCGGCCTCGTCGCCTGGGCCCACAGCTAGAGGAACGCGCCGAGGTGTAACGAATCGCGCCGTCGTGGCCGACCAGCCCGACGGCATCGTCCTGCGCCGCCACCGCGACCTCGAGGGTCGCGCGTGGCACCCGTGGCTGCGGCGCGCGCTGCTCGGCCTGGTCGGGCTCATGCTCGCGCTCGCGCTCGCCGGCGTCTTCGGCCAAGAGGCGTCGACGACACGGGCGGAGGCCGGCGCAGCGACGTTGTCGATCACGGCGCCCGGTGCCGTGCGCGGCGGGCTCCTCTTCCAGGCCCGCATCACCACCGAGGCGCACACGGAGCTGAAGGACGCCATGCTGGTCCTCAACCAGGCCTGGCTCAACGGGCTGACCGTCAACACGATCGAGCCGAGCCCGCTGAACGAGGCCAGCCGCGTACTTCCTCACGCGGATCGTCGGCCGCCGGGAGCTCTCCGCCGTGGGGCCGTTCGACCTGATCATGCTGATCGTGCTCGGCGACCTCGTGCAGCAGGGCGTGACGCAGAGCGACTACTCGGTCACTGGGCTGATGCTCGCGGCAGGAACGATCGCGATTCTGCAAGTGGGCGTTTCCTACGCCAACTTCCGCTTCAAGCGGCTGCGCCCGCTGCTGGAGGGCGAGCCGATCGTGCTGGTCGACGACGGGCGGGTGCTCGAGCGCAACCTCGGCCGCGAGCGTCTAACGCGCGCGGAACTGGAGGAGCAGGCGCGGCAGAGCCAGATCGACTCGCTCGCCAAGGTGCGCTGGGCCGTGCTGGAGGCGAGCGGCCAGATCAGCTTCATCCCGAAGCGGTAAGTAGCCTCAGTCCGATGCGCCTCGGGAAGAGCGGATGATCGTCGTGCATCCCAGAAGGTGTGTTAGACGGTCGCGCCGGCTGAGCCGGCACGACCTCTCTTGTGGGCGTCGCAAGCGAGCGCCTTAGCGTGCCGCTGTACCTGACCGAGGCCGACGTCGCCGATCTTCTGACCCCGGAGGATGCGCTGGAGGCGGTCGAGGCGTGCTTCCGCCGGTTGACCGCGGGCGAGATCGAGAACGTGCCGCGGCAGCGGACGCGCTTCGAGGACGGCTTCCTGGCGGTGATGTGGGCGGTCGACCGCGAGCTCGGGCTGGCCGGGCTGAAGTCGTATGCCGCGAGCCGCGAGGGCGTGCACTTCGTCGTGCTGCTCTTCGACACGGAGACAACCGAGCCGGTCGCGGTGATCGAGGCTGACAAGCTCGGGCAGCTGCGTACGGGCGCGGCCAGCGGCGTCGCGGCGAAGCACCTCGCGCGAGAGGGCGCGACGTCGCTCGGCATCATCGGCTGCGGCTGGCAGGCGCGCAGCCAGGTCGCCGCCATCCGCGCGGGGCTGCCGTCGCTCGAGAGCGTCGTCGCCTACTGCCGCAGCGAGGAGCGGCTGGCCGAGTTCTGCGCGGAGGTCGGAGCGAATGCCGGCGAGAGCCACCGCGACGCGGCGGCGCAGGACGTCGTCGTCACCGTGACGACGTCCAAGGATCCGGTGCTGCGTGGCGAGTGGCTCGACCCCGGCGCGCTTGTTTGCGCGGTGGGTGCGAACGACCCACGCCGGCGCGAGCTCGACAACGTGGTGCTCGAGCGCGCCGCCTTCGTCTGCTGCGACTCGATCGAAAACGCGAAGCGCGAGTCCGGCGACCTGATCGAGCCAGTCGAGGCCGGCGTGCTCGACTGGCTCGAGGTCCACGAGCTGCAGGAGGTCGTCGCGGGCGAGCTGCCTGGGCGCCAGGCGGACGACGACATCGTCGTCTTCAAGTCGAACGGGCTCGCTGCCTGGGACGTGGCCGTGGGCGCACTGGCGCTCGAACGCGCCCGCGAGCGGGGAGCCGGAACCGAGATCTAGCTCAAGCGGTCGCGCGCGGGCGCGACGGTGCCCTCGCCCAGGGCGTGAATCACCTCGGGCCGGTCGAGCAGCCGCGCGACCTCTTCCTCCGAGGCGCGGTTCCGCACGTATGGGTCCTGGAGCACCTCGTCCAGCGACCGGCCGCGCTCGTGCTCGCGGATCACGTAGGCGGCAAGCCGCTCTTCCTTGGAGGAGCGGGCGAAGAGGAAGGAGAACGGGTTGCGCAGGAAGCTGCTTAGCCTCGAGGCCACGACCTCGATCCTATCCATGCGCGCTAGAGTCGAGCCGTGAGGAAGCCGACCTCCGTCCGCTTCGCCGAGCGCGAGGTGCACGGCGTCGACGACGCCGGCGAGTCGGAGCGGATCGTGATCTGGATCGAGCGGCTTCCGGGAGCGCTGTGGGCCGTCGGCCGCGCGGTCAACCCGCAGTACCGGCCGACCGACGAGGCGCGCAAGCACGACTACGTCTTCCAGGGCTACGAGCTGAGCGACGCGCTCGACGCGGCCAACGAGACGCTGGAGGACGACGCGCGCGTGTCCGAGCAGGACGGGCAGGTGGAGAAGATCAAGCCGTTCGTCCGCGACGAGCTCCTGCGCCCGCTCGAGCGGTGGTTCTTCGGGCGCTAGCGCTCCGGGAGGAGCTCGCTTCGACGCTTCGCCGGATGGAGGCCGGCGGCCTCGTCCGCGGCACGGAGGGCAACGCGAGCGCGCGCGCCGGCGACCTCGTCGCGGTCTCGCCCACGTCGCTTCCGTACAACACGCTGCGCCCGGAGGACATCTCGCTGGTGACGGCGGAGGGTGAGCTTGTGGAGGGGCGAGCACCGAGCGTCGAGCTGCCGATGCACCTCGCCGTGCTCGCGGCGCGGCCGGACGTCGGCGCGGTCGTGCACACGCATTCGCCTTACGCGACCGCCTGGCCGAGCGTGCCGGTCGCCGAGGGTGCGTCCGGGACCGCCGAGCTGGGCGCGGCGGTCGTGGCCGCGGCAAGCGACGGCGACGCGGTGGTGATGCTCGGCCACGGGCCCGTTTGCTTCGGCGTGGACCTGGCCGGTGCGTTCGAGCGCGCGGTCGCACTCGAGGAAGCGGCGCGCCGCTACAGGTCCGGCAGCGAGCCCTCGGGGTAGGGCGCCAGGCCGCTCGGATCGAAGCGCGCATAGGCGACCGTCGGCTCGGCCGTTTCCTCCTCGACCCCGGCGCCGTGCCGAATCGCCGCCTCGTTGACGGTGTAGGCGCCCCACTCCGGGCCGACCGAGTGGTCGCGCCAGCGCCTCGCCGGCGAGCACGAGGAAATCCTCCTGGTCGTTCTCGTAGTGGTACATGCTCATCGGCTCGCCCGGCCCGAGCACCGTCACGTTGATCCCGAGCTGCTCGAAGTCCGCCGCGCCCTCGAAGCCCGCGCCCTCGAACTCGCAGAGGACGCCGCGGCCCTTGCGGTCCCACCACTGCGCCTCGCGTGCGTTCAGCACGAACCAGCCTTGGCCCTTCGGCACGAGCCCGTTCTCGGTGGGGACGAGCTCCGCTTTCGGAACGGTCACTTCGGCCACTCGAGGTCCGCGTTCGGGATCGGGTCGCCGTGCGGGTCGTGCGTCGGGTAGCCGAGCGCGCTGTCGATCCGCGCCTCGAGCTCCTCCGAGAGCACATGCTCGAGCCGCTCGGCCTCGTCGTGGACGGCGTCGACGTGCAGGCCGAGCGTGCGCGCGAGGTAGAGCTCGAGCAGCCGGTGGTGGCGGATCACCTCGACGGCGACCTTCTCGCCCGCGGGCGTCAACCGCACGCCGCGGTAGGGCGCGTGCTCGACGAGGTCCAGCGCCGCGAGCTTCTTGACCATCGCGCTGGCCGACGCAGGCGAGACCTGCTGCTCCCGCGCGAGCGCCGTGACGGTGACCCGGCCGCCGTTCGCCTGCAGGTGGTAGAGCTTCTTCAGGTAGTCCTGGATCGCGTCGCTCAGCGGCGGCTTCGGCACCGGACCAGCGTACCGCCCTATTGCGGTAGCCTCCTCGCGCTCTATGGAGATCCGCCTCGGCCACAGCCCCGACCCCGACGACGCGTTCATGTTCTGGGGCCTCGCCTCAGGCGAGGTCGACCCGCGCCGCTTCGAGTTCGAGCATGTCCTGCGCGACATCCAGACGCTGAACACCTGGGCGCTCGACGGCAAGCTCGAGGTCAGCGCGATCTCCCTCGCGGCGTACCCGCTCGTTCAGGACAAGTACGTGCTGCTGCCGCACGGCGCTTCGATGGGCTCGGGCTACGGTCCGATCGTGGTCGCCCGCGAGGAGCTGTCGCTCGCCGACGCGCGCGACGTCGAGATCGCGATCCCGGGCGAGCTGACGACCGCGTTCCTGGTGCTGCGGATGTGCCTTGGTCAGTTCCGCTACCGCGCCGTGCCGTTCGACCAGATCATCGAGGAGGTGCAGTCGGGCCGCGCCGAAGCCGGGCTGCTGATCCACGAGGGCCAGCTCACGTACGAGGCTGAGGGGCTGAAGAAGGTCGTCGACCTCGGCGAGTGGTGGCTGCTGGAGACGGGCCTGCCGCTGCCGCTCGGCGCGAACGTGGCTCGACGCGACCTCGGGGCCGAGAACCTGTTCGAGCTCTCCGATGTGTTGCGCGACTCGATCCAGGCCGGGCTCGACAACCGCGAGGAGGCGATGGAGTACGCGCTGCAGTTCGGGCGCGGCCTCGATACCGAGCTCGCCGACCGCTTCGTCGGCATGTACGTGAACGAGCTGACGTGCGACTACGGCGACGAGGGCCGGCAGGCCGTACGCGAGCTGCTGAAGCGCGCCGAGGTGCTCGGCACCTACGAGCACGCCGTTCGCGTGGAGTTCGTGGGCTAAGTGAACCCGCGCAGAGCACTCGGCCTTCGGCCGAGTCCTGCACGCTAAAACCGCTCAATACACTGGCTCGCGTGACTCGGGCAGTCATCCTCTCGGCTGTCAGAACCCCGGTGGGGCGATACGGCGGAGCGCTGTCCGGCGAGCGGCCCGACGATCTTGCGGCGCTGGTGATCGGCGAGGCGGTCTCGCGGGCCGGGGTCGACGCGGGCGAGATCGAGGACGTCTACTTCGGCGCGGCCAACCAGGCCGGCGAGGACAACCGCAACGTAGCGCGCATGGCTGCGCTGCTCGCCGGGCTCCCGGAGTCCGTCGCGGGTGTGACGGTGAACCGGCTCTGCGCGTCGGGGCTCTCCGCGGTCGTCGGCGCGTGCCACGCGGTCGCGTCCGGTGACGGCGAGGTCTTCGTCGCGGGCGGCGCCGAGTCGATGTCGCGCGCGCCGCTCGTGATGGCGAAGCCGGAACGCGCGTTCCCTCGAGGCGACCAGACCGTGTGGGACACAACCATAGGCTGGCGCTTCCCGAACCCGAACCTCGAGGCGAAGTTCCCGCTCGAGTCGATGGGCGAGACCGGCGAGAACGTCGCGGAGCGGTACGGCGTTCCGCGGGAGGAGCAGGACGCGTTCGCGCTGCGGTCGCAGCGGCGCTGGGCTGACGCCGACGAGGCGGGGCGCTTCGCAGACGAGCTCGTCCCGGTCGGGGACGTGACGCGCGACGAGCACCCGCGTCCCGACACGGACGAGGAAAAGCTCGCGGCGTTGAAGCCGGCGTTCCGGGAGGGCGGAAGCGTCACCGCCGGCAACTCCAGCGGGATCAACGACGGCGCGGCCGCGCTCGTGATCGCGTCCGAGGAGAAGGCGCGCGAGCTCGGCGCGGACCCGCTGGGCGCCTTCGTCGGCTCGGCGGTCGCGGGGGTCGACCCGCGGGTGATGGGCATCGGGCCGGTCCCGGCTGTTCGGAAGCTGCTCGCGCGCGCGGGCGTCGAGGCAGGCGACATCGACCTCGTCGAGCTGAACGAGGCGTTCGCCTCTCAGAGCCTGGTCGTGATCCGCGAGCTCGGGCTCGACCCCGAGCGCGTGAACGTGAACGGCGGTGCGATCGCGCTCGGCCACCCGCTCGGGATGAGCGGCGCGCGCCTCGTCGTCTCGCTCCTGCACGAGCTCCGCCGCCGGGACGGCCGCTACGGCCTCGCGACACTCTGTGTCGGCGTCGGCCAGGGCCAGGCAGCCCTCTTCGAGCGCTAACCCGGGGTCAGGTCTTGCATTGCCACATCGGCACCGCGATCGGCGTCGCGCGGTGCGACTACTTCGCCCTGCTTTGCCCACACGGGGAGCGTGTGGGCGAGTTGTTGCGAAGTCGGCGCAGATGTGCGGCATCGCAAGACCTGACCCCGGTTCGGAGCCGCTGCGCAGAATGGGGCAGTGAACGTGGACGCCGTTGCGGGTGAGCGTCGAATCGCGCGCTACCTCGAGCTCGCGCTGCGGCTCGGGAAGCACGACGAGGATCTCGTCGACTCCTTCTACGGCTCGGAGGAGCTGGTGCAGCGGGTGAAGGCCGAGGGCCTCCGCGACCCCGCTGCGCTCGCGGAGGACGCGGAGGCGCTGTTCGCCGAGCTCGGCGACGATCCGTGGCTGGCGGCACAGGTGCAGGCGCTCGGCGCGAACGCGCGCAAGCTGGCCGGCGAGCGCTTCGAATACGTCGAGGAAGGACGCCTGGTCTACGGCATCGAGCCGATCTGGCACGACGAGGAGGCCTTCCGTCGCGCGGCCGGGCTGCTCGCCGAAACGCTGCCGGGGAACGGCGACCTCCGAGCGCGCTACGCGGCCTGGCTCGAGCAGATCGCGATCCCGCGGGAGCTCCTCGAGCAGGCGCTTCTCGATGTCGCAGCGGAGCTGCGGCGCCTGACTCGTGAGCAGATCGGGCTCCCGGACGGCGAAGAGTTCGAGCTCGCGCTCGTCACGGGCGAGCGCTGGCTCGGGTATGCGGAGTACCTGGGCACCCTGCGAACGAAGATCTCGATCAACACCGACCTGCCGCTGCCTGCGGCCAGCCTCGTGCACCTCACCTCGCACGAGATCTACGCCGGCCACCACACCCATCGCGCCTGGATCGAGGCCGAGCTCGTGCGGGGCCGGGGCGAGATCGAGCGGACGCTCGACCTCCTCTGGGCGCCGGAGGCCGTGATCTCGGAGGGCATCGCCGAGACGGGGCCGGAGCTCGTCGCAGGGGACGGGCAGGAGCTTGCCGCCGCGGTGCTCGGTCGCCTCGGGTTCGAGTACGACGCTGAGATCGGGTCACGGGTCGTCGAGGCGCGTGACCTCCTCGCCCCCGTGTCGGCGAACGTCGCGATGCTGCTGCACGGCCGCGGCGCGGCGCCGGAAGAGGCGCGCGAGTACGCGGCGGCGTGGTCGCTACTGCCCGACGACCGGCTCGACAAGATGGTCGACTCGCAGGTGCGCAGCCCCTCGCCGGCCTACCAGCACACGTACTGGCAGGGCTACGAGCTCGTCTCCGCGTACGTGGCGGAAGACGTGGCCCGGCTTCGCGAGCTCCTTACCTCGCGCGTGCTGGCGGCCGACCTCTCGGCCTAGCGACCTCGCCCGGCAGCAACGACCACATCGTCGTGTCGACCCACTCGCGGCTCTCGGGGAGCACGAACCCGGAGCGCGCAAGCCCCTCGCGCCGGAAGCCGACCCGTTCCAGCACGTGCTCCGACGCGACGTTTCCCGGCGAGGTCCGCGCCTGGAGGCGCCCAAGTCCCAGGTCGTCGAAGACCCAGGCCGCGACGAGCCTGACCGCCCGCGTCGCGTACCCGCGGCCGCGCCCGTCGGGAAAGAGGATGTAGCCGATCTCCGCGAAGCCGAACGGGTCGACAAGCCCGAACATCACGCGCGTCACCCCGACTCGCTCGTCGTGGCCCTCGGCGTCGATCGAGAAGGCGGCGTTCGTTCCGGCCCGCCACCACGCCAACTGCTGCGCGAAGGCGCTGCTCGGGTCCGGCGGCTGCGGCGGCCCGCCCAGGAGCCAGCGCACGATCTCCGGATCCTCGAAGTGCCGCAGCGAGGCGGCGTCCCGAGTCTCGTCCGGAACCCGCAGGGTCACGACCCCGTCGCTCAGCGGGGGGTCCGGCGGGTGCAGTCCGGGGATCAGCTCAGCGGCGGGCGGACGTAGATGACGCCCTCGTGCTTGATCGGCACGAAGTTGGCGCCGATCCGCATCGTCACGTCCTCGACGTGCGAGAAGACCTCGTCGGCGACCTCTTCGGCTTGGTCGCCCACCCGGACTTCGATCCCGACCTCGTCCACCGGCCTCGCGTCAAGGCCGGCCTCGCGCAGCTCCGCCAGCAGCCGGTCGCGATCCGGAATCCGCGCAGCCTGGACCTCGAGGTTGTCGCTCACGCACCCAGTATCCCCGATCGGCTCCCCGGCCGCCGCGGCGCTCAGCGCTGCACGTTGAACCAGGTGCCGCCGGGTCCCGTGTAGGAGAAGCCCTCGCCCCAGGCGGCAACGGTCTTGCCCGTGTTCGTGACGGCGATCTCGCCGTAGTCGCCGTAGACCTCCGCGAACCCGTCCGCGCCGACGTAGCCGGCCGCTCCGGCGGGCGCATCCGAGATCTTCACCGGAACCGACCACGTCGTCCCTCCGTCGGCCGAGTTCCGATACAGGACGTTCCAGGCGTCGGGATTGTCGCCGCCGGCCGTCTGCATGTACCAGAGACGAGTGCTTCCGCCGAACGACGCGAGCCGGGGTTGTGTCGCATCCTCTCCGGCAACCGAGATCGGGACACCTGCGCTCCAGCTGCGGCCCTCGTCCGACGACGCGGAGACGTAGACCTGCTGCGGGCCGCCGGCCACACTTGGCCCTTCGTAGGCGAGGACGAGGTGGGCCGGCGTGTCGGACACGACCGACGTCTGGCCGATGTAGAAATCGGGCTTGCAGCCGTCGGCGACGCACGCCTCCCCGATGGGCACCCTCGCGACGACGACGTTCTCCCAGGCCGCTCCGCCGTCGCGCGAGACGATCGCGTGGTGCCAGACCTCTCCCTCCACCGTCGTCGAGCCGGAGTACTGGAGGCTGCTCTCCGAGAAGACGACCGTCCCGTCGGGGAGCACGCGCCCGTCGTAGGCGTAGTAGTAGCGCTTCGAGTCGGTCAGCTTCTGCTGCGTCCAGGTCGCGCCGTAGTCGTGGGACTGCCCGACGTACAGGTCGCCGCCCTGCGGGCCGTTCCACGAGACGTAGATGTCCTTCCCGGACGCGCTGGTTGCGACCTCCGGCTTGTCCGTCCACGAGACGTTCCCGTAGACGTGCACGGGCGCGGACCACGTCGCGCCGTGGTCGGTCGACTTCGTGAAGACCGTCGAGAAGCCGTTGTGGCGGTCGCCGTTCAGGAAGACGGAGTAGACGGCGCCCGTGTTCGGAACCACCTCGATGGTCGGGTCGTACTGGGCCTTCGAGCCGAGGCACAGGCACAGCGCGGTCTGCGCGCCGAACGTCGCACCCCCGTTCGGCGAGCTCGTCAGCGCGATGAACGGCGAAGGGCAGTGGTTGGAGCAGCCCGGAGGCTGCACGCCGTAGCGGGTGGTGAGCAGGTAGACGTACGGCGCCGCCGGGTCGGTCGCGACCGCCGGTTCCCAGTCGTCGGCGGTCGCGTTCAGAAGCCGCGAGCCCACCCACCCGGGTGCCGGTCGCGTGGTCGGGGCTGCCTTGGCACCGAACAGGCCCCGTGCCCGCGCCTCGGCGAGCGCCTCCAAGCGCTCCGCCGCGACCTCGTCTTCTTCCTGCCCTTCGAGGGCGCCCCCACGCGTGGCGGCTTCGCGGGACGGTGCCGAGCTCGTCGCCGCCCACTGCGAGAGCGCCGTCCCCGTCGCAATCGCAAGCGCCGCGGCGAAGGCGCCAACCAGAACCCGGCGTTTGAGCATCGAGACCCCCCGCGTCGGAACGCGGCCGATGGTACGACCCTCCCGGCATCGGGTCAACCGGTCCACAAGCGGTATCTTCCGGCCCGCATGGCGGTTGTCACGAAGCGCGAGTACGGGCTCTTCATCAACGGCGAGAGCACGGAGGCGTCGTCCGGCCAGACGCGCGAGCTGATCGAGCCGGCGTCGGGCGAGCCGCTCGCGACCGTCGCGATGGCCAGCGAGCACGACGTCGAGCGTGCCGTCGACGCCGCCCGCGCAGCGCTCGAAGGGCCGTGGGCGAAGACGCCGCCGACAGAGCGCTCCCGCCTCCTGCACGCGCTCGCCGACGCGCTGGTCGCCAACCGGAAGGAGCTGGCCGAGCTCGAGGCGCGCAACGTCGGCAAGGCGATCTCGTCGGTGAAGGCCGAGCTCGCCCAGGCGGTCGAGAACTTCCGCTTCTACGGCTCCGCGATCGCGTCGATCGGCGGGCGCTCGAATCCGATCGGGGGCTCGCTGCTCTTCTACTCGCTGAAAGAGCCCGTGGGCGTCTGCGGCCAGATCGTGCCCTGGAACTACCCGCTGATGATGACGACCTGGAAGCTCGCGCCGGCGCTCGCGGCGGGCTGCACGGTCGTGCTGAAGCCCGACTCGGCGACGCCGCTCTCGGCGCTGCGGATGGCCGAGCTCGCCACCGAGGCCGGTTTTCCGCCGGGGGCGATCAACGTCGTGCCAGGGCCAGGGCCGTCGGTGGGGGCGCACATCGTGCGGCACCCGGGGATCGAGAAGGTCGCGTTCACCGGCTCCACGGCGACGGGGGCGGAGATCATGCGGCTCGCCTCCGACGGGATCAAGCGCCTGATCCTCGAGCTCGGCGGCAAGAGCCCGAACATCGTCTTCGCCGACGCGAACCTCGACGACGCGATCCCGAGCTCCGTGTGGGCGATCTACTACTCGGCCGGCCAGAGCTGTGAGGCCCGCTCTCGCGTGCTGGTGGAGCGGTCGATCTACGATGACTTCGTCTCGCGCTTCGCGAGGGCCGCCTCGAGCCTGAAGGTGGGCGACCCGCTCGAGGCTGAGACTCAGGTCGGGTCGCTGATCTCCGAAGAGCATCGCGAGCGCGTCCACGGCTACGTCGAGGCCGGGCGCGAGGAGGGCGCGGAGGTCGTCACGGGCGGCGAGCCAGCCGACGGCAAGGGCGCCTTCTACCCGCCGACGGTGCTTGCGCAGGTCGACAACTCGATGCGCGTGGCCCAGGAGGAGATCTTCGGGCCGGTGGTGACGGTGACCCCGTTCGAAGACGAGAAGGATGCGGTCCGGATCGCGAACGACGTGCGCTACGGGTTGATGGCGACGGTCTGGACGGGGGATCCCGCCCGCGGGCACCGGCTCGCGCGGCGGATCAAGGCCGGGACGGTCGGGATCAACATGCCGTTCACCGCCTTCCCGGGAATCCCGTTCGGCGGGTACAAGCAGTCCGGCTTCGGTCGCGAGCTCGGGCTCGAGACGCTCGACGCGTACCTCGAGACGAAGAGCGTGATCGTCTCGACGAGCCCGAAGCCGTTCAACCCGTTCGGCCTCTAGAGCGCCTTTCAGGCCGACGTCACAAGGCTTCATCGTGAAAGGCGCTCACCGTCGTTACCGCTGGCTCGTCCTCGCGGCGGGCACGGCAGCGCAGACGTCCTTCTCGGCCGTGATCGTCGGGCTGCCTGTGCTGGCGCCGGCACTGCGCGACGCCCACTCGCTCTCGCTCGTCCAGGTCGGAGTCCTGCTCGACAGTCTCTGGATCGGGACGTTGCTGACGCTGCTGCCGTGGGGCCTGCTCGCCGATCGTGTCGGCGAGCGGCTCGTGCTCGGCGCCGGCCTCGGCCTTTGCGGTGCCGCCCTGATCGCGGCTGGGTACGCGCAGAGCTTCGGCTCGCTGATCGTGCTCGTCGTGCTCGCCGGCGCGGCCGGCGCGAGCGTGAACGCCGCGAGCGGGCGCGCGGTCATGCAGTGGTTCCCGGCCGCGGAGCGCGGCTTCGCTCTCGGGGTGCGCCAGACGGCGATCCCCCTCGGCGGGCTGATCTCGGCACTGGTGCTCCCGTCGCTCGGGCTGCGTTCCGCGTTCGTCTTCCTCGCAGCGTTGTGCTTTGCCGGGGCGCTGTTCGGCGCGGCTGCGATTCGCGAGCGGAAGGGTGCGGCCGAGGACGACGTGCTCGAGGCGCGCACGATCGCTGCGACCCTCCGCGATCACCGACTCTGGCTCCTGTGCTCTGCAAGCGGCTTCTACCTGGTGGCGCAGCTCGCGGTGATGGGTTTTCTCGTGCTGTTCCTCCACGACGAGCGCGGGCTGTCGGAGGCCGCCGCGGCCGGTGTGCTCGCCGCCGTTCAGGTCCTGGCTGCGGCGCTACGCATCGGTGGCGGGCGCTGGTCGGACCGGCTCGGGACGCGGATCGAGCCGCTGCGGCTGGTGGGGCTCGGCAGCGCGGTGACGCTGGCGGTTGCGGCGGCGTTGTTGTCGGCGCCGCTGGCCGTGCTCGTGCCCGCGTTCGTGTTGGCGGGCGGCCTGGCCATGGCCTGGAACGGGCTCTCGTTCACCGCTGCAGCCGAGATCGCGGGACGGACCAGATCCGGCGCCGCGCTGGGGATGCAACAGAGCGCGCTCGCTGCGGCGGGCGCCGTGGTCCCGCCGGCGTTCGCGGCCGTGGTCGCCGCGAGCTCGTGGCGCGTCGGGTTCGCGGTCGCGGCGGTGTTTCCGCTCGCAGGCGTGCATCTGCTGCGGCCGCTGCGGTCGTAGGGTTCGGCGGTGCGCGTCCTCCAGCGACTCGACGAGCTCTATGCAATCGGCGGCGGGACGCGCCTCGCGTACACCCCCGAGGAAGACGCGGCGCACGAGCTCGCAGCCGACTGGATGCGGGAGGCCGGCCTCGACGTCGCGAGCGACGACGTCGGCAACCTCTTCGGCCGTCGCGGCGACGCGGGGCTCTGGAGCGGCTCGCATCTCGACACCGTTCCGAACGGCGGCAAGTTCGACGGCGCGCTCGGAGTGGTCGCAGCCATCGAGGCCGCCGGGCGGCTCGGGGACGCGCCGCTCAGCGTCGTCGCCTTTCGCGCCGAGGAGTCGGGGCCAATGGGCAGCCGGCGGCTGACGGAGCTTCCGGGCGTGTTCCTCGAGCTGCACATCGAGCAGGGGCCGACACTGGAGCGGCTTGACGAGCCGCTGGGCATCGTGACGGCGATCGCCGGCCAGGCGCGCGGGAGCGTGACATTCGAGGGCCGGGCGGCCCATGCGGGCACGACGCCGATGGACGAGCGGGCCGATGCCCTCGTCGAGGCGGCGGCGTTCGTGTTGCAAGTTCGAGACGCCGCGCGGGACGGGGCGCGGGCGACGGTCGGGGCGCTCGAGGTGGAGCCGGGGGCGGCGAACGTCGTGCCTGCGCGAGTCACGGCCTCGGTCGATGCGCGGGCGCCGACCGCAGAGCAGCTCGACGCGCTGATCGAGGTAATCGGGTTCGAGCCGGTGTGGCGACAGGATCCGATCGCGATGAGCGGGCCTCCGCTCGAAGCGCTTCGTGCAGCGCTGCCGAACGCCCCCGAGCTCGTCTCGGGAGCCGGACACGACGCGATGGTGCTCGCGGCCGCGGGAGTCCCGACGGCGATGCTGTTCGTCAGGAGCCTGAACGGCGGCGTCAGCCACTCGCCGGAGGAGCTCTCGTCCGAACGGGATGTGGAGCTCGGTGTCGATGCGCTGACTGCGGCACTCGACCGGCTTGCCACGGCTGTGGACAAATAGCGGCACATCTGGCACGCGAACGTCACAGACACGTGCGCGTTTCGCGGGTACGCTCGACCGCGGGTGGCGGGTGGAACTTCTGATCCCCACCCAAGGGAGGGGAAGGGACCGAGGGCGGGGGAAGGGACCGGGAGACGGCCTACGTCTCGGTGATTCGGAGCGGCTGCGCGCCTTCCCACAGGGCTTTGTGACCCAGCTCGGGGAGGCGCTCGAGCCCCTCAGTCACGGTCGCGAAGTGGTTTCCGGCGAGCGGTCCCGCCTTGCTCGCGAATGCGGTCGGGCCGTACGGGAACAGGATCTCCGTCTCGCTGACGCCGCCGGGATAAAACAGCAGCTGGCCGGGCGCGGGATAACACGTCGCGTTCTCGGGGCCGAAGCCAACGTCCATCTCGCCGAACGGAATCCAGCACGACTCCCCGCTCCAGCGCGCGTGGATGATGCGGCTCTCCAGCGGGAGCAGCCGCCGGAAGGCCGCGACCGTCGCGGGGGCGAGCTCCTCCTCCAGCCGGCCCGCGAAACGGAAGTCTCCGGACACGAGCTCCAGCACTAAGGCGCTCGCTTGCGACGCCGACCAAAGAGGCCGTGCCGGCTCAGCCGGCGCGGCCGTCCTATGCACCGTGTCGGATCGAGAAGGACCGTTACCTCCTGCCGAGATGGCCCGGGTCAACCTACTTGATCGGAGCGCCGGCGCGGATCCACGCGCCGAGCTCGGCACGCTCGGCCGAGGTCATTCCGGTCGTGTTCCCCAACGGCATGATCCGCGACTCGACTGCAACCTGCTCGATCGCCGCCGCCTGCGCGTGCATTTCCTCCGGCGTGTCGAGCTTGATCCCGAGCGGCGCGGCAGCGACGAGCGTCGGTTGGTCCGAGTGGCACGGCACACACCGCTGCTGCACGATCGCCCGCGCGCGTGCGACCGAGACGCTCGCGCTCGCCGCCGCGGCTCCGGAGTCTTCCGTCGGCCGGATCGCGACCGCCACCGCCGCGATCCCGAGTGCCGCCGTCACAGGGATCCACCAGACCGTCCGCCCCGCGTGCCGCAGGTTGAAGAAGTGCCTGATCCAGGCGCCGATCACCATCAGCGCGACGAGCACGATCCACGCGTAGCTGTGGCCGTACGCGCTCGGGAAGTGGTTGCTCAGCATCGCGAAGACGACCGGCAGCGTCAGGTAGTTGTTGTGCACCGACCGCCGCTTGGCGTCGAGCGCCGGCGCGGGATCGGGCTCGCGGTGCTCCTCCTTCGCCCGGATGAGCTCGCGGTGCGCCGGGATGATCACGAAGAAGACGTTCGCGACCATGATCGTGCCGAGCATCGCGCCAACCTGCACGTACGCGGCGCGTGGCGAGAACAGCTCCGAGCAGCCCCAGGCGGCGAGCGTCGTCAGCGCCAGCACTGTCGCCGCCAGCTCGAGCTCACCTTCGAGCCTCCGGCAGAGCGCCTCGTAGACGACCCACGCCACGACGAGCAGCGCCATGCTCACGACGATCGCCCAGCCCGTCCCGAGCGGTCCGCCCGGCTCCACGAGGTACGTGTCGGCGTTGAAGTAGTAGAGGACGACGAGCAGCGCGAAGCCGGAGAGCCACGTCGTGTAGGCCTCCCACTTGAACCAGTGCAGGACGTCGGGCAGGCGCGGGGGCGCCGGCACGTACTTCTCGATCCGGTAGAAGCCGCCGCCGTGGATCTCCCACGACTCGTTGTCGCGGAGGTGGTTGTCCAACGCGACGAAGTAGAAGGAGGTCCCGATCCAGACGATCCCCGCCATGACGTGCAGCCAGCGGGCGAGGAATTGGAGCCACTCGTTCGCGTAGGGGTCCATTACTGGCGTTCCCAGCGGTCGCGGGCGATTGCAACGAGCTCCGAGAGCGCCGTCTCGAGCTCCTCCTCGCGCGGCCGCTCGAGGCGCTCGCGCAGGACCTCCAGGATCTCCACCTTCGGCCGGCGGTTCACGAAGACGACGAAGCGGAAGCCGAACGTCTCCTCGTAGACCTCGTTGAGGTGAGCGAGCTCCGTCGCGACCCCAGGCTCGGCCTCCGCACCCTGCTCCGCGGCCGACCGTGCGGACAGCCGGCCGCCGCCGATCGCCGGATGGGCGTTCAGCGCCTCGAGCTTCTCAGCCTCGTCGAGCTCGCGGATCACCTCCGGCGCGGTCTCGAGTGGGCTCTCGCGCGCGGCCAGCAGCTCGACGAACCGCGTCCGGCCTTCGAACAGCTCGGCGAGCTGCTCGACGCTCAGCTGCCGCGGTAGGTCGCGCATCCGAAGGACGACACGAGGAGCGGCACGTGGTGGTGACCGTCCTCGAGCTCGAGCTCCAGCTCGACCCTGCGGAAGTACGGCGACGGCGGCTCGAACGCGAGGCGGTAGCGGCCGGGCTCGAGCTCCTCGGCGAGCCTCGCTCGCCCGTCGCCGTCGGTCTCCGCACTCGCGACGACCTCGTCCCCGCGCCGCAGCTCGACCCGCACGCCGCTTCCGGGTCGCCCGCGCTCGGTGTCGAGGACGTGCGTGGAGAGCGAGACGGCCACTGCGCGCGAACTCTACGACGCGCCCAGGCTGCGCCGGAGCCACGCGAGTGCCTCGATTCCCTGTCCGCGCTGGAACTCACGCAACGTGGACAGCCCCGGCGGAGGCGGCAGCGTCGCGCGCTGCAGGAAGAAGCCGGCGAGAGCGGCGAGCACGGGTTGCAGGTGCTCGGGCAGCACGTCGCGGCCGATCGGGTGTGGCTCGAAGATCGCCCACGGGTGCGGCCCGCCCTGCATCGCGACGCTCGGTAGGAACGCGAGCAGGTCGATCCACGCCGCGCCGACGCAGGCGTGCGGCCAGTCGACGAAGACGACTCGATCGGGGGTGAGCAGGATGTTGTCGGCGCGCACGTCGCAATGCAGGAGCGTGTCGCCCTGGGCCGCATCCGCCCACCGCGACTCGAGCTCACGCAGCTCGTCGAGGTGGTCGGCCGCCCAGTCGTCGACGTGACTCTCGAGCGTGCGCCAGCCGTGGAACATCTCGTCCAGCGTCTCCTCGACGGGCGGCGCTGCGATCGGCGTCGGCGTGAGCGCCTCGGCGAGGTCGGTGAGGGCCTCGAGGACACGGGCGAGCTCGTCGTCGCGCCACGGGAGCCGCGGTTCGCGGCCCTTGATGTCCTCGAAGACGAGTGCGACCCAGGCGCCGTCGTCGACCGAGAAGAGGAACCGCGGCGCCGGCGTGTCTGGCGGCAGAGCCGCGGCGATGTTCGCCTCGCGGCGGTGGAACTCCGTCGAATCGGGATTCGGCTCCGGCCCGACCGCCTTCGCGAAGAAGCGGCGGCCGTCCGTGAGCTCGAGTCGCGCCGCGACCCCGGGCGAGAAGCCGCCGGGCTGCGTGGCGGCGCGAGCGACTGGCGCCTCGAGCCGCTGTTCGATCGCCGAACGAACGGCCGTCGGCAGCGCCTCCCAGTCGAGCCGCTCGCCGCGCGCGGGCGGGAACGACATCAGTCCGCGAAGCGCGCCGCCGCGCGGCGGTGCTCGCGTGCGATCTCGTCCTCGTCGCCGCGCACGAGGTGGCCGTCACGCACGACATCCTCGCCTGCGACGACGAGGCGGTCGACGCGGTGCGGCCCGCTGAAGACGAGGCCGGCGACCGGGTCGACGGCGCCTCCGAGCTCGAGCCCGTCGGTGCGCCACACAGCCAGGTCGGCGCACTTCCCCGGCTCCAGCGAGCCGAGGTCGTCGCGCTTCAGCACAGCCGCTCCGCCGCGCGTTCCCAGTCGCAGCGCCTCCCGCGCGGTCATCGTCTCCGGCCCGCCGCGGCCTCGTGCGACGAGCAGCGCCTGCTTGACCTCCAGGAACAGGTCGCCGCGCTCGTTCGAGGCCGAGCCGTCGACGCCAAGCCCGACACGCACCCCGGCGTCGAGCATCGGGCGAACTGGCGCGACGCCGGCGCCGAGGCGCAGGTTCGAGCTGGGGCAATGGGCGACGCCGGTCCCAGTCTCGGCGAAACGGGCCACGTCGCCCTCGTCGAGATGCACGCAGTGCGCGCACCAGACGTCGCCGTCGAGCCAGCCGAGCCGCTCCAGGTACTCGACCGGGCGGCAGCCGTAGAGCTCCTGGCAGTACGCCTCCTCCTCGACGGTCTCGGCCAAGTGCGTGTGCAGCGTCAGCCCGAGCCGGCGCGCGAGCTCGGCTGACTGCCGCATCAGGTCGCCCGTCACCGAAAAAGGCGAGCAGGGCGCCACGACGAGCTCGGGGTAGTGCGAGGCGAGCCGTTCCGTCTCGGCGAGCACGGTGTCCGCGCTCTCGACAAGAGAGTCAGGCGGCAGCCCGCCGTCGGACTCGCCGAGATCCATCGAGCCGCGCGAGGGCACGAGCCGCACGCCGAGCTCCCGCGCCGCGATCATCTCGGCCTCGATCAGGTCGCCGGCTCCCCGCGGGAAGACGTAGTGGTGGTCAAAGACGGTCGTGCAGCCCGAGAGGGCAAGCTCGGCGAGGCCGGTCCTCGCCGCCACGTGCTCGGCCTCCTCGTCGAGCCGCGCCCACACCGGGTAGAGCGCCTTGAGCCAGTCGAACAAGTTGGCCTCCTGCGCCCGCGCGCGCGTGAGGGTCTGGTACAGGTGGTGATGGGTGTTGACGAGCCCGGGCGTGACGACTGCGCCGGCGAGATCGATGCGCTCGTCGGCCTCCGGCTCAGCACCGCCGCCGGTCGCGGCTATGACGTCGTCCTCGACGAGCACCCAGCCGTCCTCGTGCTCCGTCCCCGCGTCGTCCATCACGACGACGTAGGCGTTTGCAAAGAGCCGCTTCACGCCGCGACCATATGACCTTCAGCGCCTCATCGGCCAACTCAGACGGCCGCGCGGGCGAAAGCCCACGCGGCCTGAGGCGGACATCGCAAGCGACGTCCTTACGCCTGCAGCGGCACCAGCTCGAAGCGGTCGACGTCGACCAGCCCTTGGTCGGTGATCTTCAGGCTCGGGATCACCGAGAGCGCGAGGAAGGCCATCGTCTGGAAGGGCGAGGGGAGCGCGCAGCCGAGCTTCGCCGCCGCTTCGATGCAGCCCCGGCTGGCCTCGACCACTTTCGTGAGCGGTGCGTCAGAGATGATCCCTGCGATCGGCAGTGGCAGCTCCGCGCGCACACCGCGGTCCTCGACCACGACCACGCCTCCGCCGATCTCCGTCAGCCGCCCGATCGCGCGGGCCATGTCCTGGTCGTCCATCCCGACGACGACGATGTTGTGTGCGTCGTGGGAGAAGGTCGAGGCGAGCGCGCCCGAGCGCAGGCCGAACCCGTGCACGAGGGCGACCGCATGTCGCCCGGTGCCGAGATGCCGCTCGACGACCGCGATCTTCGCGAGGTCTCGCTCTGGATCTGCGACCGCGAGCCCGTCGACCACCGCCGGCTCCTCGACGAGCCCCTCGGTCAGGATTTGGTCGGGGATCACGCCGATCACGCGCGCCTGCCCGCCCTCCCACGGGATCGCGAAGTCGCGGGCGGCGACGTGGCGGATACGGACGGTGTGCTTCACCCACTCGGGCACATCGACGCGCTCGATCTCGCCGACCCGCTCGCCGCGCTTGAGCACCGTTTCCGGCACGAACGACTCGAGGTCGGGCAGCAGGAGCAGGTCGGCCTGGTACCCGGGGGCGATCGCGCCGAGGTGGTCGAGCCCGTGCCAGGTGGCCGGGTTGAGCGTCGCCATCACCAGGGCGTCCTCTGCCTGGATCCCCGCCGCGACCGCGTCGCGCACCATCGTGTTCACGTGCCCGTCGTCGGCGATGTGCTCGGGCTCGCGGTCGTCGGTGCAGAACGCGATCCGCCCGGGGCCGAACTCGCGGGCGAGCGGGATCAGCGCCTGCAGGTTGCGTGCGGCCGAGGCCTCGCGGATCAGCAGCCACATCCCCGCTCGCAGCCGCTCGCGGCCCTCCTCGATCGTGAACGCTTCGTGGTCGGAGTAGATCCCGGCCGCCGCGTAGGCGTTGAGCGCCTTGCCGACGACGCCCGGGGCGTGGCCGTCGACGTGGTGGGCGCCCGGCAGCACGAGCTTCGCGAGCTCGCGTTCGTCGCCGGAGACGACGCCGGGGAAGTTCATCATCTCGGCGAGGCCGATCACGCGGCGCCGGCGCAGCAAGCCTTCGAGGTCGCCCGGCGAGAACGGCCGCCGCGGCGACTCGTACTGCGAGGCGGGGACGCTCGAGGAGGCCATGAAAAAGACGTCGAGCGGCAGTCCGCCGCACACGTCGAGTAGCCAGTGCACGCCGTCGGTGCCGAGCACGTTCGCGATCTCGTGCGGGTCGGCGACGACGGTGGTCGTGCCGAGCGGGAGCACGAGCCGCGCGAACTCGTCGACGAGCAGCTTCGTCGTCTCGAGGTGCATGTGCGCGTCCACGAAGCCGGGGACGACGTAACGGCCGGATGCGTCGAGCTCCTGCGCGCCCTCGTACTCGCCCAGGCCGGCCACGTGGCCGTCGACGATCGCGACGTCGGTCTCGAGCCACTCCCGCGTGAAGACGGAGAGGACCCGGCCGCCGCGGACGACGAGGTCGGCCGGCTCGTCCCCGCGCGCCACCGCCAGCCGTCGTGCGAGGTCGGGCATCGGCGCACGTTACCCCGTCCAAGGCGCCGACTCGGCGGCGCCGACCAGAAGAGGCCGTGCAGGCTCTGCCCGTGCGGCCGTCCAAGGCGCCGACTCGGCGGCGCCGACCAGAAGAGGCCATGCGGGCTCTGCCCGTGCGGCCGTCCAAGGCGCCGACTCGGCGGCGCCGACCAGAAGAGGCCATGCGGGCTCTGCCCGTGCGGCCGTCCAAGGCGCCGACTCGGCGGCGCCGACCAGAAGAGGCCATGCGGGCTCTGCCCGTGCGGCCGTCTAAGTAGGGTTGCCCGCGTGGACGTCCTGACCCCGCGTTCGCTCGAGGAGGCGCTGGCGTTGAAGGCGGAACGGCCGGACGCGATGCCGATCCAGGGCGGGACCGACGTGATGGTCGAGCTCAACTTCGACCGCGCGCGGCCGCCTGCGCTGCTGAACCTGAACGAGGTCGCGGAGCTGCGCGGCTGGTCCCGGGAGAACGGCACGCTGCGGCTCGGCTCCGGGCTCGCCTACACCGAGGCGATGGAGCTGCGGGAGCCGTTGCGGGCGCTGGCGGAGGCCTCGCGTACCGTCGGCGGGCCGCAGATTCGCAACCGCGGCACGATCGGCGGGAACCTCGGCACGGCCTCACCGGCCGGGGATGCGCTGCCGCCGCTGCTCGTCTACGGCGCGGAGGTCGAGCTCGCCTCCAAGCGCAGCAAGCGAACGGTGCCGCTGCACGACTTCATCGTCGGGCCGAAGCGAACCACGCTGGAGGCGGACGAGCTGATCCTGGCCGTGCGACTCCGGGCACCGGGCCCGCGGCAGACGTTCATGAAGGTCGGGCCGCGCAACGCGATGGTGATCGCTGTCGTGTCGCTCGCGCTGCTCGTCGAGGGCGACGAGGCGCGGGCGTCCTTCGGCTCCGCCGGGCCCGTGCCCGGGCTGGTCACCGCTCCGGTGGACGACGACCTCCCGGAGCGCGTCGCCGAGGCCGCGAGCCCGATCGACGACGTCCGCGGCACCGCGCGCTACCGGCGGCACGCGCTCCGCGTCCTGACGCAGCGCGCGCTCGAGAGGTGCCTGGCGTGAGACGTCGCTTGCGATGTCGGCTTCAGGACGCGCGAGTTTTGCTCGTGCGTCCGTCTGCGATGACCAGCTGGGACGTTGTCCATCAGGTGGTTCACGGGTGAAGGTCTCCCTGACCGTCAACGGCGAGCTGCGGGAGGCCGAGGTCTGGGAGGGCGAGAGCCTGCTCTTCGCCCTGCGCGAGCGCCTCGGCCTGCCCGGCTCCAAGAACGCGTGTGAGCAGGGCGAGTGCGGCTCGTGCTCGGTGCTGCTCGACGGGAAGCTCGTCTGCGCGTGCCTCGTCCTCGCCGCGCAGGCCGACGGCCACCACGTCGTCACGGTCGAGGGGCTCGCGCGGGACGGCGAGCTCCACCCGGTGCAGGAGGCGTTCACCGAGACCGGCGCCGTCCAGTGCGGCTTCTGCACGCCGGGCCTGATCGTCGCGGCCGCCGACCTGCTCGAGCACAACCCGACGCCCAGCGAGGACGAGCTGCGCGAGGCGCTGTCGGGGAACCTCTGCCGCTGTACCGGCTACGCGAAGATCTTCGACGCAGTCCGCTTCGCCGTCGGCCTCTCCGATGCCAAGTAACAGACTGTTACAAGGACGAACTGAGCTGGAGCTCGGCCGCGTCGGCGAGGTCGTCAAGCGCAGCGACGCGGTGCCCAAGGTCACCGGCGAGTTTGCCTACGCGAGCGACCTCGTCGCGGCGGGGATGCTCTGGGGCCACACCGTCCGCAGCCCGCACCCGCACGCGCGGATCATCGAGATCGACATCTCGCAGGCGCTCTCGATGCAGGGAGTGCACGCCGTCCTCACGCACGACGACGTGCCGGGCGCAAAGACGTACGGGCTCGAGTTCCCCGACCAGCCGGTGCTCGCGATCGATCGCGCCCGCTACTTCGGCGAGCCGGTCGCGCTCGTCGCGGCTGAGCACCCCGAACAGGCCCGCCGCGCGGCCGAGAAGATCCGCGTCGAGTACGAGCCGCTCGAGCCCGTCGTCGACATGGAGCGCGCAACCGAGCAGCCGCCGATCCACGACGAGAATCCGACCGCCGGCCGCGGCTTCCGCGAGGACCCGCGCCCGAACGTCCTCCGCTCGATCGTGGTCAGGCACGGCGACCCGGACGTTCAGGGCGATGTCTCCGTCGACGGCGTCTACGAGCTCGGCATTCAGGACCAGGCGTTCCTCGGCCCGGAGTCGGGCCTCGCCGTCCCGGACGGCGAAGGCGGCGTCGACGTGTACGTCGCGACGCAGTGGCTGCACGTCGACCGCGACCAGGTCGCGCCGTGCCTCGGGCTCGAGAAGGAGCAGGTCCGCATCCACCTCGCCGGGGTCGGCGGAGCGTTTGGCGGGCGGGAGGACCTCTCGATGCAGATCCACGGCGCGATGCTCGCGCTCCACACCGATCGTCCCGTGAAGATCGTCTACTCGCGCGAGGAGTCGTTCGTCGGCCACGTCCACCGGCACCCGGCGAAGATCTGGATGGAGCACCGCGCGACGCGAGACGGCCGGCTCGTCAATGTGCGCGCGAAGATCCTGCTCGACGGCGGCGCCTACGCCTCCAGCTCCGCGGCCGTTTGCTCGAACGCCGCCTCCTTCGCCTGCGGCCCGTACCAGGTCGACAACGCGCTGATCGAGTCGACCTGCGTCTACTCGAACAACCCGCCCTGCGGCGCGATGCGCGGCTTCGGCGCCGTGCAGGGCTGCTTCGCGCACGAGGCGCAGATGGACAAGCTCGCGGCTGCGCTCGAGATCGACCCCGTGGAGCTGCGGCTGCTAAACGCGCTGCAGCCCGGCGACACGATGCCCACCGGCCAGGTGGTGACCGGGTCGCTGCCGGTCGCCGAGGTGATCCGGCGAGCGGCCGAGCTGCCGGTGCCCGAGGCGGAGGAGCTGCCGCGCGACCCGATCCGGCTTCCGGGCGGCGCGGGGAACACCACGCACGGCCAGGGCGTGAGGCGCGGGGTCGGCTTCGCCGTCGGCTTCAAGAACGTCTGCTACTCGGAGGGCTTCGACGATGCCTGCTCGGCGCGCACCCGGCTCTGGGTCGCGCAGGACGAGAAGCTCGCCGCGGAGATCCGGTGCGCCGCCGCCGAGGTCGGCCAGGGCGTCACCGAAGTGATCCTCCAGGTCGCCCGCACCGAGCTAGGCACCGACAACGTCGCCCTCCTGCCCGGCTCGACCGACGGCGTCGACTCGGCCGGCTCCGCCTCGGCTTCGCGCCTCACGTGGATGGCCGCGGGAGCGGTGCGGCTCGCGTGTCAGGACGCGTTGGAGGAGTTCCGCGAGACCGGGCGTGAGGTCGACCTCGAGCGCACGTACCACCACTCGCGCACGTTCCCGCTCGACCCGGAGGACGGTCAGGTCACCGGCGACCGCGTCCACGTGGCCTACATCTGCGCCGCGATGCGCGTCGTCGCCGAGGTCGACGTCGAGCTCGGCCTCTCGCGCGTCGTCTGGATCGGCGCGGCTCAGGACGTCGGCAAGGCGATGAACCCGCAGGCCGTCCACGGCCAGATCGAGGGCGGCACCGCACAGGGCCTGGGGCTTGCGCTGATGGAGGAGATCCAGACGCGCGGCGGGTTGATCTCAAACGCGAGCTTCACCGATTACCTGATCCCAACGACGCTCGACATGCCGCCGCTCGACGCGGAGCTGATCGAGGTGCCTGAGCCGGACGCGCCCTACGGGGCGAAAGGCGTCGGCGAGCCGCCGACCGTCGTCTCGACAGCGGCGATCGTCTCGGCGCTACGAGCGGCGAGCGGGCGCGAGCTCGCGCGCGTCCCGGTCCGCCCCGACGACCTCGCCGGCCTCTAGCGCAACCGCGGACTCACGGCGCACGACGATCGCCACCGCGGCGAGGATGAGTAGCGCGCCGAGCACGACCCGCAGTGTCACCGTCTCGTCGAGCACGATCACGCCGAGCGCGATCGCCACGACCGGGTTCACGTACGCATAGGTGGAGACCTGCCCGAGGGGTGCGTTGCCGAGGAGCCACGCGTACGCCGTGTAGCCGACGACCGAACCGACGAGGATCAGGTAGACGAGCCCGAAGACCGAGCGCGACGACCAGGTCGACGGAGCGAGGTCGGAGGCGGGCGTCGTCGCAAGCCCGATCACCGCGAGCACGAGACCGCCGACGAGGGTCTCGTACCCGGTCGCGACCAGCGCATCGCGCGGAACCGGGATCCGTGGCGAGAGGAACGATCCGAGCGCCCACGCGAACGCGGCCACCACCGTCAGCAGGAGATAGCCGAGCGGGCCGGAGCCGCCTCCTGGACGGATGAGCACGATGATGCCGAGGAAGCCGACGAGGAGGCCGACGGAGGCGACCGCGTCGGGACGCTCGCCCACTCCGAGGCGCAGCAGCAGCACCCACAGCGGCACCGACGCGATGATCAGCGAGGTCAGGCCGATCGGCACCCTTTGCTCGGTGATGAAGAGCACCGAGTTCGCGCCCGGCAGCAGCAGCCCGACGAGCGCCGCCGACGCGAGCTCGGAGCGGTGAATCCGCAGCGCGCCCGGGCCGCGCCGCCACATGACGATGCCGATCATCAGCAGCCCCACGACCGTGAAACGGACACCCGCGCCGAACGTGGCCGGAATCGTCTCCCCGGCCAGCTCGATCCCGAGGTAGGTCGACCCCCAGACGATGTACACGGTCCAGAGCGCGATCCAGACCTTCGCGCGGTGGCTCACGCCCTTCACAACGCCGCCCTGCCCGGGAAACGTCCGGCGCTAGCGCTTCAGCGTCAGGCCGGCCCCAATCCCGAGCAGGACGATCCCGAGGATTCGCCACCAGCTGACCCCGAGCCGCTCCGCGCCGAGCAGGCCCCAGCGGTCGATCGCCGCCCCCGCCGCGAACTGGCCTGCGAGGAGCACCGAGACGGTCGCGATCACGCCGATCCGTGACCCGGCGACGGTGATCGCGAGCACGATGATGATGCTCATCAGCGCGCCACTCCAGAGCCAGACCGGCTCGCGGGCGGCGGCCGTGAACTCTCCGAACCCCTGCCGCGCCACCAGCATCAGGGCGATCGCGAGCAGCGCGGCCAGCGAGGTCGCCCACGCGAGGGCGCCGAAGACACCGACTCGGTCGCCGAGCTTGGCCATCACCGCCACCTGTACCGACCCGGCGACTCCGGCAAGGACGGCGAAGGCGACGACGAGCGCGTTCATGGCGGGCCAGCATCGCATGCTTTCCGGACACGAAGAGGGCCGGCGGAACCGGCCCTCTCGCGTTGTCGTGGTCGTCGTTCGCTAGCCGGTGGTGACCTTCGTGCCGTCGACGGTCGGGTTCTGCCCGAACACCTGCACCTCGGCGACGTGCACCTCGTTCGCGCGCACGCTCGCGTTGCAGTCGGCGTTGTTGTTCGGGTCGTTGTCCTGGTCGTCGTGGTACGAGGCCTGGCCCGTGCACTCGTTGTTCGTGACGACGAACTTCACGTGCGTCGCCACGGCCTGCGGATTGGTCTCGAAGTACCGCAGCGTCAGGTCCGGAGCGACGGGCCGCGGGTTGACCGACGGGAACGCATCGTCAGCGGAAGAGACGATCTTCGTCCAGCCCGCGTCGATCGACCCATCGCAGGTCGGGTTCGCGGCGACCTTCCCCGCACGGCACGCGTAGGCGTCGAACGAGCGGAGCGCCGTGAACCGGTTGTTGCCCGGCACCAGTTGCGCGGAGACGCCGAGCCGCTTGAGCAGGTTGCCGTTCGGGTTGATGTCGCCCAGCGCGATCACGAACCAGCGGCCGACGGCGTTCGCGCCGGTCTGGCCGTCGTTCGTGCTCTCGTCGTCATCGAGCACGTTGGCAAGGTTCGTGTTCGTGCCGAGGGCGTCGCCGGCGATCGTTGCCGCCTGGGACGACGAGGCGAAGTTCGGTGCGAAGTGGATCGTGAGGTTCCGAGCCTCGCCGGGCTGCAGGTCCCGCACGTTGAACCGCACCGCCCCGAAGCCGGGCGCGACTGCGATGAAGTTGTACGAGCTCCAGCGTGGGTTGCTCGCGTTCGGCACGAACTGCGCCGTGTTGTCGAGGTTGTTCGTCCCGGGCGTGGCGCTCGGGACGGTGGACGGGTCGGTGTCGGCGACCTGCGTCGCTCGCGCCTGGTAGTCGCCCACGTAGATCTTCGCGTTGACCGGAACGAGCGTGTTTCCTTGTTGTCCGCGAAGAAGTTCAGCGTCGCGTTGTCCGCGAGCGGCGACGAGAAGTCGGGCGTCGGGCTCGTGTCCTGCGTGCCGTTGGTGTTCTGGAACTGGCCGAAGCCGCGCAGCGCGAAGCCCTGCCAGAGCAGGTCCTGGTTCGCACCGCCGAAACGGCCCATGTCCGCCGCGAGCATCGCGTCGCGCGCGCCGGCCATGGTCGGGTTCCGCGGCATCATCACCATTGCGTCGTAGTAGTCCTGGATCCAGCGCCGGTCGCCGGGGCACGACGCTGCGGCGAGCCGGCCGCGGACACACGCGACGTCCTCCGCCGGCCCACTCGACGGGTGCCGGGCGAGGAAGAGGTCGCGCAGGTCGATCTGCACGGCGATCCAGATCTCGCCGTCGGCGTGCACCTCGGGACCGGGGAGGTCGAAGCCGAAGTCGCCGTAGTTCAGCGGGTCGGTGTCGGGGTTCCGGCCAGGCTCCGGGAACTCCCCGCCCATCGGCCGGCCCGCGAGGAAGTCGCGGATCCCGTTGTAGGGGTTGCCGGTGACGTAGGCGCCCTCCGTGTAGCGGTCGGAGCCGGGCACCGGTGCGATGTGCAGCGCGTTCATGACCTCGAGCGCGTCGAAGTCGCCGAACGCCTCGCCCATCGCGCCGGCGGCGTTGCCCTGGCGGGCCCCGACGCCCTTGCCGATCATCCGGTTCTCGATCATGTGGCCGAATTCGTGCCCGAAGACGCCGAAGTCGTAGTCGCCGTCGACGCACGGGGCGTAGAACGAGCCGGCGATCGGCTGCCAGAGGAACATGTTCGTCCGCGGGTGGTTGCCGTCGGCGCCGGTGCCCATGTTCGCGTTGTCACGGCTCCCAGTGGCCGCTCCGGCCTGGGCGTTGCCGTTGAGGCCGTCGTTGCCGACCGGCGTGGCCGTCGGCCCGCCCGGGGACGGATACGAGTCGACCGTGGAGATGCCGTTGTTGTACTGCTGCGCGTTCCAGTGCCCCTCGTCGAAGCCCAGGTAGTACGCGTAGTCGTGCATGATGTTGTGGCCGACGAAGAGGTTGACCGTGGCCGCCTCGATGTCGTTCGCGGCCGGGTTGTTCACTGGGTCGGACACGAGGGCCGGGTTACAACCGGAGTCGAACCAGGCGTTCGTGAACGTCGGCTGGTAGTCGCGCGTAGCGCTGATGGGCCGGAAGAGCAGCGGGTTGCCGAAGGCTCCGTGCCCGCCGCTCCACAGCCGGGCGTCGTCGACGTTGTTGCCCGTGGTCTGGGCCGTGCCGAGGTTGTTCCCGAGCGCGTCGAGCTGGACATCCCACGGGAACTTCGACGCCACGCCGAGCGGGTAGACCGTCGTCGCCAGGTTGTCGGAGACGACGTTCGCGCAGCGGGCGGTCGCGGCCCAGCAGTAGAGCTGCCGGGTGTCGTCGCTCGGGTAGTTCCACGGGTAGGCGTTCATCGGGTTGAACGGCGGTGCGGCGGTAAACGCCAGCCACGTCGGGTTGTCCGCCAGGTGGTCGACGAGGTTCTGGCGCAAGAGCAGCCGGCGGTTGCCGCGTCGACGACCACGCGGTAGGAGCTCTGCTCGCCGACGAGGGTCTTCGTCACAGTTGCGTCGTAGGCGCGGATCGCTCCGTTGCGCGGGGTCCCGAACACCGTCGGCCGCACCGTTTGCACGCCGCTGAGCCCCGCTGCGGCGAGGCCGAGCGACCCGTTCGCGGTCGTTCCGAGCCCCGCCACCTGGGCCGCCCGCGCTCCGGCCGCCCTTGCGGCTGCCCTCCACGCGGCGACCGGTCGCAGCAGGCGCTTTCCGGTCACGACGGTGTCGGGCGTCAGGCTCGACGAGGCGTAGACGACCTTCCAGCTGTGCTTGGCACGGACGACTGCGACGGTCGCGATGCCGTCGGCCGAGAGGACGCGGCCGAAGGTCTGGCGGAAGACGACGGCGTGGACACGGCTGCCTCGCAGCGGAGCCGCCGTGGCCAGGCGCAGGTGCCGAACCGTCCTGAGCTGGAAGAGCTGCTTGTGGGCCGCGAGCCAGCTGCGGGCGGCTGCGGCGGCGGACGGTGCCTTGATCCCGGGCGCGAGGTAGCCGCCGTAGCGGATCACCGACGCCGGGGCTCCGAGTGCGCTCCAGGACACGCGGCCGTGGACCGAGCGTGCAGCCTGGAGCTGGGCCTTGGTCGGTGCAACCCGGGCGCGCGCGTCGAAGTCGCGCAGGCCGGTCGACTGGCCCTCGATGTGGACCACCGCGAGGCCGCTCGAAGCGAGCGTCAACGCGAGGACTGACAGGCCGGCGAGCGCAGTAGCGCAGCTCGCGCTCGCCGGGGCAGGACGCTGAGGCGTCTCATGCTCTCCTCCCCTGTAGTTGCTTGCTGTGGTCGCAGCCACACCACCGCCGCAGTAGGTCGGCGGGGCTGCGGCGGGGTTGTACCAAAGCCCGCGGCTCGGCGCGGCGATGGGCGCTAGGCTCCGCTGCGTTCCGACGAAAGGGAGTGCGCACATGGTCAGGGCCTTCGTGCTCTACGAGAGCGAGCCGGATCCGGAGCGCTACGAGCGCCACGCCGAGCTCTGCCGGCAGGTGCCGGGCGGGACTTTCCGCCACGGCAAGGTCTTCGGCGCGCCGATGGGCGAGCCCGCGTACGCGTACTACGCCGAGTGGGAGTTCCCCGACCGCGACGCGTTCAAGGAGGCCGCGCGCAGCGAGGAGTTCATGGCGACCGGCAAGGACGCCATGGAGATGGGCGGCCGCTTCCACGTCCTTTTCGCGGAGGTCTCGTGACGGAGCCGGACGCGCCGAAGCCGCGCGCGCCGGAGGAGCTCGGGTTCGAGCGGATCGTCTACGAGAAGGACCCGCCCCGGGCGATGATCACGCTCAACCGGCCAGAGGTGCTGAACGCGTTCGACTTCCGGATGCTCCGCGAGATCGCCCGCGCGTGTGAGGACGCCTCCTGGGACGACTCGATCCGGGTGGTCGTGGTCACGGGCGCAGGCCGTGCGTTCTGCGTCGGCGCGAACCTGCGGGAGTGGGCCGAGCACTACGTCGGCAAACCGACCGAGTACTGGAAGTGGTTCGGCGCCTTCAAGGACATGCACGACCGGCTGCGGGAGATCGGGAAGCCGACGCTCGCGCGGATCAACGGGATCGCCGTGGGCGGCGGCAACGAGCTGCAGATGGCCTGCGACCTGGCGGTGATGGTGGACGACGCGTTCATCCGGCACGTCGGGCCCGAGCACGGGTCGGTTCCGGCGGGCGGGGCGACGCAGTGGCTGACGATCATGGTCGGCGACCGGCGGGCGCGCGAGATCGTGCTGATGTGCGAGGAGATCCCGGCCGCCAAGGCGGCCGAGTGGGGGCTCGTGAACTGGGCGGTGCCGGCCGCGGAGCTCGACGCGAAGGTCGACGCGGTCGTCGAGAACCTCGCGCGCAAGCTGCCGCAGACGACGCGGTATGCAAAGCAACACCTCAATTTCTGGCGCGACCTCGCGTGGCACGAGACGATCAACCACGCCCGCGACTGGCTCGCGCTGTCGATGGCGACCGACGAGCCGAAGGCTGCGATCGAGCGCTTCCTGGAGAAGAAATGACCGTTCCAGCCGGGCCTCCGGTGACAGTCACAGGGACAGTCACAGGGACAGACACAGGGACAGACACAGGGACAGACACAGGGACTGTCACTGTTGGGTGGAGCGGACATGGCTGACCTGGTTCTCGTCGAGCGCGATGAGCCGGTCGCCGTCGTCCTGCTCAACCGACCGCAGCAGCTGAACGCGCTCTCCGACGAGCTGATGGACGAGCTCGTGGCCACGCTCGAGGAGCTCGACCGGGACGAGGAGACCCGCGCGGTCGTGCTCGGCGGCAACGAGCGGGCCTTCGCCGCGGGAGCCGACATCGGCGAGCTCGCGCAGGCCTCCGCAATCGACCTCTACTACCAGCGCCGCGTAGAGCGCTGGGACGCAATCCGCGGCCTCTGGACGCCGCTCGTCGCGGCCGTCTCTGGTTTCTGCCTCGGCGGCGGGTGCGAGCTCGCGCTGAGCTGCGACCTGATCGTCGCCTCCGAGACCGCGCAGTTCGGCCAGCCGGAGACCGGTCTCGGGATCATCCCCGGAGCCGGCGGCACCCAGCGGCTGACCCGGGCGGTCGGAAAGGCGCTTGCGATGGACGTGATCCTGAGCGGCCGCCGTCTCTCCGCCCGCGAGGCCCTTGCTGCCGGCCTCGTCGCCCGCGTCGTCGCCAAGGAGGCCTGGCTCGACGAGGCCAAGCGCATCGCGCGCGAGATCGCCGAGAAGGGCCCGGTCGCCACGCGCCTGGCCAAGGAGTCGGTCGACCGCGCGTACGAGACGACCCTCGCCGCGGGCCTCGAGGCCGAACGCCGCGCGCTCTACCTCGCCTTCGCGAGCGAGGACGCCAAGGAGGGCCTGACGGCCTTCACGGAAAAGCGCAAGCCCGAGTTCAAAGGGAGGTAGCCATGCCCGACGTCCAAGAGCTGCTGCGAGAAGCGCAGGACGCCATCACCGCCAAGCGCGTCTACGGCGAACCGGTCGAGCGCGACGGCGTGACGGTGATCCCGGCCGCGTCCGTCCGCGGAGGCGGCGGCGGAGGAGGCGACAACGAGAACAACGGCGGCGGCGGGTTCGGCCTCATGGCCCGGCCCGTGGGCGCCTACGTGATCAAACCCGACGGCGAGGTCGCATGGAAGCCCGCCATCGACGTTCAGCGCATGACGCTTGGCTGGCAGATCGTCTCGGCGCTCGCGGTCCTCACGGCCTGGTCGCTGCTCCGTCGGTCCCGCGGCTAGCCGCCGTTGGCGACACTCGCGCGCTTCCTCGAGCCGCCGCGCCTCCGCACGCTCGAGACCGACGAGGACCGCCGCGCGACCTGGCTCGAGCTCTTCCTCGACCTCGTGTTCGTCGCCGCGATCGCCCAGGTCGCGGCGACGCTCAGCGCCGACCCGACCGCGGCCGGCTTCGGCCGCTACCTCGCGCTCTACGTGCCGATCGGCTGGGCCTGGGCGGGCTTCACGTTCTACGCGACCCGGTTCGACACCGACGACCTCGTCTACCGGCTTCTGACCCTGCTCGGGATGTTCGCCGTCGCCGGCCTGGCGAGCACGGTGCCCAACGCGCTGGACGGCGGCCAGAACGCCTTCGTCCTCGCCTACGTCTCGGTGCGCCTGATCCTGATCGTGCTCTACGTGCGCGTCTACCGCGACGTCGAGATCGCACGTCCTGTCGCCCGCTGGTTCATCCTGATGTTCGGCCTTGCCGTCTGCGCCTGGCTGATCTCGCTCGCCGTGCCGGTGCCCTGGAAGTACCTCTTCTGGGCTTTCGCTCTCGCGCTCGAGCACGTGGCTCCGATCAGGGTCTGGCGGATGCTGCGGGGTGTGCCTGTCGACCCGAGGCACATTCCCGAGCGCTTCGGCCTGCTGACCATCATCGTCCTCGGCGAGTCCGTGATCGCCGTCGTGCTGGGGACGACGGAGACCAGCTGGACGGTGCTGTCGGGCTCGGTGGCGTTCGCGGGCTTCCTGGCCGCCGCGGCGATCTGGTGGCTCTACTTCGACTTCCTGGATGCGGCCGCAGTGGTCACGCGCAACGTGCGCAGCGGGATCACGTTCGTGTACGCGCACTAACTTCGTCGCAGCCGGGATCGCCGCTCTCGGGGTCGGCGTGAAGCTCGCGATCTTCTCGGTCGAGCCCGGGCCGAAGTACGACGACATCGGCTGGATCGCGGCCGCGGGAACGGCGCTCTGCATGACCGGGCTCGCGGCCATCCAGCTCGCGACGCCTCCCACGCTCGTCGATGCCGACGTCGTCCTGCGGCTCGTGACCGCCGCCGTGGCAGGCGTGCTCGCGGCGCTCTCGACCGTCCTCTCGCCGGTCGTCGTCCTCTGGCTCCTCGCCGCCGCGCTCGTAGCGCAGGTCGTGTTCGAGCTCGCCGCCCACGAGCGGCACACGGGGCAGCTCGCCGGGCCGATGTAGGAGGGCTAGCCGTCGAGCTCTGCGGGCACGAGGGAGAGCTCGAGCTCTCGGCCCTCGCGCAGCACGCGCACCGGGACCGGCGCGCCGATCTTCTCGACGACCATCAGGCGTTGGATGTCGGCCACGTCTGCGACCACCGAGCCGTCGAGCTCGACGATCAGGTCCTCTGGCCGCAACCCCGCCTTGGCGGCAGGCGACCCCTCGACCACCTGCACGACCTCGACCCCCGATGCACGGCCGAGGCGGCGCGCGACCCGAGGAGGCAAAGGCCGGGATCCGCCCGCGATCCCGAGGTAGGCGCGGCGGAACCGGCCCTCGGTCATGAGCGCGCCGATGATCTGCCGTGTTGCCGTGTTGATCGGCACCGCCAGGCCCAGGCCGACGCCTGCGACCGCGGTGTTGATCCCGATCACGCGCCCCGAGCCGTCGGCGAGCGCGCCGCCCGAGTTCCCCGGGTTCAGCGCCGCGTCGGTCTGGATCACGTTGTCGACGATCCGGCCGCTCTGCGTCGGCAGCGAGCGCCCGAGCGCCGAGACGACGCCTGCCGTCACCGAGCCGGCGAAGCCGTTCGGGTTGCCGATCGCCACCACCAGCTGACCCACGTGCAGCCGCTCCGCGTCGCCCAGCTCGGCGGGCACTAGGTCGTCGGCCTCCGCGCGCAACACGGCGAGATCGGCGTGCGGGTCGGCTCCGACCACCTCGAACCGGAGCTCGCGGCCGTCGACGAACGAGGCGCGCCCGCCCTTCGCGGACCCGTTCACGACGTGGGCCGAGGTGACGAGAAAGCCGTCCGGCGTGATCGCGACCGCGCTGCCCCCGCCCAGGCGTCGCCCGTGGTTCACACGCAGGTTCGCCACCGACGGCGCGAGCCGCTCGGCCACGGTGATCACCGCGCGCGAGTACGCGTCGAGGGCTTCCTCTTCGGACGAGATGTACGTCAAACCGGCCACGAGTCGAAGCTAGCAACGCGGTTGTAGGCTGCGGCGGATGGCGGAGGTCGAGACCACGCGCGCGGGCGGCGTCCTGACGATCACGCTCAACCGGCCCGACGTCCTCAACGCGTTCAACGCCGATCTCCATCGCGCGCTCGCAGCCGCGCTCAAGGACGCCAGACCCGAGGAGGTCCGCGCCGTCGTGATCACCGGCGCCGGCCGCGGCTTCTGCGTCGGCCAGGACCTGACGGAGTTCCGCGAGGCCGCGGGCGACATCGCCGAGCGCCTGCGCGGCAGCTACCACCCGAACATCCTCGCCATCCGCGCGCTCGAGAAGCCGGTCATCGCCGCCGTGAACGGGCCCGCCGCGGGCGCGGGGCTTTCGCTTGCCTGCGCCTGCGACGTGCGCCTCGCCTCCAACGAGGCGACGTTCGCGCCCGCGTTCATCAACATCGGGCTCGTCCCCGACTCGGGCTCGACGTACTTCGTGCGTCGGCTGCTCGGCACCGCCCGCGCCTTCGAGTGGATGAGCTCCGGCCGCCGCCTGACTGCGGCCGAGGCGCACGCCTGGGGTCTCGTCTCCGAGGTCGTCGAGGCCGACCGCCTGCAGGCGCGCGCCGCCGAGCTGGCCGGCGAGCTCGCCGCGCTGCCCACGCGCGGGATCGCGCTGACGAAGCGCCTATTCGACCACGCCGAGCACACGACCCTCGAGGAGCAGCTCGAGCTCGAGGCGCAGCTGCAGGCCGCCGCCACCCGCACCCACGACTTCGCCGAAGGAGTCGCCGCGTTCCTGGAGAAGCGGGAGCCGCGCTTCGAAGGCCGCTAGAAGGGAGCCGACATGGAAGCCACCACGGCAGGCACGACCACCGCGCAGCATCCGATTCGACTGGTCGTCCACGACGACCTCCACCGAAACCGCCTGACGGTCTTCTTCCGCGCGATCCTCGGGATCCCGCTCATCCTCTGGGTGGCGCTGTGGGGCGTGATCGCGTACCTCGCGTGGATCGTGAACTGGTTCGCGACGCTGTTCATGGCCCGCTCCCCCGAGGGACTCCACAACTTCCTCGCGACGTACCTCCGCTTCTGCACCCACGTGAGGGCGTACCTGTTCCTCATCGCGAACCCGTACCCGGGCTTCACCGGGACCGAGGGGACGTATCCGATCGACCTCGAGATCGACCCGCCCGAGCGCCAGAACCGGTGGACGGTGTTCTTCCGCTCGATCTTGGCGATTCCGGCGCTGCTGCTCATGTACGTGCTCTCGGCCCTCTCGAACATCCTTGCGATCTTCAGCTGGTTCATCGCGCTGATCCTCGGCCGCGTGCCCGAGGGCGTGCGGAACTTCGCCGCGCTCGCGCTGCGCATCGAGGTCCAGACGATCGGCTACCTGATGCTGCTGACCGGGCGCTACCCGAGCTTCAACGTCGGGATGGAGTCCTAGCGCGAGCTGCTAACGGCGCCTGAGCTCGACCACAAGGGCGAGCCGTGGCCGATCTCGCTGAGCCTCGCGCTGTGGTGCCCGGTCGCGCTGCTCCTCGTCGGAATCGGCATTGTGGTGGCGTGGCGTTTTCGCGGGAGGTGCCCGGGCTAGACACCAGCCGGGCCGACGGACGAAGGCTTGCCGCCGGGGCGGCGGTCGTGATCGCGGCCGCGGTGAGCGGCATGTGCCCTGTGCGGGCCGCGGCCGCACTTCCGCAGCAGGTGTTCACGTCCGTCGCAGACGGCTCCGTCACCGCGGACACGCCCGGAGGGGAGCACGGTCGGGCGCGCATGTTGGAGCTTCGCGCCTCACCGGTCGGTCGCGCGTACCTTCGCTTCCGCGTCGGCGGTCTCCGCGGCGGTGTCGCCTCCGCGAACTTGCGTGTGTTCGTGACCTCGGGCCGGGCGGCCGTGCAGGTGCGAACCGTGGCAGGGCGCCGCTGGAACGAGCGGACGCTGAGCTTCCGCACCGCGCCGCGCCTGGGGCGCGTGGTGGCGCATGGCGCGGCTCGACCCGGGTGGAGGTCGTTCGACGTCAGCTCCGCGGTCGGCGGGCCGGCGGTCGTCCAGCTTGCGCTCGTCGCGACCCGCGGCGCGGTTTCCGTCGCTTCACGCGAGACGCGGTCGAAGCCGCGGTTACGGCTCGGGATCGCGCCGCTGCTGCTCGCCGCAGGCGACATCGGCTCGTGCCGCTCGGACGGCGACGAGGCCACCGCGGCGCTCCTGGAAGGAGAGCCGGCGACCATCGCGGCTCTGGGAGACCTCGCCTACCCGCGCGGCACGGCCGAGGACTTCGCCAACTGCTACGACCCGAGCTGGGGGCCCTTCCGCGACCAGACGCGCCCGGCCACGGGCAACCACGACTACGCCACGGCCGGGGCGGCCCCGTACTTCGACTACTGGAGCACGCTCGCCGGCCTCGCCGGTGCGGGCTACTACAGCTACGAGCTCGGCAGCTGGCACGTCGTCGTCCTGAACAGCAACTGCCGCTTCGTCCCCTGCCGGCCGGGCTCGCCCCAGGAGACGTGGCTGCGGAACGACCTCGCGCAGCGCCGCACCCGCTGCACACTTGCGTACTTCCACCACCCGCTCTTCTCGTCGACGCGTGGGACGGCGACGCCGGGGCTGCAGCCGCTCTGGCAGGACCTGTACGCCGCGGGCGCGGACGTCGTCCTCAACGGCCATGCGCACAACTACCAGCGCTTCGCACCGCAGACGCCGCTGGGCGCGCGCGACCCGAAGCGCGGGATCCGTGAGTTCGTGGTCGGCACCGGCGGCAACAGCCACCACCTCCTGGGACCGCCCCTCCCGAATCAGGAGAACATGGACGACACGACGTTCGGCGTTCTGCGGCTCATGCTGCTCGAGACCGGCTACACCTGGGAATTCGTACCGCAGACGGAAGGAGGCGGGTTCTTCACCGACTCCGGCGCCGGCGACTGCCACTGACTGCCTAGATCGTCTTGAACTGCTCGAACGGCTGCTTGCAGTCGCGGCAGTAACGGAGCGAGCGGCACGGGGTTGGGCCGAAGATGTTCTCGAGCGTCGTGTCGCGCGAGCCGCAGTACGGGCAGCGGAAGCCGTTCGACTGGAGCTGCACGAGCGTAGGCCCTGTCACCAACCGCTCCCCAGAGGCGGCGCTTGCGACGCCGTCTGAGAGGGCACGCGGTTCATCCGCGGGCCCGTTACCGCGCCCCTCCCATGCGGAGCGTGGGGGCGGCGGGGCGAAGCCGGCGGCGCGGAGCTTCTCGCGGCCCTCGGGCGTGATGCGGTCGGTCGACCAGGAGTCGTCGAGCACGACCTCGACCTCCGGCTCCGCGCCGAGCTGCTCGATCCGCTCCGCCATCTGCGCGCGCATGACCTCGAGCGCGGGGCAGCCGAGGAAGGTCGGTGTGAACTCGACGTACACGCGCTCGCCCTCGACGCGCACGTCGCGCACGACGCCGAGGTCGACGACCGAGATGACGGGAATCTCCGGGTCGGGAACGTCGGCCAGCACCTCCCAGACCTGCTCTGCGGTTAAGACGGCCGCACGGGCAAAGCCAGTACGGCCTCCACGGTCGGCGCCGCCGAGTCGGCGCCTTACCACGTCGTCCCCGCGGGCTGCGAGCGGCGCACCGACGTCATCTCCTCCCAGAGCGGCGTGAGCTCGGCAGTGTGCCCGTCCCGCCGATCGACGAGCGGGCGCAGCTCCTCGAGCGCCTCGGCGTACCGCGGCTCGTCCTTCAGCCGCTCGTGCCACATCTCGGCATGCATCCGGTGGTAGGCCTCCTCGCGGTCGATCTTCGCCGCGAGGCCGGCGACCTCCGCGTCGTCGGAGCCTTTCAGTCGCTCGAGCCGCTCGGCGTCGGCCTGCTCGTAGAGCACGTGCCGCGCGATCGTCCGCTCCCACTCCGGCAGCCGCAGCTCGACCAGCTCGCAGCAGCGGTACTCCTCGGGCTTCCGGTCGAACGCGAGCTCGTCGGCGGTGGTGGCCAGGTCGCGGGCGGCGAGCTCGTACAGCGCCCGCGCGTGCCCGATCTCGTTCTGCGCGATCGACGAGAACGCGACGTCCTCCTCCAGGAACGGCGCGATCCCGGTCCACTCGGAGTCGCGCCAGCCGAGGATCAGCTCGTCGTCAGCGATCTCGAGCAGCAGCTGCGCCCGCTCTTGCACGTGCCTCCTTCAGCTTCTCCTTGAGCGGATACCCGTCGACACGGTGGTAGTTGCGATTCAGCTCGTCGACGAAGTCGTCGATGCGCATCACCGATTCGCGGGCGACCACCCAAAGCGCGACCGACTCGCCCCTCCGGCCGTACTGCTCGCGCGCGTACGACTCGGCGAAGCGCTCGTCCGGCGCCTCGATCGACCCCGCGTGCTGGAAGGCCTGGCCCTTCCGTTCCTGGCGGAAGACCTCGTAGATCATCCTCGCGCCCTGACCGGCGGGGCCCTACCGCCCGGCGGAGCCGGGCTCCGGCCCCGCCTCGCGCCGCTGGCCGCGCTCCAGCCGGCGGGCCGTGTTGGCAACACTGTCCCGCCGGCCTCCGCGCGCCCAGCGACACGTCAGGACACGAGGGGAGGTTTGCTCCACCTAAGCCGCCTCCGCCAGTAGGACTTTGCGAACCCAGGCGGAGTTCTCGCGCGCCCGGCGGCGCAGGTCGAGCCGGTCTTCGCTCTTCGGCCCGTGCCCCGTGACGACGCTGCGGAGCTCGTCCCAGTCGGGCTCGGTGTAGTGCCAGCGGCCGGTCTCCTCGTCCTTGCCGAGCTCCGGGTCGGGCACGGTCAGCCCGAGCTCCCAAATCTGCGGCACGTAGCCGTCGAGGAACTGCTGCCGCGCCTCGTCGTTGCCCTGGCTCTTGATCCGCCAGACGACCATCGGGTCCTTGTCCGCCGGGATCGGGTTGCCGTGGAACTGCATTAGCGGGCCCCACCAGCGGTCGAGCGCCTCCTGCACCAACTCGCGCTGGTCGTCGGTGCCGTTCATCAGCGTCAGCACGACGTCGCGCCCGTGGAGGATGTGGAACGACTCCTCCCAGCAGATCTTCTTCATGATCCGCGCGTACGGGGCGTACGAGCACTTGAGCAGCGCCTTCTGGCTGATGATCGCGGCCGCGTCGACGAGCCACGCGATCACGCCGACGTCGCCCCAGGTCTTCGTCGGGTAGTGGAAGACGTTGTGGAACTTGCTCTTGCCGGAGATCAGGTCGTCGAGACACTCCTCGCGCGTCTTGCCGAGGTCCTCGACCACGCGGTAGATCAGCTGCGCGTGGCCGACCTCGTCCTGTACCTTGGCGGTGAGGGCGAGCTTCCGCTGCAGCGTCGGCGCGCGCAGGATCCACTCGCGCTCGGGCAGGACGCCCATCAGCTCCGAGTTGCCGTGCATCTCGATGAACTTCCGCAGCCGCGCGCGGTACTCGTCCGGCATCCAGTCGGTCGCCTCGACCTGGCCGCCGTCCTGCACGTACTCGAGGAATTCCTGCTCGCGCTGCTCCATGCGGCGCCTCCCAACCGAACGATCGTTAGGGTGCCAGTGTAGTGGCTGTGGAGACGATCGGCGTGCTCCACCCCGGCGAGATGGGAGCCGCGGTGGCGGCGGTCCTGCGCGGGCTGGGCAGGCGGGTCGTCTGGGCCTCCGAGGGCCGCAGCGCGGAGACGCGCGGGCGCGCCGAGGCGGCCGGGCTCGAGAACGTCGGCACGCCGGCCGAAGTCGCCCTCAGCGCCGTCGTGTTCTCCATCTGTCCGCCGCATGCCGCGCTGGAGATCGCTCGCTCGCTGGGGCCGTTCGAGGGTCTCTACGTGGACGCGAACGCGGTCTCGCCGGCCACGGCGCAACGGGTGGGAGAGGTCGTCCGCGCCGCGGGAGGCCGGTTTGTCGACGGCGGGATCGTCGGGTCTCCGCCGCGCAAGGCCGGCTCGACGCGGCTCTACCTCTCCGGTCCGGAAGCGGGCGCCGCCGCCGAGCTCTTCGCGGGCTCGGTTCTCGACGCACGCGTCGTTCCGAACGCCTCCGCGGTCAAGATGGCCTACGCGGCCTGGACGAAGGGCACCGCCGCGATGCTGCTCGCCATCCGCGAGCTCGCGCGGCGCGAAGGCGTCGAGGAGGCGCTGCTGGAGGAATGGGCCCTCTCCCAGCCCGAGCTGCCCGACCGCCACGCGCGGGCGGAGCGCTCGGCGCAGGCCAAGGGCTGGCGCTGGGTCGGCGAGATGGAGGAGATCGCCGCGAGCTTCGAGGCGGACGGCCTCCCGGGTGGGTTCCACAGCGCCGCCGCCGCGGTCTACCGGCGCCGATGAGCGCGCGCCGCGAGGAGCTGACTCGTCAGGCCGCGCGTCTGTTCGCGCAGAAGGGCTACCACGGAACCTCGATCGGCGAGATCGCCGAGGCGCTCGGCGTGCAGAAGGGCTCGCTCTACGCGCACATCTCCTCCAAGCAGGACCTGCTCTACGAGACGATGGCCGAGGGGGCGCGGGCCTTCCACGCGGGGCTCGACGCGATCGACGACTCGCTGCGACCGACGGAGAAGATCAGGCTCGCGCTGCGCTCGCACCTGCGCGTAGTCGCCGACCAGCTCGACGTGGCCACGGTGTTCGTGCAGGAGTGGCGTTACCTCGAGGGCGAGCGGCGAGACGAGATCCTCGGCGAGCGCCGGCGCTACGAGGAGCGCGTGCGCGGGCTGTTCCGCGAGGGCCGCGAGCTCGGCGAGCTGCGCAGCGACCTCGACGACGCGACGGCCGCGTTGCTCGCGCTGTCGGCCTCGAACTGGGCGTATACATGGCTCCGCCCCGGCCGCGACACCGACGAGCTCGCGGATCGGTTCTACGAGCTCCTGCTGAACGGGATGCGGGGATACGCGACTCCCGAGTAGCCGCCTGCGAGGAACGCGAGGCGGAGTTAGCCCGGTCGCGCGGGCAACGCCCGCACGACCTCCAGGCGGCATCGCAAGCGATGCCTTGGCCTGACTGATCACCCGAGCGGCAGGCGGCTGTGCTCGTGCCAGCGCCCGTGCTCGTCCTCGACGATCAAGGTCGCTGCGGCGACACGGGTCCGGACCGGCAGCTGGGGCTCGACCTCGGCCGCGATCCTGTCGAGCACCCCGCCGTCCTCGGACTCCGCGACGGTGAGGTGCGGGATGACGGTCTCGTGCGCGCCCTCGTAGGGCGGATGCTCGGACCACTCGCCGGCGATCGCCTCGGTGAGCGCCGTGAAGACCTCGGCCGGCTCGGGGTCGAGGTAGAGCACGTCCGGAAAGCGCGCGGTGCGGGCGAAAGCAGCGTCGAACGCCGCGTGGCCGCGGAGGAGCCCGGCGAGCCGCTCCTCGACCTCTCCGACGCGCTCGGCCGGGACGAACGGATACAGGAGCGTCACGTGAGCCGGCACGCCCAGCGGCGCGTCGTAGGTGTGGCACAGGCGCAGCCCGCCGACGACCGGCTCGGCCTCGGGGACGGTCACGATCACCGCAGACGTCACGGCCGCCGCGGGTCGTCGCCGCGGCGGTAGGTGATCGCCTCCAGCAGGTGGCCGTCCGGGTCGCGGAAGAACAGGCTGGTCGCGATCCCGTGGTCGCGCTCTCGCCATTCGACGCCGGCCTCGTCGAGCCGCTGCTTGATGCGCGCGCGCTCCTCCTCGTCGACCCGCACCCCCACGTGCTCGTCCGGCCCTCCCCGCTCGTGGAAGGCGAAGCCCGTGTTCCCAACGTAGGCCATCACGGGATGGCCCTCCGTCTTCACCACCCGCGCTCCGAAGATGCGCTCGTAGAAGGCCGCGGCCGCGTCCGGGTTAGGGCTCGCGAAGGCCGCGTGGTCGAGCCGTGGCATGCTCGGAGATTAGAGCGGTTTTCAGAACGAAGCCTTGTGCCGCGGGGCTGCGCTGTGCGGCGCGTGGACGGCGTCCTCAGTCGCGCCCGTATCCGCTGGATACGCGCGCTCCCTGCGTCCTTGCCACGCACCACCCATCGCGGCCCCACGACGAAGCGTCATTCTGAAAGGCGCCCATGGACGTCGCCCTGATCGTGAATCCGTTCGCCAGCGCCGTGAGCGAGGAGCGGGTGCGGGCGGTCGAGGAGGAGCTTTCGCGCGCCGGGACGGTGCGCACCGTGCTGACCGAGCGGGCGAGCCACGCGGTCGAGCTCGCGGCTGCGGCCTCCGAGGAGGCTGTCGTCGCCTACTCCGGCGACGGCGGGTTCAACGAGGTGCTGAACGGCGTGCCTGAAGGCGTGCTCGTGGGCTTCCTGCCGGGCGGCGGGACGAACGTGCTGCCGCGGGCGCTCGGACTTCCGCGCGACGCGGTGGCGGCCGCGCGGCAGGTCGCCGACGCCGTGCAAGAGGGGCGCACGAGGACGATCTCGCTCGGCCGGGTGAACGGCCGCCGGTTCTCCTTCGCGGCGGGCGTGGGCCTCGACGCCGAGCTCATCCGGAGCGTCGACGCTCTCGGGCGGCGCGCCGATGGGAAGCGGCCGGGCGACCTCGCCTTCCTCGCGGCCGCGATGCGCCTGCTCCTGGACCGGCACGCGCGCTTCGAGCCGGCGCTCGAGATCCGCGGTCACGGCCGGGCCGCCTTCGTGCTGGTCGCGAACACCGACCCGTACAGCTACGTCGGGACGCTTCCGCTCCACGTCGCGCCGGAGGCGCGCTTCGAGCTCGGGCTCGACGTCGTCGCGCCCGAGCGCGTCACCGCCTCGACGCTGCCGCGCCTGCTGCGCTACGTCTTCACCGGCCGGGGCCAGCGGGACGCGGACGGCGTCGTCTACGCGCACGACCTCGATCGCCTCGAGGTCGCCTGCGACCGGCCGCTTGCGCTCCAGGCCGACGGCGAGGATCTTGGCGACGTCGACCAGGCGGTGTTCGAAGCCGAGCGAAACGCTGTTCGCGTGCTCATCTAGGGTTTCGTCGTGAACAGGGCCCAAAGGCTCCTGCTGAGCGGAGTCGCGCTGACCGCGCTGCTCGCCGCGGTCGCGGTCGCGAGCCGCGCCCACCGCCCAGGCGGGGGCTCCGGCGGCGGCTCGGCCGACGCGGGCCGGGTTGCGTTCGAGTACGGGGCGAGTGTCATGTTCGTGCTCTTCCCGCTGGGCGCGCTCTTCGTCCTCTGGGTGCTGTCAATGGGGCGGCGGCAGAAGCTGATCGAGGACACCGGCCTGCGCCGGAACGTCGTGACCGTGCTCATGGTCGGCGTCCTGATCCTGCCGGTGACGCTGCTCGTGCGGCATTGGGTCAAGTACGACGGCGGCGGGCCGGCGCGGCCGGAAACACCGCTGAACACGAGCACGGACGGTCGCGTGCGCGGCGCCGATCGAAGGACAGATCCGCAGTTCCAGTGGCTGCCGGCGCTCATCGTCGGCTCGCTCCTGTTCGGAGTCGCGGGCGCGGGGGCGATCGTGGTCGTCCTCAAGCGGCAACGAGGGGCCGACTGGGAACGTGAGGCGGCGCTCATGCATGCGCTCGACGAGGTGCTGGAGGACACCCTCGACGACCTTCGCGCGGAGCGCAACCCGCGCAAAGCGGTGATCGGGGCCTACGCGCGGATGGAGCGGCTCTTCGCGGCCCACCAGGTCCCGCGCGACGAGGCGGAGACGCCGCAACAGTACGTCGGGCGGGTGCTCGCCCGGTTGCAGGTCAGCTCCTTCGCCGTGCGGCGGCTCACGTCGCTCTACGAGCGCGCGCGGTTCAGCCCGCACACCGTCGACCGGGCGATGAAGGACGACGCGATCGCCGCGCTGGAAGGCCTCCGCGCTGAGCTGAACGCCGACCAGGCGGCCGCCGCGTGAAGCGGCTCGTCGGCGCGTGGCTCTTCCTGACGGCGCTCGCCGCGGTCGTCCTCGGCGTCGCCCGGCTGCTCGCGCCCGGCCGGTTCGAGCTGGAGCTCGACATCTTCATCCTCGTCGTCGGCGGGATCGCGCTCGTGGACGTGGTGATCCTCTTGCGCAACGCGTATCCGCTCGAGGACGTTCCCGAGATCGTGGCCGCGCTCGAGCGCGAGGCCGAGCCGTTGCGGCGCCCGCCCCAGCTCGAGCGGCTCGAGCGGGAGTTGACGATGGCGACGGCGACCGCGTTCGACCTCTACGCCCGGCTGCGGCCGCAGCTGCGCGAGATCGCGGAGATGCGGCTCGCTGCCCGCGGTGTGCGGCTCGAGGACGCCGAGGGTGTGCTGGACGAGGAGCTCTGGGAGCTCGTCCGCCCTGACCGGCCGCCGCCCGCCAACCGTCACGCCGAGGGCATCCCGCCCGCCGAGCTGCGCCGAGCGGTCGAGGCGCTGGAGGCGCTGTGAACGTCGACGACGTCTCCCGCCGGGCGAACGCGATCCTGGACGAGGTCGAGCGCGCGATCGTCGGCAAGCGCGACGCGCTCGAGCTCGTCTTCCTCGGGATGCTCGCCGACGGCCACGTGCTGATCGAGGACTTCCCCGGCCTGGCGAAGACGATGATCGCCCGCGCCTTCGCGCAGGTGACGAGCATCGGCTTCACGCGTATCCAGTTCACGCCCGACCTGATGCCGTCGGACGTGACGGGCGCGTCGATCTACAACCAGCGCGAGGCCGACTTCGAGTTCCGGCCGGGGCCGATCTTCACCAATCTTCTCCTCGCCGACGAGATCAACCGCGCCCCCCCGAAGACGCAGGCGGCGTTGCTCGAGGCGATGCAGGAGCGGCAGGTGACGATCGAGGGGACGACGCACCCGCTCGCGCCGCCGTTCCTCGTCCTCGCGACGCAGAATCCGATCGAGTACGAGGGCACCTACGCGCTCCCGGAGGCGCAGCTCGACCGCTTCCTGCTGCGGCTCGGCGTCGGCTACCCGGAACGCGAGCAGGAGTGGGAGGTGCTCGAGCGCCGGCTGGAGCGGACCGTCGACGAAATCAAGCTGGAGCCGGTGGTCGGCCGGGACGAGCTGCTCGAGCTGCAGCGCGCAGTCGAGCAGGTGCACGTCGACCGCAGCGTCGGCGTGTACATGGTCGACCTGGTCGCGGCGACCCGGACGGCGAACGGCGTGCAGGTCGGCGCCAGCCCGCGCGGCTCGCTCGCGCTGCTGAAGCTCTCGCGCTGCCGCGCGGCGATCGAGGGGCGTGACTACGTGACGCCCGACGACGTGAAATCGGTCGCCGTGCCCGCGCTCGCGCACCGGATCGCGCTGCGGCCCGAGCTCTGGGTGCAGCGGTTGCGCCCGGACGACATCGTGCAGGAGCTGCTCGACCGGGTTCCCACGCCGAAGGCCGAGCCGGAGCCCGAGCCCGAGCCGGCTGCGGAGTGACTCGCGCGGCGACGCCGAAGCTCGGCGCGTACGCGGCGCTCGCCGGCACCGGGCTGCTCACGGCGCTCGTGCTCGGCCGGCCGGAGCTCGCCGCGCTCGCGGCGCCGTTCGCCCTCGTGCTAGCCGCCGGGCTCTCGCTGGCCGAGCCGCCTCGAGTGCGGGCATGGCTCGAGCTCGACCGCGAGCGCCAGGTCGAGGGCGAGGAGGTGACCGCGCACCTCGAGCTCGCGGCCGAGTCGGCGGTGCCGGGGCTCGAGCTGCTGCTCGACCTCCCGGACGGCTTCGAGTCGCTCGGGCCGAACCCGCAGCGGCGCCACCTCGCCTGGGACGAACGGCCGGAGCTCGAGCTCCCGCTCCGCTGCTCGCATTGGGGCGCGTACCTGGTCGGCGAGGTGCTGCTCCGCGTCCAGGACCGGTTCGGGCTGCTCGCCTTCGAGCAGAAGCTCGACCTGCGCCGGCCGCTGAAGGTCTACCCGCGCGGCGAAGAGCTGGGGAAGCTGCTGCGCCCGCTCGAGACGCAGACATTCGCCGGGATGCAGACGCCGCGGTCGCGCGGCGAGGGGATCGAGTTCGCCGACCTGCGGCCGTTCGTCCCGGGCGACCGCGTCCGCCGCGTCAACTGGCGCGCGACCGCCAGGCGCGGCGAGCCGTGGGTGAACGAGACGCACCCGGAGCGGAACGCCGACGTCGTGATCTTCCTCGACACGTTCGCGGAAGCCCGCCTGGGCGCGAGCAGCACGCTCGACCTCGCCGTCGAGGCCGCGGGCTCGCTGGCGGCGCACTACATCCGCGAGAAGGACCGCGTCGGCCTCGTCGCCTTCGGCGGCGTCCTCAACTGGCTGACCGTCTCGAGCGGTGTCGTCCAGCTCTACCGCGTGCTCGACTCGCTGCTCGACGCGGACATCTTCCTCAGCTACGCGTGGAAGGACATCGACGTCCTGCCGGTGCGGACGCTGCCGCCGCATGCCCTCGTGCTCGCGCTCTCGCCGCTGCTCGACGAGCGGTCCGTGCGCGCGCTCGCCGACCTGCGCGCCCGCGGCTTCGACCTCGCCGTGGTGGAAGTCTCGCCGGTGCCGTTCGCGGAGCCGGGGACCGGCCCGCTCGACGACCTCGCCTACCGGCTCTGGGTGCTGCGGCGCGACGCGCTGCGTTCCTCGTACCTGCGGCTCGGCGTTCCCGTCGTCGAGTGGCGGGAGGACGTGCCGCTGCAGGCCGCGCTCGAGGAGGTGAGGACATTCAGGCGCCACGCCCGGTTCGTGCGCGTGTAGCGACGGCTGCCGCCTCGCTCATGGTGGCGGGCACCCTCGTGGCCGCCGCCGTGCTGCGAGAGGGCGGGCACGACGTCCTGCTGCTCGTGATCGGCGCGGCTGCTGTCGCGGTCTTCGCGGTTGGCCTGGTGCTGCGCTGGAGCGGCGGGCTGGCCTTCGGGGTCGCGGTCCTCGGGGCGCAGCAGGCGACGCGGCTCGCGCTGGGGCCTGACGCGCTGGACGAGGCGATGCCGCTCACGGCCGGCGCGCTGCTGCTGGCCGCAGAGCTCGCGTGGTGGTCGATCGAGCCGCGGGTCCCCGCGTGGGCGCAGCCGGGAGTCGCCGTGCGGCGCGTCGTGACAGTGCTGTTCACCTGCGTCGCGGCGACCATCGTCTCGGCTGTGGTGGTCGTCGCAGCGGGAGCGCCGGTGGGCGGCGGCACGCTCCTCGAGCTGACCGGCGTAATCGCGGCGGTCACCGCACTGGCAGTCGTCGCGTGGGTTGCCCGGCCGCGGGTCGGGTAGATTCGCGCCGTCATGGCTCGGGTGCTACCCGCCGAGAGCGACCTTCGGCGCGTGATCGGCGACGGCGAGACCGTGCCGGACGGCGAGGTCGAGGGGCTTTCCGAGAAGGACCTGCTCGAGCTGCACCGCCGGCTCGTCCTGCTGCGGACCTACGACGAGCGCTCCGTCGTCTACCACCGCCAGGGCAGGATCGGCACGTACGCGATCTTCTGGGGCCACGAGGCGATGCAGGTCGGCGGGACGTACGCGCTCGAGGACGCCGACTGGATCTTCCCGAGCTACCGCGAGTCCGCGATCGGGCTGCTGCGCGGGATCCCGGTCTCGACCGTGCTCTCCTGGTGGCGTGGCCACCCGGTTGGTTGGTGGAACCCCGCCGACTGGAACGTCGCCTCGATCTGCGTCCCGATCGGCACCCATGTGCCGCACGCGGCCGGGCTCGCCTGGGGCAAGAAGCTGCGCGGCGAGCGGACGTGCGCGATCGCGTTCTTCGGCGACGGCGCGACCTCCGAGGGGGCGTTCCACGAAGGCGCCAACTTCGCGGCGGTGATGCGCGCCCCGGTCGTGCTCGTCTGCAATAACAACCAGTGGGCGATCTCGACGCCGCTGTCGGCGCAGACGGCTGCCGAGACGCTGGCGGACAAGGCGGCGGGGTACGGGATCCCGGGCGTGCGCGTGGACGGCGGTGACGTGCTGGCCGTCTACGAGGCGACGCGCGAGGCAGTCGAGCGCGCGCGCGCCGGTGAGGGGCCGACCCTGATCGAGGCCGTCACGTACCGCTGCGCGCCGCACGCGACCGCGGACGACCCGACCGCGTACATCGACCTCGGCCGCGTAGAGGAGGAGCGCGGGCGCGAGTGCGTCGGGCGCTACGAGGCCTACCTGCGGCGGCTCGGGCTGCTCTCCGACGAGGCCGCGGAAGGAGTGCGTGCCGACGCGGCGCAGCTGATGCGCGATGGCATCGCGGCCGCCGAGGCGGAGCCGCCCGCGGACCCGGAGCTGCTCTTCTCGCACGCGTTCGCTGACCCGCCGGCGTCGTTCGAGTCCGACCTTGCCGAGCTGCGGAGGGTGCTCGGTGGCTGAGTTGACCTTGGTCGAGGCCGTGAACGATGCGTTCCACGTCGAGCTCCAGCGCGACGAGAACGTGCTGGTGATGGGCGAGGACGTCGGCCGCGCCGGAGGCGTCTTCCGCGCGACCGCCGGGCTGCGCGAGCGGTTCGGGCCCGACCGCTGCGTCGACACGCCGCTGGCCGAGGCGGGGATCCTCGGCTCGGCCGTCGGCCTCTGCATGGCCGGCTGGCGCCCGGTCTGCGAGATGCAGTACGACGCGTTCTCGTACCCGTGCCTCGACCAGCTGATCACGCACGTCGGGCGCTACCGCTGGCGCACCGGCGGCGCGATGGCGTTCCCGCTCGTCGTTCGGATGCCCTACGGCGGCGGCGTGCGCGCGCCGGAGCTGCACGACGACTCGCCCGAGGCGTACTACGTGCACACGCCCGGCGTGAAGGTGGCGATCCCGTCGACGCCGGCCGACGCGAAGGGGCTGCTCGCCGCCGCCATCCGCGATCCCGATCCGGTCGTCGTGCTGGAGCCGAAGCTCCACTACCGGACGATGCGCGGTGAGGTGCCGGAAGGCGAGCACGTCGTTCCGCTCGGCGTGGCGCGGACCGTGCGGGAGGGGGACGACCTCACCTTCGTCGCCTACGGCGCGATGGTGCCGGTCGCGGAAGCGGCCGCAGACGCGTTCGAGGGCGAGGCGACCGTCGAGGTGCTCGACATCCGCACGCTGAAGCCGCTCGACGAGGCGGCGCTGCTCGCGGCGGCGGCCAAGACCGGGCGGGTAGTGATCGTCCAGGAAGCGCCGCGCACGGCCGGCTACGGCGCCGAGCTCGCGGCGATCCTTGCCGAGAAGGCGATGCTCGACCTGCGCGCGCCGATCGTGCGCGTGACCGGCTACGACGTGCCGTACCCGTACTGGCAGATCGAGGACGCGTACATGCCCTCGCCCGAGCGTGTCGCCGACGCGGCGCGGAAGCTGCTCGAGTTCTGAGAGCCCCGCCGTACCGGATCGAGACCGAGCGGCTGGTCGTGCGCTGCTGGGACCCTGCGGACGCGCCCCTTCTGAAGGAGGCCGTCGACTCGAGCCTCGAGCACCTCCGGCCGTGGATGCCCTGGGCGCACGAGGCGCCGATCTCGCTCGAGCAGACGGTCGAGCTGCTGCGCGGCTTCCGCGGGGGCTTCGACCTCGGCCAGGACTACGTCTACGGGATCCTCTCGGGGGAAGAGTCGGAGGCCGTCGGCGGCTCCGGCCTGCACACGCGGGCCGGGTCGGAGGCCTTCGAGATCGGTTACTGGATCCGCGCCAGTCGCGCAGGGCAGGGGCTGGCGACCGAGGCGACGGCGGCGCTGACGCGCGTGGGGGTCGAGGCAGCCGCCGCGCGGCGGATCGAGATCCGGGTCGATCCCGACAACGCGGCGAGCCTCGCGATCCCGCGCAAGCTCGGGTTCGCGGAAGAAGGACGGCTTCGAAGCGTGCTGCATGGCCCCGACGGGACGCCGAGGCAGCGGGACGCCGTCGTCTTCGCCTTGCTCGCCGACGAGTACGCCGGCTCACCCGCGGCGGCGCTGCCGCTCGAGGCCTTCGACGCGTCGGGGACGCGCGTTCTGTGAAGACGACGCTGCACGAGATCCCGCTCGAGCGGCGCACGCTGCACGGGCACTTCTCGCGCGACCTCGAGCCGGTGGTCGAGGTGCGGCCGGGCGACGTCATCCGGTTCGCCACGCTCGACGCCGGCTGGGGCGTCGAGCCGCCGCGCGCGGACGGGTCGGAACGCACGCGCTTCTCGCCGCTCGACCCGGAGCTCGACGCCGGCCACGCGCTGATCGGGCCGGTAGCGGTGCTCGGCGCGGTCGCGGGCCAGACGCTCGTGGTTGGGATCGAGGAGGTGCGCGTCGGCTCGTTCGGCCTCACCGTGGCCGGCGGCTGGTCGACGTTCCTGAACGACCGTCTCGGCGTCGGCGAGGGTGAGAGCAAGGTGCTCGTGTGGGAGCTCGAGGCCGATGCCGCGGTCGGCCGCGACCGCGACGGGCGAGAGGTCGCGCTCGCGCCGTTCCTGGGCGTGCTCGGGATGCCGCCGCCGGAGCCCGGCATCCACCCGACGGGGCCTCCGCGCGCGTGGGGCGGGAACCTCGACTGCAAAGAGCTCGTCGCGGGAACGACGCTCTTCCTCCCGATCCCGGTCGACGGTGCGTTGTTCTCGGCCGGCGACGGGCACGCGCGGCAGGGCGACGGCGAGGTCTCCTCGACGGCGATCGAGTGCCCGCTCGAGCGCGCGCAGCTGTCGCTTTCGCTGCGGGACGACCTCGAGCTGGCGGCGCCGGTCGCGCGGACACCGGACTCGTGGCTCGCATTCGGTCTCGGCGAGGACCTGGACGAGGCGGCCGTGAACGCGGTCGAGTCGATGCTGGTGCTGATGGAGCGTGAGCTGGGGTTGGAGCGGCGGGACGCCCTCGCGCTGGCGAGCGTCGTGGTCGACCTACGCGTTACGCAGGTCGTGAACGGCGTCCTCGGCGTGCACGCAGTGCTCCGGGACGACGCGATCCGGTAGAACCCTGCGCGTGGCGTACGAGTTCAAGCTCCCGGACCTTGGCGAGGGCCTGACCGAGGGCGAGATCGCGCGCTGGCTCGTCTCCGAGGGGCAGGAGGTGGCCGAGGACGAGCCGCTGGTCGAGATCCAGACCGACAAGACGACGGTCGAGATCCCGTCCCCGGCGGCGGGCAAGGTGGCGCAGATCCTGGTCGCCGAAGGCGAGGTCGTCCCGGTCGGCACGGTGCTCGTGGTCATCGGCGAGGACGGCGCCGAGCCCTCGTCAGCAGACCCCCAGGGACAGACACAGGGACAGAGACAGGGACAGACACAGGGACAGGCACCGGATGGCCGGAAGGGGCGTGTCCGGGCGACGCCGCTGGTGCGGAAGATGGCGGAGGAGCTCGGGGTCGACCTCGAGACGGTCGAGGCGACGGGACCGCAGGGGCGCGTCACCGAAGAGGACGTGCGCCGCGCCGCCGGCTCAGATACCAGAGGCGCTGAGCTCGAGGAAGGCCGCCGCGAGCCGCTGCGCGGGGTGCGTCGCCTCGTCGCCGAGCACATGGCCCGCGCGCACCGGGAGGTTCCGCCCGTCACCTGGGTCGAGGAGTGCGACTTCGGCGCGGTCGAGCTCAAGCGGCTCGTGCCGGCGACCCTCAAGGCCGTGGCCGAGAGCCTGCAGGAGTTCCCGGAGCTGAACGCGCGGCTCGAGGGCGACGAAATCGTCTACCTGGACCGCTACGACCTCGGCGTCGCCGTCCAGACCGACCAGGGCCTCGTCGTCCCGGTTGTCCGCGGCTGCGACGGGAAGAGCCTCGACGAGCTCGAAGTGGAGCTGACCCGCCTCGCCGACGCGGCGCGCGCCGGGAAGCTCAAGCCCGAGGAGCTGCGCGGCTCGACCTTCACGGTCACGAGCGCCGGCAAGCTCGGCGGCCTGCTCACCACACCGATCGTCAACCACCCCGAGGTCGCGATCCTCAGCATTGGCCGGATCGCCGACCGCCCCGTCGTCCGGGACGGCGAGATCCACGCCCGCCCGGTCGGGACGATCGCTGTTACCTTCGACCACCGCGTCATCGACGGCGCCCGCGCGGCGGAGTTCGGCCTCGCGGTGATCGACCACTTGCAAGGCGCATAACGCGGAGCCCGGCGGCGAGGGTCCACCGGGCTCCTGTCGTGAGGGGCTAGGCCCCCCGAGTCAGCTGGCCGCGCATCGCGCCGGCCGGATGCTTCGCGTTGTGCACGTTCACGTAGTAGGCGCGCGGCTTCTTCAGAATCGCCCTGACGAGCGCCTTCGACGCCGTCGTGCACCCCTGGCGCTTGTAGTTCGCGCCGAGCGGGACGACCACGTTGCCGGCTACGCCCCTGGCGCCCTTGTGGATGTGCGCCTGGTTCGGCTTGCCGTCGATCTTCGAGAGCTTGAACTCCCAGCAGACCTTCCCGGTCCGCGCCGTCAGCCGGAGCTCGACCTTGCCCCGGTTGCTCGCCGGCGCGACCGGTCGCTCGCTCGACCCTCGGAGCGTCGCTTCGAGCTTGGTGCCCGCGGTGTTCGCAGCGCCGGCTGCCAGGACCCCCGCCAGCGAGGCGACGACGGCCAGCGTTGCGATGAGTGCCCTGCGCATGCTCCTCCTCTCCTCTGGAGGCGAATACGCCGCGGGCGCATCGCTGGTTTTAGGTGGCGAGGTGAGGCTCGAGCATCCGCTCGATGCGGGGTGCGCTGGCCCGGCCCTCGATGCGCTCGACGACGCGCCTGCCCTTGACGAGCGCGAGCGTCGGGACCGTGCTCACGCGGAAGCGCTCGGCGAGCTCGGGCTGCTGGTCGACGTCCACCGACGTCACCCGCAGGCGCGCGCGCTCCTTGCGCGCGAAGTGCGCCATCAGGCTCTCCATCCGGCGCGCCGGCCCGGAGTGGGAGGCGCCGAACAAGACGAGAAGTGGACGAGTGTCCTTGGCCAACGTGACGCTCTTTTTCCCTGCAAACAGCAGCTCGAAACTCAGCCCCAGGCGCGCGTCTACACTCAGACGCGGAATGTGGGAGTGGTACCGGATCGGCCTTTCGCTCGGCTTCGGGATCGGCCTCGGGGCGCTGCTCGCCGCGCTGATTGCGCCTCGCCGCGCCCTCGTCGTGGTCGTCACGGTGGTGGCCGCGGGGGTCGGAGCCGTCGTCGGCTACGCGATCGGCGGCTGGCACGAGGCCGTCGCCGGCGGGATCGGCGGCGCGCTCGGAGCGCCGGTGGTCGCGACGGTCGTCACGGGAACCCTGCGCCGCGGTGGCACGAGGGGCGGCACCGCGATGCTCGTCGGCTTGGGCGCGCTGGGGCTGATGGCCCTCGCCGTCGTCCCCTTCGTCGGGTACGTCGAGGCGGTCGCAGTTCCTCTGCTCGCGGCCCGGGCGCGCGGCCGCAGCCCGGAGCGCTACGCCGGCCTGCGCAGCCTCGCGCGCGACTGATGGCCCCGCGCAAGAAGCTGATCCTCGCCGTCATCGACGGCCTCACCCCCGACGTCTTCGAGGACGCGGTCGAGACCGGCTCGGCGCCCGCGCTCGCGTTCCTCGCGCACCACGGCAGTTACCGCCGCGGAATCTCGACCTTCCCGTCGCTCACGCCGGTCTGCCTCTCGTCGATCGCGACCGGCGCGCACCCCGACGTCCACCGGATCCCGCACCTCGTCTGGTGGCACCGGGGCGAGCAGCGCCTGGTCGAATACGGCTCCTCGTTCGCGGCGATTCGCGCCGCCGGCACGCGCCGCTCGATCCTCGACGCGATCTTCAACATGAACGAGCAGCACCTCGGACGCGACGCGGTGACGGTCTACGAGGCACTCGAGGAGGCGGGCCTGACGACTGCGGCGGTGAACATCACCTGCTACCGCGGTCGACGCGCACACTTGCCGCTTGTTCCCGGCTTCACGCGCCCCGCGTACGGCCCGCAGCAGTTCTTCTTCTACAGCCTGTTCGAGTCGGAGGTGACCGGCGCGCCGGTCGCGGTGTTCGGCCGCTCGACCGGCTCGATCGACGCCTACGCCGCGTACGTCGGCCGCTGGCTGGTCACGCGCGACTCCTTCGATCTGCTCGTGTACTACCTCCCGGACTATGACTTCGCCTCACACGCTCTCGGCCCGGGAGCGAGCCGGGAAGCGCTCGCGCGCAGCGACGCCGCGATCGGTGCGCTGATCGAGGCGGCGGGCGGGCCGGACGAGTTCCTCGACCGCTATGCAGTCGTCGTCTGCTCGGACCACGGGCAGATGCCGGTCGACCGGGCCGTGTCGCTCGAGGCGTCCTTCGCCGGAGTCGACGGCGTCCTCGTCACCGGGTCGAACCGCGCCGGGATGGTCTACCGGCTGCCCGGCTGCCGCGAGGAGCCGGCCGAGCTCGCGCGACGCCTCGACGGCTCCGCGTCGGCCGAGGTCGTGCTTTGGCGCGACGGCGACGAGGCGGTTGCCCGGCGCGACGGCGAGGAGCTGCGCTTCGCCCCGGCCGACGGCGCCTGGCGGACCAGCGGCGACGCGTTCCTGCTGGACCAGCCGGACGCGCTCGAGCGGTCGTGGGGCGCCCTCGCCAACCCGAACGCGGGCGAGCTGCTCGTCTCGCCGCCGCCCGGGGTCGAGCTGACCGACCTGGCCGGCCGCAGCCACCTCGGCGGCGGCAGCCACGGGTCGCTCGAGGCCGGCGACTCCGAGGTGCCGATCCTGACCGTCGGCCTCGACGCCGAGCCGCGCCGGATCGTCGACCTCGCGCCGCTCGCGCTCGCGCACTTCGGCGTCGAGCGCCCGGCCCACGCTGATGCCGCCTGACCGGCAGACAATGGTTGCGCGCCAGCTGCGTGCGCGCGACATCTCCGACGAGCGCGTGCTCGAGGCGATGGAGCGGGTGCCGCGCGAGCTGTTCGTCCCTGAAGACGAGCGCCGCCGCGCCTACGCCGACGCGGCGCTGCCGATCGGCCACGGCCAGACGATCTCGCAGCCCTACATGGTCGCGCGGATCGCGGAGGCGCTCGCGCTGCGGCCGGGCGAGCGCGTGCTCGACGTCGGCACGGGCTCCGGCTACCAGGCCGCGCTGCTCGCGGAGCTCGGCGCCGAGGTCGTGACCATCGAGCGCATCCCCGAGCTCGCCGAGAGCGCGCGGGCGAGCCTGGCCGCGGCGGGCTACCCGCAGGTCGACGTGCGTGTCGGGGACGGAACGCTCGGCGTCCCCGAGCTCGCGCCGTTCGACGCGATCGCGGTCGCCGCCGCGGCGCCCGCCTTCCCGCAGACGCTCTACGACCAGCTGCGCCCGCGAGGCCGGCTCGTCGTCCCGGTCGGCGGCGAGCGCGTGCAGCGCCTCGAGGTGATCGTCCGCAGCCCGGAAGGCCCGGCGGTGGTGCACTCGGTGCCGTGCCGCTTCGTGCCGCTCGTCGGCCAGGAGGGGTTCGCGGATTAGCGGCGCGTTGCGGAGGGCAGACCGGTGACCGACGTGAGGGGAGACGATCTGCTGCGGCGGCCCGTGCGGTCGCGCGGCATCCAGGTGGGGCACGCGGTCGACCTGCTGCTCCACCCCACGGAGCCGCAGGCGCTCGGGCTCGACGTGCTCTGCGGCGACGACCGGCACCGCTTCCTGCCGCTGTCGGCGGCGACGCTGCACGAGGACCGCATCGAGGCGTCGTCGCCGCTCGTGCTGCTCGACCTGCGCGAGGACTCGTTCTACCGGCGCGAGGCGCGCGCGCTCGCGCAGCTCCGCGGCATGCCGGTCGGCGGCGGCCGCTCGTTGGAGGACGTCGTCCTCGGCCGCGACTGGGCGATCGTCGAGCTCGTGCTCGACGGGGAGGTCGTCCCCCTCGACGGGATCGTCCTGCCGGCGCGACCGGAACCGCGCCGGGCGCGGTGGCTCCAGCGACGACGCCGGCGCGGCCGCCGGCGCTCGCGCTGAGCGCTCTCCGGTACGCTCGCGCGCCGATGGCCTTCTCGCCCGGAACGTCCCTCTCCCGTAGCCGCGCGGGCCGTGCGCTCAGCCGTCCGCACAACTGGGTGCAGCTCGCCAAGTTCTGCGCGGTCGGCGCGAGCGGCTACGTGATCAACCTGGCCGTCTACACCGCGCTCCTGCGCGGCGCGGGCTGGCACTACGCGGCCGCCGCGACGTGCTCGTTCCTCGTCGCGGTGACGAACAACTACACGTGGAACCGGCTCTGGACGTTTCACGCGCAGCGGGGCCACGTCGGCTGGCAGGGCCTGCGCTTCCTCGTCGTCGCGGTGATCGCCTACGTGGCGAACATCCTGCTGCTCACCGGCCTGATCGCGTTCGGGCTCGACAAGGTCGTCTCCCAGGCGATCGCGATCATCCTGGTGACGCCGCTCAACTTCCTCGGCAACAAGCTCTGGTCGTTCAGCAGCCGGCGCTAGTCTGGCCGCCATGAGGCGCGCCCTCGCCGCGGCCGCGGTCGGACTCCTGCTGGCGGGGCCGGCGCTTGCGGCGCCGGGGAAGCCGAAGCCGCTCGGCCCGCCCGAGCAGCGCCTGACCGAGGCTCAGGCGAAGGCGATCTTCCTCCGCAACGAGAAGGTCTCCGGCTGGCTCACCCACTACCCGAAGCGGCTGTGGCAGACCGACGCGACCTTCGACCAGGACCACAAGCTCTGGCGGGTGAACGTCTGGGCCGGCGTTGCGGGCGAGGTCGCGACCGGGAAGGTCGATGACACGAGCGGCGCGGTCACGGAGGCGTGGACGGGACCGCAGGTGGCGTGGAAGATGGCGCGCGGCTACGACGGCGCCTTCGGCGGGAAGGAGATCAACAGCGCGCCCGTGTGGCTCGGCTTCTGCGCGCTGTTCTTCCTCGGGCTCGCCGACCTGCGCCGGCCGTTCAGCCTCCGCAACCTCGACCTGCTGGTGCTGCTCTCGTTCACCGTCTCGCTGTGGTTCTTCAACCGCGGCGACATCTTCACGAGCGTGCCCCTCGCCTACCCGCCGCTGCTCTACCTGCTCGGCCGCATGGCCTGGAGCGGGTGGCGCGGCCGCCTCGGGACCGGCGCCGTGCCGGTGTGGCCGGTGTGGCTGCTCGCCGCCGTGACGGTCTTCGCGGCCGGGTTCCGCCTCGGGCTGAACGTGCGCGCCTCGAACGTGATCGACGTCGGCTACTCGGGCGTCGTCGGCGCGGATCGCATCGCCCACGGCCAGTCGCCGTACGGCCACTTCCCGGTCGAGGTCGGCAAAGCCTGCGGCCCGACGGACACCGACGGCGAGACGCGCGAGCGGATCCAGACCAACGGGCGCTGCGAGTCGGCGAACCCGCAGGGCGACACCTACGGCCCCGTTGCCTACGAGACGTACCTGCCCGGCTACCTCGCGCTGGGCTGGACCGGCAAGTGGGACGACCTGCCTGCTGCGCACTTCTCGTCGATCGCATTCGACCTCCTGTGCCTGCTGGGTCTCGCGCTCGTCGGGCTGCGCTTCGGCGGCCAGCGCCTCGCGGTGACACTCGCCTTCGCCTGGGTCGCCTACCCGTTCACGCAGTACGTCTCGAGCTCGAACACGAACGACGCGCTGCCGCCGCTCTTCCTGATCTGGGGCTTCTGGCTGGCGACGTGGCCGGCTGCGCGCGGCGTTGGCGCGGCGCTGTCGGGCTGGACGAAGTTCGGCTCGCTGCTCGTGGCACCGCTGTGGGCCTCGTACCCGGAGCGACGGCTGCGGCCGACGCTCGTGTTCGGTGCCGCGTTCCTCGCCGCGACGCTGGCCGCGTTCTCGATCCTGCTGCTCGAGCCGAACCCGGTCCACGCGGCGCGCGTCTTCTGGGACCGCACGCTCGGCTGGCAGATCGACCGCGAGTCGCCATTCTCGATCTGGGACTGGCGGCAGTACCACGCCGGGCTGCCCGATCTGCACGTGCTCCAGCGGGTGCTCGAGGGCCTGCTGATCGTGGCTGCGCTCGCCGTCTACTTCGTCCCGCGGCGCAAGTCCCCGCTACAGCTCGCCGCCCTGACCGCCGCGCTGCTGCTCGGCGTCGAGCTCGTCCTGACCCACTGGTTCTACCTCTACCTGCCCTGGTTCTTCCCGTTCGCGGCCTTCGCGGTGCTCGCCCCAACGGCCGAGCCGCTCACAGCCGCCGTCCGCGCGCCCGTTGAGCGTCCTCGCCAAGAGCTGGTCGGCGTCGACTGAGCCGCGGTGGCTCCTGACCGGAGCCGTCGCCCTCTTCCTCGTCGCGATGACGCTGCTCCACTGGGGCTGGTACCAGCACGCGCTGATCCTCGACACGGTCGAGTACCACCGCTACGGCGAGGCGATGCTGAACGGGCACGTGCCCTACCGCGACTTCGCGGTGGAGTACCCGCCGGGCGCGCTACCCGCCTTCGGGCTGCCCGCGGTCGGGGAGCCGAGCTTCGCGCTGTACCACCGCGAGTTCCAGACCCTGATGGCGCTCTGCGGGATCGGTGCCCTGGCCGCGATGGCCCTCGCGCTGCGCGCGCTGAACGCGTCCGTCGAGCGGACGGCCGCGGCGCTCGCCTTCTTCGCGCTCGCGCCGCTCGTGCTCGGCTCCGTGATCCTCTACCGCTACGACCTCTGGCCGGCGGCGCTCACGGTCGCCGGGCTGGCGGCGGTGCTCGTGCGGCGGGAGCGGCTCGGCTTCGCGGCGATCGGGCTCGGCGTGGCGGCGAAGGCGTTCCCGGCGGCCGTGCTCCCTCCGGCGGTGGCGTACGTCTGGCGGACGCGCGGGCGAGGGGCGGCGCTGGTCTGCGTCGGCGTGGCGGCCGCGGTCGCGCTCGCGGTGATCGTGCCGTTCCTCGTCCTCGCGCCCCACGGCGTGTGGGCGAGCATCGAGCGGCAGACGACGCGGCCGCTGCAGATCGAGAGCCTCGGCTCGGCGCTCCTGCTCGCCGCACACCAGGTCGGCGGGCTCGCGGTGACGGTCGACTCGAGCCGCGGCTCGCAGAACCTGACCGGCTCGCTTCCCGACGCCCTCGGCACCGCCTCGAGCGTTCTGCTCGCTGTAGTGCTGGTCGGGATCTGGGTCGCGGCCGCGCGAGGACCTGCGACGGCAGACCGCCTCGTCCGCTTCACCGCCGCCTCGCTCGCCGCCTTCGTCGCGCTCGGGAAGGTGCTCTCGCCGCAGTTCCTGATCTGGCTGCTGCCGATCGTGCCGCTCGTGCGCGGGCGGCGCGGGCTCGCAGCCTCGGCGCTGCTCGCGCTCGCGCTGCTGCTGACGCAGGTCTGGTTCCCGATCCGCTACTTCGACCTGGTCGCGCTGGACGCGTTCCCGTCGTGGGTCGTGCTCGCGCGCGATCTCGTGCTGGTCGCGCTGCTTGTCGTGCTCACGGCACCGGAACGCGAACCGGCTCGCAGCTGAGCGCGCGGCCATCGCCGTCGCACTCGACGAGCGCGCCCTCGATTCGCACGCCGCCCTCGGCCGGCTCGAAGCGCACGCCCATCCCGGTGCGCATCCGCCCGATCGCGAGCTCGGCCTTGACGCCGATCACGGAGTCGTGCGGGCCGGTCATGCCGGCGTCGGTGATCGCCGCCGTGCCGCCGGGCTGCACCCGCGCGTCGTTCGTCTGCACGTGGGTGTGCGTGCCGATCACCGCGGTGACCAGGCCGTCGAGCACGCGCGCGAGCGCGACCTTCTCGCTCGTCGCCTCGGCGTGGAAGTCGACGAGCACGACCTTCGTTGCCGCGCGCGCCTCCTCGACGAGCTCGTCCACGACCTCGAACGGGCTCACCGGGGTCGACATGAAGAGCGAGCCCTGCAGATTCAGCACGGCCACGCTGGTGCCGTCGTCGGCCTTCGCGACCGCGAGCCCGCGCCCGGGCGAGCTCGACGCGAGGTTCGCCGGCCGCACGACACGGTCCGAGCTCTCGAGGTACGGGCCGATCTCGCGCCTCCGCCAGACGTGGTTCCCCAGCGTGAGCACGTCCGCCCCGGCCGCGAGCAGCCGCTCGGCGAGGCGCGGCGTCAACCCAGCCCCGCCGGCCGTGTTCTCGGCGTTCACCACGCAGAAGCCGGCGCCCAGCTCCTCGCGCAGCCCGGGCAGCCGCTCCTCGACCGCCTTGCGGCCGGGCGTCCCGAAGACGTCCGCGATGAAGAGGATTCTCAGGGTGACCCCATTTCAGCGTGACGCTTCGTCGTCGGGGCGCGATGGGTGGTGCGTGACAAGGACGCAGGGAGTGCTCGTATCCGCAGGATACGAGTGCGACCGAAGACGCCGTCCACGCGCCGCGCAGCGCGTTCCGACGACTCAAGGCTTCGCGCTGGAATGGGGTCTAAGGAAGGGACAGCGTGGCAGGGTGGATCTCGATCGCCACGTGGTTCCCGGCGTCCGCCGTCACGCGCGCGAGTGCCTGGCGCTCGACCTTCGCGAAGTCGAGGATCGTGCCGACCTTCGACGTCGACGACGCGAGCGTCGAGCCGACGGTCAGGTTCGGGTCGGGCCGGAGATGCGTGAGCGAGACGACGAGCGACGGATTGCCGCTCGGCTGGATGTCGACCCGCGCGCCCATGTGCTTCGCCGCGAGCACGTACGGCGTGATCCCGACCACGGTCCCGTCCACCGGCGAGTAGACGTCGGTCCCGGGCGGCGCGCCCACGTCGAGCGACGCAGTGGCGGGCCCCCCGTCCCCGCCGAGGACGTAGTAGCGCAGGCGGTTGGCGCCGTTGCCGAAGAGGCTCCGCGCGACCCTGCCGACGAGCCCCTGGTTCACCTGCCGCCCGACCGGCCGCAGCGCGAGGGCGCCGTCGGCCGAGGCGTGGTAGCCGACCGCGGTCACACGCGAGACCGGCAGCATCAGGCGGATCGACCCCTGGAGCGCGACCACTTGCGGCTTCGGCGGGCCGGCCGGCAGGAGTCGCGTCGCGGGCGCCGGCGCGGCGGTTCGGACCGCGCGGTTGCCACCAGACCCGAAGGCGGTCAGGAGCAGGGTGACGAGCGCGACCGACGCGAGCAGGACCAGCCCCGCCAATCGCCTCTTCCGGCGCGCGAGGGCCTTCTCGGCCCGCCGCCGCCTCGCATACGAGGCGCGTGGCATTCGCGGCACGGTAACGAAGCGGACCTCCTCCTGCAATGGGACCCGTCGCGGCTCGAGCGCGAGGCCGCCGTCGGTCCCGAAGTCCCAGTTCCAGTCAGGCGGACGCGAGCTGAGCTCGAAGTCGCGCGACCGTCGAAGCGGTACGACGCCGGAGGTACCATGCTCGCCATGGCCGGGCCTTCCGCCGGGGCCGCGAAGATTGAGATCCCGCGCTGGATTCAGCTCGTCGGCCTGCCCCTGGTGCTGCTCTTTCTCTGGGTGGTCGCCGGCGCGGCGCGTCATGTCGTCTTCCTCTTCCTCGTCGCGGCGCTGATCGCGTTCCTGCTGAACCCACTCGTCCGCACACTGACCCGCGTCTGGATACCCCGTGGGTTCGGCGTCGCGCTGGTGTACCTGAGCTTCGCCGCCATCGTCCTGGCTGCCGCGGTCGCGATCGGCTCGGTGGTCGTCGACCAGACCAAGTCGAGCGCGACCCGGGTGAACGACTACTTTACGGTCGCCAACGGACACCCTGCGCGGACGGACGCCGACCGTGACGTCGACCGCTTCCAGCACTGGCTCGACACCCACCGGCTCGGAGGCATCGACGTCCAGAAGCAGGGCCACGACCTCGTCAAGCAGATCCGCGAGAAGGACGTCTCGAAGTACACGGGGGACGTGATCGACTTCGTCGAGGGCGCGGCGATCGGCACGGTGAAGTTCCTGTTCAGCCTCGTGCTCGTGATCGTGGTCTCGATCTACATGCTGCTCGACATGCCGAGGCTGGGCCGCGTCGTGGACCGGCGCTTCCCGCCGCATCCCGGCTCGCAGTCGCTGCTGACGCGGATCGAGCGCTCGCTCGCCAGCTACGTGCGCGGCCAGTTCCTGCTCTCGCTGATCATCGGCACGAGCGCCGGCCTCGGCCTGTGGGTGCTCGGCACCCTCGGTTGGGTCCCCGGCGCGGACAAGTATGCGGTGCTGTTCGGCGCGTGGGTGGCGGTGACCGAGCTGATCCCGTACCTCGGCCCATGGCTCGGCGCGGTGCCGCCGTTCATCTACGCGCTCGTCGTGCACCCGGTCTCGGCGATCTGGGTCGGGCTGCTGTTCCTCGGGATCCACCAGATCGAGGGGCACATCGTGGTGCCGAACGTGATGGGCAGCGCGCTGCGGCTGCACCCGCTGCTCGTCATCTTCGGGCTGCTTGCCGGCGGAGAGATCTACGGCCTCCCCGGCGCGCTCGTCGCCCTGCCGCTGCTGGCCGCGGCCAAGGCGATCTGGGAGTTTTTCGCGGAGCGGGTAACGCTGGAGTCGTGGGAACAGGGCGGGGCGGTGCCGGTGGAGGTCGACGTCGAGGAGACTCGACCGGTCGCGCCCTTGCCGCCGGCCGACCCGCCGGCCGCGGCCAGTCGTTGAGGCAGAGCTCGCCGCTCCTCGCCGCTCGAGGCGCCGCCCGCCGGTTCGGTCAGACGCACGCGCTCGAGCCGGTGGAGCTCGAGCTCTGGGACGGCGAGGCGCTCGCGCTCGTCGGCCCGAACGGCGCCGGCAAGTCGACGCTGCTCTCGCTGCTCGCCGCCGCGCTCGAGCCGAGCGCGGGGACGATCGAGCGGCGCAAGGGTGTGCGCGTCGGCTGGGCGCCGCAGCGGCCTGCGCAGTACGGGCGGCTCTCCGCGCGCGAGAACCTGGAGCTCTTCGCGCGGCTCGAAGGCGAGCCCGATCCGAGCGCCGCCGCCGAGCGCCTGCTCGCGGAGCTCGAGCTCCCGGGCGAGGCGGCGCCGAGCGCGAACCTCTCGGTCGGCAAGCGGCAGCGGCTGAACCTCGCGATCTCCCTGCTCGGCTCGCCCGACGTGCTTCTGCTCGACGAGCCGGCGGCCGCGCTCGACCCGGAACAGCGGCGCCGGCTGTCGGCGCGCGTCGCGGCGCTCCGCGCGGGTGGCGGGGCCGTCGTCTTCGCCACGCAGAACCTCGAGGAGGTCGAGCGCGTGGCCGATCGCGTCGCCGCGCTGCGCGACGGCCGCCTGGTCTTCGCCGGCTCCGTCGGCGAGTACGACCACTCGCGCGTCGAGACGCTGTCTGCGTGACGATCTTCAGCGTTCTCGCGCGGGTGGAAAGCGCGTAGATTGTTCGCGTGAGTGCGTTCCCGACGACGCGCCTGAGGCGTTTGCGGCGGAGCGACCGCCTGCGGGCGCTCGTCCGCGAGACGCGACTCGACCTGGACGACTTCGTCCTCCCGCTCTTCGTCGGGCCGGCCACCGAGCCGAACCCGGAGCTGCCGGCATTGGGCCGTTTCTCCGTCGACGACCTCGTCGCGGAGGCCGCGGGTGCGGAGCGCCTCGGCGTGCGCGCGGTGCTCCTCTTCGGCATCCCGGACGAGAAAGACCCGGATGGCTCCGGCGCCTGGGACGAGGACGGCGTGATCCAGCGCGCGCTGCGGGCGCTGCGCGAGTCGAGCCCGCGCCTCGTGCTGCTGACGGACGTCTGTCTCTGCGAGTACACCTCGCACGGCCACTGCGGCGTGCTCGACGGCGAGGAGGTCGACAACGACGCGACGCTCGAGCTCCTGGCGCGCACCGCGGTGAGCCACGCGGCCGCGGGCGCGGACGCCGTGTGCCCGAGCGACATGATGGACGGCCGCGTCGCCGCGCTCCGCGCGGCCCTCGACGAGGAGGGTCACGGACAGACGCCGATCGTCTCCTACGCGGCGAAGTACGCGAGCGCCTTCTACGGCCCCTTCCGCGAGGCGGCCGATTCGACGCCGGCCTTCGGCGACCGGCGCGGCTACCAGCTGGACCCGGCGAACGTGCGCGAGGCGCTGCGCGAGTGCGAGCTAGACGTGGCCGAGGGTGCCGACGCGCTGCTGGTCAAGCCGGCGCTGCCGAACCTCGACGTCCTCCGCGCGGCGCGCGAGCGCTTCGACCTCCCCGTCGGCGCGTACAACGTTTCCGGCGAGTACGCGATGCTCAAGGCCGCGGGCGCGCGTGGCTGGCTCGACGAGCGCCAGGCCGCGCTCGAATCGCTGACCGCGATCGTCCGAGCGGGCGCCGACCTCGTGGTCAGCTACTGGACGAAGGACCTCGCCGGATGGCTGTAACGACGGATCTCTGGGAGACGATCGCGCGTGAGGCGGCGCAGGAGAGCCGGCTGTGGCAGGAGGCCCTGAGCGCGGATCCACAGCGGCAGGCGGTCTTCTCGCCGCTCGCCGAGGAGCGGTACGGGCTCGGCCTCGAGACGATCTACGAGGGTTACCTGCTCCACTACGGGCGGTCGCGGCTGTTCGAGCCGGCCGATGCCGACACGTCGCTGCTGCTCGGCGACTACTTGTACGCACATGGCCTCGTCCGCGTCGCCCAGGCCGGCCCGGTCGAGGCGGTGAGCGACCTCGCCGCGCTGATCTCGCTGTGTGCCCAGCTGCGGGCGGACGGGCTCCCCGGCGACGGCGAGGCGTGGGCGGCCACGGCGGCGACGCTCGGCCGCGGCGAGGACGCGCGCCTGACGTGGCGGCCCGGCCCGGAGGCAGAGCGGGCGCTCGAGAAACACCGGGCCCTCGTCGGGTAGAGTCGCGCCGGTGCTGACGCTCGCAAAGACCGCCGCCGAAGAGGGTCGTGACGTCATCGAGGCGATGCTGGTCACCGGCCTGGTCTTTCTGGCCGTGATCGTCGTCGGCGAAGTCACGCACTGGCTTCGCCACCGCCACTAGAGCATCGGCCTAGACTGACGCCCGTGGCGCCACCTCGCGACCTGCGCGACTGGATCGCGCTCCTCGAGCGCGAGGGCGAGCTCGTTCGGGTCTCTGCCGAGGTCGACCCGCACCTCGAGATCACGGAGATCGTCGACCGCGTCGTGAAAGCCGGCGGGCCGGCGCTGCTGTTCGAGAGCCCGAAGTCCGAGCACCCGCTGCTGATCAACCAGTTCGGGACCGAGCGGCGCATGTGTCTCGCGTTCGACGCCGACAGCCTCGACGAGGTCGGCCGCCGGCTCGGCGACGTGCTGGAGATGCAGCCGCCGCAGGGCATCGCCGAGAAGGTGCGCGGCCTGAAGAAGCTGAAGTCGATCGCCGACTCGCGCCCGAAGAGCGTGCGCGGCGGGCCCGTGCACGACGTCGTCCTCCTCGACGACGAGGTCGACCTTCGCCGCCTCCCGATCCAGACCTGCTGGCCCGGGGACGCGGCGTCCTTCATCACGCTCCCGGCGGTCATCACGAAGGACCCGCGAACCGGCTCGCGCAACGTCGGCATGTACCGGATGCAGGTACTGGACGAGCGCACGACGGCGATGCACTGGCAGATCCACAAGGACGGCCGCGCCGACTACCTGATGACGGACGGAAAGCTCGAGGTCGCGGTCGCGCTCGGGCTCGACCCGGTCACCGCATATAGCGCGAGCGCGCCGCTGCCCAAGCACGTCGACGAGCTCATGCTCGCGGGGTTCCTGCGCGGCGAGGCCGTCGAGCTCGTGCAGGCGAGGACGGTCGACCTCGAGGTCCCCGCCAACGCCGAGATCGTGCTCGAGGGCTACATCACGAAGGACGAGCTGACCGCGGAAGGGCCGTTCGGCGACCACACCGGCTACTACACGCCGCCGGAGGAGTTCCCGGTCTTCCACGTCACTGCGATGACGATGCGGCGCGACGCGATCTACCCGTCGATCGTGGTCGGCAAGCCGCCGCAGGAGGACGCCTGGCTCGGCAAGGCGACCGAGCGGATCTTCCTCCCGGCGATCAGGATGAGCGTCCCCGAGATCGTCGACTACGACCTGCCGGTCGCGGGCGCCTTCCACAACTGCTGCATCGTCTCGATCCGCAAGAGCTTCCCCGGCCAGGCCCAGAAGGTGATGCACGCGATCTGGGGGCTCGGGCTGCTCAGCCTGACGAAGGCGGTCGTGGTCGTCGACGAGTGGGTCGACATACACGACTACGAGGAGGTCTTCTTCCGCGTCGGCGCCAACGTCGACCCGAAGCGCGACGTGCTGATCAGCGAGGGGCCGCTCGACCACCTCGACCACGCGCCCTCGTTGCAGTTCTACGGCGGCAAGCTCGGCATCGACGCCACGCACAAGGGGCCCGAGGAGGGGACACGGCCGTGGCCGGAGGAGATCGCGATGAGCGAGGAGGTGCGCCGGCTCGTGGACGAGCGCTGGGACGAGTACGGGCTCGGGGCCGTGCCGCAGGGGAACGGCCGCCGCGGGCGCTCGTTGAGCCAACTGTTACGTCGTTGACGCAGCCGACCTGCAACGATTGAATCCAGCCGCCTCGATCTGAAGGAGAGACCGCGTGGAAGAGCGCCCTGGGGACGACCGACCGCAGCTGCCGGGGCCGAGCCTGTGGCCGGTTGGCTTCGCCGTCGGCATCGTCTGCCTGCTCGTCGGCCTGATCGTCAGCTGGCCCGTCGCCGCGGTCGGCGCCGGCATCGCGCTCATCTTCGGCTTCCTCTGGGCGCGTGAGGTCGCCACCGCCCGCGAGCCGACCGTCCCGGCAGACGACGGGGCGCCGGCCACCGACGGCGCGCCTCCGATTCCCGCAGACCAGGGCGAGGCGGCGATGCCGGAGCCGGAGCCGGGTGAGCGGTTCCCACGGAACAAGTTCCTCGAGGGCGCAACCCTCGGCCTGGGTGCGCTGATCGGGGTGATCGTCACCCTGCCCGCTCTCGCCGCAGCGCTCGTGCCCGGCTTCGTGAAGCAGAAGGCGCCCCAGGTCGACCTCGGCCCGATCGAGAACTTCAAGGAGGGCGAGTATTACGTCGCGACCTTCGAGCGGAACTTCAAGGAGGGCTTCATCTCCCGGATGTCCGCCTTCATTCGAAACAACGGCGAGCTGAACGGCGTGCCGAGCTTCACCTGCATCTCGAACCGGTGCGTCCACCTCGGCTGCCCGGTGCAGTCCGGAGGCCCGGTCTTCGACAGACAGAAGAAGTCGGTGAAGACCGTCACAGGGGACATCGACCTGATCCCCGCGCTGCCGGCCGCCGGCTTCATCTGCCCCTGCCACGGCGGCTCCTACGACCAGGAGGGCAACCGAATCGCGGGCCCACCGGTCCGGGCGCTCAACCGCTTCGAGTTCTCGATCCGCCACGGGCGGCTCGTCCTGGGCAACATGTACGCGGTCGCCAAGGTGGATGGGTCAGGTAAGTCGGCGGAGATCGTGAAGTACGAGCTCGCCGGGCCGGGCCAGCACGTCGACGGCCCCGAGGCCTGGCTCTACCCGGTCCAGCCGCCGCACTGATGGCGACGACGCAGAAGCGCTCGGCGACGCAGACGGCGCTCTATCCGCTGGACTGGCTCGAAGAGCGCTCCGGCATCGTCGGCGGCGTCCGCTACTTCCTCTTCCGCAAGGTCCCGGGCGACACCGGCTGGTGGCACACCCTCGGCTCGGCGACGCTGACGGCCTTCCTTGTCCAGCTGGTCACGGGCGTGATCCTGGCGATGTACTACAAGCCCGGCGTCAACTCGGCACACCAGTCCATCGAGCACATCACCAACGACGTCTGGGGCGGCTGGCTCGTCCGCGGCATGCACCGTTGGGGCGCGAGCGTCTTCATCATCCTCATGTTCATGCACATGGGACGCGTTTTCCTGTTCGGCGCGTACAAGTACCCGCGCGAGCTGAACTGGATCGTCGGCGTGCTGCTGCTGGCCACGGGGCTGTTCGAGGGCTTGACCGGCTACCTGCTGCCCTTCGACCAGACCGCCTACTGGGCGACCGTCGTCGCGATCAACATCAACGGGACCGCGCCGTTCGTCGGGCCGTACCTGGCGACGATCTTACGAGGGGGCGCCGAGATCGGCCCAGACACGCTGGCCCGCTTCTACTCGCTGCACATGCTGCTGGTGCCGGGCGCGCTGATCGGCCTGATCGGGCTGCACCTGTATCTCGTCGTCCGCCTGGGCGTCTCGTCGCCGCCCTGGTCGCGCACGGCCGCCGACCGCGAGCCCGAGCCGAAGCCGCCTCCGGCGCGCTCCGGAATGGTCACCCCGGCGCCGCGTCCCGCAGGAGTGCGGAGGAGGCCGTCCGAGTGAGCGTCCCTCGCCTCCGGCTCGCTCCCGTGGGGGAAACCAGGTTTCCCCCACGAGCCCCCTTCTTCTTCGGGGTTCGCCTCGGCTCTGCCGAGGAGCCCGTCTGGGGGAACCTCCCGGTTCCCCCCGTACCCCTTCCACACGCTCATCGACTGGAGGCCAGCCGATGAGCAGCCTCGACGAGCGCCGCGCCGGGTTCCAGCGCTACAAGGACAACGTCAAGAAGCGCGGGAAGCCGTTCTACCCGTTCGCGATGTTCCACGACACGGTGATGAGCCTCGTCGTGGTGTGCGTGATCACCGTGCTCGCGATCGTCTGGAAGTACTCGGACTCGCACATCCTCGGCCCGCTGCTCGGCGAGCCGGCCGATCCGGGGACGCAGACGTTCGTGCCGCGGCCGGACTGGTACTTCTACTTCCTCTTCTATCTGCTGCGGATCTTCAAGTGGCCGGAGTCGGTGATCCTCGCCACGGTCGGGATCCCGACGATCTGCCTGATCCTGCTGCTGGTCCTGCCGTTCATCGACCTGCGCATGGAGCGGCGGTTGAGCCGGCGGCCGGTGGCGCTCGTCGCAGCCGTGCTCGTGATCATTTCGATGGGCGTGCTCACCTACAAGGGCGCGACGGCGCAGGAGGCGATCGCCTCCGAGGTCAAGGCGGCGATCCCGAGCTGGGCGCAGAAGCAGGGCTTCGCCGGGAACAAGGAGGCACTCGCCGGGGCGAATCTCTTCGCCGTGTCGGGCTGCACCAACTGCCACACGTATCTCGGCACCGGCTCGTCCAACCTCGGCGCCCCGGACCTCACCGAGGAGGGCGCCAAGGGCAAGGGGGTCCAGTTCCAGATCGACCACCTCAAGTGCCCGAGCTGCGTCAACCCCGGATCGCCCATGCCGCCCTTCGCAGCCCTCGGCGAAGACAACCTGCACAAGCTCGCCGTCTTCCTCGAGGCCTCCAAGGGCGAGAAGTAGCGGCGCTGTGCGCGTCTTCCTGGGGATAACGGGAGCCTCGGGAGCGCCCTACGCGGCCAGGCTGCTCGAGGCGCTGGCCGCGTCCGGTTGCGAGATCGGCGTCTGCGCCTCCCGTGCCGGCATCGAGGTGCTCGCGACCGAGCTGTACGGCGACGCGCGGCTCTCGCCAGACGAGACGCTGGCGCGGCTGACGGAGCCGGTGCGGGACGCGGTCACGCTCTACGACGAGCGCGACTGGCACGCGCCGTACGCGAGCGGCTCGGCGAAGGTGGACGCCTACGTCATCTGCCCGTGCTCGATGGGGACGCTGGGGACGATCGCCTCGGGCGCGATGTCGAACCTGATCCAGCGCGCCGCGAGCGTGGCGCTGAAGGAGGAGCGCAAGCTCGTGCTCTGTCCGCGGGAGACGCCGCTCTCGACGATCCACCTCGAGAACATGCTGCGCGTACGGCAGGCCGGGGCGACCGTGCTCTTCCTCGCGCCGGGCTTCTACTCCGGCGCGTCCTCGGTGGATGACCTGGTCGACTTCGTCGTCGCGCGCTGCCTCGACCAGCTCGGCCTCGACCAGCAGCTCGTGCGCCGCTGGGGGCAGGACTGACGTGACGGTCGAGACCGGCAGGCTGGCGCCCGACGCGGTGCGGTCGATGTTCGACCGAATCTCGCCGGTCTACGACGCCATGAACCGGACGATGACGATGGGCCTCGACCAGCGCTGGCGGCGGGCGGCCGTGGGCGTGGTCGTGCGACCGGGCGACCGCGTGCTCGACACCTGCTGCGGTACCGGCGACCTCGCGGTTGCGGCGCTGCACGCGGGCGGCCGCGTGACCGGGCTCGACTTCTCGGAGCGGATGCTCGAGCGCGCGCGGCGCAAGTCGGCCGAGGTCGAGTGGGTGCAAGGCGACGCGCTGTCGCTCCCGTTCGAGGACGGCTCGTTCGACGCCGCGACCGTCGGCTTCGGCGTGCGCAACCTCGACGACCTCGAGCTTGGGCTCGCGGAGCTGCGGCGGGTGGTGCGGCCCGGCGGTCGCGCGGCGATCCTCGAGATCACGCGCCCACGCGGGGTGCTCGCGCCGTTCTACCGCCTCTGGTTCGACGGGCTCGTGCCGCTTCTGGGCAAGGTGCTGCCCGGCGGCGCCGCGTACACGTACCTCCCCGCGAGCGTGCGGCGCTTCCCGGGCCCAGAAGAGCTAGCCGAGCTGCTGCGCTCGGCCGGGTTCGACGACGTGCGCTGGAAGACCTTCGCGGGCGGGATCGTCGCGCTCCATATCGGGGTCGCCGCGTGAGCGGCGATGGGGAAGGGGTTATGGGGAACCGGGAGGTTCCCCGGATCGCGCTCCCGATCGCATGCGGCGATGCAAGCGCCGCATGGGGTCGGGCGTGCTCAGGAAGAGAAGGGGGCTCGTGGGGGAGACAGGGTTTCCCCCACGCGACCGAGCCGAAGGCGAGGGAGGGCGCGTGAGCCTCGCGACGATCCGCGAGACGCCGGGCCTCGACGCCTACCTCGCCGACCTCGAGGAGCGGCTGACGGAGTCGGTCGCCGCCTACCCGGGCCGCGTCGCGGAGGTCGGCGGGGAGGCGCTCTCGGCAGGCGGCAAGCGGTTGCGGCCGCTGCTGGTCTTCCTCGCGTCTGCGCCGGGCGAGGCGCCGCTCGCGGCCGGCGTCGCCGTCGAGCTCGTGCACATGGCGACGCTGGTCCACGACGACGTGATCGACCGCGCCCGCTATCGCCGTGGCCAGGAGTCGGCCTGGGCGAGTCACGGCCCCGAGGCCGCGCGCGCAACGGGTGACTACCTCTTCGCCCGCTCCTTCGCCGAGCTGGCCGCGACGGGCGACCATCAGGCGGTGCGCTCGCTCGCCGGCGCCACCCTTTCCCTCGCGCGAGGCGAGGCGCTGCAGCGCGCGCAGACGCGCGACCCGGACACCAGCGTCGACGACTACCTCACGCGGTGCGCGCTGAAGACCGGGAAGCTGTTCGAGGCCGCGTGCCTGCTGGGCAGCCGCGGCGACCGGCGACTCGGCGAGTTCGGGCTCGCGCTCGGGATCGCGTTTCAGATCGCCGACGACATCCTCGACTGCTCGGGCGAGACGATCGAGACCGGGAAGATCGCCGGCACCGACCTGCGCGAAGGAACGCCGACGCTGCCGCTGATCCTGGCCGCGCGCAAGGACACGGCCGTCCGCGCCGCCCTGGCCGGTGGCCCGCTGGACGGCGCGCTCCTCCGCGTGGCGGAGACGGGCGCTCTGGAATCCGCGCGGGAGGTCGCGCTCGACTACGCGCGGCAGGCCCGCGCCTGCCTCGACGGCCATCTCCGCCGCGAGGAGCTCGAGGCCCTGACGGACGCCGTCGTGGACCGGGAGTCGTGATGGCGACGCTCGGCCGACCGATCCCCGCCCTCCCAGTGCGCGACGCCGCGTCGGCGGCGGCGTTCTACCGGGACTGCCTCGGCTTCCAGGTGCTCCACGAGGACCCCGGCTTCGTCGTTCTCGAGCGCGACGGCGCCCAGGTGCACCTCTGGCAAGCCGGCGACGAGAGCTGGCGCGAGCGTGCGTCTGACGACCGGCCGGTTCGCTCTGGCGCGGAGTCGTTCATCGCCGGTACCGCGAGCTGCCGGATCGAAGTGGACGGCGTGGACGCCCTCTACCATGAGCTCAGCTCGCGCGACGTCCTGCATCCGGTCTCGCGCGACGGCGTGAGCGACACCGATTTCGGCTCCCGCGAGTTCGCGACGCTCGACGGCGACGGCAATCTGATCTCGTTCTTCGAGTGGGTCGAGACGTGAGCCAAGACCGCAACACCTCATCCACAGGCCCCCCTTCTGGCCACGTTGGGGGACAGTCCCCCGGCGTGTCCGGAACGGACACGCCGGCGATCCGGCTCGGCCGCATCTCCTACGTGAACATGGCGCCGGTCTTCTACCGCCTCGACGCCGAGGTGGCCGAGGTGCAAGGCGTGCCGACCGACCTCAACGAGCGGCTCCTGCGCGGGGAGCTCGACCTGGCGCCGATCTCGTCGATCGAGTACGCGCGTAACGCGGACCGGCTGCGGCTGTTGCCGCGCCTTTGCGTTTCGTCCGAGGGCGCGGTCGACTCGATCCAGCTCGTGGCCCGGAAGCCGCTCGAGCAGGTCCGGAGCGTCGCCGTCACCCCGGAGAGCGCGACCTCTGTCGTCCTGACGAAGGTGCTGCTCCCCGAGGCCGAGCACGTCCCGCTCGGCGCGGAGGCCGACGCGAAGCTGCTGATCGGTGACGCGGCGCTCAAGAGCGCCTTCGAGGACCCGACGCCGCACCACGACCTCGGCCGACTCTGGCTCGAGCGGACCGGCCTACCGATGGTCTTCGCCGTCTGGGCGTGCCCCGAGCCGGTCGCGCCGGGCCTCGCCGAGCTCGAGCAGGCGCTCGTCGAGTCGGTTCGGACCGCGCGCGCCGAGCCCGAGCAGCTGGCGTACGAGTCGAGCGAGCGCTACGGCTACCCCGCGGGCTTCCTCGCGCGCTACTTCGAGAAGCTGCGCTACCGCTTCGGCCCGCGCGAGCGGGCGGGCCTGCTGACTTTCCTCGAGCTGGCGCGCGACGTCGGCGAGCTGGACGAGGTCCCGGAGCTCCGCTTCGTCGCCCGGGCCGAAGCCGCCGTCTAACCCGGGGTCAGGTCTTGCATCGCCACATCGGCCCCGGTCTTGCGCTGGCGAGGAGTGACGATTCCGTGTCGTCTCTCCACGCGTTCGTGGACGAGTTGGCGCTGATTCGGCACTCGAATGTTGCAGTGCAAGATCTGGCCCCGCGCCGACGCGGCCGTCTGACCGCACCGTAGTTTCGAGACAGGCCTATCAGGGCGAACCCGGATGCGGCCCGCCTGGCCGACGCCGGACACTAGAAGTGCGCTCCACCGCGGCGATCGACGAGCTGGAAGGGGTGCCGTGACGGCAGTCCTAGAGAACGAGCGCGTCGCACCCGAGGACGGCTCTGTCGCCGTCCCCGGCCTCGAGTTCCGGCAGGTGAGCAAGCGCTTCGGCCCGGTGCAGGCGCTCGTCGGCTGCTCGTTTGCGGTCCCTCGCGGCGCGATGCTCGGCTTCCTGGGGCCGAATGGCGCAGGCAAGACGACCGCGATGCGGGCGATCTTCGGCCTGGTCACGCTCGACGCCGGCGAGGTGCTCTGGCACGGAAGGCCGATCGGGCTGCGGGAGCGGATGCGCTTCGGCTACATGCCGGAGGAACGCGGCCTCTATCCCCGGATGGCCGTTGGCGAGCAGCTCGAGTACTTCGGCTCGCTACACGGCCTCGACGCCGGCGCGGCCCGTGCGGCCGCGGGGCGCTGGCTCAAGCGGCTCGGCCTGGCCGGGCGCGCGGGCGCTAAGGTCGAGGAGCTCTCGCACGGCAACCAGCAGCGCGCGCAGCTTGCGGCCTCGCTGCTGCACGAGCCCGAGCTGCTCGTCCTCGACGAGCCCTTCGCCGGCCTCGACCCGGTGGCGGTTCACACGCTCGCCGAGGTGCTCCGCGACGAGGCGGCGCGCGGCGCGGCCGTGCTCTTCTCCAGCCACCAGCTCGAGCTGGTGGAGGACATCTGCGAGGAGGTCGCGATCGTTGACCGCGGCCGGATCGTCGCGACCGGCGCCCTCGACGGGCTGCGACGAGTCTCCAGGCGCCGCCGGATCGAGCTGCAGCTCGAGGAGGCACCGGCGGGCTGGCGGCCTAACGTGCCTGGCGTCGAGCTGGTCGAGAGCCGCAACGGCGAGCTGCGGCTGCTGGCCGGGTGCGACGTCGATCCGGAGCAGGTGCTCGCAGCGGCGGAGCGCGCAGGGCGCGTAGTCGGGTTCGCCTACGGGCCGCCGTCGCTCGCCGAGCTCTTCCTGGAGCTGGTGGCTTCGTGAGAGCCCGGCGCGCGATCACGCTCGTCGCGCGGCGCGAGATCCGCGAGCGCCTGCGCAGCAAGGTCTTCCTGGTCTCGACCCTCGTCCTCCTCCTGATCGTCGGCGGGTCGACCGGGCTACAGGGCGCGCTGTCGAAGAGGCCGACCTACGAGTATGCGGCGGTGTCGCCCGCCCCGCCCGGCCTTCGGGCCGCGCTCGAGCGCGCGGCGAGGCCGTTCGACGACGCGAACGTGCGACTGCGGGTGGTCGCCTCTCCGGCCGCCGGGCTGAAGGCGCTCGAGGCGAAGCGCGCCGACGCGCTGCTGCTCCTGTCGCAGGACCGGCTCGTCTTCCGCACCAACGTCGACGAGAAGGCCGCGGCGATCGCGGACACGGCGGTGCGCGGGCTCCGCAACCACCTGCCGCCGGCGCCGGAGCTGACGGTCGCCACGGTCCACCCGCCCGACGAGGAGACCACGGACGCGGAGATCCTCGTCGCTGCCGGAGGCGCGTTGCTTCTGCTCACGTCCCTCGCGTTCTACGGGCAGTGGGTGGTGAGCGGCGTCGTCGAGGAGAAGAACAGCCGCGTGGTGGAGATCGTTCTCTCGACGGTGCGGCCGCGCCACCTGCTCGCCGGCAAGGTGATCGGGATCGGCCTGCTCGGGCTCGCCCAGCTCACGCTGGTCGCCGGCCTCGCCGCCCTCCTGCTCACGGCGCGCGTCTTCGACACGCCGTCCGGCCTCGGCGCGAGCGCGGCGCTCGTTATCCCGTGGTTCGCGCTCGGCTACGCGCTCTACGCGGTCGCCTACGCAACCGCAGGTGCGCTTGCCTCGCGCCAGCAGAACGCCGACACCGCCGGCCAGCCCGTCTCCTACACGCTGGTCGCCGTCTACTTCGTGGGCTACGTCGCGCTCTCCAGCGATGCGAACGGTCTGCTCGCGAACGCGCTCACCGTCTTCCCCGTCAGCGCGCCGCTCGTGCTGCCCGCGCGCAACGCCCTCGTCGGCGTCCCGATCTGGGAGCACGCGATCGCGGTCGTGCTCGTGCTGGGCACGATCTACGCGCTCGTCCGCTTCGCCGGCCGCGTCTACGGCCGCGGCCTCCTTCACGGCGGGCCGCGCCTCGGCCTGCGCAGCGCCTGGCGCCTCGGTCAAGACGTTTGACCGGCCGACTGCAGGCGATGGCACGATTGTCGCCTCATGCCCGACGAGGCACGGCTCGAAGACGTCGGCTCCGGCCTCGCGCCTCCGAGCCCTGCTACCGGGGAACGCGGACCACGACGATCCGACTGAACGACGTTCCGTCGGCCTGGAACGCGTAGCAGCCGGGCGCGCGGACGAGCGTCTCCCCGGCGAGAAACCGAACCCGAAGCTCGGATCCGGAGGCGAGCCCTGGTCAGCGCCGCGTCTCCGTCGGAGCTCGCGCAGGTGCTGGCCATGCGCCTTGGCGAAGCGCACCTTCCCGGGCCGGTCGATCCGCGCGCCTCGAACGAGGAGCGGCCCGCGGTACGAGCCGCTGACGGCCCAGGGCGTCTTCTGGCCGGACCAGCCCAGCCCGTCGGCCATGGAGAAGTCGACCGCGATTGTCCCGCGCGGGGCGCCGCCGACGCCGATGAGGTACGCCGGCCGCCCAGGCTTCGAGCTCGTCGGACCCGGCGAACGGTGCGCCGTCCGCTCGCGCACGAGCGAGCACGTCGTCCGCGGTCGCCCCGGACTTCAACCCCGCGTAGGGGTAGACGAGCGCCGCAGAGGTAGAGCCAGGAGGCGGCCCCGGCCTCGCGGGCGAACGCCTCGGGGTCCTCGATCAACCCCCGGTTGAAGCTCAGGTCTCTCGGGCTCTCGAGCTCGGCCACGCTCGCGGGAACGGTACTCGCAACGCTCCGCCGCGGCCATGCGTAACGATTCCCCGCCGATGGCTCCAGAGGAGGCACGTCTCGAGGCGGTGGGCTCCGGTCTCGCGCCCGTGAGCCCGGGCTGGTTCGTGGTCAACGTCGCCGAGGCCGCGTGGGTGCGGCACGACGCGTTCGGCGGGCGCTGCGTCTTCGAGAGCACCGGGCGCGTACTCGTCGAGCGCCCCGACCTCGAGCCGCTGCACTTCGACGAGATCGGGTACACGCTCGCCGTGCTCGAGCCCGGCAAGCCGACCGGGATGTACCACGCCGAGTCGAGCCAGGAGGACTTCCTCGTCCTCGCCGGCGAGTGCCTGCTGCTGATCGAAGAGGAAGAGCGCCAGCTGCGCGCCTGGGACTTCGTCCACTGCCCGCCCGGAACGCGCCACACCTTCGTCGGCATTGGCGAAGATCCGTGCGTGATCCTCATGGCCGGAGCGCGCCGCAAGGACGGCACGATCGTCTACCCGGTCTCGGAGGCCGCCCGCGCGCGAGGCGCCGGCGTGGACACCGAGACGCCCCACCCGTCCGAGGCGTACGCGCCCTTCCCGCACTGGCGCCTCGGCCGTCCCGACGCGTGGCCCCGTCTTCCTTGGAGCTGACGACCGCCGCTCAGGAAGAGTCGTCAGGCGACACGCGCCTCGCGATCCTTCTCTCGATGGCGATGTTCGTGCTCGTCGTCGACACGTCGTTGATGAACGTGTCGATCTCGGCCGTCGTCCACGACCTCGACACGACCGCGAGTGGCGTGCAGTCGGCAATCGCGCTGGAGGCGCTCGTCTCGGCCGCGTTCATTCTGATCGGCAGCAAGATCGGCGACCTGATCGGCCGCAAGCGCGCGTACATCCTGGGCCTGCTCGGCTACGCGGCCGGGGCGCTCTCGATGACGCTCTCGCAGAGCCTGCTCCTGATCGTCATCTTCTGGGCGATCATCGGCGGGCTCGGGGCGGCGCTGCTGCTCGGCAGCAGGCTCGTCCACGACGTGCCCTACACGGGCTCGCGTGGTGTCGACGTGGTCGGCGCGATCCTCTCCGCGCTGGGAATGGGCGGGGTCGTGCTCGGGATCCTCGTCTGGCAGGAAGGCGGCGGAGCGGTCGGCGCGCTGCTGGCCGTCGGGGTCGTGGGGCTGGCGTCGCTCGCGTGGTGGCTCGTCCGCCGCAAGCGCCAGGGCAAGCCCGCGCTGCTCGACGCCGGGCTCTTCGAGTCGAAGTACTTCCGCCTCGGGATCTCGTCCCAGACCCTCCAGCAGATCGCGCTCGGCGGGATGATGATCGCGCTCCCGATCTACCTGCAGATGGGCTCGAGTACAACGCGATGGAGGCGGGCCTCTCCCTTGCGCCGCTCTCGCTGAGCATGTTCGCCGTCGCCTTGCTGGCCGGGCGGAAGGCGGGCAACCGTAGCCCGAGCAAGATCATCCTCGCGGGCTTCGTGCTGCTCTCCGCCGGCGTCGTCGTCCTGATCCCGAACACGCTCTCGCCGATCGAGGAGGAGCGGGTGCTCTCGCCGGCCGAGCAGCAGCGGGTCTCGAAGGGCCTCGAAGAGAACGCCGAGGTGATGACCAACACGCACCTCGAGGAGCTGCTCGTCGGACAGCCGGCCGACGTCAAGGCGGAGATCATCCACATCAACACCGAGGCCAGGCCGAGGGCGCTGCAGATCGCGCTGCTGGTGCCGCTCGTGGCCGCCCTGCTCGGCCTCGTGAACGGCTTCCGCATGACCCGCTTGCCGGACCCGGAGGCCTCGGCTGCCGCCGAAGCGGTGCTCGGCGGTTGAGCGCCTAGCCGGTCAGCGCGGCCGGCCGCTCGGCGCGGCGGTACTCGACCTCGTAGCCGAGCCGGCGCGGGATCGCGAGCAGGGCGTCGAGGTCGAGTTCGATCCGAGCGCCCGCCTTCTGCGTGACCTCGTCCTCGATCGGGAGGTCGAAGTCGTCGGCCCCGTAGTCGAGGGCGCGGAAGGCCTCCTCGTTCTGCGTCAGCACCGAGGTGCGGATGTGCTCGACGTTGTCGAGGAAGATCCGCGACAGCGCGATCCAGCGCCAGTACTCCTGCGGCGAGATCTCGCGGCCGCCGAACGCGGTGCCGTACGGCTTGTACGTCCAGCAGAGGAACGAGAAGAGGCCGCCGGTCTCGTCCTGGAAGTCGCGCGTGCGCTGCAGGTGCTCGAGGCGCTCGTCGAGGGTCTCGTCGAAGCCGATCACCATCGTCGCCGTCGTCCGTAGCCCCGACTCGACGAGCGCGCGCTGCGCGTCGAAGTAGTCGGCGACGGTGTACTTCCACTTGGCGTGCCGCGCGCGGAAGTCCTCGGTGAGGATCTCGCTCCCGCCGCCGGTGACCCAGTGCACGCCGGCCTCGCGCAGCCGCGAGGCCGCCTCCGCGTACGAGAGCCGGGCGCGGTCGGCGAGGAAGACGAACTCCGCGACCGTCAGTGCGTAGAACTCGACGCGTTCGCCGTAGCGCTCCCGCACCGAGGCGAAGAGGTCGCAGTAGTAGTCCAGCGGCAGCTTCGGGTTGAAGCCGCCGTTGAAGCCGACGAGGTCGCCGCCGAACTCGAGCAGCTCGTCGATCTTCGCGAACACGTCCTCGCGCGAGAGCACGTAGCCGCCCTGCTGGTTCGGCAGCACGTAGAAGGCGCAGTAGTCGCACTGGGCGACGCAGACGTTGGTGTAGTTGATGATCCGCATGACCATGTAGGTCGCGCGGTTCGGGTCGTGGTAGCGCGCCCGCACCTCGCCCGCGAGCCGCCTCAGCTCCTCGTCGGACGCCTCCTCCCAGAGCGTGCGCGCCTCGTCGACGGAGACCCGGCTCACAGGACGTCCATGAAGGAGCTGACGGAGAAGACCGCCTTGCCGACGCCCGGCTCGCCGTAACCGGGAGGGGGCCGCAGCCCGTTCCGGTCGAGCGCCTCGCGGTAGGCGCCGAGCAGGCGCACGTGGTACTCCAAGGGCGCGCCGTCGGGGTTGTCGCGCCCGAGCGGGGTCGTCGGCTCGGGGCACCAGGTCGTGAAGCGCGGCGTCACGCCGTGGCCCATGAAGTAGTCGAGCCCCTCGACCGTCGACGCGATCGCCTCGTCGATGGTCTCGAAACCGAACGGCCGCGCCAGCTCGACGCCGGCGACGAAGTTCGGGATCACGTTCGCCGGGCCGAAGACGTCCGCCGCGTCGAGGATCCGGCGATGCCATTCCTCGCGTCCGACGTAGCGCTGCTTCCCCGGCGAGATCAGCGAGAAGAGCCGCTTGTCCCAGACCTCGTAGTTCGGGTGGTAGATCGAGATGCCGTAGTCCTTGAAGCGCTGCGCGTCGGCCTTCGGCAGGGCCTGAGCGACGACCTTGCCGATCCACCGGCCGGTGAACCGCTCCTCGATCGCTTGTGCGTAGCGGCCGTAGAAGTCGGCTTCCGCGAGGCCCTCGACCGTCGAGGTGACAGAGCCGCCGGTGAGCGTGTACGCGTGCGAGGCGCCGTCGTCGTAGCGGTCGATCAGCGCGAGCGCCTCGAGCACGTCCTCGACCGGCTTCACGCCGGTGTACGGCCGGCCGGCCTTCTTGTGCTGGCGCCAGTTGTGGTTGATGTCGCAGAAGCCGCACTCCTCGTGCGCGCCGAAGTACTGGCAGAGGCGCAGCACGGTGAGGTAGATCAGGTAGCCCCACTCGATCGTGGGCGCGGTCTCCATCACCGTCTTGCCGTTCGCGAGCGTGTGGCGGTAGTACTCGGGCATCGGCGGCAGGGCCACGTCCGCCAGCTCGCTGCCCTCGAGCGACAGGCGCAGCCCACCGTCGCTGAGCACGATGCGGTACGGCGAGTCTGGATTGACGCGCACCGAGACGATCGTTCGCCGCAGCTCGTGCGGCCCGCCCGTGAGCGCGAGCTCCTCCGGCGGACGCTGGAGCGCGGCCGCGCCGAGCTCGGTGAGCGGCTTCTGGTCGAACGAGAAGATGAAGTACGACTTGGGCTTGACCGTGCCGTCAAGGTTCTCCGTCAGCGCCGAGTCGTCGAACGCCATCCCGGTTCGGAGCAGGTCCTCCTTCAGCACCGCCTCGGTCGGGATCTCCGGATAGCGCTCGATCAGCCCCTCGACGAACTCCGTGCGGGTGCCTACGGTTGCGCTCACAGCCGGAACCTACCTTTACGAAATCCTCACCGCGAGGCGTTGGACTTCTTCGGAGTCCGTAGCTACCTTGGCCGACGGGTCGTGCTCCGCCGAATCCTCATCGGAGCCCTGCTGGCAAGCCTCGTCGCCGCGTTCGCGGCGCCGGCGCGCGCCGCCACGCAGGTGCTGATGCCGAACGTGAGCTACAAGCGCACGGTCCAGTTCACCGCGCACGGGCCCGTCGTCCTGAACGTCGTGACCGCGCCGCGCCCGGGCGGCCTCTACCAGCTCAAGCCGCTGCTCTCGAACGGGGCGATCCTCGGCACGGAGCGCGTGACCGACATGCAGAAGGACGTCTCCGACTCCGCCACCGTGGTCGGGGTGAACGGCGACCTCTTCAACTGGAAGGACGGGCACCCGACCGGGATGCTGATGCAGGACCGCGTCCTGCAGAGCCCGCCCTACCGCTTCCGGTCGAGCGTCGGGATCACGAGCGACGGGCGCCTCAACGTCCAGCGCGTCTCCTTCTACGGCTACTGGCAGGGGCTCGGCCAGCGCCGGCCGCTGACGGGGCTGAACCAGCCGCCGCGCGGCGACGGCACCTCGCTCTTCACGCCCGCCTGGGGCGCGACGACGCCGAGGATCCCCGGGGTCGTCGAGGCGGTCCTGCAGCCGTTCCCGCCGGCGGTGCCCGGAGGCGAGCTCGCCGGGACGGTCACGTTCCAGCACAGCGGCGGCGGCACGCCGATCCCGCGCAACGGCGCCGTGCTGCTGGCGCGCGGCTCGCAGGTGGCGAAGGTCCAGCAGGAGGCCCCGTCCGGGACCCCGGTACTGACGCGCCTGATCCTCTCGCCTGACTGGCTCGCGAGCGGCGTGACCGACGCGCTCGGCGGCGGCCCGGTGATCGTTCGCAACGGCAAGGCCGTCTGGACCGCGGGCGAGGACTTCCTGCCGACCCAGCTCGGCCCGCGCAACCCGCGCACCGCGGTCGGCCAGCGGCGCGACGGAAAGATCATCCTGCTCGCCGTCGACGGGCGTCGCCGCGGCTACAGCGTCGGCATGACGAACTGGGAGCTCGCGCAGGCGATGGTGCGCCTCGGTGCGGTCACCGCCTCCTCGCTCGACGCGGGGGGCTCGACCACCATGGCGTTCGACGGCAAGCTGCTCAACCGGCCGTCGGACCGCGGCGGCGAGCGGCCGGTGGCCGAGACGCTGGCGGTGCTCTACAGCGGCGTCTACGCCCCACTGCCCGCGTTGCCGGTGGTCTCCCCTAACGGCGACGGAATCGCCGAGCGGCAGCAGCTCGCCTACAAGGTCGTCCGCACCTCGAACGTGACCGCGAGCCTGGTCGGCCCGGGCGGCGCGATGGCGTTCACCGACACGGGGACGCGCGAGCCCGGCGTCTACAGCTTCCAGTGGCCGAGCTCGAGCAAGAAGCAACGCGGAAAAGCCGTCCACGGTGCCAGGAGGATCCACGGACGCCGGTTCCGTACGCTGGACGGCGACCCGCTCGGGCGCTGGCGCTGGGTCGTGAAGGCCACGGACACCGACGGGCAGGAGTCGTCGGTCGAGCGCGCCTTCTGGCTGAACGACACGCTCGGGTTCATCCGCGTCGCGCCGCGCTCGGTCAAGCTGCGGAAGAAGTCGCGCAGCGCGGTCGTGGCACGCTTCAAGCTCGCCTACCCCGCGCGCGTCACGCCCTCGATCTGGACGACCCGCGGGGTGTTGATCCGCCGCTTGCCGGCGAGGAACCTCGCCGCCGGCACGCGCGCGATCGCCTGGAGTGGCCGCTTCAAGAACGGCCGCCTCGTCTACCGCGGCACGTACGTGTTCAAGATCTTCGCCCAGAACTCGTACGGCCCGGTCGACCTGAACCAGCGCTTCGTCGTCCGGCGCTAGCCCGCGACAACCATAGACTCGCCCGGTGCTCGTCGCGTCGATCACGGGCTCCGTCACTTCCTTCGTCGGCGATCACGGGGTCTACGCGGTCTTCTTCCTGATGGCGATCGACGCCGTCTTCCCGGCCGCGAGCGAGCTGGTGATGGTCTACGCGGGCGCGCTCGCGTCGGGCGCCTTCGCCTCCCAGCACGTCGTCCTCTTCGGCCACGAGATCGCGCCGGGCTTCGGCGCCTACGTGACGATGTCGCTGTCAGGCACGCTGGGCTACCTCGCCGGCGCGATCGCCGGCTGGGCCATCGGCCTCTACGGGGGCAGGCCGCTCGTGGAGAAGCGCGGGCGCCTGCTTCATCTGGGGCCTGAGCGGTTCGCCCGGGCCGAGCGTTGGTTCGACCGTCACGACCGCTGGGCGGTGCTGCTCGGACGCGTCACGCCGGTCGTGCGCTCCTTCGTCTCGATCCCCGCCGGGATCTTCGAGATGCCACTCGGCCCGTACACGCTCTTCACGCTGATCGGCTCGGCGCTCTGGGCGTTCGCGTTCGCCGCGATCGGGTACGCCGTCGGCAGCAACTACGAGCGCTTCCATCACTTCTTCGACATCGCGCTCGTGGCAGGAGCAGCGCTTCTCGTGCTGTACCTGGTAGTTCGGCGAGTCTCTAGACTCAAGCGCGCATCGTGACCCGAATTCCGCTCGTAGACGTCAAGGCTCAGTACGAGCACCTCATCTCCGAGATCGTCGAGCGGATGCGAGAGGTGCTCGAGTCGGGCACCTTCATTCTCGGCCCGAACGTCACGGCGTTCGAGCAGGAGGCGGCCGGCTACCTCGGCGTGCCGCGCACCGTCGGCGTCGCCAACGGCACCGACGCGCTCGTCCTCGCGCTGGACGCGATGGACATCGGGCCCGGCGACGAGGTGATCTGCCCGTCGTTCACGTTCTACGCGACCGCCGAGGCGATCGCGCGCCGCGGCGCGACTCCGGTCTTCGCGGACATCGACCCGTTGACCCTGAACCTCGACCCCGAGGACGTGGCCGCGCGCGTCACCGACCGCACGCGCGCGCTGATGCCGGTGCACCTGTTCGGGCGCGTGATGCCGCTGGAAGGGCTGGCCGAGCTCGGGATCCCGATCGTCGAGGACGCCGCGCAGGCCTTTGGCGCCGAAGGCGTCGCGAAGGTGGGGGCGCTCTCGACGTTCAGCTTCTTCCCGACGAAGAACCTGTTCGCGCTCGGGGACGGCGGCCTGGTCGCGGCCACCGACGAGGAGCTCGCAGACCGCGTCAAGCTGCTGCGCTTCCACGGCTCGAAGGAGAAGAAGAACTTCGAGGCGGTCGGCTACAACTCGCGCCTCGACGAGCTGCAGGCCGCGGTGCTGCGCCTCTTCCTGGGCGAGATCTCGGGCTGGAACGAGGCGCGCCGCCAGGCCGCAGCGCGCTACGAGGGGCTCGGCCTGGGGGAGCTGTGCGAGCTGCCGGCCGACGAAGCGGGCCACGTCTACCACATGTACGTCGTCCGCACGCCCGAGCGCGCCCGCTTCCGCGAGGCGCTCTCGGAGGCCGGGATCGCGAACGCCTCCTACTACGTCGTCCCGCTCCACCTCCAGCCGGCCCTGCGCTACCTCGGCTGGAAGGAGGGCTCGCTCCCGGAGACCGAGAAGGCCGCGGCCGAGAACCTCGCGCTGCCGATGTGGGCGGGGATCCCCGCCGAGACGCAGGAGCGCGTGGTCAGCGTGATCCGTGAGGCCGCGGCGGTGCGCGCGTGAACCTGGTCAACAGACACCGCGTCTGGCAGCTGGTCGCCGACGGGGCGCTAGTCGCGCTGGCCTGGTGGCTCGCGTTCACGCTGCGCTTCGACTCGCCGACGCCGGTCTACTACGAGACGCTCTTCAAGCGGACGATCCTCGTCGTCGTCGCGATCAAGCTCGCGGTCTTCGTCGGGCTCGGCTTCTACAACCGCTGGTGGCGCTACGTCTCGACGCGCGACATGTGGCGGATCGCGTGGGGCGTCACGCTGGCGACGGTGCTCGCGGACGTGGCGGTCTACCTGATCTCGCCGGTGCCGACGGTGAAGCTGCCGCGCGGGATCGCGGCGCTCGACCTCCTCCTCACGCTCGCCTTCATCGCGGGGTCGCGCCTGCTTGCACGCACGCTCATGGAACGGCCGACCACGGGGATCGTCGCCCGCGGCAAGGAGGTGCTGGTCGTCGGCGCGGGCGACGCGGGCCAGCTCGTGATCCGGGAGATGCAGCGCAACCGCCAGCTCGGCTATACGCCGATCGGCCTGATCGACGACGACCCGCGCAAGAAGAACCTCCGCATCCACGGCGTCCGCGTGCTCGGCACCGTCGACGACCTGCGTCACATCCTGCGCGACAACCGGCCCGACGAGGTGATCCTCGCGATCCCGTCCGCCTCGGGCGAGATGCGCCAGCGGATCGTCAACGTGACCCGCGAGAACCACGTGCCGGTCAAGACGCTGCCTGGCCTGTACGAGCTGATCTCAGGTGAGAGCGACCTTGCGACGCAGATCAGGCCGGTGCAGGTCGAGGACGTGCTCGGGCGCGAGCCGGTCGAGGTCGACCTCGAGACCTCGGCCGCGTATCTGAAGGACGCGACGGTGCTGGTGACCGGCGCGGGTGGGTCGATCGGCTCCGAGCTCTGCCGCCAGATCGCGCGCGTCGGCCCTCAGCGGCTGGTGCTCGTCGACCAGGGCGAGACCGCGCTGTTCGAGATCGAGCGCGAGCTCGTCGACGACCGGGGCTTCGCGGCCTCGATCCCGGTGCTGGCCGACTGCAAGAGCCGCGCCAAGATGCGCCAGGTCTTCGACCGCTATCGGCCGAACCTCGTCTTCCACGCGGCCGCCTACAAGCATGTGCCGCTGATGGAGGCGAACCCGCTCGAGTCGGTGCGCAACAACGCGCTCGGGACGCGGGTCGTGGCCGATGCGGCGGTGGAGTTCGGCGCCGCTCGCTTCGTCCTGATCTCGACGGACAAGGCGGTCAACGCGAAGACCGTGATGGGCCAGTCGAAGGCGCTCTGCGAATGGATCGTCGAGGCCTACGGCGTGCGCGACGACGTGGCGACGCGGTTCGTCGCGGTGCGCTTCGGCAACGTGCTCGGCTCGTCGGGCAGCGTGATCCCGATCTTCCGCAAGCAGATCGCCAAGGGCGGGCCGGTGACGCTCACGCACCCGGAGATGACACGCTACTTCATGACGATCCCGGAGGCCGGCTCGCTCGTCGTCCAGGCCGGCGCCATCGGCGGGCGGGGCGACGTCTTCGTGCTCGACATGGGGGAGCCGGTGCGGATCCTCGACCTGGCCATGCAGATGATCCGGCTCTCCGGTAAGGACCCGGAGCACGACATCGACGTCGAGATCGTCGGCACCCGGCCGGGCGAGAAGCTGCACGAGGAGCTGTGGGGCGAAGGCGAGGTCGCCGAGCCGACCACGCACCCGAAGATCATGCGCGTCCGCGGCCCGATCGTCGACGCGGCGTGGCTCGAGGAGGAGCTGGCCGAGCTCGACCGCCTCGTCCGCGAGGGCGAGACGCTCGAGGTGGTCTCGCGCCTCGCCACGATGATGCGCGTGCCGCGTCTAGCGGCCGAGACCACGGCTGCGGTCGACGAGGACACGCTCTCCGGCCAGAAGCTCTAGGCACAGCGGCCGTTCCACCCGGGGTCAGGTCTTGCGCTGCAACATATGCGTGCCAAGAGCGTGACAGCCCGTCCCCAAGAGCTTTGCGCGCTGCGGACAACGTGTTTCGCTCTGTTGACGCCGGTGCGTCAGTGCAAGACCTGACCCCGGGGTAGTAGGCGCGGGGCGGGGCGGAGGGGAAGTTCCACCTTCGGAACGAAATGGCGGCCAGCCCCGTCCACCCTCGCGGCTAGGGTGGCCCGGTGGGCGAGGCGGGCATCCTCGAGGGGTTGAACCCGGAACAGCGGCGCGCTGCCGAGGCGACGCGCGGGCCGGTCTGCATCCTCGCCGGCGCGGGGTCCGGCAAGACGACGACGATCACGCGGCGGATCGCGTGGCAGGTCGCCTCCGGCGCAGTGCGCTCCGACGAGATCCTCGCGGTCACGTTCACCGACAAGGCTGCAGGTGAGATGCGGGCGCGGCTGGAGCGGCTCGGCGTCGCGGGCGTCGAGGCGCGCACCTTCCACTCGGCGGCGCTCTCGCAGCTCCGCCGGGCGCGCGGCGACGCGCCGGGCCGGATCCTCGCGACGAAGGCGCTGTTGCTGCGACAGATCGGCAACACCCTGCCGCCGCCGTTCCGTTTCCGGCCCGCGGGCGATCTCGCGACCGAGGTCGAGTGGGCGAAGAACCGCCGCCTCACGCCGCAGACCTACCGCGACGGCCTCGGCAGTCACGAGCCGCCGATCCCGGAGGACCTGATGATGACGGTCTTTCGTGAGTACGAGCGGCGCAAGCAGTCGTCAGGGCTGATCGACTTCGAGGACCTGCTCGAGCTCGCGGTCCGGATGTACGAGGAGGACGAGCGGGCGCTCGTTGAGCTGCGCGAGCGGTACGCGGCCTTCACGGTCGACGAGTATCAGGACGTGAATTTGCTGCAGCAGTCGCTGCTCGAGCTCTGGCTGGGGCCGCGCGACGACCTCTGCGCGGTCGGCGACGACTACCAGTCGATCTACGGCTTCACGGGGGCCTCGCCGGAGTGGCTCCTCGGGCTCGCGACGCGCTACCCGCGCGCCACGGTGGTGCGGCTCGAGGAGAACTACCGCTCGACGCCGCAGGTGCTGGCGCTCGCGAACCGGCTCGTGCCGAACCTCGGCGGCGCGGAAAAGATGCTGCGCGCCACGCGCCCGGACGGGCCCGAGCCTGAGCTGCGCGGCTTCGACTCGCCCGGGGCCGAGGAAGGCTGGGTGCTCGAACGAGTGCGCGCAATGCATGCGGAGGGCGTCCCGTACGAGGAGATGGCGGTGCTGATGCGGCTGAACGCGCGCTCGGTCGACTTCGAGGAGCTGTTCGCCGACGCCCACATCCCGTTCCAGGGCGCCGCGCTGCTCGCGCGGGACGGCGCGCGGCAGCTGCTCAAGGGTCTGCGCGGGGCGGGCTTCGGGTCGCTCGCGGAGGAGGTGCGGCGGGTGGCGCAGCAGCAGGGTCTCGTCGACGCGGTCCTCGAGGGCGTCGGCGAGCGGGAGCTTGTTCGCCAGGCCGACCTTGCGCGGCTCTGCAAGCTGGCGGAGGAGTTCGACGACGGCACGAACACGGTCGAGCAGTGGGTCGCGTGGCTCCGCGCACGCTTCGACCACGGTGCGCAGGGCGGCGTGCACCTGCTCACGCTCCACCGTGCGAAAGGGCTCGAGTTCGACGCGGTCTTCCTCCCGCGCGTCGAGGAGAAGGAGCTGCCCTGCAAGCCGGCGATGCGGGCCCCCGACCAGATCGGCGAGGAGCGCCGGCTGCTCTACGTCGGCATGACGCGCGCCAAGCGGCACCTCGCGCTGACATGGTCCGGCAAGCCGAGCCGCTTCCTGCTCGAGCTCGGCGTTGAGGCTGCGCCCCCTGCTGCGGCTCGTAAGGCTCGAGCCGAGGAGCCGGACGATCCGACCTACGTCGCATTGAAGAAGTGGCGCCTCGAGCGCGCCAAGTCCGACGAGATCCCGGCCTACGTCGTCTTCCACAACTCGACGCTGGCCGAGATTGCCGAGCGGCGACCGACGACGATCGCGGAACTGGCCACGGTGCCGGGCATCGGGCCCGCGAAGCTCGAGCGCTACGGCGGGGAGGTGCTGGCTGCGCTCGAGACCGCTGTGGCCTCGGCGGCAGCCTGAGGCCAGGGCCGCACGGCTCGTCGCTCTTTGCGCCGGCGGCGTGATCGTTCTGGCCGGCTGCTCGGACCGAAAGACCAAGACCGTCGCAAAGGCGTTCGAGATCGCGCCGCAGGTGCGGCTTTATCTCGCCTGCACGGGTAGCGGCCCAGTCGTGCTCGCCGACAACGGCCTCGGGATACCGACCCAGGCGTGGGGGGCGGTTCGGCGTTCGACGCGCGGGGTGCGCTTCTGTGCCTTCGACCGTGCAGGTGTGGGTCGCAGCGCTGCGCGACCGTGTCGCTGCGGAACGCTCGAGCGAAATATCGAAGACATCCACGCGCTCATCCGGGCTGCGAGGCTCGACCGGCCGCTGATCCTCGCGGGCCACTCGACAGGTGGGCTCGACGCGCTGCTCTACGCGCGCCGCTATCCCGCCGACGTCTCGGCGCTCGTGCTCGTCGATTCGCCCAGCGAGTCCGCGCCAACCCCGCCGGGGCAGCTCGCTGACGGCAAGACACAGCTCGGCTTCGCGACCGGCTTGAGGGCCCTCCGGCACGCGCGCCGGCTGGGCGATCTACCGATCGTGGTCCTGAGCCACGGCGGGCGTGCCTTCTCGACCGAAGCGGCCGAGCGGAGCTGGGCGTCCATGCAGCGGCAGCTCGCAGCCGATTCGACGAACACCCTCCGGGTCGTCGCGCTCGACAGTGGTCACGTGATCCAGGTCGACCAGCCGAGCCTCGTAGCGGCGGCGCTCGAAGTGGCAGCTACCGCGGGGCGGCTCCACTGCGTCGCTGCCTTTGCCGCGGCCCGGGGACGCTGTGTTCCTAGTGGTCGTGAGCGCTGAGCAGCAGCTCGAGCATCAGCGCCGGGTCGCGCCTGACGCGCTCGCGCTCGCCTTCGCGCTTGTGCAGGTCGAGCGCGCGGGGGTCGGAGAGCGGAATCAGGCGTCCCTCGCGGATCAGCGCCTCGTCGACTCCGCCGAGCCGCCCGCCGTAGGTCGTGTAGACCGGTACGCCGAGCGCGACGGCCTCCCGGTTCATCGTCCCGCCGGCCGAGACGACGAGGTCCGAGAACGCAATCAGGCTCTGTCCATCGACGGCGCGGTCGGGTACCTGCACGGACGGCAGCCCGAGGCCGCGGACGTACTCGCGCTGCTCGTCGGTACGCGGCAGCACGAGCGCGTGCACCTCGTCGTTGCGTCCGAGGTGGTCGATGACCTGCGGGAAGAGCGGGTTCGAGCGGCGGTGGTAGAGGGAGACGTCAGGCGGCGTGCGGACGACAACGAGCGTCCGCGCCGGGTCGACGTCGAACTGCTCGAGCGCGCGCGGGTCGGGCTCGAAGTCGGCGAGGTAGTACTCTTCCTTCAGCCCGGGGTACTGTCGCAGCTTCGGCGGGCGGACGCCGTAGCGCTCGAGCCGCTCGGGCGGGATCGCATCGGGGGTGACGACCCGCGTCGCCGCCCGGCAGCCGAGCTGGTGCTGCAGCCACGCGAACTCGTAGTCGAACGTGGTCGAGCTCGGGATCCCGAGGCGGCGGGCGGTCATCGTCAGCTCGTGCGAGCCGTGCGCGAGCGCGTGGTCGAAGCCGCGCCCGCGCGCCCAGCGGCGGAGCTCGCCGAGGCGTGACGTGAGCGAGCGCGCCTTGCCGAGCCGAGAACGCCCGCCGTGGCGGCCGAGCACGTCGGCCTCGATGCCGTGCAATTCCAGCAACTGCACCGTCTGCGCGTAGTCGCGGGCGGTGATGGAGACCTCGTCGCCGCGCTCGCGCAGGATTTGCAGCAGCGGCCGGAACACCAGGACGTGCGCCGGCGCGGTGATGTCGATCCAGACCTTCGCTCTCACCAGCGCTCCACCAGCCGGAAGCGGATGGCGACGACCTCGGTGTCGTCCTGGATCGGCTGCTCGAAGAAGCGCTCGTGGGCGAGTCGCCAGTCCTCGACGGACTCGAACCCCTCGCCCTCCTCACGCGCGAACTGCAGCTCGATCTCACCTGCGGGGACGACGCGCACCTCCGTCAGCTCGACGACGCCGACGGGCTCGTCGTCGAAGCCGACGAGGAAATACCGGTCACCGGGGCTGCCCGCCGGGTCGTCGGGATCGGGAAGGCCCGTCGTCGAGGTCTTCTCGTCGCGCAGAACCGCTTCGACGAGTTGCCGCCGCAGCGCTGTCCGCGGCCAGCCGAGCCCGAACGGCGGCAGCTCGCTCACGCGACGATCGCGTCGAGACGCGGCTCGCGCAGCGCCTGCGGCTCGCGCTCGACGTGACGCTCGTGCCAGAGCGTGAACGCGAGCAGGCCCCAGAGCTGGCGCGAGAGGTCTTCCTCTCCGGCGACGTGCCGATCGATCAGCTTCCGCACCGTTTCCGCGCTGAAGAAGCCCTGGCGGTGCAGGGTCTCGGCGCTCAGCGTGTCGCGCGCGAACGGCTCGAGCTCGCCGCGTAGCCACGCCGCCGCGGGGATCGAGAAGCCGCGCTTCTTGCCGCGCACGATCGGGTCGGGCACCAGCGGCGCGACCGCCTTGCGCAGAAGCACCTTCTTGCGCAGGCCGTTGACGCGGTGCCTTCTTGGCAGCGCCAGGGCGAAGGCGGCGACGGCGGGGTCGAGATAGGGCACGCGCGCCTCGAGCGAGTGCGCCATCGACGCGCGGTCGGTCTTCACCAGCAGGTCGTCGACCAGGTAGATGCCGAGGTCGACGTCCTGGAGTCGCGCAAGGAGTTCCGCGCCCTCGGTTTCGGCGAAGCGCTCGCGGTAGAGGTCGACCGGGTCGAAGTCGTGACGGCGGCCGGTTAGCTGCGCGCGCGCCTCCGGCGAGAAGATCTCCTTCCAGGCGTGGTGGCGCTCGAGCGGCGGCAGGTGCGCCCCGCGCGCGAACCGCTTGGCCTTGTAGTCGAAGCTCGCCCGGGCGGTCGAGCTGGGGAGCCGCTCGACCACCGGCCGCGCGAGGGTTGCCAGGCGCCCGGTGCGTACCGCGAGCAGGTCGGCGACGTAGGTGTAGTAGCCGCCGAAGAGCTCGTCGCCACCCTCGCCCGAGAGCGCGACCTTCACATCCTCGGCCGCGAGCTGTGAGACGAGGTAGGTCGGGAGCGCGGACGAGTCCGCGAACGGCTCGTCGAAGGCGTCCGCAAGCGCGGGCAGGAGCAGGGCCGCGTCCGGCCGCAGGACGATCTCACGGTGCTGCGTCTCGTAGCGCTCGGCCACGAGCCGCGCGTCGGCCAGCTCGTCGAAGGAGCGCTCCTCGAAGCCGATCGAGAACGTCCGCACCGGCTCGCTCGTCTCCTGCGCCGCGAGCGCCGCCAGCGCGGAGGAGTCGATCCCGCCCGAGAGCAGCACGCCGACCGGCACGTCTGCGACCAGGTGTGCGCGAACCGAGTCGCGGAGGCGTGCGCGCAGCTCCTCGATCAACTCGGCCTCATCGTCCTCGCGCAGCTCGTCGGCCGGGACCGGCGCCGGCCGCGCGAAGCGCTCGAGCCGGACATTGCCGTCCTCCCAGGTGAGCACGTGGCCGGGCGGCAGCTTCCGCGCGTCGCGGAAGATCGTCAGCGGCGCCGGGATCGAGTTGAATGCGAGGAACGCCTCGAGCGCGTCGAGGTCGATCTCGCCTCGCGGGAGCGAGCGCAGCTCGGAGGCGAACTCGAGCCCGCCGCCGTGCGCGCGGTAGTAGAGCGGCTTGATCCCGAACCGGTCGCGCGCGAGGACGAGGCGCCGCCGCTTCGCGTCCCAGAGCGCGACCGCGAACATCCCGCGCAGCCGCCGCGCGAAGGCCGTGCCCTCCTGTTCGTAGAGGTGGACGAGCACCTCGGTGTCGCCCTGAGTATGGAAGCGGTGACCTGCGCGCTCGAGCTCGGCGCGGAGCTCGCGGTAGTTGTAGAGCTCGCCGTTCTGGACGACGTGGACGGTCTCGTCCTCGTTCGCGATCGGCTGGTCGCCGGTCGCGAGGTCGATGATCGCGAGACGGCGGGCGGCGAGCGCGACGGGGCCATCGACGTACGCGCCGTGGCTGTCAGGCCCTCGGTGGACGAGCTTCGCGCTCATGCGCGCGAGCCGGTCGGGGCCGGCGGGTCCGCTCGCCGAGACGATTCCGCAGATCCCGCACATTGGCGTTCGAGTCTAGTGACCGCGCCCGACCAGGCTCTTCAGCGTCTGCCCGACCACGCGAAAACCGGTCGCCGTGAGCGTACGCAGGTAGAGCGGCACCGAGCGGTCGGCGATCCACTCGAGGTCGTGAGCGAGCTTCTCGGCCATCGACGTCTCGTAGCCGCGTCGGACCTGCGCGAAGCCGGTGAGCCCTGGGCGAACGACGAGGCGCTGCCAGTAGGCGGGCAGCTCGGACGCGAGCTCCTCGAAGAAGCGCGGCCTGATCGGCCGCGGGCCGACGAAGCTCATGTCGCCGCGCAGGATGTTCCAGAGCTGGGGCAGCTCGTCGAGCTGGGCCGCTCGGAGGCGGCGGCCGAGCCGCGTCGTCTCCTCGCGGGTGCGGCGGACGAGCTCCTCGCCGAGGTAGGGGCCGAGCCGTTGCTCCGCGCCGCGACGGAGCGTGCGGAACTTGAGCATGTGGAAGATCCGCCCGTCGCGGCCGACGCGCTCGCCGCGGTAGACGAGCGGGGTCCCGCTGGTGACCAGGAGCGCGAGCGCGATCAGCGCGATCAGCGGCGACGCGATGAGCAGGAAGAACGCGGAGAGCAGCACATCGAGCGCGCGCAGCTCGAAGTCGACGCGGCGCTTGGGCGACCCGCGAACGAGCGTGGAGAAGCGCTCGACGAAGGAGTCGCTCGGCCTCGGCTGCGGTGCCGCCACGGCGCAGATGCTACGCCCGAGCGACCCGCGCCGCCCGCAGCGCCACCCGGCCGCTTCTGGGGCACCCCTAACCCACCACCCAGCCGCGATCGTATCGGCGAAATTCGCACGAGACTGTCACGCCTTTGTGCCAGGAGTGTGACTGCTGGCGATAAGCTTCGCTTATGGACACGCGCCAACTTGCCGCATTCTGCGCGGTCGTGGAGCGCAAGAGCTTCTCGCAGGCGGCGGAGCGCCTCGGTGTCACGCAGCCCGCGGTCAGCCTCCAGGTCCGCTCGCTGGAGAAGCGTCTGGGCCGCAAGCTGCTCGACCGCTCCGGCCGTCGCGTCGAGCCGACCGAGGCGGGCGCCGCCCTCTACCGCAGCGCCCAGCGGATGCTGCAGCTCGAGGAGCAGCTCGTGGACGAGCTGCAGGCCGCCGACGGCGGTGAGCTCGGTGGCACGCTCCACGTCGGCTCGTCGACTGGCCCCGGCAGCACCGTCGTCCCGGTGCTCCTCTGCGAGTTCCAGCGCGCGAACCCTGGCGTTACCGTCTCGCTCTCGATCTCGGACACGCAGTCGGTCGTCGAGCGTGTGGCCGAGCGGGAGATCGAGCTCGGCGTCGTCGGCGCCGCGCGGCGCCATCGCGGCGTGGTCTTCGAGCCGTTCTTCCGGGACGAGGTCGTTCTGGCCGTGCCGCCGAAGCACGGCTTCGCGAACCGCACCGTCACCCTCGCGGACCTGCGCGAGGAGCCGCTCGTCGTGATGCAGGAAGGCGCAGGGGTGCGCCAGGTGATCGAGGACGAGCTCCGCAAGGCCGGAGTCCGCCTGCGCGACCTCGAGCCGCGCCTCGAGCTCGGCCTGCAGGAGTCGGCCAAGGCCGCTGTCGTCGCCGGCTACGGCGTCACCTTCATCTCGCGCGCTGCCATCTCGGCCGACCTCGCCGCCGGAACGCTCGCGGCCGCGCGCGTCCAAGGGCTCGACCCGGCGCGCGACATCTCGCTCGTCCGCTCCGCCGGCCGCTCGCCGACGCGCGCCGCGGACGCGTTCATCGAGTTCGCCCGCGAGCGGCTGTGATTGTCCGCTGGGGCCTCGAGGAGCTCGACCCACTCCTCTCCGAGCTCGGCGTCCAGCGGCCGTACATCGTCGCGAGCGACCGCTGGGCCGACCTGCCGCTCCGAGCGACGGGGCGCTGGAACGAGGTGCCGAGCGACCGCATCGCCGAGGTTGTCGACGCGACGGCCGGAGCCGACGGGCTGCTCGCGGTCGGCGGCGGCAGCGCGATCGACCTCGCCAAGGCCGTCTCCGCCGAAACTGGACTGCCGGTCGTGTCGGTGCCGACGACCTACTCGGGCGCCGAGTGGACAGCCTCCTTCGGCGTGCGCGACCCCGACCGGCGCACGAGGGGCGGCGGCGCGGGCGCGAATCTCGCCGGGATCGTCTACGAGCCGCGCCTGATGCTCGACCTCCCGCGCGAGCAGAGCGGGGGGACAGCGCTCAACGCGCTCGCCCACTGTGCCGAGGCGCTCTACGCGAAGGGCCGCAATCCCGAGGGAGACCGCGAGGCGCTCGCGGGGGCGACCCTGATCGGCGAGTGGCTGCCACGGGTGCTCGAGGACGGCCACGACCTCGAGGCGCGGACGCTCCTGCTCGAGGGCGCGCAGCACGCCGGCGCCGCGCTCGCCTCGGCCGGACTCGCGCTCGGCCACGCGATGGCGCAGGCGCTCGGCGGTCGCTTCGGAATCGCACACGGGGCGGCGAACGCGCTCTGCCTTCCGCCGGCGCTGCGCTTCAACGAGCCGGTCGCAGCCGACGAGATCGCGCGCTTCGGCGACGCGCTTGGCGCGGACGACCCGGTGTCCCGCGTCGAGGAGCTGGCCCGCGCCTCCGGCTTCACGAGGCTCCGCGACCTGGATGTGCGCGAGGACGAGCTCGACGAGGTCGCCGAGGCCGCCGCCCAGCGCGGGGGCGCGAAGGCGAACCCGAGACCGGCGAGCCCGGACGAGATCGCGGAGCTGCTGCGCTCGATCTGGTGACAGAAGGGTTTGGCGGAACGCTGCTCGCTCTCGCGGTGCGAGCAGCGCAAGCCCCGGGGGCATTGACGGTGTTTCGTCAAACCTCCTAGCAGGGGCCGGTCGCGGCGGCCCCACCCGGTCCCGCCACGTGTGCGGTCGCGGTCTGGATGCAGTAGGAGCCTGTGTCTGCGCCGGCGAGCGTCACGCCGAAGCCCGCGACCGAGGCGCCCGCGTAGGTCCCGTTCAGCGCGTGGAACCGCTCGAGCTGGGCCTGCGCCTGCTGGAAGGCAATCCCGTTCGCCGCCTGTTGCGCCTCGTCGACGGCCTGCGTTGCGGTCGCCCGGCTCGGGCCGGACTGCTGCGCGGTCAGCAGCCAGCCCCCGACGAGCAGCGCGACGAGCAGCGAGAGCAAGGAGACGCCGCGAACCATGCTCCCAAGATCGGCAGCGGCCCGCGAACGCTCAAGCCGGCTTGCGAGCGACAAACGACAGTACCGTGACACCCAGCTCCTCCGGCGCGTAGCCGCGGAACCGCGGGGCCAGCGGGAGTCCCTCGAGCTCCCGTAGCCCGTCCTCGCCCGGCCCCGAGGGCCGCTCGACGACGAGCTCGAGGCCGGCCTCCCGCACCAGCCGCAGGTAGTCCGGCGAGCGCAGGCGGTTCTGGAAGTGCAGGGGCGAGTTGACGAGTCGCCAGGTGCCGTCCGAGAAGCGCAGGAAGTTGTACCGCGAAAGCGCCGGGTCGAAGTAGGCGTAGTGGTCCTGCAGGTCGATGCGGCAGCTGAAGGCGCCGCCGCGCCGCAGCAGGCGCCGCGTCTCGCGGAAGATCGCCGCGAGGTCGTCCTCCGGGATGTGCTCGCAGGTGTCCGTGCTGGAGGCGAAGTCGATCGAACCGTCGTCGAGGCCGGTAGAGCGCGCGTCGCAGGGCGCGAGGTAGCGGATGCCGAAGCGCCGCTCGAGCTCGTGGACCGACGACAGCGGGCCGCCGAGTGGCCGCAGCGCGGCCCCGGCCTCCGTCTCGAGCTCGGGCCGCAGGCGCTCGAACGACGCGAGCGAGTCGTTCACGAGCTCCAGCCGCGCGCTGGGCCGGATGTCGACGAGCACCTGGCGCCCGACGCCGAGCAGTGCGTACGCGAGCGGGATCGCGAGGTCCCAGCCGGCGCCGAACTCGTAGAAGGTCGCTTCCTCCGGCTTGACGCCCGGCCCGTGCTCGCGGTAGACGCCGAGGTGCTGGAGCGCGCGAGAGAACTTCCGTCGCAGGGCCGCGTCGCCGGCCGGCAGCGAGCGCAGCACGCGTCGCTGGAAGACGTAGTTCAGGCGCTCGCCCTGGGGGAGCGCCCCGAGCCCGCGCTGGAGCGCCGCTTTCGCCAGCCATCGCATCGGTCGGCGAGCATAGCCCTCTGCTTGCGGATAAGTGGTTGTAATGCATCGGATTAGGGTACGATGCTGCGCGTGGCCGAGCGGTTGTCCTTCGACGTGGTCGTGGTCGGAAGCGGGGCGTCGGGCCTCGCCGCCGCGCTGTCCGCCGAGCGCGCGGGCGCGCGTGTCGCGCTGGTGACGAAGGGAGCGCTCCAGTCGTGCAACTCGGCGAAGGCGCAGGGCGGCATCCAGGCCGCGTTCGGCGACGACGACTCGCCCGAGCGGCACGCGGAGGACGTGTGGCAGAGCTCGCACGAGACGGCCGACCGCCGGCTGGTGGACGTCCTCACGGGCGAGGCGCCTGCCGCGATCCACTGGCTCGAGGAGAACGGGGTCGAGTTCACGCACGAAAACGGTGGCTACCGGCTCGCGCGGTGCGGCGGTTCGAGCCGGAAGCGCCTGCTGCAGGTCGGCGACCGCACCGGCCACGCGATCACGACCGCGCTGCGCGACGCCTACACCGCCTCGGGCGGACAGTCCTTCCCGAACTCGCCCCTCGTTGCGCTCGAGCCGCACGAGAACGGCTGGCTCGCGACCTGCCGCCGCAAGAGCGGCGAGGAGCTCGTGATCGACGCGGGCGCCGTCGTTCTCGCCGCAGGCGGCCGCTGCTACCGCGAAGCGGAGGAGCGCGGCGAGCTCTCGACGAACCATCCCGGGGCGACCGGCGAGGTGACGCGGCTGGCGCTCGGCCTGGGCGTCGAGAGCCGCGACCTCGACGCGCTCCAGTACCACCCCAACGGTGGCGCGTGGCCTCCGACGATGCGGGGCTACTCGATCCCCGAGACCACGCGCGCGTATGGCGCGGCGTTGCTGAACGCCGAGGGCGAGGAGTTCACCGACCCGCTTGGCCCTCGCGACGCCGTCTCGCAGGCGATCTTCGACGAAGTGGAGGCCGGCCGCGGCGTCGACACTCCCGACGGCCGCCCAGCAGTGCTGCTCGACACGACGCGCATCTCAGAGCACGACGCCGAGATCTCGCTGCCGTACATGCTGCGCCGCTACCGTTCCGCCGGGATCGACCCCCTGCGCGAGCCGATCCTCACCTTCCCGGTCCTGCACTACCAGAACGGAGGCCTCGTGATCGACGAGCACGGCGAAACGACGCTGCCCGGTGTCTTCGCCTGCGGCGAGATCGCCGGCGGCACCCACGGGCGCAACCGGATGATGGGCAACAGCCTGCTCGAGTGCACGGTGTTCGGCCGCCGTGCGGGCGCGGCCGCCGCGGAGAGGGCAGCGTGAGACGCCGCTTGCGGTGTCTCCATCAGGATGCGCGTGCTCTGCCCGTGCATCCGTCTGCGCCGGCAACTGGACCCGATGGCCGTGAGAGGAGATCACGATGACGATGGTCGCGACGGACCTCCGCCAGGCGGTCGAGGATGCGGCGGCGTACCTCTACGTCTGGGCGCTGAAGGACATCCCGCAGGACCTCCGCGACGCGCTGCTCGACGCGCAGCGGCGCGAGACCTCGGTTCCCGGCCGCCGCGTGCTCGACACGATCGTGCGCAACGTCGAGGTCGCCGACGACCAGAAGAACCTCGTCTGCCAGGACACCGGGATCGCCGTCTACACGTGTCGCGTCGGCGAGCACTTCCCGCTCCACCCGGCGCGGATCTACGAAGCGCTCAAGACGGGCACCGAGCGCGCGACGCTTGAGCACCCGCTGCGCTCGAACGCCGTCCACACGCTCACGCGCGAGAACACCGGGCCGAACACCGGCTACCGCCTCCCGATCGTGCACTGGGAGTTCGTCGAGGACTGGGACGGGCTCGACGTGAAGTGCGTCCCCAAGGGCTCCGGCTCCGAGAACATGAGCTTCCTGAAGATGTGCGTCCCCGCCGACGGCGTGAAGGGGATCAAGCAGTTCGTGCTCGAGTCGATCGTGGGCGCCGGCGGAAAGCCGTGCCCGCCCGGGATCGTCGGGGTCGGCATCGGCGGCTCCGCGGACTATGCGATGTACCTCGCCAAGGAGGCGATCGCACGGCCGATCGGCACGCGCAACCACGACCCGCACGTGGCGAAGCTCGAGGAGGAGCTGTTCGAGCTGCTGAACGAGACCGGGATCGGCCCGATGGGCCTCGGTGGCGACGTCACCGTTCTCAACTGCCACATCGAGCACGCGGACACGCACATGACGCTCAACCCGGTGGCCGTCAACTACCAGTGCTGGGCGGCCAGGCGCGCGACCGCGCATGTCGGCGCTGACGGCTCCGTCGACTTCGACCGGGAGGCCTGACGTGCCAAGTAACAGTCTGTTACTTGGAGGGGGTGACGCGCATGGCTAGGCACGAGGTCACCTTTCCGATCACCGACGAGGCCGAGATCCTGAAGCTGCGCGCCGGCGACGAGGTCCTCGTCCAGGGCCACATCATCGGCATCCGCGACCGGACGCAGATCCGGATCTTCGACGAGGGGCAAACGCCACCGATGGACCTCACCGGCGCCTTCCTCCTCCACACCGCGCCCGGCGTGCGCAAGCGCGACGACCAAGGCGCCGCTCGCGGCGCCGACCCTCAGGAACAGCGGGCTTCGCTCGCTGTTCCGTCTGAAATGACCGATCGACCCGTTCCGAATCCAGCCATCTCCGCCACTAAGTACGACCCGGTCTGCATCGGCACGACGACGAGCGCGCGGATGGTGCGCTTCACCGAGCCGCTCGGCGCGGAGTACCGCGTGCGCGCGATCTGCGGCAAGGGCGGCTTCCCGGACGAGGCGATCGAGCCGATGCAGCGCCTGAAGATGGTCTACTTCGCGATCGTCGGCGGCGCGGCCGCGCTCGAGACGACGCAGATCGAGGAGATCGAGGAGGTCGCCTGGGAGGAACTGATGCCCGAGTGCCTCTGGAAGTTCCGCGTGCGCGACTTCGGGCCGCTGACCGTCGGCATCGACGCCCACGGCAATTCGCTCTACCACGACGTGCAGGCCGCAGCCCACAAGAAGCTGGAGGAGCTCTATGCCCGCCTCTAATCACTGGCTCGACGTTCCGACGCGCGAGGGGAAGCCGCGCAACGGCGGCCTGACCCACGTGATCGACAAGGGCCTCAACCTGCGCGACATCGAGGGCCTGTTCGACACGGCCGGCGAGTTCGTCGACATCGTCAAGCTCGGCTGGGGCACGAGCTACGTCACCAATAACCTCGAGAAGAAGATCGCGCTGTACCGCTCGTTCGAGACCCCGGTGGTCTGCGGCGGGACGCTCTTCGAGGCCGTCTACGGGCGCGACAAGATCGACGAGTTCAAGTCGTGGCTGAAGGAGTCACGTTTCTCGCACGTCGAGATCTCGGACGGAACGCTCGAGATCCCGCGCGAGCGCAAGCTCGAGTTGATCTCGGAGTTCGCCGAGGACTTCGTCGTCCTCTCCGAGGTCGGCTCAAAGGACGCCGAAGTGAACATCGCGCCCTACCTCTGGGTGCAGTGGATGCGCGAGGAGCTCGACGCTGGCGCCTGGAAGGTGATCGCCGAGGGCCGCGAGGGCGGCACGGCCGGGATCTACCGGCCGACCGGGGAGCTCCGCACAGGCCTCGTCGACGAGATCGAGCACTCGATCGACTTCCACGACCTGATCTGGGAGGCGCCGACGAAGGAGTCGCAGGCCTGGTTCATCAAGCACTTCGGCCCGTCGGTCAACCTCGGCAACATCCCGCCCGACGAGGTGATCGCGCTCGAGACGCTGCGCCTCGGCCTACGCGGCGACACGCTCAAGGAGGTCCTGCTTGGGACAGAGGAGCCGGTCACGTGAGCCGTTCACGATTGCGCTCCGGCGACTCGCTGCGGTCAAACGGAGATCGCCTGAAGAAGGGGCCCCACGGGGGAAACATGGTTTCCCCCGTGCTAGAGACGATGCCGGCGGAGGACGTCCTCCGCTGGGCCTACGACGAGTTCGGCGACCGTCTTTGCCTGACGTGCTCGTGGCAGAAGCAGTCGTCGGTGCTCGTGCACATGGTCGCGGAGCTCGAGCTGGACATTCCCGTGATCGAGCTCGACACGCACCTCTTCTTCCGCGAGAGCTACGAGACGCGCGACCGGCTGGTCGAGCGCTACGGCATCCGCCTGCTCGCGCCGCCGCCGCTGATCACGGTCGCCGAGCAGCACCGGCAGGAGGGGCCGAATCTGTGGGAGACCGACCCCGACCGCTGCTGCCACGTCCGCAAGGTCGAGCCGCTGCTCAAGGCGCTCGAGCCGTACGACGCCTGGATCTCCGGGATCCGCCGCGACCAGTCGCCGAGCCGCGCGGCCACGCCCAAGGTGCAGTGGTCCGAGCGCTACGAGGTCTGGAAGCTGCACCCGCTCGCCGACTGGGACGAGAAGCGCGTCTGGGCCTACATCACGATCAACGAGATTCCCTACAACCCGCTCCACGACGTGGGCTTTCGCTCGATCGGGTGCATCCCGTGCACCCGGCCGATCGCGCCCGACGAGGAGGAGCGCGCAGGCCGCTGGGCGGGCTCCGACAAGCTCGAATGCGGCATTCACCTGGAAACCCCACTAGGAGGCACATGACCGACCACATCTACGCGGCCGAGCACCCCGAGACGACGCACGTCCGGCCCGGCGGCTTCACGCTCTGGTTCACCGGGCTCTCGGGCTCGGGGAAGACCACCATCGCCCACCTCGTCGGGCCCGAGCTCGACCGGCGCGGCCTCGTCGTCGAGTACCTCGACGGCGACAGCGTGCGGATGCACCTGTCGAAGGGGCTCGGGTTCTCGAAGGAGGACCGCGACACGCACGTCGAGCGCGTCGGCTGGGTCGCCTCGCGGATCACGCGCCAGGGCGGCGCGGTGATCACGGCTGCGATCTCTCCCTACGAGGCGACGCGCCGGCTGGCGCGCGACTGGGTGGAGTCGGTCGGCACCTTCGTCGAGGTCTACGTGAAGGCGTCGGTCGAGGAGTGCGCAAGGCGTGACGTGAAGGGCCTCTACGAGAAGGCGTTCAAGGGCGAGATCACCGAGTTCACGGGCGTCTCGGATCCCTACGAGGAGCCGTCGGATCCGGAATTGGTGCTCGACACCGAGGAGCTGGAGCCGGAGGAGGCGGCGGCGAGGGTCGTCGCGAAGCTCGAGGAACTCGGGTTGGTCCCGGCTGAGGTGGCCGCATGAGCGGCCACGGGGAGGGGGTTATGGGGAACCGGGAGGTTCCCCGGATCGCGAGCCCAGGAGAAGAAGGGGGCTCGCGGGGGAAACATGGTTTCCCCCGCGCGACTGAGCCGAAGGCGAAGGGGGTGGCGGCGTGAGCATCACTGCAACCGCGCACCTGATCGAGCCGCACGGCGGCAAGCTCGTCGACCGCACCGGCCCGCGGCCCGACGCGGTGGAGAGGCTCGAGCAGCTGCAGCTGACCCCGCGCGAGGTCTCCGACCTCGACATGCTCGCGAGTGGCGCGCTCTCGCCGCTCGAGGGCTTCATGGCCCAGCACGACTACGAGCGGGTCGTCGACGAGATGCGCCTGGCGAACGGGCTGCCGTGGGCGCTGCCGGTCTGCCTCGCGGTCGACCGCGAGCCGGACGGCGACCAGGTCGCGCTGGCCGACGGCTCCGGGAGGCCGCTCGCGGTGCTCGACGTCGAGGGTGCCTACGAGTACGACAGGGAGCGCGAGGCCGACCGCTGCTTCCGCACCACGGACGACGCGCATCCCGGGGTCAAGCGGCTCTACGACCAGAAGCCGCTCTACCTCGCCGGCCGCGTGACCGTCTTCGAGCGGGTCGAGCCGACGTTCCCGGAGCTCGCGCTCGACCCCGCGCAGACGCGCGCGACGTTCGCCGAGCGGGGTTGGAAGCGGGTCGTCGGCTTCCAGACGCGCAACCCGATCCACCGCGCGCACGAGTACCTGACGAAGGGCGCGCTCGAGACCGTCGACGGGCTACTGATCCATCCGCTCGTCGGCGAGACGAAGTCGGACGACGTCCCGGCGGGGACGCGCGTCGAGTGCTACCGCGTCCTTGTCGACAACTACTACCCGGCCGACCGCGTGCTCGTCTCGGCCTTTCCCGCGGCGATGCGCTACGCCGGTCCGCGCGAAGCGATCTGGCACGCGATCTGCCGCAAGAACTACGGCTGCTCGCACTTCATCGTCGGCCGCGACCACGCGGGTGTCGGCGACTACTACGGGACCTACGACGCGCAGTTGATCTTCGACGAGTTCGAGCACCACGAGCTCGACATCGAGCCGATGTTCTTCGAGCACGCGTTCTTCTGCCGCGCCTGCGGCCAGATGGCGACGCCGAAGACGTGCCCGCACGGCGGCGACGACCACGTCTTCCTCTCGGGCACGAAGGTGCGCGAGCTGCTTGCCGAGGGACAGCTGCCGCCCGCGGAGTTCTCGCGGCCCGAGGTCGCCGAGGTACTGATCCACGCGTACCGCTCGTAGCGCATGACCTGGCAGTTCACGCTTAGCGGCCTGCTGATCGGGCTGCTGGTCGGGATGACCGGGATGGGCGGCGGCTCGCTGCTGACGCCCATCCTGGTCATCTTCTTCGGCTTCAAGCCGACCCTCGCGGTGGGGACGGACGTCCTGCACGGCGCGATCTTCAAGAGCTTCGGCGCCGTCAGGCACCGGCGGCTCGGGACAGTGCATGCGCGGCTGACCTTCTGGATGTTCCTCGGCTCCGGGCCGATGTCGCTGCTCGGCGTCGCCGTCGCCACGTGGCTCAGCCACCACTCGACGGGCGCGGAGGACATCGAGGCCTACGCGATCGGGGCGGCGCTCGTCATCGGCGGAGTGGGCCTCGTCGCGAAGACCTTCATCCAGCGCGGCGTGCAGCCCGACGACGCCCCGTTCCTGCTCACCCGCCGCGACCGCGTGATCGCATTCACGCTCGGCGCCGTCTGCGGTTTCGTCGTCGGCCTGACCTCGGTCGGCAGCGGCACGTTCTTCGGCCTGATCATGGTGCTCGTCTTCCCCCTGACGCTGCCGAAGATCGTCGGCACCGACATCTTCCACGCGGCTGCGCTGCTCTGGGTCGCCGGCTTCGGGCACCTCGTGGCGGGCAACGTCGACCTGCGAACGATGGGCTGGCTGCTTACCGGTTCGATTCCGGGAGTGCTGATCTCGAGCCAGTTCACGCTGCGCGTGCCCGACCGTGCGCTGCGACTCGGGCTCGCGACGGTGCTGATGCTGAGCGGTGTCAAGCTGATCGATTTCTCCGGAGCGACCTACGTGATCGCGGGCGGCGCGGTGGTCGCTGTCATCGGCTTCGTGGCGTGGGCCCTGATCGCGTGGCTCGGCTCACGCCGGGCAAACCTCGGAATGACTCCAGCGTCGCACGAGTAGGCTGTCGAAGTGGAGGCACCGTCGACCGCGCCCAACCGGCGCCTCGCTCCGAAGTTCCTGCAAGCGAAGCCGCGACCACTGAAGGCCGTCGCGGCCTACGTCCGCGCCGGACGTTTGCCGCCTGCCGTGGTCTGTGAAGTCGGCTGGGTGAACGGGCTCGGCGCGATTCGGTCGCTCGGCCGCTCCGGAGTTCGAACGATCGCGCTCGACCACCGTCCCTGGGCCCTCGGTTTCCGCTCGCGCTACGCGCTACCGCTCGTGGCACCGGACCCGCTGCCGGACCAGGACGGGTTCATCTCGTTCCTCCTCGAGCTCGCGGACGAGCTCGAGCGTCCTGCCCCGATCTTTCCGACCCACGACGAGCATCTGAACGCACTGGCCAGCCGCCGCGCCGAGCTCGGCGACCGGTACCTCTACCCGTTCCCGGACTGGAACGTGCTCGAGCCGCTGCAAAGCAAGCGGCACCAGCTCGCGGCCGCGAGCGGCCTCGGGATGGGAACGCCGGCGACGGCCCACCCCCGCTCGCTCGACGAGGCGCTGACCGCTGCCGTCGAGATCGGCTACCCGGTGTTCGCGAAGCCTTCGGAGAACATCGTCTTCAAGCGAACCCACAGGCGGCAGGCCTTCGTCTGCCGCACGCGCGCCGAGCTCGAGCACGCCTACCGGCTGACCGCCGACTTCGAGCCGATGGTGCAGGAGTTCATTCCGGGCGGCGACGAATGCCTCTGGTCGCTCGGGACGTACATCTCTCCCGATGGAGTGCCCCTCGCGGTCTTCTCCGGCAGGAAGCTGCGCCAGACCGCAGAGAACATGGGCAGCGCCCGCATCGGGGAGGCGGTATGGGACGACGAGGTCGTCGAGTCGGGACTGAAGCTCTTGCGGGCTCTCGACTTCCACGGAATCGCCCAGGTCGAGTGGAAGCGCGATCCGCGCGACGGCCGCCTGAAGCTGATCGAGGTCAACCCGCGGCTGTGGCAGTGGCACGGACTCACCGGTGCTTGTGGAGCAGACGTGGCGCAGACCGCGTACTGGGACCTGATCGGCGTGACCGTTCCGTCTGCGCGGACGAACAGCAGCGGCAAGCGCTGGGCGATCGGCTTCATGAGCGGCGGCGGCATCGCAATCCAGCGCCCGCCGTACGTGGACGGCGTCTTCGCGCTCGACGATCCGGCGCCCGCCCTGGTCAACGCTGGGCGCTTTCTCGTGAACCCGTTCCGCGGCGGGGTGAGCTAGCCCTTCCGGAAAACCAGCATCTTCTGGTTGACCGGGTTGCTCCAGTCGCCCAGGTACTCGACGCTCAGCTTGGTTCCCTCGCAGGCCCATTCGAAGGTGCCGACGTCGTAATGGAAGAAGTCGCGGTCGAAGTGGGTCACGACCTCCGCCGTCTGGTGGACGTCGTCGAGGTTGAACTTCCCTTTCTCGTTCTCGAAGAAGGTCGCGTAGAACTCGCCTCCGGACACGAGCGCTCCATCCATCTCCATCAGGCAGCGGATGATCTCGTTCAGGGGGAGATGGGTGAAGACGGATTGCGCGATCGCGTAATCGAACTGCCGCCCGAGCCGCCCGAAGCCAAAGTCGTCCATCGCCACGAGAGTGGGCTGCATCTCGACCAAGCCGTGACGCGGAAGCTCGAGCCGTTCGGCCTCGTGCAGCACGGGAGCGTTCTTGTCGACGCCGTAGTAGTGCCCGGCCTCCAGGTACCGGATGAAGTGCACACCTCCTCGGAGCGGCCCGCAGCCGACGTCTAGCAAGTAGTGATGGGGCGCCAGGCCGCGCCCCACGAGGTAGTCGAACTGGAGCTTGCCGAGCGTGTCCCAGAGTCGGACGTTTCCGATGCTCCGCCGGTGCCAGTCGGGATCGAAGAGGCCGTGGTAGCGCTTCGGGATCGCGCGCTTGAGCGGCCGCTTCAGCGCCACCGGGACGAGCGGCTTCATTCGTTTGACGAGGGCGGGCGTACGCGTCATCGACGTGCGAAGTCTTACCTGGGAGGGCCGCTTCGTGTACGGACTACACTCGCCGAGCCGTGGCGCGCCTGCTGCCGACGCTCGTCGTTTTCGCTTTGCTCGGCTCTACGGCCGCGGCCTTCGCAATCACGGAAGGGCTCAAGCTCGAGCGCAGCCCGATCTCGGACACGCACGTGAGCAAGGTTGTCGCGCCCGACTCGCTCTCGAACGACAAGGCGGCGATCGGCTTCCTGCTGCGTAGGCCCGACCGGCTGACCGTGGAGATCGTCAACGGCAGCGGCGACGTGATCCGGACGCTCGCGCGCAACAGGGCGGCGAGCCGCGGGACGCAGCAGTTCACCTGGGACGGGCGCGACAACGCGCACGAGGTCGTCCCCGACGGCACGTACCGGCCGCGCGTCCACCTCGCGCGCGAGCACCGCACGATCCTGCTGCCGAACCCGATCCGCATGGACGCGACGCCGCCGTTCGTTCGGCTCACCTCGATCACACCGCGCGTCTTCTCGCCGGACGGCGACTTCGTTCAGGACCTGATCCGGATCAAGTACCAGACCAATGAGCAGGCGCGGGTGATCCTCTACGTCGACGGCGACCGCCGCGCGGGTCCGACCTTCCGCTTCGTGCGCGCCGGGAAACTCGACTGGGGCGGCAAGACGGCGCGCTCGCTGAGGCCGGGGCCGCACCGGATCCGGCTCCGGGCCCTGGACCGCGCGACGAACCTGGGGCCGCCGAGTCGCAGGCTGACGGTGATCGTGCGGTACATCGACCTGCGGCCTCACGAGGTACGCGCGAAGACCGGGCGGCGGTTCGGCTTCCGCGTCCTCACCGACGCGAAGTCGTACGCGGTCCACCTCGGCTCGCTGCACGCGCGCCGCAGCGGGCGGCTCCTGATCCTGCGCGCGCCGAAGCCGGGCCGCTACGTGCTGCGCGTGGCGGCGAACGGGCACGTCGCTCGGGCCGTGGTGGTGGTCACACCGTGACCTCCGAGCTCGCCCGCGCGGGAGGCGTGATCGGCGCGGCCGGGCTCGCAGTCCTGTTCGTGGCGCCGTCGCGGATCCAACGGCTCGCCGGGCTCGGCGCGTGGGCGCTCGGCGCGCTCCTGCTCGCGCTCTACCTCGCGCCCCACGGGCACCGGCCCCTGCTCGCCGCGGCAGCTGTGGTCGGGCTCCTGCTCGCGGCCGGCGGGGCCGCGATCTTCCGCCGCTGGCCCTACCTGCTTCCGCTTGCCGCGCTGGCCTGCGTCCCCGCCCGGTTCCATGTGACGGTCGGCTCGACGGAGGCGAACCTGCTCGTGGCGATGTACGCCGTCGTGGCGGCCGCTGCGCTGCTGCTCGCCTGGGAGCTCGTCGAGGGCGACGCGCGTGCCCGTGAGCTGGGGCCCGTCGCCTGGCCGCTCGCGGCCTTCGTCGGCTGGACCGGCCTCTCGATCCTGTGGACCGGCGACGTCCGCCAGGGCGCGATCGAGCTGCTGTTCTTCTTCCTCCCGTTCGGCCTGCTCGCCGTCGCGCTCGCGCGCCTGCGCTGGAGCCGGCTGATCGCGCTCGGGCTGCTCGCGGAGCTGACGGCGATGGCGGGCGTCTTCGCGGTGATCGGGATCTACCAGTACCAGAACCGCGACATCTTCTGGAACCCGAAGCTGCTCGTCTCGAACGCCTACGCGCCCTTCTACCGCGTCAACTCGGTCTTCTGGGACCCGTCGATCTACGGGCGCTTCCTCGTCGTCGCGATCCTCGCCTGCCTCGTCGTCGTGCTGTTCGTGCGCGACCGGCGGCTGGTCTACGGGGCGACGGCCGCGATCGTCGTCATCTGGACGGGGCTCTACTTCTCGTACTCGCAGTCGAGCTTCGCCGCGCTCGCGGTCGGCGTGATCGTGGCCGCGGTCTTCGCCTGGGGCCGCCGCGGCCTGGCACTGGCCGCCGTCGCGGCCGTGGTCGTGGTCGCGGGCGCGCTCGCAGTGCCGAGTGTGCGGCACGACGTTTTCGGCGGCGGCAGCGGCAAGAGCACGACGAGCGGCCGCGGGACGCTCGTGCGCCGTGGCCTGCACATCGCCGTCCACCACCCTGTCGCCGGTGTCGGAGTCGGCGGCTTCAAGCACGCCTACGCGGAGCTCGCGAACCTGAAGGGCCGGGAGCCGAACGCGGCCGCGTCGCACACCACGCCCGTCACGGTGGCTGCCGAGGGCGGGATCGTCGGCTTCGCGCTCTACGGCTGGCTGCTCGTCGCCGCGCTCGGCCTCGCCTTCCGCCGCTTCGCCCGCGACGTGCCGGGGCTGACCGCGCTCGCGCTCGGGCTGACGGTGACCGCGATCGCCGTGCACAGCCTCTTCTACAACGCGTTCTTCGAGGACCCGACGGTCTGGGGCGCGATCGGCCTCGCGGCCGCGCTACCGCGCCGGCGAGACGAGCGCGCGGATTCGCCGCAGCTCGACCGGGAGGTAGAACCCGAGCGGCAGCAGGATCAGCGGGTAGACAGCGCTGAGCAGGACGGCGCCCGCGAGCGGGACGTCGAGGCTCTTCCCGAGCACCGTTAGCGCGACTGCGGCCCCGACCGCCAGCGCGATCCGCCGCCACTGGTACGGCACGGGGAAGACCTGCTGCGCCCGCACGGTCATGCCGAGGAACATCACCACGTACGCCACGAGCGTCGAGATCGCCGCACCGATCATCCCGTAGGGCGGGATCAGCAGGAAGTTGAGGCCGATGTTCACGAGCGCCGCGCCGCCGGTCACCACCCAGTTGAACTGCGTCCTCTTCGCGCGCCCGATGCCGATCGACATCACGTTGAAGGCGATGAACGCCGTCACGCCGAAGACGAGCAGCGGCACGACCTCGGCTGCGCGGTAGAAGCGCGGCGTGGTCAAGAGGCGAACGAGCCACGGCGCGAGCAGAGAGACCGTCAGCGACAGCCAGCAGCAGGCGTACAGCACGTAGGTCAGCACGAAGCCGTAGGTCCGCTTTGCCTCCTCGTCCTCCTTGATCGAAAACGCGAAGGCCGGCCACGCGGTGCGGAGCGCGATCAGCACCAGCAGGAGCGCAGTCGAGATGCGGACGCCGACCGAGTAGAGGCCGAGCTCGGGGAGGCCCTTCATCCGCACCAGGAAGAAGCGGTCGGAGAGGTCGATCACCCACAGCGCGATCCCGGAGGGCACGAGCGGCAGCCCGAAGCGCTGCATCCGCCGGAAGAGCTCGCGGTCGAACTCGAACCCGAGCTGGAAGCGCCGGTAGCCGAGCAGGACGAAGAAGACGACGAGCGTGCCCGTGAAGTTGCCGGCGATCACGCCGACCGCGCCCTTGTCCCAGACGGCGACGAGCAGGATCGTCGCGACGACCGTGATGATCACATTGGCGAGCGTCGCGGCCACGTACGAGACCGAGCGCTCCTCGACGCGGAAGAGCGCGGTCATCTGTTCGTAGTTCATCTGCGCCCAGAGGAGGACGAGCGCGGCGCGGACGAGGTTGGCCTTCGAGTCGGTGGTGAAGAGGAGCTGCGAGATCTCACCCGCGAGAAGCGAGCCGGCGACGAGGCCGAGCGTCGCCATCGCCATCGTGAACCAGAACGAGGTGCGCACGACCGTCGTTCGGCCCGCCTCGTCCTCGGCGTCGAAGTAGAAGCGGAAGAACGCCGCCGAGATACCCATGCGCAGGACGATCACCAGCACGACGGTGAGCGAGATGAGCGTGTCGACCGCGCCGACGTCGGCGCGCGTCAGGTAGCGCGTCACGATCGGCAGCAGCAGGACGCCGATCAGCCGCGAGACGACGGCGCCGAGGCCGTAGATCGCCGAGTGCTTGGCGAGACGTCCGAGCTGCTGCGCGAGCACGGCTGCCAGTTTGCTGCAAGGCACCGCTAGCGGTGCCGTCTCAGGGTGTGCGGGCTCCGCCCGCGCGCCCGTCTGAAACGGCCGGTCCAACACGGTGGAAGTGACCACAGGCGCCACAAGGAGCCGCCGGTAGACTCCGCGATCGTGCCTCTGAGCGGGAAAAAGATCCTGATGACGGGCGGCGCGGGCTTCATCGGAACCGCGCTCGCGCGGCGGCTCGTCGCCGAGAACGAGATCGTCGTGCTCGACAACCTGCACCGCGACTCGCTGACAGGGACCGACCTCGCCGAGCACGAGAACCTGCGCTTCGTCGAGGGCGACGTGCTCGACCTGCCGCTCCTGCGGGAGTTGACCTCGCGCGCTACGCATGTCGTCCACCTGGCCGCGATCGCGGGGGTCGACAAGGTGCTCGAGAGCCCCGTGCGGACGATGCGCGTCAACCTGATCGGCACCTCGAACGTGCTCGAGGCCGCGCACGAGGCGGGCACGATCGAGCGGCTGATCGACTTCTCGACGAGCGAGGTCTTCGGCACGCACGCGTACAAGGTCGAGGAGACCCACGTCACCTCCCAGGGCTCGGTCGGCGAGGCGCGCTGGACGTATGCAGTCTCGAAGCTCGCCGGCGAGTACCTCGCGCACTCGTACTACGACGAGCACAAGCTGCCGTCGACCTCGATCCGGCCCTTCAACGTCTACGGCCCCGGTCAGGTCGGCAGCGGCGCGATCCACCACTTCACGGTGCGGGCGCTCGCGGGGGAGGAGCTCGTGATCCACGGCGACGGGTCGCAGATCCGCGCCTGGTGCTTCGTCGACGACGTCGTCGACGCGCTGCTCGCGATGCTGGAGCGGGAGGAGGCGGTCGGGCAGGTGTTCAACGTCGGCAACCCGCGCTCGGTGGTGACGGTCTTCGACCTCGCCTCGCGGATCAAGCGACTGGCCGAGTCCGAGTCCGAGATCGTCTTTCGCCCGCTGCACTACACCGACGTCGAGATGCGGATCCCGAACGTCGACAAGGCGGAGAAGCTGCTGGAGTGGGAGCCCCGCGTCGACCTGGACGAGGGGCTTGCCCGCACGATCGCCTGGTACCGCGAACGGCAGCCCGTGCAGAGCCTGGCGCCTTCGCGGTGAGACGGTTCTTCCCCGCCGCGGCGGCCTGCGTCGTCGTGGCGGTGGTGCCGGGGGCGGCGGCGCAGACGCCCGCGATGCTGCGGATCGAGTCGCTCTCGACCCCGGTGATCAGCCCCAACGGCAACGGCGTCCGGGATTCGCTGACCGTGAAGACGAACGCGTCGCCGGGCACGCTGCTGGGTCTGCGCGTCTACGCGTGGGGCGGCCGGCTCCGCGGCTGGAAGCGGATCCGCACGGGCGTCTCCTCGACCAGCGGGGCGCTCACCTGGAACGGCACCTCCGCGACCGGCGGCGCGCTCGGCGACGGCACCTATCAAGTAACAGTCTGTTACAAGGATTCGGGGCGGCTACTGCCTCCCCGCGGGGTGCTGCGGCCGGGTGCGGCCGAAGCCAGCGTGCGCCGGCCGCCCTGGCGAACCACCGGCTGCGCCGCGAACCCGCACGTCGTGCGCGTCGAGCGCCTCGCGCTCTTCGTCGACTCGACCGGGAGCTTCCAGCACGGCGACCGCGTGCCGCTCGTCCTGTCCGCCGACCACGGCCAGGCCGGCGTCAGCCTCGAGCGCGACTGCCAAGCATCGGAGGATGAGCAGATGGTCCCCAGCCGGAACGGCAGCATCACGATCCCGCTCGGCAACCCGCCCGGCCTCTACCACGCGGTCGGCGGCGACGCGGCCGGCGACCAGTTCCGCGCGCCGATCGTCGTGCGCTCGCCGGTGCCGCTCGACCACCCCGAGCCGCACACCGCGCTCGTCGTCTGGCCGTACCTGACCTGGCGCGCGTACAACGCGTACGACGCCGACTTGAACGGGATCCCCGACAGCTGGTACCAGTTCTGGCGGCAGCGGCGCGTCTCGTTGAAGGGACCGCTCCTGCGCGGCGGGCTCGAGGACGATCACGAGGCGGCGCTGCCCTTCTCGCGCTGGCTCTGCTCGCGCTCTCTGCGCACCCAGCAGATCACTGACGTCGAGCTCGGCCACCTGCCGCTCTCGACGCTACGCCGCTACGCCGCGATCGTCTTCCCGGGCCACAGCGAGTACTACCAACCGGCCACCTACGACCTGCTGCGGCGCTATCGCGACCGGGGCGGAAACCTCGTCTTCCTGCTGGCGAATCCGTTCTACCGGCAGGTGCGCCTCGAGCCCGGGCGGAACGCGGTCGTGATGACCGACTACGACGCTCGAGAGGGCCGCTCGGACTTCGCGCTCGCGGGCGTCGGCTACGACGGCTGCTGCTTCCCCAAGGTGCGCGCAGTCCCGTACGTGGCGGCGGGCGCGCGCGCTTACCAGCGTGTGCGCTGGCTCTTTCGCGGCACGGGGATCGGGCCGGGCCAGACCTTCGGCGTCGCCGCCTCCGAGAGCGATCGCGTCGACCCCGAGCTCACACCGCGCGACCACGTCGTCGCCGCGGAGGCGATCCTCCGCGGGAAGCGCGGCGTCGTCAATGCGGCGATGACCTGGTCGCGAGCCGGTCGCGGGCAGACGTTCGCGACCGGCAACTACACGTTCCTGCGGATGGGCCGCGGGCTGACGTACAAGCTGCTCGACAACGTATGGCGAAAGCTCGTGGATTAGTCCTCGCGGCGGCGCTGCTACTCCTCGCGGGCTGCGGCGGCTCGAACGAGCACGCGCCGAAGCGCGTGACGCTGCGAGTTGCCGCGCCGCTCGTCCCGCGGCAGCTCGACCCGGCGAAGGCGTCGGACCTGCCGTCGCTCAATGTCGCCCACGAGCTCTACTCGGGCCTGACGCGCTTTTCGGGGACCGGCGTCGAGCCGGACCTCGCCGAGTCCTGGGACGTCGACCAGGGCGGCCTCGTCTGGACGTTCCGCCTGCGCAAGAACCTGCGCTGGAGCGACGAGACGCCGATCGTCGCCGACGATTTCCGCCGCTCGTGGCGGCGGGCGCTCGCGCCGTCGACCAACGCGCCGTACGCGGGGCCCGACCTCGGCATCGTCCGCGGCGCCCGGCACCTGCACGCGACCGGCTCCGGCGGGCTCGGCGTCGAGGCGCTGGACGACCGCACGCTCCGCGTCACGCTCCAGCACCCGGTGCCGTGGTTCGACCAGCTCGTCGCGTTCCCGGTCGCCGCGCTGCGGCCGCCGAAGCCGAACGCCTTCAGCGGTCCCTTCCGCCTCGCCTCGCGCGGCAAGGGCCGGGTCGTGCTGGAGCGGAACCTCGGCTACTGGAACGCGGATGAGGTCAGGCCGGCGCGGGTCGTCATGACGGCTTCGCCGAAGAACGCGGACGCCGTGCTGCCGCGCGGGCTTGCCGGCCCAGGGCTGCCGTGGATCGACACCGTGGGCCGCACGCCTGCGGGCGCGCGAGAGCTGCCGACGCTCGCGACGGGTCTGCTCTGGCTGGCCACCCGGAACTCCCCGCTGGCCGACCAGGCCGCGCGGCAGTACGTCGCCTGGGTGGTGACGCACCTCGACCTGGGCGGCAAGCCGGCGTCTCTTGTCTCGCCTGCGGTGCCCGGGGCCGGCGTCGTCAACTCGCGCGAGCCCGTGCAGCTGCAGCGGGCCCCGAAGCCCCTGGCGCTCACCGTCGCGTGGGCTCGCGAGGACCTGGGCGGCTCGAGGGTCGCGGCTCGGCTGCGGCGCGAGGATGAGCAGCTCCGCCGCTTCGGCATCACGCTCTCGTACCGGCCCGTGGCGACCGTTCAGGAGCTGCTGGCGACGAAGTCCGATCTCACCCTCCTCGGCTGGAGCCCGAAGATCTTCGACGCCTACAACCTGCTCGACGTCTTTCCCTGCGGGAGCGTCTTCAACGTTTCGCGCTGGTGCGACCCCTCCTACGACGCGCTCATGCGGCAGGCGGTGCGCGAGCTCGACGACGACGCGCGCTGGCGGATCGAGCGGCGGCTCGTCGACAAGTTGCACGAGGCGGTGCCGGCGATCCCGGTCTACGCGCCGAGCGACCACTTCACCCTCGCACCCGGCGTGCGCGGGTTCTCCTGGTCGCCGATGGGCTTCTACGAGCTGTCGGGGATGACGCGCTCGTAGATCTCGAGCACGCGCCGCGCGACGGCGGTGTGCGCGTGGACGCGCTCGACGTACTCCCGGCTGCGGCTGCCGAGCTCGGGCAACTCCGCGCGCCGCTCGACGAGCTCGCCGAGCACGCCCTCGAGGCTGCTCTCCTCGGCGCGTACAAGCGGCAGCTCGAGCCCGAACGCCTCCTCGGTCTCGGCGGCGGCCTCCTCGTCGAGGTGGACGACGACCGGCTTCGCGAGCGCCATCGACTCGATCGCGAACATGCCGTACCAGCCCACGCGCAGCTGGTCGACGATGACGTCGGCCGCGGCGTAGCGCAGGCGCGCCTCGCGGTTGGGGACCCCCTCGATCAGGTCGAGCTCGATCGGCGCGCTTTGCGAGCGGAGCGACTCCACGGCCGCAAGCACGGCCTCGGTGCCCTTGACCGCCCGCTTGCTCGGTGCGTGCGCGACGCGTAGCACGTCGCCCGGCTCGGTCGGCGACGGCTCCCAGTCATGAAGCACGATTGCCGGCGGGACGACGTCGTAGTCGGGCCAGGGGCCGCGCGGAGCGAGCCGGCGGGTCAGGTAGCTGCCGACGATCGCGGCGTCGGCCTGCTTCAGGTAGCCGACCTCCGCGGCGCTGCGGCTGCGGAGGTCCGAGCCCCACGACTGAAAGACGATGCCCTTGCCGGCGGCCCGCAGCGTGGGCAGGGTCACGCGCCGCGGCGCCAGGGTGAGCCCCGCATGGAAGTGGAAGACGTCGAAGCGCCGCAGTGCCCACGTGAGCGCGCGGAGCTGCTTCGGCAGGTTGACGGGCACAGAGCTCAGCCGGGTCGTGTCGCGCAGCTCGAGGTTGATGTCGAAGCCACGGACGAACGGCCGTTCGTTGAAGACGAGCAGTGTGCTCTCGACGCCGAGCTCGCGCAGGCCGGCCGAGATCGCGCCCGGCCCGCCCGCGACGTTGATCGGGGAGTGGATGACCCTCACAGGTCCAGATGCACCGCGCATCGACTGGTCGTTTCACACGGACGCACGAGCAGAGCGCGCGCGTCCTGACGTTGGCATCGCAAACGCCGCCTCACACGAGCGCGCGCTCGAGCGCGATCTCGACGTCCAGCGCCGCGAGAGCGCGCTCGGTCAGCGCGTCGAGCTCGTCCTCGTCCGCCGCTGTGAGCAGCAGGTAACCGAGCCGTTCCGCGCCGGAAGTCATGGGCGGCAGTGTCATGCCCTCCCGCCAGTAGAAGCCGGCCTCGTGGACGCCGTCGAGCGCGAGGGCGGGGCTCGCGTCGAGGCGCACGATCTCCCCCGGCGGCGCGACCACGAACCGCACCTGGCCGCACGGCGCGACCGCCTCGCCGTGCCCGAGGTCGTCGCGCGTCAGCTCATCGAGCACCCAGTGCACGTTCGCGCGGATAGCGTCGAAGCCGGTGACGAGCTTGGCGAGCTCGGCGTCCTTGCCGCCGCCGAGTCGCGCGCCCACCTCGATCGCCCACGGCTGCCCGTCGCGCGTCCGCACCTGCACATACGACGGCCCTGTCTCGAGCCCGACGGCCAGGCTCGCCTTGTGCGCGAGTTCGAACAGCGGCTCTTCGTTCGCCAGTAGTGACGGATAGCGGTGCGCGATGCAGACGCCGAGCGGCGGCGGCGGGTGCAGCAGCCGCCGCGTGACGCTCATCGGGAAGTACTCGCGCTCCAGCAGGAAGCCGTTGACCGTGAACTCGTCGCCGTAGAGGTACTGCTCGAGCACGATCGCGCCGGTCTTCGAAGCCGCAAGGGCACGGTCCACCGCCGGTGCGAGCTCGCCTTCGTCGCGCACCTCGGTAACGCCGCGCTGCGCGGAGCCGTCCACCGGCTTCACGACCACAGGCGCGCCGAGCTGGTAGAACGCCTGCTCGGCCTCTTCGAAGCTCGCCGCCTCGCGCCCCTTCGGGCAGCGCACCTTCGCTCGCTCGAACGCCGCTCGCATGCGGCGCTTGTCCGCGACCGTTCGCGCCGTCTCGACCGGCAGGCCGGGCAGGCCGAGCCGCTCCGCGAGCTGCGCGGTGGGCAGAACGGCCTGGTCGGAGCCCATCGTCGCGACGGCGACCGGCTCGATCCCGCGTGCTTCGAGGTCGCCGATGACGCCGTTCACGTCGGTGAAGCTGCGCACGATCGCGTGATCGGCCTCGGCAAGGAGCGGCGCGCGGTCGGACCCGTCGACGACGCAGACCTCGTGCCCGAGCGCGCGTGCCTGCTCGAGCAGCCCGAGCTGCGAGCGCGACCCGCCGGTGAGGACGAACGCCTTGGGCATCAGAGCACTAGGCCGGGGCGCCCGCTCGCAATGAGTCGAGCAGCTGCCGCATTCCCTCGTCGAGCGGGACCTCTGCCCGCCAGCCGAGGGCGCGGATCCGCTCGGTCGCGATCCGCGTCATCACGCGACCGGGCGGGGGCTCGACCTCCTCGATCAGGTCGTGCGGCGCGCCGGTCAGCTCGCAGGCGACGCGGGCGACGTGGGCAAGCGCCACGGGCTCGCCGTCGGAGCCGACGTTGAACGTCCCCTCGGCGTCCGCCTCGAGCACGAGCCGGATCGCCCGGACGACGTCGCCGATCCAGCAGAACGTGCGCGCCTCGCCGCGGAAGACCGGAATCGGCTCGCGCGCGTCGGCCTGCCGCAGCATCGACGGCAGCGCGCCCTTGGCCTGCCCCGCGTCGACACCCGGCCCGTACGGGTTTGCGAGCCGCAGGACGGCGAGCCCCTTCGGTGCATACAGCGCGGCGGCCTGCTCGCCCCAGAGCTTCGTCAGTGCGTACAGGCTCTCGGGCGCCGGCGGCGTCTCCTCGTCGGCGGCCGCGGCGGATCCGTAGACGTCGGAGGTCGAGAGGTAGACGAGGCGCGCGTCATGCGCGACCGCCGCGCGCGCCACGAGTGCAGTCGCCAGGACATTCGAGCGCACCGCGAGCTCGGCCTCGTCCTCACAGCGGACGACGCCGATCCGCGCCGCCCCGTGGACAATCACCTCCAGCCGCGCCCCGGCGACCGCGGCGTCGGCGACGCCCTCGTGCGACAGGTCGCCGTCCGGCCGTCCGAGCGGATGGACCTCGTAGGCTGCGCCCGCGTGACGAAGCTCCTCGACGAGCGCGCGCCCGACGAACCCCGAGGCGCCCGTGACCAGCACGTTCATGGCCGCCGAGTCTACTGGCGCGCCTGCGGGCTCCTGGCGGTCGTGCTGCTGGCCGGCTGCGACCACGGGAAGCGCCGCGTGGAGCCCAAACCTCCGCCCCCGCCGCCGCAGTCGTTCGTGGCGCTCGACCGGGAGCAGCAGCGCCTCGTCCGCGACTACCAGCCGGTCAGCGGGGCGCTGGCCTCGTACGAGCTCGCGTTCCGGAACTGGCGCCTCGGCCGCCTCTCGCAGGACGAGCTGCTGCGCCGTGCCGGCGCGTATCGCGAAGTCGTCGAGCGCTCGGCGGCCCTGGTCCAGGGCGATCCCGCCACGGGCGAGACCCGCCGCGCGAAGCGGCTCCTCGTCGCCGCGCTCCGGGCGCGCCGCACCGCGCTCGATTCGCTCCCGGTGCTGGCCCGCTACCGGCCCGCGTGGAACCACTCGGTCGTGAACGCCCGCCGGGCGCTGACGCTGATGCAGGACATCCGCGACCGCGCGCGGCTGATCCCGCTCCCCGAGGACAGCGTCAGCTGACTCTTGGCGGTGACCGGGATTCGCGGCCGCTGGGCCGAGGTGATCTCGCCGCTCTTCCCCAACGACGTGCACGGGTTCGTCCGCCGCAGCGAGGTGAAGCTGAGCCGGGTCCGCATCACCCTCGACCGGATCGCGATCCACGGCGGCGGCGGCGGGATCGGCTCCGCAGTCTCGACGGGATGCCTGCACGCGGGCGAGACCGACCTGCGCTGGCTGCTGCGCCGCGTCCCGCTCGGGACGCAGGTCGTCATTCATCCATGAGCCGCTAGCGCGAGAGCGGAGCCGGGGCGAGCTCGGGCGCCTCCACGGGCGGCGGTTGGGCGAGCGCGGCGCCGCGCGGGATCGTGCCCCACCCCGGCCGGCGGCCGATCACCCAGCTGAAGGTGGCCCACAGCCGCCACACCGCGCTGATCGGCTGGTACCAGAACGTCTCGAGCAAGCCCCAGCCGCCGATCAGCAGCAGGTCGCGGCGGCGGTAGCGGCCGAAGCCGATCTCCTCGGTCAGGATCGCACCCGCCGTCTGCAGTTGCGCGACGAGCAGGACGACGAGCAGCAGAGCGATCGCGTACTCCCAGGCGATCTCGTGGAACAGGGCGAGCACGATCACGATCACGTAGCCGGTCACCTGCAGGATCGGCCCGAGGGCCTCGACGAGGATCGTGTACGGCAGCGAGAGCAGGCCGACGGCGCCGTAACGCCGGCGTCCGATCATCCGCCGATGCAAGCGCAGGTTGTCCAGCAGGCCGATGTGCCAGCGCACGCGCTGGCCGCGGAGCGGCCCCAGTCCGGGCGGCGCCTCGGTCCAGCAGGTGGCGTCCGCGGCGAACTCGATCCGCACGCCCGGTCGGACCGGCCGAAGCTGCTCGTGCAGCCGCATCACCATCTCCATGTCCTCGCCGAGCGTGTCACGGGAGAGCCCGCCGACCCCGCGGAAGAGATCGCGCCGGAAGACGCCGAACGCCCCCGAGATGATCAGCAGCCCGTTCATGGCCGACCAGGCGATCCGCGACGCGAGAAACGACCGCAGGTACTCGGCCACCTGCGACGCCTCGATTCCGTGGACGGGCACCCGAGGCCGTGTCATCACGCCGTCCTCGATCACGCCGCCGTTCGCGATGCGGACCGTCCCGCCGACGGCGACGACGCGGTCCGGGTCGGCGGAGAAGACTTCGACGATGCGCGCGAGCGCGTCGCGGTCGAGCAGCGAGTCCGCGTCGACGATCCCGACGAGCTCGTGGCGCGCGAGGTTGATGCCTGCGTTGATCGCGTCCGGCCGGCCGCCGTTGCGCTTGCGCGCGACGTGGAGGCGCGGGTCCGCTGCCGAGACGTAGAGCGCTTCGAGCGGCTCGGTCTCGAGGCCGAAGCGGTCGCCGAGCGGGAGCTCGCGGAGGTCGAAGGCTTCACTCAGGACTGCAAGCGTGCGGTCCGTGGAGCCGTCATCGACGACGAAGACCTCGAGCGGCTCGTAATCGACGCCGAGCAGCGACCTCACTGCCGGGACGATCACTAGCTCCTCGTTGTAGGCGGGCACGACGAGGCTGATGCCGGATCGCAACGGGCGGCGCAGCGGCCGGAAGCGTTCGCCGCGCTCGATCTTCTGCTGAACCTCCTCGAACAGCGAGTACGCGGTCAGCGAGAGCGTGGCGAGCGTGTAGATCACGAAGAAGGCGAAGATCGCCACCGAGATCACCAGCAGGATTGCGATGACGGCGCTCACATCGCTCCCAGGGAGTCGAGCACGAGCGCGGTCTCGAGCGGCCACGCCTCCGTCTCGTCCATCGCGGCACGAGCCTGGCCGCCCGTCGCCGGAAGGCGGCCGAGCCGGACGAGCGACTCGCCTGCACGGAGGGCGACGTCGCGCTCAGGATCGTCGAGTGCGGCGAGCAGAAAGGGAAGCGAGCGCGGATCGTCGTACGAGCCGAGCGCCGAGACGGCGGCTCGACGGACGCTCGGCACGTGGTCGCGCGTCGCCTGCACCAGCGCGTCGGGCACCGGCGCACCCGGGATCCGCCCGAGTGTCTCGCACGCCGCCGCCCGCACCTCGCCGGCCGGGTCCGCCAGCATCGGCTCCAGCTCGGGCCTGGCCGCCTCCGGTTCGACGGCGGCGGCGATCCCAAAGCAAGCGGTGAGGCGGACCGACTCCTGCGCCGACGTGAGCCCGTCGCGGAAGACCGGGACCGACGCGTCGCCGAGGGCGAGCAGCGCCTCGTACACGATTCCTGCCCCGGCGCGGCCGGGGTTCAGGAACAGGTCAGCGAGTGGCGGCAGCCCGCGCTCGTCGCCGATCCGACCGAGGGCGCGAACGGCAGCCTCGCGCACATAGCGGCTGTGATCGGACAGCCGCTCGGTCAACGCCGGCACCGCCTCGTTCGCGCCTACCTGCCCGAGCGTCCTGGCCGCAAGCGCGCGCCGCCACGGCGCACGGCGCCGAAGCGAGCGCAGGAGCAGGTCGATCGCGCCCGTCTCACGTATCGCATCGAGCACGGCGGCGCGCTCGGCGGCCGAAGCCGGGCCGAGTCGCTCCAGCAGCATGGTCGCGGCGATCGGGCGCTCGAGCTCGTCGAGGCGGCGGATGCGCGCCCGCAGGCCGTCGAGGTCCTGCGGACCGGCCGTCAGCTCCTCCAGCATCTGCTCGCACTCCTGCTCGAACCGCGCGGCGCGGCGCGCCCGCCCGACCTCGCGCATCCGCCGCGCGTAGACCACGAGAAAGAGCGCGACGTTCGCCAGGAGCAGGACGGCCACGATCGCGGTCGCGGCTCCCCAGAACCACGGCTCCTTGGCGACCGTCGACGCGAGCACGGCGGCTGGCTCCATCTCGCTGCCTCCTACCTACCACCGCCGGAGCCCGAGCCAGTTGTGAGTCACTGCTAATTTCGAGTCCTTGCGTGCTGGCTTGTTCGACCCCGAACGAGCGCTACCGTCGACCGTGGAGGTATCCGCCACGCAACCCGGGGTCAGGTCTTGCAGTACGACCTCGCGCTCGGAAGCTCCCTGATGGCGTGCGCCGAAAGTGTGAATTCCGCCCGAGGTCGCAGCGGCTGTGGACGAGTTGGCGAGCACTCGTCGCTTGAAAGTGGCAATGCAAGACCTGACCCCGGGTCGGGCGGCAGCGCTTGACATGCGTTGTGAGTGAGTGCTAACTTCCTACCCGTGAATGCGGCGACCACCACACGGAAGACCGCCGATGAACGCCGGGAGGAGATCCTGGCCGTCGCCCTCGAGGAGTTCGGGGAGCACGGCTTCGACGGCACCTCGACCGACACCATCGCCCGCAAGGCCGGCATCTCGCAGCCGTACCTGTTCCGGCTCTTCGGCACGAAGAAGGAGCTCTACCTCGAGGCGGTTCGCCGCTGCCTCAGCGAGACCCTCGAGCTCTTCCAGGACGCCGCCGGCGAGCTGCAGGGCGAAGAGGCGCTCCACGCGATCGGCCAGGCTTACCGTGGGCTGCTCGCCGACCGCACCCGCCTGCGGGGCCAGATGCAGGCCTACGCGGACTGCGACGACGACGACGTGCGCGAGGCCGTGCGGGACGGGTTCGGCCGGCTGGTCGAGTACGTCGGGCGCGTCTCGGGCGCCGAGCCGGAGCAGATCCGCGACTTCTTCGCGTTCGGGATGCTGTTGAACGTCTTCGCGTCGATGGACCTGCTCGACCACCCGGCGCCGTGGGCGAAGGAGATCCTCGAGTCGTGCCTGGGGAAGAAGTGATGTCTTTTTTTCGTCTCGCAAGTGAGTGAGCAATAACTAGCCACAGGGAGGAGAGATGAGCCAGCGCACAGCGACCCTCTGGACGTTCGCGATCACCTCGGTCGCGCTGTTCATGACGACGCTCGACAACCTCGTCGTCACCACCGCGCTGCCGGTGATCCGCAAGGACCTCGACGCAGGCCTCTCGGGGCTCGAGTGGACGGTGAACGCCTACACGCTGACCTTCGCCGTGCTGCTGATCACCGGCGCCGCGCTCGGCGACCGCTTCGGGCGGCGGCGCATGTTCGGAATCGGCCTCGCGGTCTTCACGCTCGGCTCCGCGGCCGCAGCGCTCGCCCCGTCGATCGAGGTGCTGATCGCGGCGCGCGCGGTGCAGGGCCTCGGCGGCGCGATCGTCACGCCGTTGACGCTGACGATCCTCAGCGCGGCCGTCCCCGCCGAGCGGCGCGGGCTCGTACTCGGCGCGTGGGGCGGGATCAGCGGCCTCGCCGTCGCGATCGGCCCGCTCGTCGGCGGTGCCGTCGTCGAAGGCATCTCGTGGCAGTGGATCTTCTGGCTGAACGTGCCGATCGGGCTTGCCTTGATCCCGCTGGCGTTCCTGCGCCTGCGCGAGAGCCGCGGCCCGAACGACGCGCTCGACCTCCCGGGCGTCGCGCTCGCGAGCGCAGGCCTGTTCGGGATCGTCTGGGGTCTCGTGCGCGGTAACGGCGTCGGCTGGGGCAGCCTCGAGATCACAACCGCGTTCGTCCTGGGAACGATCGTGCTCGCACTGTTCGTGGTCTGGGAGCTGCGCGCGCCGGCGCCGATGCTGCCGCTGAGGTTCTTCCGCAACCGCACCTTCACGGCCGCGAACGTGGCCTCGTTCCTGATGTTCTTCGGGATGTTCGGCTCGATCTTCCTGCTCGCCCAGTTCTTCCAGACCGTGCAGGGCTACTCGCCGCTGCAGGCGGGCCTGCGCGTGCTGCCGTGGACGGCGATGCCGATCTTCGTCGCGCCGATCGCAGGCGCGCTCGCCGACCGCATCGGCGGCCGGCCGCTGATGGCGACCGGGCTCGCGATGCAGGCGGTCGGCCTCGCGTGGATCGCGTTTGTCTCGACGCCGACGGTCGCGTACTCCGAGCTCGTGACCCCGTTCGTCCTCTCCGGGATCGGGATGGCGCTCTACTTCGCGCCGGTCGCGAACGTCGTCCTGTCCGCGGTGAAGCCGATCGAGGAGGGCCAGGCGTCAGGCGCCAACAACGCGATCCGCGAGCTCGGCGGCGTCTTCGGCGTCGCGGTCCTGGCCTCGGTGTTCGCCCACTACGGCGGGTACGCGACCGGCCAGACGTTCGTCGACGGCCTCACCCCGGCGATCTACGTCGGCGCCGCGCTCGTCGCCGCCGGTGCCGTCGCGGCCCTGGGCATCTCGCGCAAGCGGCTGCCGCGTGAGCAGGAGGAACCGGAGCCGGCGCTGGAGGCTGCCTAGCGCCCGAGGAGCGCGTAGCCGGCGCGCAGGAACGGCGTTCGGTCGCCCGTCTTCACCGGCCGAGGATCTTGTATCCGGCGCGGAGAAACGGCGTTCGATCGCCAAGGCGTCGCTTGCGATGCCGTCTAGAGGGCGGGCCGGCTTGGCCGGCACGCCCGTCTTCACCGGCCGAGGATCTTGTATCCGGCGCGGAGAAACGGCGTTCGGTCGACAAGCGTGGCGATCTCCTCCGGGGGGTAGCCGCCCTCTTCGGTCATCACGCAGTCGATCAGCTCCGGCGGCGTCAGCTCGAACTCCGGCTCGGTCAGCGGCGGCGCGTCGGCCGCCCTCATCGGAGCCAGCTTCACCACCTCGCAGGCGACGACCACCGGAACGCCCTCGTCGTGCGCGGCCTCCGCGAGCGCTCGCGTGCCGACCTTGTTGCAGAGCGTGCCGCAGCGGAAGACGGTGTCCGCGCCGAGCAGCAGCAGCGAGGCCCACTCGAGCTGGCGCGGTGCCTCCTCGTCCTCGACCAGCTCGACGTCGAGCCCGTTCTCCCGCAGGTCCTGCGCGAACGGGCGGCCCTCGGCGTACGGCTCCGAGGCGGTGCAAATCACGCGTGCGGGCGGCGTGCGAAGCAGGGCTTCCCGCACGGTTGCCGAAGCGGAATGCGTGAGCACCACGGCGTCGTCGACCCGGTCGCGCAGTTGGATCGCGATCGAGGCCGCCGCGCGCCGCCGTCCGTCCACCAGCGCCGCCGCCTCCTCGCGCACGAGCTGCCGCAACTGCTCGACCTCGAGCTGGGCGTTTCCGGCCGCCGCCGCGAGGACGCGCCCGACTGCTCCGGCCACGGCTCCGACGCCGGGCCGGCTGTCGGCGAGCTGCCGTCCCGCGGCGACGAGGTCGTCCAGCAGCTCCTCGACCGAGCTCGTCTGCTCCTCGGCCACCGCCGCCAGCGCCTCGACGGCGCGCCGCGCCATCCAGCTGGCGCCGTGCCCGTGGTCGGCTTTCAGCTCCTCGACGCGGTCGACCAAGGCTGTGGCCACGTCCTCATTTTGGCGGGACCGAGCTTTCCCTGCAAACGAGGCGCTCCGGTGAGGCTGCTCGTCCTCGGAGCACGCTCGACCGCCCCGATCGCGGCGGCCAGGGCCCGCGACCTGTTCGTCGTGGCCGTTGATCCGGACCCGCGCGCGCCCGGGTTCGCGCTCGCTCACCGCAGGGCGATCCTGGCTCTCGACGACGAGCCTGCGCTGGAGCGCCTTGCCGACGCGGTGCGGATCGACGGGATCCTGGCAACCGGGCGCGAGACGGGAGCGGCGGCGCGGCTTGCTTCCCGCTTCGGACTCCCGCATCCGCACTCGCCGGAGACGGCGGTGCTGCTCGGCTCGCGCCTCCGCCAGCGCGAGCGGCTGCGTGACGGGGACGTTCCGCAGGTGCGCTGGGCGCTCCTCGCCGATGCTGCAGAGGCCGGCTTTCCGTGCGTCGTCACGCCGCAAGACCGCAAAGGGAGGCGACTGGCGGAGGAAGCCCCGGGCGCCGCCGAGGTGACGGTGACGGCCGTCTCCTACCGCGGCGAGCTACGGCCGCTGCTCGGCTCCGGCCCTGCAGCGGCGCTCGCGTGCCGAGCGGCCGAGGCACTGGGCGTGACGGACGGGCTGACCTCGACGCGCGTGCGGCTCGGCGTCGACGGCCCGCGTGTCGTCGACGTGCGGGCACAGGTCGGCGACCGCGAGGCCGAGCTCTGCCGCCTGCTGCACGGCGTCGACGTCCACGGGCTCGCGCTGGACGCGGCTCTCGGCCGAGCCGAGTACGTACGCTTCGGCACTGCCGATGCGCAAGTGGCTTAAGAGGTGAGGAACCGGAGCCTCCGGCTCGTCGCGACGCTCGCCGTCACGGGCCTGTGCACGGCATACCTCGTCTGGAAGATCGACCTCTCGCAGACGCTGCACCTGCTCGCGCACGCGGAGATCGGCTACTTCCTCGCGGCGGTCGCGATCATGATCGGCTCGGTCTGGCCGATGGCGTGGCGCTGGCAGCAGCTCCTGCGCGCGCGAGGGATCGACGACCGCCTCTCCTGGCTGACGCGCGCCTACTTCGTCGCGTACACGGCCGGCCAGCTGCTGCCGACCGCGGTCGGCGGCGACGCAGTCCGGATCTACGAGACCGCGCGCCGCCACACCGGCCGCGGCGGCGACGTCGCCGGCTCGGTGCTGCTCGAGCGGGCGCTGGGCGGCGCGGCCACTCTCACTCTGGCCGCGGTGGGCTTCCTGCTGGCGATCGGCCACTACCCGGTCGGGCCGTACCTCTGGATCGAGGGCGCGTTCGTGATCGGCACGATCGTCCTCGCGGTCGCCCTGTTCTCGCGCAGCGTGCGACCGCTGCTGGCGAAGACGGCGCCGTTGCTGCGGCTGATCCGCCTCGAGCGGCCGATCCGCGCCGCGTACGAGGGCATCCACGGCTATCGCGACCACCCCGGCCTCCTCCTCGGCGTCTTCACGCTGACCCTGGCGGTGCAGACCGTGCGCGTGCTCGCGATCTGGTTCGCGGGCAAGGCGGTCGGCGTCGACCTCTCGCCGCGGCCGTACTACGTGATGGGGCCGTTGCTCTTCCTCGTCCTGCTGGTGCCGTTCTCGGTGAACGGGATCGCGGTGCGGGAGTCGTTCTTCGTCAGCTTCCTCGGCAGGCTCGGAGTCGGCGCGGACGAGGCCTTCGCGACGGGGTTTCTTTTCTTCCTTGTGACGCTCTGCCTCTCGCTTCCCGGCGTGCTGCTCCTCGGCTGGCAAAGCCTTCGCGGGCTGACGACCCGCGCGCCTGCAGCCGATGGCTGATTACCGCGAAAAGTGCTTCGCACTTTCCGCGGAGCTGGAGTGTCCCATCGCTTCGCTCGGGAGACCGCACGATCGCTAGCGAGAGCGTGTCGGTCATCGTGGTTACGTTCAACGCGCTGCCCTGGGTCGAGCAGGCGCTCGAGAGCGTGCGCGGGCACGAGACGATCGTGGTCGACAACGGCTCGACCGACGGCACCGTCGAGCTCGTGCGCGAGCAGTTCCCCGAAGCGCGGTTGATCCAGCAAGAGAACAAGGGTCTCGGCGGCGGCTCGAACGCGGGCATGCGCGTCGCGACCGGCGACTGGTTCCTGCTGCTGAACTCGGACGCCTGGGCGACCGAAGGCGCGCTCGAGCGCCTGGTCGCGTTCGGCGAGGCGCATCCCGACGCTGCCGTCGTCGGGCCGAAGCTGCGCTTTCCCGACGGGCGGCTGCAGCGGTCGGTGCGCGGCTTCCCGACGCTCTGGCGGCTCGCGACCGAGTACCTCTTCCTGCGCAAGCTGGCGCCGCGCTCACGCGCGCTGAACGCGTTCTACGGCAACGGCTTCGACTACGACCGCCCGCTCGAGGCGGAGTTCCTGATGGGCGCGGTACTGCTCGTCCGCCGAGAGGCCGCCGATACCGTTGGCCTCTTCGACGAGGACTTCTTCATGTTCAGCGAGGAGACGGACTGGTGCTACCGGTTCCGCCAGGCCGGGTGGAAGGTCCTCTTCACCCCCGACGCGGAGTTCGTGCACGTCGGCGGCGCCTCGACGAGGCAGAACTGGAGCCCGATGTTCCGTGAGCAGGTGCGCGGGCACCTGCGCTTCTTCGCCAAGCACAGCGGCGAGCGCGAGGCCGAGCGGGCGCGGCGGCTGCTGCTGGCCTCGTTGAGGCTGCGCGGGGTGCTGTTTCCGGGCGAGCGTGGCCGGACCTACCACGAGGCGGCGCACTGGCTTGCGGGCATGTCGGCACGCGAATTGCTGGAGACGCCGCGGAGATGAGCACCTTGACCGCGGACCTCGGCCTGCGCCTGGGCCGGCGCTCGCTTCCCGTTGCGTGGCTCGCGGCTCCGACCCTGCTCGGGCTCTCACGGCTGTTGCCCCCGGAGGGGTTCGGGCTCGAGCTGCGTCTCGCGGCCGCGACCGCGTGCCTACTCGTGCCCGGCGCGCTCGTCGCGCGTGCCCTCGGCGTGCACGGCGTGGCAGCGATGTTCACCTGGACGATGGGCGCGCTCTTTTGCGCGACAACGGCGATGTTTGCGCTGCACGCGTCGCTCTGGCTCACGCTCGTGCTGCTCGGCCTCGTCGCAGCCGCTGCGCTGCCCTTCGCCGCCCGCCGCTCGGCCGAGCTCTCGAGCTGGAGCGTTGCGATGCTGGTGCTCGGGTTCGCGGTCGGGATCTCACTGTGGTGGGTCTCCCGCTACGACGGCGACGCCTTCTTCCACCTCGCGCGCGTGCAGAAGCTGCTCGCCTTCGACTCGCTCTCGCTCCGCTCCGTCGACGAGTTTCGCGACGGCGGGCTCCACCCGGGCTACGCGTTCCCGCTCTGGCACGCGGCTGTCGCCCTCATCGCGCGACTGGCCGGCGTCGGCGCGCCTTCGGTCTTCCTGCACTGGCCGGCCGTGCTGCTTCCGCTCTCGTTCGTGCTGACCTACGAGGCCGGCACGATCCTCTTCCGCTCGCGCTGGGCGGGTGTTGCGACCGCGCTGGCGCACTTCGCCCTGCTGGGCCTCGCTCCCGGGCACGGCGGCTCCTACCCCTCGCTCGCCCTCCCGGCGACCGCGTCGCGCGTTCTGTTGTTGCCTGCGCTGCTCGCGCTCGTCTTCGGATACATACGGGAGCCCTCTGGCCCGCTGTTGGTTTCCGTCGCCGTTGCGTCGACCGCGCTGACGCTCGTGCACCCGAGTTATTCGGTGCTCCTGGCGATCGGCCTGGCCGGGTTCCTGGTCGTGCGAGCCGCGTTGGATACTCGGCACGACCTGCCGCACATCGGCGCCGCGATCGCGGCGATCGTCGTCCCCGCAGGGCTCGTCACCCTCTGGCTGATCCCGATCGTGCGCGAGACCGCTTCGCACAACCCCTCGCACTCGGAGCTGCGCCGCGCCTTTGCGGGGTACGCGAGGGAGCTCGACGTGTTCGGCCTGCACAGCTACCGGCTCACCCCCGAGCTCTTCGGCCGTGCAGGGGCGATCGCCGTTGCCGCGCTGGTGCTCCTCCCGCTCGCCGTCTTCGCGCACCGACGCATGTGGGGGGCGTTCGTGCTCGGCTCGATGCTCGCGACTCTCGCGATCGGGCTGCTGCCATTCGTCTTCCCGCACTTCGCGGACGCGATCTCGATCTCGCAGGCGCGCCGCATCATCGCCTTCTCGCCGCGCCCGTTCGTGCTCGTCGGCGGCGCGCTGGTGCTCGCAGGTTTCCTGCGCTGGACGGTGCTGCCAGTGGCGCTCGCGGCCGGGATCGGGCTCCAGCTCGCATACCCGGGGGACTTCGGCAGCCCGTACCGCTTCGTGCACGGCGGGCCGGGCGTGCTGGCCTGGATCGCGTTCGGAGCGGCGATCGCGGCGCTGCTCGCCGCGGTCGTGGCCGGCCGGCGCATCCCGCAGGTCGAAGGGCCGCCGATGCTCGCCGCCGCCGCCGTCGCGCTCTTCCTCGTCCCCGTCGGCGTGCACGGCTACTCGCACTGGACGCATTCTCCGTCCGCCCGGCTCGGCCTGCCGCACAAGCTCGTGGCCGCGGTGCGGGCGAACGTGCCGGACGGCGACGTGGTCTTCTCCGACCCGCTGACGGGGTACGAGCTCGGGGCGTTCGCACCGGTCTACGTGAGCTCGGCGCCCCAGTCGCACGTCGCGGACACGCGCGCGAACCGCCCCACGAAGCGCGTCCACGACGCTGAGAGATTCTTCCGCGACGGCGGCCCGCTCTCACTGCCGCGCCGCTACGGCGCGCACTGGCTGCTGGTCGACCGCCGGCGCGTCGGCAACGTTCGCTTCCGGCTGCCGCGCGTCTACGTCGGCTCGCGTTACGTTCTCTACCGCCTGCCATGATCCAATGAAAGTCCTGCTCGTGACCATGTATTTCCCGCCGGCCGGCGGAGGCGGAGTCCAGCGGCCGCTGAAGCTTGCGACCCATCTGCCGTCGCTCGGGATCGAGACGCACGTGCTGGCTCCCGACGACCCGAAGTGGCTGCACCGCGACGAGGAGCTCCGGCCGCCCACGCAGGCCTTCGTCCACCGCGCGCGCTACCTCGGGCCGAAGGCGCGCCTCCCGTCCGAGGAGCTGCGCGGCCTGACCGGCGTCGACCTCGCGCTCGCGCAGGCGCGGCTCGCGGGCAGGCGGCTGCTCCTCCCGGACGCGAGCGTCACGTGGGCGCCGACGGCGATCCCCGCGGCCGTGCGCATCGTGCGCAACGAGGGCATCGACGCGGTCGTCACGACGAGCCCGCCGCTCTCGATGAACCTGATCGGCGCGAGCGTGAAGAAGCTCACCGGCGTGCCGTGGGTCGCCGACCAGCGCGACTCGCTGGTACAGAACGCCGACCGCCGCTTCGAGCGCAGGACGGTGCAGGCGAAGGAGAAGGCGCTCGAGCGCGTCGTGCGGCTGGTCGCGAACAACGCCGACGGGATCGTCGCGGTCTCGGAGGCGATCGCGGACGAGCTGCGCGAGTTCGAACCGTCCGGCCCCGTGCGCGTGATCCCGAACGGCTGCGACTTCGACGACTTCACGGGGCTCGAGTACATCCCCGGCGACCGCTTCCGGATCACGCACACGGGCAGCTTCTTCGGCAAGCGCAACCCGCGCGCCTTCCTCTCCGCGCTCGCCTCCTCGGGGCTGGACGACGTCGTTGCGCGTTTCGTCGGCGACTTCCGCTCCGTCGACCGAGAGTGGGTGGAGGAGCTCGACCTCGGCGACCGGCTCGAGCTCCTCGACTACCTGCCGCACCGGCGCGCGCTCGAGTTGCAGCGCGACTCCGAGTTGAACCTCCTGCTCCTGCCCGACGCGGCGGGGCGCGGGAAGGTCGTGCCGAGCGGGAAGATCTTCGAGTACCTCGCCGCCGAACGGCCGATACTCGCGGCCGTGCCGACCGACGGCGTGGCGGCGAAGCTCGTGCGCGAGACCGGCGCCGGAATCGTCGTCGGGCCCGAGGACGAGAAAGGGATCCGCGAGGCGCTCGTGGGCCTGCACGGGCGCTGGAAGGCGGGGCGGCTCGGCAACGGCTACCTCACCGAGGAGGACCGCCGCCGGCTCTCGCGCACGACACGCGTCGAGGAGCTGGCGGACCTGCTCTGGAGCCTGGACTGAGGCGCCGCGTGCGGTGCCGCTATCAGGACATGCGGGCTTCGCCCGCGTGTCCGTCTGCAATGACCGACCGAGTGGCTGGTCGACAGGAGTTACGGCCATGACCAACGAGAGCAGGCTCGTCCCGTTCTTCTTCCTGGCGACGGCGTTCTGCTGCACGTTCGCGAAGGTCCAGTGGAATGTCGCGGGGTCGCTCTTCCTCGCCGACCTCGCCGCGGGCGGGTTCCTGCTCTTCTACGCGCTCGACCGGCTCGGCCGGCGCAGCGGGCCGGTGCCGCGGACGGCGGCGGTGCTGATCCTCTTCCTCGGCGCGTTTCTGCTCGTCTACCTGATCGGCTTCTTCAACCTCGAGACCGGGCAGGCGCTCGACCAGTTCGGCAAGGGGCTCGTGAAGTGGCTGTTGCACTTCGGCTTCCTCGTCGTCGGCGTGATCTATCTCGCGCGCAAGCCGCTCGCGTTCTACTGGAAGACGCTGGCCTGGTTCCTCGGCGGGATCGCCGCGAACGGCGCCTACGGGATCCTGCAGCTGCTCTCGGCGCAGGCCGGCCGCAACCTGGACGCGGTCGTGCTCGAGCCGCTCACGCGCGGGGCGAGCCAGATCAACATCTACGGCGCCGTCAACGGCGCGAGCGTCTACCGGCCGAACGCGCTCACCGGCGACCCGAACCACCTCGGCATCGAGCTGCTGCTGCCGATCCTGATCCTCTCGCCGATCTACCTGCGCCTGGAGCGCGGGCACCGGCTGCGGACGCCCCTCGCGGTGCTGATCGGCTTCCTGCTGCTGGTGGAGCTGGCGACGCTCTCCCGCAGCGGGATCCTCGGGCTCGCGGTCGGCGCGATCGTGCTGCTGATCCCGTACCGGCACCTGCTCTTCTCGCGCCTCGCGCTCCTGCCGCTCGCGCTGGTCGCGCTGCCGGTGGCCTTCGAGCTCTATCGGCGGCGGCACTTCTTCGAGGTCGTGATCCGCTCGCGCATCCAGACCGGCGGCAGCTCGACATCGGCCCACCTCGGCGTCTACGACTTCATCCCGCAGGTGCTGCACCAGCACCCGTTCTTCGGGCTCGGCTTCAACAACTTCTCGGTCTACTACGAGTTCGTCACCGGCAAGACGAACTGGGGGCCGCACTCGTACTACGTGATGCTGATCGTCGAGGGCGGCCTCGTCGGAGCGGCGCTGTTCGTGGTCTTCCTGTGGTGGCTGTTCGCGCGGCTGGGCGCGGCTCGGCGGCTGGGCAAGGCCCTCGCCGCGGTGGGCGACCCGCTTGCGGCGCGGCTGCGGCCGCTCGCCTGGGGAATGACCGCGGCCCTGGTCGGAACGCTCGCCTCGAACGCCTTCTACCTGACGATCCCGTTCCTCTACTTCTACGTGTTCGTGATGCTGGCGCTGGCGACGCCCGTGGTCTTCTCTCAGCCCACGGCTTCCAGGATCCCGTGAAAGTCGCCGTGCTGACGACGTCGTACCCGCGGTACGAGGGCGATCCGGCGGGAAGCTTCGTCGCGGACGCGGTCGAGCAGCTCCGCGCGCGGGGCGTCGATGTGGACGTGGTCTCGCCCGCGTCGTTTCGGCACTACGGGATCGCGTACGGCGCCGGCGTCGTGGGCAACTTGCGACGGGCGCCGTGGAAGGTCGCGCTCGTTCCGGCGATGCTCGGCTCGTTCGCGCGCGCGGCCCGGCGGGCGGCGCGGGACGCCGACCTCGTCCACGCCCACTGGCTCCCCGCGGGCGCGGTCGCGCTCACGACCGGGAAGCCGTTCGTGGTGCAGCTGTGGGGGACCGACGTCGAGCTCGCGCGGCGGGTTAAGCCGCTCGCCCGGCGCGTGCTCTCGCGGGCGCGTTTGGTCGTATGCGCCTCGACGGCGCTCGCGGACGCGGCACGGGAGCTCGGCGCGCGCGAGGTGCGGGTGGTCCCGAGCGGCGTCGAGCTGCCGCGAGCGGTGGGCGAGCCGGCGAGCCCGCCGGAGGTGCTGTTCGTCGGGCGCCTCTCGCCCGAGAAAGGCATCCTCGAGCTCGTGCAGGCTGCGGACGGAATGACGCTCGTCGTCGCGGGCGACGGGCCGCTGCGGGACCGGGTCCCGCAGGCGCGCGGGTTCGTGCCGCGCCACGAGCTCGGGCCGTTCTTCGAGCGCGCAGCCGTGGTGGCGGTGCCGTCGCACCGGGAGGGCTTCGGCGTCGCGTGCCTGGAGGCGATGGCGCACGGGCGGCCGGTGGTCGCAAGCGCGGTCGGCGGGCTGCTCGATCTTGTCGTGGACGGCGAGACGGGATTGTTCGTGCCGCCGCGCGATGTTCCCGCCCTGCGCGCGGCGCTCGAGCGGCTACTCGGAGACGCGGAGCTGCGCGAGCGGCTCGGCGCGGGCGCGCGGGAGCGCGTGCGCGAGCACTTCGGCTGGCCCGAGGTGACGACCGCGACGATCGAGGCGTACGAGGCCGCCCTTGCCCCCTGACCGTCCCGCAGTCGTGCTCGGCCTGCTCTGGGCCGGGCTCTCGTTCGCGCGCAGCCTCGGCCGCGCGGGCATCCCGGTGACGGGGATCACGATGCATCCGAACGAGTTCGGGGCGCGCTCCCGCTACCTGCGCGACGTCTCGCGTGCACACGGCGACGACGCGGTGCTGAAGGCGCTCCGCGCCGCTGCGCAGGGCGACGTCAAGCCGATCCTGCTCCCGGAGCGCGACGACCACGTCGAGCTCGTCCTGCGCCACTGGGACGAGGTGAACGAGCTGTTCGAGCTGCCGATGCCCGACGACCCCGAGGTCGCCCGCCGGCTGCGGCACAAGGCGACGCTGCCCCAGGAGGCCGAGCGCGCCGGGCTCGACGCGCCGCGGACGGTCGAGGCCGACTCGATCGAGACCCTGCGCTCGCTCGACCTGCGCCCGCCGTTTCTGCTCAAGCCGGTCGAGGGCCAGCACTTCGCCGGTGCGTTCGGCGAGAAGGTGCTCGTCGCCCAGACCCCCGACGCCCTCGTCGCCTCGTGGAAGCGGGCGCGGGAGCGCGGGTTCGACACGGTCGTGCAGGAGCTGGTGCCGGATTCCGAGCGCGAGATCTGGTCGCTCTTCACCTACATCGGCCGCAGCGGCCGGCCGCTGGCGACGGTGACCGGCGTGAAGGTGCGGCAGGGCCCGCTCCACTTCGGCACGAGCGCCGTCTTCCGCACCACGCCGCAGCCTCGGGTGCGCGAGCTCGGCCTGCGCCTGCTCGAGACCTCCGGGTACAAGGGCTTCGCGCAGGTCGAGTTCGCCTACGACCGGCGCGACGGCGACTTCAAGCTGCTCGAGGTGAACACGCGCGTCCCGATGTGGGCCGGCGTCGCGATGAGCCGCTACTTCGACATGGCGCGGATCGCGTACGACGATCTCTGCGGCAAGCCGGGGCCCGAGCCGGTCGACCTGCAGCAGGAGCTCTGGTGGGCGTTCTTCGCGAAGGACCTGGCGGTCTCGCTGCAAATGGCGAGGCGGCGCGAGCTGTCCCCGGTGGGGTGGGCGAAGCCGTACCTGCAGCGGCACAAGGTACGCGGCGTGTTCGCGGCGGACGACCCGCTGCCCGCGCTGGGCGTGCCCGCCTACGCCCGCTCCAAGCTCGCATGAGGATCGCGCTGCTCGACCCGCCCAGCTTCACGGCGCCCTACGACCACGCGCTCGCCTCGGCGCTGGCGCGCCGCGGGCACGACGTGACGCTGCTGACCTCGCCGTTCACACACGGCGAGGCGCCCGAGCCGGACGGCTACCGCCGCGAGGAGGTCTTCCTCCCGGTTTCGTCGCGCCTCGTTCGCCGCTCGCCGCGCTCGAAGCTACGCGTGCCGCTGAAGGGCGCCGAGTACGTGCCGAGCGCGGCGCGCCTGCTCCGCCGCACGCGCGCGCTCGACCCCGACGTGGCGCACGTGCAGTGGCTCGCGATCCCGCGCTACGACCTCCACTGGCTGCGGCGGCTGCGGCGGCCGACCGTGCTGACGGCGCACGACGTCCTGCCGCGCCGCCAGAAGAACGCGCGGGCCTGGGGCGAGGCGCTCGCGCTCGTCGACCGCGTCGTCGTTCAGTCGGAGCGAGCGCTCGAGCAGTTGGCGGAGCTGGGCGTGGAGCGGGAGCGGCTGGTCCGGATCCAGCACCCGGTCTTCGAGAGCGGCGTCGAGGCGGAGCCGCCGACCGGCGCCACGCTCCTCTTCTTCGGCCTGATCCGCGAGTACAAGGGGCTCGACGTGCTCCTGCGCGCCCTACGCGAGCTCCCGGGCGCGCGGCTCGTCGTCGCGGGCGACCCCCTCGACCCCGTCGAGCCGCTGCGCGGCCTGGCCGCGGAGCTCGGAGTCGCCGATCGCGTCGAGTGGCGGCTCGGCTTCCTGGCCGACGAGGAGATTCCCCGGCTGATGCACGAGGCTACGCTTGTCGTGGTGCCCTACCGGAAGATCGACAGCTCGGGCGTGCTGGCGACCGCGCTCGGGCACGGGCGCCCTGCCGTCGTCACCGACGTCGGCGGCCTGCCCGATCCGATCACCGACTTCGCCGCCGGCCGCGTCGTGCCGCCCGAGGACCCGCCGGCCCTCGCCGCCGCGATCGACGAGCTGCTGGGAGACGACGCGGCCCTGCAGAAGGCGTTCGAAGGCGCGCAGGCGGCGCGGCGTGCGCTCACGTGGGACGCGGCCGCCGCGGAGCACGAGGCGGTCTACGAGGAGATCCGCCGGTGAGGCTCGTCAAGGGGCTGCTCGACCGGCTGCTCGCGGCTCTCGGGCTCGTGCTGCTCTCGCCGCTCTTCGCGGGGCTCGCGCTCTGGATCGTCTTCGAGTCCGGCCGGCCGGTGATCTTCCGCCAGCCGCGCGCGGGCAAGGACGGCGTCCCCTTCTCGATGCTGAAGTTCCGGACCATGGTCAAGGACGCGGTCGAGCTCGGCCGCGAGCTGAACCTCAGCGACGACCCGTACGGGCTGCTGCCGAACGACCCGCGGATCACCCGCAGCGGCCGCTTCCTCCGGCGCACGAGCCTCGACGAGCTGCCGCAGCTCTGGAACGTCCTCCGCGGCCAGATGAGCATCGTCGGCCCACGGCCCGACCTCGTCGAGCAGGTCGCGAACTACGAGCCCGAGGACCGGCGTCGCCTCGCCGTCAAGCCCGGGATCACCGGCTGGGCGCAGGTGATGGGCCGCGACGAGATCCCGTGGGAGGAGCGCTTCCGCCTCGACGCGTGGTACGTCGACAACTGGTCGCTCGGCCTCGACGCGCGCATCGTGCTGATGACGTTCACGCAGCTCGGCCGCCCGGAGCCGGAGCCGGTCGAGGACACGCTCAACATCGAGCGGACGCGGCGGAGCCAGACACGCTCGTGAGGGAGCTCGACCCCGCCTCCTGGGACGAGCGGACCGGGGAGCTCGATGCGTACTACCGCCGCCCGTACGTGGAGAGCGCGGCGCTGCTCGACGGCGGGCGGCCGTTCCTGCTCGAGCACGACGGCGCGTTCTTCGCCGGGGTCGAGCGGGAGGAGCCGCGCGACGTCGTCACGCCCTACGGCTACGGCGGGCCGGTCGGCGGCGGCGGGAGCTTCTGGCCCGCCTATGAGGACTGGGCGCGCGAGCGCGGAGTCGTGTCGACCTTCGTCCGCTTTCATCCGCTGTACGCGAACCAGCGTGACGCGCCCGTCCACGTCGAGCCGCTCGCGCCGACCGTGGCGTGGCGTCTCGACGCCGACCGCGACCTGCTCGCGGGACTGCACTGGAAGCACCGGAACAAGGTGCGCAAGGCCGAGAACGCGGGCGCGACCGTCTCCGCGGCGGAGGGCCTGGGCGAGTTCGTGTCGCTCTACGAAGACACGATGCGGCGCGTGGACGCGTCGGAGTTCTACTTCTTCGAGCCCGCCTACTGGGAGACGCTCGACCGCCTCGGCGATGCGCTCGTCCGCTTCGACGCCGAGATCGACGGCGAGGTCGTCGCGAGCGCGCTCTGCCTCGCGACGCCGCCGTGGCTGCACTACCACCTGAGCGGCACCACCGATGTCGGCCGGTCGACCGGCTCCTCGACGCTCGTTCTGCTCGAGGCCGCGCGCTGGGCGCAGGAGCGCGGCTTCGAGCGCTTCCACCTCGGCGGCGGCCTGGGCGGCAAGCAGGACTCGCTGCACCACTTCAAGGCGCGCTTCGACCCGGAGGGCCTTGTCGACGCCGCGGTCGGCAAGGCCATCCACGACGAGGACGCGTACCGGCGGCTGAGCGGCGGCGAGGGCGGCTACGACGGCTTCTTTCCCGCCTACCGGGCCGCGAATCGATAGCTTCGCGCCGTGTTCGTGAAGGCGATCTTCTGGGCGAGCCTCGGCGGCCTCGCGTGGACCCACGTCGGCTACCCCGTGGCCGCGGCGGCGCTCAGGCGCGTCCGCTCGCGGCCGGTGCGCAAGGAGGAGATCGAGCCGGCGGTCAGCATGGTCGTGCCCGCGCACAACGAGGACGAAGTGATCGAGCAGCGCGTCCAGAACCTGCTCGAGCTCGACTACCCGCCCGAGAAGCTGGAGATCGTCGTCGCCTCGGACGCCTCGACCGACCGCACCGACGAGATCGTGGAGCGGTTCGCCGGCGAGAACGGCCACGTCCGCCTGCTGCGCTGCGAGCGCGGCGGCAAGCTCCCGGCGCTGAACCGCGCGGTACGCGAGACGGGAAACGAGATCGTGGCGTTCGGCGACGCCAACGCGACCTGGGCCCCGGACGCGCTGCGCAAGCTCGTCCGCAACTTCGCCGACCCCGACGTCGCCTACGTCTGCGGGCAGGTGCGGTTCCAGCGGCGCGACGGCACGAACAAGGAAGGCGTGTACTGGCGCTACGAGATGTGGCTGCGCGAGAGCGAGTCGGCGCTCGGCTCGATCACCGGCGGCAACGGCGCCATCTACGCCGTACGCCGTTCGGACTACGTCGAATGGCCGTTCGGCCACGACCAGGGCTTCCCGAACCTGATGGTGCAGAAGGGCCGCCGCGCGGTCTACGAGCCCGAGGCCATGGCCTTCGAGAAGCCGAGCCGGGAAAACGAGGACGAGTTCCGGCGCAAGGTACGGATGCTGCCGTGGTCCTGGCGGTACCTGTTCGAGGCCGGCCCGTTGCGAGGGGTGCCGCCGATGTACCTCTTCGAGCTGCTCTCGCACCGGGTCCTGCGCTACGCGAGCGGGTTTCTGCACGTCGGTCTGCTGGCGACCTCGATCGCCCTCTGGGGTAACGGCTGGGTCTACGAGGCCGCCCTCGCCGCGCAGGCGTTGTGGCTCGTGCTCGCGGCCGCGGGCAAGCTCGGGCTCCGCGTCCCGGGCGCGGGCCTTGCGTGGTACTACCTCCTGATGACCGCCGCGACGATGGCCGCGCTCGTGCGCTACCTGCGCGAGGGCGCGCCGCTGATGTGGGAGAAGGCGGAGGGGACGCGCAGCTAGTCCTCCGCTCGCGCGACAGATCGCGCGAAGCCTCGGCTGAGCCGCGGTGCGCGCCTCGCGCTACGCGGCCCAGAGGGTCGAACGATCAGTCGAGCGAGGTGTCTCGCCCATGCGGCGCGGCGCGCTGCCGTTGGCGTGGCGTTGCCGTCTCGCGAGCCGTGCTACTCGGCCATTCGCCCTCAATGCTGTTGCGACCATCCAGTCGCCGGCCCAGCGGTAGGCAGCGGGGCCACTGAGGATTGGCATGGTCTTCGCTTCACCGGAATAAGAAGAAGCCAAACGTGCACCTTGCGTCCGGGCGGGCCGCGGCCGTCAAACCTCCCTGCAAATCCCCACGAAAGGGGAGTTGATGTCATGTCGCTCGCGCGCAACGCTGTTGGCATGCCGCCATCAGCAGGTGAGCCCTCGCTGATCCGCCGCTGCGCGTGGTGCGAACGTAGCTACCGCACCGGCGAATGGATAACCGACGTCGAGCCGGTCGATCCCGAGCACACGACGGCGACCATCTGCCCGCGCTGCGCCGACGAGCTGGAAGACCAGCTCGAGCCGCGTTGCCCGGAACGCTGCCCGTAGGGTCACGCGCCGAGTCGCTCGGGGAAGCGGTGCATGGTGGCCGCAGCTTTGTCTAGCCTGAAGCGGGTGCGCCTGCTCGCGCCCTCGTTCCTCGTGCTCGTGCTGCTCGCCCCCGGTTGCGCCTCCGAGCGCGAGGCGAAGCCGACCACTACACAGGCTGCTCCGGCGGCGCTGAAGCCACCCCCGAAGCCGGCACCGGCGCCGAAACGCTCGAAGGTGCACGTGATCGTCTTCGACGGCGATACGGGTGCCCCGGTGCGGAACGCCGTGGTCCACGTCGGCCGCTTCGGCGGGCGCACGAACTACCACGGCGTCGCGAAGATCCGCATCGCCCGGCACACGCGGCTGCAGGTGAAGGTCGCCAAGCGCGGCTATGACGGCTTCAAGCAGCGGCTCCAGTTCCGTGACCGTCCGAAGGTCGGCGTCCGCGTCTATCAGGCGAGCCTGCAGTGGCCACGCTACGGCGCCACGCCCGGCCGGACGCAGTCACACCCGCTGATCCACATCCGCCCGCCGTTCCGGGTCGTCTGGAGCCGCGCCGTCGGCGGGTTGATGGAGTTCCCGGCGGTGGTCGACGGCGACGTGGCCTTCGTCGCCAACTACCACGCGAGCGTGCGCGCGTACTCGATGCGCAACGGCAAGCCCGTCTGGCGGCGCGACCTCGGCGGGATCATGGCCTCCTCGCCGGCGATCGTCGGTGACGACCTGATCGTCCACGCGATGAACGGCCACGTCTACGTGCTGGACCGCCACAACGGCCGCATCCGCTGGAGCTTCCGCACCGGCGCCCCGATCGAGTCCTCGCCGCTGGTGCTGAACGGGGTCGACTACTTCGGCGACTGGAGCGGCACGGTCTGGGCGCTCGACCTCACGTCGCACCGCGCCCGCTGGACGTACCGCACCGGCGCGAAGATCACCTCGAGCGCCTCGTACGCGGGCGGGACGGTCTTCATCGGCGACTACGGCGGGCGGCTGCTGGCGCTCAACCCGCACAACGGCGGGCTGCGCTGGTCGGGCTCGGTGAACGGCCGCGTCTACGGCACCCCCGCGACCGCTGGCGGCCGGGTCTTCGTGCCCAGCTCGACGGGCGGCTCGCTGACCGCCTTCTCGACGCGCGGTGCGCGGCTGTGGTCGCTGGGCACGGGCACCTACGTGTACGCGTCGCCGGCGGTCTGGAACGGCCGCGTCTACATCGGCTCCTACAACGGCTCGCTCTACTGCCTCTCGGCGAAGAGCGGCCGCGTGCTGTGGCGCTTCTCGAGCGGCGCGTCGATCGGCGGCGCCGCCACCGTGGTGGACGGCGTCGTCTACTTCGCGAACCGCCACCACCGCATCTACGCGCTGAACGCGCGCACAGGCAGGCAGATCGTGCGCTGGCCCGACGGTGCCTTCGTGCCGGTCTCGGGCAACGGGCGCCTCCTGCTCCTGCACGGCTTCTCGCGGCTCTACGCGATGGCGCCGAAGAACCGCGCGCGATGAAAAAGGTCGTGATCGGGGCGGCGGCCCTCGTGCTGCTGGTCGCGGCGGGCCTCGGTGCGTTTGCGCTCTACCGCAACCACCAGAGCCAGGACGTGCACGGCTCGTCGACCGAGGAGTTCTCGACGACCACGCAGGCGGAGCCGACCCCGCCGAAGCCGCAGCCGAAGATCCGCTGGCCGATGTACCGCTTCGACCCGTCGCGGCAGGCGAACGCCGAGAAGATGCTCGTCCAGCCGCCGTACAAGAACCTCTGGTTCTTCCGCGCGGGCTCGCTGCTCGAGTTCCCGCCCGCGGCCGCGTACGGCCGCCTCTACTTCGCGAACGCGAAGGGGACGCTGCTCGCGCTCGAGACCAAGAGCGTGAAGGTGAAGTGGGCCTACCGCGCGCGTCGCTGCACCGCGGCCTCGCCCGCGGTCGACAACCACACCGTCTACATGACGTTCATGAACAAGCCGCCGTGCAACGCGACGCGCTCCGGTCTCGACGGCGAGGTGGTCGCGATCAACGCGGACACGGGGAAGGTGCGCTGGCGGCTCCGCATCGGGCCGACGGAGTCGTCGCCGCTCGTGCTCGACGGCGTGGTCTACGTCGGCGACTGGAACGGCAAGGTGTACGCGCTGAGCGCGGCCTCGGGCGCGACGCGCTGGACGTTCCAGACGGGCGACAAGGTCAAGGACGCGGTGGCGTACGCCGGCGGCCGCGTCTACTTCGGCTCGTACGACCACCACGTCTACGCGCTCAACGCGCACACGGGGAAGCTGTTCTGGAAGGCGTCGGCCCAGCAGCGGCTCGGCTCGCGCGGCACCTTCTACTCGACCCCCGCGGTCGCCTACAACCGCGTCTACATCGGCTCGACCGACGGCAAGGTCTACTCGTTCGGGGCGACGAGCGGGAAACTCCGCTGGTCGCACGGGACCGGCGGCTACGTCTACTCGTCGCCGGCCGTCTACGAGCAGCGCGTGTACGCGGGGTCGTTCACGGGCGACCTCTACTGCTTCGACGCGGCCACCGGCGACGTGCTCTGGAAGTACCGGACGAACGGGCCGATCTCCGGCTCGCCGGTGGTGATCAACAACGTCGTCTACGTGTCCTCGTTGAGAGGCCGCACGTACGCCCTCACGCCCCGCACCGGGAAGCTGCTCTGGTCGTTCCGGCGCGGCTCCTACGCGGCCGTGATCTCGGACCGGCGGCGACTGTACCTCGTCGGCTACTCGCGGATCTTCGCCCTCGCTCCGCGGCTGCGCGGGTAGGCTCAGCGGCCGTGACCGCGGTGAGGGAACGTGAACGGGACCTGCCGGAGCTCGACGCCGAGCGCGACGTCGACCTCCACCGCCACTGGGACACGATCACGACCCACTGGTGGCTTCCTGTAGTCGGCCTCGTGGCCGGCATCGTGGTCGGCTACCTGATCTCCCTCGGCGGCGCGCAGGTCTACAAGGCGAAGTCGGTCGTCTACCTCGGCCAGCCGCTCTCGCAGGGCGGCGTGCAGGTGCAGAGCCAGGCCACCAACCCCTCGACCGCGCGGCAGATCGTGACCGCCGAGTCGACGATCCAGGCTGTGGCGAAGAAGGTCGGCCTGCGCCCAGGGCAGCTGCGCGGCCACATCTCGACGCAGGCCGTTACCGGGAACATCTCGCGGCTCGGGCAGAACCCGCTCGTCGCGATCAACGTCACCGGCTCCGAGCGCCGCAAGGTCGCCCGGGCGGCCAACAACCTCGCCTCGACGGTGGTGAACTCGCCGGCGCTCGCGGGGTACGCGAAGACGAAGATCGACAACCTGCAGTTGCTGGTCGACCAGGAGAAGGCGGCGCTCGCTGCGCTGAGCAGGAACCTGAAGGCCCAGCAGGCCGCGCTGGGCAACGCCTCCGGCCTCTCGACCGCCGAACAGCTGATCGCGCTCGGCCAGCTGAACGGCCTCCTCCAGCAGCAGCTGACGACGACCGACCAGCTCACGACGAACCAGCAGCAGCTCGCCCTCGCGAAGGACGTCGAAGCGCCGCAGATCACGAGCTTCGCGGCGGCCACCAAGACGACCGCGCGCAGCCGCCGCAACACGGTCATCGTCGCCGCGCTGATCGGGCTCCTGCTCGGGATCGTTGCCGCGCTGGTCTACGAGCCGGTCGTCAGGGCCGTCCGCTCTCGCTCGTAGCGTTCGGTTGGTGGCTCACCCGGCCCCAGCGAATCGCCCCTGGCGCGCGATAAGCGGCGCCATGCCGCGTCCTCAGTCGCGCCCGTACCTTTCAGGTACGAACGCTCCCTGCGTCCTTGCCTGGCTTGCTTCTCGCACCCCAGGAACGCCTCCCTGGAACCGGGTGAACCACTAGTCGTGCTGGAAGGCAAGCGCGTGGCGGTCGTCGTCCCCGCGCACAACGAGGAGAAGCTGATCGGCGAGACGGTCGGGACGATCCCCGCCGTTTGTCGACCGGATCTACATCGTCGACGACCGCTCGACCGACGGCACGGTCGCGGCCGTGCGAGCCATCGAGGACCCGCGGGTCGAGCTGATCGAGCACGAGCGGAACCTCGGCGTCGGCGGCGCGATCGTGACCGGCTACCAGCGCTCGCGCGACGACCGCGTCGACGTGACCGCGGTGATGGCCGCCGACGCGCAGATGGACCCGGACGACCTCGAAATGCTGGCCGGGGCCGTCGCCCGCGGTGAGGTCGACTACGCGAAGGCGAACAGGCTCTTCACCGGCCAGGCCTGGGAGGTGATCCCCCGCTACCGCTACCTGGGCAACGCCGTCCTCTCGCTCCTGACGAAGATCGCCTCCGGCTACTGGCACGTGGCCGACTCGCAGTCGGGCTACACGGCGATCTCGCTCGAGTACCTCGATCTGCTCGACCTCGACCGCATCTACGAGCGCTACGGCTTCCCGAACGACCTGCTCGTGCACCTCAACGTCTGGAACGCCCGCGTCCGCGACTACCCCTCGCGGCCGATCTACGGCGTCGGCGAGCGCTCGGGGATCCGGCTGCGGAAGGTCGTCCCAAGGATCTCGTGGCTGCTGCTGAAGGGCTTCTTCTGGCGGATGCGCGAGAAGTACGTGATCCGCGACTTCCACCCGCTGGTCTTCTTCTACTTCCTCGGGATCGTGGCGACGCTGCTCGGACTCGGGCTCGGAATTGCGGAGCTCGTCCTTCGCATCCTCGGCAACGACATCACGCCTGCGACGATCGTGCTCGTCGCGCTGCTGCTGATCTCGGGCTCGCAGTTCACGCTCTTCGCAATGTGGTTCGACATGGAGTCGAACCGCGATCTCGGCGGCCGTGGCCGTCGGCGTACAGACCGCTGAGCGCGTTTCGTCCCCGTGTCTGACACCGCGCGTCGCGCGAAGTGCCTGCAAAGCGCGAGGTTGTGGATCGTTCGTGACGTATTCGTTGCGGTGTCTGACACCGGAGCTGAGCACGAGCCTGCCCATTGGCCGAAGCCGCAGTCGCAGTCGCCGCCCTCCGCGCCCGAGGCGAGCAGGGCCACCCCACCGACTGTGACGACGGCGAACGCGAGCACCGGCACGAGCCAGACCGCCCGCCGGGCCCGGAGGACGGCGAGTGGGATCGAGCCGAGCAGGTAGACGATGCCGCCGAGGCCGAGCACCGCCTCCTGGAGCTCGGCGTAGCTGCTCCCGCTTGCAGAGGTGCATTCCGGCGAGCACGGGTCTGCCGCCCAGGCGGCGATGCCGACCACGGCGAGCCCGATCAGCCCGAGCAGCACGTAGAGCCCGATCAGCAGCGCGATTCGTGTGTTCGGATGCTTCGTCCGCGTCGTCGCGGTGAGCGTCACACGGCCTTCTCTCGACCATGCAAAAGCCACCTGCGCGGCTTCTACGGATCAGTATCCGCCGCCCGCGCCGCGGCCGAATCCGGCCGAACACGCACCGGACCTGCCCAAAACTACTGACCCGATCGCAGAGGGTCGCGCCCGCCGCGGCCGCCGGCGCACCGACCGCAAGCGGCTCGATGGAAAACCGCAGAGGCGGTCCGGTTCTCCCCCGATGCCTCCGGGCCGCGATGCGCGTACCGTCGGTAGCGCTCAGAAGGAGGTGAATACGCATGCCCGCCGAGACCCCGACGCAGGGCGAGCAGCTGGCTCCGGAGCGCGTTCCGCCGAGCGCCGAGCTGCAGGCCGAGGAGGCGCTGAGGGCAGAAGCAGTCGAGCAGATTCGCCGGAAGCGCGGATTCAAGATGCACGCGATCGTGATCGGCATCGTGACGCCGCTCGTCGGCCTGTCCTGGATGCTGACGGAGTACTACACGGCGCACTCGTCCCACATGTGGCCGAGCTCGTTCGCGGACGCGCCCGCCGACCGGCCGGGAGTGTGGAGCACGTGGTTCTTCTACTTCGTGGGCGTCATGCTCCTGGTGCTCTTGATCGACGCGTACCGGACGTACGCCAAGCCGTACGTCCACCGCTCGCCGCCCGAGGCCGAAGTCGATCGCGAGGTCGAGCGACTGCGACCCCGCCGCTGATGCGCTTGGGGGGCATCGCGCCCCCCAAGCCGCACCGAGCCTTGAGCTTCGTGGCAAAACGATGCAAATCCAGGCGGACGGTGTCATCCGTAACCTGTCGAGACGACGCGAAACGACTCAGAGGGGGGTTTTCCATGATTCGCACCGCCGTCACGCTCCTTGCCGTCGGCGCCTGCGTCGCGGTGGCCGCGGCAGGCTCACCGGCCAAGGGCA
>CAVRBT010000014.1:0-28463 GCA_963719275.1 uncultured Actinomycetes bacterium | reverse complement strand
CGGTCGGGCGCCGGTTCCCGCAGCCCCCTGCGCCCTTCGCCGCAGGCGCGAGAGCGCCGCGTTTTTCCGCCGCCTGTAGGTCGCTCGGGTGATGGCTTCAGCCGAGGCCACCGACAAGAGCCTCTCACCAAGAAGGGTGTCAGCCGGTCACCCGCTCGGAACGGGTTGCGATGAGCGGGTCGCGCGCCTGTACAGGGCCAGGGCGACGAGGCCGGCGGGTAGATAGAGCCAGTAGTTGAAGACCCGGTACGCAAGCGTGGCCAGCACGGCTTCGCCGCCGTTCACGCCGATCAGAGCGAGCGCCCCGGTGAGGCCCGCCTCGACCACGCCGAGGCCGCCGGGCGTAATCGGGAGCTGCCTGAGAAGCGACGCCGCCGAGTAGGCGACCAGCACCAGCGCGGCGTTGGGGTGGGCGCCGACTGCGGCGAGGGCGAAGACGAGCGTGAGGTAGTCGAACATCCACTTGCCGGCCGCGGCCAGCATCGCCTGCCACGCGTTGTTGCCCACGGCCGCGGCCACCACGTCGCGCTGGGCGAGCAGCTCGTCGGGAAGGTGGTGAATCGGCCGGGATTGCCGCCTCAGCTTGTTGATGGTCCACTGTGCAGCTCGACCGACGGCGGTCAGAAAACGATCGTCCGTGAGCGCCAACGAGCCGATCACCACGACGCCGAGGAGCAGCGCTGCGGAGATCCAAGCCGCCGCCAGCAGCTTCGCCGGCACGGCCACGCCCAGTACCGCCAGCGGCAATGCCAGTACGTTGAAGAGCAGGAGCGTGCCGAACGCGATCAGCGAGGCGGCGGTCATGCCGGACGCCGCGCGGGCGGCCGGGACTCCCTCGTGCGAGAGCATCTCGTACTGCACCGCGGCCGAGGTGGCGCCCCCTCCGGGCACGAGCTCGCTCACCGCGGTGCCGACGAGGTACGAGCGCAGGAGCGCTCCCCAGCGATGCTCCCCGGTGGCGATCCGCTGCACCGCGCACATGCAGATCAGGCTCGCGCTTTCCGTCACGGCCATCGCCGCGAACCAACCGGGCTCGATGTCATGCAGGCGAGGGAAGACGCCGAGCACCTCACCGAGCGCGGGCGCGACTCCGTAGAGCGCCATCCCGGCCACGAGCACCGGCAGCGAGCGTTTCAGGATCGCGTCGTGCGTTACGCCTTGGTGCTCGCTCGGTGCCGGGGACACCTCACCCATTCTCGAGCGATCCCTGCCCGGCTCAGCTCGGGAGCCCGAGGACTGCGACCGCCGCCATCGCCAACGCGATGCCCGCGAAGAAGGCGACCCAGGCCCATCTCTCGGCCCGCCAGGCGAGCCGCCCAGCGATCAGCGCCTCCGACAGGTAGTAGGCGGCGAACACCCGCGAGGCGAGCGCTACTGCCGAGCTGACCTCGGTGAGCAGCACCACGAGAATCGCCGGCACCAAGAACAGCGGGAACGTCCACGGCCTGGGCAACCGCTCGCCGACCTGCCCTGCCATCATCTCGGTCCGGGTCTCGGTGTCGTTCACGATCGCAGACAACTGGCTGCCGAGCGCCGCGGCCATGATCAGGAACGGCAGAAAGACGCTGACCTGCTTGGAGACTTCGAAGATCGCCGTCACGTTGTTGGGAGCCTTGACGGTGGCGAAGAGGATCAGCGAGAAGGCGACGAACAGGACGTACACCGCCGACGAGATGTATTGAGCGGAGCGCATCGTCTTGACCCGTTCGTCTGCGGAGACGTACGCGCCGATGTACCGGGAGGACTCGAACCCTTGGACGAGCACGAAGAGTCCGAGCAGCTTGCGGAACGCCTCTTCATTGTCGGCGGCGTTGAAGTGAGGCAAGTCGAAGTCGCCGCCGACCAGCCGCTGGACGTTGTAGACGGCGAAGGCGACGAGAACCGCGACGATCGCCGCCACATTGAACGCGGTGGTCTTGTTGCCCAGCTCGTTGAGCGCCATCAAGCCCTTTGCGAATCCGTAGATCGTGAGGATGCAGAGCAGCAGTGCGGCGGTCGCGGTGACGAGTCCGGGCGAGTAGAGGCCCAAGGGCAGCCACACCAACGTCATCAGCAGCTGCGCGTAATAGGCGACGTTCACCACCGAGGCGGCGAGCAGCGCCCAGAGCGCGAGGGAGTTCCACCCGTGCAGCGGATCGGGTTTGCCGATCAGCGGCTCGTAGTTCTCGATGTTGTAGGAGATCGCGAAGCCGGTGAGGATCGCGAGCACGCAGAGCCCGAGCATCGCCCAGGTGGCGTAGTAGCCGAACAGGAGGATGATGACCGGCGAGAAGACGATGAAGCCGACGTCCATGATCTCGGCGAGGGGCACCACCGTCGCCTTGTAGGTACCCGACTCCTGGACCTTCGGCCGGTAGAGGAACCCGGCAAGTCCGGCCAGGGTGACAACCGCGACGATGCTGTTGATAAGACCGGCGCTCATCGCTCACCCTCTGGCCAGGCCCGGATCAGACGGCCCACCGCTGCCCGTCGCCGGCGAGAGAGCCGGCGACGGGCACTTGCGGTGGTCACGAAACGTGGAGCTTCTCCTTCAGCTTTCCCACACGCTCGTTGAGGTCTGCGGACACCTCGGCCTTGCGCTGGTGGTGCAGCTCTTTCCGCGCTTCCCGCGCGGCGGCATCGGCGGCCGCCTCGGCCGCATCGAGCTCGTCCAACACCTCGGCGAGCGGACGGCGCGTCACCTCGCCGCCGAGCTTGCCCATCTCGCCGTCGATCACCTCGACGGCCGGCTCCGCCACACCTGCGATCACAGCGGTCGACTCCGATGGAATCGCCGTGCCCAGGGCGACGAGCGCCTCGTCTGACTTCTCGACGCGGGCGATGTCGAACACTCCGCCCATCAGCGCTCCTGCACCCCAGCCCACGAGGACGCCCACGGGGCCGCCGAGAACTCCGATGAGCATCCCGATCAGCGAGCCGCTCACCGTCCCGACGAGGTCGACGTTGTCGGCGCCCTCGGGGGTGCGCAGCTCGCCCGTCGCCGTGCGCTCGACGACAGCCGCGGAGTGGAGCTCGATGCGACCCTCCGCATCACACTGCTTGAGCACGGTGAGTGCCTGAAAAGCCTTGCTGGGCTCCTTGAACCCAACGACGACGACGTTCTCCGTAGCCATTGCTCCTCCCTTCGTTCGATGTGTCGATGCGACTCTGTCGCGCGCTGCTGCCAAGCCGCTGCCACGCCGCACACGGCCGCTGCCGTCAGCGAGCACGCTCGGGCTCGCCGTCGGCCAGCGCTGGACGAGCGACCCGGGCTCCGAGCTCGAGTCTCATCACACATCGGCCAGCGCGACGCGGTACGTCTCGCGACCGGGCGCAGCCCGGTAGATGGCCGTGAAACGCTCGATCTGGTCTTCGTAGAGCGGACGGCTCTCGGCGACCCCGGCCTCGGCTGTTTCCTCGGTCGACCAGAGCGAGATCGCGAGCGCTTTACCCTCGTCCGTGACAAGCAGGTACATGCCCCGGTAGCCCTCCTGGGCACGGAGAGCGGGCACGACCGAATCGCGCACGGCGTCGACAGCGTCGTCGAGGCTCATTCGCACTGCATCGATCTCTCCCTCGAGTACACGCGCGATCATCACGCACCTCCCTCCTGGACGAGGCGCGTCTTCACGTGCACCTTCGCAGGCGGCCTGATGTTGCCGAGCGGGCCGTCGCTCATACCGAACCGGCGCTGGTCGACCGTCGTCGCCGCCTCGATCTCGAGCTCGGCCCCGACCAAGAGCACCGAGGCGTCGAACTCTAGGGAAACGGACCTGCCGGCCGCCTCCAGCTCGCCGCGCACGTGGACGTGGCCGTTGCCGAGTCCCGTCACGTCCGTCGACGTGAACCGCACCTGCGGGTTCGGGACGACGTCGAAGAAGTCCCACGACCGAAGATGGCTGTCGCGTTCGGCGTTACCCGTGTCGATGCTCGCGGCGTCGATCGTGAGCTCGATCACCGTGCCTGCCGGTCCGCGAACGTAGGAGCCGTCGAATCGAGTGAAGCGGCCGTGCACGGTGTGCAGGCCCCATAGGTGCTCGACCTCGAACTCGACGATCGTCCGGCTTGGATCGACCGTCCATCGCTCGACCGCCGTCTGCGTCGGCTGGGTGAGTGTGGTGCTCATCGCTTGTCCTTTCTCATCGGGTTGCCCCCAGCATCCCGGCGGCGGCTGCCATTCCGCTGCCGTGTCATGCGTATCTCGCTGCCGTGCGCCGCTACTGGCGGGTCGCGGGCGACAGCCGGATTCGCGTCTCAGTCGAGCGTGAGCGCGTAGGCGAGGAGGAAGCCACCGCTCGTGGCGAAGGCGACGAGCGGCCCGCCCTGGACGTATGCCTCGGGCATCACGGAGTCGGCGAGGGCCGCGAGCACAGCGTCCACGGCGAAGGCGGTCATTGCAAAGCCCTCCGACGGTGAGCGTCCTGAGGCAACCGTAGTGTGCACGGGCGGTGACCGAGATGCTCTTCGGACTCGACGCCGCCGGGCGAGAGCGTGTCGCTGCGCTGCGCCGGGAGGGGCGCTTCTTCTGGCTCGACGTCTCGCTCAGAGAGACGAGCCGTGATGATCTCGTGGATGCGCTCGGGATGCCCGAGCGCGCCCTGCGGGCTCTGGCCTCTTCCGGCGACGCCTCCACCTCACGGACGTTCCACGCCGACCGAGAGTCCGTGGTCTTCGCACTCCGCTGCTATGTCGAGTCCGAGGCGCCTGCCGAAGAGGCCACATGCCGACGACGACCCGTTGAAGTCCAGGTCCTGGTCACCGGCGACTACCTGTTGACGCTTCACGAGGAGCGAATCTCGCTGCCTGCAGTCCTCGCTCCCGAGCTGACGGAGGAACGGAGCACACCATACGTCGTCTACGCGGTGCTCGAGGCGATGCTCGCGACTACCTCTGACGCGCTGGCGGAGATCGAGCGAAGGCTGGACGCCATCGGCATCGCGTGGGCCGAGGAGGACGGCCGGCGCGTCCCGTCGAGGACGACGCTGCGCGAGACCGGCCCGAGGCTCGCGACAATGCGGCGCCGCGTCGGTGCCGAGCAGGCCGTCTTCGCACGAATCGCCGTGGAGATCAGAGCGCTCCGCGGCTTCGACACGCACGAGCCTTACTTCGACCGTCTGTACGAGCACGTCGATCGCTTGCTGGCCGCGATCGACGCGTCCCTGAGCGCGGTGGCGATGCTGCTGGATCTGCAGATGAACGAGCGTGCGTTTGTGGTGAGCGTCGTGGCGACGATCTTCGTGCCGCTCACGTTGATCACCGGATTCTTCGGCATGAACTTCGGGTGGATGGTCGATCAGATCGACACGCCGACCGCCTTCTGGCTGCTCGGGTTCATCGGCCCCGTCGCGGTAGCCCTGCTCTGCTGGCGCTTCTTGGTGCGCCGGTTTGTCATCGGTGACTGATCCCCTCGTTTACTACCAGGCCAACGCCACATCCCGCTGATCGACGCTCGCGTCCGCGCTCATCGCCTACCTGGGCCCCGAGCCAGAGCGGAACCTACGCGGCGGCGTCCGAGGCGGCGATGCGAGCCCTTCTGGCGGCCGTGAGCTCCTCCAGGACGATCTGGATCCCCGCCGAGATCGGTACGCCGATGATCGCCCCGATGACTCCGAAGAGCGCTCCGAACACGAGCACGCTGGCGAGCACGGTGAAGCCCGAGATCCGGGCCGCCTTGCCGATGATCGTCGGCTGGAGGATGTAGTTCTCGATCTGCTGGTAGACGACGATCACGACCAGGAAGATGATCATGGCTCCGAGGCCGACGGAGAGCGAGACGATCGCGACGATGACGCCGGCGATGGTGGCCCCGATGTTGGGGATGAGGTCGAGGATCCCCGCGATCACGCCCAGAGCGAGCGGGTACGGAACGCCGAGGATCGCGGCGGTGACGCCGTAGACGGTGCCGCAGATCAGAGAGATGGCCAGGTTGCCGAGCATGTAGCGCGAGGTGGTCTGGATGATGCGATCGCTGACCTGGAGGACGCGCTCGCGGTCGCCTCGGTAGAACAGGCCGGCGATCCAGTGGCGCAGGCGGGGTTCGTCGATGAGCCCGAACAGCGTCAGGAAGACGACCGAGAAGGCGAGCGTCACCGCGCCGAAGGCGGAGACGCCGACGTCCGCGATGCCGCCCGATACCTTGGCCACCCCGCCGGTGATCTCGGGGACGTGCTCGCGCAACGTGTCGAGCGAGTCGCCGCGGGCGTTGACGAGGTTCCCGAGATCGCTGTGCTTGACCTGGTCGACGATCCGGGGCAGGTCGTCGCTGAGATCGCGTACTGCGCCGACGAGTGCCTGTGTGACCACGAGCGCCACGGCACCGATGACGATCGCGATCGACAGCACGAGGAATACCGAGCACAGCGTCCGGCTCCAGCCCAACCGCCGCTCCATTGCGCTCGCGACCGGCGAGAGCACTGCGACGCTGAAGACGGCGACGAAGAGGACGAGGAGGACGCTGGCGATCGACGAAAGCGCCCAGGCGGTCGCGACGACCCCGGTGATCAGCAGGATCGTCCGGACCGACACCGAGACCTCGACTTCTCGACGACGTCCCTGCCGGGCGTGCGTGGAGGAACCCGCCGCGGTCAGCTGCTCTTCATAGGGAGCGGTGTGCATCACCGGTGTCCTCCTGGTGTCGCCGACCTCGCCCGCCGCCGGCGAGAGCCGGCGGCGGGGAGTTTCGGTCGTCAGGAGACGTGGAGCTTCTCCTTCAGCTTCCCGACGTGGGCGTCGACGTCGGAGGTCAGCTTGGCTTTGCGCTCTTCGCGCAATGCCCGCCGCGCTTCGCGCGCAGCGGCCTCGGCGGCCTGCTCGGCCGCGTCGAGCTCGACCATGACCTCGGCGGCGGAGCGGCGGGTGACCTCGCCTCCGAGCTTGGTCATCTCGCCGTCGATCACCTCGGCCGCCGGCTCCTCGACGTCCGCGATCACGGCCGTCGAGCCCGGCGGAATCGCCCGTCCGAGGACGGTGAGCGCCTCGTCGGAGGTGATGGCGCGATCGACATCGAACGCCCCGCCCATCGCGGCGCCGGCGCCCCAGCCGAGCAGCACGCCGACCGGCCCACCGAGGACTCCGACCAGCATCCCGATCAGCGAGCCGCTCGCGGTGCCGACCGGGCCGACGTTGTCGGCGCTCTCCGGGATGTACAGCTCGCCCTCGCGGGTCCGCTCCACGACCGCCGCGGACTCGAGCCCGATGCGGCCCTCGGCGTCGCAGTCCTTGAGGACGCTCAGCGCCTGGTAGGCCTTGCTCGGTTCCGTGAACCGGACGACCACCACATTTTCCTTGGCCATGCCCACTCCTTTCGATCGAACATCGGGTACGACCAGACCTTCGCTCGCGTCGATGCCAAACCGATGCCACCGCGCGCCCCGCCACTGCCAGCGCGGCCGGCACCGAGTCGAAGGGGGAACCCAGGTGCGGCGGTCGCATCGGGCGGCGGCAGACCTGGGGAAGCGGCACATGCGCGCCGTCCGACGCGCGACCACGAAAAGGCGTTGTCGAGGCGAGGGTCGCCGGCTCACGCCGCGCCGGCGACGATTGGTCTACTTCTCCGTCGGCGGCGGAGTCGTCACCGCGTGGATCGCCTTGGTCAGGTCGAGGATCTGACGGGAGAGCTCGAGCAGCTCTTGATCTTGCCGGTCCTACGGCTCGAGCGGCGGGCGCCAAAGGTGCGGCCGACCTGCAGCCGTTGCTCCTTCGTGCCCACCGCTCTCACCGGCTCCGTCGCTCTCACCCGTGAATCGCTGGCGTGGGGGTCGTGCGCGGCCGGACGCGATGCTCCAGCTCGCCGACGACGCGCCGGAGCTCGATCGCGAACGTGATCTGCATGATGCCGCTCACGAGGGCGAACGCTCCGATCAGCGCGAGCAGCGCCACTGCTCCTGCTCCCGGCTTGGCGAACATGACGGCGCCGAACGCGATCGACAGCACCCCGCACAGCCCGAGCAACAGTGCGCGCCTTCCGGTGAGCGGCAGTTCGGACGCGAGACCGATCTCCCAGAGGCCCATCACGATCGCCCACGCGGCGATCGCGTAGAGCAGCCCCAACGCCGACAGGTCGGGCCAGACGAAGACGACGACACCGACCGCGACTCCGAGCAGGCCCTGGACGACCAGCCAGACGCGCTGACGCCGTTCGATTGGCAACCGGACCGCCGCGACGATCGTCGCGAGACCGGTGACCAGCGCGAAGGCGCCGAACAGCGCGATCAGCGTCGTCAGACCGATGCTCGGCCAGATGAGGATGACGACGGCGAATGCGATCGCCAGGGCACCGCTCAGCGCCGTGACCTTCCAGAGGCGGGCGAGTGTCCGCTCGCCCTCGTCCAGCTGTGCTTCGAGGTTCATCTCGTGCTCCTTTCAGTTGAGCTTCGCCGACAATGCGTCGGCCTTCTTTCCGAGCTCGTCGCGGGCATCGGTGACCCGCTTCCTCGCGTCCTCGAGGGTGTTGCCACCCGCCTCGTGGGCCTGCGCGAGGGTCTCTCCGACGGCGATGCGGTGCGTTCGGACGTCGCCGATTGCCGCTTCGGCGCGCTCGCGTGCCTTCCACGCCTTGGCGGCGACGGACGTCTGCAGCCGCTCGAGGTACGTGTCCCAACCGTCGAGCTCTGCCTCGACGGCGGCGGCGAACTCCGTCCAGTCGTCCGAGACGTCTGCAGCCAGCGAATGCTCGGCGACGTCGAGCCGTGTCGTCAGCTGCGCGAGCTTCTCCTCGACCTCGTCCGGAGCATGGCGAGCCGCGTCACGAACCGATGCCTCCTCCTCGCAAAGCGCGTCGAGGTGACGCCGGATCCGCGGCAGCGCGCGGCCCGCAGCACCTGCGGTCGCGCGTGCCCGCAAGAGGGCGATCCGCCGATGCGCCTCCGCGAGCTGGCCCTCGATCGTGATCGTGCTCAATTCGAGCCTCCTGTCCTTCTGTCTGTGTCGACTCAGAGGCTCGCGGCAGCCGATGCCAACGCTCTGCCATGCCCGACGGCGGTTCTGCCAGGTGGCGCTCAGGCGAGCGCGAGGCCCGCGCGCCCGCGGAGCTCGGCCGCGGAGGCGCTGTCGCCGCGGCTCTCGGCGATCTCGGCGAGCCCGAGCAGCGCCGCGGTGGTCGGGCTGCCTGCGAGCGCGAGGAACAGGCTCTCGCGCGCTTGGTGTGGTTGCTGCGTCTCCGACCAGTCGAGCACCTCGCGATACCGCCGTTCGGCGGCGTCCTCGTCCCCGGACGCTGCGGCAATGCGCCCGAGGTGGACGCGCGCGTGCGCGGCGGCCCAGGCCGCCCGTCCCGCCTCGGCGGTCGCGAGTGCCTGCCGCTGGAGCTGCTCCGCCTCGCGCAGGTTCGCGTCCTCGAGCGCGATCGAGCCGAGCCCGGAAAGCGCGAACGCCGCGTGGTCGCCGAACCCGACGCGTCCGGAGAGCTCGAGCGCCCGCCGGTACGCATCCGTCGCGGCCGTGCGTTCGTGCCGCCGCTCCGCCACCCAGGCATCGAGCAGCAACGCCGGGACCTCGAACGCGTCGTACCTGACCGCTTTCGAATGGAAGTGGACTGCGGCGGCCATCTCCGCGACGGTCGCGACGTCACCGGCGCGCGCGCCGCCGGTCGCGCGGATGAGGCAGCTCGCCGCCGCACCCCACGAGTCGCCCGCCGCCTCGAGCGTCGCATACGCGTCCTGCACCATGGCCTCCGCCCGTGCCTGGTCGCCGGACTGCGCAAGGGCGAGGGCGAGCGTCAGCTCCGCGAGCCCGAGCTGCCTCGGCGCCGCGACGGGACCGGCGAGCGAGACCGCGTGCTCGCCGGCCGCGAGGGCGGCCTCGAGATCGAGCTCCTCGGCGGCGAGGTAGCAGAACACGGCCAGCAGCTCGATCCGGGCCTCCGCCGGCGCGTCGTCGCCGATCACCGACAGCGCGAGATCGAGGAAGCGGCGCCCCTCCGACACGCGCTCCGCCAGCGCGAAGTACCACCCGAGCGTGCCCAGGCGCGTCGCGACGCCGGCATCGGACGCATCCTGCGCGTACGCGAGCGCCGCCCAGAAGTTGTCGTTCTCTCGCTCGAGGCGCCGTTCCCAATCCAGCCATTCGGGACCCCGCAGGCCGGCCCACGCCTCCTCGGCGAGCGCCGCGAAGTAACGGGCATGCGCTTCGCGCGCGGCGTCGAGCCCCCCGCTCTCCCGGAGGTGTTCGAGCACGTACTCCCGCACGGTGTCGAGCATGTCGTACCGGGCCGTCCCGCCCGAGAACGACGTCGAGACGATCGACTTGTCGGCCAGGGCCGCGACGAGGTAGGCGACCGTCGCCTCGCTCAGGTTGCGCTGAGCGGCAACTGCGGCGAGCGATTCGAGTGACGCGCCCCCGCGGTGCACCGCGAGCTCTTGGAGCAGCGTCTTCTCGTCCCCGTGCAAGAGGTCGTAGCTCCAGTCCACGAGATCCTGGAGCGCCGTGCGGCTCGGGTCGCTCGCGGAGCCGTCCCGCAGAAGCGCAGCGCGCCGTTGCAGGATCGACGAGATCTCTCTCAGCCCCAGCACGTTGGCCCGCGCGGCGGCCAGCTCGATCGCAAGCGGCAGCCCGTCCAGCCGCTGCGTGATCTCCACCGCGAGAGCGACATCGTCTCCGTCGGGCTCGAATCCGGGCCGCGCCGCGCGGACGCGCTCGAGAAAGAGCCCTGATGCGGCCCCACCGAGCGGCGCGACGGGAACGCGTGCTTCGGCGGCCACGCGAAGAGCCTCGCGGCTCGTCGCGAGGATCCGCAGTCCGGGACACTCCGCGAGCAGCGTCGCCGAGATGTGCGCCGCCTCGTCGAGCACGTCCTCGCACGCGTCCAGGACGACGAGCGCGCTCGAGGCACGAAGCAGCGACGCCACGCCCGCGAGCGGGTCGCGGCCCCGCACGTCGACCGTGCTCGCGAGGAGTCGAACGCCGTCTGCCGTGTCGCGCGCGCGCGCGAGGTCGACGAACCAGATGCCATCCGGAAACTCGCTCTCGCGGGAGCGGGCCGCCTCGACCGCGAGCCGGCTCTTGCCCACGCCGGGCGGCCCCGTGAGCGTCACCAGGCGGTGCAGGTGCAGCAGGGCCGCGACCTGGTCGAGCTCGTCCTCGCGTCCCACGAACGAGGTCGAAGGCGCCGGCAGGTTGCCGCGCCGCCTGCGATCGACCGGAACCGCGGCAATCGCGGGGTCGTGGGCGAGAATCGCCTCCTGAAGCCGCCGTAGCTCGGGGCCCGGCTCGAGTCCCAGCTCCTCGGCGAGCACGCGCCGCGCCTCCTGGAAGGTCTCCAGCGCTTCCGCCTGACGGCCGCAACGGTAGAGCGCCAGCATCAGCTGACCCCACAGCCGCTCCCGGAACGGGTTGTCCGCGACCGCAGAGGAAAGCGTCGCCACCAGCTCCCGGTGCTCTCCGAGCGCGAGCGCAACCTCGAACTGCTCCTCGAGCGCATCGACGCGCAGCGTCTCGAGCCGCCGCGCCTCGGCGTCGAGCCACGGTGTGCCGGTCAAACCCTGCAGCGCCGGCCCGCGCCAGAGCTCGAGCGCCGACGTCACCGCGTCCCTTGCGGCATGCACGTCGCCGTCGCGCGCCGCGCCGCGCGTCTCTGCGAGCAGCTCCTCGAACCGCGCGGCATCCACACGCGCGCTCTTCAGCGCGTAGCCGTCGGCCGAGCCGGCGATCGACCCCTCGCCCAGCGCGGCCCGGAGCCGTGCGATGTGGTGGTGGAGCGCGTTGCGCGGGGAGGATGGGAGCTCCTCGCCCCACAGACCGTCGACGAGCGCGTCGACGTGGACCACCCGGCCGTTCCGGAGCGCGAGCATCGCGAGCAGCGCCTGGCGCTTCGAGCCCCCCACGTCCGCGAGGCTCCCACCCGCGAGAACCTCGAAGGGGCCCAGCAGCCGGATCTCGAGTAGTTCCTGCATCCGCGACCTCGCCTTCCCGCAACGAGTCTTGCACGCTCCAGCGCTGGCATCCAGTGGGGCGCAGTTGGCACTCGGGTGGCATCGAGGCGGCACATGCTCGCGTCGGTGCCGATGGCGAAGGAGACCGTGATGGACTCGTCGACCGACGACAACACGCAAGCCGGGCCGCCGAAGAGGAAGCCTCGGATCGGCTGGCGCGAGATCGCCGCCCTCCTGCTGCTTCTGGCGATCAACTGGACGCTCGTCCTCCTCTTCTACTCGGCGGCCGCGCGTCCGCGAGTCGCGATCCCGTATTCGCCCACGTTCCTCGCGCAGGTGCGGGCGGGCAACGTCGAGCATGTGACCGCGCAGGACGCCGCGATCCGTGGAACGCTGAAGCGAGCGATCCGCTACCCCGCACGCGACGAGAACGCCAGACCGACGACGGAGTTCTCGACCCGAGTGCCGGACTTCGCCGACACGAGGACACTCGACAGCCTGCTGCAGGAGAAGGGTGTCGTGATCACGGCGAAAGCGCCGCCCGGGACGCCGTGGTGGGAGACGCTGCTCGCGGGCATCGGCCCCACACTCCTGTTCTTCGGCCTCTGGTACTGGATCATGCGGCAGTCGGGCAGCGGCAGCATGTTCTCCTTCGGTCGCGCCAAGGCGAAGAAGTACGCGCCGACGACGGAGCAGGTGACGTTCGCGGACGTCGCCGGCATCGACGAGGCGAAGGACGAGCTGGCCGAGGTCGTCGACTTTCTCCGCGACCCGGGCAAGTACCGCAAGCTCGGCGCGCGCATCCCCCGCGGCGTGCTCCTGAGCGGCTCGCCGGGAACCGGCAAGACGCTGCTCGCGCGCGCGGTCGCCGGCGAGGCGGGCGTGCCGTTCTTCTCGATGTCGGCCTCCGAGTTCGTCGAGATGATCGTTGGCGTCGGCGCGTCGCGCGTGCGCGACCTGTTCGCGCAGGCGAAGGCCGCAGCGCCGTCGATCGTCTTCATCGACGAGATCGACGCCATCGGCCGCTCGCGCGGTTCGGGCGTCTTCAGCGGCGCAAACGACGAGCGCGAGCAGACGCTCAACCAGATCCTGACCGAGATGGACGGCTTCGACGCGACCACCGGTGTCATCGTCCTGGCGGCGACGAACCGCCCCGACGTGCTCGACCCAGCGCTGCTCCGACCGGGACGCTTCGACCGCCGTGTCCCGGTTCAGGCACCCGACAAGCACGGCCGCGAGCAGATCCTGCGCGTGCACACCCGCGGCATCCCGCTCGCGCCCGACGTCGAGCTGGACGCGCTGGCGGCGACGACGGCCGGAATGGTCGGCGCAGATCTCGCCAACCTCGCAAACGAGGCCGCCCTCCTCGCCGCGCGCCGCACGCAGGAGCGAGTCCACATGGAGGACTTCAGCGACGCGCTCGAGAAGATCGTGCTCGGCACGGAGCGCAAGCTGCTGCTGAGCGAGGCCGACAAACGGCGCACCGCCTACCACGAGGCGGGCCACGCGCTCGTCGGGATGCTCGCGCCCGGCGCGGACCCCGTGCGGAAGATCTCGATCATCCCGCGCACGATGAGCCTCGGCGTGACCGTGTCCGCCCCCGACGCGGACCGCTTCAACTACGACAAGCAAAGCCTGCTCGCCCGCATCAAGGTCGCCACCGGCGGGCGTGCGGCCGAGGAGGTCGTCTACGGCGACGAGACGACCGGCGCGGAGTCCGACATCCGGCAGGCGACGCAGCTCGCGCGCAACATCGTCGGCCGCTTCGGCATGAGCGACGAGGTCGGGTTCCTCTCCGTCCTGCCGCAGGAGGGCGACGGGTCCGGCCTGATGCCGGGCGTCTCGGATGTCTCCGAGCGGACCAGGCAGCGGATCGACGACGAGATGCGGCGGATCGTCGGGGAGGCGCACGACGAGGCGGTGCAGCTGCTCAGCGACAACCGTGCGCGCCTCGACTCGCTCGCAGAGGCGCTCTACCGGGCGGAGTCGCTCGAAGGACCGGAGGCGTACGCGGCGGCAGGGCTCGTGCCGACGGCCGCTGACGCGCCGAAGGCGAAGCCCGCGACCCTCGTCACGGCATGATCACCGCCCTCGGAGCGACCGGCGACGACCCGTTCACGCGGACGAAGCCGATGGTCAGGGAGTAGGGAGGGTCGCGATGCTGCCGCTCTCCGACGGACTCCACCCGCGACGGTTCCCGGTCGTCAACGTCGCGCTGATTGCCGCCAACTTCGCGGTCTGGCTCCTCTACGAGCTGCCGCAGCTCGACTCTGCCGTCTACCACGCCTCGTTCTACCCGTGCAGCGTCACCAACGCATGCGACGCCCCCGAGCCGTGGGTGGTGAGCTGGTTCACCGCGCTGTTCATGCACGGAAGCTGGGACCACATCCTCGGCAACATGCTCTTCCTCGCCATCTTCGGCAAGAACGTCGAGGACGCGTACGGTCACATCCGCTACCTCGGCTTCTACCTCGCCGGCGGCTTCGCGGCGACGATGACGCAAACCGCCGTCACCCTGCTCTTCGGCACGGCGGCGGCAGCCCGTGTCCCCAATCTCGGGGCAAGCGGCGCGATCGCCGCCGTCCTCGGCGCCTTCTTCGTCCTCTACCCGACCGCGCGCATCCGCACGCTCGTCCTGATCTTCATCGTCAAGATCCCGGCCTGGGTCTACCTCGGCGCCTGGTTCCTCTACCAGCTCGTCGAGGGCAACTTCGGCCTTGCCTCCGCCTCGGCGAACGGCGGCGGCGTCGCCTTCTTCTCGCACGTCGGCGGCTTCGTCTTCGGCGCTCTCCTCACGCTGAAACTGCTCAACACCGGACAGGTGGCTCCGCAGAGCACCACCCGACGCCCGACGCCCGCGCTGTTCTGATGGTGCCCGGAATCCTCGCGGCCGTGCTCGGCGATGTCTGGGACTGGATCGTCAACGTCGTGGAGCGGATGGGCGACATCTCGCCCTATCTGCTCGTCCTGGCGCTCGCGCTGAAGACGGCCGAATCGGGGCTCATCGGGTTGGTCTGGCGGAACATCCTCCGCGCGTCGTACCCGAGGAGCGGCGTGCGATTCAAGACCGCCTGGGGCGCCTCGCAAGGCGGGACCGCGATCAACGCGGTCGTGCCTGCGCAGGGCGGGACGGCCGCGATGATCGGGATCCTCCGCACGACGGTTCCGGGATCGACGACCTCCGGGCTGGCTGTGGCGACGGTCGTCGAGTCGGTCTTCTTCCTCGGCGTCAGCGTGCTGATCGTCGTCGTCGCGGTCGTCTTCCAGCCACGGACCGTGTCGAAGGGATCACCGTCGAACGAGGCCGGAGGCTTTTTCGCGTCGCGTCCGTGGCTCGTGGCTCTCGTGCTCCTCGCGGCGTGCGGGATCGTGTATCTCGTCTGGCCGCGGCTGAAGCCGCGCGTGCTGGGCGAGTGGCGCAAGGCGAAGCAGGGCGCTCGGATCTTCGGCGACTGGCGTCGCTACGCGCGAGAGGTGGCGCTGCCCTCAGCCGGCTCGTACTGCTGCCGCGTCGGTGTGAACGTCGTCTTCATGGCGGCGTTCCAGATCCCCGTCACCCTCTACACCGTGTTCCTCGTCGCGTCGTCGCACATGCTCTCCCAGCTCTTCGCGATCACACCCGGTGGCGTCGGACAGACGCAGGCACTCGATGTCGCGACGCTGAGCCACTACGCATCCAGCCACGACGTCGCTGCATTCTCGATCACTCAGGATTCGGTCATCACGCTCTGGAACGTGCTCCTCGGCGTCGTGGTCATGCTCTGGGCGTTCGGCTTCGAGCAGATGAAGACGCTGCTTCCGCACAGACACCGGGCACAGACGCAGGAATAGCGTCGAGCCCGACCTCGGTCGGTGGTGAAGGGGTTGCATGACTCGTCGCCTGTGGCCCCGGGTGGCAGGGCCAACGGTCGTGGCAGCAGGAGCCCGGGTCGAGGCATTCGCCTGGCAGCGCCACTCGGCAGTCTTGTCGCAATTCCACACCAAGGAGATGCGATGACGGCAACGGCAATTCACGAGGCGACGACTGCTGCGACGTACTGGACCGTCGATCCCGCCGACACATCCCTCGAGTTCTCCGTCCGAACCTTCTGGGGCCTGATGACCGTTCACGGCCGCTTCGACCGCTTCGACGGGGCCTACGAGATCGGCCCTGAAGGCACGACGATCGACCTGACGATCGACGCCGACAGCATCGACACCGGCCTGGCGACCCGCGACGAGCATCTGCGCTCAGGTGACTTCTTCGACACCGAGAGGCACCCCCAGGTGCGCTTCACCTCGAACCGGGTCGATCACCTGACGGACGGAACCCTGCACATCGTCGGCAACCTCGAAGCCGCAGGAAAGGTCGTGCCGCTCGAGTTCGCCGCCACAGCGCAGCAGGCCGACGAGACGCTCGAGATCGAAGCGACGACGACCGTCGACCAGCGAAAGCTCGGCATGACCAGCGGCAAGCTCGGGATGATCCGTCCCCCCACGACGCTCCACGTCAAGACGCGGTTGCGCAACGCAGGAGCGGACGTCCGTGACTGAGACGACAGGGAACCGACGGCGCCTGATCTTCGGGGCGCTCCTCCTCGTCCTCTTCGTCGCGGCGCTCGACCAAACGATCGTGTCGACGGCACTGCCGACGATCGTCGGCGACTTGGGAGGTCTGGACCGTCTTTCCTGGGTGGTGACGGCGTATCTGCTCGCGTCCACGATCGTCGGCCCGCTATACGGGAAGCTCGGCGACCTATACGGACGCAAGAGGGTGCTGCAAGTCGCGCTCCTGATCTTCCTTATCGGCTCCGCACTCTGCGGGCTTGCCCAAAGCATGCTGCAGCTCATCGCGTTCCGTGCGGTGCAAGGACTCGGTGGCGGAGGCCTGATCGTCGTGGCGATGGCGATCGTCGGCGACCTCGTCGCGCCCCGAGAGCGCGGCCGCTACCAAGGACTGTTCGGGGGCGTGTTCGCCGTCGCGGTGGTCGCGGGCCCGCTGCTCGGAGGCTTCTTCGTCGACAACCTCTCCTGGCGCTGGATCTTCTACATCAACATTCCGCTCGGCACCGTCGCGCTCGCGGTCATCGCAACCGCCTTCCAGTCACGACAGACGACCGAACGGCACCGGCTCGATCTGCTCGGTACGCTCGTCCTCGCCACGGGGCTCTCAGGGGTCATCCTGTACACGAGCCTCGGTGGCTCGAGCTACCCGTGGACGACGCCGTGGATGCTCGCGATGCTCGCGGCAGGCGTCGCACTCCTCGCGCTCTTTCCGCTCGTCGAGACGCGTGCGGCGGAGCCGATCCTGCCGCCAGAACTCTTCCACAACGAGACCTTCCGCACGACGAGCGCGATCGGGTTCGTCATCGGCGTCGCGCTCTTCGGCTCGGTCACCTTCCTCCCGCTCTACCTGCAGATCGTAAAGGGCCACAGCCCGACCAGCTCAGGCCTGCTGATGACGCCGATGATGCTCGGCGTGCTCGCAACGTCGACTGCCAGCGGATTCCTCATCTCGCGCTTCGGGCGCTACCGGATCTTCCCGATCGCCGGGACGGCCGTCTCCACAGTCGGGCTGTACCTGCTGTCGACGCTCGGCGTCGAGACCACGACGGGAGTCGCTGCGGCCTACATGCTGATCCTCGGCCTCGGCCTGGGGATGGTGATGCAGGTAATCGTTCTGGCCGCGCAGAACGCGGTCGACTATCGGCTGCTCGGCGTCGCCACCTCGGGCGCGACGCTGTTCCGACAGGTCGGCGGCTCGATCGGAGTCTCCGCCTTCGGCGCGATCTTCACCAACAGGCTCGGCCATGAGCTTGCGCATCGCCTCCCGCCTGGCGCGCACGCGCCGACGCACACGAGCCCTGCCCTCATCCACCACCTGCCACCCGCGATCCACTCGCTGTACGTCGCAGCGGTCGCCGCCGCGCTTCACCCGGTGTTCCTGACAGCGGCCTCGATCATGGTCGTCGCCTTTGCACTCGCCTGGCGGTTGCGGGACGTCCCACTGCGAGAGACGCCCGCCATGCCCACCAGTGCAGCCGAAACACCCGCGCAGCCACGTCCCGTAGGGGTGCCATGAGTGTTCCGTCGGGACCCATGGCGTCTCGCGAAGTCGAGACGACTCGCCTGCGAGGGCGGCGATGTCCCGTCGGCTAGCTCGCAGGGCTCTTGAAGAGCCGAGCCTTCCGCTCGCAGGAAACGATAGCCAGATTCGTACGACGCGCACCTACGGCATACGGGCGCTTCGCCGCGCAGCCCTCACCTCGATGGCGGGGGGCAAAGCGCGGGTTCGAGTCCCGTCGCTCCCGTACTTGGAAACCCGGAAACCCGCTCGTAGGCAGGTTTCTTCGTTTCGAGGTCGTCGTCGGGTGACGAGCAGGGCGCCGCGCTAACAAGAGCGGGACGCGAAGCGCAGCTCAGCGAAAGGCCGCGCTATCGATCGACCCCCTCTCTCAACGAGAGGTTGTCGTAGCAGGCTAGACAACTCGTCAGAGAACTACGATCGACATTCGGCCGCACGTTTCTCTATGGCACACAAGTCAGAGGAGGATCGGACAGCGCAATGAGGGTCTGCATCGTCGGAGCTTCCGGAAAGCTCGGGCAGTACATGGCGCAGCACGCGCTCGATCGCGACTACGAGGTCGTTGGCGTCTGTCGGGAAGCAAGCGTCGGGAAGCTCGAAGTGTTCAAGGGACGCATCACCGTCGTTCCGGGAGCGACCGACGACCGCGCGGTGATCGAACGAGCGGTCGCGGGATGCGACGGCGTGCTCGTCGTGCTCGCGCCGCGCGGCGTCCATGGCTACTCGACCGGAACGGCTCAGGCGGTCCTCGACTACGCGCCTCCCGGCGCACGGCTTGTCTTCTCGTGCGGCTGGCACATCACCCGCGACGGCCAGGACGTGTACTCGTGGAAGCTCAAGGCGCTGGTGAAGATCGGTGGCCCGCTCGCGCGCCTCGCCCGCTTCGCCGACCTCGACGACCAGGTCGAAGCCTGCCGGCGGATCTTCGCCAGCGACACACGCTGGACCGTTGTGCGCGGCAGCGACCTCGAGGAAGGCGAGAGCCAGGGTCTGCCCGTCTGGAGCCGGCACGTCGGCGACCCCATCCTCGAGAGCAATCTCACGCGCCGCGTCGACTTCGCCCTGTTCATGGTCGAGGCCCTCGACGAACGACGAGCTCATCCACGAGGCCCCGGCGATCGTCGGCTGCCAGACACCCTCGGCGCTCGCGTACGCCGCCAACCACTAACTCTCCAGTGGGCCGCACGCCCTCGCGTCGACTTGCCGAGCCAAAGCCAGCGGGACGGCTGCTCGAGGTGCCCCTCCAGTGGCGCCGGGAACGGCTCGCCGCGTTCAGGGAGGCGATCTGGCCCTGGGAGAATCAGGTCTTCTCTGGAGCGGTGGAGGCCGGCAATGCCTGAGCGCGGGGTGACGCCAGGGTCGCTGCTGATCGATCGGTTCCTGCCGCGCTACGACCTCTCGGTGGTGCACGCGAGCGTCCTGCCGGCTCGGCCGGAGAGACTGTTACCGAGCGGCTCGCCAGCTCGACCTGTTTCGCGACCCGATCATCCGGACGTTGCTCGGCCTTCGGTCGCTGCCGAATCGTCTCGCCGACCGCCTCGGCAGGCGGGAGCGGGCGGCACCGACGGCGGCTGAACTCTCCGCGGACGTTCCGCTTGGACGACCTGGTCCGCTACGGCTGGGTTTTGCTCGACGAGCAGCCGACCGTCGAGATCGTGTTCGGCCAGATCGGTCGTCCCTGGAAGGCGGTCGGGGCGGCGAGCGGGCCGCCTGTCGCGCCGGCCGCGTTCGCCGACTTCGATCAGCCGGGGTTCGCGAAGATCGCCTTCAACCTCCGAGTCGAGCCCTACGGGGCCAGCTCGTCGATCCTCACGATCGAGACGCGGGTCGCCCTGACCGATCCGCAGAGCCTGCGACGGTTCAAGCGCTACTGGATCCTGATCGCTCCTTTCAGCGACCTGATCCGCCGGATCGCATTGCGACTGGTCGCCGCCGACCTGCGCCGCTCGGGTTACTCGTAAGAGAAGAAGCGGCTTCGGCAGAAGCGGCGCTTGGGTGTCTGTGCGATCGTTCGGCGATGACGAAGGCCTACCGGCTTGGTCTTGCCCGCCGCCTGGTCAACTCGCTTGTGAAGGGACTGCTTCGCCTTGGTCTCGCAGGCGGACACACCTATCTGCTGAGCGTGGCCGGGCGACGAAGCGGCCGCACCTACTCGACGCCGGTGATCTTGGTCGAGAACGGCGAGCGCTGGCTGGTCGCGCCTTACGGCGAGGTGAACTGGGTGCGCAACGTTCGCGCCGCCGGTCGAGCGACGCTCAGCCGCGGACGGCACCGCGACCAGGTCAAGATCAGCGAAGTCGGCCCGCAGGAGAGCGCCCCCGTGCTCCGCGAGTACCTTCGCCGGGTCAGAACAGTCCGGCCATTCTTCGACGCATCGCCGGACTCGCCACTCGAGGCATTCGCGGCCGAAGCCGACCGGCACCCGGTCTTCCGCATCGAGCCCCTGAGCTCACCGTGAGGCGAGCTCGACCTTCGCCCATCGGGGACAGGGGGGACGCGCTGGGCGGGGTGATGATCCTCACCCCGCGGGGCGAACTGCCCGCCTATCTGGCTACGCCTGCCGGCCAGGGCCCGTGGCCGGGGGTGGTCGTCATCCACGACGCGATGGGAATGAGCCACGACCTGAGAAACCAGGCCGACTGGCTGGCGAGCGAGGGCTATCTGGCCGTGGCGCCCGACCTGTTCTCCTGGGGCAGAAAGCTGACCTGCCTGCGCTCGATCGGTCGCGACTTGCGCGCCCAGCAAGGAAGGGGTTCGAGGAGGTGGAAGCCGTGCGCACCTGGCTGGCCGAGCAGGATGGCTGCACCGGCACGATCGGCGTGATCGGCTTCTGCATCGGCGGCGGTTTCGCCTTACTGCTCGCCCCCGGCCACGGGTTCTCGGCCTCGAGCGTGAACTACGGCGTCGGAGCTCCGAAGGGCCTGTACGCCGAGAGGTTCCTGGCCGACGCCTGTCCGATCGTCGGCAGCTATGGAGCGAAGGATCGCGCGAACCGGGGCACCGCCGCCCGGCTGGAGCGGACACTCACGACGGCCGGCGTCGACCACGACGTGAAGAAGTATCCCGACGCCGGCCACGCGTTCCTCAACGACCACGACCCTGCCGACGTGCCGATCCTGTTCGTGGTGATGGGGAAGTTCGCAGGCGGCGGCTACCACGAGCCCTCGGCCGAAGACGCGCGCCGTCGGATCGTCTCCTTCTTCAACACACACCTCAAGGCATGAACCCGCAGCCGCCTACCCGCCTACCCGATGGGCGCCTGTTCCTCCAGGAGCCGCTTCAAGCTGCCCCAGACACGCCGCTCCTGCCGCCGACCCATCCACGCCACAAGCGGCACGAGCAGCCTCATCGCGCCCGGCGTTTCCACCCGCCACGACCAGCGCATCCGCGTCCCCTCCGGAACCGGGTCGAACGTCAGGCTTCCCGCGGTGAGCAGCGGCCGCCCCCTGCCTCCCCGCGGCAGCGAGCGCGAGGTCGAACCGAGCAGACGTGGCCGCTCGAAAGCGGTGAACTCGACCGTCATGTCGAACACGCGGCGCATCATCGTCATCTCGACCCCGAACCGAGAGCCGACGCCGATCGGCTCCGGGGAAAGCAGCTCAACACGGGACATGCGCGAGTTGAAGTTGGGCTCGTGACGCTCGTCGGCGACGTAGTCGAACACCTCCTCGACCGGCCGCCTAATCACGATCTCGCCCTCGACCTGCGCCGTGCCGGCGCGCCCAATCGACATGGCCCTATTCTCGCGCTCCCAACACGCTCGACGCTGAGAAGACAGTCGCGCCTACCCAGGCGCGCGAGCTCCTCTGGCATGAAGACCAACCGGACCTCGCCGACGGGCATCTCGACCCCTTCTCTCAGAGTGAGCGGGTCGCCTTGTCTCGCGGACGCGACCGCGAGTCCGTTGTCGAGCAGACCGCGACGACGAGAGGCTCCGTGAATGGCTCGGCCGCGGTCACGGCCGATATCGTCGCGACTCGTGCCCGCCCTCGACCCGCAAGGGCTAGCGCCGACTCGCTGGCAATCGCCTGCCGCCGCGTCGACGCCGCCGATGCACGAATTACAGGGGCACTAGAGGCCTGATGCGGACGCGGCGGCGCGCCTCGGCCGGAACGACACGAATGGGCGGCTGCGAACGAACTCCCTCACCGCCACCTCGGAGCTCAGATCCCCCCAGCCGAGAATCGCCGCGAACAAGCGCAACCGCCACGGATGGCGGCGCCGGAACTCCACCGCCACAGCGACACTCTCGTCTTCGGAGAGGAATCGCTGCTCGGGAATGTACGACTCGCGTCCGATCTGGATCTCCAGTGCGGGGTGGGCGCGGAGGTTGCGGATCCATTCGGTGTTCGCGCCCCAGGCCGAGAAGACGACGGCCTCGCGGGTGTCCGGGTTGTAGGTCAGCGCCATCGCGACCGTCTCGCGGCGCTTACCGCTCTTCCGACCCTGGTGAGCGATCAGCAGAAACGTGTGATCGAGCAGCCGTCCCCAGCCGTGGTGATAGAGCGGCCGCGGCGTCCGCATGAGAGCGAGGACGAGGCGGCCCGGCTGCTGGCGCAGCCCGAGCAGCGGCTTCGCCTCGCGCGCGTGTCCCTGTGCGGTCGTCGTCATGACTTGGTCACCGGCGGGTTGAAGATCCGCGACTCGTACGCGTGGGTCACGGCGGCGATGTGCTGCGAGACGTGCGCGACGATCGAGCCGACGGGATTCACGGTCGCGAAGGTCGGGATCGAGATCAGGACGTTGCCAGTCTCGGGCCTGCTGATGCCGTCCTGGCGGTATTGCGGGTAGCCCAGGTGGTAGGTCGCGGTGATGATGATCACCAGCGGCAGCATCAGTGCCGTGAACCGAAGCCTCCCCTTCAGACCGGCCACATGCCCGTGCAGGAGCTTGTAGGCGACAAAGCAGGGAAAGATCGTCAGCAGCAGCGTGTCAATCACGCCGTAGCCGACACCGCGCCAGGCCAGCTCGAACGCGAAGTAGGCGCCGTGCGGTCGGGCGGTCGCGCCCGAGGTGTTGAAGACGTTGAAGATGAGGAAGACGGCGAGGACGACGCCGAGGCCGAGGCTCCAGCGCCAACGGCGCCGGAAGATCTCGGCCGCCTCGACCCGCTCCACCCGCAAGTAGGTCGCGACGAGAGCGATCGTGACCGCGAAGTAGAGGAGGTAGAAGACGTCGTGCTGGAGGTCGAGCACCGAAACCCCGAGGTATGGCACCAGAAACGCGACGGCGCAGATGAGGGCGTACCAGGCCAGCTGCCGGAGGGCGTCCGGGACCGCCCGCGACACCGAATGCGTGTACACCGACATGACGATCACCTTCCGTTAGAACTACGACCACTCTGTCTTTAACCGGCGGCGCGCGCATCGGGGAAGCCCCCGATCAAGGCGTGGCTGCGGGTTTACACGGACAGAGACAGCATCGAACTCCTGATTCGCGCGGCGCAGGGGCGCGCTATACAGCGCTCTTACCGTTTTGCGAAGGAGGCTGTGATGGCAACCGCCGCGCTTGCCCCACCTCTCAGTCGCCGTAGCCAGGCCGGGCACTTCTTCCTGCACTACTTCGAGATGTGCGCGCCGATGTGCATCGGCTTCGCGATCGGCGATCTCCTCTACTTCTCGATCGCCGGGCTCTTCGGATACTCCGATCCGTTCAGCGACCTGCCGGTGCTGTCGGTCGTCGTCGTCACCTTCACCATGACCGCGCCGATGACGGCGTGGATGCTCTTTCGCGGCATGCCCCGGCGGGCCACGATCGAGATGTCAGCGACGATGCCTGTGCTGGCGGTCGTCCTTCTCGTTCTCGGTTGGCTCGGCCTTGTCCCGATGGGTGACCTCGCCCTCCTTGAGCACGGTCTGATGATGCCAGCCATGCTCGTTCCGATGTTCCTCAGGCTCGACCTCTACACGGGTCGGAGCGGGCACTCCCACAAGCCGCTCGGGCCCCAGCTTCGCGAGCTGCTTCCACACCACGTCGGCGAGCCGGAGTCGACGCCGCACTAGTTCCTCGAGCCCGCCTCAAGCTCGCGTTCCTCAATCCGGAGGGGACGCGAGCTCAGGCTCGTTCGCGGGCAGATACCGATCCCTAAGGTGCGCAGAGGCCTTCGCCTCCACCCTGACCGCGACGATCCTTACGCTTTCCGCATCGATCTCTCCGGGTTCGGGTCGGGCACCTCTCTCGTCGTGTTCAGCCATAAACCCGACGGCGAAGTAACTGCCCTGCACCTCGGTTTCCTTCCGATGTCCTTACAGAAGCGGCCCGACGTTCGTAACCCCAGACCGTGGGTCAACGGCGCGCTCATCGCCGGCGCCACGGCGATCGCCGCTCGCCGGCGCCGCTAGGGTCATTCGGTTAGAGCTTCTCAGGGCTCCGGTCGCGTTTGGTCCTCCAGGAGCCGCTGAGGCTGCCCCAGATCCGCTGTTCCTGGCGGCGTCCCATCCGAACGATCACCGGTGCGAGGATCTTCATTCGCCCCGGCGTCTCGACTTGCCAGGCCCAGCGCATCCGCGTGCCGTTCGGGACCGGCTCGAACGTCAGCGTCCCGGAGGTGAGCATCGCTGGTCCGCGGCCGTCGCGTATCACTGACCGCGACGTCAAGCCGAGCAGCCTCGGCCGCACGAACTGCGTGAACTCGACGGTCATATCTACGGTGCGGCGCATCATTCCCAGCTCGGCGTGGAACCGAGACCCGCTCCCGATCGGCTCGGGACTCGTCCTCGATCGGGAGATCGACCGCGACAGCTTCGTGCCCGCGCTCGCGCAACGCAGGCGCAACCAGGTGCCAGTCCCACGCGCTCCCGCCACCGCCATGGATGAGCGCGAACGTCGCCACCGCGGCCGCGCTACCGGGGGCACCGTGTCGAGCTCCTCACTCGCATGGAGCGGCATGGGGGCCAAGTGGCCAAGTGGGTCGCAACCCGTAGGCACTGTTCCTTCAGGCACACCGATGAGTTCCGCAGGGCGGGGCGGTCTGAACCACGACCGGCTCGGAAGGAGACGAGATGCGCAAGATGATCGTGAACGCGTCCCTCGCGCTTTCGGACCACCCGGGAACTCGGCGAGGTGTGATGCCTGAAACCGGCGCCGGGCGGTCATCACCATCCACGGAGGAAGGAGACTGGGAATGGCTACTGACACGATGATCACCTGCCTGTGGTTCGACCATGGCGAAGCCCGCAAGGCGGCGGAGTTCTACGCCTCCGTCTTTCCCGACAGCCAGGTCGGCGCCGCCCACAAGGCACCGTCGGACTACCCCGATGGTGAGGAGGGCAACGAGCTGACCGTCGAGTTCAGCGTGCTCGGCCAGAAGTTCGTCGGCTTGAACGGCGGCCCCAACTTCACGCCGAACGAAGCGGTCAGCTTCATGGTGGTGACAGAGGATCAGGCCGAGACCGACCGCTACTGGAACGCGATCGTCGACAACGGCGGCGAGGAAAGCGCCTGTGGCTGGTGCAAGGATCGGTGGGGCTTCTCCTGGCAGATCACGCCGCGCATTCTGCTCGACGCCACCACCAGCCCCGACACCGCAGCGGCCAAGCGCGCCTTCGACGCGATGATGCCCATGCAGAAGATCGACGTCGCCACGATCGAGGCGGCCTTCAGAGGTGAGACCGTCGACGCGTAAGCTGACCGGCGGCTGCTGCGCGAAATCGCCCAATGGCCGCGGTAGGTTCGGAACCGCGACCAGGGCCTTCGACTCCAGCCCGGCGACGTTTCAGGAACCGAGTCAGCTCCGCCAACGCGGGTCACTGCCCTTGCAGTTCTCCACCAAGGTACGAGAAACCGGGCTTCGCCTCGTGCGTCTCCGCAAGCGTGTCGAGCCAATTCGACCCTCTCCCTACAGAAACAGGGGCGATGTGCGATTTCGGGATCGTCAGGGCCCTCAAACCCGGCTTCCCATCAGAGATTGCCGCGCCGAGGATGGAGCATTTATGGGAGCAGAGCGGTCGCAAACCAGTCGCAACCGGTGGCAAATGCCAACACTCTGAAACGGCTTCAATAAGTAAAAACGGTTGCCGTCGGTGCGACCAGTTGCCGATCGGGGCGCATGGTAAGGAGTGGGTCGACGGTTCGAGTCCGTCAGAGGGCTTCTTCTTCGCGAAGTACCTGCTGGCTGCCGATCAGCCCTTTTTTTCGTTCGCCGTGCCAGCGACGACTTCGGGTCTCGACGCCCACCCAGCTTCCACCGCCCCGCCGGATCGCACTGTGGGAGATCGCGGGGCGTATCTTCCTTGTGTGCGCGCGTTGCGGTACGCAGCGGCGGTTGCCCTGGCGGCTGCCGGGGGTGGAGCGGCGACGCGCCGCTCCGTCGCCACCTGGTACCCAGCTCTGCGCAAGCCGAGTTGGACGCCGCCCTCGCAGGCCTTCGGCCCGGTCTGGACGGTGCTCTACGCGCAGATGGCGTACTCGGCGCAGCGGGTCGCACGGTCATCTGATCCCAGGCGTCGACGCGCGCTCGCGCTCTGGTGGCTGCAACTGGGGCTGAATGCCGCCTGGACGCCGGTCTTCTTCGGCGCCCGCCGAGCCGGCGCCGGGGCGGTCGTCATCTGCGCACTCCTGCCCGCCGTCGCGGCCACCGCCGCCGCGAGCGCGCGCGTCGACCGTCCGGCCGGGCTTCTCTACACGCCGTACCTCGCCTGGTCGACGTATGCGGCGGCACTCAACCTCGAGATCTGGCGGCGGAACCGCTCTTAGACGACCGTCCCGCGTCGTTGGCCGCTGCCGAACCACAGTAGGCTCAGGGCGGTATCGGCCGACGACTGGTACTGGTGGCTTGTCTTACCGTTGGTCGGGTGGACGATCCTGCTGGTGCTCCACATCTGGCACGTCTATCGCCCCGTGCGGCCACGGTCAAGCGCATGCGGCTCTTGAGCCGCGACCTGAGAGAGCAGGCTGGCTGGAGCCGACGTCGCGGCGCAGGACCGTCCGCGTCACCGAGATCGTCAGCGGGACGAGCAGGAGCGCCGTCGTCGCCGCCCAGGCCAGGTGCGCCGGCGCATCGACGCCGAAGACGTGCAGCACCAGCCCACCAGTAACGCCGAGCAGAGCCAAGAGCGCGAGTAGCCGCGCGGACATACACGCAGCCTCGCGCCGCCGAGCAGGCGATGCATCCGGACAAACGCGGATGGCGGCGACAGAAAACCCGCAGGCTTGAGCGTCGTCGTCGACCCCGCCGCGGCGCCTCCAACACCGCTGGCGGCGGAGCGGATTAGCCGCCCTCTCCTTCCTTGTTCTCTCCGCTCCCGGCACCTCCGGCGCCGAACGTCGCCTCGAGGCCCCGGATCAGGTCTCGCTTCTCCTTCTCGGACAGCCACGCGGAGAGGTGGGTCGGCTTGTACTGCCAGGGCGGCATCGACCCCTCCCGGATCGACTCGATCATCTCCTCGACCTCGACCTCGCCGGTCGAGAGGTTGAGCTCGCGACGACCCTCGTCGACGTCCCTCTGCACCAACCACGAGACCGGGGCGACGTTCGAATACCACGGCCACTTCGTCACGTTGCTGTGACAGTCCATGCACGCGTCCGCCATCAACTGCTCCGTGCGCGGGCTGTCCCAGGCAATCTGGCGACCGCCAGCCGGATTCGTGTGCTCACGGCCGTAGGGAACGAACTGGATCGCGACCAGCACCACGAGCAGCCCGAGCCCAGTCCACAGCAGGATCGAGCGAAAGCGCGACATGGCCCGAATCGGACGCTCGCGGCCGGTGCTACGCGAGCGCCGCCGGTTCCCTCGCTACGACGTCGAGCTCGGTGACCGGGACATGGAAGCGTTCCCTCGCGCGCTCGACCACACCCTTGCGAAGCCAGTGCGGACGCTCCGGCTCCTCCAGGCAGATGACAATCTCGTCGGCGGAGAATCCGAGCAGCGCGTCCGCGATCGCCTGCACCGGGTCGGTGTCGCCGACCGTGCCGCGCACGCGCAGACCATGCCTGCGAAGACAGCCGATGCTCTCCTCGAGACGCGCCTCGGCGAGCGCCCGGTCCTCGACCTCGTCCGACGTCCACCGGTGCAGCGGCGAGCTCAGCACCGGAGCGACCACCTGCACCTCCGCGCCCGTCGCTGCGTGCGCTCGCACCTCAGCGCAGAGCGCTGGGTTGCCGCACGCCTGATGTGCGACGTAGAGAATCCGCTGGGGTTTCCGCGTCGATTCGCCCACCATCACTCCTCCATTCCTCGCTGGCACAACTCCATTCCTCGCTGGCACAACGCGAGCATCGCACCGGCCGTGGCGGCGCACATCCGCGCGACCACTGAGACGCTTGCGTGGTTCCCCGCACGCCCTGAGCCGCGCCCGAGGCGGTTGCCGCCAAGCCTTAGGGAGGCCACCTCCTTCCGAAGACACGTGGCCCTTGACGCGGCATCATGTTGTCTGTCGTGCTAACGGGTGGCGGACACAGAACGGACACATCAGAAACGACACGCGCGACGCCTCGCGACGCATCCCGGAAAGCTCATTCGCCCCGATTTGCAGGAGAAACCATGTCGCGAGTGATCGCACGTGCCCGGGCGTGACGCCCTTGAACTTCCATGGTAAGGAGGGGGTCGACGGTTC
>CAVRBT010000013.1:0-8596 GCA_963719275.1 uncultured Actinomycetes bacterium | reverse complement strand
GCGTCGACGGCGCGGACCTCGTAGCTGTAGCTCGTGCTTGCCGCAACCGTCTGGTCCTTGAACGTCGTCCCGGTTCCCGACGTCTGCGCCGTCTGCGCGAAGTTCGTGCAGCCGGCGCCCTGGCAGCGCCAGATCTGGTAGCCGGTCACGCCGACGTTGTCGGTTGCCGCGCCCCAGGAGAGGTCGATCTCGCCGGCACTCACGACCGACGCGGTGAGCGTCCCGGGCGCCGACGGCGGCTGCGTATCGCCGCTCGCCTGCGTCGTCGCCGTGAACGCGTTGGAGAACGGGCCGAGGTTGCCCGCGGCGTCGAGGCGCGGACCTCGTAGCTGTAGCTCGTGCCGGCGGCCAGCCCGGTGTCCTGGTATGTCGTGCCCGTGCCCGCCGGCTGCGGCGACCTGCGCGAAGTTGGTGCAGCCAGCCCCCTGGCAGCGCCAGATCTGGTAGCCGGTGACGCCGACGTTGTCGGTCGCGGCACCCCAGGAGAGGTCGATCTCGCTCGTGCCCTTGACGGAGCCGGTGAGCGTTCCCGGAGCCGACGGCGGCTGCGTGTCGCCGGAGCCGCCGATCGGTGTCGCCATGTCCGTCTGGATCGCCGCGGCCGAGAGCGCGACGTTGTAGACGCGAACCTCGTCGATCAGGCCCTTGAAGAACTGGCCGTAGAGGCTGTCGCCGCCGATCTGGAGCTGGTTCGTCGAGGTCGCGATCGTGCCCGTCTTCGCCTGCGTACCCGCGAGCGTGCCGTTGACGTAGAGGCGGAGGTTCGCGCCGTCGTAGGTGAGCGCGAGGAACGCCCATGTGTTGGCGGCGAGCGCGGCGGTCCCAAAGGCGTTCGCATTGCGGCCGCCAAAGGTGCCCCCGCCGGCGGGCCGGCTGCTCTTGTTGGAGGTCGCCTCGAGGTAGTAGTTGTCGTTCCCCTTGTAGATCACGTCGCGCCACGTATTCGAGACGGTGGACGGGTTGACCCAGGCCTCGAGCGTCATGCCGGTCGTGAGCTGCAAGCGAGGCCGCGTTCGGAATGTTCACGCGCGCGCTCGTGCCATTGAAGGAAAGCGCAGCCCCGTACTTCCCTGCGGTCGTCCAGGTCGCGTTGGAGAGGGTGCCTGTGTTGCCGCCTCCGGAGGCGTCCGCCGTCGTCGTACCTGACCCCTCGTTGAAGGCGTACGCCGCGACGAGGCCCGTCTGCGCGTCGGCCGGGGACGAGACCGGCGCCGCGTGGGCCGTCATCGAGGCCGAGGCCGAGAGCGCACACACGAATGCAGCCGCGAAGCCCGCGGCGACTGCGAACCGACCCCGGTTTTGGGCGAATAGCCTCTTCACCTTGTGCGTCCGCACCCGAACGTGACAGCGTGGAAGTGCCGCGTCAACGCCCAGAAGCTCGGACCCGACGAAGAGGTAGTGTGATTCAGCGCCTGTAAACGCCGTTCAGCGAACGTGCGCCGAGCGCGCGGAGCCGCGACGGTTGAGCCGGGGGCTTGAGCTTCCTCAGCGCGCCCGTTCGGACGCCAGAGCGCGTGCCGGAATCCCGGCGACGACCTCGCCGGCGCCGACGTCGCGGGTGACGACGGCGCCGGCGCCGACGAGCGCCCCTTCGCCGATGCGGACACCGCCGAGGACGACGCACCCCGAGCCGAGGGAGGCGCCTCCCTCGACGAGCGTCGGGAGCAGCGTCCAGTCGTCGGCCGTTTGCAGCTCGCCGCCGTCGGTGGTCGCGCGCGGCCGCTTGTCGTTGATGAAGAGCACGCCGTGCCCGACGAACACCTCGTCGGCGATCGTCACGCCCGAGCAGATGAACGAATGGCTCTGGATCTTGCAGCGCGCGCCGATCTCGACCCCGCTCTGGATCTCGACGAACGGGCCGATTCGGCTCTCGTCGCCGATCCGGCAGCCGTAGAGGTTCGTGAACGGGTGCACCACGACGCCCACGCCGAACTCCACGTCGTTCAGGAGCCGGTACGGCGCCTCGTTTGCCGGCCTGTCCGCCACGGTCACGAGCCCGAGAAGAACGTCTTCACGGCATGCACGACCGCGTCGAGCTGCGCCTCGGTCATGCCGGGGAAGAGCGGCAGGGAGAGCGCCTCGCGCGAGAGCGCCTCCGCAACCGGGAACGCGCCCGGCCGGTAGCCGAGCCCCGCGTACGCCTCCGAGAGGTGCGGCGGCTCCGGGTAGTGGCGGCCGCTGCCGATGCCGCGCTCCGCGAGGAAGTCCGCGAGCGCGGCCGGATCGGCCGTGCGCACGACGTAGAGGTGCCAGACGGGCTCGCTGCCGGGCGGGACCACCGGAAGGCGCAGGTCGCCGACGCCGGCGAGCTCGGCCGTGTAGCGCGCCGCGATCGTCACGTCGCTCGGCGGTCCAGCCGTCGAGGTGCGGAAGCTTGTGCAGCAGGGCGAGCGCCTGGATCGTGTCGAGTCGTGCCGTGTAGCCCTCGAGCGCATGGTGGTACTTCCGCGCCCTGACCGTGCTCTCGCAGCGAGCGCACCGTCTCGGCGAGCTCCTCGTCGTTGGTCACGAGCGCGCCCGCGTCGCCGATCGCGCCGAGGTTCTTGGCCGGGTAGAAGCTGAAGGCCGCCGCCACGCCGACGCTGCCCGCGGCGCGTCCGTCGCGCGTGGCCCCGTGCGCCTGGCAGGCGTCCTCGACGATTCCCACGGTGTTTCGGGAGGCCACGTGCGTCAGCGCGTGCAGGTCGGCCATCTGGCCGTAGAGGTGCACGGGGAGCAGGAAGCGTGTGCGCGGCGAGATCGCGGCCGCGGCCGCGTCCGGGTCGAGGCAGTAGTCGTCCTCGCGGATGTCCGCGACGACGGGCACGCCGCCCGCCTGCGTGACCGCCTCGAACGTCGCCGCGAAGGTCGCGGCGGGCACGACGACCTCCTCGCCGCGCTCGAGGCCGCCCGCGAGGAGTGCGAGCCGGAGCGCGTCGAGCCCGCTCGCCACGCCGACGCATCTGCGGACGCCCACATAACGCGCGAACGCCTCCTCGAACTCCCGCACCGCCGGCCCGTTCGTGAACGCACCCGAGTCGAGTAGCCCTGCGACGTCCTCCAGGAGCGCAGCGCGGAACACCCCCGAGCTTGGCCCGAGGTCGAAGAAGGGGACGCGAAGCCGCGACGAGGCAGGCGGTGCGATCGTCATCGCCAAGAGGCTAGAGGCCGCGTTTGCCGCCTTCCACGGGCCTGAAGGACAGAAAACGCGACCCTGCGGCGCTGGCCGGCGGAGCTCCGCGCTCCGACCACTGGCCGTTCGGCTAGCCGTCTCTTCGATTCCGGACGAAGCCTGCGACGACCCGTCCCGTGCCGTCCAGCGAACTGTCGTCGACGACGATCACTCGTCGGGGCGAGGCGCTGGGCGAGGACGCTGTCGAGCCGGCGCCCAGAAGGACCGCCGCGAACACTAGCCATCTGGCGAGGTGGCCCTGTTCCCCCGACCGTAGGCCGACACGTCCGGCAGCCATACTGTCTCCAAGACGATGTCCATGCTGCGCGAAGACGACATGATCGCCGCGGGCGCGGAGGGCGCGAACAGCCGCGGCCGCACGCACTGCCGCTTCTGCGAGGCGCCGCTCGAGCTGACGATGGTCGACCTCGGCAAGTCACCGCTCTGCGAGAGCTTTCTCCCGGCGGATCGGGTCGAGGAGATGGAGCCGTTCTACCCGCTCCACGTCCGCGTCTGCACCGAGTGCTGGCTCGCGCAGCTGCCGTCCTTCGTGCCGCCCGACGAGATCTTCAACGAGTACGCCTACTTCTCCGCCTACTCCGCCTCCTGGGTCGAGCACGCACGCGCCTACGTGGACATGATCACCGACCGGCTCGGCCTCGGCCCAGAGAGCCTCGTCGTCGAGCTCGCCTCGAACGACGGCTACCTCCTGCAGCACTTCCTGCCGAAGGGCGTGCCGGTGCTCGGGATCGATCCGGCGGCGAACGTTGCGGTTGCGGCGGAGGAGCGCGGCGTGCCGACGCTCGTCGAGTTCTTCGGCGTCGAGCTCGCCGAGCGGCTCGTCCGCGAGCGAGGCCACGCCGACCTCGTGCTCGGGAACAACGTGCTCGCGCAGGTGCCGGACCTGAACGACTTCGTCCAGGGCGTCGCGATCCTGCTGGCGGACGGCGGCACGACGACCTTCGAGTTCCCGCACCTCGCACGGCTGCTCGAGGGCCTCCAGTACGACACGATCTACCACGAGCACTTCGGCTACTTCTCGCTGACGACGATCCGCGAGGTTTTCGCGGCGCACGGGCTGACTGTGGTCGACGTCGAGGAGCTGCAGAGCCACGGCGGCTCGCTCCGGATCTACGCACAGCACGCGGCGGCGGCCGGGGCGCCCTCGCCGGCGGTGGGCGAGCTGGCGGCGCGCGAGGAGGCGGAGGGGCTGCTGGATCCGGAGCGCTACCGCGCCTTCGCGCGCCAGGTCGAGGAGTCGAAGCGCGCGCTGCTCGAGCTGCTGATCCGGCTCAAGCGCGAGGGCAAGCAGGTCGTCGGCTACGGCGCGCCCGGCAAGGGCAACACGCTGCTCAACTACTGCGGGATCCGCACCGACTTCCTGGACTACACGGTCGACCGGAACCCGTACAAGCACGGCCGCTTCACGCCGGGCACGCACATTCCGATCGAGCCGCCCGAGCGGATCGCCGAAACGCGGCCCGACGCGATCGTGATCCTGCCCTGGAACCTCGCGCGCGAGATCGCGGCCCAGCTGGCGTACACGGAGGAGTGGGGGGCGCAGCTGATCGTGCCGATCCCGCTCGCGACGGTGCTCGAACCTCACCGAATCGGCGGTTGACCTGTGTGTGGAGCGCTCGGAGAATTGAACCGATGAAGGTCGTGATCTTCTGCGGCGGTTACGGCGTGCGGATGGGTGAAGAGACGCGCCGGATCCCGAAGCCGATGATCGAGATCGGCGGCAAGCCGATCCTCTGGCACATCATGCGCTACTACGCGATGTGGGGACACGACGACTTCATCCTCTGCCTGGGCTACAAAGGCGAGGTCGTCAAGCAGTTCTTCCTTTCGTACAACGGCGCGCTGCTGAACGACTTCGTGCTCGACCACGACGCCGCCACCGGGACGAAGGTCGAGCTGCTCTCGCGCGACCTCGACAAGTGGCGCATCACCTTCGTCGACACCGGCATGAACGCGACGATCGGCGAGCGGCTGAAGGCTGTCGCGCCCTTCATCGGCGACGACGAGACCTTCCTCGCCACTTACGGAGACGGCCTGACGGACGCGCCGCTGACGCAAGTGATCCACGCCTTCCAGGAGAGCGGGAAGAAGGCGATGTTCCTGTCGGTGCGGCCGCAGTACAACGCGCATATCGTTTCCGCCGACGCGGATGGCCACGTCTTGGCCGTCGAGGACCTCAGCCGCTCCGACGTGCGGATCAACGGCGGCTTCTTCGTTCTGAAGCGGGAGGTCGTCGACCTGATCGAGCCCGGCGACGAGCTCGTCGACGAGACGTTCGCGCGCCTGATCGCGGAGCGGGAGCTCATCGCGTACCCGTACGACGGGTTTTTCCAGGCGATGGACACGATCAAGGACCGTCAGAGCCTCGAGAATCTGCACGAGTCGGGACAGGCTCCGTGGCGTCGCGTCCCTCCGGTCGGCGTACCGATCGCTGTGGCGCCCGCGGACGTACGTGCTGAGGCTGTCTCCAGCTGAGCCGCTTCGCCGCGTCCTCGCGATCGGCTGTCACGCGGACGACATCGAGATCGGATGCGGGGGGACGCTTCTCGCACTGATCGAGGCGAACCCCGAGCTCGAGGTCGACTGGGTCGTGCTCGCCTCGCCCGGTGATCGGGCCGAAGAAGCGCGGGCGAGCGCTGCCTCTTTCCTGGCCGGCGCCGCGGACGCTGCGCGTCGAGGTGCACGAGTTCCGGGACGGGTTCCTGCCCTACGTCGGCGGCGAGGTGAAGGACGTCTTCGAGGAGCTGAAGGGCCGGGTCGACCCGCAGGTCGTCTTCACGCACGTGGGCTACGACTACCACCAGGACCATCGCCTCGCGTGCGAGCTGACGTGGAACACCTTCCGGCACCACCTGATCCTCGAGTACGAGATCCCGAAGGTGGACGGCGACCTCGGCCGGCCGAACGTGTTCTTCCCGCTGAGCCCGGCCGTCGTCGAGCGGAAGCTCGAGCTGCTCGAACGGCACTTCCCGAGCCAGGCCGGCAAGCACTGGTTCGACCGGGAGACCTTCCTCGGCCTGATGCGGCTGCGCGGGATGGAAGCGGTCGCGGCAGATCGCTACGCAGAGGGGTTCACGGCGCGGAAGGCGGTGCTCGCCTCGTGAGATTCGTCCCGACCCGCCTGGAGGGCGCGTACGTGGTCGAGCCCGAGCCGCACCGCGACGAGCGCGGGCTCTTCGCCCGGAGCTGGGATCGCGACGAGTTCGCCGAGCACGGCCTCGCGACGGAGGTCGTCCAGTGCAGCTTCTCGCGGAACACGCGCGCCGGAACGCTTCGCGGGCTCCACTTCCAGACTGCGCCCCACGAGGAGGTCAAGCTCGTGCGCTGCACGGCCGGCGCGATCTTCGACGTGATCGTCGACCTGCGCGAGGGTTCGCCGACACACGGCGAGTGGGTCGGCGTTCGCCTCGAGGCGGAGCGCGGGAACGCGCTCTACGTCCCGAAAGGGTTCGCGCACGGCTTCCAGACCCTCGTCGACGGGGCCGAGGTCTTCTACATGATGGCCGACCCCTACGTGCCCGAAGCGGCCGCAGGGGTGCGCTGGGACGACCCGGCCTTCGGAATCGAGTGGCCGCCGGCCGAGCGACGGACGATCGGCGAGCGCGACCTCTCGTGGCCGGACTACCGGCCGGGAAGCCTGCGCAGCCTGGGGGCGTAGAGGTCGTCGCGGCGGATCTCGTCGATCCGGGCGAGCAGGACGTCGAGGTCGTCGAGCGTGTGGAGGAGCCGGCCGCTCAGCGCGTCGGCGGAGCCGCTCGCGAGGCGGACGATCAGCTCCGCGGTCGACGCGGCGTCCAGCGGCTCGCGTTGCCCCTCGTCGGGGAACCACCTGCGGCCGGCGTCGGATTCCGTCAGCTGTCGGGTCATCTCGGTCGCAGTGAACCCCGGCGCGACGGAGAAGACGGCGATTCCCTGGTCGGCGAGCGACGCGGCGAGCGCCTCTGTGAGGGCAGCGAGCGCCGCCTTCCCGCAGGCGTAGCCGGTCTGGTAGGGCGCAGGCCTCAGCGCCGCGTAGCTCGTCACGTTCACGATCCGGCCGCGGCCGCGCGCGATCATGCCCGGGACGACGGCGCGGCAGAGGTTGTAGGCGCCGCCGAGGCTCGTCGTCACGTCCGCCCACCAGTCGTCGGGCCGCACCTCCCAGAGCGGGCCGAGCGCCCGGAGCGAGCCGGCGTTGTTGACGAGCTACGTCCGACCGGCCCGAGGCGTTCCTCGGCCGCCGCGACCGCCTCGCCAACTGCCTCGGCGTTCGTCACGTCGGCGACGAGGTCGAGCGCGGTGCCGCCGCGTCCCTCCACGAGCTCGCGCGTCTCGCGCAGCCCTGCGGCGGAGCGGGCGAGGAGCGCGACGCGGAAGCCGTCCTCGGCGAGCGCGATCGCCGTGGCGCGCCCGATCCCGCGGCTCGCGCCGGTGACGAGAGCGACGTCCACGCCTCAGCCCAGGCGCTCGAGAAGGTCGTGCTGCTCGAGCGTCGCCGCGGCCTCGCGCAGCGCCTCGAACGGCAGACCGGACCGCTCGGCGATCGTGAGCAGGTCGTGGCCCCCGTCGGACAGGTTGAGCAGCCAGAGGTACGCAAGCTCCGGGTTCGTGCCGTCCGGGACGCTCTGGTAGAGGCCACGTCGGCCAAGCTGCGGCTCGCCGTACGGCGACCGGTTCTGGAAGCTCGCGTTCGTCTCCACGACGTCGATGATCTCGAGTGCGGCCCTGTAGGAGGCCGCGAGCGCCTCCGGCTGCACGAGGCTGAGATCGTCCGCAGAGGAGTGGTACTCGGGGAAGAGCCCGTGCGGCGTCCGCGAGAGCGTCCCCACGGGCAGGTCGAACCCGGGCGAGCAGTACTGCCGCTCGTCGCCGCCGGTCGGCTGCCAGTCCCCGACGATGCTGTCCGGCTCGCGCGCGAGGACGTACGCGGACGGCGCGGTCGACTGGCGCGTCCCCGCGCCGGCTCCGCTTGTACCGCAGCGGACCGGGATCGCCGACGCACGAGATCACGAGCCCGCTCTGCACCCGATCGAGCGTCTCGAGGTTCCGCTGCGAGCCAGCAGAGCGGCCCCAGCGTCCCGGGGCTCCAGAGCACGCGGTACGTGTGCTCGAGCCGCTGGTGGGCCAGCGTCCTCGCGAGCGCCCACAGGACGACGATCCCGGAGAGATTGTCGTTCGCGAGCGACGGGTGGCAGACGTATGTGCTGAGCAAGAACTCCGACTCGTGCTCGCCCTCGAGCCTCAGCTCGCCGGAGGTGAGCGAGCCGTCGGTGAGGTCCGCGTCGACCACGGCGTGGTAGTTGCCTGGCTCGAGCGACTCGAGCTGGGCGCGGCTCATGCAGAACCCCCACTGCTCCGTCCAGTACGAGGTGCGGTAGGGGACGAGCTCGGGGTCCTCGTGCGTGAAGACGTGGGCGTGCAGTTCTTCGAGGCTCAGCACGGCGT
>CAVRBT010000012.1:0-11100 GCA_963719275.1 uncultured Actinomycetes bacterium | reverse complement strand
GCCGGAGGCAAGGCCGCGGTACCACGCGACCGAACCGAGGAACATGCTGACGACGCCGGCGTAGGCGATCCCGATCCACGCCGACGCATGAACCGGCCCGGTCCTACCGAAGGCGAGCGAGGCGGCAAGCCCCGCGCAGGCCACGGGCGCGAGCAGGATCATTGCCCAGCAGAGGCTCGCGACTGCGCCGATCTCGCGCGCGACTCGTGCTCCCTCGGCGTAGCCGATCGCGCAGCTCACGACTGCGACGACGAGCAGGAGATCGGCCGAGCGCACGCTGCCGCCGCCCTGGTCGACCGCGTACGCGGTCACGGCGACGAAGCCCACCCCGCAGGCCAGCCAGAACGGCCACGGCGGTCGCTCGCCGCTGCGCACGACCGCGGCGAGCGCCGTCGCAGCCGGCAGGAGCGCCAACACGACCGCGGCGTGGGAGGCCGGCACGCGTTCGACCGCGAGGGCAAGGCAGAACGGGTAGACGAGACCGATGCCGGCACCGAGCGCAAGCAGTCCGGGGAGCTGACGACGGCTGAGCGGACGCCGGTCTCGCATCAGGCGCAAGGTCGCGAGACCGAGGAGGGCCGCGACGACGATGCGCGTAGACGTCAACGTCGCGGCCCCGAATACGGGCGCGGCCACGCGTGTCGCCACCGCCGTTCCGCTGTAGCAGAGGACACCGGCGAGACCGAAGGCGAGGCCGTCCGTCCAGCGACCCGCGCCGGCTATCTCCGGTCCCTCAGCCGAGCACGGTGGTCGCGCACGTGCTGGCGGTTCCCGCAGCGGCTGGCCGCGCACCAGCGCCGCCGCCCTGGGCGCGAGGTGTCGACGAACAGGAACGAGCAGTCCGGCGCTGCACATTCACGCACACGACCGGCGAGCGGCCCGGCCAGCAGGTCGATTCCGTCGCGGGCGACGGTGGCGAGCGCCGCCTCCGCCGGTTCCCGCGCGAGCCAGTCGACCACCCCGGGCTCGGCCAGTTGCGGGATGCGATCCGGATGCGCGGCGCACCCGTTGACAGCGGCGAGGTCGGCGTCGCCGAAGCCGGCGCCGTTCAGCCGGGCGCGGACGAGACCGTAGAGCGCCTCCCGGAGCGAGCGTGCGAGCTCGAGATCGGCCCCGGTTGCGTCGCATGGAGCGGACACCAGGCCTGCCTCGAGCAGCCAGCGCGAGAGGTCGGTCGGCTCCCGCAACTGCTCGATCGGCGCGACGTATCGCCAAAGCAGGGTCGAACAGAGATCGAGGCTCGGCCGCCCGGCTCGAAAGCGGAAGCGCTCGCCGTCCGCCATCCGTGGCGGCATTCTCTTCATGTAACTAGTTTAACCGATTACGGGTAGCGCGCCGGCCGGCGATTGCTTCCTTCACGACGAAACCCGCCGTTAGCAGCGGGTTTCCTAGTGGGCGGTACTGGGCTCGAACCAGTGAACTCCCAGCTTGTCGATCCGGCGCAGCGTTCGCAGGGGTGCGCGTCGGCTCGCCTAAACGGCCTGGTTGAGCCAGATCCCGAGCCATAGCGAACGGCTGTACGAACGCCAACGAACGACGGTCCTTGCCATTCTTGCCACGACTGCGTGGACATGGGAACCATGGGGCCCCAACCCAGAAACTATGGGTTGTGACGGGATCAACCCATACTTTCGCGGTGCGAGCCGGTAGTTTCTCGGTGTGCAGACGTTTCGTGACCTCGGTCGGCACTTCGACCTGATCACCGCGGCGCTCAACCGCCAGTTGAGCGAAATCGATGTCGGCCGTGGACGCCAGGAAGCGTTTGCGCGGCAACATCCCGCCGCGCTCGAATCACTCAAGCAGCTCGCCGTGATCCAGAGCGTCGAGGCCTCGAACGCGATCGAGAACATCACCGCCCCGCCGAGGCGGCTAGAGGAACTGGTAGCGCAGAAGACGACACCACGTAACCGCTCAGAAGCCGAGATCGCCGGCTACCGCGCCGTCCTCGACACAATCCACTCCAGCGCCGACGACATCCCGTTCAAGCCGAACGTCGTCCTGCAGCTCCACCGCGACCTCTACCAGTTCGCGCCACGACCCGGCGGGCACTGGAAGACCTCGGACAACCTCGTCACCGAAGAGCGCGCCGACGGCACCATCGCCGTCCGCTTCACGCCTGTCCCCGCCCTCGACACACCGGCGGAGATGGACGACCTGCACAACCTCCTCGACGACGCCTGGCGCGCCGACCAGCACCACCGACTCCTCCTGACAGGCGCCTACGTCCTCGACTTCCTCGTCATCCATCCCTTCACCGACGGCAACGGACGCATGTCGCGGCTGCTCACGCTGCTACTCCTCTACAAGGCGGGCTACGAGGTCGGACGCTTCATCAGCATCGAGAAGCTGATCGAGCAGAGCAAGGAGACCTACTACGACGCACTGGCCGCCTCGACGGAGCGATGGCACTCTGGGAAGCACGATCTGCAGCCGTGGCTCTCCTACTTCCTCGGCGTGCTCACCGCCGCCTACCGCGAGTTCGAGCCGCGCGCCCAAGCTGTTACCGCCGGCCGCGGCTCGAAGGCGGAGCTCGTGAAGTCGTTCGTCCATTCCAACCTCAGCGACGCCTTCACCTTCGCCGACGTGAAGCGAGCCTCTCCCGGCGTCAGCGACGAATACATCCGCCAGGTGCTACGCGAACTTCGCGACGCCGGCGTCATCGAGGGAACCGGCGCAGGCCGCGGCGCAGGCTGGCGGCGCCTCCGGCGCGACTTTTGAGCCGTCGGAAGAGACGTACGTACGCGATGATCCTTGCCCCATTCTTGCCACGCGTGGAAGCACGACGCCGAGATGCTCCAGCACCAGATCGAGCAGAAGTCGCTCCCCGGGAGGCTCACGACCTTCGGTAGCAGCTTGCTGACCAGCCGTTCCAGTAGGTGCGAGCTCGGGCGGGGACGCGCCGACCCGGGCGAAAGGCGTCGCCCGCGAAGTACGCGACGGGGATCAGGGCGGCCTGCAGGACGTTGTCCGGGATTGCGAGCACACGCGCCGTCTCCTCGGCGCGCAACAGGTGAGTCGTCGTCCAGCAGCTCGCAATGCCTCGCGCGCGCAGCGCGAGCATGAACGACCATGCGGCCGGCAGGATCGACCCGTACCGCGTAGCCGCGGTGAACGCGGTCGATTCCACCGGCCGTACCTCGAGGCAGAAGACGACCTGTACGGGAACCTCGTGCAGGTGGTCGGCCAGATAGTTGCTGGAGACGGCGAAGCCGGAGCGGTCGTTCGCGTCCCGTAGCTGCTCGTCGTAGGCATTGCGATAGATCCTCGCCACCTCGCCTCGCAGACGCGAGTCGTCGACGACGACGAAGTGGTACCGGTCGGCATTGCCGCCGTTCGGAGCCTGCACCGCGATCTCGAGGCAGCGCTCGATCGCCTCGCGCGGAACCGGCCGCCGGAGGTCGAGTCGGCGGCGCACCGAGCGGGTCGTCGTCAAGAGCTCGTCCAGCGCTACCGTCTCGCCTCGGTCTACCGCGTGGCCGATCTCGTCGGTCGCCATGATCACTGCTTCGTCGCTGCGATCAACAGCATCGGGTTCGGGATCGCGAGCCCCCTGTCGAGCTTGTAGCGTGCGGCTCCCGATCGGATCGACGCCTCGATGTGGGCGCGCGCGGGGGCCGGGAGCGTGTCGAGCTGCGCCCAGGTGCCGAGGGCGCGGAGGAGGACGTCGAGCGACGGCATCCGCCACACTGCCGGGATCTCCTCGATCGTGACGTCGGTGAAGCCGGCGTCGCTGAAGAGCCGGGCGAGGGCTTCGTGCTCGGTCACCCCGAAGAGGGGCCCGTGGGGCAGCTCGGCCGCCCCCGCGTGCTCCTCGACGGCAGCGAAGAACAGCCCGAACGCCTCGAGGCTCTCGAGCGCGGCCCAGATCGTGCAGGCGATGCGCCCGCTGCGCCGGAGCACACGGTGCGCCTCCCGGAGCGCGTCGAGGGGCCGGGCGAGGTGGTGGAGCGTGACGTTGGCGACGACCGCGTCGAACGACTCGCCGTCGAAGGGAAGCGCGTCCGCCGACGCCGACAGGAACTCGATCGCAGGGTGGCTACGCCTGGCCTCGGCCAGCATCGCGTCGGAGAAGTCGATTCCGACGACCGAGGCGCCCTCGTCGAGTGCTGCCTGGGCGACGATGCCGGTTCCGGTGCCGACGTCGAGCACGCGGCTGCCCCGTGTCGCGCCGGCGGCAGCGAGCAGCGGCTGCACCGCCTCTCGGGTCAGCTGCGCGAAGCCCTCGTCGTAGCCGGGCGCGCAGCGCGACCAGGTGGCGTGCTCGTAGGCGGCGACGTCGGCGGGTGCGAAGCTCGCGTCCATGGCTCTCTCCTCCTCGTGTCGGTGGTGTGGTGAGGAGGATCCAGCTCGGGCGTGGCCCGGGCGTGGTCGGGCCGTGGCTCGGGTCGAGTACCCTTTGCGGCACCATGCTTGCGCGCGTGGTGCTCCTGGGGAGCCCTTGGGTGATCCTCGCCGACGGCGAGGCGGTCGGGCTCCGTCCGACGATCCGCGATCAGGCGCTCGCCTACCTGGCCTATGCCGGCGCCCCCGTGACCCGCGATCGGCTGGGATACCTGTTCTGGGCCGACGCGCCCGATGAGGTGGCCCGCCACAACGTCCGGCAGCTCCTGAAGCGCATCCGCCGTCTGCGCTGGGTCTTCGGCGCCGGCGAGGTCGAGGCCACCGGCGACGCCGTGCGCTGGGCGGTCGAGACGGACGTCGGGGCGCTTCGGTCGGCAGCGGACGCCGCGATCCCGGGGCCGACCGCCGGCGCCGAGCTCCTCGCCGGGTTCGAGCGCAACGCGACTCTCGAGTACGAGAGCTGGCTGCTCGCCGAGCGTGATTGCGTTCGGGAGGAACTGCGTGCATACGCGCTCTCGGCGGTCGCGGATGCAGAACGCGCCGGGGAGCCGGCGCGCGCCGCCGAGATCCTGCACCCGCTTCTCGACGGGCACGACGCCGCAGAGCTCCTTCCCAGGTACATGGAGCTGCGCGTTCGCGCCGGCGAGCGCACCGCGGCCGTCGCGATGTTCGAGCGAGTCGCCGCCCGCCTGCGCGACGAGCTGGGAGTGGAGCCGCCGCCGCGTGCCACCGACCTGATGGGGCGCCTCGCTGGCGCGGTCGAGGCCCCGGCGGATCGGGCCGAGCTCGGCCGCACGGACGAGGTCGAGGAGATCCAGCGGCTGCTGGCGCAGCCGGACTGCCGGCTGCTGACCCTGCTCGGCCCGGGCGGCATCGGCAAGTCGACGCTCGCCGGAATGGTCGCCGACGCCGCCGCATGGCGCTATCCGGACGGCGCCGTCTCGATCTCGCTGGAGGCGCTCACCGACCCCGACGGACTGCCGACCAAGATCGCGCTCGGCCTCGGCGGCACCCTCGACGCCCGCCTCGAAGCGACACCGCTACTGCTCCAGACGCTCGGTGACCGCCAACTCCTGCTCGCGCTCGACAACGCCGAGCACCTCCCCGGCGGCTGGGTGCTCTTCTCGGCGCTGCTTCGAGCGTGCCCTCGACTCCAGATCCTCGTCACCTCCCGCGAACGACTGCGGCTCCCGGAGGAATGGGTCTACGAGGTCCACGGCCTCTCCGACCCGGACGCGGTCGCGCTCGTGCAGCGTCGTGCCCGGCAGGTGGCGCCCGGCGTCGACGTGACGCGGGACGATGCGCTGGCGATCTCACGGGTCGTCGGCGGCTCGCCGCTCGGCATCGAGCTCGCAGCTCCCTGGCTGCGGGTCATGCCCCCGGCCGAGGTGGCGACCGCGATCGGCCGCGACGCGAGTACCCTGAGCGGCGGAGAAGGAGGATCGCGACACCGCAGCCTCGACGCGACGATGGCGCACTCGTGGCGGCTCGCCTCCCCGGAGGAGCGGCAGGCTGTCGAGGCCCTCTCGGTCTTCGCCGCACCCTATTCCCGTGAGCTCGCCTGCACGGTCGCGGAGATGACGACCACGACCCTGCGCGGGCTGGTCGACAAGTCGCTCGTGCAGCGACGCCGGGACGGCAGGTTCGCGAGCCACCCCCTGGTGCGGCAGTACGCCGCGGCACGCCTGGCCGCCGACGACCCGCGGCGGCGCGCGGTGCGGACGCGCCACGCCCACGCGGTGCTCGGCCTGCTCGATCCACCGCCGGCCGATCCGACGCCCGACCAGATCTCGATGGTCGACGACGCCGTCGCGGCCTGGCGTCACACGGTCGACAAGACCGACGGCAAGCTGCTGCATCGTTCCGCCGAAGGCTTCGCGGCGCTCCTCGATGCCGTCGGCCGCTGTCGGCACGGGCTGCAGCTCCTGTCCGAGGCGGAAAGCGCAGCCGGCCGCGGCCGCGACGGCAGCCCCGGAGCGACAGGAGCGGTGAAGGCCGGCCAGGCGGCGCTCCTGTTCCAGCTGGGCCGTCGCGAGGAGGCGGCCGCTGCAGCCGAAGCAGCGCTCGCTGCGGCGACCGAGGCCGGCGACGACCGGAGCCGGATCCTCTCCCTACTCGCGCTGGCCCGCGCACGAAAGTGGCTCGCCGGCGACGAAGCGCAGTACGCCACGGCCCTGGAGGCGCTGCCGCTCGCAGAGTCGCTCGGCGATCCCGTCCTCATCGCGAAGGCCAGGAACGAGCTCGGGTGCTCCGCTCCCACGTTCGAGGAGTGCCGGGAGCACCTGCTCCGAGGCCTCGCCGCGATCCCGGCGGACGTCGCTCCCAGCCTGCGAACGTGGCTCGTGGCGAACCTCGGGAACGTCGCATGGGCGCTCGGAGACATGACGGCGGCCCTCGAGTACGCCGAGGAGAGCCGCCGCCTCGCCGAGGCCGCCCATTCCGATGCTCGTATCGCGACCGTCCTCGCAGACCTCGCGTTCACCCACGCCGAAGCGGGGAACCTCGCTCGCGCTCGCGCCGTGATCGCCGAGGCCGAGGACGCCTGCCGGGGCACCGAAGTCCCCGACGCAAAGGCGTTCGTCGTCCTCGTGGCCGGAGAAATCGAGCTGGAATCCGGCGAGCGAGAAGCCGCTCGCGAGCGCATGCAACAAGCGCTCCGCGTCACCACCGCGGTCGGCAACGAACCGCTCACGCTTCGCGCCCTACGTCTCCACGGCCAGCTCCTCATCGACGAGGGGAGGACGGACGAGGGGCTCGGCATCCTGGCTTTCGTCCTGCCGCGCGCCGGGCGCAGCGGCGACGTCACCAGCGAGATCATCAATCCCCGCATCTGGCGGGAACGTACCGCCGGACTCGACGACGAGCGGGTACGGCGCGCACAGGCGTGGGCCCGAGACGAGGGGATCGAACAGCTGGCCGCTGCCGCACTCCTGGACACGAGCTCACACGGCACGTCCACGGCATCTCCTCGTCCCGCCTGAGATCGTCGCCGTCGTCGGTGCCGGACATACCGTCGCGGATCCGCGCGGCCGCCCTTTGATCATGCGATGCCGCATTCCGAGGTCAAGCCGACTCTAGGGCCGTTCGTCGACGGACACCGGCCCGCCGTGAGGCCCACGCACTGACCTCAAACCAGCGCAGTTGGAGGCACCAGTTCGGATTTCTTCGCCGCGAGCGTCGAATCGCCCGGCGAGTACGGTGGTTTCCGGGAGGACGGGTGCACAGACGGGCCGCCTTCGCGCTGCATAAGCACACTGTCGTGGCAAGGCATTCCTTGCCACGACATTCGCAGTGTCGCCTACTCAGCGAACGTGAAATCGCGCTGAGCAGGGCTTCCTCGATGGGCGGTACTGGGCTCGAACCAGTGACCCCCAGCTTGTCGAGCTGGTGCTCTCCCAACTGAGCTAACCGCCCTTCTGCCTGCAAATACGCAGTTTTTTGAGCTGTGATGCTCTCCCAACTGCGCTTGCAGTCGGAACATCTTAGCGTCCCCTCTTCTTTCGTCTTCGCTTCTCCATCTCGACGACCTTATCTGGGTTCCCCTCCCACTCCCGCTTCAGGTGCTCGATCGTCTCTTCCGCTCTGCGGTACTGCTCGGCGTCCAGATCGTGCTCGAGAAGCTCATCAAAGCTCATCGTGGCCAGCTTTCCCGCGTCGACCTGGAAGAGATCGCCAACCTTGAGGGCGTAAGTGAAGCTCGGATGGCGATCTCCCGACTGCCACTTGTTGACCACGCTCTCACTCGCGCCGATGAGCGCGGCGACATCCCGCATCGGGAGAGCGTGCATTCCCGCCAGCCTCTTGAGGTTCTCGGCGAAGTTGTCAGGAGGCGTCATATCCAAGGACGAGTGTGACTAATAACAGCACAAGAGTCAGGTGTTCAGGTACACTCCGTCGAGCCATGGTAGATGACAGCTCAATAGTGCAGTTGCTTGCCACGGCCAGAGAGCACGTGCCGCTCGTGCCTCGTGGCCGGCCGAGGCGCAACGCGTCCTAACTCTCCGTGCTTGTGACCTCAAACGTTTACATCGCGCGCGGTGCCCCACGTCAGCTGACTCTTGAGGAGCTCGAAGTGGTCCGAACAGCGATCGAAGAAGGCTTTCCGATCTACCCGATGACAGCGAGGAAGGCTGTAGGGCACGGAAACTCTGATTCGGTCGCTTGGCTGCGGTTTCGTAGGATCGTCTGGTGTTGTTGTTCATGGTTCATTTGGCGATGCGGAGGTTGCTCTGTGTCTTCGCGGGACGCTCGCCGGTCGTGGCGCTGGAGGTCGAGAACGCGGTACTTCGGCACCAGCTGAGCGTGCTTCGGCGGTCGGTGAAGCAGCCGTCGCTTCGGAGGCGCGACCGGCTGTTGCTTGCAGCCGCGAGTGGGTTGCTGCCGCGGGACCGCTGGCCGGTGTTTCTGGTGTCGCCGCAGACGCTGTTGCGTTGGCACCGTGAGCTGGTGCGGAGGAAGTGGAGTTACCGGCACCGCTCACTCGGCCGGCCACCGCTTGATCCCGCCGTCCGGGACCTGGTTCTGCGCTTCGCCCGGGAGAACCCGCGGTGGGGTTGTGTGCGGATCCAGGGGGAGCTGCGCAAGCTCGGCGTGCGGGTGGGCGCGACGACGATCAGGTCGTCGCTGAGGCGCGCGGGCCTCGGCCCGGCCCCGCGCCGGGGCGGCCCGTCATGGGCTGAGTTCCTGCGCGCTCAAGCGCACGGCATCACAGCCTGCGACTTCTTCACGGTCGAGACCGTGTGGCTGCGAACGCTCTATGTGCTCTTCTTCATCGAGCACGGCTCGCGGCGCGTCCGCATCGCCGGTGTCCACGGCGAACCCGGATGGTGTCTGGATGCGCCAGCAGGCCTGCAACCTCGCGATCGAGCAACGGCTCGAGAACGTCCGTTTTCTCATCCATGACCGGGACGCGAAGTTCTCGGGCCCGTTCGACGAGATCCTGCGCGGCGAGGGTGTGCGCGTGATCAAGACGCCCGTGCGGGCGCCGAAGGCGAACGCGGTTGCCGAGCGATGGGTGCGGAGCGTCCGAAACGAATGCCTGGATCACATGCTGGTATTCGGCCGCCGTCATCTCGAGCAGGTCCTCCACAGCTATCTGACCCACTACAACACGGAGCGGCCGCACCGCTCGTTGGCGCTCGCCGCTCCAGCGCGAAAGTTGCAAGAGGCGCGTGGGTCGCCCGACGCGGAGATCTGCCGGCGGGACGTGCTCGGCGGGCTGATCCACGAGTACTACGCCGCCGCATGAGCAGTCAGGGTGGAGCGCCCATCTTCGTGGTGGCGCGTAACCCGCAGGAGGACAGCAAGCTGCCGTATCTGCTGCGGCTGCCAATCGAGGGCGGCCTGGTGTTCAAGGCGCGCGACCAATGGCCTACGACCGCACGCGTCTACTGCCACCGCTTCGAAGACCCATGGCCCGAGGAGATCGAGATCGTCGAGCAGACACCGGCGCTGCTCTGCCGCAGACGCGGAGCAGCGATCGACCTGGTGCTCGACCGGCCCCGGCTCGCCCGCTCCCAGTTCGTCTTCACCCAGGTGAAGGGCCGCGAGGCGATCTTCTGGCAGACGCAGAAGACCGCCCGCACCGCCAACCCCGGAGGCAGGATCCCCCGCCGGCGCAGCCTGACCGAGCCGGCCACGATCACCGTCGACACACGCGAGCGCTACCCCTACCGCTTCGCCCAGCAAGGCGCGGAGACCGTCCGGGCGACCGTTCCCGCGGGCGACTACGCGGTCCAGGCAGCAGACGGGACCGTGCTCGCGGCGGTTGAGCGCAAAAGCCTCGACAACCTCGCCGCCACACTCTCCGACGGAACACTCGCCTTCCAAATGCAACGACTCTCCGAACTGCCACTCGCTGCCGTCGTCATCGAAGCCAGATACTCCGCCCTCTACAAGCTCGAACACGTCGACGGCAACTGGCTCGCCGACCAACTTGCCCGCCTCGAAGTCCGCTACCCCGAAGTTCACCTCGTCTTTGCCGACTCCCGCCGCTACGCCGAAGACTGGACCCACCGCTTCCTCACCACCGCACTCACCGACACGACCGAGGCACGCCCGAACGGCGACTGAGACAAACCGTCAACACGCGAATCGGGATTTTCGATCCCTACAGGCTACATCCGAGCTGGTAAAGTGGTCACCGCAGAGACCACCTTGCGATTGGGGAGCGTGTCAGTGGCGGAGATCGGCATCAAGGAGCTAAAGAGCGGCGCTTCCCGTGTCGTCGACGAGGTCGCAGCAGGCCGCAGCTACGTGATCACCAAGCGCGGACGGCCAACCGCCGTGATCATGCCCGTCGAGGAGGCTGAAGATCTCGTCCTCGCCAACGCCGAAGAGTTCATCACTCTGCGACGGCGCGCCCGCGACGCTTACCGCCGAGGCCGCTCCAAACCGCTCGAGGATATCGCCTGAGCGAGCCCTGCCAGGTACGCCTCGCGCCTGCCGCCGAACGCGCCTACAAAAAGCTGCCAGCCCCGGTGCGCGAGCGGATCCGCACCGGCCTCGAAGAGATCGCCATCGCCGCAGCCGGAACCGGTCGCATCCGTGGCAAAAGGGTGAAAACGATCCGCGGACAGGCAGATACCTTCCACCGACTCCGCGTCGGCGACTACCGCGTCATGTACGACGTCGTCAATGAAGACCGCGTCCTCCTCGTGCTCGGCATCGTCCACCGCAGCGACCTCGAACGCTGGCTCCGATCCCGATAGCCCCCACAGTGCCAATCAGAGCCAGGATCACGATTTTCGACCCTTACAC
>CAVRBT010000011.1:0-49262 GCA_963719275.1 uncultured Actinomycetes bacterium | reverse complement strand
GCGCACGAGGTAGAGGCGCCGCGTCGGCCGGGTGCAGGCGGTGTAGAAGAGGTAGCGATCGCGCGAGACCGGGTCGGTCCACGAGTAGCCGGCCGCTGCGCGACGTGCGCTCGAGCTCGGCCTTCTGCTCTTCGTCGAGGAACGGCGAGCCCTGCGAGCGGCGCGGCAGGCTGCCCTCCTCGAGGCCGACCATGAACACGACCTCGAAGCGACGGGTGCGGGCGCGAAGCAGGTCGAGCACTGCGACCCGGCCGGCCTCGCCGGCACCGCCGAGCCGCACCGGCGTGTCCGCCAGCAGGGCCACGACCTCGTCGCGGGTCGCCTCGCCCCCGAGCTCGCGCCAGCCTTCGAGCTCCTTGACGAGCTTCGCCGCCGCCTCGTGCGTGCGCAGATCGAGGCGGGCAGTCTCGTGGACCGGCGGTGATTCGAGCCCGTGGGCGGCGCGCGCCATCGCCCGCGCGAGGTCGCGGACCGCTGCGAGCGGGTCCTCCGCGCCGCGCAAGGTGTCGAGGTGCGGCAACGGCTGGCCGCGTAGCTTCTGGATCTCCTCCTCGACCCGCGCCGGCTCGACCACCCCCCGCCCGCGAAGCCTGCCCTCGAGGAAGTCGGCGTGCGAACGCGTGAGGCCGGAGTACGGCGAGCGCAGGAACGAGAACAGGTCGCGCCGCTCGCCGGCCTGCCACGCGTAGCGCAACAGCGAGAGCAGCGACTGGCCGAACGGCGTCTGGCCGAGCCGCAGCCGCCCTTCGAGCGAGTACGGCACGCCGAGCGTCGTGAACGCTGTGTCGAGCGCCGCGCGCCAGCGCTCCAGCGACGGGCAGACGATCGCGATCTCCTCTGGCGGCGTTCCCTCGCGCAGCAGGGCGAGGATCTCGTCGGCGACGAGCTCGAGCGTCCCGCGGATCCCGGCGCCTTCGAGGAAGCGGAGCGACCCGTCCAGCTCGACGCTACGCGTTCCAGGATCCACGGCGCCGAAGAGGCTTCGCTCCAGGTGCGCGAGCACCGGCGTTCGTGCCTCGGCGCTCGGCGAGAGCTCCTCGATGCGGCCGTCGGCCAGCCGGCTCAGGTCTTCCGCGGTGCGTGAGAGCGAAACGAAGGCGTCGCGGCCCGGCTCGTACGGGAGCGAGACCGTGACGTCGGCGCGGGCCGCGAGCGCCTCGAGCAGCGCCCACTCGGCCCCGGTGAGGTCCTCGAAGCCGTACGCGAAGACAGGGCGCGGCTCCCACGCGGAGAGGTCGCCGGCCGCGCGCTCGGCCGCGTGGCGGCGTTCGAGCTCGCGGTCCCAGAGGTCGAGGCGGTCGAGCTCCTCGCGGTAGGCGGCGAAGAGCTCCCCAGCTCACCGTCCAGCTCGCTGGGCTCCAGTAGCGCCGACTCGAGCTCGGAAACCGTCGAGCCCAAGGACTCGGCGAAGCCGGAGAAGCGCGCCGAGCGGTTCCTCGCCCCAGCGACCACGCGGCGCAGCAGAAGCGTCCGCTGCGCGGGCGTGATCACCTGCTTGTGGCCACCGTTCCCGCGCGCGATTCGCTCGAAGACGTCGTCGAAGGTGCCGATCGAGCCGCCGACGAGCGCGCCGGCCTGCTTCAACAGCTCGCGCTCGGCGCGGTCGACGTCCGGCCGGTTCGGCACGATCAGGATCGGATCGGAGTCGAGCGCGGTCAGGTAACGCTCGAGCAGGAGCGCGACCTTGCCCGCGTTCGCGGGCCCTGCGAGCAGGCGCAGAGGCACCGAGCCATCGTAGTCGCCGCATGGGACGGTTCCGAGGCCCGAAAAGTGAGGGGCGGGTCGCCCCGCCCCGCCGTCCTACGCCGCTGCGGACTTCGGCCGACGGCCCCGCCGCGCGGCCGCGCGACCGGGCATTCCGCCCGCGCAGTTGTCGCAGAGATCGGCCTGCTTCGAACCGCGTCGGGCGTCCGCGAAGTTCAGGCGCATCGTCGCGCCTTTTCCTTCGCCGATTTCCCGTCCACAGTTGTCACAGACGAGCACGGTCTTTCGCGCCAATGGATCCTCCTCGTGGGCCGGTGGGATTTCGCCAGCCTAACGGAAGCTGCAAGCGAAATGTCAGGCTGCCTCGCGCGCGCGCCGAATGCGCCACGAGCGCAGGAGGCTGAGGAGTGCCTGCTCCTCCGGATCGAGGTCCAGGTCCCGCGCACCGACGGCGCGCAATTGGCGCGGGCGAAAATCGTCGATCGTTCTTCCGTCGAGATACTGCTCGACAACTGCCGGGCTTACGTACGACGAGCGCGCAACTGCCGGCGTGTTCCCGAGGCGCTCGCCGACCGCACGCATCACCGCCGCCACAACTCGCTTCTGCTCGGTCGCGCTGTCGGCGGGCTTTGCCTCTGCGAGCTGGATCGCGGCCACGAGCGTGCCGCCCCAGGTACGGAAATCCTTGACCGTGAACTCCTCGCCCATGTGCTCCTGGATGTACTCGTTCAACTTGCGGGCGCCGAGGTTGAAGAGCTCATCGTCACGGCGATAGCGGAAAAGGCGGCGGCCGCCCGGAAGCGCGAGCAGCTCCTTTATCGCAGCCGCAAGCTCTGCGTCCACGAGCACCGTACGGCAGATCACGCGGTGCTTGGCCCGAAAGCGGAAGCTGATCCTGCTGCCGCGCACGCGCACATGGCCTTTACGAAGAGTCGTGATCCCGAACGTTCTGTAGCTCCGCGCATAGCGCTCGTTTCCGACGCGAAACCAGCCCTCGTTGACGAGCCGCACCGCGAGCGCAGCCGTCCACTCGAGGCTGAGCGGCTCCTGGTCGAGGTGCTCGCTCATCACCTTACGAAGCTCGGGAAGGCGCTCCGCGAAGCGCACGAGCTTGTCGTATTTCGCCTGCTCCTGGCGCGCGCGGAATTCTGGGTGGTAGAGGTACTGCCGCCGCCCCGCACGGTCGACTCCGGTCGCCTGCAGCTTCGCGCCCGGCCGCGGCGAGATCCAAACGTCCTTCCACGCCGGCGGGATGCGGAGCGACTCGATCCGCTCCAACGCGGCCTCGTCCGTGACCAGCCGCCCGCGCGAGTCCTCGTACCGGAACCCGCGCCGCTGCGAGCCACGGCGTCTCCATCCCCCTTTCCTGGTGCCCGTTCCAGTGATGGTGCCCACGGTCTCAGTCGCTAGCACCAAGCCAGCGTCCCCACTCGTCCGCGGCGCAGGCTGGCAGCCTGCGCAAGGGCGAGGGAGGGCGCTGGCGCCGTGTGATAGCGGGCGAGGACGGGGCGTCCATTGCTGGGACGGGCACTGGCCATAGAGTCTGGCGTGTAGCCGACAGCGCGAAGTCCTAATCACGAGGAGGCAGGTGGCCGCAGCGACGATCGTGGTGCTGGAAGGGGACGAAACCGGGCAGGAGCTGCTCGAGGAGGCGCTGCGCGTGCTCGACCCGGACGTGATCGGAGTCGAGGTCGATCTGCCCCGTTACGACCTCTCGCTCGAGTCCCGGCGGGTGACGTGGAACCAGGTCGTCCACGAAGCGGCGGCCGCGGTACGCGAGGCTGGGCTCGGCCTGAAGGCGGCGACGGTGACTCCCGAGGACGCCGGCGACGTCAGCTCACCGAACCGGATCCTGCGCGAGGAGATCGGCGGCCGCGTGATCGTCCGCACCGGTCGCCGCATCCCCGGAATCGTGCCGTTCGGCGGCGTCCACGCGCCGATCTCGGTCGTGCGCATGGCGGTCGGCGACGCCTACGGCGCGGAGGAGTGGCGGGAGGGATCCGGCGACGACGAGGCGGCCTTCCGCACGGAGAGGATCGAGCGCCGCATCTGCCATTCGGTCGCGGAGTTCGCCTTCCGACTGGCCGAGGACATGGGCGCGAAGGTCTTCGGCGGGCCGAAATACACCGTTAGCCCGGTTTACGAAGGGATGCTGAAGGAGGAGATGGACGCGGCGGCCGAGCGGCACCCCGACGTGCCGTACGAGCCGCAGCTCATCGACGCGACCTTCGCGCTGCTGATCGCGGCGAGCGGCGACCCGCTCGTGATTCCCGCGCTGAACCGTGACGGCGACATCCTGTCCGACCTCGTGCTGCCGCTGTTCGGCTCGATCGCCGGCTCGGAGTCACTGCTCGTCGGCTTCGGCGACGACTACGTCCCTCGTGTCGTGCTGGCGGAGGCGGCGCACGGGACCGCGCCGTCGCTGCAAGGCAAGAACGTGGCCAACCCGATGGCGATGATCCTCGCCGCCGCGGCGGTCCTCTACTACGCGGGCGGCGAGGCGCCGCAGGCCTCGCGCGCGATTCGCGAGGCCTGTCTCGAGGCCGTCGCCGACGGGGTGCGCACCGCCGACCTCGGCGGCCACGCGGGGACGAGCGAGTTCACCGACGAGGTGATTCGCCGCACGAAGCAGAAGCTCGAGGTCTGGTCGACGCTGTAAGCGCGGCGGCTCAGCGCAGCGTTGGGCTCGCGCCGTGGCCGATGTTCCCGACGTCGCGGAAGAGCGCCTCGACGTTGTTGCCGTCAGGGTCGAGCAGGAACGCCGCGTAGTAGCCGGGGGCGTAGTCGCGATAGCCGGGAGCACCGTTCGACCGGAAACCGGCCTCGACGCCTGCGCGGTGGAAGTCGTCGACCTGGTCCTTCGTGCGCGCGTGGAAGCACAGGTGCAGGTTCTGGGTCGGGGGACGCCTGTCGACGACGTTGAGGTTCGCGAAGCACGTCCAGTCGTGGCGCTCGAACAGCTTCGGGACGCCGAGCGGCGCCATGACCGCCTCGTAGAAGCGGACGCTCTCGCGGTAGTCGCTCGCATGCACTTCGACGTGGTCGAAGAGCCTCAGCGACCAGTCCCAGGTCTCGGCGCTCACGGGAACGGCAGGATCGCAGCCCGAACGCGATCACTCAAGAGTCGGTGTCAGACACAGAACCGAAAGGGTCGCGAACGTTCCACAATCTCTGCTCGGACGGTGGTCACGCCGGAACGAGCGGATGAAGAGAGACCGCGCGCGCTAGCGGAAGCGGGATTCGATCGAGCGCGCGCGGTCGAGCCAGCGGTCGAGGCGGTACTGATCCAGCCCCCCACCGCCGATGACGAGGTCTGCGCGGTCGTCCTTCGCCAGCAGGACGTCGTCGCCGGAGCCCGCGCTGAGGTAGTCGTGGCCGGCCCCACCGACGAGGACGTCCGCACCGCGACCGCCGAGCACCCGGTCGCGGCCCGTGTCGCCCACGAGGAAATCGGCGCCACGGCCGCCGACGATCACGTCGCTGCCTGAGCCACCGTGGAGTCGATCTGCGCCGGCGCCACCGAGGATCCGGTCACGGCCGGGGCCTCCGAAGACGACGTCGCGTCCGCCGCGCCCGACGATCGTGTCGTTTCCCCCGAGGCCGTAGAAGACGTCGTTGCCGGGAGTCCCGACCAGACGGTCCGCGTGAGCGGTGCCCATGAACCTCTCGTCGCTCCCCCGTGCCCTCGTCGCCGCCCCCGTCCCCTTCGCCACCGTCCCCCTCGCCACCGGCCTCCTTGGCCGAGGTGTCGATGTCGTAGTTGACGAACTGGATCCGGTCGTTGGCATCCCCGGCCCGGATCCAGACCGCGGTCGCCACCTGCGGCCCGAAGGTCGCAACGGCCGGCGCAGTCGCATCGTCGTCGTAGCTCGAGAGGAGATAGTCGTCCTGCCAGGGCTTCCCGACGGGCTTGAACGATGCCGAGACAGTGGCGGAGCTCGACCAGACCGCGGTCGCGTTCCCTTTGCTCGTCGAGTGTGACGTCGGCCTCAAGCCCCAGCCAGTTCTGCGCGATCGGACTGGGGTCCCCCCAACGAGTCGTTTCAGGCGACCGCGACGACGACCAAAGGTTTGCGTTCGTGCCCTGCCGCCACGCCACGATGGCGTGACCGCTACGCGTCATGTCGAGGTCGAGTTCACGCGCGTTGCCGGCCCGGGTCGAGACGCTGACCGGCTGCCCCCAACTCCCGTCGGCCGGACGCGAGGCCACCTGGGCGACGGTCCAGTCGCCGTTCGACTGGATCCAGCCGACGATCGCGTGCCCGTCGCCGTCCACCGCGAGGCGCGGCCGGGAGGCGTTCCGGCTGGGCGCCGAGACCACGACCGGCTCCGACCAGATCCCCTCCGGCGCTCTCGACGCGGCCTCGACCACTCGGTAGGCGCCGTTCGACCATCGCCATGCCGCGACCGCGCCGCCGCGATCGTCCAGCGCGATCGTCGGCGAGCCGGGATTGCCGACCGGGCCGGCAACCGTCTCGGCGGGCGACCAAGTTCCGTCAACGGGCCGGGAAGACGACATGACGAGCGTGTGGCGTTTGTGGAGCACGACCCAGACAGCGGCCAGGTGACCAGCCTCGGCAGAGACGTCGACGTTGAAAGCGGGATCCTCGGATGCCGAGAGATCCTCCGGCGCGCTCCAGTCTCCCCCGGCGGGCCTCACCGCCGCTTGCACCACGCTGGTGCTTCCGTCCGTCCGGTGCCAAGCGGCGATCGCGTTCCCCTCCCGGTCCATCGCCAGCGAGGGCGATTCCGTCGCGGGGGCGGGAACGGAGATCCGCGCCGAGTCCCAGTCGCCGCCCTTGGGCCTGAAGGCCGCTCGAACGGCCCAGGAGTCGCCCTCGAGCTCGCGCCAGATCGCGACGACGTCGCCTTTTCCGTCGCTCGCGATGGACGGCCGCGACGCCGTTAGCCCAGTCGGCGAGATATCGGCGGGCTGCAGGTCTGCTCCGGCGAGCGGCGCCCAGAGGAGCAGTCCGAACGTAATCAAGAGCGTGAACTTGGACACGGCGGCCTTTTGAACAGGTGATCGCACGGTTCTCGACGTGCTTCATGGCGAGTCCTCTCGTGAGCTTTGTCGGGAGCCGACCCTCCGCCCGCCGCGTAACGCTCCGACGGCGCCTCGGTAACAGTTCTGCAACAAGACACCGATCAGCCACCGCACTGCATCTCCATACCCGGCGCTCCGCCATCTCGACGCTGGCTTGGGCCGAGGTGAGGGAATGTCCTTCGACCTGAGCCGACGCCTAGTTGGCGTCCCAGAGAAGCAAATCCCAGCCACAGGTGGTGCAGCGAAAGTGATGGATCGTGCTGTCCCAGACCTCTCCCTCTTTCGGCGCGTGCGGCGGCACCATGTCGAGGGTGATCGGCTCGCCCGTCGGGGCAGCGTCGTGCTGACGGAGAAATCTCCCGACATCCCCGCCGCTGATCGTTGTTAGTTCGCGCTCGCCTACCTCGCCGAGATACGCCGCCGGCTCACGGCAATGCTCCGGCCATTCGTGGTCCTGCCACGGCTCGAAAGCGTCGCTGCCGGGGCATGACCCGTAATCCGGATTGGGCACGTTGCGGTGATCGCCGACGTTGGCGGCGCCTAAAACCGTCGCCTGGGCCAGTGACGCGAATGTCACTCGACCGCGCTCGGCGGGCGGATCGCCTACGCTCGGCTCCGTGACAGACAAGCACGCGAACTATCTGCGCGACCTCGGCGACCACCTGCGGAGACACGGTGAGGAGGCGAGGAACGCTGTCGTCGCCTCGGCGCGCGACGATCGGGTGTTCCAGGCGTGCGCTCGACCAAGCCGCGCCGATAGCGAGTGGAACGGACCTCCAGCATGGCCGGAGGCCCGTTCCGGCCACATCAGTGCAGGGTGACGGGAGTAGCGACGGAGCTGAACTTGTTGCTCGGGAGCCCTGAGATACGCGGCGCGTTGAAGGCAAAGATCCCGAACTCCTCGTCGCTGATCCGGTTGGCGGCGACCGTCACATGCTGAATCGGGTCAACGGCGCTCAGGATGCTGATGCCGGTCGGCCCATCGTCGCCGGGAATATCCTCGTCGGGGCCGTTGGCCGCGACGGTGTTGTTGACCACAGCGTTGTCCTCGATGTTCTGGAACGGCGTGTGGCTGTGGATCGCGACTCCCGGCAGGCCGTTGTGCATCGCGGTGTTGCCGATCACTGAGTTGCCCCACGCCGCTGCGCCAGGAGGCCCGGCGAAGACGCCGATGCCGGCAGCGCCGTTCCCGTTCGAGATGTTGTGCAGGACAAGGTTCTCGTAGACACCCGCCACGTTTGGAGCCGCCGGCGCGCCCAGTTGGAACCAGTGAGACGCAAGCGTGATCCCGCAGTCGAGTGTGTTGTCGAGCACCCGATTGTCGCGAATCACATTCCCGCTCGTCGGGCCGTTCTCGTCTGTTAGCAAGATGCCGCCGACGTTGTTCTGGACGAGGTTCCTGCTGACGGTCGATCCAGTGACGCTCTGCAAGTGAATTGCCTCGCCGCAGTCATCCGGCTGATCGACACAGAGCGGATTGAACGGTCCATACGCATCGTTGTCCACGACCGTGTTGCTCGAGATCGTGACGCCGGATGTCTCGAGCACGAAGATCCCCTCGAGGCCCGCGTTCGTCACCGTGAAGCCGGTGAGACTGGTGCCGGCCGCGCCTGCCCCCGAAATGACGACGCCATTCGGAGGCGACGCCTGTCCGGCGGCATCGATCGTTGCGTTGTGCCCAACAAGCGCGAGCGTCTTCGTCACGACCACCGACTCTGCATACGTCCCTGGCGCGACGGAAATCGTGTCGCCGCTGCTCGCCTGGCCGACCGCGTAGGTGATCGTCTGGCACGGCGACGCGGTGCAGGTACCCGCGTCCGTGCCCGTAGGTGAGACGTACCGCGTCGTTCCGGCCGCGCCCGCGCCCGCGCTCAACGCCAGCGCGACGACGGCGGCGCACAGCATCAAGAGAGTGAGCCGCATTCTCCCTCCTTGGTTGTGAGAAGCCGACTCCCCGCCGGCGCTACTTTCGCCTGGCCCGCTGCCCGAGGGCCGCGCAAGCTCCTCAGTTACGCACCAGCCTGCTACGAGATCCCGAAAAGGTCAAGCGCCAGCTCGTCTCCGTGATACGCGCTCCAGCGCTCCTCGTCGGCCAGCAGCCAGCACGCCTCGCATTCGGCGCGCGGATCAGCGCGGCCGAGAAGCGGCCGGAAAGCGCCGATCATCCTTGCGGCGCAGCCGCCGCTCAGGGCGGTGCGTGCGTCCGACCTCGAGCACCGTTTCGCCCTTCTCGGCGAGATAGCGGGCAAGACCGGCGCCGTAGCTGCCGCTGCCCTCGATCGCCCAGGCGCGCCTGCCCGCCGCATATCGCTCCCCGAAACGGAGCGCCTCGCGGTAGCCGCGCCCGTTCGCTCGAACCGCCTTCCCGGCCACGACGACCCCGGCCGGCGCTGCCACCACCGCTAGCACCTGCTCGTCGCGGTGGGTGTCGACGCCGACCACGTAGTCCAGCTGATCTGCAAGCATTCGACCGATCCTCCGGCTTCTGTTCGTAGGGTCCGGTGGTGCCGGTCTGAGCACAGGGAAACCGCGGCGGCAGGACGGTAATGAGTCACGCCCCGAGGGCGGACAGGCTCCTGATCAAGCCAGCAGCGGGCGCCAGACCGGCGCCGCCGCGCACGCGGACAGTTCATTCCCAAGGCACGCACGAAGCGGCCAGTCACCCGACGAGTCACACCCGGCACGGCGACAACCAGGCTGGCGATGGCCCCAGACAGACCAACACCGCGAGTCTCACAGTCCCTCGAGGCGTCTGGAAAGCAGAACTCCCTTGCGGCCTATGCGAGGATCGCGGGTCGTGACAGTCGCCATACCTGGCGGCGCGATCGCCGTTGTCGCGGCGATTGTCGTTCCCGGTTGCAGCGGAGGCGAGGGCAGGAGCAGCTATTCACGCCCGCTGACGCCGCGCGGATCGCGAATGTCCGGCCGGTGATGCCTGGCTGGACCTGGCCAGAGAACCCGAAGAAGCACGTCTCGTCGGGCTCGCAGACAGATGCCCCTTCGACCGACCCTCTGGACGTCGAGCTGAGAAGGCACACGGCGGACCTCGTCTCGCTCGGGGACGCAGCGAACAAGTGGGAAGACGCCGACAAGCTTGCCAACCTCTATGTCCAGGTCTTCGCGAGCGCCGCCGAGGCGCACAGGCTGATGGCTCCGTTCAACGCCTACTCCCGCGGGTGGGGTAGGAGGTTTGGACGCATCACCAAGGACGAGGAGGGTCGATGCCCTCGGCGACGAGGCCTGGCTCGTCCGGACGGAAGGCGACGGGGCAGAGGTGACATACCACTGGCGCCGAGCCAACCTCGTTGTCGAAGCACGTTCAGTGCTTCGGGCTCTGCCAAGGCGACGTTGATACCGCCGCACGTCCCTGGGTCGACGCAATCGACGAGGCCGCGCGAGCAGGCTCGTAGGGGCTGAGAGCAATCGGGGACGGGGCACTCAGTTGCGCCAGAGTGCGGGAATAACGCCTGAGTGTGCCCGGTTTTGTTGCCGGACGATCGCCGATGCGTTTGGCGCCGCGCGCGGTTCCACGGGGGGTTGACGGCTGAGGCGACGATTGTCAGTGTCGCCTTGTGGCAAGCGTTTCGGCCCGCTCGGGTAGTTCCGAGCAAGCGAAGGGGGAGCTTTGATGCTCGCATCGATTCTGCCGAAGAGCCGGCTCGCAGCTCTGCTGGCGGCGCTTGCCGTCGTCGGCGCCATCGCCGTATACGCGGTTGCAACGGCATCGGCTCAGGGGCGCACACTTGTCGGAGAATTCGGGTTCGACACTGCAGCGGCGAGCGGCACGAGCTACTACCACCAGTGCGGCCCGCCTGCGAACGCGGGCTTCACGATTGTCCTGACCGAGGACGGACAGCCGGTGAGCTCGCTTCGGCCGGGCACCTACTGGCTCACCGTTACCGACAATTGCGCCAACCACAACTTCGAGCTGAGAAGCTGTCCGAACTCCACGTCGCCGTGCGACCAAGACTCGGGCGGCACCGAGCAACCGATCACCGGAGAACCCGTCGAAACACCGGGCACCGTGACGGTGAAGATCCATCTGGTGCACGGGACGTACAGGCTCTTCTGCGATGCCTTAACGCCGGCGGGAGTGTCGCACGAAGTCGCCTTCAACATGTACACCGACTTCGCAGTCGGCGGCGCGGGTCAGGTCGGCTAGAACACTCCGCGCTGCCGAGCACCGGATTCTCGCGGTTGGGGTCAGAGCCGCTGTCCCGATAGCCCTGCGCTGGGCCAGCCGCGCCGTAGGCGCTTCCGTTGATCGCCTCGACGAGGCCTTCGGCGCTCGGCGCTTGCATGAAACGCCGGCCTAACGATCGGCGCACGCACGAACGGCAGAAACGTGCCCTGGGCGAGCGTGCCTCTCGCCTGAGGCCTAGGCCGAGGCGGCCGCCGAGAGCTTGGCCTCGGCGAACAAGTCGAGGAAGACCTCGGCGATCCTAGGGTCGAACTGCGTCCCCGCGCAGCGGTCGACCTCGGCCAGTGCCTCGTCCCGCGTCAGCGCGCGCCGGTAGGGGCGGTCGCTCGTCATCGCGTCGAAGGCGTCGGCCACGGCCAGCACGCGCGCCTCGAGCGGGATCTCCTCGCCCGCCTTTCGGGACGGGTAGCCGGTGCCGTCCCAGCGCTCGTGGTGGTAGAGCACGTACGGGATCGCCGCCCGCAGCGCCGCGACGCGCAGCAGGAGCCTCGCGCCGGTCTTCGGGTGCTCGCGGATCTCGGCGAGCTCGTCAGCGTCGAGGTCCCCCTCCTTGTGCAGCACCTGGTGCGAGACAGCGAGCTTGCCGATGTCGTGTAGCGGGCCGCCGAGCCGCAGCGACGCGATCCGCTCCTCGCTCCATCCCAGGGCGCACGCAACGGCCTCGGCCAGCTCCGTGACGCGCGTCGAGTGTCCGCGCGTGTACGGATCCCGCGCCTCGATCGCCCCCGTCAGCATCCTCAGCACGACCACGAGGGCGCACTCTTCAAGGACGCGGCGCCGTTCCCTGCTTCCAGATCCCGGTCACGGAGCCGGCGCGAGCGGAGCGGCCGAGCCGGGGCAGGCCAAGCCCGTCCTCGATCGTGCGCAGCAGCCCGTAGTGCGTCAGCGCGGGGGCGAAGCGCGACCCCGGCCGCACCAGAGGGCCGAGCGCGAGCGCCGGGACGCGGTTGCCGGCACCGTACGACTCGTCGAAGGTGACGAAGACCACGGTCTCCGGGACCCTGAGCAGCGGCGGCAGGAAGCGCCGGAACCACGCGTCGCCGACTCTGACCGGACAGTCGTGCATGTCGTGGCAGAGATCCGGGACGACGAGCGCGAAATCCGGCAGCCGCCGCGGTGAGAGCCGCGAGAGCGGCACCACGTTCCGTTGCCACGCCGGCCTCGCGAGCACGTTGCGGAAGTAGAGGAACGGCACGTGCTTCTTCGCGTACCTGCCCGCGCCGGCGCCCGTCCACCCGGGCCGCGGTAGGCCCTCCGCGTACGTCTTCCACGTGAGGCCCTTCGCCGCCAGCGTGTCGGCGAGGCTCGGCCCGCCGACCACGCACCTCGTGCAGTCGGTCGTGATCCCGTGCGTCGAGCCGGAGACAAGGGCGAGGTAGTTCGGCAGGCTCGGGTGAACTAGGCCGCGGTAGCCGCTCAGGACGGCGCCCTTGCGCGCGAACGCGTTGAAGGCTGGCGCATCCCGGTTGCCGAGCACCGCACTGCGTCCCTTGTTCTCGAACACGATCACGACGACGTGCCGGAAGGCGGGAACCGGCGACGGAGCCGCCTGCGCGCCTGCGCACAGGACGAGCACGGCGGCCAGCAGAGCTGCACGGATCACGGCGACTCGCCCAGTGTGTCGAAGGCCATCAGCACCGCGTCCACGTACTTGCCGTCGCGCAGGTAGTGGCGGCGGCGATAGCCCTCACGGACGAACCCGAACGACTCGTAGAGCGCCAGCGCGGGCTCGTTGTCCGGGAAGACGTGCAGCTCGAGCTTCGCCACGCCGCTCTCGCGCGCCCAGTCGACGGCTTGCTGGAGCAGCGCGCGGCCGATGCCGAGGCGGCGGTGGCTCGCGGCGACCATCAGGCCGAGGTCGGCGACGTGGTGGCTCGCGGGGTGCGGGTCGCGTGCGACCGAGAGGCGCGCGACCAGGCCGTCGGGCGCCTCCGCGACGAACACGGCCGCGTGCGGCGAGCGGCGCACGGCTCGGAGGTAGCGCCGCTCGGCCGCGGGCGCGCGCCAGTCGGAGGACGAGAGCAGCCAGCGCTCCGGCTCCCGGCTGACCGCCCGCGCGAGCGTCACGAGAGCGGGTGCGTCCCCCGGCTCGGCCTCGCGGATCCGGAAGCGGCTCACTCGACGACGACGCCATGGCCGCCCCGCCTCGGGTCGCCGGCGGCCGCGAGGGTGCCGTCGTCCAATAGCTCGACGCCTGCCGCGCCGCCGAAGAAGAGGTTGCGGTCCCGCCAGCGCAGGAGCTCGTAGCCCCAGGACTCGAGCCGGTCCACCTCGACGAGGTCGTTGCCGCCCTCGACGTGCACCTTCCCGTCCTCCAGGTGCACGCGCGGCCGCGCGAGCGCGTCCTCGATCCCGAGGCCGTGCGCGACGGTGTTGATCACGATCTGGAAGATCGCACCGCGCAGGCGGAGCGACCCGGCGCTCCCGACCACGAGGCGCGGCCGCCCGTCGGCAATCACCAGCGACGGCGCCATGCCGCTCGTGAACCGCACGCCCGGGCGCGGGGCCGAGAGGTCGAACTCGCCGAGCATGTTGTTCAGCTGAATGCCCGTTCCCGGGACGATCACGCCGGAGCCGGCGCCGGTGGATGCGGTCAGGGAGGCGGCATTGCCTTCCGCGTCGACAACCGAGATGTGTGTCGTCCCACGCTGGAGCTCCGGGAGCCGCGAGCGGATCCGGCGCCGGGCCGCGGCCAGCTGCCTCGGGTCCGAGAGTCGGCTGGCGAGGCCGCCGCGGTAGAGCTCGCGGGCGAAGCGGCCGTCCGCCGCCGACTCCTCCTGCTCGCGCATGATCTCGACGAGCTGCGCCATCGCCTCGGCGCTGCCGACCGGCCGCGCGACCCCGAGCCGGTCGAGCAGCTGCAGCCCGAGCCCGATCAGCACGCCGCCTCTCGAGGGCGGCGGGTTGGAGTGGAACTCATGGCCGAGGAACGGGACCCGCACCGGCCGCCGCTGGATGACGCGGTATTCGCGCAGGTCGCGCAGGGTGATGTCGCCCCCGCCCTCGCGGACGTGCCTCGACAGCTCCCGCGCGAGCTCCCCGGTGTAGAGGTCCGCCGCTCCCTTTTCGGCGAGCTGCTCGAGCGTTCGCGCCAGGTCGTCGAGCACCAGGCGGTCGCCGGCGACGAGCTGCTGGCCGTTCAGGCTATACATCGCGCCGCCCTCGTTGGTGTGGCGCAGGATCGGGTCGAGGATCGTGTGCAGGTACGCCTGCCCTTCGTTCAGGGCGACGCCCTCACGCGCGTGGGCGATCGCGGGCTCGACGAGCGTCGGCCACGGCAGCGAGGCGAAGCGGCGGTGCGCCTCGCCAAGCCCGGCGGCCGCGCCCGGCACCGCACACGATGCCGGCCCGATCCGGAAGAACTGCGACGACTCGGGCGTGAAGTCGATGCCGACCGCCTCCATCGCGTGAGCGCCCGGCCGCCGCAGGCCGAGCCCCGGCACGGCCACGAAGTGGTCGAGCACGCGCGTCGAGCGGTCTCGCGCATGGTGGACGACCATGAAGCCGCCCGCCCCTGCTCCGGTCAGCGGGCTCTCGGCGACCCACGAGACGAAGGCGGCGGCGATACACGCGTCGACGGCGTTTCCACCTCCCGCCAACACCTGCGCCCCCGCCTCGGCGGTGAGGGGATGGCCTGCGGCGACAGCACCACGCATGGCGTAAGGCTAATCGGGCGGCGCAGTTATCCTCACGCGGCTGCCGTGACGAGCGCCACCCCCCTCAGGCGGGAAGCGATCCTTTCCGCCGCCTCGGCCGCGGCCCTGACCGCGGTACTGCTCTGGCTCGGGCCGCCTGGAGCCGACCTCGCGGAGCACGCGTACCAGCGGACGGTCTTCCTCAACCACGGCTTCGCGCTCTGGAACAACTTCTGGTACGCGGGCCGCTACAGCTTCGTCACCTACAGCGCGCTCTACTACCCGCTCGCGGCGCTGCTCGGGATCAAGCTGCTCGCCGTCGCAACCGTTTCGACGGCCGCGCTCGCCTTCGCAGTCGTGGTTTCGCGTCAGTGGGGGCCGACCGCCCGCTGGTCGAGCCGGACGTTCGCGGTCGTGTGGAGCGGGATCGTCTTCTCGGCCGCGTTTCCGTTCGCGTTGGGGGCCGCGCTGGCGCTGCTCGCGATCTGGGCGCTGCAGGCGCGGCGGCTGTGGCGCTTTGCGCTGCTGGCGGCGCTGACGCTGGCGGCGAGCCCGCTCGCGTTCCTGCTGCTGGCGCTCATGCTTGCCGGGTTCGGGGTCGCGCGCTGGAAGGACCGGCGAGCGCTGGTCGCGCCGGCGGCGACGATCGCCGCGTTCGGAGTCGTCGAGGTCGCACTCTGGCGCGCCTTCCCAGGCTCGGGCCACTACCCGTTCTCGTGGCAGGAACTGCTGGCGGCGGTGACGTTCTGCGTGCTCGGCGCGGCGTGTGCCTGGCGGGTCGAACGCGCGGGGCCACTGCTCGGGATGTTCGTGGTTTACCTGGCCGCCTGCCTCGGAGCCTTCGCGATCCCGAGCGCGGTCGGCGAGAACGTGGCGCGGCTCCGCTACGCGGCGATCCCGCTCGCGGTGCTGACGCTCTCCCTGCGGCGCTGGCGCCCGCTGCCGGTCGCGCTGACCGTGTTCGCGCTCGCCGTGGCGTGGAACCTGACGCCGATCGCCTTCAGCTTCGCAAAGGGCCGCGGCGACCCGGCTTCCAGCCGCGTCTACTGGGCTCCGGCGATCTCGTTCCTCCGCGGGCACCTCTCGCCCTCGTACCGCGTCGAGGTGGTCGATACGACCGGCCACTGGGCGGCCGTCTACCTGGCGGAGGCGCAGATCCCGCTCGCCCGCGGCGGCTTCCGCCAGGACGACTTCCCGCAGAACAAGCTGCTCTACGACGAGTTCGCGCCGTCGGCCTATCGCGCGTGGCTGCGTGGGCTCGGCGTACGGTACGTGGTGCTGACGAGCGCGCCGACCGACTACAGCGCCCGGACCGAGGCGGCGCTGCTGCGTTCCGGCCGCTCGGGGTTGCGCCGCGCCTTCCAGACGTCACAGCTCACCGTCTTCGAGCTCCCGCGCCCGCGCGCCATCCTGACGCCCGCCCCGGGGCGGGTAGTCCGCCTCACCGCGACGAGGATCGAGCTCGTGCTGCCGCGGCCGGGGCAGTATCGGCTCGCCGTGCGCTACTCGCCGTACTGGACGGCTGAGCAGGCGTGCCTGATCCGGCGGCCCGACGGCATGACCACCGTCGCCGCTCAACAGCCGGGTCGCCTGGAGCTGCGCTTTCACGTCTCGGCCGGGCGCGCACTCGCCACGGCGGTCACCGGCGCCCGCTCGCGCGTCTGCGATCGCGGCTGACCGTTATGTTTCGCGCCGGTGAGCGAGGTGAAGGTCGTGACCGACCCGAACGGCGAGCTCACGCGCTACATGTTCCTGAACCGCCCCGATCGGACGCTCGTCTCGGCCGCTTGAGTACTGCTTCGGTTCCCCGTACTCGGTAGCGAACCGCGGCGGCTAGACGACGGCCGCCAGCTCACGCAGCAGCTCTCGCACGACAGGACGCGGGCTGTTCTCGAAGCGGAAGTTGAACTCGGCGAAGCCGGAGACGCCCGCGGCAGCGCGGGCGTGGAGGTACTGGGCTCGCCAGTGCTCTGCCTCTGCCCGCGGCAGGCCGCGGACGTTGCCGCCGAGCCCGGGCTCGAGCCGGAAGCCCGGTGTGAGGCCGGAAACGTACTTGCGCGCGAGCTTTTGACGAACCGGCCCACCTCGCCGGAGGCGGTCGTGACCGGCCGCGGCGCGCCGCGCGGCGGCCGCCGGGCTGCCGACGAAGTCGGGGTACTCCTCGCCGATCAGGTGGATCGACGCACGATCGAGCGTCCGCCAGAACGCGCTGAGCTCCGGCGTGATCGCGCGAGTCGGCAGCGTCAGCGCGGTCTTCGCCCACCAGACGAGGCCGCGCTGCGTTCGGTCGCCGACGGCGGGGCGCCCGTAGGTGAGGCCGCGGAGCACGCCGCGGGTCAGCTCACGGTACGCGCGCCCCTGGCCGCCCACGCACTCGGCGACGATCTCGTCCAGCTGCCACGTCTCCGCAATCGCGGCCGTGCGCAGCGCGTCTCGGAAGCGCGAGCCGAGCTCGATGCCCCACGTAACGCGGGTAGCGCTCGGCAGGCGCAGCAACTCGGCCAGCGGCGGAAGCGGTCCGGCTAAGCGGCTCGAGCGTGGGTTCCGCGCCAGCAGCTCGCGCGCCAGGTCCTTTTCCAGCCGGCGGCGCTCCCAGAACCAGCCCGGCTGGATGTGGAACATCGGTGCGTAGCGGGCGCGCGGCAGGTCGTGGACGCGCGCCGCGATCCGGTCGCCGACGCCGTAGCTGCCGATGAAGAGCGGCGCGCGAGGCGGCAGCTTCGCCTCGCGCACGGCCGCGACGATCGTCGCGAGCTCACGCGACTCGAAGTACGAGAGGACGAGTGAGCGAGGCAAGTAGGAGAGTTTGACGAAACAGTCGCGAGGCCCTCGGAACGCGCTGCTCGCCCCGACGCTGCGTCCTCAGTCGCGCCCGTACCTTCCAGGTACAAACGCTCCCTGCGTCCTTGCCTCGGAACGACCATCGCGCTCCAAGAGCGTGGACTGTCCCGGCAAACCCTCCTACGACTGGAGGAAGCTCGGGGGCTCCAGCGAGTCGTCTCCGTCGGGCGCCTCGGCGCGCATGGTGATCCGGCGCTGGGCCGCACGCGAGCCGAAGCCCGTCGCGACCACGGTCACCCAGACCTGGCCGGTGAGGCGGTCGTCGACGGTCGCGCCGAAGATGATGTTCGTGTCGTCGGTCGCGGCCTGGCGCACCACCTCGGCGGCCTCGTTGACCTCGAACAGCGAGAGGTCGTCGCCGCCGGCGATCGAGAGCAGGATGCCCTTTGCGCCGCCGATGTCGGTCTCGATGAGCGGCGAGCGCAGCGCCCGTTCGGCGGCCTCACGCGCGCGGTTGTCGCCGGTCTGCGAGAAGCCGATGCCCATCAGGGCGGAGCCGGCGTCCTTCATGATCGTGCGCACGTCTGCGAAGTCGAGGTTGATCAGGCCCGGCAGGGTGATCAGGTCGCAGATGCCCTGCACGCCCTGGCGCAAGACGTCGTCGGCGATGCGGAAGGCGTCCAGCATCGACGTCTCGCGGTCGAGCACCTCGAGCAGCCGCTCATTCGGGACGACGATCACGGTGTCGCAGTTCGCGCGCAGCGTGTCGACGCCGTCGGTTGCCTGCTTCGCCCGCCGCGTGCCCTCGAACGTGAACGGCGTCGTGACGATGCCGACAGTCAGGGCGCCGAGCTCCTTCGCGATGCGCGCAACCACAGGGGCCGCGCCGGAGCCGGTCCCTCCGCCCTCGCCCGCGGTGACGAAGACCATGTCGGAGCCGCGCAGCGCGCGCTTGATCTGGTCGTACGCCTCCTCGGCGGCACGGCGTCCGAGGTCCGGGTCGGCGCCGGAGCCGAGGCCCTCGGTCAGCTCGCGGCCGATGTGGATCTTCACCGGCGCGTCGCTCGTCTGGAGCTGCTGGATGTCGGTGTTGACCGCAACGAACTCGACCTGCGAGATGTCGGCGTCGATCATCCGGTTGACCGCGTTCAGGCCCGCGCCGCCTACGCCGACGACGCGGATGACCGCGATGTAGGCGCCCGGCTCGGGGACGCGGTGCAGGCGTGGCGGCGACTCCGGCAGCGGCTCGAGCTTCGGCCGAGGCGCCTCGCGCTTTGGCTCGGGGTCGCGCTCGGGGAGGCGGACCGGCTCAGGCGGAGGCGGCGGTGGAGGCGGCTGTGCGGCCTCTTCCCACTCCGGAACGTGCTCGACGGTCTGCTCTGGGGGCTCGACCGGGCTCGGCTTCGGCTCGGCGGGCGCCTCGGCGGGCTCGGCCGACACCTGCTGCTCGGGCTCGGGCTGCTGTTCGGGCTCGAGCTCCCGGCCCTCCTTCTCGGCCTGCCGCTGGGCGGCCTCGGTGGCGCGGAAGAGCTCCGCCAGGGGGCCTTCACGCATGCTCGCGCGCCTGCGTGGCATCGAGCACCTCCTTCGCGAGCTGGCGGTAGGCCTGGGCGGCGTTCCCGCTGGGGTCGTATTTGAGGACGGAGGTGCCTTTCACAGGGGCCTCCGCGTAGCGAACGGTCTTACGGATCTTCGTGTCGAACACGAGGTCGCCGAAGTTCTCCTGCAGGATCTCGACCGCCTCGCGCGAGTGCAGCGTGCGCTTGTCGTACATCGTCGGGAGGATCCCCTCGATGCCGACGTCGGGGTTCAGGTTCTCGCGGATCATCGAGAGCGTGTTCTCGAGCTGGACGAGACCGCGCAGCGAGAGGTACTCGCACTGCACGGGGACGATGACGCCGTTCGACGCGACGAGCGCGTTGATGGTCAGCAGGCCGAGCGACGGCGGCGTATCGACGAGGACGAAGTCGTAGCTCTCCTTCACCGGCGCGAGCGCCTTCTCGAGCGCACGCTCGCGGCCGATCATGCTCGAGAGCGCGAGCTCCGCGCCGGCGAGGTCGATTGACGAGACGGCGAGGTCGACCTCCGTGTGGTGGATGACCTCCTGGACCGGCAGCCGGTGGACGAGCACGTCGAACATCGAGCGCTCGATCGTGTCCGGGTTGAGGCCCTGGCTCATGGTCAAGTTGCCCTGCGGATCCAGGTCGACTAGCAAGACCTTCAGCTCTTGCTCGGCCAGCGCGACGCCGAGGTTCAGGGTCGTCGTCGTCTTGGCGACGCCGCCCTTCTGGTTGGCGAACGAGATCACCCGACCCATTGGCGGCCCCTTGGCAGTTTCGGTCCGGATTCCCGGTCGCGGAAGCAGGCGTGCGAGCCCCATCGAGCCCCTTTCTTCGCTCTCATGCTAGCGATACCTCCGCGGAAATCCCGCGATTTTCGCGGCGTCTGGTCGGGCCGGTGCCTTGTCTGAATGTACGCTCGCAGGAGGACGACTCCGCTTAGAAGAGCACCCTCACAAGCGCCGTCGTCGCCGCAGCGACGACGACCACCGCGGGCAGGGGCGCACGGGCCGCGATCGCAACCGCCGCGGCCCCGACACCCGCCAGGCGAGCGTCGAGTACGAGCTCGTTGTCGCCTCCCACGGTCTGGGTCACGACAAGCGCTGTGAGCAGCACGGGCGCGAGCAGGTCGACGACGCCCGCGACCGCGTCCGGGAGCTTCCGTCCGCCGAGGAGCACCGGTCCTGTCGCCTTGAGCGCGACCGTTGCGACGCCGATGACCAGCACGACGAGCCAGACCGTGCTCACCGCGGCCTCCTCAGTCCAAGCAAGCAGGCGGCGCTCGCAGCGACGATCGGCGTGCCCGGCGGGGTCACCGGGATCAGCGCGAGCGAGATCCCTGCCGCGAGCAGGGCCGCGACAACCGCGCGCCGCGACCGCAGCTGCGGGACGAGCAGCGCCAGGAAGAGCGCCGGGAACGCCCCGTCGAGGCCGAGGTCCTTCGGGTCTCCGAGGGCATCACCCGCGACCACCCCGATCGCGGTCCCGGAGAGCCAGGCGACGTACAGCAGCAGCCCGGCGCCGATCAGGATCCTCCGGTCGAAGCGGCCGCCGCGCCTCGCGAGCGCCCACGACTCGTCGACGATCAGTTGTGACTCAGCGACTCGTCGCAGGCGGGGGCCGTGGAAGAGCTGCGCGACCGAGATCGAGATCGGGACGTAGCGCGCGTTCAACAGCACTGCCGCGGTGATCGTCGCGAGGGCCGAGCCGCTCCCGGCGAGGATCGACGTCGCCGCAAACTGGGCCGAGCCGGCGAACGTCGTCGCGGACATGACGAGCGGCGGGAGCACGCCCATCCCGGCGCTCCGGGCGAGGAGCCCGAAGGAGGCGCCGAAGAACCAGACCGTCGCCGCCACGGCAGCGGCCGTCCGGACGCCGTCGCGATAGCGCAGCGACGAGGCCGAGGCGCACGAGGACACGGTTCATCATGCCCGCCGCGGGGCAGCTCACCGGACGGCCGCTCACCGGGTCGTCGCCGGCTCCATCAGCGCCGCACGGCAGCGGTTGAGCGCCTCGACGGCGTCCTCCGCCCCGCTGCCCTCGGCGTCTGCCCACGCTTCCGCTTCCTCGACGAGCGCGTGCACCTCCGCGAGCAGCAATCGTGCGGGCGCACCCTCGCGCTCGAGCGCCTCGATGCGCCCCAACCGGCGCAGCACCGTGCGTGCCTCGTCCATCGGCCGAACGTAGCCGCGGCCGGCGCATGCGTGTGTGCCTGAAGCGTGTCGAAAGGGATACGGTCCGTCCCCACCGTGGCCCTCCATCCAGACCGCGACCTTGGCGACGCGCGCGCCGCCATCGACCGCGGTGATGGTCGCGCCGCGGTGAAGAGCCTCGACCGGGCGCGGCGCGGCTACGCCAAGGCGCAGGACTCCGAGGGCCTCGAGCACGTGGTCGACATGGTCGCGCTGGTCGACCAGCGCGACGAGCGCACTCGAGTCGGGAGCGAGAACGTCGGCTACGCCGCCAAGCAGAACCTCCGACAGGAGAGCCGCCGCCTGGCCAGGCAGCGCGGCGAGGCCTGGGTCGACCCCTACCCCGACCTGCAAGCGCCGAGCGAGCACACGGGACTCGTCCTGACGCGGCGCGTGAAGATCCTGATCGGTATCGCTGTCGCGCTCGTCACCGCCTTGATCGCCTCGATCTTCATCCTGCCGTTCGTCGTCGACGAGAGCTCGTCGAACGACGTGACCCTCCGCCTGATCAACGACACCCCGGCGGCGGTCACAGTCCGCGGCTGCGACGACTCCTCGTGCGACTTTCCGTGGCTCGACCGCGATCTCGAGCCCGGCCTCGAGACGCAGGCGGTCGTTTCCGAAGACGACCTGATCGAGCGGTTCAAGGTCGAGGACGAGTGCCTGCCGGTCCGCATCCACGACGCCGCGCAGCGCCTCGCGGCCGGCGAGTCGACCCTCGCCGTGCGGCTCTCGAGGGCGACGCCGTGCCCGGGGACGACCGTGCTCCCCGTGCCGGCGGCCGAGACTCCCCTCTAGCCCTCCTAGGAAGCGAGCGCAGCGAAGTAGCCTGCCGGACGCGGGCGGAGCCCCAGCAACGCGTCGTCCAGCGTCGCCACCAGCGCGAGGCGGTCGCCGTGGGCCAGCGTCTCGACGACCGCCCGCCGCACCGCATCCGCCGCCGAACGGCCCGCGAGCTCCCCACGCGCGAGGCCGCGCAGCCGCTCGAGCTGGTCGGCCCGGTCGCGCCCCGTCTCGCCGAGGAGCACGGCGGCGCGCACCGCCGCAGCCCAGAGCCCGTCAGGCCCACCGAGCAGCGCCGCGAGAGCCTCCCGCAGCTGCTCCGACCGGAAGGGCTCGTCGGCGAACAGCGACAGCTCCCAGCGGTCGAGGGCCTCCGCGAGCTCCGGATCTTCCTCCGCCCGGCCGAGCCGGGCGAGCAGGTCACACGCCAGCCGCGCCCGGAACGCGTCCAGCCGGGTCGGCTCCCCCGGCGGCTCGGCAGCCGCGATCGGCAGGACTGGCCGGATCGCCAGTGGCCGCCAGTCGAGCCGCTCGAAGAGCACGGGGCCCGCCGCGACCGGCGCCGCCGTCGCGAGGCGGAGCGCGCTGACCGCGTCGGCGAGCTCGCCGGGGGCGTCCGGCGGCTCGGGCTCGTTGGGCGGGAGCGTGCGCTCGAGCTCGAGCACGCACAGCCGGTCGGGTGCGCGCCCGAACTCGGCCGGAAGCAGGCCGCCCGCCTCGGGCCAGTGCGCCGCCAGCTCCCCGGCCGCCGCGAGTCGGACGCGCAGGCCGTCACCCAGTTCGACTTGCACTCCCACGGACAGCCCGACGAGGGGCGCCACCGCGGCGTAGGTGCGGCGCTTGCCGAAGAGCGAGCGCTCGAGCTCCGCGTAGGCGCGGTCGAACGCCTCGTCGCGCCAGTCGAACCCGCCGCAGGCCTCGGCGACGTCGGCGAGCAGCGGCAGCAGGACCGTCCGCAGCAGCGGCTGGTCGCCGCCCTTCCCGGCGTGCGCCGCCGCGTAGATCGCAGCGGCCGGCTCGCGACCCAGCTCCTCGACGGCAATCCGCGAGTCCGCCAGCCCGCCGAGCCGCTCCGCGCGCGCGTCCACATAGGAACGCACGAGCGGCCGGTACTCGTACAGCGATGCCTGCCCGCGCGAGGCGTGCTCCTCGAACGCGAACGGAAGCTCGGCGCCGCCGGCGACATCGTCGGTGAGCAGCGAGAAGCCGGCCAGGCAGAAGCAGCGAAGCGAGCGGTACAGGTGCGGAGCGCGCACGGCCACGCATGCAGCTACGCGGCCGGGGGTCCCTTTCCTGTTTCGCGGAGCACCGCGGATGCGCTCGGCCAGCTTCGCGAGCTCCTCGTCGCTCAGCTCGAGCCCGAGATCGGTGTCGAGCGCCGCCAGTTGCTGCTCCTCGAACGGCACTCCCGGCGGCAGCGGCGCGAGGTACCAGTGGACGTGCCGGTTGCCCTCCTGACTGCCGAGGCTCAGGACGTACAGGCGCTCTTTCGGGACCGCGCGGCAGAGCGCGGCCGACCCGGTGAATGACACGCTGCAGCGCAAGGTACTCGTCCTCGGAGAAGTCGTCGACGACGCGCTCGCGGCGCTCCTTCGGCGCGACGAGCACGTAGCCGTGCATCGTCTGGAAGCGCTGCAGAAAGGCGATCGCGTGGTCGTCCTCGTAGATCACGTGATGCGCGTGGGCCGAGTTCCCGGCGAGCAGCTCGCAGACGAAGCAGCGCCCAGCCAGCTCGCGCCGAACGGCGTCGAAGTCGATCCGGCGGCGGGTCGTCAGCGCTCCCTCTGGCAGCCGGGACACCAGTACGCCGTGCGGTTGTCGTCGCCCTGGCCGCGCGAGCTGATCCGCTCGCCGCAGCGTCGGCACGGGCGCCCGGCCCGCCTGTAAACCTCGCGATGGCCGTTCCAGCGCTCGACGGACGCACGCATCAACCGCGCCGCCTCGGCCAGCACGCGCTCGAGCTCCTCGTCGGTGACATCGGCGAGGCGCAGCCACGGCGAGAGCCGCGCGTGCCACAGCGCCTCGGCCTTCCACACGTTCCCGATCCCGGCCACGAGGCGCTGGTCGAGCAGTGCGTCGCCGAGCTCGCGGCCACCGGGGTCACGGCGGAGGTTCGCCATCATCGCGGGGAGGTCGGGAGGCTCGGCCAGGATGTCCGGGCCGAGCCGGCGCGCTGCACGCGCGCTCAGCTCCAGCACCGGCCCGTTCCAGAGCACCGCCTCGCGCTCGGCGCCGCTCAGCACGAGCCATGGCGTGCCGCGCTTCGCACTGCCGCGCTCGACCACCTGCCAGCGGCCGCTCATGCGCAGGTGGCTGCGCAGCACGAGGCCGCCCTCGAAGCTGAGGAGCAGGTTCTTCCCGACGGCCTCGACCGCCTCGAGCCGGCGCCCGTCGAGCCGCTCTGCCACGCGCTCCGCTGCGGCCCGCGGGTGTGGCGTCTCGACCGCGACCCGCTCGCCCACGAGCACCTGCAGCCGGCGCGCGGCGCGGTGGAGCGAATCTCCTTCGGGCATGGCCGCGCTACCCTAGCGCCGAGGTGAGCGTCCGCATCGTCCTCGGCCTGGCGGTGGTCGCGATCGCGGCCGCGTGCGGCGCGCAGACCCCGGCCCGCGCCGGCGGGGGCGGCCTGTACGGGACCGTGCGCATCGCGCCGGGAGTACCCACCTGCCGCGCTGGCAGCTCGTGCACCCGCCCGGCCCGCGGCTTCCGCCTCTCCTTCTTCCGCAACGGCCGCCAGGTCGCGACCGCGACGACGGACGCCCGCGGGCGCTACCGCGTGTCGCTCGACGGCGGCCGCTATGCGGTGCACGCCGGCCGCCGCGCCATCTCGCGCAAGGCGGGGCTCCACCCGACGAGGGTCGCCGTGCCGAGCGGCCGCTTCGCGAAGCGCGACTTCGTGTACGACATCGGCATCCGCTAAGAGGGGTTGGCGGAACTCCGCTCGTCGTCGGGGCGCGATGCTCGTTCCGAGGCAAGGACGCAGGGAGCGTCCGTGATCCTGGAACGCGTAGGGTGCGACTAGGACGCCGCGTCGGGGCGAGCAGCGCGTTCCGGCGGCACAGCCGGTGTTTCGTCAACCCCTCCCAAGCGAAGAGCGCCCCGAAGGGCGCTCTTCGTGACGAGAGAGAGATCCGGCGTCAGGCCGGGCAGGGGTTCGAGTTGAGAACCCTCCGGAAGTTGTTCGTCCGGAGCCGCACGGCCGGGTTCGGGTTCGGGTAGAAGCTGAACAGGAGCGGCCCGAACTCCGCCGCTGAGTTGCCGCCGAACGTGTTCGTGGTGCCTTTGATGTGGGTTCCGCCGAACTGCCAGACGCAATGTCCGCTCGGGGTCTGGTTCGACGTTCCGGTCGTGTAGATCGGATAGAAGTTGGCTCCCGGCGGCGGGTTCACACAGTTCGTGCCGGTGAACCGGTCGCAGTTCCCGCCGAGGTCAGCCGCCTCGATCCGGGGCAGGTCTGCCTCGAACGCGACCCGGTCGTAGTTCTCGGTCCCGTTGAACACCGGGCTCGTGAACGTGATCGCACTCGGGTGGTACTTCTTGTCCTGCCCGCGGTTCGGGTCTGTCCCGGGCCACACGGGCTGGTACGAGACCCCGTCGAAGTCATTGTCGGTGGCGATGCAGCCTCCGATCGGGACGAACAGCGAGAAGGCCGCGCTGAAGCAGCCGTCGTCGTCCCCGTCGAGCTCGTCTTCGTTGTTGGCCAGACACTCGCCGCCCTCCTCCGAGACGGCCGAGCAGTACTCGAAGTGGCCGATCTCATCGGACGCGGCGACGTTGTACGTATGCGCAGCCCACGGGACGCGCGTGTGCTCGCTCGCGGTCGCGTACATCGGGCGGAACGTGTACGGAGCCTCGTGACACGTGGCCGAGGTCGGCTCGTACAGGATCTGGGCGAAGCCGTTGGCGGCACTGGCCGTCATCGACCCGGTCTCACCGGTGGTTTGGTCGTGGACGATCACCGTCAGCCCGCCCGAGGCGTCGTGGATGTCCACGCTGATCCTGTCACCCGAGTTCATGAACAGGTCGGTGTCCGGATTCGGCGTGAAGGAGCCGTTCGTCAGGTCGAGCGGACCGGGTGGTGCATGCGGTGTTCCGCTCTTCGTGATGAAGGCGAAGTTCGCGGGCTCGAGACCGACGGTGTTCAGGCAGTCCGCATTGTTCACCGTGCCCGTGTTCTGGTCCTGGTTGAGGCTGAAGATCGCCATCGCGGCGCACCACTTGCTCGCGTCGCAGCTCACGCCCGGAGGCCATGGTGCCCAGCCGGGCGGGTAGAACTGCACCTCGAGGAACGCGGTGCCCGGGTGCTTCCCGATGTAGTCCGCCCCCGCCGGGTCCTGACCGTCGAAGATGTTGGTGTCGCTGTCCGGCACGCACGGGGCGTGCGTGAACTCCGGCGCCGACTGGTTGTCACAGAGCGCCATCCCGAACCAGTACGCGATGTGCACCTGGAAGTTCCAGCTGCCCGCAGTGCCGGCCTGGTTCGGGAGCACCTTCGGGTCGGTCGGCAGCTGTACGTGGTAGTTGCTCGAGTTGCCGGAGCCCCGCTCGTTCGAGTAGAAGAGCAGCGAGGGCTCGTCATGGCCCGTGTACTCGCCGCCGTAGCCGATCGAGTCGGCCGTCTCGGCACAGAGGGCCGCGTACGGCTCGCTGCAGTTGAACGACGCCGCCCGCGCCGAGCCGGTGAAGAGGCTGAGCAACAGCAGCGCTGCCGCCGCCCCCAACGACGCCCCAAGAAGTCGTCTCATGCGTTCCTCCCCCTAGCGACCCCTTCGGCTACTCGGGGCCCCCCGTGCCCCGTGGTCCGGGGTGGGGTCTACTGGCCCGTCACGAGGGTGTCAAGGCCGAAACGTCGCCCGCCGGGGCCCAATGACAAAGCCTGCATCAATCAGCAGCGAAATGCCGTCCCAGTCCGTTACGGGCTCGCCGTCGAAGCGCTCGACCGCTAGCCGTCTCGCCCCCGTTGCTCGCACGTGCGCGACCAGCGCTTCCAGCGCCTTCTGGAGCCAGTCCTCGTCCGGCTCGCGCAGCGGGACCAGCGAGCGGCCACCGCGCTCCACGAAGAGCGCGGCTTCGCCGCCGAGCAGGATCACGTGCGCGCCCGCAACGCGGGCAGCGCGGGCACCTGAGCGCTTCGGCCACGGCAGAGCGGCTCCGTAGGGCTGTGCGGGGTCGGCGGCGGCGAGCACGAGCGCCTCCGGCTCCTCGCCGTCCTGCGGGCGGAGCTCTCGTAGCCGCTCGACGGCCCCGCCGAGGGCGAACTGGGCTCCGCCCAGCCCCTCGACGAAGTAGCCGCGGCGGCAGAGGCCGAGCGTCTCGAGCGCCTTCAGCTCGCCGTAGACCGCGCCGTAGCCGCCGGGGATGCCCTCGCCGCGGACGCCGTCGCGGGTGACAATGCCCTGCCGCTCGAGCAGCAGCTCCGCGAGGGCGCGGCGGTCCGGCCGGCCCGGGAAGAGGCGCGCGGTGAGCGACCAGCGGCCCTGGGTTGCGGTCACTTCGGCGGCGCGCCTACGCGAGAAGCGTCTCGGGCGCGGCCGCGTCGTGATCCTAGAACGCGTAGCGTGGCGCCCTGCGCGCAACGGCGCCCAGGCGTCGTTCGTCACCTCGCCGGCCCAGACGAGATCCCACAGCGCGGGCAGCGCCTCCTCGGCCTCCAGGCCGGTGTCCGCGAGCAGGTCGTGCCAGAAGAGCGCGCTCCGGCCGAGTGCGGCACGCAGCCGCTCGTGCACCTCGCGCTCCGGCCGGTCGGCTGCGGGAGGCAACCCGAGGGCAGCAGCGTCGTCGCGGAACAAGACGGCGACGCGGTCGAGCCCCGCGCCGACCCAGACCACTTCACCCGAGGCGCAGAGCGCGTCCAGCTGCTCCGGCCGGTAGCCGGGAACGCGCCGCGGGAGCACCTCGCTCTCCCAGAGCGCCACCGGCAGGGCCAGGCCCTGGAGGGGCACGAGCGCGTCGCGCAGGGAAGCGCGGCGGTCAACGCCCTGCCAGCTCGGCAGGAAGCGCCCGAACGCCGCCTGCTCGGCCGGCTCGACCTCCCGCCGCAGCGCCGCGAGTGAGGCGCGCCGCAGCCGCCGTAGCACCTCTGGGTCGCACCACTCGCGCTCGGTGCCGCCGGGTCGCAGCTCGCCGCGGACCAGCTCGTCGCTCCGCTCGAGCTCGCGCAGCGCCGGCTCGACGTCGCGGCCGAACCGCTCGTTCGCCTCGGCGGTCGTGAACGGGCCGCGCGAGCGGGCGAAGCGGCGCAGGAGCGAGTGCAGCGCCTCCTCGTCGGCCTCGAGGAAGACCTCCGGCAGCCCTCCCGGAGGCATCGCGCCAACGGCGTCGCGGTAGCGGCCCGCGTCCTCGGCCGCGATCAGCCGCTGCTCGCCGGAGACCCGGACGTGCACCGCGCGGCGCTCCTGAAGCAGCGATTCCGCGAGGTCGCCCGGATACTCGCCCTCGCGCAGGTCGCCGCGGCGGCGCAGCAGGTCGTGCAGCTCATCGGGCGAGCGCGCCTCGCCGCGCAGCTGCTCCTCGACCTCGGCCAGCGCGCCCGGGTCGATCAGGTCTCTCAGCTCCTCCTGCCCGAGCAGCTCGCGCAGCAGGTCGCGGTCGAGCGAGAGCGCCTGCGCCCGCCGCTCGGCCGCGGGCGTGTCGTCCTCGTACATGTAGTTCGCGACGTAATCGAACAGCAGCGAGGCCGCGTACGGCGAGGCGGAAGGCGTCTCGACGTCGACGAGGTCGATCTGACGCGTGCGCAGGCCCTGTAGCAGCCGCTTCAGCGCGGGCAGGTCGAAGACGTCCTGCAGGCACTCGCGATAGGTCTCGAGCACGATCGGGAAGGCGGGGTAGCGGCGCGCGACCTGCAGGAGCGACTGCGCCTTCAGGCGCTGCTGCCAGAGCGGCGTCCGCTCGCCCGGACGGCGGCGCGGGATCAGCAGCGCGCGGCCCGCGTTCTCGCGGAAGCGCGCGCCGAAGAGGGCGGTCTCCCCCACCTGCTGCGTGACGAGCTCCTCGACCTGCTCCGGGTCCAGCAGCACGTCCTCGGTCGGCGGCGGCGCGTCCGCATCCGGGAGGTGGATCGCGATCCCGTCGTCCGACCAGATCGCCTGCGTCTCCAGGCTCAACGACTCGCGCAAACGCGCGCCGAGCGCCAGCGCCCACGGCGCGTGCACGCGACCGCCGAACGGCGTGAGGATGCAGAGGCGCCAGTCGCCGATCTCGTCGCGGAACCGCTCCACCACGATCGTCTTGTCCGACGGCACCGCGCCGGTGGCGCCTTCCTGCTCGCGCAGGAAGGCGAGGAGGTTGCTCGCCGCGCGTTCATCGAGCGTGTACTCGCCCTGCAGTCGCGTGGCCGCCTTCTCGTCGGAGAGCGCCACGAGCTCCCGCGACGCGGCGCCGATCGCCTCGCCGAGCTCGTAGGGGCGGCCCACACCCTCGCCCTTCCAGAACGGCACCGCGCCCGGCACGCCCGGCGCCGGCGAGACGAGCACGCGGTCGCGGGTGATCTCCTCGATCCGCCACGTCGAGGCCCCGAGAAGGAACGTCTGCCCCGCGCGCGCTTCGTAGACCATCTCCTCGTCGAGCTCGCCGACGCGCCCGCCGCCGTCCACGAGATGCACGCCGAAGAGCCCGCGGTCGGGGATGGTGCCTGCGTTCGTGACCGCGAGCCGCCGCGCGCCCTGCCGTCCGCGCACCATGCCCGCCGTGCGGTCCCAGACGACCCGCGCCCGCAGCTCCGCGAACTCGTCGGACGGGTAGCGGCCGTCGAGCATGTCGAGCACGTTCTCGAGCTGGACGCGCGAGAGGTCGGCGAACGGGTAGGCGCCGCGCACGAGCGCGTGCAGGTCGTCGACCGAGATCTCCTCGTCCGCGCAGATGCCCACGATCTGCTGCGCGAGCACGTCGAGCGGGTTACGCGGGATCTTCGTCTCCTCGATCGCCCCGTCGAGCATCCGCCGCGCGACGACCGCCGACTCGAGCAGGTCGGCCCGGAACTTCGGGAAGATGCGGCCGCGCGAGACCGCGCCGAGCTCGTGGCCCGCGCGGCCGACCCGCTGCAGCCCGCGCGCGACGGACTTCGGCGACTCGACCTGGATCACGAGGTCGACCGCGCCCATGTCGATCCCGAGCTCGAGCGACGAGGTGGCGACGAGGCACGGGATCGCGCCCTTCTTCAGCAGCTCCTCGACTTCGATCCGCTGCTCGCGCGCCAGCGAGCCGTGGTGGGCGCGGGCGATCTCCTCCTCGGCCAGGTCGTTCAGCCGTAGCGCCAGGCGCTCCGCTAGGCGGCGGTTGTTGACGAAGACGATCGTCGAGCGGTGCGCGCGGACGAGCTCGAGGATCTCGGGGTAGATCGACGGCCAGATCGACTGCTGTTCCTCGGGCTCGCGCATGTCGTCGAGTGGGACGACGACCTTCAGGTCGAGCGTCTTCGCGCGCCCTGCGTCGACGAGCTCGATCTCGCGGCCGCCTGAGACGAAACGGCCGATCTCCTCGAGCGGTCTCTGGGTCGCGGACAAGCCGATCCGCTGCAGCGGTCCGCCGACCAGGTGCTCCAGGCGCTCCAGCGACAACGCGAGGTGCGCGCCGCGCTTCGTGCCGGCAACGGCGTGCACCTCGTCGACGATCACCGTCTCGACCCCGCGCAAGGTCTCGCGCGCGCGTGAAGTAAGAAGGAGGAAGAGCGACTCCGGGGTCGTGATCAGGATGTCGGGCGGCTCGCGCAGCATCGCCGCGCGCTCCTTCTGCGGCGTGTCGCCGGTGCGAACCCCGACGCGCAGCTCCGACCGCAGGCCCGCCAGCGGCCCGCGCAGGTTGCGTTCGATGTCGTAATTCAGCGCCTTGAGCGGCGAGACGTAGAGGAGGCGCAGCCCCTCGCCCGGCTTCGAATTGAGCTTGTCGATCCCGTAGAGAAAGGCGGCGAGTGTCTTCCCGGAGCCGGTCGGCGCCTGGATCAGCGTGTGGCCGCCGCGCGCGATCGCCGGCCAGCCGAGCTCCTGCGCCGGGGTCGGGCCGTCGAAGGCTTGCTCGAACCAGCCGCGCGTCTCCGGTGAAAACGGCGCGAGCGCGTCCATCGGCTCGACGTTAGCATCGCCGGCAGGAGTGCCCGAGACGCCCGAAGAGCTGTACGAACGCGCAAGAGACGCGCTGCGCACGCCGCCCGTCGAAGAGTGGGAGACGTGGCCGTTCGAGGGTGCCGTTCAGCCACGCGCGCTGTTCCCGCCGGAGGAGCGGGAGCGGCCTCGGTTCGGTGAGGGCGGGGTCGACTGCGCGCGCTGCGAGCGAGGCGACGAGGACTACCTGTGGACGAACGAGCGCTGGCGGCTCTGGTCCTTCCCCGAGCCGACCGGGCTGCCGCTGGTCGTCCTGCTCGAATCCCGCGAGCACTACTCGGAGCCGGGCAATCTCCCGGACGAGCTCGCCGCCGACCTCGGGGTGATGCTGGCAAAGATCGAGCGGGCGATCCGCGAGCTCGGGGACATCGGCCGCGTCCACGTCTGCCGCTGGGGCGACGGCGGCGAGCACCTGCACTGGTGGTTCATGGCGCGGCCCGCGCGGCTGCCGCAGCTGATCGGCAGCTTCGCCGCGGTCTGGGACGACATCCTGCCGCCGGTGCCCGAGGAGCAATGGCGCGCAGACCTGCAGGCGCTGGCCGCTGCTCTGGGTTGAGGCGAGTCAACGTCAAGGGCACGTCGGGCTCGGGGAAGACGACGTTCGCGCAGGAGCTGGCCCGCCGCCTCGACGTGCCGTTCGTCGAGCTCGACGCGCTCCACCACGGGCCGAACTGGTACCAGCCGACGGCGGAGGAGTTCCGCGCGCGCGTGCTCGAGGCGATGGCGCAGCTCCCCGACGGCTGGGTGATCGACGGCAACTACGAGGCGAAGCTCGGGACCACGGTGATCGGCGCCGCCGACACGATCGTCTGGCTCGACCTTCCGCTCCCACTGAAGCTGCGGCGGCTGTGGCGGCGGACGATCGTCCGGATCCGCGACAACGTCGAGCTCTGGAGCGGCAATCGCGAGTCGTGGCGCGGCGCGTTCTGGGGCCGGGACTCGCTCTTTTGGTGGATGCTGAAGACGCATTTCCGCCACCGCCGCACGTGGCCCAAGCGCTACGGCGGCGACCCGCGCTTCGTGCGGCTGCGCTCGGTGCGCGAGGCGAAAGAATGGCTCGATGGTGTCGTCTGACCGCTACGACGTGCTCGTGCTCGGCGGCGGCGCGGCCGGGTGCGCCCTCGCCGGGAGGCTGAGCGAGAACCCGGACCGCACCGTGTGCCTCGTCGAGGCCGGGCCGGACTACGGCCACCTTTCGGAGGGCGCTGGCCCGCCGACATCCTGGACCCGCGCTGGCTCGCGCTCGAGTCGCACCTCTGGGAGCGCGACGACGAGGAGGACCGCTCGCAGGCGCGGGCCCGGATCCTCGGCGGCTGCTCCGCGCACAACGCGTGCGTGCTGCTGGAGGGCGCGCCGTCGGACTACCAGTGGGGCGAGGAGTGGTCGTACGAGGCTTTCGCGCCGTACCTGCGGCGAGCCTACGAGACCCTGCGCGGACACGTGCTCGCCGACGAGGAGCTCACGCCGTGGCACCGCGCGTTCCGCGACGCGGGCGGCGCAGAGTCGATCGTCCACCCGGTGAACATCGTCGACGGCGTGCGCTGGCACACGGGGTTCGCGTACATCGACCCGGCTCGCGCGCGCGAGAACCTGACCGTGCTGGGCGACACCCTCGCCGATCGTGTGCTGCTCGAGGAGGGCCGCGCGGCGGGCGCGGTCGCGGGGGGCCGCGAGCTGCACGCGGACGTCGTGGTCGTCTCGGCCGGCGCCTACGGCTCGCCGGGGATCCTGCTGCGCAGCGGCATCGGGCCGGGCGGCGAGGTTGCGAAGCTGCCGGTCGGCGAGAGCCTGATCGACCACGTCGGCACCGGCGCCGCGTGGGAGCCGACCGAGCGCCTGCTTGCCGAGACCGCGGCACACGAGGCCGAGCACGGGCTCTATATGGGCCAGGTGACCATCGCCGCGTCGAGCCGCTCCTGCCCGCCAGGGGTTCGCGACATCTTCGTCTTCCCGGCGCTCGACATCGGCCCGGACATCAGCGGCGCGGCCTTCGCGATGAAGCCGTACTCTCGCGGGTCGGTGCGTCTAAACGGGGCGGAGCCGGAGACGCCGCTCGCGATCGACCACGGTTTTCTGCGCGACGAGCGGGACGTCGAGGTACTGACGGAGGCGTTCGAGCGGCTTCGGGAACTCGTCGAGGCACCAGAGGTGCGCGCGTACGCCGCGGCCGAGCTGCGGCCGGGCCGCGAGGTCGGCGCCGAGGAGCACGTCCGCGCGAGCGCGCGCGGCTTCTTCCATCCGGTCGGGACGTGCGCGATCGGCTCTGTCGTCGACGAGCGCTGTCGCGTGCTCGGCTTCGAGAACCTCTACGTCGTCGACGCCTCGGCGATCCCGGAGATCCCGGCGGCGAACACGAACCTGACGACGGTCGCGCTCGCCGAGCGCGCGGCCTGCTGGCTGTAGGCTTTGGACATGGCCGTGAGCGCACCGGAGCGGCTGTACTACACGGGCGTCGACGAGGCGGACGAGTTGATCGCGCGCGACCCGTTCGCCCTCCTCATGGGGTTCGCCCTCGACCAGCAGGTGCCCGTGCCGACGGCGTTCCAGGGGCCGTGGAAGCTGCAGCAGCGGCTGGGGACGCTCGACCCCGGCGCGATCGCCGCCACCGATCCGGCTCGGCTCGAGGAACTCTTTCGCGAGAAGCCGGCGATCCACCGCTTCCCCGGCGCGATGGCCGGGCGGGTGCAGGAGCTGGCCGCGCACGTCGCCGAGGAGTACGGCGGCAACGCGTCGCGGCTCTGGCGCGAGGCTTCCGACGGCGCCGAGCTGCGGCGGCGGATCTCCGGGCTGCCGGGCTTCGGCGAGATGAAGGTCAAGGCGCTCGGCGCGGTGCTGTGGAAGCGCTTCGGCGTCCCGGCGGCCGAGGAGCTCGACCTCGGCCACCCGACGCTCGGCGACGTGGACTCGCCCGAGGCGCTCGAGGAGTACCAGGCGAAGAAGCGCGCGTACAAGGCGAAGCTACGCGCTGAACGCCAGGCCTAGAGTCGTCGTCTACGTCACGCGGGAGGAGCCGCTGACCGGCGCCGACCAACTGCTCGTCTTCGACCTCGCCGACGAGCCTGCGTTCTCCTCGGTCGTGCCCGGCGGGCGGCTCGAGCCGGGCGAGACCGCGGCCGAGGCCGCCGTCCGGGAGCTGCGCGAGGAGACCGGGCTCGAGGTGGAGGTCATCCGCGAGCTCGGCGTCCAGAAGCAGCCGAGCTGGCGCGTCCCCGGGCTGCGGGACGAGAACCACTTCCTCCAGGCGACGCCGACGAGCCCGACGCCCGCCGAATGGGATCACGAGGTCGAGGGCGACGTCTTCCGCTGCCGCTGGGTGTCGCTCACGGCCGACACGCGCGTGTACGGGAAGCACGGCGCCTTCATCCACGCGCTGCTCCGCTAGCGCGTCGTCGCGTACGTGACCCGCGGGCGCGAGCTGCTGGTCTTCGACCATCGAGACGAGCCCGAAGTGCCGACGCAGGTCCCGGCAGGTCGGGCCGACGAAGGCGAGAGCCTCGAGGCGGCCTTGCTCCGTGATGCCCACCCGTTTGGGGGAAGCGCGACCCCTTGGTTCGTAAGCTTCGGCGGTCGATATCGGAACGATGAGCCGCCGCCTACTCCTGCCCTTGATCGCCGCCGCTCTGGCACTGGGCGCGCCGTCGGCTGCCGCCCTGCGCGTGCCGGGTGCGCCGCGCTGCACCGTCTTCCCGAAGTCGAACCCGTGGAACCGGCGGGTGGACAAGCTGCCGGTGACGCGCAACTCGGCCGCGATCATCGCCTCCATCGGCGTCTCGACGGGCCTCCATGCCGACTTCGGCTCGGGCCTGTGGGAGGGCTCGCCGATCGGGATCCCGTTCGACGTCGTCACGCGGAAGACGCCGCGAACGCGCGTCGGCTTCGAGTACAGCGACGAAAGCGACCACGTCCGGTACCCGCTCCCGAAGCGCGTCCACATCGAGGGCGGCAGCGACCACCACGCGCTGCTGCTCGATCGCGACGCGTGCCGCCTCTACGAGCTCGGGGGGCTCGAGAAGCGCGGCGGTCGCTGGCAGGCGTGGGCCGGGGCGACATGGAGCCTGCGCTCGAACCGCGTGAGGCCGGCGGGCTGGACATCTGCCGACGCGGCGGGGCTGCCGATCTTCCCGGGTCTCGCGCGCTACGACGAGGTGCGCCGCGGCGTGATCGACCATGCGCTGCGGTTCACGGTCGAGCGCACGCGACGCGCCTACCTCTACCCCGCCCGCCACTACGCGAGCTCGCTGACCGACGCCAACCTGCCGCCGATGGGCCTGCGGGTGCGGCTGAAGTCGAGCTTCGACGTGCGCCCGTTCCCGCGGCAGGCGCGGATCGTCCTGGTCGCGCTGAAGCGCTACGGGATGATGGTCGCCGACAACGGCGCCGACTGGTACATCACCGGCGCGCCGAACCGCGGCTGGTCCAACGACCAACTGCACACCCTCGGCCGCGTCAAGGGCTCGGACTTCGAGGTGGTCGACACCTCGAAGCTGCGACCCTGAACCGTGCCGAAACGCCAACCACTCCTCCACAGCCGCCCCTAACGGCCACGGCCGGGGACAGTCCCCCGGCGCGTCCGGAACGGACGCGCCTAGCGCTCGCGAGGCTCGTCGCGGTCGATGTTCCAGTGCCGGCCGACGGAGGCGACCCACTGGCCGTCGCCCCGCGGAAGCGTCACCCAGTCGGCCGCGAGCGTCACGCGTGAACTCTACGACGCTCAACCTTGCCTTCTCGCCCGGCCGCCGAGAGAATCGCGGCGTGATCGCCTCCCTGGAGCGTCTTCTGGCCCGGCTTGAGCTCGGGAGTCGGAGGGACGACCATTCGCCCGCGAAAGAAGACTCGGACGAACCGCCCGTCATTTCAGACTCGGGGGCGGGCCTCCGACACGGGCAGGCTCCGCCGAACTACGTCCCGCCGGCCGATGAGGGCCGGCCGCCGCACTAACCCCGATCCTCGAGCGCCGCGCGCGCGGCCCAGTATCCGCACATGCCGTGGACGCCGCCGCCCGGGGGTGTCGAGGACGAGCAGAGGTAGACGCCCTCGAGCGGCGTGCTCCACGGGACGAGCCGCGCCGCCGGACGGCGAAACACCTGGCCGAGGTCCATCGCCCCGCCATTGATGTCGCCGCCGACGAGGTTCCGGTTGCGCGCCTCGAGGCTGCTCGGTCCCAGCAAGCTGCGCGCGAGCACGAGCTCGCGGAAGCCGGGCGCGAAGCGCTCGACCTGCGCCTCGATCCGCTCCGTCATGTCCACGTCCGAGCCGTTCGGCACGTGGCAGTAGGCCCACGCGACGTGCTTGCCCTCGGGCGCGCGGGTCGCGTCGAAGCGCGTCGGCTGGACGAGCAGCACGAACGGCCGCTCGGCGACCCGGCCGCTCCAGGCGTCCCACTCCGAACGGGAGATCTCGTCCAACGTCCCGCCGAGATGCACGGTTCCCGCCCGGTGGCACTCCTCGGCGCGCCACGGGATCGGGCCGTCGAGGGCCCAGTCGACCTTGAACGCGCCCGGCCCATGGCGCCAGGAGCGCAGCCGCTGCTCGTAGCGCCCCGGCAACCGGCCCGCGGAGAGGCGCAGGAGCTCGCGCGGCGAGACGTCCGCGAGCACGATCGTCCCGGCCGAGAGCTCGTCCACCGCCTCGCCGGTGACGATCGAGCCGCCGAGCTCGCGCACCCTCGCGGCGAGCGAATCGGCCAGCGACTGCGAGCCACCGCGAGCGAGCGGCCACCCGACCGCGTGGCCCAGCACGGCCAGCGCGAGGCCGACGCCGGCGCTCGGTCGCCGCTCGAGCGGCAGCATCGAATGGGCGCAGTGTCCCGCGAACCAGGCCCGTGCGCGCTCCGTCTCCAAGAGCGACTCCGCCACCGAGCGTGCATCGCCGAGGGCGGCGCGGGCAGCGGTCGCGAACCCTCGCAGGCCCGCCGCCCGCGCGGCGCGTAGGCCCCGTCGCGGCGGCGGGGGAACCCGCCCGAGCAGCGCAGGCGCGAGCGCGTCCCACGCCCCGACCAGCGGCTCGACGAGCCGGCGGTACGCCGCACCGTCCGGCCCGAGCCCCGACGCGGTCTCCTCGAGCCCGCGCTCCAGGACGACCGCGCTCCCGTCGTCGAGCGGATGCGTCGCGGGCGCGTCCGGGTGCACCCACTCGACGTCGAGGTCGAGCGTCCGAAAGAACGGCGAGCCCAGGGCGAGCGGCAGCACCGAGGCGCAGACGTCGTGGACGAACCCCGGCAGCGTCAGCTCCGCCGAGTGCAGGCCGCCGCCGACCCACTCGGCCGCCTCGCGCACCTCGACCTCCACCCCGCCCTGCAGCAGGACGATCGCCGCCGCGAGGCCGTTCGGCCCCGAGCCGACGACCAGGGCGCGGCTCACGCCGCGCGGAGCCGCCGCAGCGCCGGGCCGAGCGCCTGCCCACCGCGCAGCACCGGCTCGAAGAGGTCGCCGTGCTTCTCCACCCGCGCGACCGCCTCCCGCCTGCCGAAGTCCGGCGGCCGCACCTTCTCGCCCAGCTCCTCCCAGCGCAGCGGCGTCGAGACGGGCGCGCCGGGCTTCGGCCGCACCGAGTAGGCCGACGCGATCGTCTTGCCGTGGCCGTTCTGGCGGTGGTCCACGAGCACCCCGCGCCGCTTCTTCTTCAACCACTCCGTGGTCACGAGGCCGGGGTGCTCGTCCTCCAACCCACGCGAGACTCGCTCGGCGAGCTCGTACGTCTCGGGATAGGAGTAGCGGCGGGCGATCGGCACGAGGACGTGGATCCCGTCCGCGCCGCTCGTCTTGACGTATGACTGCAGCTCCAGCCGCTCGAGCGCCTCCCGCACCAGGTGCGCCACCTGGATCGCCTGCGCGAAGCCGTTGCGCGACTCGGGCGGGTCGAGATCGAAGACCACGTAGTCGGGCCGCTCCGGCCTGTCGACGCGCGAGTACCACGCGTTCATGTCGATGCAGTTCATCTGCACCATCCACACGAGCGCGGCCGGCTCGTTGACGAGCGCGAAGTCGACCAAGCGCGAGCCGCCCTCGCGCGGCCACGTCCGGAACTGACGCGTCGGAAGCCACGACGGCTTCCCTTTCGGCGCCTGCTTCGCGAAGTACGGCTGCGCGTCGATCCCGTGGGGGTAGCGCTTGAGCGTGAACGGCCGGTCGCGCAGGTGCGGGACGATGGCGTCGCCGATCTCGGCGTAGTACTCCGCGAGGTCGCCCTTCGTCACGCCGTCTTTCGGGAACAGGACGCGGTCCGCGCTCGTGAGACGGAGGGTGCGGCGGCCTATGCGCAGCTCGTCGCTCATCGGGCGAGCCGCGTCCAGACGAGCTCGTGGCGGAGCGGGAGGCGGTACGGGCCGGCCAGGAGCGGCCGGACCCGCCCGAACAGCACGGCGCGCTCGTCCGGCGGGAGCGCCGCGAGGGAGCTCGTGGTCGAGTAGAGCGTGAGCAGCTCCTCGACGTCGACCGTCAGCTCGTCGTCTGCCCGCTCGTAGCGAAGCGGCTCGAACGACGACCCGGCGAAGGCGTCGTCCCACGGCGGGCGGCGCTGCGGTTGGGACCGTTCCCAGGGCTCGCTGAGCAGCTTAAGCACCGCGTCGGGCAGCGGCGGCTCGGTCTCCCACCAGTGCGTGGAGACGATCGCGAGGCCGCCGCCGGGCCGCAGCACGCGCGTGAGCTCCGGGATCGCCGCCGCGGGATCGAACCAGTGGAACGCCTCGCCGACGAAGACGGCGTCCACGCTCGCCTCGTCGAGCGGGATCGCCTCCGCGCTTCCCGCGAGCGCCCCGCCGTGCACCGCGCGCATCCGCTCGTCCGGCTCGACGGCGACGACGTCCGCGAAGCGGCGGCGCAACTCCTCGGTTAGGCGGCCGGTCCCGGCGGCGAGGTCGAGAACCCGCGCGCCCGCGTCGAGCTCCAGCGCCTCCTGCGCCCGGTCGAGCAGCGTCTGCGAGTAGGGCGGCCGAACGCGGTCGTAGGTCTCCGCCAGGTTCCCGAAGCTGAGGCCGAGCTCCGACGCCGCGCTCAGTCCCTCGCCGCCCACTCGAAGTTCGTGCGCATGTGGAAGGTGTAGTCGCCCTCGGGCAGCAGCGACGCGAGCTCGGCCAGCACCTCGTCCCGGTCGTCGCGGTGCGCGATCCAGCTCGTCGAGGCGGAAAAGGCGAGCACGTCCTCACGGCCCGAGCGGTGCTCGTGCTCGACCGCGCCCTCGTGCACCTCACCGAAGGGGGTGCCCTCGAAGAGGTCGTCGGCGATCGGAGGCGGTGGCATCGCCTCGTACAGCTCGTCCAGCCGTGCCCGGTAGTCGGGCGGGAGCGGGTTCGGCTCGATCGCCTCGTTCCAGAGCCGCGCCAGCACGCCGCCGGGCCGCAAGACGCGGGCGATCTCGACCACCGCGACATCGTTGGCGAACCAGTGGAACGCCTGACCGGTGAAGACTGCGTCCACCGAGCCGTCGCCGAGCGGAATCGCCTCCGCGACCCCCGGCAGCGCTTCGGCCTTCGGGACACGCTCCTCGAGGATCGCCCGCATCTCGGCGAGCGGCTCGAGCGCGATCACCTGCGCGTAGCGCGCCGCGAGAACGCGGGTCAGCTTTCCCGTGCCGGCTCCGAGGTCCAGAACGGTGGCGTCATCGGAAACGGGCAGCAGGTCGAGCACCGCGGGCGGCCAGTTTGGCCGGCCGCGCTCGTACTCCCCGGCGGCACGGTCGAAGCTCTTGGCCTGCTCGCTAGCCGACACCGGCCAGCAGGAAGGAACGCTGCTCCTTGACCATCTCGCGGGCGATCACGAGCCGCTGGATCTGGTTCGTCCCCTCGTAGATCTGCGTGATCTTGGCGTCGCGCATCATGCGCTCGACGGGGTACTCCTGGATGTAGCCGTAGCCGCCGAGGATCTGCACGGCGTCTGTCGTGACCTCCATCGCGACGTCGGTGCAGCAGAGCTTCGCCATCGCGGAGATCTTCGTCAGCTCGGAGCCGTCGGCGCCCTCGTCGATCAGCTGCCCGCACTTGTAGAGCAGGCCACGCGCGGCCTCGCACTTGGTCTCCATGTCGGCCAGCATCCCGGCGATCAGCTGGTGCTGCGCGATCGGCTTGCCCATGGTCTCGCGGCTCTTGGCGTACTCGAGCGCGTAGTCGGTGGCGCCCTGCGCGAGGCCGAGGCCCTGCGCGCCGATCCCCGGCCGCGAGCGGTCGAGGATGCGCATCGCCAGGCGGAAGCCCTCGCCCTCCTCGCCGAGCAGGTTGTCCGCCGGAATGCGGCAGTCGTCGAAGAAGATCTCGCCGGTTGTCGAGCCCTTGATCCCCATCTTCGGCTCGATCCGCCCGACCTCGAACCCGGGCGCGTCGGCCTCGACGACGAAGGCGGAGATGCCGGAGTGGCCGGCCTCCGGGTCGGTCTTGGCGAAGACGACGTAGACGTGCGCCACGCCCGCGTTCGTGATGAAGCGCTTGCCGCCGTTCAGGACGTACTCGTCGCCCTCGCGGCGGGCCTCGGTGCGCATCGCGGCCGAGTCGGAGCCCGAGCCCGGCTCGGTGAGCGCGTAGGCGGACAGCCACTCGCCGCTCGCGAGATGTGGCAGCCAGCGCGCCTTCTGCTCGTCCGTGCCCGCGAGCTTGATCCCGAGCGAGCCGAGCTCCTGCACGGCGAGGATCAGGCCGGTCGTCGCGCAGACCTTCGAGAGCTCCTCGATCGCCACGAGCACCATCAGGGCGCCCGTGCCCGTGCCGCCGTACTGCTCCTCGAACGGCAGCCCGAGCAGGTCGTGCTCCCGCATCAGCTCGACCATGTCCCACGGGAACTCCGCCGACCTGTCGATCTCGGCGGCCCGCGGCGCCACACGCTCGCGCGCGAGGTCGCGCACGAGGTCGCGAATCTCGCGCTGCTCGTCGCTCAGCGGCTCGGCCGGCACGCCGGTGAGTCTACGCAGCCCCGAACTCGAGCCGCGCGCCCGCGCGAATGGCTCGACGGCGCGCTTCTCCTGCAGGAAGCTCGAGCGCGTGGCGCGCCCCCCTGCGGCCGGAGAAGCGCCACGGGCGCACGTCCGGAGCGACTCCGACCACCTGCAGGTGACGGTCCAGGAAGACGACGTCGATCGGGAAGCGCATGAAGAACGTGTGCACCGAGGAGCTCGGGCTGAGCAGGAGGCCTTCGCCGACTGCAAGCTCTCGCCGGCCGAGCAGCCCGCGGAGCCTCGAGAAGAAGCCGTCCGCGACCGCGCAGCGCTCGCAGACGACGCGACCGTCGTCCGCGGAAACGGCGTGCACACGAGGCCGAAACGGCACGACTCAAGGCTAGGCGCGCGATTCGGGCGATCCGCCACCCGGCCGTCTAGCTCGAGCAGGACCGAGGTCGGGCGCCCCGCGGCCCGCGCCGCGGTTCAATTGAGTTGTGAGCCGTGCGGAGGCACGTCTAGCCGATTCGGTCGCGCCTGGGCGCGCGGCCTCCTGGCGCAATCGCGTGGTCCTCCTGGCCGCACTCGTCGCCGTCGTGGCCGCAGCCGGCGGAATCTGGCTCAAGGTCGCGACGACGATGCGCCACCCGGAGCCTGTGGTGGTGCCGAAGCAGCCGCGCGTGAACGCGCTGGTGTGGTCGCACCGTGTCTTCGTCGACGCCGCCTCGTTCAAGCGCTGGCTCGACGCGCGAGACGTGTCCTTCGCGGAGTGGGCGAAGGACCACCCACGCGCGCTGGCGGTCTTCCACCGCGCACCTCCGCGCCACCGCTAGACCGGCACCCCTGTTCGGCCGCCACCCGGCGCAGTATGCTCAAGCGCGTCCGGCTACCTGCCGAAGGGATCGTCAATGCACGGCGGCGTGATCCTGCTCTTCTTCTCGCTCGGCTGCGCCGCGCTCGCGTTCTGGACGCTCGCGCGCTTCCCACAGCTGGGGCCGCGGCGGCCCGTGGCGGTGGTTGTCGCCGTCGTCGCCCTGATCGTGGGCATGAAGGTCGCCGGGACACTCTTCGACGCGATCGTCGCGCTCGGGCAGTACGGCGTCGCCCTCGCCCTGCTCGTCGTCGTGCTTCCGACGCTGACCGGTGCGTTCTGGGTCTCGGGCTGCGTGCTCAGAACGCTGGCCGAGACGCCCGGGCTGCGCCGCTAGTCCCTCCCCCTGCTCAGAACGAGCCGAGGTTCCGCATGAGGCCGATGAGCGGCCCGCCGAGCGAGACGATCAGCAGCGCCGGCAGGATCAGGATGACGAGCGGGAAGAGGATCTTCGTCGGAGCCTTCTGAGCCCGCTCCTCGGCCGCCTGACGCCTGATCTTGCGCATGTCCACGGCGAGGTCGCGCAGGATCTTGCCGATCGACACGCCGAGCTTCTGCCCCTGGAGGATGGCCTGCACGAACGCCCTCACGGAGGCGCTGTCGATGCGCTCGAGCATGTGCTCGAGTGCGTTCTCGATCGTCATGCCCATGTTCTGCTCCTGGAGCGCGAGCCGCAGCTCCTGGCCGAGTGGCCCCTCGACCCGCCGCGCGACGAGCTGGAGCGCCGACGCGAACCCGACTCCCGCCTCGACAGTCGTGACGAGGAGGTCGACGAGCTCGGGCATCTCGCGGTCGACCTGGTGCAAGCGCCGCGTCGCGCTCCGCTCGAGCACGAACTTGGGCAGGATCCAGGCCAGCGCGGCGACCATGCAGAGGATCAGGAGCGCCTTGACGCCAAAGGCGCCGCCGTTCAGGAGCAGGAGCAGCCAGAAGAGCGGCAGGAGCGTCGCGGCGGCGATCCGGTAGCCGAGGAACGTCTCGGGCCGGGTCTGGTAGTGGCCGGCGCGGCGCAGCAGCGCAGTGAGGTTGCGCTGGCGCGCCTCGTCCTGCCAGCGCAGCGCCATCGCGCCGATGGCCGTCGCGGCGTGGTTGGCGAGCTCGCGCGGGCTCTGCCGCGGGCGCGCCTCGGTCTCGCCGTGGCTGAAGCCGTAAACGTCGATCTGGGCCAGCGTCTCCCGGCGGCGCAGCTGGTCGAACGCGAGTGTCCGCACCCCAAGCACGACCGCGAGGCCGGTGAGCGCGAGACCGAGAAGAAGGAAGATGACCATGTCTGCTCCTAGACGTCGATGTTCACGATTCGCTGGATCACGAACGACCCCGCGACGACCATCGTCGTCGCGAGAACGAGCGCGATCTGCCCACCTTGAGTGGTGAAGAGCGGCTGCATGAGCGGCCCCTGGAGCAGCCACATCGCTCCACCGGCGACGATCGGCAGCCCCGTCAGGATCCAGCGCGCCATCCGCCCCTGCGCAGTCAGCGTCTTGATCAGCCGCCTGAGGTCCGCGCGCTCACGCAGCGTCTCCACCACGGTGTCGAGCACTTCTGCCGCGTTGCCGCCGGCCGTTCGCTGCAGCTCGGCGAGCAGCGCCACCTGCTCCAGGTCGCGGCTCGCCATCCTGACGGCGACGCGACGCACTGCCACTTCGAGCGGCACGCCCAGCTGCTCGTCCGTCAGCACGCGCTCGAGCTCGCTCTGCGACGGCTCGTGTGCGTTGTCGACGACGACGCTGAGGGCGCCGACGAAGCTGTGACCCACCCGTAGCGCCGACGCGAGCACCTGGAGGTTCGGGGGCAGCTGGTCGGCGAACTCGTCGCGCACCTTGCGGAGCTTCGACCCGATCAGCGACCGCGCTGCCAACGGCGTCAACAGGCCGAGAAGTGCGAAGATCGGCGAGATCAGGCTGAGCGCGAACACCGCGACGACGGTCGCCGCCGCCGTCAACAGCACGACCCGCTTCGCCGACATGTCGATCCTCGCGATCTCGAGGCGCTCCTCGAGCCGCGCGAGGAAGCTTCCCTGTGCGGCGGGCAGGTTGGCCAGGCGCCTGGCGATCCGCCGCTTCGGTGTAGCACTCGGGCGCCGGCCGCCCTCGGCGAACTCGGAGACCCGCTCGACCACCGTGCTCTTCCGCGGCCGCAGGAACGCGACCATCGTCAGAGCAGTGAGGCCTGCGATGAGCAGGGCCAGCAGGAGCGTGGCGCCGCCGGAGAGCACCAACCGCGTGAAGAAGGAGCGGTGGAAGGGCGCAAGGCCCGCGGGAGTCGGCGCCGTGTAGCGCGCCGTGCCGGCGCCGATCCCGCGGACGTTGATCGACACGCGGGCGAGCGAGTGCGGCGCGACATCGGACCGATAGCGCACCAGGTACTCGCTCGAGAGCCGCTTTCCGAGCGACGCGTAGATCGACTTCAGCCGCTCCGCCGTCGGCGCCTCCACGTAGCTCCCGCCGCTCCGCTCGGCGAGCGTCTGCAGCGGTCGCGCGTCGAAATCTCGCGAGCGCAGGCCGACCGTGAAGATCCGCACGTGCATCGCGCGGGCGCGCTCGAGCACCTGCCGCGCGTCGGCGCGGCTGCCGAGGTCGGCGCCGTCCGAGAGCAGGACGATCGAGCCCGTCGAGAGCTTCGCCCGGTCCAGCAACGTCAGCGAGCGCTGCAGCGCGTCGTAGATCCGCGTCCCGTAGGCGACGGACGGGGGTCGCCCGAGTGCCTGCGAGAGCCGAGCGGAGTCCGCCGTCGGAGCGCGCAGCACGTCGACCGCGCCGTTGAACGTGACGACGCCGACCTCCTCCTCCCGCTGCCGGTTCGCCGCGAACGCCCGCGCGGCCGCGACGGCGTTCTCGAGCGGCGCTCCGCGCATGCTCTCGCTCGCGTCGATCGCGACGACCACACCGAAGTGGATCCCGGACGCACCCAGCGGCGTGACCTGGAGGTCCTGGACGAGACGACCGTTCTCCCGCACCGCGACCGCGCCCGGCCCGGCGACCACGCCGGCGGGCAGGTCGACGACGTAGCCGCGGTCCGGGAAGGGCAGCCGCCCGACGGGCGTGAGCTGCACGTCCGCGGCGGTCGCGGCGGTCGCGGCGGCCATCGCAGTCGACGCGACGGCTGCCAGCGTGAGGAGGATCCGCCTCATCGGTCGCCTCCTGCTCCGTACATCGCCGCGAGCGACGAGCCGAAGAGGTCGGCCGGGACCTCGATCCCGTGCCGGGCGAACTTCGGCAAGAACGCGGGCCGCAGCCCGGTCGGCCGGAGCTCGCCGACGACGGTGCGGTCCGCCTCGACGCGGTCGACGTGGAATTCGAACAGGTTCTGCAGGGTGATCGTGTCGCCCTCCATCCGCTGCACCTCGGCGATCGCGGTCACGTGGCGAGTCCCGTCGTCGAGCCGTTCGAGCTGCACGACGACGTCGAGCGCCGACGAGACCTGCTGGCGGATCGCCTTCACGGGGAGGTCGAACCCCGCCATCAGCACCATCGTCTCGAGCCGGCTCAATGCGTCCCGGGACGAGTTGGCGTGAACCGTCGAGAGCGAGCCCTCGTGGCCCGTGTTCATCGCCTGCAGCATGTCGAGCGCTTCCGCGCCGCGGACCTCGCCGACGATGATCCGGTCGGGCCGCATGCGCAGGGCGTTCCGGACGAGCTCACGGATCGTGATCTCTCCCTCGCCCTCGATGTTCTTCGGCCTGGACTCGAGCCGCAGGACGTGCTCCTGCGAGAGCTGGAGCTCGGCGGCGTCCTCGATCGTGATGATCCGGTCGCCGCCGGGCACTGCCGACGAGAGCGCGTTCAGGAGGGTCGTCTTGCCGGTGCCGGTTCCGCCCGAGATGAGCATGTTGAGGTCGGCGCGGACGCAACGGGCGAGGAAGTCCGCCGCCCCGGCCGAGAGCGTCCCGATCTGGACGAGCTCGTCCATGGCAAAGCGGTTCTGCGCGAACTTCCGGATCGTGAGCAGCGGGCCCGTCAACGAGAGCGGCGGCACGATCGCGTGGACGCGCGAGCCGTCCGGCAGGCGCGCCTCGACCATCGGCGACGACTCGTCGATGCGCCGGCCGATCTGGCCGACCATCTTCGTGATGATGCGTCGCAGGTGCGACTCGTCCGAGAAGCGCAGCTCCGTCCGCGACAGCAGGCCGCGGCGCTCGATCCAGATCTCGTGCGGCCCGTTCACCATGATCTCCGAGATCGTCTGGTCGGGCAGCAGCCGCTCGAGCGGGCCGTAGCCGAAGATGTCGTCCGCGATCTCGGCCGCGATCTGCTCCCGGTCCTCGCGCGAGAGGCCGGCCTCCTGCTGGAGGTGCGTGCGGATCTCGACCACTACGCGGTCGCGGGCCGAACCGGCGTCGGCGACCTCGAACAGGCGCGGCCCGAGCTCGCTCACGATCGCGAGGTGGATCCGGTCCTTGACTTCTGCGAACGGGTCGGACGTGTCGGTCCAGACGGGCGCGTCGCCGTTCGCGCGTGAGAGGCGCTCGTGCAGCTCCATCACGCAGCTCCCTTCTTGAGCAGTGTCAGCCGGCGCCGTGGCGCGGGCTGGAGCGGCTGAAGCCGTGGCTTCTTGCCGCCACCGAGGTAGGTCTGCGCGAGCGACGTGAACGCGCGTGCTGCGGCGGAGTTTGGCTCCGCGGCCACGATCGTCCGGCCTTCCGTGATCGCCGTCGGGATCGCGCGGTCGCTCGGGACCAGCACATCCGGCTTCCGGCCGAGCAAGCGCTCGACGTCTGCCATCGAGATGCCGACGCTCGTGTCGGCCCGGTTCAGGACGAGCGTGACATCCGTGGTGTCGTAGCCCATCTGCGCGAGCGTCTCGAGACCGATCTTCGTGTCCTTGAGCGAGAGCGCATCGAGCATGCCGACGAGGCAGATGTGCGAGGCGCTGTCGATCGCGGCGATCACCTCCGGCGAGAACGCCGGCGGTGTGTCCACGATCACGAACTCGTGCCGCGAGCGCAGGAGCTCGAAGACGGAGCGCAGGAACGGGGGCGACACGTTGGCCGCCTGGTCCGGCCGAACCGGTGCGAGGAGCGCGGAGGCTCCCGACGGGTGGCCGGCCAGGAAGCTCTCCACCTTCTCGGCATCCAGCGTCCCGCCTGCCACGGCGAGGTCGTGGATCGTGTGCTGGGGCCGCAGCCCGAGCGCGAGACCGACGTCGCCGAACTGCAGGTCGAGGTCGACGATCACCGCCGAGGCGCCCGCCCCGGCGAGAGCCTCGCCGAGGTTGCAGGAGGTCAGCGTCTTGCCGGTCCCGCCCTTGGGCCCCAGCACCGCGATCATCGCCCCGGCCTGTGTCGACTGGGCGCCCCGCCTGCGGACGAGTGCCTTCTCGAGTGCGAACGCGAGCTGCTCGCGAGGCTGCGGCAGTGTGATCAGGTCGTCCGCGCCGGCCTCGAAGGCCCGCTCCATGAAGCCGTTCGGCGTCCCGGCGTAGAGCACGACGACCGGAGCGCGCCCCTGCAGCTGGCTGCTCGCGGCCTGGATGAGCTCCAGCGCCGGCTCCGAGTCGGCCGAGCACGCCACCACCACGAGCTCGGCGTCAGCGGCATCGACCAGAGGCAGCGTGAGGCGGGCCGGCTCGACGCTCGTACCGCGCGGGAGCGCGTCCTCGATCGGCTGCGAGTCGACGCCGTCCTCGACGGCGAGGAAGACCTTGGGCGCAGGCGCGTTCATCGACGACCTCCCAGCGCGCGCAGCACCTGAAGCGGGCGGGCGCCCAGCAGCAGCGTCTCCGCGCTGACGATCCGCGGCGGCGACGACTTGGCGCCGGCGCTCGGCCGGAGCGACAGCCAGACCTTGCCGTTGTCGGAGGCGAAGGCGAGCTGCGCGGCCTGCTCGTCCGTGACCTGCAGGCTCACGTTCGCACTCTTGGCCCCGACGCCGCCGGAGCCGCTTGCGACCGCGACGACCGGGATGTCCGACATGATCATCCGGAGCACCGGCCTCGCCTGGCCGCCGTTGGCCGGCGTCCCGTCGACGCGGAGCGGGATGATGTTGAACCCGGCATAGACGTCGACGCGGTTGCCGGCCTCGATCGAGCCGATGAGGCCGTGCGCCGAGTCGAGCGGGATCGCGACGACGCGCTCCCGGTCGGTGAGCGTGCCGGCCACCGACGTCGAGGACGCTGAGAACGCGCTCGCGGTGAGCTGCGAGCCCTCGTAGACCTCGGACGTCGCCACCTTGCCGGCGAGGCTGCCCGGGTCACTGAAGGCGCCCTCGCGCAGCTGGCTCTCGCGGATCGTCGTCGCGGTGAACATCGCTTTCGAGGCGACGACGTTGCCGGGAGTGCCCTTCGGGATCGTCTGCCGCGCAATCAGCACCGTCACTGGCGTCGTGCCAGCCTGCAGCTTGTTGCGATAGCCGTTGAGGTAGACGAGGATCGCGATGCCCGCGAGCAGCGCGGCGCCCATGGCGACGTACAGCGAGCCCCTCCTCGTCGAGATCAGCCTCTGTGCGAATTCCATCGGTGGTACCTCCAGTCGGATGTCACTTGACGAGTACGGGGATGCACGGCGTGATTCCGAGCGGGTCACAGTCCTCGGTGCCGCCGCTGTTCGGATCCGGCGCCACGTACTTGATGAAGTGGCCCCAGATGGCGCCCTTCCTCACATCACCGGGCGCCGGTTCGTTGTTTGCGCATTTCGAGTCGGTCCAGCCCGTGACGTAGAAGGCGGCGAAGTTCGTCACCGGTACGTCCGTGCTGCCGCTCCCGTCGAGCGCCGAGAAGTCGGTGATCATCAGCTTCGCGACGCGCGGGTCGGTGCCCACGTCGTAGTTCGGCCAGTTGTTCGACGGGCAGGCGCTGAAGCGGTCGTCGAGGCCCTGGAGCGTCGGGCCCGCAGTCGTCCCAGGCTTGATCGGGACGCAGTCCGCCGGCCCCGGCGGCGGCGACGGATCCGGGCAGACGCCGGGCGTGTTGATCTGGTACGGCGTCTTGCAACCGTTGATGATCGCGGTGCGGAACTCGGCCCCGCCGGTGCCGTCACAGGCGACGGCACTCGTCCGGCTGCCGCCGGTGAGCCGCAGCATCGTCGTCGTGGCGGTGCTCGTGAGATCGAGGCTGCCCTGGATGCCGACAGTGATCCCGATCGTGTGCGTCGCGCCGCCGGGGAGCGCGTACGGCGAGCCCACCGTGCCGGTGGACGACGTCAACGAGAGCGCCTTCACCGGGCCCGACGAGTCGTCGCTGCCGCTGTAGACGCGCTGGATGTCGGCGTAGGTCTGCTGCTTCGCCCCCGGATTCGTCGACTGCCACTGCAGCGACACGTCGTACGGGCCGCCCTGGACCGGTAGCGAGAACGCGTAGCCGGTCGACCAGTAGCCGGACGCTGCCGAGTAGGTGAGGTCCGCCGTGGCGCCGTTGACCGTCGCCTTCAAGACCTTCTTCTTGGCCGGGTCGACATCGGCTGCGCCCGCCTTCAGCACCGCCTGCACGGCGATCCCGCAGGCCGTCGCCGGAGGCGCGACGGCCACCTCGGAGAAGAACGGCGAGCCGGTGCAGGAGCTCGTCGCCCAGACGTGCGGCACCGGGGCGTCCACCGTCCCGCCG
>CAVRBT010000010.1:0-513907 GCA_963719275.1 uncultured Actinomycetes bacterium | reverse complement strand
CCATCTTGCGGTAGTCGAGCGCCTCGTCCAGCGTGGCCTCGTCGACCCCCGCGTCGCGGGCGACCTCGCGCAGGGAGCGGCCGGAGCTCGCCGCCTCCTTGACGATCTCGGCCGCCTTGTCGTAGCCGATGTACGGGTTCAGCGCGGTCGCCGCGGAAAGCGTCAGCTCGGCGTAGCGCTCGCAGTTCTCGCGGTTCGCCTCGATCCCCTCGACGCACTTCTCGGCGAGGAGCCGGGACGCGCTCGCAAGCAGCTTGGTCGAGTCGTGCAGGTTCCGCGCCAGGAGCGGCACGAAGACGTTCAACTCGAAGTGGCCCTGCATGCCGCCGACCGTGATCGCGGTGTCGTTGCCGATCACTTGCGCAGCGACCTGGGTCACGACCTCGGGGATCACCGGGTTGACCTTGCCCGGCATGATCGAGCTGCCCTTCTGCAGCTCGGGGAGCACGATCTCGGCGAGGCCGGCGCGCGGGCCCGAGCCCATGAAGCGGAGGTCGTTCGCGATCTTCGTCAGCGAGACGGCGACGACCTTGAGCGCGCCCGAGGCCTCGACGATCGCATCGCGCGCGGCCTGCGACTCGAACGCGTCCGCCGGCGGCGAGATCTCGAGCCCTGTCTCCTCTTGCAGACGTGCGCGCACGCGTGAGGCGAACTCGGGGTGCGTGTTCAGGCCGGTGCCGGTGGCCGTGCCGCCCAGCGGCACCTTGCCCAGGCGCGGCAGCGCGTCGCGGACACGCGCAGCGCCCTCACGGACCTGCGCCGCGTAGCCGCCGAACTCCTGGCCGAGCGTGACCGGCACCGCGTCCATCCAGTGCGTGCGGCCCGACTTCACCACGTCGTCGAACTCCCGCGCCTTGGCCTCGAGCGACTCGGCGAGCCGGTCGAGCGCGGGCAGCAGGTCGTTCGTCAGCTCGTCCGACGCGGCGAGGTGGACGGCGGTCGGGAAGATGTCGTTCGAGGACTGGCCCATGTTCACGTCGTCGTTGGCGTGCACGTCGTCACCGGCGAGGGTCGCGATCACCTCGTTCGCGTTCATGTTCGAGGAGGTGCCCGAACCGGTCTGGAAGACGTCGATCGGGAACTGGTCGTCGAGCTCGCCGCTCGCGATGCGCTCGGCCGCCGCGGCGATGCGCTCGGCCTTGTCGGCGTCGAGCAGCCCGAGCTCGGCGTTCACGCGCGCGGCCGCGGCCTTGATCCGGCCGAGCCAGCGCGCCACAGGCGGCGGGATCGGCTCGCCGGAGACCGGGAAGTTCTCGACCGCTTTCTTCGTCTCGCCTCCCCAGAACTGTCGCTGTTCCTCGGCGCGCGCCATCGTGCCCGAGTCTAGTCCTGAGGCGTCGCTTGCGACGCCGCTTAGAGGCCGTGCCGGCCTTGCCGGTACGGCCGTCCAAAGCACCGTCGCCTTGCGGAGGGAGATGCGACGCGCTGCGCTAGTCAGTGGAGTATTTCGGCTGGACCTTCTCGCCGCGAATCTGAGCGATCGCGTTGTTCGCGGCGATCGCGGCCTCGCCCATACCGATCGTGATCAGGGTGATCTTGCCCTCGTAGCCGGCCACGTCGCCCGCAGCGTAGACGCCCGGCAGCGACGTCTCGCACGTCCTCGAGTCGATGTGGATCTGGCGCTTCCCCTCGAGCTCGAGCCCCCAGTCGGCGATCGCGCCCAGGTGGGAGTGGAATCCCAGCAGCGTGATCAGCGCCTCGCAGGGCACCTGCTCGACCTCGCCCGTGGTGGTGTTCTCGATCGAGACCGCCTCGATCGTCCCGTCGCCGTGGAGCTCGCGCACCTCGCAGGGAGTCATGATCCGAACGCGGCCGCTCGACTCGAGCGCCTTCGCCTCGTTGACGGACGACTCCAGCGCGCGGAAGCGGTCGCGGCGGTGGACGAGTGCGATCGGGTGCTTGGCCGTGTCCTGCAGGCCGAGCGTCCAGTCGAGCGCCGAGTCACCGCCGCCGACGATCACGCAAGTGCGGTCGCGGAAGGTGTCCTTCTCGCGGACGAAGTAGTGGACGCCGCGGCCCTCCCAGTCGTCGATGCCCTCGATCCCGAGCTTGCGCGGCTCGAAGGCGCCGTGGCCGGCGGTGATGATCAGCGCGCGCGTGAGGTAGGGGCCGCCCTTGTCGGTGCCGATTGCGAACAGTTCCTCGCCGTTCTGCGAGAGTCGCTCGAGCGTCTGCACCTCCTCGCCGAGGTGCACCTCGGGCTCGTACTGCAGACCCTGCTCGGCGCAGAGGTCGACGAGCTTCGTGCCGAGGACCTTCGGATGCCCGGCCACGTCGTGGATGTGCTTCTCCGGATAGACCGCCGCGACCTGGCCGCCGAGCTGCTCGAGACTCTCGATGATCCGCACCGAGGCGTCACGGTGGCCCGCGTAGTACGCGGCCGCGAGGCCGGCGGGGCCCGCTCCCAGGATGGTGATGTCGACGACGTCGTTCTCGCTCACAGCGCCGAAATGCTACTGGCGCCTAGGCGGCAGCCGTCACCGCCGAACCGGCCCGCTCCGCGCGCCAGGCCTCGCCGGTCAGGTAGCCCGTCAGCGCGAAGATGCCGAGGGCGACCAGGCCGTGCAGAATGCCTACGCCGTGCACGTCCTCGCTGATCCAGGCGAGCACGATCTGCAACGCGACGGCGACCGGGACGGCCGCGGCGAACAGGATCCGTCGCTTTCCGAGCCTGGCTGCGAACGCGATCAGCAGCAGGAGGACGGAGCCGAGGAAGATCAGGTAGCCGAAGCCGGTGTGAAACCCGAAGCCGTCGTCGAAGACTTTCTCGCTGATCATCTTCTGCTCGTCTGACCCGGGCTGGTCGCCAAGCTTGTCGGCCGCGTAGAACGCTCCGTACGCCGCGCCCGCGATCTGCGCGACCACGGCCAGCCAGAGAATCGTGATCCAGTAACGGTAGATCGTCCGCACGCTTGCCACCTCGCCGGTCGGGGACGCGGCCGAGTCTAGAACGGGTCGCTGACGGTTTCCGGCCGGGAGTAGCTCACGCTCCGCTCCTGCGCGAACCGGGCGGACTTTGAACTAGGACAACCGGGGTCAGGTCTTGCACTGCGACGTCCGCGCGACGACTTCGTGCCAATCCGTCCCCTGTGGAGCAATCGCCACACAATCGACGCACGGCGCGAGGCGGATTCACCCTCGCATGTGGCAATGCAAGACCTGACCCCAAAGGTTCGGGCGTGATTCGCAGCGTCTGCGCTGATCTTCGTTCGCCACGGCGGCGGGCTTTGCCCGTCGCCGCCGCTACGGTCGCGCGAGCAACACCAGCTAGTCCGAAGTCGTCATGGTCTCCGCGAAGCGGAGGCCGGACTTCGGACTACCCACAACCGGAGCCGCAGCCGGCGGCGCCTTCCGGCGCTTCGCCCTCCTCGACCTGGAAGGAGTGGCCGCAGCCGCACGAGCCGGAGACGTTCGGGTTGTTGATCGCGAAGCCCGCCTGCAAGCCCTCGACCCAGTCGATCTCGGTCCCGGCCAGGTAGGGCGCGCTGAACGGGTCGACGACCACCGGTACGCCGTGACTCGCGACCTCGTGGTCGCCGTCCTGCGGCCCGCGGTCGAAGCCGAGCGCGTACTGGAAGCCGGAGCACCCGCCTCCCTGGACGGCAATGCGCAGGACCGAGGCCTCGCCCTCGGGCTCCTCCGCCATCAGGTCCTTGATCTTCGCCGCCGCGCTCTCGGTCAGCGAGACGATCGTCAGCGGCTGTTCGGTGGTCGCCATCGAGCGCATCGTAGCAAGGGCCTCGGGCCCGTCGAATCCCCCGTCCGGGGCCTCCGGAAACCCCGAGTTTGTAACAGCTGTCTCACGCTTGGTTGAGCCGTTTTCCTCGCCGCTCGTAGCTGCTTTCAACCTGCTAACTTCCGCCTCGCCCGACGCGGGGAGGACGCACGTGCTGGACAGCTGGTTGCCCTTTCTGATCTACGGCTTCTTCGCGCTCGCGATCCCGCTCTCGATGATGTTCGCGTCGTTCGTGCTGGCGACGCGCCCCGGGCGACGGATGCGCGCCAAGACGCTGCCGTTCGAGTCGGGCGTCTCGACCGGGCCGGCGCAGTCGAACCGCTTCACGATCAGCTTCTACCTGACGGCAATGCTCTTCATCGTCTTCGACATCGAGATCGTCTTCCTGTACCCGCTGGCCGTGATCCTCCACCAGCTCGCCTGGTTCGGCTTCGTCGAGCTCCTCTTCTTCATCGCCATCCTTGCCCTGGCCTACGTCTACATCTGGCGGAAGGGTGCGCTCGAGTGGCACTGAACAGGAAGCGCCTGGCCGACTACGGCCTCCAGTCCGAGCGGGTGCTGTGGCCGGACAAGGGGCCGGGCGTCTTCGAGCAGGAGCTCGGCGACCTCGAGCAGCGGCTGATGCTGACGACCGTCGGCAAGGCGGTCGCGTGGGCGCAGTCGAGCTCCATCTGGCCCGACACCTTCGGGCTCGCATGCTGCGCGATCGAGATGATGTCGATCGTCTCCGCGCGCTACGACGTCGCGCGCTTCGGCGCCGAGGTGTTCCGCTCGTCGCCGCGGCAGGCCGACCTGCTGATCGTCTCGGGCCGCGTCGCGCACAAGATGGCGGCGCCCCTACGGCAGATCTACGACCAGATGCTCGAGCCGAAGTGGGTGATCGCGATGGGCGCCTGCGCGAGCTCGGGCGGGATGTTCAACAACTACACGGTGCTCCAGGGCGTCGACAAGATCACGCCGGTCGACGTCCACGTCCCCGGCTGCCCGCCGCGGCCCGAGGCGCTCGTCGAGGGGATCATCCGGCTCCAGGAGAAGATCCGGGCAGGGGTTCCGCCCGCGTACGAGATCCGCGGAGTAGCAAGCTGACCTACGAGGGCGTTCCCGGCCTCGTCGAAACGCGCGAGGCGCTCGGCGAGACGACGCTCGTGGTCGACCCGCCGCGGCTCGTCGAGGCGTGCACGTACCTCCGCGACGAGGAGGGCTTCTCGATGCTCGCCGACATCACGCCGACCGACTACCTCGGCTGGGGCGAGCGGGGTGCCGCCGGCTACATCGGCACTGCCTGGGGCCGGGACCTGAACACGCCGGGCTCCCAGGGGTACGCACGCACGCCGCAACCCAAGCCGAAGCGCTTCTCGATGAACTACCACCTGCTGGCCGTGCCGGGCGCGCGCCGGGTGCGCGTGCAGGTCTGGCTCGACGACGGCCAGCCCGTCGAAAGCGTTGTGCAGATCTGGCCGACCGCCGACTGGCACGAGCGGGAGGCCTGGGACATGATGGGCATCCCGATCGAGGGGCACCCCAACCTCGCCCGCATCCTGATGGAGGACGACTGGGAGGGGCACCCGCTCCGCAAGGACTACCCGATCGGCGGCGAGCCCGTGCGCTTCTCAGGGGAAGAGTGATGGCCCTCGCGCCCGAGCGCCCGAGGATCTACGAGGGCTCGCGCATCCCGCAGCCCGTCCCGACGATCCTCCGTGTCCCGGAGGAGCTGCAGGACTCCGACGACGTCCTCGAGATCAACTTCGGGCCGAACCACCCCTCCACGCACGGCGTGCTGCGGCTCGTGATCGAGCTGCACGGCGAGCACGTCGTCGGCCTCCGCGCGGTGATCGGCTACCTGCACACCGGCTTCGAGAAGAACATGGAACAGAAGAGCTGGTGGAAGGCGATCACGTACTCGCCGCGGATCGACTACCTCTCCTTCCAGAACAACGAGCTCGTCTTCGTGCTGGCGGCCGAGAAGCTGCTCGAGCTCGAGGTGCCGCGCAAGGCGACGTGGATGCGGATGTGCCTCGCCGAGTTGAACCGGATCCACTCGCACCTCGTCTGGCTTGCGACCGCGGCGCTCGAGCTCGGGGCGATCTCGATGTTCTGGTACTGCTTCCGAGAGCGCGACTCGATCCTCGACCTCTTCGAGATGGTCACCGGGACGCGCATGCACACGCGCTACTACCAGGTCGGCGGCCTGGCCGAGGAGATCCCGCCGGGGTTCTTCCCCGAGGCGCGCAAGTTCTGCTCGTGGATGCCGAAGGCGGTCGACGACTACGAGGCGCTCGTCGACCAGAACGCGATCTGGCTCGAGCGCACGAAGGGGCTGGGCCTGCTCTCCGCGGAGGACGCGGTCGCGCTCGGGCAGACCGGCCCGGTGCTGCGCGGCTCGGGCGTCGACTGGGACCTGCGCAAGGCGGAGCCGTACCTCGCCTACGATCAGGTCGAGTTCGACGTGCCCGTCTACGGCAACGGCGACGTCTGGGACCGGTACAAGGTGCACATGGACGAGATGCGGGAGTCGACCCGCATCGTCGCCCAGTGCCTCGACCGGCTCGAGGAAATGGAAGGCGAGCCGTGGATCGCCGACGACCGCAAGGTCGTGCTGCCGCCGCGCGAGGAGCTCCACACCTCGATGGAGTCCCTCATCCACCACTTCAAGATCGTCACCGAGGGATACAGCGTGCCGGAGGGGGAGGTCTACGTGGCCGTCGAATCGGCGCGCGGCGAGCTCGGCTGCTACGTCGTCTCCGACGGCGGGCCGAGGCCGTGGCGGGTGAAGTTCCGGGCACCGAGCTTCGTGGCGCTGGAGGCGACGGCGACCTGCATGTCCGACGCGCTCGTGGCGGACCTGATCGCGATCGTCGGCTCGCTCGACACCCTCATGGGCGAGGTCGACCGATGAGCAACCGTTCGCTTACCGATCAAATCCAGAAGGCCGCCGAACGGTACCCAGACTCGCGCACGGCGATCCTGCCGGCTCTGCGGCTCGCCCAGGAACAGAACGGCGGTTGGCTGGCGCTCGAGTCGTTCGAGCTCGTCGGCAACGCACTCGGGCTGACGCCGGCGTACTGCCAGGCGGTCGCGTCCTTCTACGACATGTTCCACTTCGCGCCTGTCGGGCGGCACACGATCGAGGTCTGCACGAACCTCTCGTGCGCGCTGACGGGGGCCCAGCAGGTCGTCGAGGCGCTCGAGGAGGAGCTCGGCGTCGCTCCGGGCGAGACGACCGAGGACGGCTCGATCACCTTCCGCGCGGTCGAGTGTCTTGGCGGCTGCGGCTACGCGACGGTCGTCGCGGTGGACCACCGCTACCGCGAGCACGTGAAACCAGAGGACGTGCCGGCCATCGTGGAGGGCATCCGTGGGGCTTAGGTCGATGCTGCTCGGCGGGGCCGACGAGCACGACCTGACCAAGCTCGCCGAGTACCAGTCGATCGGCGGCTACGGCCAGGTCGAGAAGGCGCGCGCGATGACGCCCGACGACCTGATCGCGGAGCTGCAGAGGGCGAACCTGCGCGGGCGCGGCGGCGCCGGCTTCCCGATGGGCCGCAAGGCGTCGCTGCTCGACCGCAAGAGCCCGAAGCCGAAGTACCTCGTCGTCAACGCCGACGAGTCGGAGCCCGGCGCCTTCAAGGACCGCGAGGTGATAGCGCGCGTGCCGCACCGGCTGCTCGAAGGCTGCCTCATCGCCGCACACGCGATCGAGTCAAAGAACGTCTTCATCTACATCCGGGGCGAGTATTTGACGGAGTACGAGATCCTGCAGCGCGCGGTCGACGAGGCGCGCGCGGAGGGCATCTTCGGGGATGTCGACATCACGGTCTACCGCGGTGCGGGCGCCTACATCTGCGGGGAGGAGACGGCGCTGCTCGACTCGCTCGAGGGCAGGCGCGGCCAACCGCGGCCGCGGCCGCCGTTCCCGCCCATCCAGGGGCTCTACGCCGCGCCGACGCAGATCAACAACGTCTGCACGATCGCCACGGTGCCCGCGATCCTCGAGCTCGGCCCTGACGGCTTCACGAGCATCGGCACGCCCGGTTCTCCCGGCACGGTGATCTTCTCGATCTCGGGCAACGTCGAGCGGCCGGGGAACTACGAGCTCGAGCTCGGCACGTCGATGCGCGAGCTGATCTACACCCATGCCGGCGGGATCGCGGGCGGCCGGCAGCTGAAGGCGGTCATCCCGGGCGGCTCGTCGGTGCCTGCGCTGACGGCGCGGCAGATCGACGTGCCGCTCGACTACGACTCGCTGGGCGCGATCGGGACGTTCTTCGGCGCCGCCTCGCTGATCGTCGTCGACGACCGCTGCTGCATGATGCAGCTGGCGCTGCGCTCGACGAAGTTCTACATGCACGAGTCCTGTGGGAAGTGCACGCCCTGCCGCGAGGGCACGCGCTGGATGGTGCAGCTGCTCGAACGGCTCGAGGCCGGCGACGGGACCACGCACGACCTCGACCTGCTGCGCAAGGTCTGCGACCGCATCGAGGGCAAGTCCCTTTGCGCGCTGGGCGATTTCGCCGTGTGGCCGGTGCAGAGCTACATCGACAAGTGGCACGACGAGTTCGTCGCGCACGTCGAGCAGGGCCGCTGCCCATTCGACGGCGAGTCGTCCATCGAAGGCGTCTTCGCGCCCTCCGACCAGCACACGCACGCCCCGGTGGCCGAGGTGCCCGCTTGAACGCTACGCGTTTGGTTTCGCCCTATCTGAGCGCGCCGCCCAAGCCGTGCAGGCGGCAGTCCATGCAGGAGAGGCTCGCACTATGAGCGTTCCGGGGCTCGTCACCGTCACGATCGACGACCGCGAGATCCAGGTGCCGAAGGGCCTCGGCCTCGTCGAGGCGGCGCTGTACGCGGGCATCGAGATCCCGGTGTTCTGCTACGAGCCCCGGCTCGGCCCGGCCGTCGGCGCCTGCCGCATGTGCCTCGTCGAGGTCGAAGGGATGCCGAAGCTCCAGACCGGCTGCACCATGACCGCGCAGGACGGGCTGAAGATCCACACAGCCCAGACCTCCGCGAAGGCCGCCGACGGCCAGAACGCGACGCTCGAGTTCATCCTCGTCAACCACCCCCTCGACTGCCCTGTCTGCGACAAGGGCGGGGAGTGCCCGCTGCAGGACCTGACCTTCCGCTGGGGCCCGGGCGCGACCCGAATGGAGTTCGACAAGCGGACGCTCGAGAAGCCGATCCCGATCTCGCCGACGATCGCGCTCGACCGCGAGCGCTGCATCCTCTGCTACCGCTGCACGCGCTTCTCGGAGAACGTCTCCGAGGACGGCCAGCTCGTGGCGCAGAACCGCGGCGCGTCGTCGATCATCGCGACCTTCGACGACCGGCCCTACCGCGCGCGGTTCTCCGGGAACGTACTCGAGCTCTGCCCGGTCGGCGCGCTCACCTCGACGCAGTACCGCTTCGAGGCGCGCCCATGGGAGATCCAGAACGTGCCGAGCGTCTGCGGCCTCTGCCCGGTCGGCTGCAACATCTCGGCCACCACGCGCGAGGGAAAGGTCAAACGCGTCCTGTCGCGCAACCACCCGGAGGTCGACGAGGGCTGGCTCTGCGACAAGGGCCGGTTCGGCTACACGCACCTGTACGCGCCCGACCGTATCGCCGACCCGCTGCGGCGGGTTCGGCGGCGCGGGCTCGAGGAGCTTTCGTGGGACGACGCGCTCGGCGAGGCCGAGCGGCTGCTGCGCGACGCCGGAGGAAGGATCGTGACCGCGCTCTCGGGCTCCGAGACGGTCGAGCAGGCGTACGCGCTCGGGAAGCTGCTACGAGGCGGGCTCGGGGCGCACACGGCGGTGCTGCCGGAGGAGACGAGCCCCGCGCTCGACGCGTTCCGCCTCCCGCTCTCGGCGATCCGCGACGCGGAGCTGGTCGTCGTGCTCGGCGACGAGCCGGTGCCCGAGCGCGCGCCGATCGTCGAGCTGTGGATCAGGGCTGCCCGCCGCAAGGGCGCCGAGATCCACCACGCAGGCGATGCGCTCGAAGGCTGCCGCACGCTGGCCCGCGCCGACGACGAGCTGGGCAAACGGCTGCGCGAGAGCGAGCGCGCGATCCTGGTCTGGTCGAGCGAGGAAGGCGCCGGCGGCGCGCACCTCGCGGCACTCGCACGAGAGCTCGGCTTCGCGGACCGGCCGGGCAGCGGTGCCTTCCACCTGCCGCGCACGGCGAACGGCCGCGGCGTCGCAGACGCCTGGGCCGCCGCGGACGACGGCGAGAGCGAGGCGCCCGACCCGATCGGCCTGCTGGTCGTCTCCGGCGACGAGGCCGCCGCCGACCCGAACGTGCGCGCGCTGGCCGAGCGCTCGGAGCGAGTGCTGGTGACCTCGATGTTCCACGGCCTCGCAGTCGGCTGGGCCGACCTCGTTCTCCCGGGCTCGAGCTACCTCGAGCGCGACGGCACGTACGTGAACCTCGAAGGCCGCCTCCAGCGCCTGCGCCGGGCTGCCATCCCGCCCGCGCCCGACGAGCTCGCATGGATCTCGCGGCTGGCGGAGCGCTTCGGCGTGGAGGTGCCGCCTTTCGCGTCGGCGGTCTTCGCCGAGCTCTCCGCGCGGATCTACGACGGCCTTCCGTTCGGCGAGGTGGGCGAGCACGCGGAGCTGCGCACCCGCAGCGAGGCGCCCGAGCCCGAGCTGCCGGAGGAGCCGCCCGCGCCGAAGGGCAAGGGCCTGGTGCTCGTGCGCTACAAGCCGCTGTTCTCGGGGCCGGCGGTCGAGCGCGTGCCGGAGCTGCAGTTCCAGCGGCCCGCTCCGGAGGTCGAGCTTTCGGAGCAGGACGCCGAGCGGCGCAAGATCGAAAACGGCGAGCTCGTGACCGTGTCGCACAACGGCACGTCGCTGGAGCTGCGCGCCCGCGTCAGCAGGAGCCTGCGCGTGGGGATTGTGCGGATCGCATCCGAGTACGCCGGCGACCTCGGGGGCCGAGTCGAGGTGGCGAAGTGACGAGCCGCTGGTGGATCTCGCTCATCGAGGCCTTCCTGATCATCAACCTGGTGATGCTCACCTTCGCCTACATGACGTGGGTCGAGCGCAAGGTGCTCGGCCGGATGCAGCTGCGCTACGGGCCGAACCGCGCCGGCCCCTTCGGCCTGCTGCAGCCGATCGCGGACCTCGTGAAGCTGATCCGCAAGGAAGCCTTCTTCCCCGAGAGCGCGGTGGACGTGCTCTACATCGCGGCCCCGGTGCTCTCGGCGTTCACCGCGCTGGCCGCCTTCAGCGTGATCCCGTTCGGCCCGGGCTGGGACATCGCCGGCTACGAGGTGAGCGGCGTCGTTGCGCCTGTTTCGATTGGCCTGATCCTGATCTTCGCGCTGAGCTCGCTCGGGATCTACGGCTTCATCGTCGGCGGCTGGGCGTCGCACTCGAAATACTCGCTGCTCGGCTCGATGCGCACCTGCGCGCAGATGGTCTCGTACGAGGTCTCGCTCACGTTCGCCGTGCTCGGCGTCGTGATCATGGGCCAGTCGCTCTCGCTGGTCGACATCGTCGACAAGCAGCACGACACGATCTGGTTTGCGGCCCCGCAGGTGGTCGGCCTGCTCGTCTTCTTCATCGCTGGCGTCGCGGAGACGAACCGGCCGCCGTTCGACCTCCCCGAGGCCGACACCGAGCTCGTCGCGGGCTACCACACGGAGTACAGCGGCATGCGCTTCGGTCTGTTCCAGATGGGCGAGTACGTGAACATGATCACGCTCTCGGCCCTGGCCGTGACGCTCTTCTTCGGCGGCTGGTATGGGCCGTGGGCGCCTCTCGGGCCGCTCTGGTTCCTGATCAAGCTGCTGATAACCCTGTTCTTCTTCCTGTGGATCCGGGCGACGCTGCCGCGCCTGCGCTACGACCAGCTGATGCGCTTCGGCTGGAAGGTGCTACTGCCGGTGGCGACGATCAACGCGCTCGTCACGGCGCTCGTGGTGGTGGCGACATGATCGTCACCACGTGGTCGGCCTGCGTGGTGGCCTCCTGATGGCGAGGCGTCGCTTGCGATGCCGACCGCAGGACGCACGGGCTCTGCCCGGGCGTCCGTCTGACATGACCGGCGGACTCGCCGGCCGTGGTGAGGCGGCATGAAGGTCAATCCGAACCCGATCGAAAGCGTCAAGGGCTTCGCCGTCACCTTCAAGCAGATCTTCAAGAAGCCGATTACGCAGCAGTACCCGGAGTACAAGCGGCCGCTCTACCCGCGCTTCCGCGGCCGGCACCGGCTCCACCTCCACCAGAACGGGCTCGAGAAGTGCGTCGGCTGCTCGCTCTGCGCGGCTGCCTGCCCCGCCGACTGCATCCGCGTCGTCGCCGCGGAGAACACGCCCGACAACCGCGTCTCGGCCGGCGAGCGCTACGCGCGCATCTACGAGATCAATATGAGCCGCTGCATCTTCTGCGGCTACTGCGAGCTCGCCTGCCCGTTCGACGCGATCACGCTCGGCAACGAGTTCGAGCTCTCCGAGTACTCGCGCGACGACCTGATCTACACGAAGGACATGCTGCTCGCGGAGCCGATCAAGAAGGTCCCGGTCGCCGACCCCGAGATCTTCGACACGCCGGTCCCCTACTACAAGACGCACTCTTGATGGCGGCCCCCTCCCGCTTGTGATCGTCGCCTCGGCCGCGAACGTGCTGGTCTGGATGGTCTGGGTCGTTGCGGCCTTCGCGTGCCTCGGCACCGGGATCGCGGTGATCTCGTTCTCGAACCCCTTCTACTCGGCGCTCTCGCTGATCGGGAACCTCGCCTCGCTCGCGGTGATGTACCTGCTGCTCTCGGCCGAGTTCGTGGCCGCGGCGCAGGTGCTCGTCTACGCGGGCGCGGTGATGGTGATGTTCCTGTTCGTGATCGCCTACCTCGGCGGCCGCGCCGACGCGCCGTGGGCGGGCGGGCCGAGCTGGCAGACGCTTGGCGCAGTGGCGGCCTCGGCCGCGCTCTTCGTCGAGGTGATCGTCGTGATCGGGCTCAAGACGAGCGGCCGCCTTTCGGACTCCGCCGACATCGAGTCGTCCTTCGGGCGGCCGTACGAGATCGGGCGGCTCTTCCTGACCGATCACCTGCTCGCGTTCGAGATCACCTCGATCGTGCTGTTGGTCGCAGCCGTGGGCGGCGTGATCCTCGGCAGCCACTCGCGCGACACGCCCACCGCGGAGACGCAACAGTGATGGGCCCGGACGTCGTCTGGTACCTCTGCGTCGCCGCCTTCCTGTTCTGCACCGGGGCGCTCGGCGTGCTCATCCGCCGCAGCCCGCTGATCGTCCTGCTCTCGCTGGAGATCATGCTCAACGGCGCCAACCTGGCCCTGATCGCATTCGCGCGCCACTACGGACAGGGCGACGGCCAGATCTTCGCGCTGACGGTGATGGCGGTCGCCGCCTCGGAGGTCGTGGTCGGCCTCGGCCTGATCGTCGCGATCGCGCGGCGCCGGCTCGAGCTCGACGTCGACAAGCTGTCCACGCTGCGAGGTTGACATGGTCGCCGCCGCCTGGATCTGCCTGCTCTCGCCGCTCGCGGCTGCGCTGCTGATCACGCTGTGCGGGACGCGGCTCTCGCGCCGCGGCGCCGGCTACCTCGCGACGCTCTCGGTGGCCATCTCGTTCGTGGCCGCGATCGTCACGTTCGCGGCGCTGCTCGGGGACTCGCCCGAGCACCGCTACCACCCGTCGACCCTGTGGCAGTGGCTGACGGCGGGGCAGCTCGACTTCGGCCTGCGCATCGTCGTCGACCCGCTCTCGACGTTCATGATGCTGATCGTCGCCGGGGTCGGGATGCTGATCGTCGCCTACTCGATCGGCTACATGGACCGCGACGACGAGGAGCGGCGCTACTTCGCCTACATGGCGATCTTCGTCTTCTCGATGCTGCTTCTCGTCCAGAGCGGCAACTTCCTGATGCTGCTCGTCGGCTGGGGCCTCGTCGGCCTCTCCTCGTACCTGCTGATCGGGTTCTGGCACGAGCGGCCGGCTGCGATCGCCGCGGCCAAGAAGGCCTTCGTGATGAACGCGGTCGGCGACGCGACGATGGCGCTCGCGCTCTTCCTGATCATCCAGCGGACCGGCACGCTGAACTTCGAGGAGGTCTTCGCACAGGCGGACACGATCGGCGGGCCATGGGCGATGAACCTGATCGCGCTCGGGCTGCTCGGCGGCGCGGTCGCGAAGTCGGCCCAGCTGCCGCTGCAGACGTGGCTCCCGGACGCGATGGAAGGCCCGACGCCCGTCAGCGCGCTGATCCACGCCGCGACGATGGTGACCGCGGGCGTCTACCTGATCGTCCGCTGCGCACCGCTGTTCGAGCAGGCACCGCGGGTGCTCGAGCTCGCGGGGGGGCTCGGCGCGATCACCCTCGTGATGGCCGGGCTGATCGCGCTCGTCCAGACCGACATCAAGCGCGTGATCGCCTACTCGACGATGTCACAGATCGGCTACATGTTCCTCGGCGCGGGTCTCACGGCCTACCCGGAGGCGATGTTCCACCTGATGACCCACGCCTTCTTCAAGGCGCTCCTCTTTCTCGCCGCCGGGCTCGTGATCCACGCACTAGCCGATGAGCAGGACATCCGGCTGATGGGCGGCCTCCGGCGGCTGATGCCGTTCACGTTCGTCGCCTTCGTGGTCGGCTCCTTGTCGCTCGTGGGGATCCCGCCGTTCTCGGGCTTCTTCTCGAAGGATTCGATCCTGGCCGCCGCGCTCGACCACGGCTGGTACGGCGAGCTGCTCTGGGTCGCCGGGATGATCGGCGCCTTCCTCACCGGCCTCTACGCCTTTCGGCTGCTGTTCATCGTCTTCTGGGGCGAGCCGACGCCGTTCGTGCGCGAGCACCTGGTGGCGGACTCGCCTGGGCACGAGCACCACGGCGAGGGTCCGTTCTCGATGACCTCGACCGTCGGCATCCTCACCGTGCTCGCCGCGGTCGGCGGCTTCCTCCAGTTTGCCAACGTCTGGACGCCGCTCACCGACTGGCTCGAGCCGGTCTCGCGGCCGCTCGTCGAGGCGAGCGGGACGCAGGAGCTCGTCTCGTCGGTGCTCGCCGTGCTGCTCGGACTCGCAGGGATCGGCGTCGCGTGGATGCTCTACGGCTCGCAGCCTACGGCTTCTAGGATCACGATCCGACGCGGCTTCGCGTACCGCTTGTTGGAGCACAAGTTCTACTTCGACGAGCTCTACGACGCCGTCTTCTACCGGCCGGCGGTCTTCGTCGCGCACGGGCTCTCGCGCTGGATCGAGCGGCCGCTCGTGTTCGGCTCGGTGCGCGAGCTCGCCCAGGGCATCCGCGTGCTCGGCCTGGACACCAGCCGCCTTCAGACCGGTCTCGTCCGCACCTACGCGTTCGCGATCGCAGCGAGCCTCGCCGTCGTCACCCTCGTCTTCGTGGCGGTCCGCTGATGGATCCCGGCTGGCTGACGACGGCGCTGATCCTGCTCCCGGTCGCGGGCGCGCTCGCCGTCTGGATCCTGCCGTTGCGGCCGTTCGCGGTCGGCTCGACCGCGCTGCTCGTCGCGCTCGCCGAGGTCGCGCTCTGGATCGACGCCGCCGCGCGCTTCGACTTCGGCCAGCCCGGCCTGCAGCTGACGCAGCGCCAGAGCTGGTTCAGCGACCTGCACGTCTCCTACCACGTCGGCTTCTACGGCTTCTCGATGTGGCTCGTCGGGATGACCACGGTCGTCCTGGCGGCGGCGATCGGATACGCCGTGTGGGCCGGGCGGGAGCGGCCGCGCACCTACTACGGGCTGATGCTGCTGCTGACTGGCGCAATCGTCGGAGTCTTCGTCGCCCAGGACCTGCTGCTCTTCTACGTCTTCTGGGAGGCGATGCTCGTCCCGCTCTACTTCCTGATCGGTGTCTGGGGCGGCGCGGGGAGGATGCGGGCGACGCTCGTGTTCGTGATCTACACGATGGCGGGCTCCCTGCTGATGCTCGCCTCGATCATCGTGCTGGGCCTGTCGCAGGGAACCTTCGACCTCGTCGAGTCGGGCACGAACGGAAGCGACTGGATCTTCCTCGGCTTCGTCGCCGCCTTTGCCGTCAAGGCGCCCATCTTCCCGCTGCACGCGTGGCTTCCCGGGGCCTACCGCGAGTCGTCCGCCGAGGTCTCGGCGGTGCTCAGCGGCGTCGTCTCCAAGGTCGCCGCCTACGGCTTTCTGCGCATCGCGATCGCGAAGTTCCCCGGGCCGACTGCGGACCTGCGCACCCCGATCCTCGTGCTCGCAGCCTGCGGCCTCGTCTACGGCTCGCTGATCGCCTTCCGCTCGCCCGACCTGCGCGGCGTGATCGCCTACTCGAGCCTCGCGCAGATGGGACTGATCACGCTCGGCCTCTTCGCGGTGAACGACCTCGGCCTGAACGGGGCGGTGCTCCAGATGGTCAACCACGGTCTCATCTCGGCGACGCTCTTCCTGCTCGCCGGCGCGATCGAGCGGCGCACTACGACCGGTGAGCTCGGCGCGCTGGGCGGGATGGCGCGAGGCCGGCCCGCACTCGCGACGGTGCTGATGACCACGGGCGTGATCGCGCTCGCCGTGCCGGGGTCCGCGGCCTTCGCCGGCGAGTTCGCGATCCTGGCCGGCGTCTTCCGCACCGGCTGGGGCTACGCGATCGTCGGCGCGGTCGCGATGGTGCTCGCGGCGATGTACATGCTGCGGCTGATCTCCGCCGTGCTGCACCGCAGCCCGGGACCCGCGGTCACGGAGGCGGCGCTCGACCTGCGCCCGGCCGAGCTGACAGTGATCGTCCCGCTCGTCGCGCTGCTGCTCGTGCTCTCCGCATGGCCTGCCGCCATCACCGAGCGCTCGTTCGCCTCGGCGCCGCAGATCCCGAACAAGGGGAGCGTGATCGCAACCACGGAGGCCGGCCAGCTGCTGATGCTCTCGAAGGAGCTGCGCCAGAGGGGCCTGTCGCCGTGATCCTCGCGCTCGACACCCCGCCTATCGACTGGGCCGCCCTCGCGCCGCCGCTGGCCTTGCTCGCCGCCGGCAGTGTGAACCTGCTCGTCGCCGTGCTCGTCCCGCGCGTCGACCGGCGCATCGTCGCCGCGTACGTGGGTCTCGCGGGCTTCGTGGGCGCCTTCGTCGCCGCCGCGATCCTCTTCGACCAGAGTGCGAACGGCCACGGCGTGATCGCCGACGCGATCCAGCGCGACCGGCTCGGCGCGTTCACGGCGATGATCATCGCGGGCTCCGGGATCCTCGCGATCGGCACCTCGTACCGCGAGCCGATGGCGGACGACCACATCGCCGAGTACTACGCCCTGCTGGCCTGGGCGGGGGCGGGCATGGCGTTCCTGGCCACCGCGGGCAACCTGATGACGCTCTTCCTCGGCCTCGAGTGGTTCTCGATCAGCCTCTACATCCTCTGCGCGATCGACCGCGAGCTCGTCGGCTCGCTCGAGGCCGGCCTCAAGTACCTGATCGTCGGGGGTTTCGGCTCGGCGATGCTGCTCTTCGGTTCCGCCCTGGTGTACGGAGCCACCGGTGAGCTCGAGTTCCACCGGATCGCGCAGGTAGTGCAGCAGCAGGGCCTGAGCGACGACGCGCTGCTCGTGATGGGACTCGCGCTCCTCATCGGCGGGCTCGGCTTCAAGGCCTCGGCGGCGCCGTTCCACATGTGGACGCCCGACGTCTACGAGGGCGCGCCGACTCCGGTGACGGCGTTCATGTCGGCCGCGACCAAGGCGGTCGCGCTCGTGCTGATGCTGCGGGTGCTCGTGACCGCGTTCCCGCAGGAGGCGCGCCTCTGGACGGTGACGGTCGCCGCAATCGCCTGCGCCTCGCTCGCCGTTGGGAACCTGGCGGCGCTCGTCCAGCGCAACGTGAAGCGGATGCTGGCCTACTCGTCGATCTCGCACGCGGGGTTCATGCTGATCGCGATCGCGGCGAACAACGCGCTCGGCGCCCGCGCGCTCCTCTACTACCTGATCCCGTACTGCGCGATGTCGGTCGGCGCGTTTGCGGTCGTCGCCGCGCGCGAGCGCGAGCTGAACCGGCCGGTCACGTTCGACAACCTCGCCGGCTTCGGCTGGGAGCGGCCGCTGCTCGGGATCTCGATGGTCGCCTTCATGCTCGGCTTCGCGGGGTTCCCGCTGACCGGAGGCTTCGTCGGCAAGTTCTACGTCTTCTCCGCTGCGTACGAGACCGGCTGGACGTGGCTCGTGATCGTCGGCGTCGCCGCTACGGCCCTGAGCCTCTACTACTACCTCGGCGTGATCCGCGCGATGTACTTCCGGCCTTCCGAGGAGCTGCAACTGGCCCCGGTGGCAGGCGGCTCGCCTGCGCCCGAGCGCGCGCTGCAGACGGCCGTCGCGGCAGCGCTCGTCGTCACCGTCGGCTCGTTCTTCGCGGTCCAGCCGCTGATCGACGCCGCGAAGAAAGCGGCCTCGTCACTCCTGTTCTAGGAGGGATTGGCGGAACTCCGCTCGTTGCCGGGGCGCGATGGTCGTTCCGAGGCGAGGACGCAGGGAGTACCCGTAGCCGGAGGCTACGGATACGACTGAGGACGCAGCATCGGGGCGAGCAGCGCGTCCCGGCGGCACAGCCGGTGTTTCGTCAAGCCCTCCTACTGGCGACTGCGCAACTCGCCGGCCGCCGAAACGGCGGCCTGGACGCAGAAGACCCCGAGGCAGGCCAGCAGCGTAGAGCGGCCGAGCGCCGGAACGACGCCCTCGGTGACCTCCGGCGCGCGCACGGCGGCTCCGATCACGAGCAGGCCGAGCACGACCGTCCAGAGCAGCGCGTGCAGGTGGTCGCGGTTGCCCTCGAACACGTGGCCGAAGGCCTCGAGCGCTGCCACCGCCGCGGCCGGCACGGCGAGCAGGAGGGCGTAGAACGCAAGCCGGTGAGCCCCTGCCCCGTCCGCCGCCGCTGCCGCGATCACGAGCGCAACGGGTATCGCCCGGCGAGCCATGAAACGGGGTTCGGCGTCCGCGTCGCGGCTCCTTCGTTACGCTCAGCGCACCTCTGTGAAAGGAGCGCACATGCCCGATGTGTCGGTGACGTGGCTGGGCCACGGGAGCTTCCGCGTCGACTCGCCCGGCGGCAAGCGGATCTACATCGACCCCTGGCTCGGGAACCCGAAATGCCCCGACGCCGAGAAGGAGCCCGAGCGGATCGACGTGATCGCGATCACGCACGGACACAACGACCACGTCGGCGAGACCGTCGCGCTGAGCAAGCAGTTCTCGCCGGAGATCGTGGCCAACGTCGAGCTGAAGGGCTGGCTCGGCCAGCAGGGCGCGCCCGTCGGCGAGATGCCGGGGTCGAACAAGGGCGGCACCGTCGAGGCCGCAGGCGTGAAGTTCACGCTCGTGAACGCGTTCCACTCGAGCGGCGCAGACGACTTCACCTACCTGGGCGAAGCGGCGGGGATTGTGATGGAGCTCGAGAACGGCACCAAGCTGTACTTCGCGGGCGACACGTGCGTCTTCGGCGACATGCAGCTGATCGGGCGGATCTACTCGCCCGACGTCGCGATCCTGCCGATCGGCGGGCACTTCACCATGGATCCGCGCGAGGCGGGCGTCGCGCTGGAGCTGCTCGGCACGACGCGCTGCATTCCGTGCCACTACGGCACCTTCCCGCTGCTCGCCGGGACCCCGGACGAGCTGCGGCAGCACGCGCCCTCCGGGGTCGAGGTGATCGAGCTGCAGCCCGGGGAGACGACAACGATCTAGGTGCTTTTCACGGCCCGCCACAGACGATCTGAACGCCAGGTGATCGCTTGAGAGAGCGCTGGTTCGGCTCGACCGGCCGACGTGTGCCGGAGATCGCGATCGAGGGGGAGCTGGACGTGGACGACGCGCTCGTATTGGACGGCGTCTCCGACGAGACGGCGCTGCGAGAGGCCCACGAGCACGGGCGGCCGGTGGTCGTGCGGACAGACTCAGCGGAAGGGGTCAAGGCGGCACTCGCGCGGCCGGAGGTTGCCTCGGTGCTCGTGCCCGAGTCGAAACGCGAGCTGCTGGAGCTCGACCTCACCGAATTGACGTATGGATAGAAGCGACGGGATAGGGCGACCGGACATGACCTCGCCACGGTGCGTAGGACGCTCGTAGCAACCTACTCGATCGCCGCCTGCGACCTCGAGGCCGGCCAGTGGGGCGTGGCGACCCAGTCGAAGTTCCTCGGCGTCGGCTCCGTCGTGCCGTGGGCGGAGCCGCAGGTCGGCGCGATCGCGACCCAGGCCTGGGCGAACCCGCGCTACGGGCCCGACGGCCTGGCGCTGCTGCGCGAGGGGCTGAGCGCGGTGGAGGTGGTCGAGCGCCTGACCTCGGCCGACGAAGGCCGCGATCACCGCCAGCTCGGCGTCGTCGACGGCAAGGGCGGCAGCTCGAGTTTCACCGGCGCGGAGTGCATGGACTGGGCCGGCGGTCGCATGGGCCCGTGCTACGCGGCGCAGGGGAACATCCTCGTCTCGGCCGAGACCGTCGACGCGATCGCCGAGACGTTCGAAGCTACGTCGGGCCGGCCGCTGGCGGAACGGCTGCTCGACTGCATGGACGCGGCGCAGGCGGCGGGCGGAGACCGGCGCGGGCAGCAGTCCTCGGCCTTGCTCGTGGTCGAGCGCGACGGCGGCTACGCGGGGCTCTCCGACAGCGTCGTCGACCTGCGCGTCGACGAGCACGAGCGCCCTCTCGAGGAGCTGCGCCGCATCCACGTCATGCACCAGGCGATCTTCGGCGAGACGCCGCGGGAAGAGTGGCTCGAGGTCGACGACGAGCTCGAGCAAGAGCTGCGCGAGCGGCTCGGCCGGCTGGGCTACGCCGGCGACCTCGGGGAATCGTTCTTCACCTGGGCCGGGAAGGAGAACCTGGAGGAGCGCGTTGACGGCGTCGAGCGCGTCGATCCCGTCGTACTCGAGGAGCTGAGGAGGCAAACGTGAGCGGACGCATCGCCCGGATCGACGACCTCGAGCGCTACCCGATCTCCGGCCAGGAGGGGCTCACGTGGAGGCCCGTTCGGCGCCACTTCGACATCAAGGCCTTCGGCGTCAACGCGTACACCGCCGAGGAGGCCGGCCAGCGCGTGGTCGAGGAGCACCGCGAGGAGAGCGGGCACGAGGAGCTCTACGTCGTGATCAGCGGCCGCGCGACGTTCATGGTCGACGGCGAGGAGCACGACGCGCCGACGGGGACGCTCGTCCACTGCACGCCGGGGACGCTGCGCGGCGCCGTCGCCGCCGAGCCCGACACGACGGTGCTCGGCATCGGCGCCAAACCCGGCGAGGTCTTCCAGCCTTCCGGCTGGGAGTGGGTCTTCGCGGGAGTCTCGCTGCTCGACCAGGGCGACGAAGAAGGAGCCCGGCGCGAGCTGCAGGCCGGCATCGACGCGAACCCCGGCGCGTGGCAGGGCCCGTTCAACCTCGCGTGCATCGAGGCGCGGCTCGGCAACAACGACGAGGCGCTCGCCCAGCTCGAGCGCGCTGCGGAGCTCGACCGCGAGCAGGTCGCGAAGTACGCGCCCGACGACGAGGACTTCGCATCGGTCAAGGACGACCCGCGCTTTCTAGCTCTGACCGGGCAGTCGGACGCCGCCGGCTCGGGCTCGTAGCGCAAGCAGCGGGTCGGCTTCCGGCCGCGCCACGAGCAGCACGGCGCCGTGTCCGGGCGCGGCGACGAGCGAGTCCACGAGCAGCTGCAGCCCGACCGCGAGCGCGAACGCCTTGTGTGCGTGCTCGCCGCCGAACGGCACCAGCTCGTCCTCGGCTGCCTCGCCGGCCAGTACCTCGCCGTAGGTGACGCGGCCCATGGAGACGTCGCTGACGAGCGGCTCGCCGTCCGAAGCCGGGATCGCGATCGCAAGCGGGTTTGTCCCGGCGAGCTTCGGACCGCCGTCCGGGTGGCCGAGCCGTGCCGGTGAGGTTGCGGTCAGCGCGGCGACGAGGCCGCCCTCCGCGAGCTTCCGGCCCCAGTAGCCCAGCATCCCCGTCGGGAAGCAGCGCTGCGCCACCACCAGGCGCGAGTGCTGCGGCGGCTCCGCGAGCTGCCCCTCGATGATTGCGGCCAGCGTCAGGTAGCCGAGCGCGCCGTTGCCGTCCCAGCGCTGGTAGCCCGGCTCGTCGAGGACGCGACGAGGACGCGCGGCAGGATCGAGCTCGAACGGTCGCGTCGCCAGCCACTCGACCCGCGAGAGCCCGTGGCCGGTCTTGCCGCGCCGCTCCGCGTCGAGGAAGTGGTCGGCCAGCGTGCGGGCGTCGGCCTCGTCGAAACCGAGCCCGCGCAGCGTTCCCAGTAACTCGTCTTCACGCATGCTCACGAAATCCTTACGGAGTGCAACAGCCAACGGCGTCTCCTCGTCGTCTAAGTCTCTAGTTTCAGCGGGGGCTCCAAGCGGAGACCCCGGGGTCCGCTGGAACTCCTGGAGGGCGCCCACGTGGCGCCCTTCACCTTTCATCGCTATAACGCGCCCGTGAGACCGGCCGCAGCGCTTGCCGTCGCGCTCGGAGCCGTGCTCGTGGCGAACGCCGCCGCGGCTCCGAAGCCGCATGTCGAGCGAGCGCGGTCGGGCGACGTCGAGGCCACCTTCTCGTACACCTATGACCGCGCCAAGTTCCGCTTCGCGAAGCAGCGCCTCACGATCAAGCGCCTCGGCGAGACGCGCTTCTCGGCGCGGCTGAGACGGCCGCCGCGCGGCGGCTTCAACGCCCAGCCGGCGCGCTACTTCGAGCACCGCCCTTCCGTGTCGATCACCGACCTCGACGGCGACGGCGAGCCGGAGGTCGTGCTCGACCTCTACTGGGGCGGCGCACACTGCTGCTGGTACACGCAGATCTACCGCTACGTCGGCGGCGCCGGCTATCGCACGAACGTCCACATCTGGGGCAACTTCGGCTACGTCCTCGCCGACCTCGAGCACGACGGCAAGCAGGAGCTGGTCACACGCGACGACCGCTTCTCCTACGCGTTCTCGAGCTTCGCCGACTCGCGCTGGCCGGTGCGCATCCTCAGCTTCCGGCAGGGCGGGCTGACGGTCGTCACGCACCAGTACGCGAGCGAGATCCGGCGCGACTCGACGGCGCTCTGGCACGAGGCGATGAGCCGGAAGAAGACACGCACCAACCAGGGCGTGATCGCCGCGTGGGCCGCCGACCAGTGCATGCTCGATCGCTGCAAGGCGGCGTTCAGGACGATCGACCGGCTTTCGCGCAGCGGCCGCATCCACGGCGAGCGGACAAGGGTCGCGTTCGAGCGGCGCCTGCGCCGCTTCCTCGCGCGGACCGGGTACCGCTAGCCGACGACCGGCAGGGACTTCACGATCCCGACGCCCTGCTCGCGCTTCGTCGCGACGATCGCCTCCGCGGCCGCGAGGATCGCCAGCGCCGGCTCGGAATCCGGATGGGTCTCGACCAGCGGCGCGCCCTCGTCGGCGGCCTCGCGCAGCCGTGCGTCCAGCAGCACACGGCCGAGCAGCGGCACCTCCAGCTCCTCGGCCAGGCGCTCGCCGCCCCCACTGCCGAACGCCTCGCCGCTCATGTTCTCGATCACGCCCAGCAGGCGCATGTTCGTCTTGCGGGCCATGAGCGCCGCGCGCGCCGCGACCTCCTGCGCCAGCGGCTGCGGCGTCGTCACGATCACGGCCTCCGCTCGCGGCAGCAGCTGGCCGAGCGAGATCGAGACGTCGCCCGTGCCCGGCGGCATGTCGACCACGAGCGTGTCGAGCTCGCCCCAGTGGACATCGGTGAGGAACTGCTCGAGCGCCCGGTGCAGCATCGGCCCGCGCCACATCACGGGCTCGTTCTCCTCCAGGAAGAAGCCGATCGACATCAGCTTCAGGTCGCCGCGGACCGGCGGGACGATCATCCGGTCCACCGCCACCGGCTTCTGATGGACGCCGAGCAGGTGCGGAATCGAATGCCCGTAGACGTCGGCGTCGAGGATTCCGGTTCGCTGGCCGAGGCGATCGAACGCGGCAGCGAGGTTGGCCGACAAGGTCGACTTGCCGACGCCCCCCTTGCCGCTGGCGACCGCGATCACGCGCGTGGAGCGGTCGAGTTGGATGCCCTTCGTCCGCTCGGTGACCGACCCGCGTAGGCGCGCGGTCAAGGCGCTCCGCTCCTCGGGCGTCATCACGCCGAACTCCAGCGAGACGCGCTGCACGCCCTCCACCGGCGCGAGCGCCTGCGCGACCTGCTGCTCGAAGCTCGAGCGAAGCGGGCAACCGGCGACCGTGAGTGCGATGCCGACGGTGACGTCGCCGCCCTCGATCCGCACGTCGCGCACCATGTCGAGCTCGACGACGTTCCGCTTGAGCTCGGGGTCGATGACCTGCTCGAGTGCCTTCAGGATTGCTTCCCGCTGGGGCTCCATCGTCCGGTGAGCGTAGCGAAGCTGCTAGCGCGCAGCCCGGGGTCGAGCGTCTCCGCGTGCCGTCTCCAGGCCATCTGCAGATCGTCGTCGGTCCAAGAGCTGCGGCCCAGCGCCGCGTCCACGAGCACCATCAGGGGTCTGGTTGGCGAGCGCGGCACCGCGCCCGTCGAAGCCGGCGCTGCGGACCGCACCGATCGGCGGATCCGCTCCTGCCTAGCAGCGTCGGCTCGAAGTCGGTGTCGAGCTCCTTGAGGATGCGCTCGGCCACTAGAGAGTTGCGTTTATCCCCGACTGCCTCTAGCGACAGTCCGCTCTAGCTTGCCGAGCGGTTGAACTCGGGCTCCTGTGCAGCCTCAGGCAGGCGACTTGCGAACTCGTACAGGTTGCCGTCCGGGGCCCGGACGTGGATCCACTCCCAGGTGCTGTCATGCTCGGTGGAGCCCACAACCTCGATGCGGGCAGCCTCGAGTTCGCGACGCACGGAATGCACGTCGTCGACCTCGAAGAGCGGGACGGGCCCGTTTGCATGCTCGCCGAAGAAGTCGTAGTACCGGTCCCCGGGAGCCATGACCTGGATCTCGTCCCCCTCGGAGGTCGTGAACTCGACCGTGGTCGGTTCCTCGAAGTTGACCTCCAACCCGAGGATGTCGCGGAGGAAGCCGACCATCGCCTGATAGTGGTCGGTCCTAATCCCGACCCAGCGGACGTTGCGCACGTCCATTTGGTGAGGCTAGTCCATTGTCTCCGGCAGCGCGGCCTCCGCCGACCGTCCAGCGTGCGCTCCGGCTTCGACAGCGGGCAGCTCGTGCGCGTCGCGCGGCGTGGGTTGGGAACCTCGCGGCCCTGGCGCCGCTCCCGCTCGGCTAGTCGGCGAGGCGCTCGCGCAACCAGAGGCCGTTGCGGACCGCGTAACCGTTCCAGTCGTTGTTGAAGTACGCGAAGACCTCGTGCTCCCCGGCCCAGGCAGCGAGACGTCGCGCCCAGTCCTCGAGCTCGCGCTCCGAGTAGTTGCCGCCGCGCCCCGGCCGGCCGTAGTGGAAGCGGACGAACGTCCAGTCGGCCGTGAGCTCGTGCGTCTGGAACGGCCGCTCCGGGGTGTCGCCGATCACGAGCGCCACCCGGTGCCGCCGCAGCAGCTCGTACACGGGCTCGGCGAACCAGGTCTCGTGACGAAACTCAAAGCAGTGCCGGCCCGCGGGCAGCTGCTCGAGCGCTTGCGCGAGCCGTTCGTCGTCGCGGCGGAACCCCGGAGGTAGCTGCCAGAGCACGGGGCCGAGCTTCGGCGACTCGACCAGCGGCCCGATGCGGTCGTAGAAGAGCGCGATGCTCGGCGGGAGGTCGCGAAGCCGCTTGATGTGCGTCGCGTAACGGCTCATCTTCACCGCGAAGAGAAAGCCCGGCGGCGTCTCGGCGACCCAGTTCGCGACCGCGCTCTCCCGCGGCAGCCGGTAGAAGGTCGAGTTCACCTCGACCGTGTCGAAGTGACGTGCGTAGAACTCGAGCCAGCGCCGCTGCGGCAGGCGTGGCGGGTAGAAGACGCCGTTGCGCCAGTGCTTGTAGTTCCAGCCGGAACAGCCGATCCGGATCGGCTTCACCGCGAGAGCGCGGCGAACAGGCGGTCGCAGACCTCCGGCGTAGCGGCCGCGACCACACGCGAGCGGCCCTCGATGTCGAGCGGCGCCTCGCCGAATGGAGGCGCCTCAGGGAGGTCGATCGCGAGGCCGCGCTCGCGGACGAGCAGCTGCGCACCGGCGATGTCGACGGCGCGGGCCGGCTTCAGCGAGCAGACCGCGTCGACCCGGCCGGCGGCCAGGTGGCAGAGCGAGAGGGCCAGCGAGCCCATCACGCGGAGGCGGTAGGCGAGGCCGACGACCTCCGCGGCCTTCTCCGCGATGCTGGACGTCAGTGTCGCCTCGAACGAGAGGATCTCGATCTCCTCCTTCGGCGGCGGTGGGGCGAGCACCGCCCCGTTCAGGCGCGCTCCCAGGCCTTTCTCCGCGACCCACTCCTCGCCGCTGCCGAAGTCGTGGACGAAGCCGAAGACGATGTCGTCCATCGTGCCGCCCTCGGCGACCGCGATCGAGACGGAGAAGAACGGGATGCCGCGCTTTGCGTTCAGCGAGCCGTCGATCGGGTCAACCACGATCCGCGTGGGGCCGTCGCCGACGATACCCACCTCCTCCGAGACGATCGTCGTGCCTTCGACGTCCTGCAGTCGCGCGAGGATCACCCGCTCGGCCGCCGCGTCGACGGCCGTCGTCTCGTCGCCGCCCTCGCCCTCGCCGACGACGGGCTCCCGCTCCGCGCGCGTCGGCAGCTCCTCGAGCACGCCGCGCACGTCCGCGACAGCGTCGCGGCAGAGCGCGAGCCAATCCGTCACAGGCTCACTGAGGCGCCGCTTGCGGCGACGACATCAGGACGCACGGGCTCCGCCCGGGCGTCCGTCTGAGCTGACCGACCGAACCGCTGGAATGATCACAGCGGCAGGAACAGAAGCCCGCTGACGAGCTTCGGGTAGAAGTACGTGCTCTTCTGCGGCATCGTCTCGCCGCGCTGGGCGACCGCAAAGACGTCCTCGATCCGGGTCGGCCGCATCAGTACCGCGACCGCCGCCTCGCCCTCGTCGACCGCCCGCACCGCCTCCTGCCAGTCAGGCGTGTAGCTGATGCCGTCGTGCCCGAGGCGGTCGACGAGCTGCACGTCGAGCTCGTTGCCGTCCACCGCCAGCTCGGCGCCGCTACCGCGATAGACGACGGCGGCCGCGCGGTCCGGCGGCGCCTGCTCGAGCGCCTCTCGGGCCGCAGTCGGTTCCGGGAGCGGCTCGGCAGGCAGCCTCTCGGCGGGCTCGTGCTCGAAGAGGCGGTGGGTCGGGAAGATCATCAGGCCGGGGTCGTCGAGACTGACGAGCACCGCCAGGACGTAGGCGCTCTCGGGCGTCCCGGCCTCCTCGTGGTAGGCAAGTGCGGTTTCGTAGCGGTGGTGGCCGTCCGCGATTAGCAGCTGGCGGTCCGCGAATGCCTCCGCGATCCCATCCGGCGGCAGGCGCCAGAGGCGCGCACCCTCGACCTCGAGGTCCGGCTCGCGCTCCGGCCGCTGCGCCGGCGGCGCGCCCTCGTAGAGCAAGAACAGCGGCTCGAGCTGCGCCTGGACCTCGCGCAGCAGGCGCAGCCGGCCCTCCTTCGGCCCGCGGTGCGTTCGCTCGTGGGGCAGGACGATCCGGTTCTCGTACGGCTCGGCCTCGAGCGCGGCGATGAGTCCCTCGCGAGTGCGCGCGACGCCGTCTGGGCCGACGTAGTCCTGCGAGAGCCACCAGAACATCGGCTCGGTCTCGTCACTCAGCGTGCCGTCCTCGCGCCAGGCACGCCAGGTGCGTCCGGCTTCCGCCTCCTCGGCGGGGAGCGTCAGGTGGACGACGTTGTACGCGTTGCGGGCGGCGAGTTGCTCGCGCTCGGCAGGCGAGATGACGTCGTAGGGCGGCGCGACGAGCGTGTCGAGCGGGCCGGCGCCCTCGCCGTAGCGAACGGCGCGAAAGGGCTTCACCTCGGCCACGGGGCCGGAGCGTACCAGCCGTGCTCGGGCCTAGACTCGCTCCGTGAGCGCGATCGAGTCGCTGGCCGAAGACCGGGTCGTGGAGGGCGTTTACGCGGTCGCGAAGAAGGAGCGGAGGCGGACCCGCGCCGGGTCTCCGTACCTCGCGCTGGAACTGGTCGACCCGAGCGGTCGGATCGAGGCGCGGGTGTGGTCGGATGTCGAGCTATTCGACTCGCGCTTCGGCGAGGGTGACGCGGTCCGGGTGCTGGGCCGAGTAGAGCGTTACCGCGACAAGCTGCAGCTCGAGGTGCGCTCCCTGGAAGCCGCGGTGGAGGCGGATCCTGCGGCACTCGCGCCCGCGCTGCGACGTGACGCGGCCGAGCTAGACGGGTTCCTGGAGTTCCTCGCGGCCGAGATCGCGCACCCCGGGCTGCGCGCGACGGTTCGGCGGTTCGTCGAGGACGAAGCGCTGCGGACGGCACTGCGCGGACTGCCGGCCGCGGAGACGCACCACGCGTACGCCGGCGGGCTGCTGGAGCACACCGTCGGTGTCGCGACGTTGTGTCGCGAGGCCGCGCAGCTGCACCCGCGGCTACGGGCCGACCTCGTGCTGGCGGCGGCGCTGGTGCACGACGTCGGGCGGACGATCGAGCTGGAGTGCGGGCCGACGTTCCGCGCGACCGAGGAGGGGCGGCTGCTAGGACACGTACACCTCGGGCTGCGGCTCGTCGAGGAGCGCGCGGCCGCGCTCGAGCCGGAGGTGCGGGCCGAGCTACTGCACGCGATCGCGGTGCACCACGACATGCGCGGCGCCCGGACGGCCGAGGCCTCGGTGCTGTACCACGCGAACCAGCTCGACGCGACGGCCGCCACGCGGCCGGTCGAATAGCCAGGAGGGTTTGGCGGGACGCTGCTCGCTCTCGGGGTGCGATGCTCGTTCCGAGGCAAGGACGCAGGGAGCGCCGATAGCCGTAGCTATCGGTGCGACTGAGGACGCCGCTTCGGGGCGAGCAGCGCGGCCCGAGGGCATTGACAGTGTTTCGTCAAACCCTCCTTAGCGCTTCTGCACCAAGATGCCGACGGCGTCGCTGGTCACGACGGCTCCCGCATTGTCCGTCGCGCGCGCCGTCAGTGAATGGGTCCCCTGCGGGACGTTCTTCCACGTGAAGGAGTAGGGCGCGCTGGTGTCCTGGCCGAGCAACTTCGTGCCGTCGCGGAACTCGACCTTCGTGACGGTGCCGTCGGGATCGCTCGCCGTTGCTGCGATCGTGATGGTCGGCTTCCAGGTGAAGATTGCGGCGTCGACCGGTGCGGTGATGCTCACGATCGGTGCAACGTTGCTGCTGGGGCTGACGGTGATCGTGGAGGCCAGGCTCGTGGTGACGCCGCCGAGGTCGTCAGTCGCGCGCGCCGTGAGCGAGTAGGTTCCGGCCGCGACGCCGCTCCAGGTGAAGCTGTACGGCGCGGTCGTGTCCTCGCCGAGCTTCGTCGTGCCGTTGAAGAACTCGACCTTGGTGACGGTGCCGTCGGCGTCCGAAGCGGTCGCAGCGAGATTCACGGTTGCGGGCGCGGTGAAGGTCGCGCCGTTGCTCGGCTGCGTGAGCGTCACCGTCGGTGCGGCGTTGCTGGGGCTGACGGTGATCGTGGAGGCCAGGCTCGTGGTGACGCCGCCGAGGTCGTCAGTCGCGCGCGCCGTGAGCGAGTAGGTTCCGGCCGCGACGCCACTCCAGGTGAAGCTGTACGGCGCGGTCGTGTCCTCGCCGAGCTTCGTCGTGCCGTTGAAGAACTCGACCTTGGTGACGGTGCCGTCGGCGTCCGAAGCGGTCGCAGCGAGATTCACGGTGGCGGGCGCGGTGAAGGTCGCGCCGTTGCTCGGCTGCGTGAGCGTCACGGTCGGCTGGGAGTTGCCCTGGACGGTGACCATGCGGGCAATCGAAGGCACACCGTTCGCGTCGATGATGAAGAGCATGTAGAAGCCCGGTGCCGCGATGTTGGCATTCGCGGGGGCGCTCGCGGTGAGGCTCGTGGCGCCGGCGGTGAAGGTCAGCGGGATATAGCGCTGCTCCATGTTGTTGGAGTGCGTGACGGCGCCCAGCCGCACGAGAGCGACCTTCCGGATCGACCCCGGGTTCGCCGTCGCGATCTCCATCGCGGCGCCGTAGCTCGTGGCGACGGGTGCGGAGTCGATCGTGGGGCGCGGCGCAAGCGTGCCGTCGGCCTGGAAGAGGTAGGGCGGCGAGAAGATCTGGGCGTTCTTGCCGAGGTAGCCGACCTGGTCGCACGTGCCGCAGATCCCGCCGCCGGAGGAGAGGACGCGGCCGTCGGGCAGCAGCAGCGCGGTTGAGTGGTACTGGCGCGTGATCGACTCCGCGGCGAGTGTCCGCCACTGGCCGGTGGCCGGGTTCCACTGCTCGGCCGCGTAGACGCCGGCGTTCAGGTCGACGAGCCCGGCGCCTGACGAGTTGCCGCCCGTCGCGAGGACGGTTCCGTCGGCGAGCACCGTCAGGTTGTGCTGCCGGCGGCCGAAGGCCATCGGCGCCGTAGCCGAGACCTGCGGCGTGGCGCCGTTGAAGTCGACGACCCGCGCGTCCCTTGTCGAGCCGCCGCCGCCCGCAACCAGCATCTTCCCGATGTCGTAGATCGCGTGCCCGCCGTAGTCGCGGTTGATCGTGTCGCGCTGACCGAACGTCTGCCATGCCCCGGTGCCGGTCGTGTCGAGCGCGCGCAGCGTCTGGTCGGGGCCTGAATAGAACGCCCGGCCGTTCGGGGCAACGTCGATCCACGGGTACAGGGGCAGGCTGAGCGACGCGCTGGTGAGCGCACGCAGACTGCCGGCTGTCGTCCGCACTTCGGGCGTGTCGACGCGGCCCGATGTGATGAGCATCTCGCCGTTGCTCAACGGCGTGACGGTCGGATACCAGCGCCCGCCCAACATGTTCGGGCCGAGGCTCCACAGGTTCGTCACAGGATCGAACATGTGCGTCTGGACGATGCCGTTGAGCTGCTGGTCCTTGTTCCCGCCCGCCATAAACATCCGGCCGTCGGGCAGATGGGCGAGGCCGCTGCAGAAGATGTTGAAGCCGGTGTCGACGTTCACGGGCGTCTGGCTCCCCGTCGCCGGATCCCACACCGTCGCGCGGCTGTGGTCCTGGATCGGGTAGGTCTCGGTCGCGTGGTCGCCGATCGAGTCGTAGGCGAGCACCTTGCCGTTCGGCAGCAGCGCGACGTGCACGCCGACGACCGGCCAGTCGACGACCGGGCCCCACTCACCCACGTCCTGCGGCGCCCCGGCGACCGCGGCGGCTACGGCGTTTGCGGCGCGCCTGGAGACGACGCGGGTGTGGGCGTCGAGCGCCCGCTCCTGCGTGGGTGTGAGCGTGACCGCGTCCTCGGCAGCGTGACCGGCCGCGGTATTGACACCGTCGTGTGCTCCGGCGCCCGGCGCAACGAGCGCAATCACGGCAGCGAACGCAGCGAGCGTGACGCCAAATCGATACGCCAAGGCGTGCCTCCCCTTCCGCAGAATCGCCTGCACGGTAGGCCGCGCGACCGGACGTTACTACTGGCTTAAGGTCGAGTATCCGCTAGACGTTGAAGCGGACGGTCAGAACATCGCCGTCCTGGACCTCGTACGTCTTGCCTTCGAGCCGCTGCAACCCGCGCCGGGCTGCCTCGGCGTAGCTGCCGCTCTCGACCAGGTCGTCCCAGCGCACCACCTCGCAGCGGATGAAGCCGCGCGCGATGTCCGTGTGGATCATGCTTGCCGCCTCCAGCGCCGTCTGGCCGCCCCGCAGCGTCCAGCCGCGGGCCTCCTTCTCGCCCGCGGTGAAGAACGTGATCAGCCCGAGTGCCTCGAACAAGCGCCGCACGACCTCCTCGAGCGCCGGCAGCCCGTCTCGGAACGCAGCAGCCTCCTCCTCGGGCAGCTCTGCCAGCTCCGCCTCGAGCTTCAGGTCGATGCCGCCCGGCCCGTTCACGACCGGGACGACCGGCTTCGTCGTCAGCGGCTCGAGCTCCGGCGGTAACTCGCCCTCCCACTCGCGCAGCGAGCGCCCCGCGTCCAGGTGCGCGAGCACCTGCTCGAGCTGCGCGGTCTCCGCCCGCAGCCTCGGGTCTCCGGACTTCGCCTGCTTGGCGACCCGCTCGAGCCGCCGCTCGACGTGGTCGCGGTCCGCCACGAGCAGCTCGAGCTCCAGGCGCTCGAGGTCGCCGTCGGGATCAGCGCCGGGCGAGAACCCGTCCATCACGGCGACCAGCGCGTCGACCCGCCGGAGGTTCCCGAGCAGCTGCGGCCCCGTTCCCGGGACGTCGACAACGCGTGCCGCAGCGGAAGTCACCTTCGGCGCCGACACGACCTGCGCCACGCGTTCGAGCCGCTCGTCCGCGATCGGGGCCATGCCAACGTGCTCCTTGCCGAAGTCCGGTCCGACGCCCGCGCGGGTGAGCACGTTGAAGAGCGTGGTCTTCCCCGCGGCCGGGAGGCCGACGATCCCGGTCTCTAACACTGGTCCTCCCTCCGGTGATGGGCGTCCATTGCCGGAGGAGGACTCAGTCTTGCGAGAGCTGCTTCTGTAGTGACGCGAGAGCGCGATGCTGGAGCGACTTGACGGCGCCCTCGGACTTGCCCAGCACGGTGCCGGCCTCGCCGTTCGAGAAGTTGAACAGGAACTTCAGCATCAGCACCTGCTGCTGCTCGAGCGAGAGGTCCTCGATCAGCTCGAGCATGCTGCGCCGACCGATCGACTGCAGCGCGGCGTCCTCCGCCGAGGACTCCTCGGCACCCTCGAGCTCGGGCACCTCCTCCTCCGGCTGCCAGCGCCGCGACGCACGGAAGTGGTCCATCGCGAGGTTGTGCGCGATCCGAAAGAGCCAGGCAGAGAACGGCGCCGACCGCCAGCGAAAGTGCCCGATCGCCTCGAGCATCTTCAGGAAGGTCTGCGTCGTCAGGTCTTCGGCGTCGTGCCGGTTGCCGACGCTCATGTGCAGGTAGCTGTAGATGCGGTCGAAATGGAGCAGGTAGAGCGCCTCGAGCGCCTCGCGGTCGCCTTGCTGGGCGTGCTCGACGAGACGCTTCAGATCCTCCGTGCTGCTCCGTGCCGCGGCACTCGAGCTCACTGGTTGACCTTGCCCCGCGCGCTCAGACGTCTAACGCGGGGAGTATTCAGGGTCCGCTGAACCCGACGCGACCTTCGCGCGAGAACCGCTTCACGTACACGACTCGCTGCAGCGAGACCGTGTAGCGGCCGTCCTCCGCCTCGAGCGCGAACGCGCCGTTTCGCCCGTCCCCGAGGACGCGCTCGAGCTCGTCGGCAGCCTTCAGCTCGACGTTGGCGCCCATGATCTGGCCGCCGTCGAACCCGATCTCGACACGGACGCGCTCCTCAGCCAACGCTGACAATCTCCGCGAGCACGCCGTGGACGGCGTCCGGGTGGACGAACGCGACCTGCAGCCCGAAGAGCCCGCGTCGCGGCCGCGCGTCGATCAGCTCGGCTCCTTCGGCGGCGAGCTCGTCGAGGGCGGCGCCGACGTCGTCGACCTCGTAGGCGACGTGGTGCATCCCGGGACCGCGCTTCGAGAGGAACTTGCCGACCGGCGTGTCCTCGCCGAGCGCGGCCAGCAGCTCGACCCGGTCGGAACCGATGCGCAGCGATGCCGCCTCGACGCCCTGCTCCTCGACGGTCTCGCGCTGCTCGAGCTCGGCCCCGAAGAGCCGCTCGTAGGTCGCGAGCGCGCTGTCGAGGTCGTCGACGGCGACGCCGAGATGATGAATGCCGTGCGGCTCCACGCCGCCGCGATGCTACTAGTCGGCCGAGACTACGCGGACGGTGCCACCGTTTCCACCGAGGCACCGCTTGCGGTGCCGTCTAAGAGGACCTGCGGGCTTTGCCCGTGCGTCCGGCTAATCCCGCGTCACTCCGCCGCAACGACCCGAACTGTCCCGACCGTTTCGGCGGACCGCAGTTCGGGCTCGACGCCAACGAGTAGCGCGTCGAGCTCGTCCTTCTGCAGCGTTTCCTTCTCGAGCAGCGCCGTCGCGATCCGGTCGAGCGCCGGCCGGTGCTTCTGCAGCAGGCGGATCGCCTCGGCGTAGGCCTCGTCGGTGAGCCGCGCCTGCTCCTGGTCGCGCAGCTTCTTCGTCTCCTCGGAGAGGGCGTAGTTGTCGGCGCGCATCGTCCGCGAGGCCGAGGCGTTGGACATGCCGTACTCGAAGACCATCGCGCGCGCCACCTCGGTCGCCCGCTCGAGATCGTTCGCAGCGCCGTTGGTCACGCGGCCGAAGACGATCTGCTCGGCGGCACGTCCGGCGAGGTAGATCTTCAGGAGGTCTGTGAACTCCTCCGCGGTGTGGAGGTAGCGCTCCTCGGTCGGGAGGTTGAGCGTGTACCCGAGCGCCTGGCCGCGCGAGACGATCGTCACCTTGTGCACCGGGAGCAGGTCACCGGTCAGGTGCGACAGCACCGCGTGGCCGGCCTCGTGGTAGGCGAGGATCCGCCGCTCCTTCTCGCTCACGACCTTCCGCTGCTGGAGGCCCGCGACGACGCGCTCCATCGCGTCCTCGAAGTCGGAGCCCGTGATCTCGTCGTGGTCGAGCCGGCCCGCGAAGATCGCGGCCTCGTTCGAGATGTTCTCGAGCTCTGCGCCGGTCAGCCCCGCGGTCTGGCGCGCGATCGATCTCAGGTCGACGTCATCGGCGAGCGGCTTGCCGCGCGTGTGGACGCGGAGAATCTGTTCGCGGCCGGCGAGGTCGGGCGCGGCGACCAGCACCTGCCGGTCGAAGCGCCCCGGCCGCAACAGCGCTGCGTCGAGATCCTGGAGACGGTTGGAGGCGCCCATGACGATCACCTGGTCGCGCGCCTCGAAGCCGTCGAGCTCGACGAGCAGCTGGTTGAGGGTCTGGTCCTGCTCGCGGGAGAAGCCGTGCCCGGTGCGCTGCGCGCCGACAGCGTCGAGCTCGTCGATGAAGACGATCGCAGGCGTGTTCTTGCGCGCCTCCTCGAACAGCTTGCGGATCCGCGCCGCGCCGAGGCCCGCAAACATCTCGACGAAGGCCGAGGCGCTCTGGGCATAGAAACGCGCTCCCGCCTCGCTCGCGATCGCCTTCGCGAGCAGCGTCTTGCCGGTTCCGGGCGGGCCGTAGAGCAGGATCCCTTTCGGCACCCGCGCGCCCAGGCGGCCGAAGCGGACCGGGTCGCGCAGGAAGTCGACGACCTCGTGCAGTTCCTCCTTCGCCTCGTCCAGCCCGGCGACGTCGTCCCAGGTGACGTTCGAGTCCGAGGTGATCGTCTTCGCCGCCTTCACGCGCGGCATCACTTGCAGCGTGCGCCAGAGGATGTAGACCATCAGCACGAGCAGGACCGCGAAGAACAGCGGCAGCCACGCCGCGATCCCGTCGCGGAAGAACACCAACCAGTCGCCCATGCCCTCTTCTCGTTATCGCCGCGTTCAGGCCGAGAGTCAACCGTGCTGTCGGTCCGAGGCGCCTCTCTAGACTGGCCTGCTGTGCTGCCGATTCCTCCACATTTCGATCCGCAGGCGGTCGGCGAGGTCTGGCGAGTGTCCTATGACGACCGCGCGCGGGAGGCCGAGCTGTGGGCCGCGGAGAACGGCCTGCGGCCGGCAGCGGAGGACGCGATGCGGATCTGCCTGGTCGCCGTCGACGTCCAGAACACGTTCTGCATCCCCGCCTTCGAGCTGTTCGTCGCAGGCCGCTCCGGTACGGGCGCGATCGACGACAACCGCCGCCTCTGCGAGTTCGTCTACCGGAATCTCGACGCGATCACCCAGATCGTGCCGACGCTCGACACCCACCAGGCGATGCAGGTCTTCCACCCGCTCTGGCTCGTCGACGAGGACGGGAACCACCCGGAGCCCTACACGCTCGTCTCAGCAGACGACGTGGCGGCGGGGCGCTGGCAGGTCGATCCGGCGGTCGCCGAGACGCTGGGGCTCGACCCCGACTACGCGCACCGTCACCTGATCCACTACACGCGGGCACTGGAGGCGAGCGGCAAGTACCGGCTCACCATCTGGCCCTACCACGCGATGCTCGGCGGCATCGGACACGCGCTCGTGCCCGCGGTCGAGGAGGCGATCTTCTTCCACACGGTCGCGCGCAGCTCGCAGCCGGACGTACGGGTCAAGGGAACGCTGCCCCTGACCGAGCACTACTCCGTGCTCGGCCCCGAGGTGACGGAAGGACCTGACGGTGACCGGCTGGGCGAACAGAACGTAGAGCTCATAGAGAAGCTGCTCGGGTTCGACGCCGTCGTCATCGCCGGCCAGGCGAAAAGCCACTGCGTCGCGTGGACGATCGACGACCTCCTGCGCTCACCCGCGCTCGTCGAGCGAGAACTGGCGCAGAAGGTCTACCTGCTCGAGGACTGCATGTCGCCGGTGGTCGTGCCCGGGGTCGCCGACTACACGGACGAGGCCGACGCCGCCTTCGCGCGCTTCGCGGAAGCGGGCATGCGCATCGTGCGCTCGACCGACCCGATCGAGAGCTGGCCCGGGATCGCGGCGATGGCCCGCAGCTAGAGCGGGCGAACCCGCACCGTCACTCGACGAGCCCGAGCCGCGGGTTCTCGCGGTAGCGGCGGCCGATCTTCGCCGACGGGCGACCGTCGGTCATCACGATGTCGGCCGTGAAGTCGTTCTCGCCGCGGATCAGCGCCGAGCCGACGCCGTAGGAGTCGACGGGCACGCCGCGCTCCTCGAAGGCGCGGATCCGCTCGGCGGTGAAGCCGCCCGAGACGACGATCTTCACGTGCTCGAAGCCGTCGCGGTCGAGCGCGTCCCGCACCTTCCGCACCAGCTGCTCGTTGACGCCGCGCGGGTCGAAGTCGCCCATCTCGCCCCAGAGCGAGCGGTCGACGAGCTGGCCGGACGTGTCCAGCCGGACGCCCCAGAGCCGCCGCCCGAGCGCTCGGGCAACCTCGAGCGCAGTGCCTACGGAGTCGTTCTCGAAGTCGACGAGCACCGTGACGTGGATGTCGGAATCGACGTTCTCGATGAACTTCGTCGCCGCGAGCACGGTGTTGCCGCCGTAGGCCGCAATCAGCGCGTGCGGCACCGTGCCGATCCCGCGACCGCCCCACCAAGACGCCTGGGCATCGGAGGTGACGCCGATCTCGGTGCCGACGACCTTGCCCGCGACGTACGCGGCGTAGCCGTCGCCGGTCTGCACCCGGTGGTGGTCGTGCCGCGCGGGCATGAAGATGATCGGCTTCCGGTTTGCGGCCTCGAGCACCCGCACGACGTTCGAGGTGATCAGCGTCCGCCGCGCAAGGACGCCGAGGTACACCGTCTCCAGGTGGGCGAAGCCGGCGTAGTCGCCCTCGATCCGGAGCACGGGCTCGTACGGCGCGATCTCGTCGCCGTCGTACAGCGCGTGGACGGTCAGGTCCTCCCAGTCGTCCGCGCAGAGCTTGAGCACCGCGATCGCCTCGTCGATGCCGCCGAGGAACGAGTCGTGCTTCTGGAACACCTGCATCACGACGCGCGGGTGCCGCTCGTCGCGCGTCAGCATCTGGCGCGTGTGGTTGAAGTAGGCGTCGGTGTAGTAGCCCTCCCGCATCTTCTCGACCGGGAGGTCGAAGATCTCGGGCGGGAGGCGCCTAGTGACCGTCCGCTGCTGCATCTGCTTCCCGCTCGAGCTGGAGGCACGCGGCGAGAGCGGCCTCGGCGACCTCGAGCTGCGCAGGCGTCGGCTCGGCAGTCGCGAGCCGGTGCTGGAGCTCGTGGCCCGGCCACGCGAGCGCGCGCGAGAGCGGGTTCTCGGGATTGCGCGTCATCCAGCCGAAGATCTCAGTCGAGGCCGCGAGCGCACCAAGCTGGGCGGCCAGCCGCGCGGGGCTGCGCAGGTGCGGCGGCGCTTTCGCCGCCAGGGTCGCCCCGATCGCCGAGGTCGCGACCAGCGGGCCGATCAGGTGTGAGCCGCAGCGCTCGTGCTCACGCGCCCGCGGCTCGTCGTGCTCGTACGTCCCGATCGAGATGTGCTCGGCGCCGTGGTAGGCAGCCAGGTCGTGGTTGCGCAACGCGAGGGCGGCCGGGGCCAGCGAGAGCACCCCGCCGAGGAGCTCCCGCGCGAGCGGGGTCAGGCGCGGCGACTCCTTGACGGCCTTCACCGCGACCGCCGTGCCGGCCATCGCCGCGAGCACCTGCGGCCGCTGGAACGGCAGCCTCGCCTCGGGCAACCCGCGCCGAACCTGCGGCAGGAGCGAGAAGACCTCCGCAATGCGGGCCGGTCCGCGCAGCAGCGGGTTGGTGACCTCCGCCGCGCGGAAGCGCTTGTACCCGGCGGCGACCTTCAGCTCGCCGTCGGCGGTTCGGGCGGCGCAGGCCCACGAATGCGGCCCGTGCACGAGCACGCCGTTCACGAGCGCCATCCCGCCGAGGCGAATCTTGTCCTCCATCGCGGAGAGCCTAGCTTCCGCCCGTCACCTCGACGGCTGCGTGACGGAAGCAGTCGACCGCGAGCTCGAGGTCGTCGACCGCGATGCGCTCGTCGGCGGAGTGGATCAACCGCGAGGCCAGCTGCGGATCCATCGCCTTCATCGGGAAGAAGCCGTACGCGACGGTGCCAAACGCTTTGCGCACCCAGTGGCTGTCGGTGAACCCGGCCACGCAGACCGGCAGGACGGTCGCCTCGGGCTCGACCTTCGCGACGAAGCTCTCGATCGCGTCCCAGAGCGGGGTTCCCAGCTCGCTGCGCGTGCCCCCGTGGCCCTCGATCCACTCGAGCTCGAAGTCGCCCTCGCCCAGCACCTCGCGGAGGACGGGCTCGACGTCTGCCTGCGTCTGGCCGGGCAGCAGGCGGCAGTCGACGTCCACCCGGCAGAGGTGCGGGATCACGTTCCGCCGCTCGGAGGCGCTGATGATCGTCGGCGAGAGCGTGAGCGAGAGCAGCGGCTCCAGTAGCTCCGCGGCGGCCTCGTCGGCCGTGCGGGCGAGCTCCAGCGCCTCGTGCGCCGCGAGGGGCTGTCCGGCGACGGCCTCGATCATCGCCTCGGTCTCGGGCCCGAGCTGGAGCTCCGGCTCATACGCGGCGAGCCGCTCGATCAGCGCCGCCGCCTTGATCAGCGCGTTGTCGGCGATCCCCGGCACCGACGCGTGGCCGGCGCGCCCGTGCACGACGAGGCGAAACGGCGAGCTCATCTTCTCGGCGGCCGAGCAGATGTAGAAGGTGCGGCCGAACAGCTCCATGCGCTCGCCCGCGCCCTCGTTCAGCGCGAAGTCGGTGCGCACGACGTCGGGGTGCTGCTCGCAGAGCCACTGCAGGCCGAAGCCGTCGCCGACCTCCTCGTCTGCGCACGCCGCGAACACGAGGTCGCCGGCCGGCTCGAAGCCCTCCCGCGCCAGGGACGCCATGGCGACCGCCGCGACCGCGACATGGCCTTTCATGTCGAGTGCGCCGCGGCCCCATAGCTCACCGTCGCGCACCTCGCCCGACCAGGGGTCGACCTGCCACTCGACCGGGTCCGCGACCACCGTGTCGGTGTGGGAGAGCAGCAGCAGGCTGTGTCCGCCGCCGCTCCCGGGCAGGCGCGCGACGAGGTTCGCCCGTTCGGGCACCCGCGCGTAGAGCTCGCTCTCGACGCCGCTCTCGCCGAGGTACTCGCTGAGCAGCTGTGCGGCCTGCGTCTCATTCCCGGGCGGGTTGACGGTGTCGAGCCGGATCAGCTCCTGCAGGAGCCGTGTGACCTCGTCCCGGAGCGAGTCAGCCCTCCTCGTTGGCCAGCGCGGTCAAGCGGTTGCGGGCCTGCCAGAGCTCGGGGTAGAAGCGCTGCTTGATCAGCCCACCGAGCAGCTCGACCGGCGTGCCCTGCGTGCCCACCACCGAATCGCCGATCACCCGCGCCACCACCAGGTAGTGGCGCATCCGCCAGAGGCTGATCCGCTCGTCCCAGCCGATCAGGAGCTCGCCCAGCTGGTAGAGGTCTTCCTGTGCTCTTCCCTGCCGGTAGAGCTCGACCACGTTCAGGCCGGCCTCGCGCAGGCGGGCCTGGAAGGCCTGCCCGAGCGGCGGGGTCACCCGCCGGATCTCGCGGAAGCCGGGCGAGTCGAAGCCGCTCCCGTGTCCGAGCACCTTGCGGATCGCCTGGTACTCCCAGGGGGAGAGCGCCTCCAGCATCTCCAGCTGGCCGATCACGTAGTCGAGGCAGAGGTGCGCCCGGCGCAGCAGGCGCTCGGCCGCTTGCAGCTCGCCGGCCTCGATCAGGCGGGTCGCCTCCTCGGCTTCGCTCCAGGCGAGCTGCAGCCAGAGCTCGGAGGCCTGGTGAACGGTCTGGAAGAGCAGCTCGTCACGGTGCACCTGCTCCGCGGGTGTCTTCTGCAACCCGAGCAGCTCGTCGGTGCGCAGGTAGCGCTCGTAATCACTCGCGCCCTCGCCGGCGAGGATCGGCTCGCTGAAGTCCTCCACTGTCACGCCGCCGGCGGCTGGAACAGGAACAGCCCGTAGCCGTCCGGGTCGACGATCTGGGCCGCCGCGCCCCACTCCTCGCGCATCGTCTCCTCCACTGCGACCCCCGCTTCGCGCAGCCGACGCGTCGCCGCGCCGAGGTCGGCGACCTCGAGGTTGACGTGGATCGTGCCCGCGGTAAGTGGGCCGAGGCCCTCGTGGGCCCGGTGCAGCGCGAAGCGCGTTGCGCCCAGGGACGCCTCCTGCCAATCGTCGTCGCCCTCGAGCGCGATTCCCAGCAGGTCGCGGTAGAAGGCGACCGAGCGCTCCATCTCCGAGACGTAGAGGTAGACGACGTTCAGCCGGCGGACGAGCGGCTCCGTGGTCGTGCCCATCGCGCGGAGCATACTTCCCGCATGAGCGACCTCTTCGCCGACGCGGCGCGGGAGCGGATGCAGGAGATCGCACCGCTGGCGCTGCGGTTGCGGCCCCGGTCTCTCGACGAGTTCGTCGGCCAGGAGCAGGTGCTCGGCGAGGGCTCCGCCCTGCGGCTCGCGATCGCCGAAGACCGCGTCGGCTCGGCGATCCTCTACGGACCGCCCGGCACCGGCAAGACGACCCTCGCGCGGATCGTCGCCCAGACAACCGGCGCGGCCTTCGAGGAGCTCTCGGCCGTCTCGGCGTCGGTCGCCGACGTGCGGGCGGTGCTGGCGCGGGCGCGGGACCGGCTCGGCGGCAACGGCCAGCGGACGATCCTCTTCCTCGACGAGATCCACCGCTTCAACAAGGCCCAGCAGGACGCGCTCCTGCCCGCGGTCGAGGAGGGCCTCGTGACGCTGATCGGTGCGACCACCGAGAACCCGTACTTCGAGGTCAACTCGGCGCTGCTCTCGCGTTGCCAGATCTACGAGCTCGAGCCGCTCGGCGAGGAGGAGCTGCTCGTGATCGTGGCGCGCGGGATCGAGGCGCTCGAGGCCGAGGTGCCGGAGAACGTCGGGGCGCTCGTCGCGCGGCGCGCCGGCGGAGACGGGCGGAACGCGCTCAACATCCTCGAGCTCGCGGTGCAGACGGCTCGTGCGGAGGGGGCACCCTTCAGCGAGGAGCACGTCGAGGATGCCGCCCGCAAGCGGCCGCTCGTCTACGACAAGGGCGGTGACGCGCACTACGACTTCATCTCGGCCTTCATCAAGTCGATGCGCGGCTCCGACCCCGACGCGGCCGTCTACTACCTGGCAGCGATGCTCGAGGGCGGCGAGGACGCGCGCTACATCGCGCGGCGCATGATCGTGCTCGCCTCCGAGGACATCGGCAACGCCGACCCGCGCGCGCTGCTCATTGCCGTCGCGGCGGCGCAGGCCGTCGAGCACGTCGGCCTCCCGGAGGCGCGGCTCAACCTGTCGCAGGCCGCGATCTACCTCGCCCGGGCGCCGAAGTCGAACGCGTCCTACGTCGCGCTGAAGGAGGCGACCGCGGACGTGCGCGAGCTCGGCCAGACGCGGCCGCCCGACTCGCTGCGGGACACCAGCTACTACGGCGCGAAGAAGCTCGGGCGCGGGAAGGGCTACGTCTACCCGCACGACGACCCGCGCGGCTTCGAGCAGGACAATCTCCCCGACCCGCTGAAGGCCAAGCGCTACTACCGGCCGAGCGGCTCGGGCGAGGAGAGCGACTAGCAGGGCTTGGCGGAGCTGTGCTACATAGTGGCCCCGCGCCGTGTCGCTCAGAGCCGCCAGCATCGCCCTGACGGCGCTCGCCGTCGCACTGCCGCCCGCAGCCTCCGCGAGCCAGTTCGTGGACCTCGTGCGCGGGCGAGCGCCGGTGACCATGAAGGTCGACGGGCGCCGCGCGATGGTCTACTACGCAAAGGGGGGTGGGCGGCGGCACGTGCTCGCAGGCGGCGCGGTCAACGCGCGGCACCCCGGCCGCTCCGCGCGACAGGTGCGGTTCCGCATCGACTACAGCGGCGGTCGAGGGCTGTGGAAGCGGTTCCGGAACGCGTGCGGCCCCTACGACGGCCCGCGCCTCCCGTTTCTCGTCGCGGCCTGCCGGGCTCCGAACGGCTCCTACTGGGCCGTCCAGGAGTGGATGGTCGACCAGCCGAACTTCGGGATGCCGCCGTGGACCGTGCGGCAGCACATGTACTCGATCCGCGTCTCGCACTGGAGTACGCCGGTGGCCCGGGTCGAGCTGTTCGCGGACTGGATCTACGGGGGCCGTTTCCACGAGGTGTTCGGCCGCGCGACTTACCTCGGCCGTCCGGTCTTCGGGTTCGCCAGCACCTCGCGCGGGGCGCCGACCGACCGCTACGGCCGGCTCCTCTACCTGGACACGTTCGGCTCTCGCTACGGAGAGGGCTGGCGGCGCGAGAACGCCTTCCTGCCGCACCGGCCGAACGGCGTCTTCTGCGCCGGCTTCTACCGGCACAACGGGCGGCCGCCGGGCAACGGCTCGCGCTACCGCCTGACGCTCATCGGCCCGGGCGTGACACCTGACGTCCAGTCGACCGTCAGCGGGCTGCACAACTACCGCGGCTCTCCCGATGCCCCCTACGAGACCCAGCAGAACCGCATCCTCGACCGCCTGGCCGCAGGCGGCCGCTGGTGCCATCACCACTGAGCCGCCTCCCGCTAGCCTCCGGCCACCACCGACGGAGAGGAGCGAGATGGGGATCGAGCGACGAGCGCACGCGACCTGGGAAGGCGACCTGCGCAACGGGTCCGGGCAGTTCGATCTCACGAGCAGCGGAGCAGTGACGGGCCAGCCCGTGACCTTCGCCTCGCGCTTCGAGCCCGAGGCCGGCGGCAAGACGAGCCCTGAGGAGCTGATCGCGGCGGCGCACGCCACGTGTGTGTCGATGGCACTCGCGAACGGCCTCGCGCAGGACGGCCATGCGCCGACGCGCCTCGAGACCGACGCCGTCTGCACGCTGGACCAGACCGACGAAGGCTTCCGCATCACCTCGATGCAGCTGACGGTGCGCGGCGAGGTCGAGGGGATCGACGAGAGCGCGTTCCAGGAGGCCGCGCAGACGGCCAAGGAGGGCTGTCCCGTCTCGAACGCCCTCGGCAGCGTCGAGATCTCGATGGAGGCTTCGCTGGCCTAGCCGCTAGACGGCCGCGGCGACCAAGCCGCCTCGCCTTCTTATGGTCGGCGTCGCAAGCGAGCGCCTTAGTCGGAGCCGCGCTCGATGCGACGGCTCGCCATCTCGCCGAACGGGCCGCCCATGCGCCGGTAGGCGTCGGCGGCCCGCTGGACGTCGTACTCGGTGCGGCAGAAGCGGAGCTCGGCCTCGTCGTCGCGAACGGCCCACGCGGCGCGCACGTCGCCGTCGAGCGGCATTCCGACGCTGCCGGGGTTGAGCAACTCGGTGCCGTTCGGCCCCGGTCGGCGGAACTGCTGGTGGCTGTGGCCGAAGACCACGAGCCGGTCTCGCACCCCCGCGAGCATCCGCTCCTCGCCCTCCTGCGGCTCGGGCGCGAAGCTCTCGTCGTCGGCCAGCGGCGAGCCGTGGACGTAGAGGATTCCGTCCACCTCGGCCTGCGCAGGAAGGCCGTAGAGCCAGTCGACCACGTCGTCCGGAAGGCCGCCCGTGAAGAGCTCGTAGACCTCCATCACCTCGGGCCGGTCGAGCGGCGGGTCGCGTAGCCAGCGCTCGCCGTTGCCGCGGATCCAGGTCGCGTTCTCCAGCTCGCGCAGGCGATCAAGGGTCTCGAGCGGCCATGGGCTGGGCGTGCCGTAGTCGCCCCCGAGCAGCCAGCGGTCGACCCCCGCAGCCTGCGCCTCCTCGAGCACAGGCTCGAGCGCCGGGAGATTGCCGTGGATGTCGTAGAGGACCCCCAGCACGCCCGGATAGTCTGCCGCCGATGCGCCTGCACGTGCACGAGTGGGGGGACGCAGCGGCGCCTCCCGTCGTGTGCGTCCACGGCGTCTCCGCGCACGGCAAGCGCTTCCGCAAGCTGGCGGAGGAACGGCTTGCTTCGAGCTTCCACGTCCTCGCGCCCGACCTGCGCGGCCACGGCCTCTCCGAGCACGACCCGCCCTGGGACCTCGCGACGCACGTACGGGACCTGGAGGACACGCTCGAGGAGCTGGGCGTGGAGGCCCCGGCCTGGGTCGGCCATAGCTTCGGCGCGCGCCTGGTCCTGGAGCTCGCAGCGCAGGAGCCAGACCAGATCCGCTGTGCGGTTCTGCTCGACCCGGCGATTCAGATCCTCCCGCACGTCGGCTACGACTTCGCACAGGAGGCCGCGCGGGACCACTCCTTCGCGTCCGTGGACGAGGCGATCGAGGGGCGGCTCACCGGCGGCAGGCTGACGCCGCGTGAGTTCCTGGAGGAGGAGGCGCACGAGCATCTCGGACCGTCCCCCGATGGCCGGCTGCGCTGGCAATGCAGTCGCGCGGCCGTGGCGACCATGTACAGCGAGCTCTGCCGCGAGCCGCCGGCGCCGACGGTACTCGCGGGAATCCCGGCGCTCCTCGTCCACGCGTCGCAGTTCGGCCTCGTGCGCGAGGAGCAGCTGGAGGAGTACGAGCGCTCACTCGGTGAGGGCCTCGAGGTCGTGGCCGTCCCCGGCGGCCACATCGTCTACTGGGACGCGTTCGAGCAGACCGCGGACGCGGTCGAGAAGTTCCTCATTCGTCACAGACACGTTTCACACACGTGAATCCGCCGCCGTTACGCTGACTGCAGGGGGGACACCGAGGGGACCCGGGGGTAAGTTCACGCGCGTGTCACAGAATCCGGGCGCCGAGGGCGCTCGCGGCGAGTTCGACCGCCAGCTCCGCGGTCTCGTTCTCGCGGTCCAGAATCGGGTTGACCTCGACGACCTCGAGCGAGCCGACGATGCCGGCCTCCGCCGCCAGCTCCATCGCGAGGTGCGCCTCACGGTAGGACAACCCGCCGCGCACCGGAGTGCCGACGCCCGGCGCGACGTCCGGATCGAGCACATCCATGTCGAGGCTGAGATGCACGAACCCGTCGCCGGCCACGTGCTCCAGCGCCTCGCGCATCACGGCCTCCATGCCAAGCCGGTCAATGTCGCTCATGGTGAAGACGTGCGCGTCCAGTTCGGCCAGCAGGTCGCGCTCGCCCGCATCGAGCGACCGCACTCCGACGAGCGCGAGGCGTTGCGGCGAGAGGGCCGGGAGCGGGTACGCCTCGCTCTCGAACTCCGGCCCTGCCAAGCTGAGCGCAGCCGCGAGCGGCATCCCGTGGACGTTCCCGCTCGGAGATGTCTCCGGGCGGTTGAGGTCGCCGTGAGCGTCGAGCCAGAGCACACCGCCAGGCCCCGACGCTCGCGCGAGCCCACCGAGCGTGCCGAGCGCAACCGAGTGGTCGCCGCCGAGCACGAGCGGAAAGTCACCGTCGCCCACAGCGCCGGCCACCAGCTCAGCGATGCGCTCGCAGGTCGCTTTGATCTGCGGCAGGTAACGGACGCGCTCGTCGACGAGCGAGGTCGCCTCCGCGACCGCGGTCACGACGTCCCCGCGATCGTCGCAGCGGCGACCGAGCTCGGCGATGCGGTCGTCCAGACCCGCGTAGCGGATCGCCGAAGGCCCCATGTCTACGCCTCGGCGCCCCGCCCCGAGGTCGAGCCCGGCGCCGATGACCGCCACCGGTTGCGACGTTTGTTGAGGATTCACCCGGGCAAGGCTAGCGTTGCCTCTCATGAACTCCTCGCCGCCCGAGGACTCCGCGATCCGCGTCCTGATCGCCGACGACGATCGTGCATTCCTCCGCGCGCTGGAGGAGCTGATCGACCGGCAGCCCGAGCTCACGGTCGTCGGCGCCGCACGCGACGGCCTCGCCGCGATCGAGCTCGCGGAGCGCCTCGACCCCGATGCCGTCGTTCTCGACCTGCACATGCCGCTGCTCGACGGCGTCACGGCGGCAGCGCGGCTGCGCCGCGACCACCCGAGTCTTTGCCTGATCGCGCTGACGGGGGACGCCGCGCCTGAGCTTCACAGCGCCGTGCGCGAGGCCGGCGCGGACGAAGTGCTGCTCAAGAACGAGTTGCTCGAAGTGCTGCTCGACCGCCTGACGACCGCGCGCGCCTCGTGAGAGAACGGTCGCGCCGAGAAGTGGCGAGGGCCGGAATCGAACCGGCGACACCACGGTTTTCAGCCGTGTGCTCTACCAACTGAGCTACCTCGCCGCGGATGCCCAGTGTAGCCGTGGCGGCGTCGAAAAAAGGACGTCCGGGCCGGTGCTACCGCGCCGCGAACGTCCTTGGTACCAGCCAGCCTAGTCCCCACCGTCCTTGCGGGCAAGCAGCGCGGTCCCGCCGGCCGCGGCGAAGTCCGCAAAGTCCGAGAATCCGCGGGCTGCGAGCTCGCGGCGCAGGCGCTCAGGCGGCACCCAGATGGGCGTCTCCGGGCCGGCGGAGAACGAGAAGAGGACGCGCCCGCCCCGCGCGACCACTCGCGCGAGCTCGTCGAAGAACGGGATCGTGTTTGCGAGAACGGCGAGCTCGAACGAGGCGTCTCCAAACGGCAGCTCAGAGCCGTCGGCGGCCTCGAAGCGCACCCGGCCCGCGAGCTCGGGCGGCGTGTTGGACCGTGCCTCGGCCAGCATCCCCTCGGCGATGTCGACGCCTATGACCTCGGCCTTCGGGAAGCGGTCGGCGAGGACGAACGCCGCGGCGCCGGTGCCGGTGCCGAGGTCGAGCACCCGTGTCGGTGGCGTTTCGATCGCCGACAACGCCCGCTCGAGCGCCGCGAACGCGTCCGGCCGCCGCATCGCCTGCCACTCCGGCGCGAGGCGGTCGAACTGCCGGCGCATCAGCCAGCGGAAGCCGCCCCAGAGCCGCGGCCGCGCGACGGCGACGTTCGTCGCGACCCGTGCAAAGCGACGCCCTAGCCGCCGCTCGAGATCCGCGAGGCTCACGGGGTGCGGAGGTGGATCCGCACGTCGTCTGCGGCGTCCGCACCGAAGAGCTGGGCCGCGCTGCCGCCGCTGATCGCGATCGCGACGTTCCCGTACGAATCCTCGTAAAGGATGATGTCGCCGGCTCGCGCGTCGGCGAACGTCCGGGCCGCGGTCGCGAAGTACCGCTCCAGCGACAGCTCTAGCTCGACGCTCACGCCGGGCAGGACGCCCGCCTCTTCGAGGTGGCGACGCTTCAGGTTGAGCTGGATGTTCCCGAAATGGTCGACGTAGAGGATGGTTGCCCGGATCCGGTTCTGGCCGACCTCGGGCTCCGGCACGTCAAGTCGTACGAGCGCCTGCGGGTCGATCGGCGGCCCGAGCTGGGCGAGCTCGACCCCGAGCGCGAGGTGCGCGGCCGCCGGCGCGAAGAGGTCGCGGCCGTGGAACGTGCGAGAGACGCTGTCGAGTGCGTAGGCCGGATTCGTGAGCTCGTGGGCCTCGGCGACGCCGCCGAGCGCGTCCGTCGAAGGAAGGAGAAGGCCGTTGTCGGGCCCGACCAGGATCCGCCCGTCGCCGCTGCGGATCGCCAGCGCCCGGCGGTGGCCACCGACGCCGGGATCGACGACGGCAAGGTGCACGCCCTCGGGCATGTACGGAAGCGTGTTCCTGAGGATCAACGCGCCCTGGAGGACTCGCTGCGGCGGCACGCCGTGTGTGATGTCGATGATCTCCGCGTCGGGGGCGATGCGCTTCATCACGCCGTGACACGTGCCGACGAAGTCGTCCTGCAGGCCGAAATCGGAGAGGAACGTGATGACCACGGCGGGAGCCTACGATCTGGCGGCGGCCCGCGCGACGGCCGCGACCAGGCCGTCGAGATCGTGCGGCTCGGCCTCGGCCACGACGGCGAGCCCGGCGTCTTGGGCCGAGCGCGTCGTCTCAGGACCGATCGTTACCGCGGGAACCTCCACTCCGAGCGCCGCGAACGCGCTGGCTGCGGATGACGACGCAAGGACGACGAGGTTCCCCTCGGGCGGCGGCTCCGGCCGGAGCTCGCGTGTGCGGTAAAGCGGCACGAAGTCGGCGCCGAGCTCGTCGACGAGCAGGCGGCGCGCGCGCTCGGCACCGGCGAAGAGGACGCGGCCGGCCGGGCGCGGCAGCTCGGCGAGCAACCCCTCCTGGGTCGAGACCCGCGCAACGAGTGAGGGCTGGATGTCGCATTCCCGAAGTGCTGCCGCGGTCCCGCGCCCGATCGCAGCCACGCGTGGCCAACCGCCGCTCGCGCGCCGCGCGAGCTCTCGCGCTCCGTACGCGCTGGTGACGATTGCCCACTCGTAGCCGTCGAGGTCGACCACGTCGGGCCCGGTCGGCTCGAGCTCGATCACTGGGCAGCGCACAACCTCGTGCCCGAGCTCCTCGATCCGCCGCGCGAGCGGCTCGATCTGCCCGACCGCCCGGGTGACGATCACGCGCAGCGGTTTCGAGGCGGGACCCATCCCTAACCCCCTCCCACCCGGGGAGAAATCACGGTAGCTGCGATGGGCGCACGTGTCTGTGACGTCTCTGTGCCGAGGGTGTCACTTCTGTGCCACAACGCCTGCGAGCTCCGCCGCGAGCAATCCCGGATCCGTTCCTTGCCGGCGCTCCACCCACGCGCCGTTCTCGTCGGCCACGAGCGCGGTCAGCCGCTCGCCGTCGTGATGCGCCGCCACCGGCGCGAGGCACCCGCCGCCGATCGCGAACACGACTGCCCGCTCCGCCCCCACCCGCCGCCGCGTCTCAACGTCGTCCGCGGCCGCGACGAGCTCCTCCTCGCCCGCCCGCACCTGGAAGGCGAGCGCGCCTTGACCGGCCTCCGGCAGCACCTCGTCCGGTGTGAACCGCCAGCCGATCTCGCCCTCCAACCCGAGCCGGTCGAGCCCGCACGCCGCCAGCACCACCGCGTCGAGCCCGCGCTCGCCGCGCTTGCGCAGGCGTGTGTCGATGTTGCCGCGCAGCGGCTCGATCACGAGCGACGGCTCCAGCGCGAGCAGCTGCGCCCTCCGCCGCACCGACGCCGTTCCCACCCGCATCCCCGGCCGCAGCTCAGCCGCCCCGCAGAGCGCATCGCGCGGGTCCTCCCGTTCCAGGTACGCGCCCACCACTAGCCCCTCCGTGTCCGAGGAGGTCATGTCCTTCGCCGAGTGCACCGCGACGTCGATGCGCCCGCCGAGCAGCGCCTCCTCGATCTCCTTCACGAAGACCCCGCGCGAGCCGATCTCGCCGAACGGCTTCGACCGGTCGCGGTCGCCCGCCGTGGTGATCGGCACCAGCGCGATCTCGAGTCCCGTCCGCCGCAGCCGCGACGCCGCCAGCTCGGCTTGCGTCAGCGCAAGCCGCGACCCGCGCGAGCCGACCCTAAGCAGCATCGCGCTCGCGCCGACGCGCCAGCTCGACGAGCTCTTCGACCTCGCGCTGGAGCCGCGCCAGTTTCGCCGCGATGATTGCCACCCACGCGAGCACCCCCACGAACACGACCAGGTACGCGGCCGCGACGTACTTCTCGCCTGAGCTCACAGCCGCAGCTTCTGAGGTCCGACGTTCTGGCCGGCCAACTCAGACACACACGCGAGCAAAGCTCGCGCGTCCTGAGGTCGGCATCGCCAGCGACGCCTCACGCGAGAAGCTCTCGCAGCTCGCGCAACCGCGCGTCCAGCCGCTTGCCGGCGAGCTCGACGCGATACATCGTCGACGCGAGTGCGAGCAACCCGGCCCAACAGACGCAGAAGGTGAAGAACATCGACCCTGACATCTGCGGGCCGTGCCGCGTGAACACCGTCGGGTGGATGAAGTCGTTCGCGAGCCGGATCGCGAGCCAGCTCACGGGGATCAGCACGACGCCGAAGAGCGCGTAGACCGCGCACATGTTCGCCCGCGCCGGCCCCGGGTCGACCGAGTAGCGCAGCATGAAGTAGGCCGAGTAGAAGAGGAACAGGATCAGGAACGTCACCAGCTGGTTCGAGCTCCACGTCCACCAGATCCCCCACGAGGAGCGCGCCCAGATGGAGCCTGTCACCAGCGTGAGCGCGCCGAAGATCACGCCCTGGTGGATCCCCGCATAGCTCTCGAGGTCGGCCCCGGGAGCGCGGGTGCGCAGGTGCACGAGCGCCTTCCACGCGCCCCAGCCGAAGCACGCGTAGGCCGTCAGCGCGATCGGCACGTGGATGTAGAAGATCTTCTGCGAGATGCCCTGGTCGGCATCGAGCGGCGCGTAGAAGAAGACCAGCGCGATCGCCGTGCCGAGGAGCGCGACGGTGCCCCAGGCATGGGCGGGAAGCGGAAGCTGGCGCAGTCGGGCGACCAAAACCGCCGGGATCATCGCAGAACGCCGCCGGCAGGCCGCTACACTCGCCGCGTGGCCGACCTCGGGCGCGCCGCTCTCATCGTCGCCTTCGGGCTCGCGCTCTACGCCGTGATCGCGGGCTCCGTCGCCGCGCACGATGGACGCCGCCGGCTCCACGAGTCGGCGCGCAACGCGATCGTCGGAGCGTTCGCCGCCACCGTCGTCGCGGCGCTCGTCCTGCTCGACGCGCTGCACGCCCGCGACTTCTCGTTCACCTACGTCGCCGAGCACTCCTCGCGCCAGCTGCCGTTCCCCTACTCCGTGAGCGCCTTCTGGAGCGGCCAGGAGGGGTCGCTGCTGCTCTGGCTGCTCGTCCTCACCGGACTCGGCTCGCTCGCGGTGACCCTGAACCGCGACCTGATCCGCCGCTTGATGCCCTGGACGGTCCCGGTGCTCGGCGGCGTCGCGACCTTCTTCGCGTTCCTGCTGGTCTTCGTCTCGAGCCCGTTCGCGCGACAGGCCGCGCCGCTCGACGGCAGCGGCCTCGTCCCGAGCCTGCAGAACCCGTACATGATGATCCACCCGCCGCTGCTCTACCTCGGGTACGTCGGCATGACGATCCCGTACGCGTTCGCGGCCGGCGCGCTGCTCTCCGGCCGCGTCGACGAGCGCTGGATCGTCGCGACGCGCCGCTGGACGCTGCTCGCCTGGACCGCGCTCGGAATCGGGATCCTGCTCGGCGCGAAGTGGGCCTACGAAGAGGTCGGCTGGGGCGGCTACTACGCCTGGGACCCGGTCGAGAACGCGGCGCTGATGCCGTGGCTCGCCTCCACCGCGTTCCTGCACTCGGTGATGGTGCAGGAGAAGAAGAACATGCTCCGCGTCTGGAACGTGGTGCTCGTCTCGCTCGCGTTCTGCCTCTCGCTCTTCGGCACGTTCCTGACGCGAAGCGGCGTGATCAGCTCGATCCACAGCTTCACGCAGTCGTCGATCGGGCCCTGGCTGCTCGGCTTCATCGCCGTCGTTGCCGCCTTCTCAACCGCGCTCATCTTCTGGCGGCTCCCGCTGCTGCGAACGAAGACGCGCCTGGAGTCGCTCGCCTCGCGCGAGGCGGCGTTCCTCTACAACAACCTGCTGCTCGTCGCGTTCACACTGACCGTCCTCTGGGGGGTCGCGTTCCCACTGCTCTCGGAGCTCGTGCGCGGAGAGAAGATCAGCGTCGGCCCTCCGTACTTCGACTTCTTCCTACGCGTCTTCGGCTTGCCGTTGCTGCTGCTGATGGGGATCGGGCCCCTCGTGGCGTGGCGGCGGAGCTCGTTACGGGCGCTCGGCGCCAGCCTGATCTGGCCGTCGGTCTTCGCGCTCGCGTGCGGTGTCGCCCTCGTCGCGCTCGGTGCCGGCTCGAGCGTCCCCGCGCTCGTCGCCTACACCTTCTGCGCGTTCGTGCTCGGGGCAATCGCGCTCGAGTTCGTGCGAGGCACCAGGGCCCGGAAGGCGCTCGGCGACGCGACCTGGCTGGGCGCGTTCTCGTCACTGGTCGGCCGCAACCGGCGCCGCTACGGCGGCTACGTCGTCCACGTGGCGATCGTCCTGCTCGCGCTCGGGGTGGCCGGCGGCGCGTACGGCGCGACGAAGGTGCGCAAGCTCGAGCCCGGGCAGACGATGAGCATCCGCGGCTACGAGCTGCGGTACCTCGGCTCCGTGAGCCGCAGGGCGTCGAACCGGACCGAGATCCGCGCGCGGCTCGCGGTCTCGCGCGACGGCAAGAGCCTCGGCACCTACCTCGCCGGCAAGAACAGCTACCCGGTCGAGCAGCAGGTCTCGAACGAGGTCGGGATCCGCACCGACTGGCTCCGCGCCGAGGACCTGTTCCTGATCGGCGAGCAGTTCAACGGTGACGGCTCGGTGGTGCTGAAAGCGCTCGTGAACCCCCTTGTCGACCTGATCTGGCTCGCGGGCGTGGTGTTCCTCCTCGGCTCGCTGATCGCGATGTGGCCGGACGAGCGGGAACAGCGGCGCCTGGCGCGTCGCGGCGCGCCGGTGCCCGTCACTCCGTGACGACGTATTCGAACGACGCCCAGGCGAGCAGCGCAAAGATCACGTCGTAGAGCGCGAGGAAGCCGAGGTAGCGGCCGGAGCCGTCCGCGACGCTCGCGCCGACGCCGCCGATCACGATCGGCAGCGCGAGCGGCAGGAAGAGCAGCGGCAGCAGCAACTCCCGCGCCCGCCCGGCCGCAGCCATCGCGGCGAGCAGCGTCCCGACGGCGCAGATGCCGACGTCGGCGAGCAGCACGCCGGCGACCGTCGACCAACCGACCGGCGAGAAGAAGAGCGCGAAGGCCGGCAGCGCGACCACCTCGGCCACTGCCAGGAAGGCGAACGTTGCGATGCCCTTCGCGAGCCAGATCGCGCTCCGGTCGACCGGCGCGAGCACAAGGCCGTCCAGCAGCCCCTGCTCACGCTCCGCCACGAACGCGCGGCCGAGGCCCAGCAGCGCCGTGAACAGGATCGCGACCCAGAGTAGGCCGAGCTCGGCGAGCCTCGAGGAACCGTCGGGGAGCGCGAAGTGGAAGACGACGAGGATCGCCAGCACGAAGAGCAGCATCGCCGGCAGCGTGTCGCGGGCCCGGAGCTCGAGCCGCAGGTCTTTCCGCGCGAGCACGGCGGCGTCGGCAAAGTACCGCGTCATGCGAGCGCGAGCCTCCCGCTGGCAAGCGGCGCGACCCGCTCCGGGTCGTGCGTAGCGACGAGGATCGTCCGCCGATCGCGCATTCCGGCGAGCTCGCGGTCGAGCAGCTCGGCGCCCTCCGCGTCGAGGCCGCTGTACGGCTCGTCGAGGATCAGCAGCTCGGGCCGGTGCAGCAGCGAACGACAGAGCGCGAGCCGCTGGAGCTGGCCGCGCGAGAGCTTCGCCGCGCGCACGCGCCGCGAGTCCCAGAGCCCGAAGCGCTCGAGCAGCATCCCGATCCGCTCGCGGCGCTCGGGCACGCGGTAGAGCCGCCCGTAGAGGTCGAGGTTCTCGAGCCCGGTCAGCTCGCGGTAGACGAGCGGCTCGTGGCCGAGGAACCCGATCGCCGCGCGGTCCGGCTCGACCTCGAGCGTCCCACCGGTCGCCACGGCGAGACCCGCGCACAGCCGCAGCAGCGTCGTCTTGCCGGCACCGTTCGGGCCCGTGACGACGAGGAAGCCGCCGCGCTCGAGCTCGAAGTCGAGCCCGCGCAGCACGCGCTTGTCGCCGTAGCGCTTCTCGAGACCGGCGGCGCGGATCACAGGACGTCCAGCAGCACGAAGACGAAGAACGTGACCGAGATCACGCCGTTCATCGTGAAGAAGGCGGTGTCGAGCCGCCGCAGGTTTCCGGGCCGGACGAGCGAGTGCTCGTACGCGAGCAGGCCTGCCACCGCCGCCACGCCGAGCCAGTAGAAGACGTCGACGGCGAGACCGAGCCCAGCCACGACGAGCAGCGCTACCGTCCCCAGGTGGAAGAGCCGCGCGCCCCAGAACACGCCTCGCTCACCGAAGCGCACCGCGACCGACTGCAGCCCCTGCTCGCGGTCGACCTCCTGGTCGAGCAGCGCGTAGAAGAGGTCGAAGCCGGCGACCCAGAGCGCAACCGCGCCGCCCAGAGCCCAGGCCTGCCACGGCAGCGTCCCCGTGATCGCCGCCCACGCGCCCACCGGCGCGAGACCGTCCACCGCGCCCAGCCACAGGTGGCAGAGCCACGTCCAGCGCTTCAGGTACGGGTAGATCACGAACCCCGCGACTGGGATCGGCCAGAGCCAGTGCACGAGCGGGTCGAGCTGGAAGACGGCCACCAGGAACACCGCCAGCGAGGCGGCGCAGAAGGCGGCGACCGCTGCGGGCGACAAGAGCCCCGCGGGGAGCTCGCGGCCGGCCGTGCGCGGGTTTCGCGCGTCGAGGCCCGCGTCAATCAGCCGGTTCAGCCCCATCGCGAGCGACCGCGCTCCGACCATCGCGACCGTGATCCAGAGCAGGTCGTGCGCAGACGGCACGCCGTCCACCGCGAGAAACGCGCCGACGTACGCGAACGGCAGTGCGAAGATCGTGTGCTCGAACTTGACGAGCGAGTAGAAGCGCGCCGGGTAGGCCAGCGTAGACATCAGCCGCAATTCTGCCGACGAGCGTGTCAAGTAGGCATCGCAGACGGCCGCGCGCGCAAAGCGCGCACGTCCTGAGATCGGCGTCGCAAGCGCCGCCTCAGGTCTGCCGGTGCGCGGTCGGCGCGCCCGCGAGCAGCGAGACCGCATGCGCAAGCGCCGGCCGCAACACCTCGAAGCCGTCGCGACAGCCGCCCGGGGAGCCCGGCAGGTTCACGATCAGCGCGCTCCCGCGGACTCCCGCCCTCCCGCGCGAAAGCAGCGCGTGCGGCGTCTTCGCGAGCGAGTCCGCGCGCAGCGCCTCCGCGATTCCGGGCGCCTCCCGCTCGAGCACCTCGGCGGTCGCTTCCGGAGTGACGTCGCGCGGCCCGAGCCCGGTCCCGCCGGTCGTCAGCACCACTGCCGTGTCTTCCGCCAGCTCCGCGATCGCCTCGGCGATCGCCTCCCGCTCGTCGGGCACGACGCGCCGCTCGACCTCGTACCGCTCTTCGGCGAGCAACGCCGCGAGCAGGTCGCCGCTCTCGTCCTCGCGCGTGCCCTCCGAGACGCCGTCCGAGACGGTGAGTACCGCCGCCCTCACGACTTCGTCTTCTCCAGTAGCCGCACCTCGGCGATCCGCATCGACGCATCGATCGCCTTCGCCATGTCGTAGACCGTCAGCGCCGCAACGGACGCGGCCACGAGGGCCTCCATCTCGACCCCGGTCTGTGCAGTCGTCTCGGCCGAGGCCGTGATCTCGACTTCGTCGCCGACCTCGATCTCGACCGCGACATGCGTGAGCGGAAGCGGGTGGCACAAGGGAATGAGGTCGCTCGTCCGCTTCGCGGCCATGATCCCGGCGAGCTTCGCGGTCGTGAGCGCGTCGCCCTTCGGCAGCGAGCGCAGCCGGGCAGCGGTCTCCGGGGCCACCCGCAGCACCGCCCGCGCGACGGCGCGACGGCGCGAGGACGGCTTCCCGCCGACGTCGACCATCCGCACCTCTCCGGCCTCGTCCACATGCGAGAGCTCGCTCATCGGTTCTCTTCCAATCGATGAGCGTGTGGAAGGGGCACGGGGGGAACCGGGAGGTTCCCCCACACGGGAGCGAGCCGGAGGCGAGCGACGTTCACGAGCCGGAAAGGTATCGCCGGCCGAGCCGCCAGAGCCCGCGCCGGTGCGCCCAGGCGCTCGCCAGCTTCCGCGGCATGCCCTCGCCGTAGAGCAGTTCGAGCACGCCCGCGAAGCCCTCGGCGACCCCTTCGTCGTAGGGGTACCACCAGGGCACCGGGACGCGGCCGCGGTCGAGGTCGGCGTACTTCACCCGTGAGAGCTCATAGAGGCCATGCTTGGAGTGGGTGCGGCCGAAGCCGGATTCCTTCGTGCCGCCCCACGCCGCCTGGCCCGTGCCGTAGGAGTACGCGACGTCGTTCGTCCAGACCGAGCCCGACTCCAGGCGGCGCGCCACCCGCTGCGCCCGCTCGAGATCGCGCGTCCAGACGCTGGCGCCGAGCCCGAACGACGAGTCGTTCGCGAGCCGGAGGGCCTCGTCCTCGTCGCGAAACGACTCGACCGTGACCACCGGCCCGAAGATCTCTTCCTGCTCGATCCGTGCCTCCCGGTCGACGCCGTCGAGCACCGTCGGCTCGTAGAACCAGCCCGGCAATCCGACGTCGGCCCGGCGGCCGCCCGTCCGCAGCTCGGCTCCGCGCCCGACCGCGTCTGCGACGAGCTCCTCGACATACGCGCGCCGCTCCTCGGCGACCAGTGGCCCAACCTGCGTCTCGAGCTCGTCGCCGCGCCCCACACGCAGCCGCCGCGTGCGCCGGACGAGCTCCTCGACGAACGCCTCGTGCAGCGGCCGAGCAACGTAGATCCGCTCGACGCCCGAGCAGACCTGGCCGCAGTTCGAGAACGAGCCCCAGAGCGCGCCTGCGACCGCGCGGTCGAGATCGGCGTCCTCGAAGACGAGCATCGGATCCTTGCCGCCGAGCTCGAGCGTCACCGGCCGCAGCCGCTCGCCCGCCGCCGCGGCCACGACCCGCCCCACTGCGGCGGAGCCGGTGAAGACGACCTTCCCGATCCCTGGCGCACGCACCAGCGCCTCCCCCGTCTCGCCTCTGCCCTGCACGACCCGCACGAGCCCCTCGGGCGCCCCGGCCTCGCGGAAGATCCGCTCGACCCATGCGCCGCACAGCGGCGTCAGCTCCGACGGCTTGAGCACGACCGCGTTGCCCGCGGCGACTGCGAAGGCCACCTGGGTCAGCGGGATCCCAAGCGGGAAGTTCCACGGCGCGATCAGGCCGATCACGCCAAGCGGCTCGTAGAGCAGCCAGCCGCGCTTGTGCCGCAGGAGCGCCTGCGGGAAGCGCAGCCGCTCGGGCCGCAGCACGCGAGGCGCGTTCGAGGCCGCCCAGACGATGTTGTCGAGCGACACGAACAGCTCGGCGGTGTACGACTCGACGAGCGGCTTCCCTGTCTCGGCGGTGACCGTCGCCGTGAGCAGGTCGGCGCGCGCGAGCACCTCCTGCGCGACTGCACCGAGAAGATCCCGCCTCTCGGCAAACGACGACTGGGCCCAGCGATCGGCCGCCACGCGCGCTTCGGCCACGGCCTCGGAGACCCCCTCCGGAGGCGAGACCGGCACCACGCCGAGCTCCTCCAGGGTGGCCGGGTCGACCGAGCGCAGCTCCTCGACCTGCGTGTCGCGGCCCATCGCGAGATCCTAGACCGCGCGGGTTTAGCATGGCCGAGGCGCATGGACCGGAAACAGCGCATCGAGGAGAACGAGAAGCTCTTCCGCGAAGTGAACGAGCGCGTCGCCCAGATGCTGTCGTCCAGAAGGACGGCGTCTAGGAGCTACCGACCCGCGCGGCGCAGCGGTCGAGGTCGGCCAGCTGCGCGTCGATCCACCCGGTGACGTCGTGCTCGCGCACGTGTGCGCGGATCGCCTCCAGCCGTCTGCTCCGCTCGTCGGCGGACATCGTGAGCGCCTCGTGGATCGCCTGCGCCTGGCCGGCGACGTCGAAGGGGTTCACCGTCAGCGCCCATTCACCGAGCTCGGCGTGCGCGCCCGCGTTCTCCGAGAGGATCAGCACACCGTCGCGGTCGTTCACGAGCGGCGCCTCCTTCGCGATGAGGTTCATGCCGTCGAAAATCGCGTTCACGAACAGGGCGTCAAACTGCTTGTAGGCGGCGACGGAGCCGGTGAAGTTGTCCTGGATCACGAGCTCGATCGGCAGCCAGCCTTCCTGCTGAAAGCGGTCGTTCACCCGCCGCGCCTCGCGCTGGATCGCGCCGAGGTATTCGGCGTACTCGGGGATGTCTTGCCGCGACGGGTCCAGGTGCGCGAGCATTCCCACCCGCCGGTGCCGGTCGGGATGCGCCTCGAGGTAGAGCTCGAAGGCGCGGAAGCCGCGGACGATGTTCTTCGAGGGGTCGGTGCGGTCGACGCGCAGCACAAGCTGCTCCGGCCGCCGCTCGACGAGCTCGCCCTCCGCGGCCAGCACGGCCTCGCTGCCGGCCAGCTCGTCGAACTCGGCCGGGTCGACCGAGATCGGGTGCACGGTCACCAGCGAGCGGCGGCCTTCGTAGTCGACCACGCCGTCCGCGAAGTTCGCCTCGGCGTCCGCGACGTCGCTCGCGGCGCGCATGAAGTTCAGCCGCCACTGATGCGTGTGGAACCCGATCAGGTCGTTGGCGAGCACGCCGTCGTGGATCGCGCGCCTGATCGAGTCCGGGAGGACGTGCCAGTAGTCGGTCTGCGGCCACGGAATGTGGACGAACTGCGCGAGCAGCGCGTCGGGCGCGCGCTCCCGCACCAGGCGAGGCGCGAGGTACAGGTGGTAGTCGTGGAAGAAGACAGCCGCCTCGGGCTGTGCCTCGAGCTCCTCGAGCACGGCCTCCGCAAACCCCTCGTTGACCCGCAGGTAGCCCTCGTCCCAGGCGTTCCGCAGCGCAATGTCGATCGACGGCGTGTACGCGAGCTGCCAGAGGTAGTGCTGCAGGAACCAGAGCATCGGGTTCGCGACGACGTTGTAGAACCAGTCGTAGGCCGTCTCCTCGTGGGCGACGAGGCGAAGGCGAAACGGCGAGCCGTCGCGCGAGCGCTCCTCGACCGCCCGTTCGCCGCTCTCGGTCGCGACAGCCCGGTCCTCCTCGCTCATCGCGCTCGCGATCCAGGTCACGTCGTGGTGCTCGACGAGGCTCCGGAGCGCCGTCACCAGACCGCCGCCGCCGCGTCGCGCCACGCGCTCGTCCCCGACGCGCGCGTACGTCACGGGGCCACGGTTGGAAGCGACGATCAGCCTGCGACGATCCCCCATGCCCGGCGCCACCCTACCCGTGACCGCCCGCCGAATCGGTTACGAGGCGGCGGCGGCCGCGCTGACCTCGGCGCCCGCGGTGTCGTTGCCGTCGAGCTTGTTCAGCAGCACGAGCCAGTCCCGCAGGAGCCGCGGCATGAGGAAGTTCCGGCGAACGTACTCCTTGCCCCGCAGCGCGCGCTGCCTGGCGGACGCGGGGTCGCTCAGGATCTCGATGCACGCCGCCGCGCACTCCTCGGGCGCGTTCGGGTCGACCAGCCAGCCGGTCTCCCCGTCCTCGATCTGCGCCACGATCCCGCCAACGCGGCTCGCCACCACTGGCCGCGTCTTCCAGAGCGCCTCCGTGACGGTGAGGCCGAAGCCCTCCTTCGTTGACTTCTGGATGACGGCGTTCGAGTGCACCTGGAAGGCGTTGACCTCGACCGACCCGATGTTGTTCAGGTTGGAAAGGATGTAGACCTCGGGGTCGCCGCCCGCGTAGGTGACGGTGCGGTTGTAGTAGTCCCAGCCCTCCGGGTCGTCGTGCGCCATCGAGCCGACGAGCGCCAGCTGCACATCCGGGTGTTCCGCCTTCACCAGCCGGTACGCGTCGATCACGCCGAGCGGGTCCTTCCACGGATCGAAGCGTGAGACCTGCGTGATCAGCGGCCGCTCCACGTCGATCCCGAACTGGTCGACGATGTAGGCGGCGTCCTCCGGGGAGAGCGCCATGTTCTTCGGCGTCAGCGGGTCGATCGCCGGCGGCCAGATGAACGCGGGCGGCATCCCTTCGGCCCCGGGGACGTATTCGTGCATGTGGAAGATCGCCGCGTCGTAGCGGCCGAGCCACGAGAGCAGGAACCCGAGCACCTCGCGGTTCGGCTGGGAGAGGTCGATGTGGCAGCGCCAGATCCAGCGCGCTGAGCTTTCCGGAAAGTGCTCGATCATGCCCGCCGGCTGCGGGTCGTGGATGAGCACGAAGTCGTAGTCGTCGCCGAGCTCCTCCGCGTTCACGGCCTGGAACCGGCGGTACACCTCCTCTTGGGTCGGCGTCAGCCCCTGGGGGTCGCCCTGCAGCGCGTTGTGGATTCCCTTGGTGACCGCGAAGAACTCCTCCGCGCCAGCGATGATCCGCCACTCGGCCTCGAGTCCCGCGTCGCGCATCAGCGGCACGAGCGCGTAGTTGATCTCGGCCACGCCGCCGCCGAACGCCGTCGCGGAGACGTGCACGAGCCGTTTGCCCCGGAGTGGCTCGGCGAGCCGCCGGATCTCCTCCATCAGCCCGCGCGTGGCGATCGTCGCGTAGTCCGCGAGCGACTTCTGGCCGACGTTGACGAGCTGAAGCATCGCGGCCAGCGAGGATACCGCTCGGTCTGGCCGACTTATGAGGGTTTGGCCGGACTTCGCTCGTCGCCGGGGCGCGCTGGTCGTTCCGAGGCAAGGACCAGGAAGCGTCCGTGATCCTGGAACGCGTAGCGTGCGACTGAGGACGCAGCATCGGGGCGAGCAGCGCATTCGGGCGGCACAGCTGGTGTTTCGTCAAGCCCTCTTGACTAGTCGCCGAGGAGCTTCACGAAGCGCAGCCGGGAGCCGCCGCCCTCACGCTTCCCGATCTCGACCTCGTCGGTGAGCGCGCGGATGATGGCAATGCCGAGGCCACCTTCCTCGAGGTCGCCTCCGACGTCCGTCCCGTCTTCACTGGCCTCGAAGCCGGAGCCCGCGTCGCCGACCTCGACCGCCAGCCGGTCGCCGTGGAGCTCGTAGACGATGTCGACGCTGCCGGTGCCGTCCTGGTAGGCGTGCTTCACCGAGTTCGTGCAGGCCTCGGTCAGCGCGAGCTTCAGGTCGTGCAGCGTCTCGTCGGAGAGCGGGCGCACGCCGGCGATCGCGGTCAGCGCCAGTCGGCCGAGCGTGATGTATTCCGGCCGGGCGGGAATCGTCAGGCGGACGGAGCGGCCCTCATCGCTCATCGTCATGATCGTGCCCGCCGGACGCGTGCGCCTAACCAGGGGGATTCGGGTGCCCGCCGTCGAAGGTCACGGGTTCGATCCTAGAGATCGTCAACTCGACTCGGAGCGCTCGCCCAGGCGGAGCGGGAGCACGAGATGTGCGTCGCCGCGCTCGATCGCGAAGCGTGCGATCTGGCCCGGACTCATGCTCGTGACAATCCGCGCAATGTCTTCCGAGCCCGCGACGGCGCGGCCGTCGATCGCGACGATCACGTCCCCGCTACGCGGGAAGTCGAGCCCGAACGCGCTGGCGGTCTTGCGGCCCGGGTGTAGCCCACCCTTCTCCGCGGGACTGCCGGCGACGACGTCGGTCACGACCGCGCCGCGCTGCACCGCGTAGCCGAAGCGGCGCGCGAGGGCCGGTGTCAGATCTGTCGTCTCGACGCCGACGAACGCGTACGAGACCGACCCGTTGGCGATCAGCTGCTGCATCGAGCGCGTCGCGGAGTTGATCGGCACCGCGAAGCCGACCCCCTCGGCCTGGCCGCTCGTGCTGTTGATCTGCGCGTTGATCCCGATCACGCGGCCGCGCGCGTCGAAGAGCGGTCCGCCCGAGTTCCCGTGGTTGATCGGCGCGTCGGTCTGGATCGCGTCGACGAGGTTGAAGCTCGAGGTCAGCGAGTCGACCGACCGGTGCACGGCCGAGACGACGCCGACGGCGAGGGAGTTTTCGTTGCCGAAGGGGCTGCCGATCGCGGCGACGGGCTCGCCGACGACGGCCGCAGCCGAGTTGCCAAGCGGCACCGGAGCCAGCGCGTGCGCCGACGGATCGACCTTCAGCAGCCCGACGTCGTCGAAGACGTCCCAACCGACGATCTTCGCCTCCGCCCGGTCGCGGTCCTGGAACTCGATGAACACGCTGTCGGCAGGCTGCGGGACCGGCGTGTCACCCGCGGTCGTGATCACGTGCGAGTTGGTGAGGATGTAGCCCTGCGGCGAGACGACGAAGCCCGAGCCCTGGGCGCGCCGCGCCGACTCGGGATCGGTGCCGTAGACCGCGACGATCGTGACAACGCCCGGCGAGCGGCGCGCGTAGATCGAGCTCGGGCTGAAGCCGTTTCCGACGAGGGGCTTCGCGCTGGGCGCGACCGCGGCCCTGGCGGGCGTGGGACCGGGCTGCACCGGAGAGGCGTTGAAGACGGTCGTCGACGAGCTCGAGTCGGTCCAGCCCGTCAGCTGGCCGACGCCGACCGCGACCACCCCGCCGAGCACGGCGCACCCGACGGCAATCGCTGCAAGAGGGCCGATTCGCACCGCTCTCGCACTGTAGCTACGCGTTTGCGGAAGACGTGATTTCCCGTGAAATCGCTGCAGGCGGGTAGCTCGCAGCCGGCAGCACGAGCGAGAAGACCGTCCGGCCGGGCTCGGAATCGACCTCGACCGAGCCTTCCATCAGTTCCGCCAGCTCCTTCGCGATCGCGAGCCCGAGGCCGCTGCCCGACGCCCGCGCGCCGTCGAGGCGGAAGAACCGCTCGAACAGCTGCTCGCTCTGGTCGAGCGGGACTCCGGGGCCTCCGTCCTCCACCTCGAGCACGGCCGTGTCGCCACGGCGCCGCGCGCGCACGTCCACCGCGGTCTCCGGCGGCGTGTGTAGAAGCGCGTTCTCGACGAGGATGCGGCCGAGCTGCAGCGCACGTAGCTCGTCGGCCTCCGCGAAGACGGCGCCCTCCAGACTTCCGGTAAGCGTGTGTCTGGTCGACGCCGCCAGCGGGCCGAACTCCTCGACCAGATCGCCGGCCAGCGCACCGAGGTCAACAGGCTCGCGCTCGACCGTGAGGCGCCCGGCGTCGAGCCGCGTCAGGTCGAGCAGGTCGGAGGCGAGCTTCGTCAGGCGGTCCACCTGCTCGCGCATCGAGCCGAGGAACTCGCGCCTCGTCGCCTCGTCCAGCTCCTCGTCGTCGAGCAGCTCGAGGAAGCCGCCGAGCGAGAAGAGCGGCGTGCGCAGCTCGTGGGAGGCGTTGGCGACGAACGCCCTGCGCGCGTCGTCGAGCTGCGCCAGCCGGACGCGCATTCGGTCGAACGCCGCCGCGAGTGCCGCCAGCTCGTCACCCCGCGTGTCCACGACCGGCTCGTCGAAGCGGCCGCTCGAGATCCGGTCGGCAGCGCGCTCGAGGCGCTTGATCCGTCGGGCGAACATCCGCGCACCCGCGTAGCCCAGGAGCAGCGCAATGATGAGCGCCACGCCGGCCGCGAACAGGACGCGCCGCTCGACGAGCCGGATGCTCGAGAGGTCGACAGTGTCGCGCACGAGCAGCGCGTACCGGCCGCGGAGCACCGGCGCCGCCGCCTCGGCATAGACGTCCTCGCCGTTGGTCACGTGCCCGTGCGTCGCCGCGCGAATGTCCAGCGCCTGGGTCGCAACGGGATCGGCCACCAGCCTTGCGCCGAGCTCGCCGGAGTACGCGTAGGGGCTGACCTTCCCCTGCGGCGTGAGCCGCTCCATCAGCGCGACCTGGGCGCCGCCGTTCTCCTCCGCTTTCGTCGCGGCGAAGCCCGGATCGAACGGCGTTGCATCGCCGACCTCCGGCCGGACCTTCGCGACGATCCGCTCCATCTGCGCCACACGGGTGTTGACGGCGCGATCCCGCAGCGACGGCACCACGCTCAGGTAGACGATCCCGAGCGCGACGGCCACCACCAGGAGGAGCGCCAGGCTCAACTGTGCGCCGACGCTGCGGAAGAAGCCGCTCACGGGCGGAAGCGGTAGCCGACGCCCCGGACGGTGAGGATGTACTCCGGCTCGCTGGGATCCCGCTCGAGCTTCTCGCGGAGGTGCCGCACGTGGACGTCGATGGTGCGCGGCTCACGGTAGTCGGAACCGCCCCAGAGCGCCTGCAGGAGCATCTCGCGCGTGAAGACCCGCCCCGGGCTGGCGGCCATCGTTCGCAGCAGCTCGAACTCGACGTACGTGAGCTGCACCGCCCGCCCAGAAACCTCCACGTCGCGCCGGCCGAGGTCGATCCGCAGACCGTCGCGCTCGATCGCCTCCTCCTCCGCCTGGGCCGCGCTCGGGATGGCCGCCCGCCGCAGCAGCGCGCGTACGCGGCTGCGGAACTCGCGAATCGAGAACGGCTTCGTGATGTAGTCGTCGGCGCCGAGCTCGAGACCGAGCACCTTGTCGAGCTCGTCGTCGCGGGCGGTGAGCATGATGATCGGCACGCTGCTCGACGCGCGGAGCCGCTTGCAGACCTCCAACCCGTCGACCTTCGGCAGCATCAGGTCGAGCACGACGAGATCGACCCGCTCCTCGGCAAACCGCGCCAACGCCTCCTCGCCGTCGCGTGCCTGGACCACCCTGAAACCGTCGCGTTCGAGCGGATAGGCGAGGAGCTTCTGAACCGCGTCCTCGTCGTCGACAAGCAGGATGGTGGAGGAATCGGGCATCGCAGCGCCTGCCGGCGCACGTCGTTCTGCGGCCTACTATAGCCACGGTATGGCGGCGCTCCCGCCTCGTTCAGCGCGGCGGCGCCCGCGCCGTGGCACGCTCGAGCGGCCGGTCAGCGGCCGCCTCTACCGTGGAACCTGGCTGCTGGTTGGCATTCCGCTGCTCGTGGCCGCGTTCAGCGTCCACAAGCCGAATCCGCTCCCCGCACCGCAACCAGCGCTCCCGGCGTCGTTCGACGGGACCGAGGCGGTCGCACTCACCTCCGAGCTCACGCGCCTGTACCCGGATCGTGTCCCCGGGACCGCCGGCGCCGCGGGTGCGCGGGCGTGGGTGCGTGAGCAGCTAGCGCCGTACGGCCTGAAGGTCGTCCCCGATCCCTTTCGTGCCGACCTCCCAGGCCTGGGGACGCGGACGCTCGTGAACCAGCTCGTGGTCATCCCCGGGCGGTCGCCGGACGAGATCGTCGTGATGTCGCACCGCGACGACGACGGGCGCGGGCCCGGCGCGAACAACAACGCATCGGGGATCGCGGCACTGATCCAGCTCGCGCAGTCGTACGGCTCGGGGATCGGCGCGCGGGCCGTGAGCCCGCAGCACACGTTGGTCTTCGTCGCGACCGACGGTGGCGCGTTCGGGATGCTCGGGGCGCGGCGGTTTGCGGAGACCCACCGCGGCCACGTGGTCGCCGCGATCGACCTGGCTGCGCTTGCCGGGCACGGGCCGCCTCGGATGGTCCTCGCGGGGCTCGAGCCGCGACTCGCATCCCCCTCGTTCGTCGAGACCGCCGCGCAGCGGGTGCTCGAGCAGGCTGGGCAGCGCCCGGCGCATGCGAGCGCGCTCTCGCAGCTCGTCGACCTCGCGTTCCCATACACGCTGCACGAGCAGGGAGCGCTGCTCGCACACGGGATGCCGGCGCTGACGTTGACGACCGGCGGCGAGCGCCCGCCGGCCGCGTTTTTCGACCGGCCTGACCGCCTGGACACCGTTCGCCTCGCGCAGCTCGGGCGATCGGCCCAGCAGCTCCTGCGCTGGCTCGACTTCGGCGCCGAGCTCTCGCCCGGAACGGCACGCTACGTCTACTTCGGCCCCCGAATGCTGCCGGGATGGGCAATCGAGCTCGTGCTGCTGGCGATGCTGCTGCCGTTCCTAGTCTCGGCAGTAGATCTCTTCGCCCACTGCCGCCGGCGCCACGTCCCCCTGACGCCGGCGCTGCGCAGCTACCGCAGCCGAGCGTGGTTCTGGCTATGGGCGGCGGTCGTCTTCGAGCTGTTCGCGCTGGCGAGCTTCTGGCCCGCGGCGCCGTCCGTGCCGCTCCCGCCGGACGCGGTGCCCGGAACGGACTGGCCGGTCGTCGCGCTGATCGCGATGGTCGTCCTCGTCGGTCTCGGCTGGCTGGTCGTGCGGCAGCGCCTCACTCCGCGGGGACCGGTCTCGGCCACTGAGGAGCTCGCCGGCACGACCGCGGCGTTGCTGGCGCTGGCCGTCGTCGCGCTGCTGGTGGTGGCGACGAACCCGTTCGCGCTCATCTTCCTCCTGCCGTCGCTGCACGCGTGGCTGTGGCTTCCGCACATGCGCCGGCGGCCGCTCGGGAGGCGGCTGGCGGTGCTCGGGGCGGGATTCCTCGGCCCGCTGCTCCTGTTCGGCTCGCTCGCGGTGCGCTACGGCCTGGGCCTCGACACGCCCTGGTACCTCGCGGAGCTGACCGCCACCGGCTACGTGAGGCTGCCGGCGTTGGCCATCGCGGTGGGCTGGCTGGCGGCGGCCGGCCAGGTGACGGCGCTCTCGATCGGACGCTACGCGCCCTACCCGAGCGCGCGTGAGCGGCCGCCGCGCGGGCCGCTGCGGGAAGCGGTCCGGCGATCCGTGCTTACAGTGAGAGGAGCCCGCGCTCGACGATCGAGCGCGGCGCGCCGAGCACTGGAAGGCTGACGTTGAGACGGTTCGCGAGGATCACGGGGACGTTGCTGGCGGTCGCCGGCGTCGCGCTGCTCGTATGGGTCGTCGTGGTCTGGCGCTGGCAGGACCCGTTCACGGCGCTGTACACGAGCTGGAAGCAACACCAGCTCTCGGACAGCTACGAGCGGAAGGCCGACGCGTACCACGCGCCGCCGGTCAAGCCCGGAGCGTCGCTGGTGGCGACGACCGGGCAGATCCGCGCGCAGGCACGGCGCTACCGGCTGGACGCGAAGCGCGGGGAGGGTATCGGCCGCATTCGCGTCCCGCGGCTCGGGCTGAACATGGTGCTCGTCGAAGGAACCGACGACGAGTCGCTCAAGAAAGGCCCCGGCCGCGACCGCCGCACCTACATGCCGGGCGAAGGGCAGCTCATCTACATCGCCGGTCACCGCACGACGTACCTGGCGCCGTTCGCGCACATCGAACGGCTCGAACCCGGTGATCTGGTGACGCTCGAGGTGCCGTACGGGACGTTCACGTATCGCGTCTTCAAGCACCGCATCGTCTCGGCGAACAACCTCTCGGTCCTCCGCTCACACGGTCAAGAGATCGTCGAGCTACAGGCCTGCCATCCGCGGTTCTTCGCCTCGCACCGGTACATCGCCTACGCACGACTGGTGCGAGTCACCCCGCGTGGCTCGCCCGCTTTCCGGCCGCCCACAGCGACCCTCGCCGCAGCGCCACTCGCTTCGGCGCAGGGGTGAGCGGCCTCAGGAGAGCCTGAGGTAACGCACCCGCGAACCGGCCTCGAGCCCACCGTCGCCGCGCGGGACGAGCACGAGCACGTCGGCGTTGGCGGAGCGGGCGATCATGTGCGACTCCTGGCCGACGACGGGCTCGAGCTCGACCGCGGCGCCGTCCGGGCTCGCGTTGCGCCGGGCCCGCATCAGCTCGTCACGCGCGGGGTTTCGCTTCACGGCAGCCACCAGCGTCCCGGGCTCGAACGGGGGCAAGGGGTCGGCAACTCCCTGAAGCGCCAGGATCGCAGGCCGAACGAATAACTCGAACGCCACGAGCGACGAGACCGGGTTTCCCGGCAACCCGAACACGAGCGTCCGGTCGCGCACGCCGAAGGACACCGGCTTGCCGGGCTTGACCGCAACTCGCCAGAAGACCTCGTCGACACCGAGCTGCGACTCGACTCGCCGGACGAGGTCGTGCGGCCCAACGGAGACGCCGCCCGAGGTCACGAGCACGTCGTGCTCGAGCCCGCGCGCGATCGCCTCGCGGTGGGCGTCCTCGTCGTCGGCCACAGCCGCCAGGCGCTCGACGGAAGCGCCCGCCGACCTCAGCTGCGTCTCGAGGATCAGCCCGTTCGCCTCGTAGACCTCGCCCGGCCCGAGCAGCTCGCCCGGTCGGCGAAGCTCGGTCCCCGTCGCAAGCACGGCGGCCCGCGGGATCGAGCCGCAGTCGACCTCCGCGACACCGGCCGCTGCCAGCGCGCCGAGCTGCGCGGGCCCGAGGCGTGTGCCTGCCGGCACGACCTCGTCGCCGGCGCGTAGATCACCGCCCCGAGGACGGACATTTGCACCCACCGCGGCAGGATCTGGAATCTCCACGCTGTTGTCACGCTCGACAACATACTCGATGGGGATGACGGCATCGGCGCCCTCCGGAACGACGCCGCCGGTCGCGATCGCCATCGCCTCGCGTGGCGCGAGTGCGCGCGGTGCGGGTCTGCCGGCCGCTACGCGGGCGACGACGGGCAGCTTCCCCGGAACGTCCTCGGCACGAACGGCGAACCCGTCCATCGCCGAGCTCGGGAACGGCGGCAGGTCGACGGCCGCACGCGCCGCCTCGGCCAGCACGCGGCCGGCGGCGTGCTCCAACGGCACTCGCTCCGACGACAACGGGCGCACGCGCTCGAGCACGAGTCGCTGCGCTTCGTCCATGGTCAAGAGCTCGGCCACGACCGCGCATACCGTACGCGCGCCGGATACGCTGAGCCGCCGATGATCTCGGTAGTCGTGCCCGTTCACGACGAGGAGCGGACGGTCGCGCTTCTCTACGACGAGCTGGAGTCCGCGCTCCAGCCACTTGGCCGGCCATGGGAGGCGGTGTTCGTGGACGACGGCTCCGCCGACGGCTCCTACGCGGCGCTGACCCGGCTCCACAGCGCACACGACAATGTTCGCGTGATCCGCCTGCGCAAGAACTTCGGCAAGGCAGCGGCGCTCGGGGCCGGCTTCGCGCATGCAGAGGGCGACGTCGTTGTCACCATCGACGCCGACCTCCAGGACGATCCGGCGGAGATTCCGCGCCTGCTGGCGAAGCTCGACGAGGGGTTCGACCTGGTCAGCGGCTGGAAGACACGGCGCCGCGACCCGCTCACCCGGCGTGTCCCGTCGAAGATCTTCAACTGGGTGACCGGGCGCGTCTCGGGGCTGCGCCTGCACGACCTCAACTGCGGGCTCAAGGCCTACCGTGCCGAGGTGGTCCAGGGGCTACGGCTCTATGGCGAGCTGCACCGCTTCATCCCCGTGCTCGCGCACTACCGCGGCCACCGCGTCGCCGAGCTGCCCGTCAACCACCGGCCGCGCGAGCACGGCCGCTCGCGGTACGGGATGGAGCGCTACGTCCGTGGGTTCCTCGACCTCCTGACGGTCTCGTTCATCGGCCGCTATCGCTATCGACCGCTCCACCTCTTCGGCGGCCTTGGCCTGCTGCTGGGGGCGCTCGGCTTCGGCGTGCTCCTGTACCTGACCGCGCTGAAGATCGACGGGCACGCGATCGGACAGCGGCCGCTGCTGATCCTCGGCGTGCTCCTGGTGGTCGTGGGGCTGCAGTTCTTCTCGCTCGGGCTAATCAGCGAGCTGATCACGAGCCAGCACGAGGAGCGAGCGGGGCCGCGGGAGCGGACGGAGCTGCACGTCGAGGACGTGCTGCGCTAGACGTCACGGTTTCGGCACGAAGGCGTCACACATGCGTGCGCCGCGGCGGGATAGGCTCGCAGTGGGGAGGAGGCTGGGTGCGCCTTAACCACACGAGTTGAGGCAAACGGCGGCCACACGCTGATGCGCGTCCTCTACTTCGGCACCTACGAGCGCGAGTACCCGCGCAACGCACAGGTGATCTCGTGCCTGCGGCGGGCCGGCGTCGAGGTCGATGAGCACCACGTCCCGGTCTGGGACGGCAGGCGCTACAGCTGGCGCGCGGGGACGGGCGCCGCGGCTCGGCTCGCGGCCGCCGAGCTCCGGCTGCTCCGAAGGCCGGGCTCCACCTACGACGCGCTGATCGTCGGCTATCCGGGGCAATTCGACCTCCCAGCGGCGCGGCGTGCTGCCCGTGGCCGGCCGGTCGTCTTCAACCCGCTCGTCTCGCTCGCCGACACGTTCGTCGCCGACCGCGGCCGCTTCCGGCCCGGGTCCGCACCGGCGCGGGCGCTCGAGGCCGTCGACCGACGGGCTTTCCGCGCCGCCGACCTCGTCGTCGCCGACACACGAGCGCACGGAGACCACCTCGCGGAGCTCGCCGGCCTCCCGCACGATCGGATCGAGGTTGCGTTCGTCGGCGCCGAGGACCGGATCTTCGCGCCCGGCTGGTCACCGGACGACTCTGTAAGGGTGCTGTTCGTCGGCAAGCTGATCCCGCTGCACGGCCTCGAGACCATCCTCGCCGCGGCCCGCTCGGCGCCCGAGCTGCGCTTTCGGCTCGTCGGCAGCGGCCAGCTCGACGAGCTCGCCCGCAGCCGCCCCGCGAACGTCGACTGGATCCCGTGGGTCGACTACGAGCGCCTGCCGCAGGAGCTCCATCGGGCCGTTTGCGCGCTCGGGATCTTCGGCACCTCGGCGAAAGCGCTGCGCGTGATCCCGAACAAGGCCTTCCAGGCCATCGCCTGCGGCACCCCGCTGGTGACCGGCGACACTCCTGGCGCACGCGAGCTGCTCGTGGACGGCGAGAGCGCGCTGCTCGTGCCGCCCGGAGACGCTGAGGCGCTCGCGCAAACGCTGCGACGGCTCGCAGCCGACCCGGAGCTCGCCGGCCGCCTCTCCGCCGGAGGCCGCGCCGCGTATGAAGCGCAGGCGAGCGAGGATGTCCTCGGCCGCCGCTGGCGCACCATCCTCGAGCGCGTCGCGTGACGGTCCCTCGCCCGACCAGCCGTGTCCTCCTGTGGACCGCAATCGGCGCCTATGCGGCCGGGTTCTCGGCGCTGTCGATCCTTCGTCACCGCGCGTTCTCGACCGGGCGCTTCGACCTCGGCAACATGGTGCAGGCGGTCTGGTCGACTGCGCACGGCCACCCCCTGGAGATCACCGGCCTGCGCGGCGATCAGATCTCGCGCCTCGGCGCGCACTTCGATCCGATCCTCGCCGCCTTCGCCCCGCTCTGGCTCATGTGGCCGAGCCCCGACGTGCTCCTGGTCGCGCAGGCCGTCGCCGTCGCCGTGGGCGCGCTGCCCGTCTTCTGGCTCGCGCGCAAGCACCTCGGCGCCGATCGAGCAGCTCTCGGCTTCGCGCTCGCGTACCTGATCTACCCCCCGACGCAGTGGCTGACGCTGAACGAGTTCCACCCCGTCGCGCTCGCGTGCCCGCTCCTCCTCTACGCCATCTGGTTCCTCGACGAGGGCCGACTGCTGCCGTTCGCGGCCTGCGCCGTCCTGGCCGCGACGACAAAGGAGGAGATCGCGCTCGTGGTCGCCGGCCTCGGCATCTGGTACGCACTCGCGCACGGCCGCCGCTGGACGGGAGCCGCCGTCGCCGCGGCCGGTGTCGCCGCGGCGCTGATCGCGATCGAAGTCGTGATCCCGCACTTCAACCGGGCCGGCACCTCGAGCTTCTTCACGCGCTACAGCGAGGTCGGCAGCACGCCCGGCGGAATCGTGCACACGGCGCTCACCGACCCGTGGAAGATCGTCACGACCGCCGCCACCGGCCGCGGGCTCGGCTACCTGGCCCAGCTCGTGCTTCCCCTCGCGCTCCTTGTCGTCCTGGCGCCGCTGGCACTGATTGCCGCTGTCCCCGAGCTTGCGATCAACCTCCTCTCGGCGGCGACCACCCAGACGTCGATCCGCTTCCACTACACGGCGGGCCTGATCCCGGTACTGATCGCGGCCGCAGTCTTCGGCGCGAAGCGTCTCCCGCCGCGGATCCCGGTCGCGACGATCGTGGTCGTCGTCGCGCTCGCCGCGAACTACCTGCTCGGCCCGGTCCCGCTCTGGCGCTACTTCCCGGGCGGCGAGCAGCACCAGGCGCGCGCAGCCGACGTCAGCGAGCACGACCGGATCGCCGCCCGCGCGCTCCGGCTGATCCCGCCCCACGCCGTCGTCAGCGCGACGAACTCCCTCGGCGCGCACCTCTCGGCCCGCCGGCGCGTGCTCAGCTTTCCGTTCCTGCAGGACGCGCAGTGGGTGGCGGCCGACGAGACCGCACCCGGCTACGCCGACCGGCTCGCACCGTTGCCGACGGCCGTCCAGCTCTCCTGGCTGCGGCGCAACCCCGAGTGGCGGCTCGTCTTCGAGCGCGACGGCATCCTGATCTTCCAACGCGCGAGCGAGGCGGCGAGCGCGAGGTAGAGGGCGACCATCGCCAGGTCGCGGACGAACAGGAGCCACACCGGCCACTCGAGCCGGAAGAGCGCGCCGTAGTGGAAGAACCACACCTGCGCGAGGACGACTGCGGCTGCGGCCAGCGCGATCGCGACGGTGTTTCCAGCAGCCACGACCAGCGGGAGCAGCCAGACGAGGTACTGCGGCGAGAAGACCTTCGTGAAGGCGAGGAAGCCGGCCACCGCCGCGGCGAAGGCGAGCGGCAGCCGCCCGCGCAGGTCGCGAGACCACGCGTAGAGCACCCAGACGGTGACGACCGCAACGGCCTCGAGCGCGAGCAGCAGCCCCGCCACGGCTTCGGCGGCGCCGCCCGTGAGGTTTCGCCCGGCAACGCCGGTCGTCTCGACGACACGCGCGTGGTAGAGCCCGAGCCGGTCGAGCACGAGCAGGAACGAGGCGCCGAGGCTCTCGATCTGCAGGCCGCGGGTCGCCTGCGCGTGGAAGCTCTCGTAGACGCCGTGCGGCGCGTAGGCCGCGAACGGCGCGATCGCCGCGGCCGCGACGACCACCAGCACGCCGAGCGCGAGCAGGGCCTGCCGCGTTCCGGCGCGACGCCAGACGAACCATCCCGCCAGCGGCACGAGCACGAGCGGGTAGACCTTCGCGCTCACCGCGAGCCCCAGCACGGCGAACGCGGGTAGTTCCCACCCGCGCAGCAGCAGCCAGAGCGCAAGCACTGTCAGCAGCGCCGGCCACGCGTCGTAGGTGTTGAGCGAGATCGGCCCGAGTGCGATCGGAGAGAGCGCGAGCAGCCCGACGCCGATCCAGACCCGACGCTGCGAGGCGCCAAGCTCGGCGAGCACCAGCGCGACGAGCACGATCGTCACCGCGCCGCAGAGCGCCATCAGCGTCTTGAAGGCGGCGTTGTAATGGTCCGCGCCGAACGCCGTCGGCGGCAGGAAGACGGCGAACGCACCCGGCGGGTACTCCACGAACACGTCGCGGTAGGGCAGCGACCCGTCCAACAGCTTCTCCGCGTAGCCCTGGTAGACGTGCACGTCGCGAAAACGGGCCGCGCGGAAGAGACCGCCGTCGGGCACCGCGCACGCGGCCAGGTACACCGGGATCGCGACGAGCGCAGCGCGCAGCGCCGGCTTCACCCGAAGCGCCGCTTGCGGCGCCGCTTTCAGGGCGTGCCGGCTTGGCGGGCGCGTCCGTCTGAAATGGCCACCCGACACGCGGGAACTAGTCGGACGCCATACGCCTACTTCCCCGGCGCCGGCGGTGGTGGCGGAGGCGGAGGCACCGGGGGTGGTGGCGGCTCGGGCGGAGGAGGAGGCGCTGGGGGCGCGGTGGTGATCGTCCGCCCCGTCGTCGCCGGGGGCGGAGGCGGAGGCGGCGGCGCGTTATTGCCGCCGGTCGTCGTCGGCGAGGTGGTCGTCGGCGAGTAGTAGTACGTCGTAGTCGGCCGCAGGCTCGAGCCGTACTGGCCTTGCGTGAACGGTTTCCACTCCACCGGGTCGCGCGGGTCCTGCCACGTCAGCGCCGGCATGTTGCCCATCGCCTGTTCCATGAACAACCGCCAGATCGTCGCGGGGAACGTGCCACCCGCGACCGAGATCCCGTGCACGTTCTCCATCGGAATCTCACCTTGCGGGTACCCGACCCAGACCGTCGTCTCCAGCTGCGGCAGGTAGCCCGAGAACCAGGCGTCGGCGTGGTTGTCGGTCGTGCCGGTCTTGCCGGCGGCGGGGCGACCGAAGTAGGCGCCCACGCCCGTGCCCGAGAGCATGTTCTGCTCGAGGATCTTCGTCACCTCGTAGGCGACGCCGTCCGAGATCACGCGCCTGCGCTGCGGTTGGCCCCAGCCGGCGTCGGTGTCCTCGCGGCCGTTGGCGAGGACGACCTTGCGGATCGCCATCGGCTTCGAGTAGACGCCGCCCGCGGCCAGGGTCGCGTACGCCGAGGCCTCCTCGAGGGGCGAGATCGCGTCGGCCCCGAGGCCCATTGCCGGCACGACGTCGAGGTGCGAGAGGACGCCGAGCTTGTGCGCCATCTCCGCGACCTTCTCGGGGGCGACGTCGAGGGTCAGCTGTGCGTACACCGTGTTGTCGGACGCGAGGGTCGCGCTCTCCACGGAGATCGAGCCCGAGTACGAGTGGTCGTAGGTCTGCACGTCCCATGCGGGCGTGTACGGGTCGGGCTGGTAGTGGAACGGCGCGGACGTGTAGTAGGTCGTGCTCGGGTTCATGCCTTGCTCGATCGCAGCGGCGAGGACGAACGTCTTGAACGTCGAGCCGGGTTGGCGGCGCGCCTGCGCGACGAGGTTGAACTGGTTGCCGTACCGCCCGGGCGTCACCGCGGTCATCGCGCGGATCGCACCGCTGGCCGGGTTGATCGACACGACCGCGGCGGCCGGGTCGTTGCGCAGGGAGAGCGTGTCGCGGATCGCCTTGCGCGCAGCGATCTGGAGACGCGGGGTGATCGTCGTGTAGACCTTGAGGCCGCCGCTGCGGACGGTGTTCGCACCGTACTCGGCGATCAGCTCGTCGCGCACGTAGCTGAAGAAGTACGGCTCGCGAATGCGCGTGTAGAGCTTTCCCGGCCTCAGCCGCAGGTCCTTCTGCGCGACCTGCGCGACCGCCGTCTGGTACTGCGCCTCGGTGATGTCGCCGTTGTCGCGCATCGCGCGCAGGACCTGATCCCGCCGCTCGATCGCGGCCGCCGGCCTGTGCAGCGGGTCGTACACCGACGGGGCCTGCGGAAGACCCGCGAGCAGTGCGGCCTGCGAAAGCGTGAGGAAGCGCGCGTGCTTGGAGAAGTAGGTCTGCGACGCCGCCTCGATCCCGTAGGCGTGGTTCCCGTAGTAGACCTGGTTCATGTACTGGCCGAGGATCCAGTCCTTCGAGCGGGCGCGCGAGAGCTTGATCGCGAGGCACGCTTCCTTGACCTTCCGGCTCAGCGTCCGTTCCTTCGAGATGTAGAGATTCCGGACGAGCTGCTGCGTGATCGTCGAGCCGCCCTGGACGACGTGGCCGGCGCGAAGGTCCTTCCAGGCCGCGCGCGCGATGCCTTCGTAGTCGACGCCGCCGTGCTCGTAGAAGCGGTGGTCCTCGATCGCGACCGTCGCCTTGCGCATCCACGGGCTGACGCGCCAGAGCGCCACCGGCTGTCGGTTCCGCTCGGCCGGGATCGCTCCGAGCAGCGAGCCGTCGGCCGCGTACACGAAGGAGTTCTGGCCGATCTGGACCGGCTTCAGGTCCTTCAGGCTGCAGTCGGAACGGAACTTCGCGACCGCACCGACGCCCGAGGCGATGGCCGCCAGAACGATCACCAGCAACACCACGAGGATCAGCGCGGTGCGCCGCTTACGCTTGCCCTTTCTGCGGCCGCGGCGGCGCCGGCTCTGCCGCAGGACGTGCTCGAGCTCGTCGTCCTGCCGGCGGCCGCGCCCGCGGGGCGGAGGCGGCGGGGGCGTCATGCGAAGACCCCGGCCTCGCGCAGTCGTGCGTGTGAGCGCAGGAGGAGCTCGTGCTCGAGCCGCTCCGCGCTCGGCTCGTCGGGCGCCCAGACGCTGACCCGCACTGTCGCCTTGTCCGCGAGCTCCGTCACCGCGATTTCCGCGCGCTCGTCCTGCGCGGCTTCGCGCAGCAGCGTTCGGACGGCTTCGAGATCGGTGTCGAGAGGAACCTGGACGGTCACGTGCGCGAGCTTCTTTCGGCTGCGAATGGACGAATTCCGGATGGTATCCGAGGCGATCTTCTCGTTTGGGACGACGAGGCGGTCGTTGTCGTCGATGCGAATGAACGTGTAGGTGAGGCCGATCTCCTCGACCACGCCCGTAATACCTGCGGTCTCGACGTAGTCGCCCAGCCGCAACGGCTGGGCGAACGCGATCAGCAGCCCCGCGATGAAGTTCCCGATCGTCCGCTGTGCCGCGAAGCCGACGATGATCCCGATCACGGCCGAGGAGGCGAGGATCCCCGTGGCGACCGCGCGCACCTGTGGGATCACCAGCAGCGCCGAGAGCACGCCGACGAAGACAATCAGCGTGAAGACGGTGCGCCGCAGCACCTGGTAGCGCGTGACCACCTCCGGTGGGAGGTCGCGGCGCGCGAACCTGCGGTCGACGATGCGGGCAACAACAAACGTGACGAGCAGGACCGCGCCGAAGACGGCTAGGCGGTGCCAGTCCGACATATCAGAAGCGGGTTAGTCGAGAGGCAAAGGTTTCCTGCCCGCGAAGCCTTCTTCGAGACCGTGCCAGTAGGCGACCGCGGCCTCACCGACCTCCCAGCAGAGCAGCACCTCCTCGTCATCGCGCAAGGCCGGGAAGTCGACGAGCCCGCGGTCGAGGTCCTTGACCAGGACGCCGAGCCCCTGCAGCTCCTCTACCGCGCGCGCGACCGCCTCGGCCTCCAGCTCGAGCTGCTCGTCCAGCTCGCTCGGCTCCTGTGGGTCGAAATCGCCGCCGTTCCCAGAGATCCGCTGCGCGAGACGCGCCCGCCGGGCGGCCGCAATCGTGAAGGCGCGCCGGTGCGCGACGAGCGACTCCGCCACCGGCCGGACCTGCTCCAGCAGGAGGTTGGCCTCCTCGGGAGTGAAGTGCCGCTCGGCCATCCGAGTATCATCGCGCGCCGTGTCCGCCGGTCAACGGGTGCGCTCGCCGAAGCGGACGGCACGCCGCGATTTGCGGCTGCCGCGCGCCGGAAACCCCGCGCCGGAGATCTTCCTCTGGACGCGTGCCGCGATCTGGGCCGCGGCGCTGTTCTCGCTGTTCGTATTCGTGCCGAACCGGCACCCGCGCGCGGACGTCTGGGACATCCCGTCGCTCACACACGACCTCGGCGCCTTCACCGACGTCTGGGCGCGTTGGGACAGCGTCTGGTTCCTCGGCATCGCCGAGCACGGGTACGCGCGGGCCGGCTCGGCCGCGTTCTACCCGCTCTACCCGGGGGCCGCGGGCCTCGTAGGACGCGTCCTTTTTGGCCACTACGTGCTCGCCGGGATCCTCGTCTCGCTGGCGGCAGCGCTCGGTGCCTTCCTGCTCATGTACCGCGTCGCCGAAGAGCGACTCGGCGCCGACGGAGGTCGCCGCACGGTCCTCTACCTCGCGCTCTTCCCGTTTGCGTTCTTCCTCCAGGCGGTCTACAGCGAGTCGCTCTACCTGCTGCTCACGCTGGCGGCCTTCGTGCTCGCCGAGCGAGGACGATTCCTGGCCGCGGGAGCAGTGACCGGGCTCGCGCTGCTCACCAGGCCGACCGCGCTCGCTCTCCTGCCCGCGCTGGCGCTGCTCGCGTGGCAGCAGCGAGACCGGCTGCGCGCCTTCGCCGGCCTGCTGGTCGCGCCGCTCGTCTTCGCGGCGTACCCGCTCTACCTCTGGCAGGCGAAGGGCGACGCGTGGCTGTTCCTCGGGGCGCAGCACCGCTGGAACCGCAACCTCTCGCCGGCAGGCCCGCTCGGCGGGATCTGGGACGGGCTCCGGGCGGGCTGGGCCGGGATCGAGCAGCTCGCTTCCGGCTCGCACACCCATCGCTACTGGGCGCCGGTGCAGGACGCGGATCCGATCCGGGTGGCGACCCTGAACCTGGAAACGCTCGCGTTCCTCGTGCTCTTCGTCGTGCTAACAGTGATCGCCTGGCGGCGCTTCGGCGCGCCGTATGGGCTGTTCGCGGCGGTCAGCCTCGCGATTCCGCTGAGCGTCCCGAGCGAGCGCTGGCCGTTGCTCTCGCTGCCGCGCTTCGGCCTGACCATCTTCCCGCTCTTCCTCGCCCTCGCCGTCATCGGCGGCCGTCCGCGTGCCCACACCGCGATCGTCGCCGTCAGCTCGCTACTGCTCGGGGTCTCGGTGGCCCAGTGGGCGCTCTGGCAGTGGGTCGCGTGAGAATCGCGCTCGCTGGGGCGGCGGCACTCCTGCTTCTTGCCGGCACAGCCTGCGGCGAGCGGAAGGAACCGACGGGAGCGCTGGCCGAGAGCTACCCCGTCACGGTGCAGGGCGGCGGCGACCGGGCGACCGTGGTGAACTCGGCACCGCACCGGATCGTCCCGGTCGGCGCGGGGCCGCGCCAGATCCTGCGCTCGCTCGGGCTCGGCCGGCGAATCGTGCCGGTCAACGACACGCTGGTCGGCCTGCCGCTCGTCGACGCGATCCGCAAGGCGAAGCCCAACCTGATCGTGGCCTCGAGCGGCATCGACCCGCTCGACCTCGCTCGCGCCCGCGCAGCGACGAAGGCGCAGGTCTACGTCGAGCCCAGCAGCTCGCTGGATGACGTGGTCCAGGGGATCGGCGAGATCGGCCTCATCACCGGGACCCCGATCGAGGCCCGGCGCCTCACCGCCGCGATCCAGGCCAAGAGACGAGCGGTCGCGACAAGGCTCGCCGGCACGAACGTTGTGACCGCCTTCGTCGACGACGGCGACTTCTCCACGGTCTCGAGCCGCGGCCTGCTCGGCGACCTGGTCGCGGAGGCGCACGGCCGCAGCGTCGCCGGCGCGAGCCCGGAGCAGGGACCGTTTCCCCTGCAGCGGCTCAGGCAGTTCGACCCCGACTTCTACCTCGCGACCGCCGCGAGCGGCCGAACGCTGAGGCAGCTCCGGTCGCGGCCGGGGACACGCGGGTTGCGCGCCGTCAAGGCAGGGCACTTCGCGCTGCTGCCACCCGAGGCGAGCGTGGCGGGGCCGGCCGTCGGGACCGCGCTGGTCGAGGTTGCGCGGATCCTGCATCCCTGATGCGGCTCGCCGAGCTCGACGCGGTCACGATCGACGCGTACGGCACGCTCGTCCGACTCACGGATCCGGTGCCGCCGCTGCGGGACGGGCTCGCCGCCCTGGGGGTCGAGCGCGACGCTGAGGCGGTCGCGCGTGCGTTCGCGAAGGAGAGCGCCTACTACCGCGAGCATTCGTTCGAGGGCCGGGACGAGGCGAGCCTCTACGACCTGCGGCACCGCTGTGTCGCGATCATCCTCGGCGAGCTGGAGTCGGACCTCGCGCCTGAGGCGTTCGTGGACGGCTTCGTGACTGCGATGCAGTTCGAGCTGCTGCCGAACGCGGGAGCGGCGTTAGCGAACCTTCGGCGCCACGGTCTTGCCCTCGCGGTCATCTCGAACTGGGACTACGGCCTCGCGCGGCATCTGCAGGCCCTCGGCCTCGGCGACGTGACCGTGGTGACCTCCGCCGAGGCCGGCGCGCCCAAGCCTGACCTCGCCGTCTTCACGCTCGCGCTCGAGCGTCTCCGGGTGCAGCCGGGCCGTGCGCTGCACGTCGGCGACAGCGAGTCCGACGAAGCCGGAGCGTCGGCGGCCGGCATGCATTTCGCGCCGGCGCCGCTCGCCCAGGCCGTCAAGGCACTCACATGAAGACGCGCAACGCAAAGCTCGCCGGCTGGCTCGCGCTCGTCGGCTCGCTGGCCGCCCTGAACTACGCCAGCCGCTTCATCTCGGGCAAGCCGCCCCCGGACACGCTCTACCGCTACGACACCGCGATCAGCGGGGTGATCTTCTACGCGATCACCCTTGCGCTCGTGCTGTGGATCGCGCGGGGTCTTTCGCGAGAGGAGCTCGCGTTGCGTCGGCCGCGCTCCTGGCCCAGGGCGCTCGGGTTCACGCTCGTCGTGCTGATCGCGCTCCTGGCCGCCGAGGTGGCGCTCGAGGCGATCCTGCACGCGACGCAGGAACAGGGCCTCGAGCCGAAGCACTGGGACTCCTCGAAGGCGCTGCCGTACGCGCTCAACGCGGTCGTCGTCGCGATCGTCGCGCCCATCGCCGAGGAGTTCACCTTCCGCGGCGTCGGCTTCGCGCTGCTCGCGCGGTTCGGAACCGTCATTGCCGTCGCGGGAACCGCAGCGGCGTTCGCGGCCGACCACGGGCTCGTCGAGGGGTTCCCCGCGCTCTTCCTCTTCGGCGTTGCAGTTGCAATCGTGCGAGTCCGCACCGACAGCCTCTACCCCGGGATGCTGCTGCACGCCTGCTTCAACGGCCTCGCGCTGGCCGAAGCTCTTGCCCGGTAGCTGCTCTATGCTGATCGCGTGCGGCGTGCAACGGTTTTCCTGGCGGCGTTGACGCTCGCTCCCGCGGCGCGCGCGGCACCTCCTGCACTGACGGCGCAGGCGACGCCGGCGACCGGCGCGGCGCCGCTGGCGGTCACCCTGACGGCGACCGGCGATGCGGCCACTTACCACTGGGACCTCGGCGACGGCACCGGCGCCGACGGTGCGGTCGTCCAGCACACCTACGCGGCCGGGCGCTTCACCGCGCGCGTGACCGCAACGAACGCGGGCGGCGAGACCGCACAGGCGACGGTCGTCGTAACGGCGACCGGCCTCATGCTTGCCGGCCCGCGAAGCGGCCACTTCCGACAGCTCGCGCGGTTCCGCGGCCGGCTCCTCCCCGTGGCGAAGGGCGCGCGCATCGCCCTCTACCGCGACGGGCAGCGAATCGCGACCACGCGAACCACCCGGAACGGCAGCTTCGTCGTGCGCGGCCGCGTGGGCACGGCCGAAGCGCGCTACACCGTCCGTTACGCGAGCGCGGTCTCGAACCAGGTCGCGCTGCTCGTCCGCCCGACCCTGGACACGGCCTTCAGCGGCTCCGGACAGCTCGGACGGCCGCTCTCCCTGTTCGTCCGCGAGCAGCCGGCTGCCGCAGGGCTGGTCACAGTGCGGGTCACGCGAGGGGGCCGGATCGTCGCCAAGCGCTCCTTCCGCGGGCGGGCGCGCTTCCAGCTCGCGACCGGACGCGCCGGCGTCTACCGCATCCGCGTGACGCTGCAGCCGGCGCCGGGCTACCTCGCCGCGCGCCGCGCGCTCGAGCGAATCGTGTTCCTACCGTCACTCGGCCCCGGCTCGGCGGGCCCGAGCGTGTACGAGCTCGACCGGCGGCTGCACGAGCTCCACTTCGCCCTTGGCCGCGTGGACGGCTACTACGGCATGGACGACCTGGACGCGGTGATCGCGTTCCAGAAGCTGCACGGCTTGCCCCGCACGGGCACGGTCGACGCTCGCGTCTGGCGCGAGCTGCAGCAGGCCCAGATCCCGCGTGCACGCTACCCCGGCGACCACGTCGAGGTGAGCACGGGCCGCCAGGTGCTCTTCATCGTCCGCGACGGTCAGGTAGCACTGGTCGTGCCGGTGTCCACCGGCGCGACGGGGAACACGCCGCTCGGCCACTGGCGCGTCTACAGCCGGGTCCCGGGCTTCAACGCGAAGGCGATGTACGACTCGTCCTTCTTCGTCGGCGGCTTCGCGATCCACGGCTACCACAGCGTCCCGCCCTACCCGGCAAGCCACGGCTGCGTGCGCATCCCGCTGTGGGTCGCGTACCGCGTGTACTCGCTGATCGACCTACGGCACCGCGGTCTACATCTACTGGTAGCGCCGTCGCGCTGGCCGCGGTCGCCGTGGCGGCCCTCGCCTGGCTCGCCTACGCGTGGTGGGGCCGCGGCGGCGAGCACGACGTCGCCTGGCGGAACCTGACGCCGCAGCTCGGCCGCGTCGAGTTCACGCGCAAGGTCACCGCCGTCTACCGCTCGCCGGCGCCGCTGGAGCGGCTACTCGAAGCGACGATGCCGGGCCGCGCGCCCGGCCCGCCCCGCGTGGACTGGTCGCGAGAGCAAGTGGTCGTGATCTCGCTTGGCCCGCGCTCGAGCACCGGCTACTCACTTCGGGTCGTGCGCGTCGTGGAGCGGCGACGCGGCGTCGACGTCATCGTGCGGGAGCGGACGCCGTCCCTGGGAGATCCGGTCGATCCCGCGCGTCACGTACCCGTACCGCGCCGTCGCGATCCGGAGCACGAAGACACCCGTCTACGTCAAGCTGCAAGGAAGGCCATGAGCGAGAACGACCCCCTCATCCGCCAGCTGCGGGAACAGATCTCCGACAACGACCGCGCAATCGTCGAGGCGATCAACGCTCGCCTGAAGCTCGTCGCGCGGCTGAAGGGCTACAAGGAGTCGCGCGGGCTCTCGTTCGTCGATCCCGAGCGTGAGGAGTGGATGCTGCAATACCTCGCGCGGGCGAACCGCGGACCGCTCTCGGGCGACGGCCTAAGACAGATCTTCGAAGAGATTCTCGAGCTGACGAAGCGCGAACTTGGCTAGCCAGCGTGCAGGACTCGGCCGCAGGCCGAGTGCTCTGCGCGGGTTCAGCTAATCGTCGTCGGACGTCTCGGCGAACTCGTCGGGCGTGACGTGCTCGAGGAACTGCTTGAACTCGGTGACGATCTCTTCCTCGTTCACGTCCTCGCCCTCGAACTCGATCGCGGACTCCTCGATCACGTCCTCGGCGGCGAAGATGGGCGCCTCGGCGCGCACGGCGAGCGCGATCGCGTCAGACGGGCGGGAATCGATCTCGATCTCCGACCCGTCCTGCTGCACGGTGATGCTCGCGTAGAACGTGTTCTCCTTCAGCTCGGTCACCGTTATCCGCGTGACCTGGGCATCGAGCTGGGCGAGCATGTCCGTGACGAGGTCGTGCGTCATCGGGCGCGGGGTGCTCGCGCCCTGGAGCTTCATCAGGATTGCCGCGGCCTCGGGGTGACCGATCCAGATCGGGAGGAACTTGTTCCCGTCGGCGGTCTTCAGCAGGACGATCGGCTGCTTGCCGACCAGGTCGAAGCTCACGCCGTAGATGACCATCTCGTACATCAGGCGTCGTCCCCGGCTTCGTTCATAGCCTCAGAGTACCGGCTCAAACTCCGCGCAGACGAGGCCTCTCTCCGGGCGGCAGGGGCTCGATCTCGTCGACCGGGACCATGCGCGGCTCACCCGTGAGCGCGTCCTCGAGGATTGCCTGTCGGTCGGGCACGCTCATGGGATCTAGGCCGCGCAGGTAGTAGCGCCGGCCGTCGTGGAGGACGATGTCGCCGATCTTCATGCCGCAGTTGTTTAGACGCCCATCGGCGGGCTTTTTCCGGTCCGACATCCCTGACCTGGGTGCGGCTACACTGGCCGCCCTCGGGCGATTAGCTCAGTTGGTTAGAGCGCCGCTCTGATAAGGCGGAGGTCCGTGGTTCGAATCCACGATCGCCCATTTCCCTCGTAGGTGTCGAACAGCCTTCGCCGACGTTCTTACGTTCGCGCGCGGCCGCCGTCCCTACCCTCGACCAGGGCGATGACGATGTCCCCGAGCCGCGCCTTCGGAGGCCGCCCGTCCGACGCGATGCTCAGGCCTCCCTCTGGTGTGACCGCGAACAGTGGCATGTCGCCGTCCGCAGCCTGCGCCGTGGAGTCTCTGGTCACGATGTGCGCGCCGTGGGCGAACTGCCGGTCCAACTCGGCGAACGTAAGCGAGCGGTTGCCGAAAATGCCGATTTCCCTCGACGGCGGCAGCAGATCCGGCTCGTGGGGGTGTGGCGCGACCCGGTAGACGTGCCCGTGCCCGAGCTCGTCCCGGAGCTCGGCGGCGCCGAGGTTGTTGAAGTCGTCGCTGCGCGTCAACAGCAAGGCGTCGGTGACCTCCTCGAGCTCCGCCTCTCGGCTGATCGCGTCGACCATGATCCGGCCACGCTCGGCCTCGAGCCCCGCGGTTCGTGCGGCCGACTGGTGAGCAAAGGGCCCGACCCACATGCGCACGGCCACTCCCGACCGTTTCAGCGCCGCCGCGATGTCTCGCGCCCACTCATGGCCGCTGACGATGAGCACAAGCCTGCGGCCGAGCCCGGCCACTCCGAGCATCCGAGCGACGGGAGCGGCGGTGAGCCCGTAGACGACGACCGTCCCGAAGATCGAGACAAACACGATCGGAAGCACCTTGCTCGCGCCCGCAACTCCCTGTTGCGCGAGCTCCGGTCCGAACGCCGACGCCGTCGCGCCTGCGACAATCCCCCGCGGAGCCATCCAGCCGATGAACGCCCGCTGGCCTCTACTGAAGGGAGAGCCCGCCGTCGCCAGCCCGACCGCCGCGGGCCGCACGACGAAGATCATGACTGCGAGGAGCCCCAGCGCCTCGGGCAGCACGGATCTCACCTCGTCGGGAGTGACCGACGACGCAACAAGCACGAACAGGACGCCGATCAGGAGCTGGACCAGCGTTTCCTGGAACTCGAACAGCGAGAGGCTGATGTCGATCGCCCGCTGGTTCCCCACTGCGATGCCCATCACTACAGCTGCGACGAGACCTGTGTCCTCGCGAATCAGGTCGGCGGCGACCACGGCCGCGACGACGACCATCAGCGTGGCAGGGACGACCATACGCGGCGCGCTCCTTTGGACCTCGCGTAGGAGCAGCCACAACGTGGGCGCAGCGACCAACGCCACCAGCCCGCCGACGGCCAGGTCCGCCAGCATCTCGCCCGGCCGCCAGCCGGTCCCCGACTTCACTGCGGTGAACACGAGCACGCCGAGCAGCGCGCCGATCGGGTCGATGAGCGTCGCTTCCCACTTCAGGAGTGAACGGACATCCCCTGTCGGGCGGATGAAGGCAAGCAGCGGGAGGACGACGGTCGGGCCCGAGACAACGAGGATCGCCCCGATCAGCAAGGCCACCCCGTGAGCCATGCCGTCGTAGAGCAGCGCGACCGTCGCCGCGACGGCGAGCCACGTCAGGAGAGCGCCTCCGAACACCAGCCGCACGACGACCTTCCTGACACCCGGAACGACCTCCTCGAACGACAGCCTCAGCCCCGCCTCGAACAGGATCACGCCGACGGCGATCGTGACGAATGGCTGGTAGAGCGACCCGAGGAGGTTGTCCGGGTGGACATCTCCGGTCGCAATCCCTGCGACGAACCCGGCAGGCAGCAAGAGGACGAGCGACGGAACGCCGAGCACGCGCGCGAGCAGCTGCGAGCCCACGGCGAGGACGAGCACGAGCCCTAGGCCGAAGAGGATCTGGTTCGTGGACAGCACCGATGCCTCACCTCCGGCTCAGAGCCGTCAATCGTCCCCGCCCGAGGACGATCCGACCTCGTACAAACCGGGTGATCCGGATCGGGGTCTGGGCGGATAGGTTCGGTCGGTGATCAGGCTCGAGGTCTTCGGCGAGTCTGGGGCGATGGACGCCGTCGTGCGGCTGCTCGACGGGAACGACGAGGTCAGCCGGGTCAGACAGACCGCGGCGACGCGGCCCGGGCACGCGGTCGTGGTCGCGACCGTCCATCCGAGAGGCGTCGACGAGCTCCTTGCCGACCTGCGTCGGCTCGGCGTGCCCGACGACGAGGTGATCCTCACGCGGGAAGAGGTGCTCGGCCGGTCGAGTGGGAGAGGTGCCGAGGCGGGCCTCGTCTGGGAGGACGTGATCGGCATGGCCGCGCGCAACTCGCGGCCGATCGCGCGCTACCTCGCATTCATGCTGGTGGCAGGGGTGATCGCCAGCTACGGAGTGCTCGAATACAACGTCATCCTCATCGTCGGCGCGATGGCGATCAGCCCCGACCTGCTGCCGATCACGGCCGTCGGTGTCGGACTGGTCGACCGTCACCCCCGCCTCGCAGGGCGGGCGCTCATGACGCTCGTCTTCGGGATGGCGTTTACGAGCGGAGCCGCGGCAGCCTCTGCCTACGGACAGAACCGGTTCGACCTCGTCCCGTCGGGCTTCGACATCGACTCGACGGTCCTCGGGAGCCTCACGACGGTGAACAACGAGACGATCGTGGTGGCCCTCGCCGCAGGCGTGGCGGGGATGCTGGCACTCGAGAGTCGCGCGAGCTCGGGCGTGGGCGTGGCCGTCTCCGTGACGACGATCCCCGCCGCCGCCTACCTCGGCGTCGCCCTGGGACTCGGCGAGCGGGGAGAAGCCCTGGGCGCGCTCGGGGTCCTCGGCACGAACGTCGCGATGCTGGTGATCGCGGCGTCGGGCACGCTCGTCCTCCAGCGCGCGCTGGCGCGCCGCGCCGCTCTCAAGCGGGAGCACGAGGCGCCTTCGGGCGTGTGACCGTCGTCACGGCGCGATCCCCCAGGCGCCCGAGTGCGTCTCACCCGGCCCTAGCACGACCAGCCCGTCGCCGCTCCTGAACGCGTTCGGCGCGCATGTCATCGGTTCCACCGCGACACTCTGCCGCGCAACGTCGGGCAACGGGTCCCCCGTAAACACCATCAAGTAGGGCCAGCTCTCGTCGACCCACAGCGTCGTCCTTCCGACCCGGGCCCGCGCCTTGCCGTCAGCGTCGCGTTCGAGCCCGCTGAAGCAGTGGTCGAGCACGGTGTTCCCGACCGGCCTCGGCACGCGGAAATCGAGCTCTCCCGCGACGGGCGACTCGCCGACCGGCAGGCCGCGATCGTTCGACGGCAGGACCGTCTCCGCCGGGACCTGCAGCTCGACCCCGTCCACGCGGTCGCCGTCAACCGCGAGGTACGGGTGGACACCCGCTCCGTAGGGGCAGGGCTCCGAGCCGACGTTGCTTGCATCGATTTGCACGGTCAGCCCGTCTTCGCCGAGCGCGTACGCGACGCGGAGGGCGAGCGTGAACGGGTAGCCCGGGCTCGGGAAGAGCGTGTGCTCCAGCACGGCCCGCTCGGGCGCACGCTCCGCAACCGCCCACTCGGACCAGCGGACGAGGCCGTGGATTGCGTTGTTGCGCACGGGCTCGTCGAGGGGAAGCTGGTAGCTCTGCCCACCGAAGTCGTAGCGGCCGTCCTCGATCCGGTTCGGCCAGGGCAATAGCAGCTGCCCCCGGCCGGAGGGACAGACCTCGTAGGCGTCGTAGCCGTCGAGCACCCGCCTGCCGCCGGCCGAGTACGTGCGCAGGCCGCCTCCTACGCTCACCACGACAGCGTGCTGGTCGCCGAAGGTGAGCACGACCTGGTCGCCCGAGGGCGCGAGGACGGCGAGAGCAGGCACCGCCGAGAGTCTCAGCTGCGACCCCGGGAAACGCTTCATCCCCATTGGGCGATGTCGCCGACAGGGCACGGATCTAGCGTCGGCGCCTATGAGCCCACTCGCCTCGACGGTGGTGGATCTCGCGCGGCTGCAGTTCGCAACGACCTCGATCTACCACTTCCTGTTCGTCCCGCTCACGCTGGGCCTCGGCCCGATCGTGGCGACCATGCAGACGATCTGGCACCGAACCGGGAACGAAGCATGGCTCCGGCTGACGCGCTTCTTCGGGACGCTGCTTCTGATCAACATCGCGATCGCGGTCGCGACCGGGCTGGTTCAGGAGTTCGAGTTCGGGATGAACTGGTCGGTGTACTCGAGGTTCGTCGGCAACGTGTTCGGGGCGCCGCTCGCGGTCGAGGGCCTCGCCGCCTTCGCCCTGGAGTCCACCTTCCTCGGCCTCTGGATCTTCGGGTGGAACCGGCTCTCGCCGCGCCTCCACCTGGCCACGATCTGGATTGTGGTCGTCGGCTCCTGGATGTCGGCCTACTTCATCCTCGTCGCCAACTCGTGGATGCAGCACCCAGTCGGGTACAAGATGGTCAACGGCCAGGCCGAGCTGACGAGCGTCTGGGCGCTCCTGTCGAACGACTTCGCGCTCCGCGCATTCCTGCACACGATCCTCGCCGGCCTGATCTTCGGCTCGATCGTGATGCTCGGCATCTGCTGCTGGCACTTCCTCCGCGGTCACGACGTCGACCTCTTCCGGAAGGCGGCGAAGGTGGCGCTCATCGTGGCGGTGCCGGTGACGGCGCTCCAGCTGGTGGTCGGCAACCGCTTCGGGGAGGCCGTCACGAGCGCGCAGAGCATGAAGATCGCCGCCTCCGAGGCGCAGTGGACCACCTGCCAGCCGTGCGGCTTCTCACTCTTCCAGATCGGCGGCTTCACAGAGGATGACCAGACGCCGAGCTTCTCGATCACGATCCCGAAGCTTCTCTCGTACATGGCCACCGGCTCGTTCGACGGCCAGGTCCAGGGCCTCACCCCGCTCCAGAACCAGGAGCAGCGCAAGTACGGCCGCGGGCAAAACTACATGCCGAACGTCAGGGTCATCTACTGGTCGATGCGGGTGATGGCCTTCGCCGGGGTGCTGATGTTCCTGGTCGCCGCCCTCGGCGCGTGGCTGTACTGGAGGAAGAAGCTCGAGCGGGCGCGCTGGTTCCAGTGGACGGCGCTTGTTGCGATCGCCCTGCCGTACATCGCCGCGACCGCCGGCTGGATCCTCACCGAGATGGGGCGCCAGCCGTGGATCGTGCAAGGGCTGCTGCTGACCAGCAAGGCGAACTCGCCGAACGTCAGCACCACCTGGCTCGGCATCAGCCTCGGCGTCTTCATCACGCTCTACGTCGTCCTCGGCGTCGTCGACTTCGTGCTGATGCGGCGCTACGCGCGTCCGGACCGGCCGACTTCCCAAGAGGAGCTGCCCGCACCGGCGGTGACCTACTGATGGACCTCCAGATCCTCTGGTTCGTCCTGATCGCGGTCCTCTGGAGCGGCTACTTCCTGCTCGAGGGCTTCGACTTCGGAGTCGGAATGCTGCTCCCGTTCCTGCCGAAGGACGAGCGAGAGCGCGGTCAGATGTTCGAGACGATCGGGCCGGTCTGGGACGGCAACGAGGTCTGGCTCATCATCGCCGGCGGAGCGACGTTCGCCGCGTTCCCGGCGTGGTACGGGACGATGTTCTCGGGCTTCTACCTCGCACTGCTGCTCGTTCTCTTCTTCCTAATCATCCGCGTGGTCTCGTTCGAGTGGCGGGAGAAGAACGAGAGCCCTCGTTGGCGCGCCGCGTGGCTGTGGGCAAACGCCGTCGGGAGCTTCGGCGCGTCGCTGATTTGGGGCGTCGGCTTGTCGAATCTCCTCTACGGCGTGCCGATCGACTCGAACGGCGACTTCTCGGGCACGTTCTGGGATCTCTTCAGCGGCTACACCGTGCTTGGCGGCTTGACGATCGTGCTCCTCTTCGCCTTCCACGGGTCGACCTTCCTGACGCTGCGAACCACCGGCGACCTCTGCGAGCGGGCGGCTGCCACCGCTCGCCGCCTCTCGGTCGTCGCGACGCTCGCCGTCGCAGCCTTCCTGTCATGGACGGTCGCGGTCGCAGTCGACCGGAACGACAAGGACGTCTTCCCGCCGATCCTGCCGGCCGCGCTGGGGATCGCCGCCGTCGCGCTCGCCTTGCTCTTCGTTTTGGCACGACGAAGCGAGTGGGCGTTCGTGATGACCGCCCTGGCGGCGGTGCTCTGGGTCGCCACGATCTTCACCAGCCTGTACCCACGGGTGATGGTCTCGAGCTCCGACTTCGCGAACAGTCTCACCGTCGACAGCGCCTCGTCGGCGCACTACACGCTCGAGGTGATGAGCGTCGTCGCCGCAATCTTCCTGCCGCTCGTGCTGCTCTACCAGGGCTGGACGTACCATGTCTTCCGCGCCCGCGTCGCAGGGGACGAGCCGCAGCCGCAACCGGTGGCGTCTCCGACCGCCGGCTCGGGCTGAACATGCGCGCGCTCGACCGCCGGCTCGTGCAGCAGGCCCGGCCCGTGCGCCGCCTGCTCGCCCTCGACGTCGGCCTCGGTCTGACCGCCGCGGTGCTCATGCTCCTTCAGGCGACGCTGCTCGCCCGCATCGTGGCCCGGGCCTTCGCAGGCGCGTCGCTCCACGACATTTCGCGCGACCTGGTCCTGCTGGGACTGGCGTTCGCCGGCCGGGGAGCCCTCGCCTGGGGCTTCGAGCTGGCCGGCCGGCGCGCGGCTTCGTCGGTCCTCTCCGAGCTCCGGCTGGCGCTCGTTCGGCGCAGGCTCCGCGACCAGCCGCTCGCGCTCGACGGGGTCGAGGCAGGCGAGGTAGCCGCATCCGCGGTGCAGGGCGTTGATGGGCTCGAGGCCTACTTCGCCCGATACCTTCCTCAGCTCGTGCTCGCCTCGGTCGTGCCCCTCGCAGTGCTCGCGTGGGTGGCGACCATCGACCTCACCTCCGCAGGCGTCATGCTCCTGACGCTGCCACTCGTGCCGGTCTTCATGTGGTTGATCGGCCGCTACACGGAGGAGCGAACGCGGGAGCGGTGGCACGCATTGCGGCTCCTTTCCGGGCACTTCCTCGACGTCGTCCGCGGCCTACCGACGCTGCAGGCCTTCAACCGCAGCCGCGCACAGGCCGGGGTGCTCGCGGAAGTCGGCGAGCGCTACCGGCGGACCACGATGGCGACGCTGCGCGTCGGCTTCCTGTCGGGGTCGGTGCTCGAGCTGGCGGCGACCCTCGGCCTCGCGCTCGTCGCGGTCACGGTCGGCGTCCGGCTCGCCGGAGGGAGCCTCGGGCTCCAGGCCGGGCTGACGGTACTCGTACTCGCGCCTGAGCTCTACTTGCCGCTGCGCCAACTTGCCGCGCAGTTTCACGCGAGCGCCGACGGCCTGGCCGTCGCGGAACGGATGCTCGAGCTGCTCGACGCGCCTCCGGCGGTCGGTACCGGCGGCCGTCTTGTGCCGCCGAGCCCGCGCGAGACGCCGGTGCGGCTGGAGTCGGTCTCCTTCGCGTATCCGTCGCGCCGGGACCTCGTCCTCGACCGTTTCGAGCTCGAGCTGCTCCCGGGGGAGACCGTCGCGCTCGTCGGCCCGAGCGGCGCCGGCAAGACCACGGTCGCGAACCTGCTGCTGCGGTTCACGGAGCCGGTGTCCGGACGTGTAACCGTCGGCGGGATCGACCTCGCCGAGTGCCGTCCGGAACTCTGGCGGCGGCTGATCGCTTGGGTGCCGCAGCGGCCGACGATCTTCCGGGGAACGGTCGCCGACAACATCCGCCTCGGCGACGAGGCGGCAAGTGAACGGGCCCTCCGCGACGCAGCCGTGCTCGCCGGCGCCGACCGCTTCATCGGAGACCTGCCATCGGGCTACGAGACGCTCGTCGGCGACGGAGGGCGGCCACTCTCCTTCGGAGAGCAGCGTCGGCTCGCGCTCGCACGGGCCTTCGTTCGGGACGCACCGCTCGTGATCCTCGACGAGCCGACCGCGGATCTCGACCGCACGAGTGCGGACGTCGTCGCCGAGGCCGTCGAGCGGCTGCGCTCGGGGCGAACCGTGCTGCTCATCGCCCATCGGCCCGAGCTCGTCGCGCACGCAGACCGGGTCGTCGCGCTCGGGGACGACAGCGCGGTACGGGAGGAGGCGGCGTGACGGCAACGGTGCGCCGGCTGACGCTTCTCGCGGGCGTGCCGCGGCCGCGGCTTGCGCTCGCCGCGCTCATCGGCGCGCTCACGATCCTCTTCGGCGTCGGCCTGATGGGGACGGCGGGCTATCTGATCTCGAGAGCAGCCGAGCGGCCCGCGATCCTCTCGCTCACGGCCGCGATCGTCGGCGTTCGCTTCTTCGGCCTCGCGAGACCGATCGCCCGCTACCTCGAGCGGCTCGTCTCGCACGACGTCGCCCTGCAGAGCCTCGGCAATGCGCGCGCCCGGGTCTACGACAAGCTCGAGCCGCTCTCGCCCGCACAGCTCCGGGACCGGCGCGAAGGCGACCTGCTCGCGCGCTTCGTGGCAGACGTCGACTCGCTGCAGAACCTCTACCTACGCGGGCTGCTCCCGCCCGTCGTCGCGCTCGTCGCCGGTGCAGGCGCGGTCGGGGTCGCCGCGGCGATCCTTCCGGCGGCTGCGCTCGTGCTCGGGGCGGGCCTGCTCCTCGCGGGAACCGTCGTTCCGGTTGCCGCAGCCGCGCTCGCGCGGCGGGCGTCGGCGCGGCAAGCCGCTGCAAGAGGAGCGCTCTCGGCCGAGCTCGTCGAGACGCTCGCCGGTGGCGCCGAGCTCGTCGCGTACGGGCGCGAGGCGGACCGCCTCGAGCGGGTCGGCACCGCCGACCGCAGCCTGGTGCGGGTCGCCCGCAGAGCGGCGCTGGCCGACGGAACGGGCGACGGCCTGCGCCTCCTCGCCACGGGCGCAACGGTGGCAGGTGTCCTCGCGGTCGCGGTCTCCGCGCACGCGACCGGCACGCTCGACCGGACCCTGATCGCGCTCCTCGCGCTGGCTTCGCTGGCGGCGTTCGAGGCGGTCCAGCCGCTTCCGGAGGCGCTTCGCGAGCTCCGAGCGACGGTCGGTGCGGGTGAGCGTATTCTCGAGCTGACCGACCGCCCACCGGCCCTGGTCGACCCGGCCGACCCGCTTCCGGCGCCGCAGGCGCCGTTCACAGTCGCCCTCGAAGACGTTCGCGTCCGCTACGCACCAGGCGAGCGGCCGGCCCTGGACGGCGTCAGCCTGAGGCTCGAGCCGGGACGTCGCGTCGCGCTGCTGGGACGCAGCGGGAGCGGCAAGACCACGGTCGCGAACCTCCTGCTCCGCTTCGTCGACCCCGAGTCCGGGCGAGTCACCCTCGCCGGACGCGACCTGCGCGAGTACCGGCGAGAAGACGCGCGCCGCGCGATTGCCGTGTCCGGCCAGGATGCCCACCTGTTCTCCACGACCATCCGTGCGAACCTCCGGCTGGCCCGACCGGACGCGACGGACGCGGAGCTCGAAAACGCGCTGCGCTCGGCCCGGATCCTGGACTGGGTGCTAAGCCTTCCGGAGGGGCTCGACACGCTCGTCGGCGAGCGGGGCCGCGAGCTCTCGGGCGGCCAGCGCCAGCGGATCGCCTTGGCCAGGACGCTGCTCACGGATGCGCAGGTGCTCGTGTTGGACGAGCCAACCGCGCACTTGGACGCCCCAACCGCCCAGAGCCTGATCGAAGATGTCTTCGCCGCCGCGGGTGAGCGCTGCGTCCTACTGATCACCCACCGGCCCGAGGGACTCGATCTCGCAGACGAGCTCGTTGTCCTCCACGATTCCCAGGCGAAGGAGGCGGCCTGATGGCCGAGGTACTCGAGACGCACGACCTCACCGACCCTTCGCAGCACGGCTGGGCGGTCGACTACCTGATCCGGCGCGACGACGGTGAGGAACTTCATGTCGAGGTGCGCTGCTGGGAAAAGGCACATGAAGCAGCGCAAAGAGCAGGAAACGCCGATGCACTGTCCGCGATCGCCGAGCGAGGCGTGAGCGCCGCCCTCGAATCGGCCGAACAGGCCGAGTCCCCGGCCGCACGCGGCACGGTGATGATCTCGATCTGGTTCGACCCCGCCGACGAGGGCAGCGTGATGCAGCGGTTCAGCTACGAGCGGGCGGGCGGATAGAGCTCAAGTAGTCGCGGCCTCGGTCGCCGACGGGACCGGCACTCCCGGGTCCCTGCGCGTCTCCCGGGCCATGGAGATCGCCACCGCTCCCGCCAGCGCGAAGCCGAGCCCGATGCACGCCAGGACCACGTGCCAGACGGGCCTGCTCAGCCGCTCCTCGAGCAATACGGTGCCGAGCAGGATGCCGACGACCGGGTTCGCGACCGAGACCGTAGCGACTGATGGCGCAAGCCGCCCGGTGCCGAGCGAGACCTGCTGCAACACGAAGCCGAGCACACCGGCGATCGCCAGCGCATACGGCTCCCAGTGGGAGAGCAGCTCGCCGATCGAGTCGTGGAGGTAACCGAGCGTTGGCTTCGTCAGCGCCGCGGAGAGGCCGAAGAGGATCCCTGCGATCGTCCCGTACATCGCCGCCCTCATCGTCAAGCCGCCGCGCCCTGCGAACAGCAGCAGCGCGGCGCACACCACGGCCAGAGCCGCAATCGCGATCGCCCACTCGCTTCCGGGTGCGTTCTCGCGACCGCCCGCCGGATCGCCGAAGATCGCAAAGAGCGCCAGGCCGAGCACGATCACGGCCGCTCCGATCACCTCGCGACGTCCGACGTGCTGCTGGGTGAGGAAGTAGCCGAGCGGGAGCGCGAAGACGACGGTCGTCACCAGCAGCGGCTGGATGATCGCAAGGCGTCCGCGATCGAGCGCGGCGGCCTGGAAGGCGTAGCCTGCGAACAGCGCCGCGGTGCCGGCCAGCCACATGGTCTGGCCGGCCAGATGCGCAAGCGACGCGGGATGCCGAAGCGAGATCTCCGGGAGGTCCAGCGCACCCTTCTGCTGGAGCGCCGCCGCCAGAGCGAAGAGGAACGCCGCAACGAGGGCGAGGGCCGAAGCCATGGGGCCGAGCCTAGGTCGTGGGGCGGCTGGTCAGGCCGGCGTCGCCGCTGCCTCGTGCTTCGCGCCCATCCGCTCGAGGAGGTGGTCGCCCACCCGCAGCGAGTTCGCCATTGCGGTCAGCGCCGGGTTGACGGCGCCGATGCTCGGGAAGACGCTCGTGTCGACGACGTAGAGGTTGTCGACCTCGTGTGCGCGGCAGTCTGTGTTGAGAGCGGACGTCGCCGGGTCGGCGCCAAACCGGCAGGTACCGGCCTGGTGGGCGCAGCCGGCGACCGGAATGTCGGTCTTCATGTAGGCGAAGCGGTGGAAGAGGTGGCCGGGGTTCAAGTCCAGCTTGCCGAGGATCGAGTGGAGCTTCTCGTAGAGCCGCTTCTTCGCCTCCGCGTTCGTTTCTGTGTAGCTCACCGTGAGCTTGCCGTCGCTGTCGACGCTGACCCGGTTCTCGGCCCGCGGCAGATCCTCGGTCGAGAGCCAGAAGTCGATCGCGTGCCGGGCGACGCGCTCCAGCGTCCACTCGGGCGCGAGCTTCGTCTCGCCCGGCTTCTCGCCGCGAAACATCGGCGCCTGGGACTTACCGACCATCTGGATGTTGCCGAGTGGGTGCTCGAAGTCGTCGCTGCCGAAGTAAAAGTCGTTGAGCCCGAGCGTCTTCTGGTAGACGGTCGGGTTCTCCTCGCGCGAGAGCGCGAGCACCGCGACGCTGTCGTGGAACATGAAGTTGCGCCCGACCTGGTCGGAGCCGTTGGCTAGCCCGTTCGGGTGCTTGTCGCTCGCCGACTCGAGGAGCAGCTTGGCGGTGTTCGCCGCGCCGCAGGCGACTACGACGAGATCGCCGGCGAGGGTCTCCGTCTCGCCGTCGCGTTCGACGACCACGCCCGTGACTGCCGTGCCTGCCGGATTCGTCTCGAGCTTGATCGCCCTCGCGTTCGTCAGCAGCGTCACGTTTCCGTGCTCGAGCGCCGGTCGCACACCCAGCACCTCCGCGTCGGCCTTGGCATGCAGGGGACACGGGAAGCCGTCGCAGTTGGCGCAGCGGACGCACGTGCTGTAGGGCATGTTCTGCTCGTCGAGCAGGATCCCGCAGGGCGCGTGGAAGGGGTGGTAGCCGGCGGCGGCGAGCTGGTCCGAGAGTTGCTGGATCCGCGGCTCGTGCGAGACGGCCGCGTGCGGGTAAGGCGCGCTTGCGGGCGGGTCGGTCGGATCCTCGCCGTGGACCCCGTGCACCTCGTACAGGTGCTCGGCCTTCGTGTAATAGGGCTCGAGCTCGTTGTACGAGATCGGCCAGGCCGGTGAGATCCCGTCGTGGTGGCGAAGCTCGCCGAAGTCCTCCACGCGCAACCGGTAGAGAGCGGCACCATAGAGCTTCGTCGCCCCGCCGACGAAGTAGTGGATCTGCGGCTGGAACGCCTTGCCGTGCTCGTCGTACCAGGTGTCCTCGGAGACGTAGCGGTTGTCGACGAACACGTCCTGCGCGAGCCAGTTCTGCGGCTCTCGCGGCAGCCAGTCGCCCCGCTCGAGCAGCAGGACCCGCTTGCCAGAGGGGGCCAGGTGGCGGGCGAGCGTGCCGCCGCCGGCGCCGGTGCCGACGATGATGACGTCGTAGTCGTCCATGCTCAGTACTCCTCCATCATCTCGGGCACGATGATCCGGGCCGCTGCCTCGATCAGCGCCAGGTGCGAGAAGGCCTGTGGGAAGTTGCCGAGGTGGCGTCCGGTGGCGACGTCGAGCTCCTCCGCGTAGAGGCCGAGCGGCGAGGAGACCCGCAGCAGCCGCTCCATCATGTCGCGCGCTCGCTGGATCTCGCCGATCGCGCCGAGAGCGGAGACGAGCCAGAACGAGCAGATGAGGAACGTGCCCTCCTTGCCCGAGAGACCGTCGTCCGTCTCGCCGGTGCGGTAGCGCAGCACGAAACCGTCCTCGGTCAGGTCGCGTTCGATCGCCTCGACCGACTTGCGTAGCACCTCGTCGTCACCCGGCAGGAAGTCGAAGATCGCCGCCAGGAGCGTGGAGGCGTCGAGTGCGTCTGTGTCGTAGTGCTGGCGCAAGACGCCGTCGCGCACGCCGTGCTCGAGGATGTCCGCGCGGATCTCGTCCGCGGTCGCCTGCCAGCCTGCCCGAAGCTCCGGGTCACCGCGAATCTCGGCGAGCTTGGCAGCGCGGTCGAGCGCCACCCAGCACATCAGCTTCGAGGAGACGTACTGCTGGGGCTTGCCGCGGGCTTCCCAGATGCCCTGGTCCGGTTGGCGCCAGATCTCGGTGGCGCACCCGGCCTGTGACTGGACGATCGGCCACAACCGCCGCGGCATGCGCTCGCTGTGCCGCGAGTGGAGGAGGATCGAGTCGAGCACCGCTCCGAAGACGTCGTTCTGGCGCTGGTTGTAGGCGCCGTTCCCGATCCGTACCGGCTTCGCGCCTACGTAGCCGGTTAGGTGGTCGAGCGTGGCTTCCGTCAGGTCGCGGTGGCCGTCGATCCCGTACATGATCTGGAGCGAGCCGTCCTCCGTCGGCTCCAGGTCGGCGATGAACTGCATGAACTCGTCGGCCTCCCAGTTCAGGTTGAGGAAGTGGAGCGCCTGGAGCGTGAACGTGGTGTCGCGGATCCACGTGTAGCGGTAGTCCCAGTTCCGCTCGCCGCCAGGGGTCTCCGGCAGCGACGTCGTGAGCGCCGCGACCGTCGAGCCCGTCGGCATGTACGTCAGCCCCTTGATGGTGAGAGCCGAGCGTTGGATCGGTTCGCGCAGGCGGTGATCCGGAATCCGCGCGCCGTCGAGCCAGTCGCGCCAGAAGCGCGTCGTCGCCCGCACCCTCGTCTCCGCCTCGTCCACGCTCTGCGGCGAGGCCAGCCCCTCAGCCCAGGAGAGGGCACAGTACGCGCGGTCGCCGACGTGGAGGACGTGCCGGGCACGGACGCGGTCGCCCTCAACGCCGAGCGCAAGGTCCGACTGCAGGCGGAAGGTCTGGCCCCCGCCGCTCGCGTCGGCTGCATGCCGGCCGCCGTCGGGCGTCGTCCACTCCGCCGGCGTACGCCCGTAGTCGAAAACGGGCTCGCAGACGAGCTCGACCTCGACTTGGCCGTCGATGCACTCGACCGTCCGGACGAGCATGTGGTCGCCGTCGTCGTCCGCGGGCGGCCGCGTATGGGGCGTGATCCCGTCCTCGTGGTCCCAGGGGCCCATCGTCAGCGCGTCCCGGACGACGATCCAGCCGGACGGCGTCTTCCACGTCGTCTCGAGCACGTTCGTGCCGGGCACGTAGGCCACCGCCGTCGGGTGCGAGATCCCGAACGGGCCAAAGCGGAAGAAGCCGGCCTCGCGGTCGAGCAGGCTGCCGAACACGCTCGGCGAGTCGAAGCTCGGGATGCAGAGCCAGTCGATCGCGCCGTCCGGCGCAACGAGCGCGCCCGTGTGGCAGTTCGACAGGAACGCGTAATCCGCGATCGGCGCGAACGGCGAGGGCGCGGCCGCGCTCTGCGGCTGGCGCTCGACCTCGTCCTTTGGGGTCACGGCGGTCATCGGAAGCTCCTTCCTTCGCGAGGCGGCTAGTCGATCCAGGGCTCGTGCCAGCGGCCGTGCCCTGCCACGAGGTCGTCGGCCTCTGCGGGCCCAAGCGACCCGGGCTCGTACGCGTGCACGGGCGGAGGCGCGTCGATCAGCGGCTGCATGATCCGCCACTGTTCCTCGACCCCGTCCTGGCGGGTAAAGCGCGTGCTGTCGCCGATCATCGCCGCGTGCAACAGCACCTCGTAGGGCGTCGGCCCTTCGCCACCCTCCGCTTCGAATTCCATGTCCAGCGTGATCGCGGCCGCACCGGCCCTGTCGGCACGATGGGCCTCGACGATCAGCCTGATTCCGGTCGTCGGGTCGAGCCTGACCACGAGCTGATTCGCCTCCGGCCGCCGCGCCTGCAGGTGGAAGCCGAGGTTGGGCGGGTGCTTGAAGACGAGCCTGAGCTCGGTCTCCGTCGTCGCGAGCTTCTTCCCGGTGCGAATGAAGAAGGGCACGCCTGCCCAGCGCCAGCTCTCGATCTCGAGGCGGAGGGCCGCGAAGGTCTCGGTCGTGGAGTCGGGCGCAACGCCGTCGATGTCCAGGTAGCCGTCGTACTGGCCGCGCACGTAGTGCGCCGGGTCCGCAGTGACGACGGCCCGGAAGAGGTTCGCTTCGGCGTCCTTGATCGCGTCGGGCTCGCGCCGCGAGGGAATCTCCATCGCCGCGGCGGCGACAACCTGCATCAGATGGTTGACCACCACGTCGCGGAGCGCGCCGACCGGGTCGTAGAAGTGCCCGCGATCCTCGACGCCGAAGTCCTCGGCCATCGTGATCTGGACGGACTCAAGATGGTTGCGGTTCCAGAGCGGCTCGAGCATCGAGTTCGCGAAGCGGAGGTAGAGGATCTCCTCGAGCCCCATCTTCCCGAGGTAGTGATCGATCCGGTAGAGCTGGGACTCGTCGATGTACTGGTGCAGCTCGTCGGCGAGCTCCGTGGCGGAGGCGCGGTCGTGGCCGAACGGCTTCTCGACGACCACCCGCGCGTTGGCGGTCAGGCCCGCCTCCGAGAGCCCCTTGACCACCCGGCCGAAGAGGAACGGCGGGATCTCGAGGTAGAAGACCGGCTGCTGCGAGCCCTCGATCGCCTTCGCAACCCGATCGTAGGTGGCAGCGTCGCCGAAGTCGCCCTCGACGTAGGAGAGCCGGTTCGCGAAGCGCTCGAACACCTCGGGGTCGAGCTGTTCGCCGGTCGACTCGATCGACGTCTTGGCGCGCTCCTTCAGCTGGTCGACGGTCCAGTCGTCCACGGCGACGCCGACGATCGGGCAGTCGAGCAGCCCGCGCCGCTCCAGCCGGTAGAGAGAGCGGAAGGTCATCACCTTGGCGAGGTCGCCGGTGATGCCGAAGACGACCAGTACGTCGGTGGGCCTGCTCTCGCCCGCCTCTGCGCTTGCGCGCGTCTCGATCTCGGGTGCTGCAGTCGCCATCTCCGCGTCTCCCTCCTTAGGTCTCGACCCTGATCCGGCCCGAGCGCTGATGCGTCAGCCCCGCCCCGGCCCAGTCCACGACGGCCTTGGCGCGATCCTCGTTGGTCGGAAGCAGCGCAAGGTGGACGGTGCCCCAGGCCACCTGCGCCTTCTTCCCCTTCATCGTCTTGCCGCCGAGCATCTGCACGACAGCGGCGCCCCGGCCGATGGTGGCCATCGTCCCCTTGTCCTTGTACTTGAACGGCTGCGTCTCCTTGCCGGCGACAAGGTTCGCGATCGTCTCACCCGCATGCTCGCCCGACTGCAGCGCGACCGAGCCGAGCTGCGGGAGCACCTGCTGCGTCTTGGGGTCGGTGATCGCGGCGATGTCGCCCACGGCGTACACCTCCGGGTGCGAGGCGATCCGCAGCTCGCCGTCGACGCCGATCCGGTTGCCTCGTTCGAGCTCGAGGCCAAGGGAGCGGATGAGCTCGTTCCCCTGCAGGCCTGCGCCCCAAACGAGGGTGTGGGCGGGAAGGACGGTTCCGGACTTGAGCGTGACCCGATCGGGCGTGATCGCCTCGACGACCTCGCCTGTCATGACCTCGACGCCGCGCTTCTCCAGCGCCTCGACCGTGTAGGAGCGAATGTCTTCCTTGAACATCGAGAAGACCTCCGGCGAGGCCTCGACGAGTGTGATCCTGGCCTGCTGCGGCGACACGTCCGGGTAGTCCTTGCGAAAGTCGCCCTTGTAGAGCTCGGCCATCGCACCCGCGGTCTCGACGCCGGTCGGGCCCCCGCCGACGACGACCATGTTCAGCGCTCCGTCTTCGATCAGCTCCGGCTTCCTGTCGGCCGCCTCCCAGCGCTCGAGGACGTGGTCCTTGAGCCGCACCGCGTCGGCCAGCGTGTAGAGCGGAAATCCGTGCTCCGCAGCCCCTTCCACGCCGAAGAAGTTGACCTCGGCCCCGAGCGCGAGCACGAGGTAGTCGTAGCCCAGCGCCTCGAGCTCGCCGAAGCGGACCTCGCGCGCATCGAGGTCGATGGCAGTTACCTCGTCCTGGTGGACCCGGATGTTGTCCTGCTTGTGGAAGAGATCCCGGATCGGATGGCCGACCGCCGGCTGCTCGAGCAGTCCAGTCGCGACCTGGTAGAGCAGCGGCTGGAAGGTGTGGTAGTCGTGCTTGTCGACGAGGACGACGTCCGCGTCGCTCTTCCGCAGGTTCTTCGCAGCCCCGATCCCACCGAAGCCGCCTCCGAGGACGAGGACGCAAGGGCGCGAGACGTCGCTGGCGGGCCGAGCGCTCACTGCCCGAACAAGGTAGAGACATCGCCCTGAGACTTGGTCACCCCAAGTGGGTGAAGCGGGCGAGGGCGAGTACGTGCCTCACGCCGTCTTGAACTCCGCCCAGAGCGGGCGGTGGTCCGAGACGTGGTAGCGGAGGTAGCCACGGAACTGAGCAGGCGTTCGCTTCGGGTCGTTCCACAGGTCCTGGAAGAGAGCGCCGTCGAAGTCGAAGACGTTGCACTGTCCGGTGAAGCGGTCCTTGGTGGTGCCCGGGAAGAAGGCGATCTGGTCGTAGTGGTTGTCCGAGGCGATCGCCGAGCCGATCTGCGAGCTGTGCGGCGGCGCTTCCAGGCCGAGGGCCACGAGCGCGTCGAAGATCCGGTCGCCCGGCACCGCCTTCGGCAGGTTGAAGTCGCCGAGCGGGACGATGTCGACGACGTAGGAGTTCGCGTCGCGGTGGGTCCTGTCGGCCCACCAGGCGACGGCGAAGGTCTCGAGGGTGCGGCGGTCGAGGTCCTCCGGCGCATCCGAGCCAAAGAAGAGGTGCACGTTCAGGAGCGCGAAGCGAAAAGCGCCGACCTCGAAGCTCGCCAGATACGGACCGCGGTCGAAGCCCGTGAACGGCGTGGACGTTCCCTGCCGCGCGATTCTCGGGAGCTGGCTCGGCGGAATCGCCACGCGGCCGACCTCGCGCAGCCGCTTCACCTTGCGGCTGTCGTACAGGAACGCCTGCCGCTCTCGGTTCCCCGACGCGTCCGAGAAGAGCAGGTCGTACCGGCTCGGCAAGTGGTCGTGGATCGCCTCGATCCCGCGCAGGTCGTCGTTCACCTCCTGCACCGCGACGAGGTCGAACCAGCCGATCACTTCGGCGATGAGCTCGTAGTCGCTGTCCAGGCGGTCTTGGACACCGAGGTTCGCGACGTTCCAGGTACCGACGAGCAGACTGTCCTTCGCCTTCAGCGGGATCTGACGACCGGGCTTGTCGCGCCGATAGGCCCTCAGGGCCGCGCGCTCACGCGCCAGGTCGTACGTGTAGTCGAAACGCGGCTTCGGAAAAGGCGGCACCGCATCGATTGCAGCGCCCCGGCGTCCCGCTGTCAATACCGTGTCGGCACCATGCCGCTGACACGAGACGAGACGCGAGGATCCGGTGTCGCGGTCGCCGTCGACCTCGTCAACACCTGGGACGAGCTCCATCCGACGCCGGATCTGATCGAAGGGCTCGCGGACGTTCGCGTCTGGCTCGAGTGGCACGGCCTCAGGACGGCCGCACGCCGGCTCAACGAGGGCGACGTCGACCTCGTCCGGGAGCTGCGGGCGCGCATCGACCGGGTCTTCGACTCCACGGACGATTCCGAAGCCGCGGCACGTCTCAATGAGCTCGCGCGCGACTTCGGGACCGCCCCGCAGCTCGAGTGGGTCGGCGGGGAGTGGCGGTTGCGCTCGTGGCCAGATGAGCGGGAGGGCCTGCCGGCCGTCGCCGCGTACGCCGCCGCGGGCTTGCTCGACGCCTTCCGCGAACTCGGCTGGAGGCGCTTCGGCCGCTGCGCCGGGACCCCGTGCCGCTGCGCGTTCGTCGACCGCAGCCGCAACAGGACTCGCCGGTACTGCTGCAGCCTCTGCGCCGACCGCGTGGCGCAGGCCCAGTATCGCGCCCGAAAGAGAGGGCGTCCCGCCCCCTGAGCGGAGGCGGGACGTGAGGGGCGGAGGAGCTAGGAGAGGCCTTCGCAGGTCGCCGGGAACTGGTTCGGGTCCTGGCGGCCGGTGGACTTCACGATCGCGAGCGGCGTGAAGACGTCGCCCGGATCCGCGATGTAGACGAGCTTGCCGACAGCCGCGAAGATCGTTCCCTGGCCGGGCACGGTCAGGTGGCCGTCGTTGCCGTTGATCGTGACGGTCACGGTGCCGTCGGGATTCGGCTCGACGACGAACGGCCCCGCGAGCACGGTGGTGAGGGTCTTGCCGTTCGCCGAGTTCGTGTACGTGATGTGGAAGTCGACCGCGTGGGTCACGTCCGTGCCGCTCGAGAAGACGGTCTCGCGCAGCGTCCCCTCGCTGTGCACGACGAACGGGAACTGACACGCGCCCGGCCCTGCCGGCAGCGTGAACGTCCGGTCGATGCGGGTGATCGTCGTCACCGGCGGGTCCGCGACCGCCACCGGCACGAATACGCCGAGCGCAGCGAGCGCGGCGCCGGCCACGAGTGCAACTGCCTTCGTTCTCATCTGATCCTCCCGTCAGGCGCGTACACCAGAACGACGCTGACGTACTGCGTCAGGTGCTAAGACGTGGTACGCCCCTGATCGTTAGGCGGCGCCGCGGTGCCGAGCCGTCAGTGGGCGATCTCGGTGCGGACGAGGTAATCCTCGACCGCCAGCAGGAAGTCCTGGTCGTTCGCGATCTCGGCCAGCGTGCCCTTGGTCACGTCGTCGAGCTCGGAGTCGTGGGCGAGCTCGAACAGAAACGGGCCGAGCTTTCCGGCCTGCGACAGCGCCGACATGCGCAGGACGAGGTCGCGCGTGACCCCGTCCTGGTTGATCGCCTCGAACGACTCGAGGTTGTCGTGCAGCGTTTGCAGCATTCAGAGGGTCCAACGACCCTCCGCTGCCATTGGTTACGGGCTAGGCGACTCGCTCGAGTGCTTCGGCGAGCTCGGCCAGCTCGGTCTCGTCCGTGAAGGCGATCTCGAGGCGGCCCGAGACGATCCGCACAGGAAAGCCGGTAACCCGCTCGGCCGCCTTGCACACGCGCTCGGCCAGAGCCGGGTCGACCTTCGGCACCTTGCGAGGCTTCGTCTTGGCGCCGGCCCAGCGGGCCGCGCGCTCGGCCGCGCGGACCGACATCCCGCGCCGCACGATCTGGCGCGCGAGGCGCCGCCGGCCCTCATGGTCGGGTACGGCCAGGACCGCGCGCGCGTGACCCTCGGTCAGGTCGCCGCGCTCGACGAGGCCGAGCACGTCGTCAGGAAGCTCGAGCAACCGCAAACGGTTCGACACCGTCGGCTTCGCCTTGCCCACACGCTCTGCGAGGTCGCCCAGCGAGAGCTCGAACTCGTCCAGCAGCAGCGCGTAGGCCCGTGCTTCCTCGACCGCCGAAAGCTCCTCGCGGGCGACGTTCTCGACGAGGCCTAGGAGCAGCGTGTCGCGGTCGTCAGCGTCGCGCACGAGCGCTGGCACCGTCGGCATGCCCGCCTCGCGCGCCGCGCGCCAGCGACGCTCGCCCGCGATCAGCTCGAAGCCGCCGGCCTGGCGGGGCCGCACGACCACCGGCTGAACGAGCCCTTGTGCCCGGATCGAGTCCGCGAGGGCCGAGGTCGATTCGTGGTCGAAGCGCTTCCGCGGTTGGCGTGGGTTCGCGTGGATCGTCTCGACGGGCAGGTGCGCGAGCTCCGGCTCGCCCGGCCCGCCGACCAGCAGCTCGAGACCGCGGCCGAGACCGCGTCGTTTCTCAGGTGCGGCCGACAAGCTCCATCGCCACCTTCCAGTAGGCGTCGGCGCCGGCAGACGCGCGGTCGTAGGCCGTGACGGGCAGGCCGTGGCTCGGTGCCTCCGCGACGCGTACCGAGCGGGGCACCGAGGCGCGGAACACGAGCTCGCCGAAGTGCCGGCGCACCTCGGCGGCAACGTCGGCTGCGAGCCGCGTGCGCCGGTCGACCATCGTCAGCAGCACTCCGCCGAGCGCGAGCCGCGGGTTCAGCCGCGAGCGAACGAGCTCGACCGAGCCGATCAGCTGCGCGAGCCCCTCGAGCGCGTAGTACTCGGCCTGCACCGGCACGAGTACGCGGTCGGCGGCCGCAAGGGCGTTGACCGTCAGCGGCCCGAGCGAGGGCGGGCAGTCCACGAACGCGAACGCGTAGTCCGCCGTCGCACCGGCCAGAGCGTCGGCCAGGTAGCGCTCCCCGTCGCCGCGGCGCGAGAGCTCCACTGCCGCACCGGCCAGCTCCGCCTTCGCGGGCACGAGATCGAGCCGCGTGAAACGCGTCGGCTTCGCGAGCGTCGCCAGCGGGATCCCGTCGAGCAGGTCGAGCGACGAGCTGCCGTTCGCCCGCTCGCCGAGCCCGGAGGTCGCGTTCGCCTGCGGGTCGAGGTCGACGACGAGCGTCCGCTCGCCGGCCTCCGCGAGGCACGCGGCGAGATTGATCGCGGTCGTCGTCTTGCCGACGCCGCCCTTCTGGTTGGCAAGCGCATAGACCCTGCCGGGCATGCGCTCAAGCTAGCTACGCCAGCGGACGTTTCCTGGCCACACCCGACCGCCTCGGAAAGCCCGGCGGCGTGGGCCCGACCTTGCGCAGGACGAGCAGCCCCGGCGGCGACTCGTCGAGCTCCGCGGCAAGCTGGTCCGCGACCCGCGCAACCCGCTCGGCCTGCGCGGTCGGGCCGACATACAGCACCGCCGCACCCCCCGGCGCGACCAGCGGCAGGCACCATTCCGCCGCCACGGGCGGCGGTGCCAGCGCCTTCGCGACTGCGACGCCCCACGAGTCCAGCGGCTGCTCCTCCGCCCGGCCGCAGATCACGCGCGCATTCGGCAGCTCGCCAGCCCAGCGCTCGAGGAAGTCGCACTTGCGCCGCGTCGCTTCCAGCAACGTGACCTGACGCTCCGGCAGCGCATCGGCCAGCGGAATCCCGGGCGCGCCGCCGCCGGAGCCCACGTCGACGATGGGTCCCTCGAACCGCCGCACCACGTCCAGCGCGGCAAGGCTCTCCTCGACGTGCACCCGCCGCGCCTCCTCGCCGGAAACGGCGGTCAGCCCAGGTGTTGAGACGAGGTCGGCCAGCCAGCGATCGATCACACGGGATCGATCACGACGAAGCGGTTCGGCTCGGTGCCCTCGCTGCGGGTGACGACACCGTCGGTTTCCTTCAGCGCCAGGTGGACGACCTTGCGCTCGACCGCGGTCATCGGGTCAAGCTCCACTGACCGCCCCGACGAAATTGCCCGCTCTGCGCTCCGTTTGGCCAGCGCGTCGAGCGTCGCCTCACGCCGCGCGCGATACCCGGCGGCGTCGACCACGACCGCCTTCCGCTCGTCGCCACGGCCGCGCCAGACGACGGCGTTCGCGAGGTACTGGATCGCGTCGATCGTCTGGCCGTGCTTGCCGATCGCGAGCCCCAGCTCACGGCCGACGATGGTCGCGGTCACCGTCTCGTCGGTCTCCACGATGTCGATCCGCGCCCGCACGCCGATCGCCGCGAGAATCCGCTCGACAACCTCCCGAACCTCACCGGCCTGATCGCTCTCGTCGATCGGCTCTGCGGGCGCAGGCTCCGCCACGACCTGCGCGTCGACCGACGCGACCACCCGCGCCGGCGCGTAACCGACCCCCAACAGGCCGCGCTCGCCCTCGGAGACGACCTGGAACTTGACCGCGGACTTGTCGATCCCGGGCTGCAGCTTCTCGAGCTCGCGCAGAGCTGCCCATTTCGCCTCGCCCACCGTCTCGCCGGTCGCCTCGACCTGGAGCGCCTCAATCACCGACGCGGTCTCGCCTTCTTCTTCTTCCGCTTGACGCGGCGTGGCTCTGACGACGAGGCCGGAGCCGGCGCGGATTCAGCCTGCTCGGGCGCGACCGCAGGCGCAGGCGCCGCGACCTCCTTCGGCGGCGTGCGCGAGGACCGGCGTTCCGGAGCCTGCGGCCGCGGCATCAGCCGGCGCGTGATCAGCCCCTGCCCGACCGTCCAGAGGTTCGTCGTCATCCAGTAGAGGACGAGCCCGACCTTGAAGTTGATGATGAACGGGATGAACGCGATCGGGAGAATCAGCAGCATGATCCGCTGCGCGCGCTCCGCGGTCGCGCTCATGAAGTAGCTCGAGGCCAGCTGGCTGGCCGCGTAGACCGCGACCAGCACCGGCCCCCAGCCCTCCGATGCCTTGTCCGTGATGTTCCAGAGGCCGAGCCAGGTCAGGTTGTCGCCGGGCTCGTGCGGGAAGTGCTTCAGCACCAGGTACAGCGCAATGAAGACCGGGAACTGCGCCAACAGCGGCAGGCACGACGAGGCCGGGTTGATGTTGTTCTCCCGGTAGAACTTCATCAGCTCTTCCTGCTGCCGCTTCTTGTCGGCCTTGTACTTCTTCTGGATCTCCTTCATCTGCGGCGCGTGCCGCTGGAGGTTCTGCATCGAGTGGATCTGACGGACCGTCAGCGGCACCAGGATCAGCCGGACGATCACCGTCAGCGCGACGATCGACCACGCCCACGTGAGGCCGACCGCCCCGTGCGGGCCGAGCCACTCGAGGACGTTGCGGAGGAGGTCCTCGAGCGGGGTGAGGATGTGCGCGACGATCACCGGAAGAGCCTCTGGTCGTGCGCGTAGTCGACCCCGCCGCGGCTCCACGGATTGCAGCGGAGCAGCCGCCAGCCGGCGAGGACCGAGCCGCGAACGAGCCCGTACTGGCGCAGCGCGTCGAGCGCGTACTGCGAGCAGGTTGGGTGGTACTTGCAGGAACCGCGCCAGAGCAGCCCCAGCGTCCAGCGATAGACGTAGACCAGGCCGAGACCGACGTACGTCGGCGCGCGCAGAGCAAGCCTCACAGCGTCACCTCAAGAATCGGCGTTCCCGGCTGGCTGCGCAGACGGACGAGCGGGCAAGCCCGCACGTCCTGATCCCGGCACCGCAAGCGGCGCCTCACGCCGCCGCCTTCCCGAGGATCTCGTCGACGCGCTCGCCGAGCCAGTCGAAGCCGCGCGCATCGACCGCTTCGGCAAGCCCCGGCCGGACGACGAGCACGTAGTCCTGGTCCTGCGGCAGGTCCTCGGCGCGCGTGCGGAAGAGCTCACGCAGCCGGCGCTTCATCTTGTTGCGTACGACCGCCGGGCCGACGGACTTCGGCACGGCGAGACCGAGCCTGGCGCCTTCCACGCCGTCCTCGCGCGCGAACCAGTAAAGGACGAGATAGCGCGTCGAGACCGACCGGCCGTGCCGGTAGACCGCGTCGAAGTCGCGCGAGCGCGAAAGACGGTGGCGGCGTTGCACGCGCGCGTCCAGCGAGCTCAGGCCGAGAGGCGCTTGCGGCCGCGAGCGCGGCGGCGCTTCAGGATCGCGCGACCGGCGCGCGTGGACATCCTCGCGCGAAAACCATGCCGGCGCTTCCGCCTGCGCACGTTGGGCTGGTAGGTCCGTTTCACAGTCGAAGGAGGGAAGAAGAACCGCCCGTTTCTCGGGCGGCGCGAAACCAGTATAGACAAGGCGCGAGGGGTGGTTCTCCACAGACTTCCCGACGCACAAGCGCGCACCGTTTCGTGGCGCGAGCACGGCTCGGACCGATGCAAGCGTCGCCTGCGTCGGCAGCACCGTCCACACCTGTGGACGTAGGTGTGGAGGGTGGTCTTTTCCCTGCAAATCGTCCTGTTTTTCTCCACGGACAACACTTTTTCAGCCGCGTTGTAGCGGCGCCGACGCGCTGCTATGCTCGGCGCTCGCCCGCCCCCCTGAGCAAGGAGCGCACCCGGCCGCGTGGAGCCATCAATCGAGCTGACTGCGGTAGGCCTGTGGAGCGAGGTTTCTGGTCGGCTCAGGGGCGCCCTCAACGAGACCACTTATCGCACGTGGTTCGACCACGTGGAGGGTCTCGAGCTGAGCGACGACGAGTTCGTCCTCGCTGTTCCGAACGACTTCACGCGCGACTGGATCGAGGGCCACTTCGTCGGCCTGCTCAGTGCTGCCGTAGGCGATGCGACCGGTCACGAGCGCCGGATCCAGCTGCGGGTCACCGAGGCGCCAGGCGAGCAGTCCGAGCCCGTCGAGGTGCACCGGCGCGAGCCGGCGGCCGCGGGCCTGAACCCGAAGTACACGTTCGACTCGTTCGTGATCGGTTCGTCGAACCGGTTCGCGCACGCGGCCGCGCTCGCGGTCGCCGAGGCGCCGGCGCAGGCGTACAACCCGCTCTTCATCTACGGCGGAACGGGGCTCGGCAAGACCCACCTTCTCCAGGCGGTCGCGCAGTACGTCAGCGAGCACCAGAACGAGCTCTCGGTGCGCTACGTGACGAGCGAGACCTTCATGAACGACTTCATCAACGCGCTGCGCGACAAGCGTATCGAGGGCTTCAAGCAGCGCTACCGCGCCTACGACCTGCTCCTGATCGACGACATCCAGTTCTTCGAGCACAAGGAGCGGATCCAGGAGGAGTTCTTCCACACCTTCAACTCGATCTACGAGGCCGGCGGCCAGATCGTGATCTCGTCGGACCGCCCGCCCCGAGAGATCTCGACCCTCGAGGAGCGGCTGCGCTCACGGTTCGAGTGGGGGCTGATCACCGACATCCAGCCGCCCGACCTCGAGACGCGCATCGCGATTCTGCGGAAGAAGGTGATGGCGGACCGGATCCACGTGCCCGACCCGAAGGTGCTCGAGTTCATCGCCGGCCGCATCTCCTCGAACATCCGCGAGCTCGAGGGTGCGCTCACCCGCGTCGTCGCCTTCTCCTCGCTGACCGGCCGGCCGATGACCGAGGAGCTCGCGCAGGACGTGCTCAAAGACGTCTTTCCACAGGGCGAGGTGCAGCAGGTCTCGATCGAGCGGATCCAGGGTCTTGTCTCTGAGCGCTTCGGCCTCTCGTTGGACGAGCTCTGCGGCGACAAACGCTCGCAGAACATCGTCTACCCGCGACAGGTCGCGATGTACCTCTCACGCGAGCTGACGGACTCCTCGCTACCGAAGATCGGCAAGCAGTTCGGCGGCCGTGACCACACCACGGTCATCCACGCGACCTCGAAGATCGCGCGCATGATCCGCGAGGACCGGGATGTGTACAACCTCGTGCAAGAACTAACCGCGAGGGTCAAGCAGGCGCGGTGAAGCTGTGGACGTTCCGGCACCCAGCCTCGGCACCTGTAGACAAGGCGGTTTCCTCCCCAGACCGCACCCACAGCTCAACCCCGCTCCCGGAGCGGGAATAGGGCGTCGTCCCCGTGTTCCACACTCCCTATGACTACGACAAAGGAATTTCATAAATGATGGAAACAGAAGCTGTGGTTGCACAGGGCACTCTCAAGGCCACTTGCTCGCGCGACGAGCTGAGCCGCGCGCTCGGAATCGTCTCGCGCGGAGTCTCGACGCGTACGACTGTCCAGATCCTCGCCGGCATCCTGCTGCAGGCCTCGGGCGGGAAGCTCGATCTTGCCGCGACAGACATGGAGCTCTCGCTGCGGACCTCGCTCGAAGCGCAGATCGAGACGGAAGGGTCGGTTGTCGTTCCGGGCCGGCTGCTGCTCGAGCTTGCGCGGCTGCTCCCCGACGCCGAGGTCTCGATCGAGCACAAGCTCGAAGAGGCCGCGGTCGAGATCCGCTCTGGCTCCGCGACCTACCGGCTGCACACCTACAACGCTGAGGACTTCCCGCGCCTCCCGGATGCAGCGGCTGCGGATCGCCACGAGGTCGACCGCGAGAGGCTGCTCGAGACGGTCGCGCGGGTCAGCCGCTCCGCGTCGCGCGACGAGTCGCGACCGGTGCTGACCGGCGTGCTGATGCGCTTCGAGCCCGGGAAGCTCGTGATGGCCGCAACCGACTCCTACCGGCTCTCGGTCAAGGAGACGGCGACCGAGGGCTCGGTGCCGGAGCTCGAGGCGATCGTGCCGGCGCGGGCACTCGGGGAGCTGGCGCGCATCGCGCAGGCCGGCGAGGGAATCGAGCTCGGTGTCCACGAGAACCAAGTCGTCTTCTCGACCGGCGACGCGCTGCTGACGACGCGCCGCATCGACGGCCAGTTCCCGAACTACCGGCAACTCGTGCCGGAGGCCTTCGACCACGAGCTTGCGCTCCCGCGCGAGGAGCTGCTCGACGTCGTGCGCCGCGTGGCGGTGATGGCGCAGCGGAACTCGCCCCTGCGGCTGCGGTTCGCCGAGGGCGAGCTGACAGTGTCAGCGCAAACGCAGGACGTCGGCGAGGCCCGCGAGTCGCTACCGGTTTCGTTCGCGGCCGAGCCGCTCGAGATCGGGTTCAACGCGGAGTTCCTGCGCGACGGGATCGAGTCCGTCAGCGGCGAGCAGGTGCGCATGAAGTTGATCAGCCCGCTGCGGCCCGCCGTCCTCCAGGGCGAGGACGACGACTTCCTGTACCTGATCATGCCCATCCGGCTCGCGGGCTGATAGTCGTCGGCATCGCTCTTCGGGACTACCGCTCGTACGCGAAGCTCGACCTGGAGCTCTCGCCCGGGCTCGTGCTCGTGACCGGACCGAACGGCGCCGGCAAGACGAACCTGCTCGAGTCGCTACACGTGGGCACGCAGGGCTTCTCGCCGCGGACACGGGCCGACGCACAGCTCGTCCGCTTCGGCCGTGAAGCGGCGCGCATCGCGCTTCGCGGGGATCGCTCCGGGGTGCCGCTCGAGCTCGAGGTGACACTTGAGCTCGGCAGCGGCAAGCGTGCGAAGCTGAACGGCGCCCGGTTGCGCGCTGCCGAGCAGCTGCGCGGCGAGGTCACGACGCTGGTCTTCACGCCGGACCGGCTGGTGGTCGTCAAGGGCGGGCCCGCGGCGAGGCGGGCCTACTTCGACCGCGTGCTCGGCCGTCTCACGCCGCCGCGTGCAGGCCTCTCGGCCGAGTACGGCGCCGCGGTCGGGCAGCGAAACGCGGCGCTGCGTCGCGTGGCGCAGGGCTTTTCGACGCGTGAGGCGCTGGCGCCCTGGAACGAACAGGTGAGCCACCTCGGAGCCGAGCTCGTGGCCGGGCGGCACGAGACCGTAGCTGCGCTGCAGCCGCGGTTTGCCGAACGGGTCGGAGAGCTGGGCTTGCCGGCGGCGGAGCTTCGCTACGAGGGCGAGGCACCGAGCGCAGCCGACCTCGAAGCTCGCGTCGACCGCGACCTCGAGCGCAGCGCGACGAGTCTCGGCCCGCACCTCGACGATCTCGGCGTGCTCTCTGCGGGGCGCGACTTGCGCACCTTCGGCTCCCAGGGCGAGCAGCGGCTGGCGGTGCTCGCGCTGCTGCTCGGCGAGGCGGAGCTCCTGGAGGAGCGCCGAGGGACGAGGCCGCTGCTGCTGCTCGACGACGTGCTCTCGGAGCTCGACGCAGAGCGCCGACGCATCCTGGCGGAGCGGCTGCGTGCGGGCGGCCAGGCGCTGGTCACGAGCGCAAGCCGCAGCGCGCTTCCGGGCGAGCCTTCGCAGCTGCTCGAGGTCGCACAGCGCGACGACGGCACCAGCGAGGTGCAGGCGGCGTGATGGAACCGATCGGCCGCGAGGTCAAGCGGGAGTTGAACCGCTTCGGCGGCGCGGGCCGGATGGCCGATGTCGTTGCCGCCTGGCCGGCCGCGGTGGGCGAGACGGTCGCCGCAAACGCGTGGCCGGCGCGAGTCGCCCGCGACGGGACGCTGCGCGTCAACGCTGCCTCGTCGACGTGGGCGTTCGAGCTGCAGCAGCTCGAAGCCGAGATCGCGACCCGCCTCCGGGAAGCCCTCGGCGAGGCCGCGCCGGCGCGATTGCGCTTCACGCCGGGGCCTCTTCCGGAGCCCGCCGTGGAGGACTCCGCGGTGACGCGGAAGCCGCCGCCGGAGCCCACGGTCGAGCAGGCTCGCGAGGCTCGCGAGCTGGCGGCGCCGATCGCGTCAGAAGAACTCCGCAAATCGGTAGAAAAAGCTGCGCGAATGAGCCTCGCGGCGGCCGCTGACGACCGCCGGGTCTGGTAGACTTACACCAGCCCGGAAATGCGCAAGTTGCAGGGCTTTTTTCATGACTAAAGCTTCGTATACCGCCAAGGACATCACCGTTCTCGAGGGCCTCGAGCCGGTCCGGCTGCGGCCCGGCATGTACATCGGCTCGACGGGCCCTCGCGGGCTGCACCAGCTCGCCTACGAGGTGATCGACAACGCCGTCGACGAGGCCATGGCGGGGCGCGCCAGCACGATCGAGATGACCATCCATCCGGACACGTCCGTGACGATCTCCGACAACGGCTCGGGCATCCCGGTCGACGTCATGGCCGAGCAGGGCCTGCCGGCCGTGACCGTGGTGCTGACCAAGCTTCACGCGGGGGGAAAGTTCGGCGGCGAGGGCTACAAGGTCTCCGGTGGCCTGCACGGCGTCGGCGTCTCGGTCGTCAACGCGCTTTCGGAATGGCTCACCGTCGAGGTGAAGCGCGACGGCAAGATCTGGCAGCAGGAGTTCTCGCGCGGCGAGCCGACCGGCGACCTGAAGAAAACCGGTGTGGCCAAGGACACGGGCACGACGATCTCGTTCCTGCCCGACGGCGACGTCTTCGAGGAGCTCGAGTGGTCCTTGGAGACGTTGGTCCAGCGCCTCCGCGAGACGGCGTTCCTGACGAAGGGGCTGCGCATCGTTCTCTACGACGAGCGCGAGGGCGACGAGAAGCACGAGTTCCACTACGAGGGCGGCATCCGCGACTTCGTGTCGCACGTGAACCGGTCGAAGGATCCGGTGCACAAGGGGATCGTCTACTTCGAGGGCGAGAACGACCAGGGCAACGTCGAGGTGGCGATGCAGTGGAACTCCTCGTACCAGGAATCGGTCTTCACCTTCGCCAACAACATCAACACCACCGAGGGCGGCTCGCACCTGTCCGGCTTCAAGAGTGCCCTGACGCGCACGCTCAACGACTACGCGCGCGCGAAAGGCCTGCTCAAGGAGAAGGAGGACAACCTCGAGGGCGAGGACGTGCGCGAGGGGCTCGCGGCGGTGCTCTCCGTCAAGCTGCGGGACCCACAGTTCGAGGGCCAGACGAAGACGAAGCTCGGCAACCCGTGGGTGCGGGGCCTCGTCGAGCAAACGGTGAACCAGCGGCTGGCCGAGTACTTCGAGGAGAACCCGAGCGACGCCAAGCGCATCATCGACAAGGCCATCTCGGCTGCGCGGGCACGGCAGGCCGCCCGCAAGGCGCGCGAGCTTACTCGGCGCAAGAGCGCGCTCGAGAGCTCGTCGCTGCCCGGCAAGCTCGCCGACTGCCAGATCACCGACCCCGCCTCGGCGGAGCTCTTCCTGGTCGAGGGCAACTCGGCCGGCGGCTCCGCGGTGGACGCGCGCGACCGTACCTTCCAGGCGATCCTGCCGCTGCGCGGGAAGGTGATCAACTCCGAGAAGAACCGCATCAACAAGGTGCTTTCGAACGCGGAGATCCAGTCGATGATCACCGCAATCGGGACCGGCATCGGCGACGAGTTCGACATCGAGAAGCTGCGCTACCACCGCGTGATCGTCATGACCGACGCCGACGTCGACGGTTCGCACATCCGCACGCTGATCCTTACGTTCCTGTACCGGCAGATGCCGGAGCTGGTCGACCGCGGCCACATCTTCATCGCGGTGCCGCCGCTGTACGCGGTTCGCATCAACGGCCGCGAGCAGTACGTCGAGAAGGAGGCGCACTTCGAGGACCTGCTCGTGCGCGAGCGCGTGAAGGACGCGGAGGTGACCGACCGCGGCGGCGACACGCAGAAGCTCACGGAGGCTCGGTACGCCCGCTTCAGCCGCGCGCTGCACGAATACGAGGGCTGGGTCTCCCGCCTGCGCGCCGACTTCGGGGCCGGGCCGGCGAACTTCGTCACCGCGCACCGGCTCGTCGAGACGGAGGCCGGCTCGCTGGCCGACCTCGAGGTCGCGCTGGGCACGATCGCGCCGAACGGCTACGAGGTCTCGCTGGTCGAGACCGGCACAGCTGATGCCACGATCCGCGTCGTCGAGCGCGAGACCAGCGCCGCCTCCAACGTCGTCCTGCCGGCGGAGCTGCTCACCTCACCCGTCTACACGAACCTGCGCAAGACGTATGCGCGGTTGGTCGAGATCGTCGGCTCGCCGCCGTTCACCCTCGCGCTCGGCAACAAGTCGGCCGAGGCCGAGACCTTCACGGAGCTCCGCGACAGTGCGCTCGACCTCGCCAAGGAGGGCCTGAAGCCGCGGCGCTTCAAGGGCCTCGGCGAGATGGACCCCGAGGAGCTCGCCCAGACCACGATGGACCCGGCCCGCCGGATGCTGGTCAGGGTCGACGTCGAGGATGCGGCGGCCGCCGACCAGGTCTTCTCGATGCTGATGGGCGACCAGGTCGAGCCGCGCAGGTTGTTCATCGAGCAGAACGCGAAGGACGTCCGATTCCTTGACGTGTGAATTCCGACCCGCGCAGACTCCGGGCTTCGCCCTCCGCTGCACGCGCCGAACCTTGAGGACTTGGTGACGTGGCGACAGTAGAACCACTAGGTCCAGGCCGGATCGAGCCGCGCGAGCTCGAGCAGGAGATGCGCTCGAGCTTCCTCGACTACGCGATGAGCGTGATCGTCGCGCGCGCGCTCCCGGATGTGCGCGACGGCCTCAAGCCGGTGCACCGGCGAGTGCTCTACGCGATGCACGAGGCCGGCCTGCAGCCGAACCGCTCGCGCCTCAAGTGCGCTCGGGTGGTCGGTGACGTGATGGGCTCCTACCACCCGCACGGCGACCAGGCGATCTACGACACGCTCGTCCGCCTCGCGCAGCCGTTCTCCATGCGCTACCCGCTCGTCGACGGGCAGGGCAACTTCGGGAACATCGACGGCTACCCGGCCGCGGCGATGCGCTACACAGAGTGCCGGCTCACGCGCCTCGCGACCGAGATGCTCCGTGACATCGACGCCGACACGGTCGACTTCAAGCCGAACTACGACGAGTCGCGCCGCGAGCCCGAGGTCCTCCCGTCCCGCCTGCCGAACCTGCTGCTGAACGGCTCGGCCGGGATTGCGGTCGGGATGGCGACCAACATGCCGCCGCACAACCTGGGCGAGGTCGTGGACGCGCTGGTGACGATGATCGACGAGCCGACGATCGACGTCGACCGGCTGACGAAGCACATCAAGGGGCCTGACTTCCCGACCGGCGCGATCATCGTCGGGCGGGAGGGGATCCGCGAGGCCTACCGCTCCGGGCGTGGGCGCATCGTCGTCCGGGCGCGCTCCCACATCGAGGAGCTGCGCGGCGGCCGCACCGCGATCGTCGTCAGCGAGCTTCCGTACGGCGTCAAGAAGGGCGGCGACGAGGGCGTGATCGCGAAGATCGCCTCGCTCGTCAACGACAAGGTCATTCCCGAGATCGCCGACGTCAAGGATCTCTCGGACAAGTCCGGGATGCGGATCCAGATCGAGCTCAAGCGCGACGCCATTCCGCAGGTCGTCCAGAACAAGCTCTTCAAGCACACGTCGCTGCAGACGACGTTCGGCTACAACGCCGTTGCGCTCGTCGACGGCGTGCCGAGAACGCTGCCGCTGCGCGACCTGCTCCACCACTACCTCGACTTCCAGCGCGAGGTCGTCACCCGCCGGTCGAAGTTCGAGCTGCGGAAGGCCGAGGCCCGCGCGCACGTCCTGCAGGGCTACCTCACCGCGCTCGACAACCTCGACGCCGTCATCGCGCTGATCCGCGCCTCCGCCGACCCGGACGCGGCGCGGGCCGGCCTGATGGAGACGTTCGAGCTCTCCGAGATCCAGGCGCAGGCGATCCTCGACCTGCGGCTACAGCGCCTGACCGGGCTCGAGCGCAAGCGGATCGAGGAGGAGTATGCCGACCTGATGGAGCGCATCTCCGAGCTGCGGTCGATCCTCGGGGACGAGGCGAGGATCGACGGGCTGATCCGCGAGGAGCTGCTCGAGATCAAGCAGGTCTACGGCAAGGGGGACGACCGCCGGACCGAGATCGTGGCCGCCGAGGGGGAGCTCGAGCTCGAGGACCTGATCGCGGAAGAGGACATGGTGATCGCGATCACGCGCTCCGGCTACGTGAAGCGCCTACCGGTCACGACCTACCGTGAACAGCGCCGTGGTGGGATCGGCGTGCTGGGGATGGACCTCAAGGACGAGGACTACATCGAGCACCTGTTCGTCGCCTCGACGCACGACTACCTGCTCTTCTTTACCTCCGTCGGGAAGGTCTACCGGCTGAAGGTGCATGAGCTCCCGCTCGGCACGCGCCAGTCGAAGGGCCGCGCGATCGTGAACCTGCTCCCGTTCGCCCAGGGCGAGCAGGTGCGGGCCGTGATCGCGACGCGTGACTTTAAGGAGGCGGAGTACCTCGTCCTCGCGACGCGGAACGGGATGGTCAAGAAGACACGCTTCGAGGAGTACAACACCCCGCTCAGGGCCGACGGGATCATCGCGATCAAGCTCCGCGACGAGGACGCGCTCGTGGACGTCCTTCACTCGTCGGGGAACGACGACATCATCCTTGTCTCGCGGAAGGGTCAGGCGATCCGCTTCCGCGAGGACCAGGCGCGCCCGATGGGCCGCGCCACCTCGGGCGTGAAGGGCATGCGCCTGCGCAAGGACGACGAGGTCATCTCCGCCGGGATCGCCGACGACGACGTCGACATGCTCGTCGTCACCGACCAGGGGTACGGCAAGCGGACGCGCATGAAGGACTACCCGGTGAAGGGCCGCGGCGGCCTCGGCGTGAAGACCGTCCAGCTGACGAAGGCTCGCGGCCAGCTCGCCGGCGCGCTCGCGACTCGAGAGGGCTACCAGGTGATGCTGATCTCGAACGGCGGCACGGTCATCCGGATGCCGGTGGACGAGATCAAGCGTCTCGGCCGCGCGACGCAGGGCGTCATCGTGATGCGGCTGCGCGGCGACGAGCAGGTCTCCAGCATCGCGCTCGTCGCCGAGTCGGAAGAAGCCTCGGATATCGACCCGGCGGAGCCTCCGGTGGAGCCCGAGCCGGCTCCCTCTGCAGGTTCCGGTAAGAACGAGTAAGTCCGCTCCGGACCCCTTCCATTATTGGAAGCAGGTCGCTATAAGTTTCAACCGGGGGTATTCCGGGCGCGGGAGGCACGAATGATGGCGTACGACAGGGCAGCGGATTTCCTCGAGCCGATCGACCTGGCCGAGCACCTCGACAAGATCGAGCTCTACCTCGGGCAGGTTTGCCAGATCGCGGGGATCTCGAAGATGCAGCTCGACTACTGGACGAACAAGGCCCATATTCCCACCAAGGGAAAGAAGCAGCGCATCTACGACATCGACGCGCTCGAGACCGTGATGCTGATCAAGCAGGCCAAGGACAAGGGCCTGAACCTGGGCGCTGCGATCGAGGCCGCTCGCCGCTTCCGCGAGACGAACCCCCGCGTCGCCCCCGCGCACTAGCCGCGCAGCGTCTCGGCCGCCTGCTCCGGCGCGAGGGTGTTGATGTAGTGCCCCGCGCCGAGCTCGAGAGACGCGATCACGCTCAGACGAGGCAGTAGCTCGAGGTGCCAGTGGCCGGCCTCGTGCAGCCAGAGATTCATCGGCCGCGGGCCCTCGGTCGCGGCAAGGCGGCGTAGCGCCTCGGCGGCGAGCTCCAGTGCCGGGCCGAGCAGCGGGCTCGGGAACGCGTGCTCCTCGTGCTCGACGGGCGCGAGCAAGCATTCGTAGGCCGAGCGGCTCGCGTACGGGCAGAGCAGCACGAGGCCGTCGCGCTCCTCGACGACGCGGGTTCGTTCGGCGCGCTCGAGCTCGAGGTACTCGCAGAGTCGGCAGGTCTCGCCGCGCTCGGCCTTCGGCACCGGCGGCTCGGCGTCCAGCCAGACCAGCTGCGAGTGCGAGTGGAGCAGGCTCGCGCCCGCCGCTCGGCCTTCGTTCACGCAGGCGAAGATCGTCTTGCCCTGGTTTGCTGCGACGGCGGCCCGCAGCCGCCACGCCTCGGCGACGACGTCGAGCTGCTTCGCGCCGAGCTCGGCGATCGAGCGCCTGTGTTGCGGCGAGTGGACGACGACTTCCTGCCGCTGGAACGCCGGGTATTTGTTCGGCACTACGCGCACCGACCAGCCCGGCGTGTCCGGCTCGCGGCCCTCGGTGGGCAGCGCGAGCACCTCGGGCGGTGTGCGGTCCTCGCGCCCCTCGCAGAACGGGCAGGAGTCGAGCTCCTCCTGGGTCGGCGGCTCGAGCTTCGGCTGTCCCGCGCCCGGGCGGCCGGAGCGGCCGGGAGCTATCGCGACGAGTCGGCCCGAGAGCGGGTCGACTCGCAGGTCGGCGCTCAGCCGGAGCTGCCCGTCTTGTCGAGGAACGGCTTGATCAGGTCGAGCGGCGCCGGGAAGACGATCGTCGTCGAGGCCGACGAGCCGAGCTCGAGCAGCGTCTGGAGGTAGCGGAGCTGGAGTGCGATCGGGTGCTTCTCGATCACGAGTGCCGCGTCCTTGAGGCGCTCGGAGGCCTGGAACTCGCCCTCGGCTGCGATTACCTTGGCGCGCCGCTCGCGCTCGGCCTCTGCCTGCCGCGCCATCGCGCGCTGCATCCCCGACGGGATCTCGACGTCCTTGACCTCGACGATCGAGACCTTGATCCCCCAGGGCGAGGTCGCCTCGTCGATGATCTCCTGCAGGATCGAGTTGATCTTGTCGCGCTCGGAGAGCAGCTCGTCGAGCAGGTGCTGGCCGAGCACCGACCGCAGCGTCGTCTGCGCGATCTGCGAGGTCGCGACCATGAAGTTCTCGACCTGGACGATCGCGTTCTTCGGCTCGACGATCCGGAAGTAGGCGACGGCGTTCACACGCACGGGGACGTTGTCCTTGGTGATGACCTCCTGCGGCGGGATGTTCAGCGTGATCGTCCGCAGGTCGACCTTCACCATCCGGTCGACGACGGGAATCAGTAGGAAGAGGCCCGGGCCCTTCGGCTCCGGCAACAGCCGGCCGAGCCGGAAGATGATCCCACGCTCGTACTCGCGCGCCACCTTGATCGCCGAGACCAGGAACAGCACGACGAGGAACAGCAGGACGACGACGACGATCAGTGCAGCAGCCATGGCGCGATCACGATCCTACTCGTTAGGCAGAGGTTCGACCTCCAGCACCAGGCCCGGGTCGACGCCGGCCACACGCACGCGCTGCCCGGGCCGGAGCGGCCCGTTTGAGATTGGCTTCGCGCGCCAGAGCTCGCCTTGCACGAAGACCATGTCGTCACGGCGCGCCTCGCCGACCTCGCCGACCATCGTGTGGGGTCCGACGGTGACCGGCCGGCGCCGGACCTGCACCGCCTTCGACAGGGCGAACACCCAGATCAGGCCGAGTCCCACCGCGAAGGCGACCAGCACCGGCACGTTGACGTCGTTGTAGGGCGCGGGCGCGTTGTGGAAGAGCAGCAGCGAGCCGACGACGATGCTCGTCAGGCCGGAGATGGTGAGCGCGCCGTGGCTGACGACGTGGGCGTCGATCACGAGCAGCGCCGCGCCCAGGATCAGCAAAGCGAGCCCCGCCCAGCTGATCGGCAGCACCGCGAAGCCGAACAGCGCCGTCAGCAGCGCGACCGCGCCGAGCGCGCCGGGTAGCACCACGCCGGGGTGCAGGACCTCGAAGCCGATCCCGGCGATCCCGGCGAGGAAGAGGAGCGGGATGATGTTCGGGTCGATAAGCGCGTTCAGCAGCCGGGTAAAGAAGCCGGGCTCGACGTTCACGATCTCGGCGTTGGCGGTGTGCAGGGTGAAGTTCTTGCCGGCGGTCTTCCGGCCGTCGATCTTGTCCAGCAGCGCTGGCAGCGTCGGGGCAAGCACGTCGACGACGTTCATGTTTTTCGCCTCGGTCGCGTCGAGGTTGGAGGCGTTTCGCACGGCCTTGGCCGCCCAGGCCTCGTTGCGGTGGTGGAAGCGCATAAGGCTCTCGAGCGAGGCGACCGCGTCGTTGATCACCTTCCGACGCAGGTCGGAACCGAGGTTCTGGCCGCTGGAGTCGATCGGGGTCGAGGAGCCGATGTTCGTCGCGGGCGCCATCGCGGCGACGTCGGCCGCCTCCGTGATCCAGACGCCGGCAGAGGCGGCGCGGGCTCCGTTCGGCGAGACGTACGCGATCACCGGGATCTTCGAGGCGATCTCCGTCTTGACGATCGTGCGCATCGACTCGGACAGGCCGCCCGGGGTGTCGATCACGATCACCGCCGCGTCGTAGCCGTCCTTCTGCGCGCGGTCGAGCTCGTGGTCGAGGTAGCTCGACGTCACCGGGTTCACCTCGAGCTCGAAGTGGATCGCCAGGACGCGCGGCTGGGCGGCTGAGGCCGAGGCGAGCGCCGGAACGGCCAGGGCCGCGGCCAGCGAGGCCAGGAGTGCCCGGAGGAACGGCCGCTTCACGGTTGTAAAGATTCTACCGACGAGCAGCGGTTTTCCCTTGCGGCCGAGGAAGTCGTCTGCCACCCTCGAACCCGGGTCGTCCAGTGCGAAAGCTCCTCGTCGCAGCCGCCCTCGCGCTCGCGTTCCCCGGCTCCTCGCTCGCGTCCGGGCTCGTGCAGCAGCGGGACCTCCAGCCGCAGGCTCCGCCGCGCGTGCTCTCGCCCGGGCTGTTCCAGCTCGTGGGTATCCACTGGCGCGGGCCCGGGAGTGTCCGTTTCCGGACCCGCGACCTCGCCGGCCGCTGGAGCGGGTGGCGGGAATCCTCCGACGAGGACAACCCACCGCACCGTGGCTGGCGAATCGGCGAGTCCGTCTGGGTTGGCGCATCGACCGCCTTTCGGTACCGCGTGGTCGGCCGAGTCACGCGTGTCCGCGCGTTCTTCGTGCGCTCGCCCCGGATCGGGGGGCCGTTGAAGCGGGCCGACATCGCGGGCGAGCCGCCGATCATCACGCGCGCGGGCTGGCACGCCGACGAGGCGATCCGCCGCGGCGCGCCCTACTACGCCGATGGAGTCCACCTCGCGATCGTCCACCACACGGCCGGCTCGAACTCGTACACGAAGTCGCAGTCTGCCTCGATCGTCCGCGGGATCGAGCTCTACCACGTGAAGGGCAACGGCTGGAATGACATCGGCTACAACTTCCTCGTCGACAAGTACGGCCAGATCTTCGAAGGTCGGTACGGCGGCATGACGAAGCCGGTCGTCGGCGCACACGCGCTGGGCTTCAACACCGGCTCGGTCGGAATCTCGGTGATCGGCGACTACGGGTCGACCTCGATTACGCCGGCCGCGCGCGCCGCGCTGGTATCGCTGATCGCCTGGCGGCTCGACCTCGCGCATGTCGACCCGCTCTCGAAGGTCGTCCGCGTCTCGGCCGGTAACTCGCGCTACCCCGCCGGACGCGCGGTGACGCTGAACGCGATCTCCGGCCACCGCGACGTCTACCCGACGAGCTGCCCGGGCGCGCGCCTGTATGCGCTGCTGCCGTCCATCCGCGCCGCGGTTGCGAAGACGGGCCTGCCGAAGCTCTACGCGCCGGCGGTGACCGGCACGCTTGGCGGCCCGGTCCGCTTCACGGCGCGGCTCTCCGCGTCGGCGACCTGGACGGTGACGGTGCGGGATGACGCCGGGACCGCCGTTGCGAGCGGTACCGGGACCGGAACGCGGGTGGATTGGACCTGGAACTCGAGCACCGCGCCGACGGCCCGCTACACCTGGGCGATCGCGGCGGCGCAGACGCGCCCTGCCACCGGCGCGATCGGGAATGCGCTGGCGCCGTTATCGCTGCAGAAGCTCCGTGTCGTCCCCTCGGTGGTCACGCCGAACGGCGACGCCCGCGGCGACGCCGCGAAGATCGAGTACCGGCTCTCGGCCGGCGCGAGAGTGACGGCGACCGTGCAGGACGTGCTCGGCAACACCGTCGCGACGCTGTTCGACGGAACGCGCAAAGCCGGCAAGCAGCAGCTGAGCTGGAACCCGGAGGCGCTGAACGACGGCTGGTACCGGCTGGTCGTCGTAGCGACCGCCGGTTCGAAGCAGGTGCAGGCCTCGACGCGTTTCTGGATCGACCGCACGCTCGGCGCCACCGCGGCGAGTGTCCCCGCCTTCTCGCCGAACGGAGACGGCCGTCTCGACGAGACGGCGATCACCTTCCAGCTGCTGAACCCGGCGCACGTGGTGGTGCGGGTGTTGCGCCGCTCGAAGGTCGTCGCAACGCTGCTGGAGCAGGATCTTCCTGCCGGCCCGCAGCGGCTGCCGTGGAACGGGGGCGGGCTCGCCGACGGCCGCTACGTCGTTGCGGTCACCTCTGCGGACACGCTGCTCGAGGTGACACAGCGCGTCCTCGTGCGTGTCGACCGCGCGCCGCCGACCCTGCGGTTGCTTTCGCTTGCGCCGATCACCCTCCGGGTCTCGGAGCCCGGCGCGCTCGTGATCGCGATCAACGGCCGCTGGCGCAAGCTGGCGGTGAAGCGGGCGGGCCTGCTGCGGATCGGCCACCGCGGCACCGTTCGCGGCGCCACGGCCTACGCGCTCGACCTCGCGGGGAACCGCAGCCGCACGGTCAGCGCGCGGCGTTGAGCCGTTCGTCGTAGCGGCAGCACCGCCTCCGACGCCAGTGACCCGTCCACCGGGAAATACACTACGGCCGCCGTGCAACCTCCTCTCCGCAAGCACCGTCAGATTCGGCAAGACCCGCGGCCGCAACGGCCGCTCGTCTACGAGAGGCTCAGTGATCCCATCCTCGTCAAGCGAGCGAAGGACGGCGACGCTCAGGCGCTCGCCGCGCTGTGCGAACGGCATGCCCCGCGGGTCGAGCGGCTTGCTGGGCACCTACTCGCCGACCCCGAGGACGCCCGCGACGCGGCACAGGAGGCCCTGGCCAAGCTGTGCGTGCGGCTGCGGCAGTTCCGCGGCGACTCGCAGTTCGGGACGTGGCTCCACCGGCTGGTCGTCAACACCTGCCACGACGTCGCCGACCGCCAGCGCATCCGCCGCTGCGAGCCGCTGCCCGAGGACGAGCGCGTCGCAAGCGATGCCGACCCGGCGCGTGAAGCGGCCCTTTCGGAGCTCCGCCGCGAGCTGGCCGCGGAGCTCGGGACGCTGTCGCGAGAGCAGGCGAGCGTGGTCGTGCTGAAGGACGCGCTCGGCTTCTCGTTCGCCGAGATCTCGGAGCACTCGGGGATGCCGGTCGGGACCGCAAAGTGCTACGCGCACCGCGCTCGCGCCGGCCTGCGCGCACGGCTCACGGACGAGCACGCCGCGTGAGACGACGCTCGCTTCGTCTCCTAGAGGACGAGCGGGCTTTGCCCGTTCGTCCGCCTACACCGCCGCTTGGGCGCGAGGAGATCGAGGCGATCCTGCCTCACCGCGAGCCGTTCCTGCTGATCGACGAGGTGCTCGAGCTCGAGCCCGGGGAGCGTGTGGTCGCGCGCAAGACCGTTCGGCCGGACGAGTGGTACCTCGCGGGCCACTTTCCGGGTCGGCCGGTGATGCCCGGCGTGCTGATCGTCGAGGCGATGGCACAGACGGGTGCGGTTGCCGTGCTCTCCCAGGAGGAGAACCGTGGCCGGCTCGCGCTCTTCGCCGGAATCGACGACGTGCGCTTCAAGCGGATCGTCGAGCCGGGCGACGAGCTCGTCTTCGAGTGCACGCTCGAGGCGGTGCGTGGGCCGGTCGGCAAGGGCAAGGCAACCGCGAAGGTGGACGGGCAGCTGGCGGCGCGCGGGACGCTTACGTTCGCGGTTGAACAGGAGCGGTCGTGATCGGCAGCGTGAACGGCGTCGCGATCTCGATCACCGGGCTCGGTTGCCGGGTGCCGGAGCGGGTGGTCACGAACGACGACCTCTCGACCATGATGGACACCTCCGACGAGTGGATCCGCGAGCGCACCGGGATCCGCGAGCGGCGGATCGCCGGGCCCGAGGAGGCGCTCTCGGACCTCTGCCTGCCGGCGTGCCGCGATGCGATCGAGCAGGCCGGCCTGGAGCCGGAGCAGATCGACCTGATCATCGTTGCGACGGTCACGCCGGACATGGCCTTTCCGTCGACCGGCGCGATCCTGGCCGATCGCCTCGGCGCGCTCGATGCCGCGGCTTACGACCTCTCGGCCGGCTGCACCGGCTTCATGTATGCGCTCGCGCAGGGCTACGGGATGCTCGCAGGAGGGCTCGCGCAGCGGGTGCTGATCGTCGGCGGCGACGTGCTCTCCAAGCTCATGGACTGGAGCGACCGCTCGACGGCCGTGCTGTTCGGCGACGGCGCGGGCGCGGTCGTGCTCGAACGCGTGGCCGATGGCGGCTTCCTCGGCTTCGAGCTCGGCGCCGACGGCTCGGGTGGCCCGCAGCTCTACCTCCCAGGAGGAGGCTCGCGCACGCCGGCGAGCGCCGAGTCCGTGTCCGAGCGGCTGCACTTCGTGAAGATGAACGGCCGCGAGGTTTTCAAGTTCGCGACGCGGGTGCTGGTCAGCTCCGCCGAGGCCGTGCTGGCCGAGTGCGGAAAGACCATTGACGACTTGGATGTCTACGTGCCGCACCAGGCGAACGTGCGGATCATCGAGCACGCGCGGAAGAAACTCGGCATCCCGCAAGAAAAGACCGTGGTCGACGTCGACCGTTACGGGAACACGTCGTCAGGCTCGATTCCGCTTGCGCTGGCCGACGCGAAGGAGGACGGACGCCTGCGCGCGGGGAAGTTGGTGTTGATGACGGGGATGGGTGCCGGGCTCACCTGGGGCTCGGGTCTGATCGAATGGACTGACGGAGGAACCTGATGAGCGTGCCGAAGATCGCATTCTGCTTCCCTGGCCAGGGCTCGCTCGAGGCCGGCATGGGCCGCGAGATCGCCTACGCCGTGCCCGAGGCGATGGACGTGTACCGCCGCGGCAGCGAGGCTTCGGGCCTCGACCTCGTCCGGCTCTGCTTCGAGGCGCCCGAGGAGGAGCTCGTGCGGACCGAGGTGCAACAGCCGGCCCTCGTCGCGACGAGCCTCGCCGTCCTCGCCGCTCTGCGCGCAAACGGCTTCGAGCCCGACGTCGTCGTCGGCCACTCGGTCGGCGAGTTCGCCGCGCTTGCGGCGGCGCAGGCGCTCTCGACCGACGACGCGATCGCGCTCGTCCGCCAGCGCGGGCTCGCGATGGCCGAGGCAGCGCGGGAGAATCCGGGCTCGATGGCCGCGATCCTCGGCCTTGACGACGAGGTGGTCGAGGGGCTTTGTGCGCGCATCGCGAACGTCTGGCCGGCGAACTACAACTGCCCCGGTCAGATCGTCATCTCGGGCCAGAGCCCGTCGGTCGAGGAGTGCTGCACCGAGGCGGAGCGCGAAGGGGCGAGGCGGACGGTGAAGCTGCGCGTGTCGGGCGCCTTCCACAGCCCGCTCGTGCGCGCCGCGGCCGAGCACCTTCGTCCCGCGCTCGAGAAGGCGAAGTTCGCCGACCCGATCGCTCCGTTCATGTCGACGGTCACCGCGAAGATCGAGCCCGCGCAGCGGATGGCCTCGCTGCTCGTCGACCAGCTGACCGCGCCGGTGAAGTTCACGCAGGCGGCCCGCGAGCTGATGCGCCAGGGCGTGAAGGTCTTCGTCGAGGTCGGCCCGGGGAACGTCCTCACCGGTTTACTGAAGAGGATCGACAGAAGCGTGAAGGCGATCCCGGTGGGCGACCTCGCCTCGCTCGAGAAGCTGCGGGAGACGCTCGGCTCTGCCTGAGTTCTGCTCGCTGGAAGGCAAGACGGCCCTCGTCACCGGGGGATCGCGCGGAATCGGCCGCGCGATCGCGCTGGAGCTTGCCGGCGCGGGGGCGGACGTCGTTGTCGGCTACCGCTCCGGGGCCGAGGAGGCGGAGGTGGTCGCGCAGGAGGCGGGCGGCCGCGCGGTCGAGGCCGACGTATCCGACGCTGACGAGGCGAAGCGCCTGGTCGAGGAGGCAGGCGACCTCGACATCCTCGTCAACAACGCGGGCCTGACGCGAGACGGCCTGCTCGCGCGCATGCCCGACGCGGACTGGCATGACGTGATCGAGACGAACCTTTCGGCGGTCTTCTACACCTGCCGCGCCGTGACGCGCGGGATGATGAAGAAGCGCGCCGGCTCGATCGTGAACGTCTCGAGCATCGTCGGCGTCCACGGCAACTGGGGCCAGACGAACTACGGTGCCTCGAAGGCCGGGATCATCGGCTTCACGAAGTCGCTCGCACGCGAGCTCGGCAGCCGGGGCGTGCGTGCGAATGTCGTCGCTCCGGGGTATGTGAACACGAGGCTCACGGACGTGCTCTCGGAGGAGGCGCAGCAGGCGATGCTCGCGAACACGCCGCTCGGCCGGCTCGGCGAGCCGAAGGACGTCGCGGGGGCGGTACGCTTCCTCTGCTCCGACGAGGCCGCGTTCATCACGGGCGAGGTCTTGCTCGTCGACGGTGGGCTCGGAATGTGATGGAAAACACGCTACGCGTCTGGTTTGACCGAAGCACGCGCCTGCTTAGCGCAGGTTGGGCCCCGCTCGCGCAAAGTGGTGGAGGGTCGTGACGCAGCCAAGCCTCAACGGACGCAGAAGGGTCGTCGTGACCGGCCTCGGCGCGTTGACCCCGCTCGGCAACGACGTCGCGTCGACCTGGGAGAATCTCGTCGCTGGCCGCTCGGGTGCCGGCGACATCACGCAGTTCGACTCGAGCGACTACGCCGTCCACTTCGCGTGCGAGGTGAAGGGCTTCGACCCGACCGAGTACATCGAGCGCAAGCAGGCCCGGCGCATGGACCGCTTCGCGCACCTGATCGTTGCGGCCGCGCGGCAGGCGGAGGCGGACTCGGGGCTCGAGATCGCGACCGAGGCCGACCGCGTCGGCGCGGCGGTGGCGACCGGGATCGGCGGCTTGCGTGCGTTCCAGGACTGCTACGACGAGCTCCTCGAGCGCGGGCCCGACCGCGTCAACCCGTTCTCGATCCCCGAGATCATCCCGAACATGGGGGCCGCCTGGGTCTCGATGCAGCTCGGGACGAAGGGGCCGCTGAGCTCCCAATGCACGGCCTGTGCCGCGTCGAACATGGCGATGGGCGACGGGCTCGACGCGATCCGGCTCGGCCGCGCGGACGTGATGCTCTGCGGCGGCACCGAGGCGCCGATCACGGAGGTCGGCATCGCCGGCTTCAGCGCGATGCGGGCGCTGTCGCGGCGGAACGACGCGCCCGAGAAGGCGTCTCGGCCGTTCGACACCGGCCGCGACGGTTTCGTCATGGGCGAGGCGGGAGCGATGGTCGTGCTGGAGGAGCTCGAGCATGCGCAGGCGCGTGGGGCGAAGATCTACGCCGAGCTGCTCGGCTACGGGCTCTCGTCGGACGCACAGCACATCACCGAGCCCGATCCGTCAGGCGAGAACCCCGCGCGGGCGATGACGATGGCCCTTCGCGACGCGGGCGTCGGCCCGGACGAGGTCGACTACATCAACGCGCACGGCACCTCGACGCCGCTCGGCGACTCCGCCGAGACCCGCGTGATCAAGCTCGCGCTCGGCGAAGAGAACGCGCGCAACACGCCCGTCTCGTCGACGAAGGGCGCGACCGGCCACTGCCTCGGGGCGGCAGGCGCGGTCGAGGCGACGTTCTCGGTGCTGGCGGTCCACGACGGTGTGCTGCCGCCGACGATCAACTACGAGGATCCGGACCCCGAGTGCGATCTCGATTACATCCCGAACGAGTCGCGCGAAGCGGACGTCCGCGTCGCCGTCTCGAACTCGTTCGGCTTCGGCGGGCACAACGCGACGATCGTGCTGCGCCGCTTCGAGGACTAGCGCATTTCTGCCCGCAGCGCCGCGAGACGCTCCCGCATGCGGCCAGCCCTGACGACGTTCTCCTTGGCCTCGTAGCGCGCCAACGCATGCTCGAGTGCAGCGGCAGCTTCCTCGCGCCGGCCGGCGAGCGCGAGGACCTCCCCCAGGTCGGCGAACGTATCGGCCTGCGCGTTTAGCGCCTCGGTCTGCTCGCCGATCTCGACCGCCTCCCGCGCGAGCCGCTCGGCCGTGGCATGTTCTCCGCGATGCGCCTTGACCAGCGCTCGAGCGTCACGCCAGAGCATCTGCGTCGACGCGTCGTCGCTCGCGCCGAGCTCCTCCGCGCGTGAGGCCCAGCGCTGGGCCTCGTCGAACTGCTGCGCCTCGCAGTGCGCGCGCGCGAGGCCGGCCGCGACCGTGGAGAGCTCCGAGAAATGGCCGAGCTCCTCGTCGAGCCGGCAACCGACCTCTCCCGCAGCGACCGCGGCTGCGGGATCCCCGTCAAGGAGCTCGATGTCGATGGCGTAGCTCTCGACCGCCGCCATCACGGTCCGTGCGCCTCGCTCGATCAGCTCTGCGCGGAGCTCATCGAGCAGCGCCCGCGCTTCGTCGATCCTCCCGAGCATCGCGAGGGCCGTCATGCGGAACGTCCGCAGCCAGTAGGTCCGCTGCTCCCGTGGATCCTGCCCGTCCATCCACGCGAGCAGCTCGGTGAGCGGAGTCGAGCCGTGAAAGTGCGCATGGCCCTGGTAGCCGACGAGTGCCGTCCCGCCTGCCGGCGCCGCATGGGCCGCTGCCTGCTCGTACGCGACGGCCATCCGGTCCATCTGCGCCCGCATGTTGGCGACGCTGCCGAGTGCCCGGTAGGCGATGCGGAGCGCGAGCTCGTCGCCCGCGGCTTCGAACACCGGCAACGCCTCGGCGACGAGCGCTTCCAGTGCATCGGCGGCCCCTGCCGGCCGGAGGGAGATACGGAGAGCTGCCTCGTGAATCCCCCCGCACAGCTCGCCGACCCGGCCGCCCGCGGCGGCCGAGCGCTCGGAGACCGAGCGCGCGCGGGCAAGAGCCTCTTCGTTCCTGGTGCCCCACGTGAGCGCGTCGATGAGGTCGGTCTCGAGGGCGAGGTCGAGCTCCGACGAGGGCGCCAGCGCAGCGGCACGCTCGAGGAGCCTCGCGGCGCTGCCGAAGTCCAGCCGGCTGAGCGCCCGCCGACCGGCCGTGGCCAGGCGCTCTCGCGCTGCCGTTGCGAGCTCGCCGTCCTCCCGGCCCAGCTCGCTGCGGTACTGGACGGTCTGCTCGAGGTGGTAGCCGAGGAGCTCGTCCAGCTCGACGACGGCGGTCCCGTGCTCCTCGAGCCAGCCGGCAAAGCGCGCGTGGAGGTCTGCGCGGGCAGCCTTCGGCAGCGCGTCGTAGGCGGCGTCGCGGATCAGGAGATGGCGAAAGCGGAAGCCGTCTTCGCCGCGGATCTGCGCCTTGTCCGGTGTGATCAGTTGCTTGCGGGTGAGCGCGGCCAGGCGCGGCGTTACCGCGTCCTCGCCGGCTGCCAGCGCCTGGACGGCGCCGCGGTGGAAGACCTCGCCCTCGACCGCGCCGCACTCGAGCACGGTCCGCTCTGCCTCCTCGAGCTGGTCGAGGCGCGCCCAGCAGCGCTTGGAGGGTCGGCGGGACGATGACCTCGCCGCCGTCCTCGCCGGCCATCGTCAGCATCTCGCCGACGAAGAGCGGGTTCCCCCCGGCCGCCGGAGAGATCTGCTCCCGCAGCGCCTCACTGATCCGAGCGGGGATCAGCGACTCGACGTCCTCCGCCGGGAGCGGCTCCAGCCGGAGCTGCACCGGCCACGCTGCGCGCCGCTCGATCAGCTCGGGGCGCGACATGCAGATGAGCAGGATCGGCGAGCCGGTCGAGAGGAGCGCGACATGCTCGATCAGGTCGAGGAAGGTCTCCTCTCCGGCATGAACATCGTCGAAGAGCACCACCAGCGGGCGCTGCGCGCCGGCATGCTCGAGTGTCTTGCGGAATGCCCAGGCGATCTCCTCGGCGGAGGCGGTCGCGTCGGCCTCTCCGAGCAGCGAGTTGACTGCCGAGGCCGCCTCTGCGTCCGGAGGCAGGAGGTCGAGTTGCTTCAGCACCTCGACCACGGGCCAGTAGGTGATCCCCTCGCCGTAGGGGAGGCAGCGTCCGCGGACGATCGCTGCTTCCAGGGAGGCGAGGGCTTCTGCGACGAGCCGTGACTTCCCGACGCCCGCGTCCCCGACGATCGTGACGAGCTCGCAGCGACGCTCGGACAGGGCCCGCTCCCACGCCTCGCGGACGAGCGCGAGCTCTCGTTTGCGGCCGACGAAGCGCGTCTCGTGGCGGCGCTCGGGTGCGTAGAGGACCCTGAGGAGCCGGTGGGCGGGAACAGGCTCGGCCTTGCCCTTCAGCTCGAGCGGCTCGAGCGGCTCCACCTCGACGGCCTCCTGCACGAGCGCGAGCGTCGGCTCGCCCAGCAGCACCTCGCCCGGCTCGGCCGCCTGCTCGAGCCGCGCGGCGACGTTCACGGCGTCCCCCGTTGCCAGGCGCTCCTCGGTGCCGGTGACGACCATCCCGTGTTGAGGCCGATGCGAGCCTGGAGGCCGAGCTCCGGGACCGCATCGCGCATCTCGGCTGCCGCCCGCACTGCGCGCAGTGCGTCGTCCTCGTGTGCGGTCGGCACGCCGAAGACCGCCATGACGGCATCCCCGATGAACTTCTCGACCGCTCCTCCGTGGCGCTCGACGATCGTCTTCATCCGCTCGAAGTAGCGCGCGAGCAGCTCGCGGAGCGCCTCGGGGTCGATCGACTCCCCCAGCTCAGTCGACCCGGTGACGTCGCAGAACACGACGGTGACCGTCTTGCGCTGCACGGCTCAATGATCGCTCGCCGAAGCGTCAGTCGCAGGCGTCGGCGTAGAAGCGCAGGTAGTCGGCGAAGTGCGCGTCCCAGTAGCTGCCGTCGTGCGCTCCGGGCCAGACGTGGAAGCTGACGTCGGTGCCGTCGTCACGGAGCTCCCGGTTGAGCTGGGCGGCAGCTGGGCGGAGGTCGTCCCGGTTGCCGACGTCGATCCAGACGGGCGCGTCGTAGAGCGAGCGTTTTCGCGCAAGCGACAACAGGTCGTGGCGGGCGTAGTCGCCGGCGTTGTCGAACCCGAACCCGAACTCGTCACGCCTCAGCACCGCCGGCGAGTGGCCACCGACCGCGCAGAAGCGCTTCGGCTCGATGTGGCCAAGGTCCAGCGCACCGAAGCCGCCCATCGAGATCCCCCCGATCGCGACGCGCTTGTCGTCCGCGCCGCTGCGCGCGAGCGCGGCCGGAATTGCCTCGCGCAAGACGTACGACCCCCAGCGCTCTTCGGCGCGGTCGTGCCACCAACCCGTGTCACCTTCAGGGAGCAGCACCACCGGCGCGCGGTCGCCGAGCCGGCGCAGGGCCATGACGAACGCGCGGCTGAGTGTGTCGCTCGGCGCGGCGCCGTAGCCGTGGAGGAAGACGAGCAGCGCCCGCCCCTCGCCTCCGCGGGCGGGGGTGACCAGCACCTCGTACAGCGGTCGCCCCATGAGTTTGCTCTGCAGCGCGAAGTTCGTGATCTTCGGCGGCGCCGCGAGCTCCGGCTCCGACGATCCGCACCCGCACACGACGAGCAGCGCCGATGCGAGGAGGACTGTGACCCCGATCCGCACGCGGCCGATGCTACTCGCGAGGGGTACGATCGCTTGGGTGGCGGGCGACCGGTGGGCGACTTTCGACTGCTACGGCACGCTGATCGACTGGAACGGCGGGATTCGAGCGCAGCTGGCGCTGGTCTTCGGGGAGGAGCGGGCCGATGAGCAACTGCACCGGTACCACGAGCTCGAGCCGCAGCTCGAGGCCGATGGGAAGCTCACCTACCGCGAGGTGTTGACCGAGGCGATGCGGCGGCTCGGGGCGCCCGCGGACGAGAAGAGCGCGCTCGCGGACTCGCTGCCGAGCTGGCAGCCGTTCCCGGAGGTGCCGCAGGCGCTGGAGGAGGCGCGCGCGCGCGGCTGGAAGCTGGCGATCCTCTCGAACACCGACCAGGACTACATCGAGGCGTCGATGCGCCAGCTCGGCGTGCCGTTCGAGCTCGCGATCGTCGCCTCCGAGATCGGCTCGTACAAGCCGGCACTCGGGCACTGGCGCGCCTTCGAGGAGCAGGTCGGAAGGCCGCCCGACGTGCACGTTGCGGCAAGCCTCTTCCACGACGTCGCGCCGGCGAACCACTTCGGCCTGCCATCGATCTGGATCAACCGGCTCGGCGAGCAGCCGGACCCACAGCCGACGCGTGAGCTGCCGGACCTCGCGCGCCTGCCCGAGACGCTGGACGAGCTCGCGTGAGCCTGACGGTCCGCCCAGTGTCGGTTGACGAGGCTCCAGGGATCCAGGCCCTCCTTCACGAACATGCGCTGGCGTCCTTCGGCGAGCCGGAGTTGAGCGAGGAGGAGGTTCGAAGCTGGTTCGGTCAGCAGAACCTCGAGTTCCGTGTGGCTGAGCACAACGGCGAGCTCGTCGGCTACCTCGACGTACAGCTGCAGGAGAGCGGACGCTTCCCGGCGGACGTCCGCACGCTCGATGCCGACGCCGCAGCGCTGCTTCTCGGGGAGGCCGAGGAAATCGGCCGCGAGCGCGACGCGACCGTCGTGCGGAGCTTTGTCCAGGGCGACGACCCGGTCTTCCGCCCCGTGCTCGAGGACCTCGGCTGGCGGCCGATCCGCTACTCCTTCGAGGACTGGCGCGAGTTCAACGTTGACAGGCACAGCTTCGACCCGTCTCTGTGGTGGCTGGTCGAGGACGGCGACGAGCTCGCCGCGATCTCGCTCAACGCCTGGCATTTTTCCGGGGATCCGCAGTACGGCTGGATCCACGTCCTCGGCGTGCGACCGCAGTGGCGCAAGCGCGGCCTCGCGACGGCGCTACTCCACCACTCGTTCCGCGACTTCCGCGAGCGCGGGGCGACGCGGGTGGGCCTCGGCGTCGACGGGGAGAACACGACGGGCGCGGTCCGGCTCTACGAGAGGGTCGGCATGCGTCCCGTGCGCCGCAACGACACCTACGAGAAGACCTTGTGAGCCGCCTCCGCGCCCGCTGCCCCGAGTGCCGCACGTACACATGCGTGGCGATCGGCCCTGGCTACGAGTGCCACGCCTGCGGGCGCGAGTTCGGCGCTGGAATGGTGCGCGTCCCGCAGGCGTGGGGCGAGGGCGGCGAGTCGATGGCGGAGGCCGCGAGGTTGCCGCTGCCGTTCCCCGAAGCGGCGGTCGTGGAGGAGGACTCGCTCGACGAGCAGACGCTTGCGGTGGCGATCGACCTCCCTGAGCGGCCGCTCGTGCTCGGCGGCTGCTGCTGCGCGCACATCGGCGCGGTCGAGGCGCTGGCCGCCCGCAACGGTCGCATCTCGCTGGTCTGGTTCGACGCGCACGGCGACCTGAACACGCCGGAGACCTCGCCGTCCGGGAACCTCTGGGGGATGCCGCTGCGGATGATCCTCGACTCCGGCGCGGTCGACCCTCAGGACACGATCTTGCTCGGTGCGCGCAACCTCGACCCGCCCGAGCGCGAGTACGTCGCGTCGATCGGCCTGCGCACCGATGACGAGGAGCTCGAGGCGGCGCTCGACGGCACCGAGGGCGTCTACGTCGCGCTCGATGTTGACTCGCTCGAGCCGGGCCCGATCCACCCGTTCATGCCGGAGCCAGGCGGGCTCTCGATGCAGGAGCTCGCCGACCTGTTGCGGCGGGTCCGCGGGAGCACGTCGGTCCTCGGCACCGGCTTCAGCGGTCTCGCGGCCGAGGCCGCGAACGTGGAGCCGCTCACCGGCCTGGCCATCGCCCTCGGCCTGTAACTCCCGGCCGAGGCCACAGGTCTAAACTCGCAAGCCCGTGTCCGAACGCATCGACGTCTCCATCGAGCACCGGCACGCGCCGCCCGAGGACGGCCGCCCGCACCCGAACACCTGCCCGAAGTGCGGCTCGCACTACCGGGACGACGAGCTGGCGGAGCACCTCAACGTGTGCCCGCAGTGCGGCCACCACTTTCCGGTCCACGCCCGCGAGCGGATCCAGCAGCTCGTCGACGCCGACACCTTTGTCGAGGAGGCCGAGGAGCTCCGCTCGGACGACCCGCTCGAGTTCTTCGACCTGCGGCCGTACACCGAGCGGCTCGCCGAGGCCGAGCTCTCCACGGGCCTGGGCGAGGCGATGGTGATCGGTCGCGCCGCGGTCGAGGACCAGGCGTGCCAGCTCGCGGTGATGGAGTTCGGGTTCATGGGCGGCTCGATGGGCCGCGTCGTCGGGGAGAAGTTCGCGCGCGCCTGCGAGGGGGCGGCGGAGAGGGGAGTGCCGCTCGTCTCGGTCACCACGACCGGCGGCGCGCGCATGCAGGAGGGGATCCTGTCGCTGATGCAGCTGCCGAAGACTGTCTGCGCGGTCGAGGACCTGCACGACGCCGGCGGCACGCTGATCAGCGTGATGGCACATCCGACGACCGCCGGCGTTCTGGCGAGCTTTGCGAGCCTCGGCGACGTGCTCGTGGCCGAGCCCGGCGCGCTGCTCTCGTTCACCGGCCCACGCGTGGTGCAGCAGACGACGCGTGAGAAGCTGCCCGACGACTTCGGTCTCGCCGAATCCAACTTGCGCTACGGCCACATCGACGCCATCGTCCCGCGGCCGGAGCTGCGCCCGACGCTCGGCCGGCTGCTGCGTCTCTTCGCCGATGGCCGGTGAAGCCGAGCAGCTGCGGCTGCGTTCCCAGCTGAGTCGGCTCCGGAGCCTCCCGCTCCTCCGCGGCGCGAAGCTCTCGGGCGAGCTGGAGCGTCTGCAGAAGCAGCTCGACCGCGTGGTCTCCGAGCCGAGCGACGAGGAGATCTGGCGGTCGGTCGAGCTGGCGCGTAACCCGGACCGGCCGTACATGCTGGACTACGTCGAGCGGCTGGTGGACGACTGGTTCGAGCTGCACGGCGATCAGCATCACGGCGACGACGCGGCGCTGGTCGCCGGCATCGGGCGGTTCGGCGGCCGGACGGTAGTGCTGGTCGGCAACCAGAAGGGCCGCGACGTGAAGGAGCGCACCCGGCGCAACTTCGGCATGGCCTACCCCGAGGGCTACGGGAAGGCGATGCGCGCGATGGAGCTCGCCGACCGTCACGGCTTCCCGCTGCTCAGCCTGATCGACATTCCGGGCGCCTACCCGGGCATCACCGCCGAGCAGCACGGCCAGGGCGGTGCGATCGCGCGCTCGCAGGCGCTGATGGCGCGCCTGCGCGTCCCGATCGTGGCGTGCGTGATCGGCGAGGGCGGCTCGGGCGGCGCGATCGCTACGGCGCTCGCCGACCGGGTGCTCATGCAGGAGAACTCGATCTACACCGTGATCTCACCCGAGGGCTGCGCGGCCATCCTCTGGCGTGACGCGGGCGAGGCTCGCAAGGCTGCTGCGGCGTTCAAGCCGGACGCCGCACACTGCCTCGAGCTGGGGGTCATCGACGCGATCGTGCCGGAGCCCGAGAAGGGGGCGCACACCGATGTCGACCATGCTGCACGGCTGCTCGGCGACGCGCTGGCCGAGTCGCTCGAGCTGCTGGAGAGCCAGAGCGGCGACGAGCTCCGGCGGCAGCGGCGTGTGCGGTTTCGCACAATTGGGCAGATCCCCGCAACCCGCTAGGAACCGTCGCTTTAGCGGCCCTTTTCCACATCTTCCACAGGCTTATCCCCCGCCCGTACACATGTCGAGGCCGGCTTGTAACCGGCCCCGACCGTAACCCCCCGTTCGGTGGAGAAGCTTTTTAAGAATTACGACCCCGAGTTGAAGATGGTATGGCCGATCCTCCCAGGACGCAAACCCGACCGGCGCGGTAGAAACCGTTCGTGAGCCTCCGCGACTACGAGCGCAAACGCGACCGCAGGAAGACGACGGAGCCGTTCGGCGGCAAGCGCGGCGGCAAGGAGCCGATCTTCGTCGTTCAGCGCCACGACGCCCGCAGCCTCCACTACGACTTCCGCCTCGAGCGCAACGGCGCGCTCGCCAGCTGGGCGGTGCCGAAGGGCGTTCCCCTGGAGCCGGGGCAGCAGCACCTCGCCGTGCACGTCGAGGATCACCCGCTCGATTACGCCACCTTCGAGGGCGAGATCCCCAAGGGCCAGTACGGTGCCGGTACCGTCGAGATCTGGGACTCGGGCACGTACGAGCTCCTCGAGGAGAAACCCAACGGCGGCCTCACCGTCCGGCTCCACGGCACGAGGCTCGAGGGCATGTGGGCGCTCGTCCCAGCGCACCTGAGCGGCGACGAGAAGAACTGGCTGATCCTGCGCAAGCGTGACGACGGCGCCCCTGCCCGTCCCACCGGCCCCCGCCCTGCGTACAAGGCGATGCTGGCGACGCTCGCCGAGCCGAGCGAGATGCCCCGGGGCGACGGCTGGGAGTACGAGATCAAGTGGGACGGCTACCGCATCGTCGCGCGCGTTGCCGGCGGAGACGCGGACCTGCGGACGCGCAAGGACCAGGACTACACGAAGAGGTTCGAGAACGTCGCGAAGGAGCTCGTCAAGGCGCTGAAGACGCCGGACTGCGTCGTCGACGGCGAGGTCTGCGCCCTGAACGAGGAAGGGAGGCCGAGCTTCTCGGCGATGCAGCAGCGGAAACCGGGGACGCCGATCGTCTACTACGTCTTCGACCTGCTCGAGCTCGACGGAGAGCCGACCGTCGACCTGCCGCTTTCCGAGCGGCGCGAGCGGCTGCGGAAGCTCCTCGACGGGCGCAACCGGACGGTTCAGTTCTCGCAGGCGTTCGACGACGGTCCCGCGCTGTACAAGGCCGCGCAGCAGCAGCGGCTGGAAGGGATCATGGGCAAGCGCCTCGACTCGCCCTACCTGCCCGGAAAGCGCTCTCGCGACTGGCTCAAGTTCAAGACGCACGGCGAGCAGGAGTTCGTGATCGCGGGGTACACGCGCGGCAAGGGTCGGCGCGAGTGGTCGTTCGGCTCGCTCGTGCTCGGGACCTACGGTCCGGACGGGCTGGAGTGGGCCGGCAACGTCGGGACGGGCTTCGACGACGAAGAGATCGACCGGCTGCTCCAGAAGCTGCGGCCGCTCGAGCGCGAGACTTCGCCGTTCGCGGCGACGCCCAAGATGCCGCGCGTCCGCAAGAACGACGTGGTCTGGGTGGAACCGAAGCTCGTCGCGCAGGCGTCCTTCACCGAATGGACGCACGACGGCCGCCTCCGCGCGCCCGTCTACCAGGGGCTGCGCGAGGACAAGGACCCGCGTGAGGTGCGCAGGGAGGTCCCGGGCGAGCCGGCCGCGCCGATCCCGGACGTCATCCGCAAGGGCAGCCATGTGCTCCGGCTCTCGAACCTCGACAAGCCGTTCTGGCCCGGCGAGGGGATCACGAAGGGCGACCTGCTCGCGTACTACCGCGATGTCGCGGCGGTCGTGATCCCGCACATCCGCGACCGGCCGTTCACGATGAAGCGCTACCCCGACGGTTGGCAGGGCAAGTTCTTCTTCCAGAAGGACAAGCCGCAGGGGATGCCCGACTGGATTCAGACGGTGAACATCGAAGTCACCACCCGCGACCGGCCGAGACAGCGGCGGCGAATCGACGCGCCGCTCGTGAACGACGAGCTCGCGCTGCTGTGGATGGTCAACATGGCCTCCATCGACCTGAACACGTGGTACTCGCGAGTGGACAAGCTCGACCGGCCCGATTTCGTGCTCTTCGACCTCGACCCCTCGCCGGATGTCGGCTTCCGCGAGACGGTGCAGGTTGCGCTGCTCGTGAAGGAGGTGCTCGATGCGCTAGGGCTCGAGTCGTTTCCGAAGACGAGCGGCGCGGACGGCATGCACGTGCTGGTGCCGATCGCGCGGCGCCACACCTTCGACGACACGCGCCAGTTCGCGGAGATCGTCGCGCGAGCGCTCGCCTCTACGCATCGCGGTCTCGTTACGACGGAGTGGTCGAAGTCGAGGCGGCGCGGCGTCCTGATCGACGCGAACCAGAACGGGGAAGGAAAGACGATCGCCTCGGTCTACTCGGTGCGTCCGAAGGAGGGCGCGCCGGTCTCGACGCCGCTGCGCTGGGACGAGGTCGATGAGTCGCTCGATCCAGGTGCGTTCACGATGGACGCCGTGCGCCGCCGGATCGAGGAGCACGGCGACATCTACGAGGGCGTGCTAAAGGTGAAGCAGTCGCTCGGGGCCGCGTTGCGCAAGCTGCAGTAGCGGTTACGGCTCACCTGAGAAGAGCCGGGGCCAGCATCGCCAGTGCAGCCCGGCTGCTAGGCTCTGCCGCGTTCGCTGTTCGGCAAAGGAGGTGCGACATGACGACGATTGCACCCTCCGGTCGCAGAGCCTGAGGCTCCCGGCTAGCCGCAGCATTTCTTCATAACGCGAGCTCCTGAGCCTCGGGCGAGTCCCGGAGGTTCACCCATTCCGAAAGGAGCTTCGCTTTGAACCTGTATGACCTCGGGTGGGACGACGGCTTCGCAGCCGCGCTCCAGCCGCACGACAACTGCATCCCTGGCCGCGTGTCCGCGCAGCACCGCGGCGAGTACGACGTGCTCGCCGAGCGCGGCGAGCTGCGCGCCCACATCGCGGGCCGTCTCCGGCACGAGGCGTCGTCCGGCGCCGAGCTCCCGGCCGTCGGCGACTGGGTCGCGCTGCGCGACGAGACGATCTATGCGGTGTTGCCGCGCCGCTCGGCGTTTCTGCGCAAGGTGGCGTTCCACGCAACCGAGGCGCAGGTGCTCGCAGCGAACATCGACACCGTCTTCGTAATCACCGGCCTCGACGACGACTTCAGCGTGCGCAGGCTCGAGCGGTACCTGACGCTCGCGTGGGAGAGCGGCGCCAGCCCCGCGGTCGTGCTGACGAAGGCCGATCTCTGCGACGACCCGCTCGCCCTCCTGCTGGAGGCGGAGCAGGTCGCTGTCGGCGTGCCCGCGCACGTCGTCAGCAACGTGACCGGCGAGGGCCTCGACGAGCTCGCCACGTACCTCGCGCCTGCGAAGACGGCGGCGCTGCTCGGCTCCTCGGGAGTCGGCAAGTCGTCGCTCCTGAACCGCCTGCTCGACGACGAGGTGCAGGCGACGAATGAGCTCGCCGAGGACGGCACCGGTCGTCACACGACGACGGCGCGGCAGCTCTTCCGGCTTCCGGGCGGCGCGCTGCTCGTGGACACGCCCGGCCTGCGCGAGGTCCAGCTCTGGAGCGCGGACGACGGGATCCACGAGGCGTTCGCGGACGTCGACGAGCTCGCCGCGGACTGCCGCTTCAACGATTGCGCCCACACGCGGGAGCCCGGTTGCGCCGTGCAGGCAGCGATCGACGAGGGCCGCCTCCCGCGCGAGCGGCTGCAGAGCTACCGCGCGCTGCAGCGGGAGCTGAAGCGGCTCGCGATGAAGCAGGACGCGCGCCTGCGCTCCGAGGAGCGGAAGAAGCGGGTCAAGCAGGCCCGGAGTAGGCGGAAAGTTTCGTGGTAGCGCGTCAGAGATCGCGTCGTGCGAAGGCCGCCGTGGCGACGAGGGCGACGAGCACGAGGTAGGCGCACGCCCAGAGGCGCACACCCGGGCCGCCCGTGTTCGCGCCGCCGAACGGGCCGAGCTGGAGCAGGAAGCCGGTGAGGCCGGTCGTGTTCGCCGTGATCTCCCGCAGCGCGTCCTGGTAGAGCGCCTCGAACGGCACCACCCAGGATGCGACCTTGGCCGCGCGCTCGAGTGTGTGAGAGCTGAGGGCGTGGCCGATCGTTCCCAGCAGGCCGGCGACGAGGCCCGCGCCGAAGACCATGAAGATTGCGATCCCGTTCGCGGTTGCAGTCAGGAAGACGGAGCCGAGCAGCGAGAGCGCGGCGACAATCGCGACGCCTCCTGCGAGCTCGAGCGCTGGGACGACCATGTGGTCGGGCCACCAGCCCCCGGTCAGCCCGGTGATCACCATCGACGCGGCGTAGACCGCGATGACGTACGGCGTGCAGACGCTGACGGCGCCGAGCCAGCGCGCGAGCAGGAACGCCGGCCGGCTCACCGGGCGCACGAGCAGCGGTTGCAGGAGCCCGCGCTCCCCGTCGCCGCGAACCGCCCCGAGCGTGAGGAACACTGCGAGCACGACGCCGAGGAAGAGCGTCGCGAACATTGCGAGCCCGAAGATGAACGCGCCCGCGAAGGGGCGCGGGTCGATCCCGGCGGGCGGTTGGATGTTCTCGACGTCGCGGAAGGCGTAGTGGTTTGCAAGCCAGTAAAGGAAGAGGAAGCCGGTCGTCAGCAGCAGGACGACGGCGAAGACCTTTCGCCGGAGCGCTTCCCGCAGGCCGTAGCCGACGATCGTCCAGACGCCGTTCACGACGTCTCTTCGCCCACGGCCTCGAGGTAGGTGTCCTCGAGGGTCGACGTCAGCACCTTCACGCCGTAGACGCGACGGCCCGCGTCGACGAGCTCGGCTACGAGCCGCGGCACGTCCTCGCGCATTCCCTCGTAGACGCGCGTTCCTTCGTCCGTCTCGATCTCGATCCCGCGGGCGCGGCTCAGCTCGCCAGGTGAGCCCTCCGCGACGACCTTGCCGCGCAGCAGGATCACGACGCGGTCGCAGACAAGCTCGATCTCGCTGAGGAGGTGTGAGTTCAGCAGCACCGAGGTTCCGCGGCGACGCAGCTCCTCGAGCAGCAGGCGCACGGTGCGGCGGCCGACCGGGTCGAGCGCGCTCGTGGGCTCGTCGAGCAGCAGGAGGGGCGGCGCACCGACCAGCGCCTGGGCGATCCCCAGTCGCTGCTGCATTCCCTTCGACATCGCCTCCACGCGGCGATCGCGGGCCTCGGCGAGGCCGACGAGCTCGAGCAGCTCGCTCCGCTCGGTCTCCCCGCCGCTCGAGCCGGACAGCCGCTGGTGCAGCGCGATCAGCTCGTCCGCGGAGTACCAGCCCGGGAAGCGGAAGAGCTCGGCGAGGTAGCCGAGCTTGCGCCGGGACGCGAGCGACCCCGCTTTCGCGCCGCAGACCTCGGCCTGGCCGTGGGTTGGGCGCACGAGGCCGCAGGCGATCTTGACCAGCGTCGATTTTCCGGCGCCGTTGGGACCGAGCAGGCCGACCAGCTCGCCCTCCGCGACATCGACATCCACGCCGGCGAGAGCCGTGGTCGAGCCGTACCGCTTCTCGAGACCCCTGGCCGAGAGTGCGCTCACATGCTCCCCGGCACGAAGAACTTCGTGTAGCGGCCGACGGTGTCGAATCCGAGCCGCCGGTAAAGCTCCTTGGGCCAGTCGTTCGCGTCCGCGACGAGGCAGATGAACTCGGCGCCGTCGCGCCGTGCGGCCTCGATTGCGGCGAGCACAACCGCGCTCGCGTAGCCGCGATCGCGCTGCTCGGGAAGCGTGCCGACGTCCTCGATCTGTGCGTCCGCGCCGTCCTGGTAGAGGTCGGAGTAGCTCACGACCTCCCCGTCGACGACGGCCCCGAAGAACCGCGCGCGCACGCGCTCGCCGATCACGCGCTTGGCGGCGAAGATGTGGTCGAGCACCTCCTCGGTTGCCCAGGGCTGGCCGCTCAGCACCTGCTTTCGCGCAGCGCGGAGATCCTCCTCGCGTAGCTCCTGGACGACGCTCAGATCGGCTGCGCGGTTCGGCTTCCGCAGCTGCACCATGACGACGTGGCGGTCGACGCGCCAGCCTTCGCGCTCGAACCACGGTGCGAGGCGGTCGCCGAGCTCCGGCTCGGGGACGAAGATGAGCCGCCGCCCGTGCTGCTCGGCCTCGGCGACGAGCTCCTCGGGCTCGGCGGGACGGTCGACCCAGAGGTAGTTCCCATCAAGGCGGCGAGGCAGCTCGTCCGTGAAGACGGCGTGACCGGACGGCGTCTCCTCCGCGCATGTGCCGGCCATGTCGCCGCGGGCGAGGAAGGCGTACGCGCGGGCCAGCTCGTCACGCATCGAGGCGCTGGGGATGGCCGAGCATCGAGAGCTCGGCGATGTCGCGCCGGAAGAAGAGCGAGGTCGTCCAGTCGGCGACGACGCGCAGCTTCCGCGAGAACAGGGGCAACTGGTAGAGGTGGTACGTGCGCGTGATGAACCAGCCGAAGAAGCCGGTGAAGCGCAGGCCGAGGACGTCGGCGATTCCCTTGTAGCGGCCGAGGGTCGCCACTTGCCCGAGCATCCGGTAGTGGTAGAGCGTGCGGTCGCCCGCGAGGTTCTTCGCCAGCCGCCGGGCCTGGCGCAGAGCGTGCTGCGAGGTCGGCGGGTCGACCTCGCCCGGCGTGGCCGCGTTCGGCACGGCAGCGTCGTCTCCGAGCGCCCAGACGTGCTCGTGGCCCTCGACGCGCAGCAGCTCGTCGACCTTCACGCGGCCGCGCTCGTCGAGCGGCAGGCCGAACCGCGAGAGCACGGGGCTCGCCTTCACTCCGGCCGTCCAGACGACGGTGTGCGTGAGGATGCGGTCGCCGTCCGAGAGCGTTGCCGCGCCGGGCTCGACGGACTCCAGGGTCGTGTTGACGTGAATCTCGACGCCGCGCTTTACCAGCTGCTTGGCCGCGTACTCGCCGAGGCGCGTCGGGATCTCTGGAAGGATCTTCGGCGCGGCGTCGGCGAGGATCCAGCGTTGAGGGGCTTGGCGCAGCCCGGGGTAGAAGCGGATCGCGTCGCGGACGAGGTCGGCGAGCTCGGCCAGCGCCTCGACTCCCGCGTAGCCGGCCCCCACGAACAGGAAGGTCAGCTCGCGCTGCCGGTGTGTCTCGTTGGCGGCGACGTCGGCGGCCTCGAGCCGCTGCAGTACGTGGTTGCGCAGGTGGATCGCGTCTGCGAGGTCCTTGAAGCCGAGCGCATGGTCGGCGAGCCCGGGTATCGGGAGCGCGCGTGAGATCGAGCCGACCGCGACGACAAGGTCGCGGTAGCCGATGTTCAGCTGTCCCTCGAGGGTCTCGACCTGCACGCGGCCGCGCGCGAAGTCGAGCTTGGTCGCCCGCCCGAGGACGAGGTCGGCATGAGCGCACATCACCCGCAGTGGGACGACTACATGTCGGGGCTCGAGCGTTCCCGAGGCGGCCTCGGGAAGGAGCGGCGTGAACAGCATCGAGTTCTGCGGGCTGACGATGGTGGCCCCGCGCTTGCCGAGGCAGCGCGCGACGTAGCTGCCGGCGTACCCTCCGCCGACGATCACGGTCCCGCCTCGCGCTTCCCGGTCGCTCACGGCTCTACTATCGCCACATGGCCCGGGTGCAGGTCGCGGTCATCGGGAGCGGCGCCGAGCACGAGGCGCGCGCCGAGCAGGTGGGGCGCCTGCTCGGTGCGCGCGGGGTCACCGTCGTCACGGGCGGTCTCGGGTCGGTCATGGCGGCGGCCGCGCGAGGCGCCAAGTCGGCCGGCGGGACGACGGTCGGCGTCCTTCCCGGCGAGAAGCGGCACGCGGCGAACGAGTGGATCGACTACGTCGTCGTGACAGGCGTCGGCCACGCGCGGAACCTGGCGGTGGTTGCCTCCGGCGACGCCGTGATCGCGGTCGGCGGGCAGTGGGGGACGCTGGCGGAGATCGGATTCGCGCACGTCCTCGGCCGCCCGGTCGTGATCCTGGAGCCGGGCTGGGAGCTCGACGGCGTGCCGCGAGCATCCTCGCCGGAGGAAGCGGTCGAGCGCGCGCTCTCGTCACTCCCTGCGTCCAAGTAACAGTCTGTTACTTGGTCAGGCTCGGAGCAGCGGCCGCGTCAGGCACGTTGGGCCGCCGTCGCCCTTCGAGAGTTCCGCTCCGTAATAGATCAGGACCTCGACTCCGGCTCGCTCCATCCGCTTGCGGGTGCGGGGATTCCCTTCGACCGCCAGTGCCACCCGGGGCGCGAGGGCGAGCACGTTCGAGCCCAAGCTCTCGAACTCCTCGTCCGGGACCTCGACCATCTCGACCTCGCGCTCCTCCAGCAGCTGCGCCAGCCGAGTCGGCAGCAGCGGTGCGTAGACGACCGCGAGGTCGGGCGCGAGCGGGCTGATCAGCGACATCAGGTGCATCACCTCGCGGCGGCCGCGCCAGTGGGGGAGGTCGTAAGCGATCACGTCGACGTTCGATAGCAGCTCGCGCAGGCGCTCGATGCCGGCGTCGTTCGTTCGGTAGCCACAGCCGACGAGCAGCGTGCGCTCGTCGAGCCAGCAGCAGTCGCCTCCTTCGGCGCACTCGGGGTCGTGCAGCCGGCCCGCGACCGGCACACCCGCGCGCTCGAAGTCCTCGGCCATCGCGTCGACTTCGCCGCGTCGGATCCTCTTGCCCGGATGCAGCAGAAGGGCGCCCTCGTCGGTGACGAGCGCCGGGTCGTAGGTGTAGAGGGCGTCGGGGTTGCCGCCGGTGTCGGATTCAGCGAGCACGACGTCGGCGCCGGCGTCGGCGAGCAGCGCGGAGAAGGCCTCGTGCTCCCCCGCTATCCGGCGGACGTCGGGCTCCTCCCGCCAGCCGCACGCGCCCCAGCCGTGTTGATCCTCTTCCCGCGGGGCCCGGACGAGCACACGGCGCAACTCGCCGGTCATGGACTGGCAGCCGTAGAGCTTCGGCTCGAGCTTCACGAGGAGGATCGTACTTCTGCGAGCCGCCGCTCCAGGAACGCGCACTCGGCCGGCTGCGAGGCAAGCTCGAGCGCCCGCCGGTACTCCTCCGCAGCCTCTTCGCCTCGCCCAAGCCGCCACAGCAGGTCGGCCCGCGCGGAGTGGAGGTGCCGGTACTCCTCGAGGCCGCCGATCCGGTCGATCAGCTCGAGCCCCTCCTGCGGCCCCTCGGCCATCGCCACGGCGACGGCCCGATTCAGCTCAACCACCGGCGAGGGCATGAAGCACAAGAGCCGTTCATACAGCGCCGCGATCTGCGCCCAGTCGGTCCCTGGCTCGAGGTGCAGCGACGCGACCGCCGCCTGCAGCTGGTACGGCCCCGGCTGGCGCAACGGCACCGCTCGGTCGAGCACGCGTCGGCCCTCTTCGGCCCGCGCCTCGTCCCAGAGCGATCGGTCCTGGTCGTCGAGGAGCACGAGCTCGCCGGCCTCGTCGAGGCGGGCCTCACGTCGCGCATCGTGCAGCAGCATCAGCGCCAGCAGCCCGAGCACCTCGGGCTCGTCGGGCATCAGCACCGCGAGGACCTTCGCAAGCCGGACCGCCTCGTCGCAGAGCTCCGCGCGCGGCGGCGGGCCATAACCCTCGTTGAAGATCAGGTAGACGACGGCGAGCACCGAGCGCAGCCGCTCCGGCAGCAGGTGGTCGGGCGGCACGCGGAACGGGATCGCGGCTGTCCGGATCTTCCGCTTCGCCCGCACGAGTCGTTGCGCCATCGTCGGCTCAGGGACGAGGAATGCTCGCGCGATCTCCTCGGTGGTGAGGCCGCCGAGCGTCCGCAGCGTGAGCGCAACCTGCGCCTCGGTTGCGAGCGCCGGGTGGCAGCAGGCGAAGATGAGGCTCAGTCGTTCGTCCAGCCTACGGCTTCCAGGATCCACGTCAGGTTGGACGACCTCGAGTCTCGCTAGCAGCTCGGTCTTGCGCGCAAGGGTGCGATCGCGGCGGATGCGATCGATCGCGCGGTTCCGGGCGGTGGTCAGCAGCCACGCGCCGGGGCGCTCGGGGACGCCTGCACTCGGCCAGCGCTCGAGCGCGATCGTGGCGGCGTCCTGGAGGGCGTCCTCGGCGAGGTCGAAATCGCCGAGGACGCCGATCAGGCTCGCGAGAACGCGCCCCCACTCGGTGCGGAAGACGCTCTCGAGCTCGTTCAGTGCTCCACCACCGGCCGCACCTCGATTGCGCCGCCGTTCCGGGCCGCGGGAATCTTGGCCGCGAAGGCGATCGCGTCGTCGAGGTTCGCGCACTCGACGAGATAGAAGCCGCCGAGGTACTCCTTCGTCTCCGCAAACGGGCCGTCGGTCGTGAGTGCATCGCCGTTGTCCACGCGGACGGTCGTGGCGCTGGAAAGGTCGCCGAGATCGGCTCCGCCCTGCGTCTCCGGGCGCTGGCTCAGCGTCATGTACTCCTGCATCTGCGCCTGCCGCTCGTCCTCGCTCAACTGCTCCCAGCCTTCGCCGGAGCCGTAGATCAAGAGTGCGTACTGCACGGTGTCCTCCTTCGGTCGCTTACGAGGGTACGACGAACGGCCTAGCCCGGAATCGACACCGCCCCTAGGCGGCCGAGAGCATCCGCTCCAGGAGCCGGAGCGCGCCCGCCTTGTCGAGCGGCTCGTTCAGGTTCCCGCACTTCGGGCTCTGGACGCACGACGGGCAGCCGTGGTCGCACGGGCAGCCGCGCAGCAGCCTCACCGTGTCGCCGGCCCAGCCCTCGAAGACCTCGAAGCCGCGCTCGGTGATCCCGACGCCGCCGGAGTGGCCGTCGTAGACGAAAATCGTCGGCCGGCCGGTCTGGAAGTGGAGGTTCGTCGAGAGGCCACCGATGTCCCAGCGGTCGCACATCGCCCACAGCGGCAGCAGCGCGATCAGCGAGTGCTCGGCGGCGTGCAGCGACCCGAGCAGGCGCGGCTCGCGCTCGATCCCCTCCAGCATCCATGGCTCCGGCGGGAACCAGATCGCCTCGGTCTCGAACTCGGTCTCGGGCAGGTCGAGTGCGACGAGCTCGATGCTCTCCTGCGTCTGGATCGACTTCTTCTGGTACCCGACGACCTGGTCGGTGACCACGACGGCGCCGAATGCGAGGTCGAGCCCGAGGCGCCGCTCTACCCGGCGCGGCTCGACAATTGCGGTCGTCGTCTCGACTTTCGCTTGCGTGTAATAGTCGCCGCGGAAGGATTCGACGACGGCGTGCCGCGACTCGAGGTCGAGGGCCCGCACGCGGTAGCTCTCGCCGAGGTGCAGGTAGATCGCCCCCTCGTGCACCGTCGAGAACGCGCGCTCCTGCTCGACGATCCCGAGCACGGCGCCGCTCGTGGCGTCGACGACGGTGAAGGCCTCGGGGCCGGTGGAGCGGAGGGAGACGCGTGCGGCGGGATAGTCGCGGCCGGCCCAGACGTAGCCCGCGTCGGTGCGGCGGAGCTCCGGGAGGGCGGCCGCGCGTTCCAGCGCCGCGTCGCCGAGCACCTCCCGGTCGCGGTCGTCGAGCGGTGCCTCGAACGCCGCCGCTCGGACGTGGCCGTCGAGCACGCGCGGGTTCTCGTGGTCGAGGATCGCGGCTTCGACCCGGCGGCCGAGTAGCGCGCGGGGCTCGCGCATGAAGTACTGGTCGAGCGCGTCTTCGCTGGCGACGAGCACGGCGAGGCCGTGGCCTCGGCGCCCCGCGCGGCCCCACTGCTGGCGCAGCGATGCCACCGTTCCGGGAAAGCCGACCGAGATCACGCAGTCGAGCAGCCCGACGTCGATCCCGAGCTCGAGCGCGTTCGTCGCGCTGACGCCGAGCAGCTCGCCTTCCAGTAGGCGCCGCTCGATCTCGCGCCGCTGCGCCGGGGTGTAGCCGGCGCGGTAGGGGGAGAGCAGCGAGTCGTCGCCGAGCCGGTCGGCGGTGAAGCGGTGGATCAGCTCGGCAGCGCGGCGGCTCTTGGCGAAGCAGAGCGTGCGCCAGCCGCGCTCGACGAGGTCGGCCATCAGCTTCGACGCCTCGCCGAGGGCGCTCGCGCGCAATCCCAGCTCCTCGTCGGTGAGCGGTGGGTTCCAGAGCGCGACCGTCCGCTCGGCCCGCGGCGCCGCGTCGTCGCCGATCACCGTCATGTCGATGCCGAGCAGCCGCGTGCCGAGCTCGCCGGGGTTCGCGATTGTCGCCGAAGCGAGCAGGAACTGCGGATCGGCGCCGTAGACACGCGCGAGGCGCCGCAGACGCCGCAGCACGTTCGCAACGTGCGAGCCAAAGACGCCGCGGTACACGTGCGCCTCGTCCACGATCACGTAGGCGAGATTCGAGAGCACGTCGCCCCAGCGGTCGTGGTGGGGGAGCACGCCGAGGTGAACCATGTCCGGGTTCGAGAGGATCAGGTTCGCCCACTTGCGTACCTGCCAGCGCCGGTCGGCCGCGGTGTCGCCGTCGTAGATCGCGGCGCGGAGCTTCGGGAGCCTGAAGGAGCCGAGGGCCCGCAGCTGGTCCTGGGCCAGAGCTTTCGTCGGGTAGAGGTAGAACGCGCGGCGCTTCGGCTCGCGTGCCAGGGCGTCGAGCACCGGCAGGTTGAACGCCAGCGTCTTCCCCGAGGCCGTCCCGGTGGTGACGACGAAGTGCTCGCCGCGTGCGGCGGCCTCCCACGCCTCGGCCTGGTGTCCGTAGAGCGACTGGATCCCCTGTGCCGCGAGCGCTTCGCGCACGCGCGGGTGCAACTCGTCCGGCAGGGGCGCGAAGCGCGCCTCCCGAGCCGGCACGAGCTCGACGTGCGCGAGCTCCTCGCCTTCGAGCAGCCCCGTCCAGCCGGCGGTGACGCTCACAGGCGCGCCCGCAGGCCGACGATATGCGGGTAGTCGCGGTCGACGGCGAGCTCCTCGAACCGCTCGATGCGAAAGCCCGCGTCGGTGAAGGCGGCGAAGAAGTCGTGCAGGGTGAGATGAACCGCTCCGACGCGCACGCGTACGCCGTCGGGGTGCCCGACGCCGAAGGTGGAAGCGTCGTAGCGCCCGGTCTGACGGTACCCGGGGGCGAGCTCCGGCACCCCCTCCGCCTCCACGAAGAGCGAATGAGGCCCCACGAAGCATGGGTGGCCGCCCATGTAGACGAACGGGGAACCCCGCCGCAGGACACGCGCGACCTCGGCAACAGCCGCGGCGAATTCGTCGATGTCGGTATGGGTCCAGAAGGAGACGACAGCGTCGAAGCTTGCGGCGTCGAAGGGCAGCGCGTCCGCGGCTGCCTCGACTACCTCGAGACCGCGGGCCCGCGCCCGCTCGATGAGGTCGCCCGAGACGTCGACGCCGACGACGGACCAGCCGAGCGCCGCGACCGCCAGGGTTGGCACGCCGGTCCCGCAGCCGACGTCCAGGCAGCGGCCGTCCCCGGGGCCCAGCAGGCGGCGCAGCGCCTCGAGCTCGTCGTCGGCGAGCTCACGGCGGAAGCCCTCGTACCAGGCGGCCAGCCCGTCGTACCGTGCCGTGCTCAGCGCAGCGAGTCGGTCGGCTGGAAGCCCGAGCAGACCGAGTTGATCTTCGTAATCAGGCCGTCTTCGACGGTGACGTAGCACTGTTGCTCGACGACCACTGGGCCCTCGTCGCGATCGGTGCCGGCCAGGCGGTAGCGCACACGGACCTGGTTCGCCATCGGCTCGACCTCGGAGTCGAGTAGCCGCAGGTCGTCGAGGTCGTCCCACCAGTACCGGAACCGCTCGACCACAGCCGTCGGTCCCTTCTCCTCGCGCAGCCTGGCCGGCACCAGCCCGCGGAGGTGCACGTCCTCGGCCAGCAAGGCGCGAACGGCCTCCCAGTCTGCCGCGCCGAGCGCGTCGACGAAGCGCTGCGCCGACTCGAGCTCCGGTTGCGTCGCGGTGGCCATTGCAGCGACGGTAGCATGGCCGCACCGGGGTGCCCTGCGGGGCTGAGATCACACCCGTTGAACCTGATCCGGTTCGCACCGGCGAAGGGAGGACAGGAATTGGAACCACAACGATCTGCCGCGGAGGCCGGGCTCGGCCCGGCCGGAGCCCAGTGCGCGTTGCGAGGCAGCTGACGGGAAGGAGGGGGCTCACGGGGGAACCTTGGGTTCCCCCGTGCTAGCCGGCGAAGGGAGTAGATGGTTCCACGTGCACTGACGGTCGCGGGCTCCGACTCTGGCGGAGGCGCGGGTATTCAGGCCGACCTGAAGGCCTTCGCGGCCGCGGGCTGCTACGGCATGAGCGCGATCGTCGCGCTGACGGCGCAGAGCACGGTCGGCGTGAGCGCCGTGCACGAGGTGCCGCCGGAGTTCGTGAGCGCACAGCTCGAGGCCGTCTTCGGCGACATCGGCGTGGACGCCGCCAAGACCGGGATGCTCTTCTCGACGCCGATCATCGAGGCCGTCGCGGACTTCCTCTCCGAGCACCGCGTCCCGCTCGTGGTGGATCCGGTGATGGTCGCGAGCTCGGGCGCGCGGCTGCTGGAGCTGGACGCGATCGAGACGCTGGTCGCGAGGCTGTTCCCGCTCGCGACAGTGGTGACGCCGAACCTTCTCGAGGCGGAGGAGCTCGTCGGAGACGGCTCCAAGCGCGACCTCGCCAGGCGGCTGCACGAGCTCGGAGCCGCGGCCGTGATCGTCACCGGCGGTCACGGCGAGCCGGTCGACCATTTCTTCGACGGGAAGCGGCACGTCGAGATCCCGGTCGAGCGGCACGAGATCGCGGCGACCCACGGCGCGGGTTGCACGCACTCGGCTTCGCTCGCTGCGTTCCTCGCGCGCGGCATGGCGCTCGAGCCTGCGGCCCGGGCCGCCGCGTCGGCCGCCTCACGGGCCGTCGCACAGGGGCTCGAGGAGCTCGGTGCGGGGGACGGCCCCGTCGACGTGACCGGCCTGCGAGGTGCTGCGTGACCGTCGGCAGCGACCTCGGCCTGATCCGCGAGCGCAAGCCGCTCGTCCACCAGATCACGAACTTCGTGGTCATGAACGAGACCGCGAACGCGACCCTCGCGATCGGCGCGCTGCCGGTGATGGCGCACGCGTTGCAGGAGGTCGAGGAGATGGCCTCGGCGGCCTCCGCGCTCGTGCTCAACATCGGCACGCTCTCCGACGAGTGGGTCGAGGCGATGATTGCCGCCGGCCGGGCGGCGAACGCGGCCGGGGTGCCCGTCGTGCTCGACCCGGTCGGTGCGGGGGCCACGGAATACCGCACCGACACATCGCGGCGGCTGCTCGACGTGCTCGAGATCGCAGTGCTGCGGGGAAACGCGGCCGAGATCGCGACGCTCGCCGGCCGGGACGCAGAGATCCGAGGAGTCGAGGCGGTCGGCGGCGGAGGCGGACCGGAGCTTGCGCGCGATGCCTCGAGCCTGCTCGGTCCGGTCGTCGCGGTCACCGGGCCGGTCGACCACGTCTCCGACGGGCAGGTGGTGAACTCGGTGGCCAACGGGCACGAGCTGCTCGGCAGCGTCACCGGGACGGGCTGCATGGCGACCGCGCTCACCGGGTGCTTCCTGGGCGTCCGCGGCGACGACCCGCTCGCGGCTGCGACCGAGGCGCTGGTCGCGTTCGGCGTCGCCGGAGAGGACGCGGCGGAGGACGCGAAGGGCCCGGGGTCGTTCCATGCAGCGCTCTACGACGCGCTCTATGCGCTCGACCCCGAGACGTTGGATCCTCGGGCGCGTAGCGCTTGAGGCTGCACGCGATCGTGGAGGAGCTCGCCGCGGCCCGGGCGGCCGTGGACGGCGGCGCGACGGTCCTGCAGCTGCGGCGCAAGGGCGCGAGCACCGACGAGCTGGTCGAAGCCGGGCGCGGCTTCGGCGACCTCGAGGCGATCTTCGTGGTGAACGACGACGTGGAGGCCGCGCTGCGGCTGGGCGCCGACGGCGTCCACCTCGGCCGCCGCGACGAGGGAGCCGAGCGCGCGGTGGCGGCAGGGCTGCTGCTCGGCACCTCCGCGGTCTCGGTCGAGGAGGCATGCGCGGGAGAGACCGCCGGCGCGGCGTACGTCGGGGCGGGGCCGGTCTGGGCGACGCCGTCCAAGCCCGACGCGGACCCTGCGATCGGCCTCGAGGGACTCGCAGAGATCTCCCGCGCCGTCTCGATCCCGGTCGTGGCGATCGGCGGCGTCGACGCGTCCAACGCGGCCGACTGCATCCGTGCCGGGGCCGCCGGGGTTGCGGTGATTCGCGCGGCCCGCGATGCGCAGGCGCTGAGGGCGGCGATCGATGCGGCTCTCTGAGCTCGGCGAGCTGGGCCTGCTCGAGGAGCTCGAGCGCCGCGGCCTCGCGCGGGGAATCGACAACGACGCGGCTCGACTCTCCGGCGGCTTCATCGTTACGCAGGACGCGCTCGTCGAGGACGTCCACTTCAGGCTCGACTGGACGACGCACCGCGAGCTGGGCTTCCGTGCCGCGGCCGTGAACCTGAGCGACCTCGCCGCCTCCGGGGCCGAGCCGGAGGCGCTGCTGGTCACCCTCGCCGCACCCGAGGACACGCTGCTCGACGACGTGCTCGAGCTCTACGGCGGCCTCAACGAGGCCGGCGTGCCCGTCGTAGGCGGCGACACCACGCGAGCCTCGCAGCTCTCGCTCGCCGTGACGGCAATCGGGCGCTCGGCCCGCGTCCCGGGCCGCGGGGGTGCGAGGCCCGGCGACGCGGTCGTCGTCACCGGGCCGCTGGGCGCGGCCGGCGCGGCGTTCCGCGAGCAGCGCCACGCACGCCCGCCGGTGCGCCTGCGCGAGGGTCGGCTGCTCGCAACCACCGCGCACGCGCTGATCGACATCTCGGACGGGCTGGCCGTGGACGCCGGCCATGTCGCGCGCCGCTCCCTGTGCCGCCTCGAGCTCGACCTCGAGCGCGTCCCACTCGCGTCGGGCGCAACGATCGACGATCTCGCGTTCGGCGAGGACTACGAGCTCCTCGCGGCCACCCCCGACGACCTCGGCTTCACCGTCATCGGTCGCTGCGTGGAGGGCGAGGGCGTCGCAATCCGGCTCCGCGGCGAGCCCGTAGAGCTGACGGGTTGGGAGCATTTCGGCGGGCGGGAGCAGGCCGACTTGCGCTGATCGGCGCGAGCGGCGACGCTAGCCGCTAGTGCTGGTTTTCATCGTCAGGCGGCTGCTTTGGGCTGTTCTGCTCGTCTTCGTCGTCACGCTGATCGTCTTCGTGATGTTCTTCGTGCTCCCGGCGGACTCGAGGAACGCCCAGCGAAGCGAGCAGGGCTTCGCGCCTGGGCTGCAAACGCAGTTCAACATCCGCGGCTCCTTCGGCGAGCAGTACGGGCGCTTCCTTACGCACGTCTTCCTGCACGGGGACCTCGGCGACTCCACCCGCCAGAACGCCGCCGTCACCGACGTCATTCGGGAGACCCTGCCGGTGACGGCGTCGCTCGTCCTCGGCGGCGCGATCTTCTTTCTGATGATCGCCATCCCGATCGGTGTCCTGTCGGCTCTCTACTCGCGCTCGCTCTTAGACAAAGGGCTGATGCTGTTTGTCCTGATAGGAGCCTCGGCGCACTCGGTGTGGCTCGGACTCGTCTTCTCGTACGTGGGCGGCGTGAAGCTGCACTGGTTCCCGGTCGGCGGCTACTGCGATCTCCGCTACGAGCCCGACAGCACGAGCCTCTGCGGCGGGCCGCGCTACTGGGCCTACCACATGATCCTGCCGTGGCTGACCTTTGCCTTCCTCTTCGCCGCGCTCTACGCCCGGATGATCCGAGCGAGCCTGCTCGAGGCGCTGGACGAGGACTACGTTCGCACCGCGCGCGCGAAGGGCGCGAGCGGCTTTCGCGTGATGCGGGTGCACGTCTTCCGCAACGCGTTGCTGCCCGTGATCACGATGCTCGGCATGGACGTCGGCGTCGCCTTCGCAGGCGCGCTGTTCATCGAGACGGTGTTCACGCTGCCGGGAATGGGCTGGCTGCTGGTGCGCTCGCTAGCGAACAGCGACTTGCCGATGATCATGGGCATCGTGATCGTCGTCTGCATCGCGGTCGTGATCGCGAACCTGATCGTCGACCTGCTCTACGGGATCCTCGACCCGCGCGTTCGACTGCGGACTAAGGGCGACGCGACCGTCGCCTCGCGTGCTGTCGGACGCGAGCTCCGCGCTCAGCCGAGGCGGGTGCGGGAGTCGGCTACGACGCCGTGAGCCACGGCGCCCACGCCTGCTCGTAGTACGAGCGCGGCCGGGCACCGACGACCGTCTCGCGGGGCTCGCCGCCCTCGAACAGGATCGCCGTCGGGATCGAGAGCACCTCGTAGCGCGAGGCCGTCTGCAGGTTCTGGTCGATGTCGAGCTTCGCGAACCTGACGCGGCCGGCGAGCTCCTCCTCCAGCTGCGCGAGGACCGGCTCGACCGCCAGGCAGGGACCGCACCACGGGGCCCAGAAGTCGACCACGACCGGGGTTTCGGCCTGCAGGACCTCCTGCTCGAAGGTGGCGTCGGTGAGCTCCTGCACGCCCACGATGCTACAAGCGGCCCATCAGCGCCCGGAGGCGCAGCACGGGAACCTTCCAGATCGCCTCGGCGAAGATCGTGCGGCTCATCTTCGACCCCCCGTGCTCGCGGTCGACGAAGCGGATCGGTATCTCGACCACGCGGAACCCGGCGCGCAGCGCACGGTAGGTCGTCTCGATCTGGAAGGCGTAGCCGCGTGAGGTGATTGCGTCGAGGTCGATCGCCTCGAGCACCTCGCGGCGGAAGCACTTGAACCCGCCCGTGAGGTCGTGCACCGGAACGCCGAGCAAGAGGCGCGCGTAGAGCGAGCCGCCGGCCGAGACGAAGCGTCGCACAGGCCCCCAGTTCGCGATCGCGCCGCCGTCGACGTAGCGCGAGCCGAGCACGAGGTCGGCGTCCCGCGCGGCCGCGATCAGGCGCGGCAGGTCCGCGGGGTCATGCGAAAAGTCGGCGTCCATCTCGAGCACGAGCTCGGCGCCGTCGGCCAGCGCGCGCCCGAATCCAGCCAGGTACGCGGGGCCGAGGCCGTCCTTCCGCTCCCGGTGCAGCACCGAGACGAAGTCGAGCTCCGCGGCAAGCCGGTCGGCGAGCTCACCGGTCCCGTCCGGCGAGTTGTCGTCGATCACGAGCACCTCGACGCCCTTGTCGGCCAGCGCGTGCAGCATCCGCTCGAGGTTCTCGCGCTCGTTGTAGGTGGGCAGGCAGACGACCGTCTTCACGTCCATATGATCGCTGTCGTGGCGAAAGCGAAGACGCTTCCCCGCAACGCCGAGGTGGCCGAGCAGCTCGAGCTCCTGGCCGACCTGCTCGAGATCGAGGGCGAGGCGGCGTTCCGCGTGCTCGCCTACCGCCGCGCCGCGTCTCGGGTTCGGGAGACCGGGACACCCGTCGCGCAGCTCGCCCTCGACGGCACCGCGAAAGAGCTCCCGGGGATCGGCGCGACGATCCAGGACAAGATCGTCCAGATCGTCGACACCGGCGAGATCGAGGCGCTCTCGAAGCGGCGCAGGACGATCCCGCCGGAGGTCGTCGAGTTCCTGCGCATTCCGGGGCTCGGCCCGAAGACGGTGCGCAAGATCTGGCAGGAGCTCGGGGTGACCACGCTCGCCGAGCTGAAGGACGCTGCCCGCGCGCAGCGGCTGCGGACGCTTCCCGGCCTCGGCGCGAAGACCGAGGAGAGCGTGCTCAAGGCTGCGGGCCGCAAGAAGAAGGTTCCGGGGCCGACTCGGACGCTGCTCGGCCAGGCGTTGCCCGCGCTGCTCGCGGTCGTCGACGTGCTGCGCGAGCATCCTGCCGCCGACCGGGTCTGCGAGGGCGGCAGTGCGCGCCGCCGCAAGGAGACGGTGCGCGACCTCGACATCATCGCCACCGCCGGCGATCCGAAGGCGCTGACGGACTACTTCACGAAGTTGAAGTGGGTCTCGGAGGTCGTCGCGAAGGGCCCGACCAAGGCGACCGTCGTCTCGCACGAGGGCTTCCGCTTCGACCTGCGCGTCGTGCCGCCGGAGAGCTACGGCAACCTGCTGCAGCACTTCACCGGCTCGAAGGAGCACAACCTCGCGTTGCGCGAGGACGCGGTGCGGCGCGGCTTCTCGGTGTCGGAGTACGGGATCACGGAGGCCGAGAGCGGCGAGGTCTTCACCGCCGAGACCGAGGGGGAGGTCTACGAACGGCTCGGCTACGCGTACATCCCGCCGGAGCTGCGCGAGAACACGGGCGAGCTGGAGGCGGCGCGGAAGGGCGAGCTGCCTGCGCTTGTCGAGCAGGGTCAGCTGCGGGGGGATCTGCACACGCATTCGCACTGGTCGGCGGACGGCAAGAACACGCTCGAGGAGATGGTTGCGGCTGCCCAGGCGCGCGGCTACGCCTACTACGCGGTCACCGACCACTCGCACTACCTGCGCGAGGGGCGGATGGAGCAGCAGGCGAAGGAGATCGACAAGCTGGGCGAGCGCGTCGCGCCGCTCAAGTTGCTGAAGGGCGTCGAGGTGAACATCAAGGCCGACGGCACCCTCGACGTTCCCGACGAGGTGCTGGCCGAACGCGACTGGGTCGTCGCCTCGATCCACACCGCCTTCGACCGCTCGCCGACCGAGCGCGTGCTGGCGACGATGGAGAACCCGCACGTCGACGTGATCGGCCACCTCACCGGCCGCAAGATCACGCGGCGTGAACCGATGGACATCGACCTCGAGCGCGTGATCGAGAAGGCGCTCGAGACCGGGACGTTCCTCGAGATCAACTCGCAGCCGGACCGCCTCGACCTGCGCGACGTGAACGCCCGGCTGGCCGCGGAGGCCGGGGTGCCGATCGTGATCTCGAGCGACGCGCACCAGCTGAAGGCGCTCGATTATGTCGACTTCGGCGTCGCCCAGGCCCGCCGCGCGTGGCTCACCGCCGATCAGGTCGCCAACACGCGCACGTGGGCGCAGCTGCGGAAGCTGATGAAGAAGTGAGCCTGCGGGAGGACGGGCCCGCGGCGCTCGACTGGGTGGCCTCGTACCTCGACCGCGTGCGCGACCTTCCGGCCCTGGCGCAGGTCTCGCCGGGCGAGATCCGGGCTGCGCTGTCGGCCTCACCGCCGGAGCGGGGCGAGGAGTTCGCCGCGGTGCTGCGCGATCTGGACGAGGTGCTGCTTCCGGGCCTGACGCACTGGCAGAGCCCGCGCTTTTTCGCCTACTTCTCGACCACCGGCTCGGAGCCGGCGGTCCTGGCCGATCTGCTCGCCGCGGGCTTGAACCAGGTCGGGATCCTCTGGCGCACGTCGCCGGCTCTGCAGGAGCTCGAGGAGGTCACGCTGGCGTGGCTGGCGGACCTGCTCGGGCTGCCGGCCGGGTGGCACGGGCACCTCGAGCAAGGCGCGTCCGTGGCGACGCTGGGAGCGCTCGCCGCCGCGCGGGAGGCGAAGCCGGGCCACGTGCTCGCCTCGGAGCACGCGCACTCCTCGGTCGAGCGCGCCTGCCGGCTGCTCGGGATGGAGCTGCGCAAGGTGCCGGTCGACGACGAGTTCCGGCTACGGCCCGAGACGCTGGAGCTCGACGGCGCGAGCGCGGTCGTCGCCACCGTCGGGACCACCTCGACGACTTCGGTCGATCCCGTCTCGGCAGTCGTCGAGCGGTGTGCTCCCGCAGGCGTCTGGGTGCACGTCGACGCCGCCTATGCGGGCTCGGCGATGGTCTGCCCGGAGCTGCGCTGGGCGTTCGAGGGCATCGAGGGCGTCGACTCGCTGGTCGTGAACCCGCACAAGTGGCTGCTGACGACGCAGGGTTGCTCGGCGTTCTGGACGCGGCGGCCCGAGGACCTCCGGGCGGCGTTCAGCCTCGTCCCCGAGTACCTGCGCACGAGCGACGAGGTCGCCAGCTTCAGCGAGTACTCGGTCGAGCTCGGCCGCGGCTTCCGTGCGCTGAAGCTGTGGGCGGTGCTGCGCTGCTACGGGCGCGAGGGGTTGCAGGAGGCCATTCGGAACGGCATCCATCTGGCCGAGCTCTTCGAGGGCTGGATACGCGAGGAGCCGGGCTGGGAGGTGTGCGCGCCGAGGCCGTTTTCCGTCGTCTGCTTCCGGCGCGAGGGCTCGGACGAGGCGAACGAGGCGCTGCTCGAGCGTGTGAACACCGGCGGCGAGGTGTTCCTCTCGGGCACGCGCCTCGACGGGCGCTTCGTGTTGCGGCTCGCCGCGGGCAACGCCCGGCAGACCGAGGACGACGTGCGCGTCGCGTGGGAGGTGCTGCAGCGCTGCGCGCGGTGATCTTCGACCTCTGGAACACGATCGCCGAGTGGCCGCACGAGCAATGGGAGGAGGTACGCCATCGTCTCGCCGAGCGACTCGGGCTGACGCCGGAGGAGTTCGACTCGCGCTGGTACGGCGAGCTCGCGACCCTGCGCGAGACGCGCCCGTTCTCGGAAGTGCTGGCGCAGCTCGACGTGACACCCGAGGCGGCCGACGAGGTGGTCTCGCTGCGCCGGGAGGTGACACGGCAGGGCCTCGTGCCGGTCACCGGAGCTGTCGAGACGATCACCGCGCTGCGCGGGCGCGGCCTGAAGATCGGCCTGATCACGGTCTGCAGCGAGGACGTGCCGCTACTCTGGGAGGAAACGCCGTTCCACGGGCTCTTCGACGCCGAGGTCTTCTCGGCCACGTGCGGGTTGCGCAAGCCGGATCCGCGGATCTACCGGCTCGCGCTCGACGGGCTCGGCGTCGAGCCGGAGGAGGCGGTGTTCGTGGGCGACGGCGCCAACGACGAGCTGGCGGGGGCGGAGCGCATGGGGATGAGGGCGATCGGCGTGGACTCTCCGGGCGGCGAGCTCGGCGACTGGCCTGGGCCGTGCATCCGTGCGCTACCGGAGCTGCTCGAGCTCGTCTAGGGCCGCGTCGTGGAGGGCGACGCGGTAGCGCCAGAGGGCGCGGCCGGTCGCGAGCAGCTCGGCGCGAATCGGGCCCGCCAGCTCCTCGATGCTGCCCCAGCGGGCGGCGCTGATCTCGTGGGTGTCGATCGGGTCGAGCTCCTCCGCACGGGTGCGCGCGGAGAAGACGTGCGTTCGCCACTCCATCACGGCCTCGCCGCTGCGAAACGTCGCCTCGGTGCTCACGAGGAAGCGCTCGAGCTCGATGTGGACGCCGAGCTCCTCGCGGGCCTCGCGCTGCACGCCGCGCTCGAACTCCTCGCCGGGCTGGACTCCCCCGCCCGGCGGCCGCCACGCGCCCGGCGGATACGACGGCTTCTGGATGAGCGCGAGCCGGTCGCGCGGGTCGAAGACGAAGAGCGTGACGTCGTGCCGTCGCTGCGGTGAGTAACCCGCGAGCGCGAACTCCTGCTCGCTGACCTCGCCCTCCCAGCGCAGGGGCCGCGGCTCGCCGTAGCGCTCGCGCAGCGGCGCGAGCACCGCCTCCGTGAGGTGCATGCGCCGATGGTACGGTCGCCGGCATGCCGCTCGACGCGCTGGCGCTGGCGCTCGGCGCCGCCGCGCTGCACGCTCTCTGGAACCTCTTGCTGGCGCGCGAGCGGGACACGGAGGCGGCCACGGCGATCGCGCTGCTCGCGCTGGTGGCGACGCTGGTCGTGCCGGCCGCGCTAACGTGGCGGGTGGAGGGCGCGGCGGTGCCGTTCATCGTCGCCTCGGCCGCCCTGGAGCTCACGTACGTCGCGCTGCTCGCGACTGCGTACCGCCGCTACGAGCTGAGCGTGGTCTACCCGGTAGCCCGCGGGCTCGCGCCGGTGCTCGCGCTCGTGATCGTCGTCCTCGCGGGAGGCGCTCGCCCCGCCACACTCGGCGTCCTCGGCGTCTTCGTCGTCGCGGCCGGCGTGCTGCTCGTGCGAGGGGTGCACGGCGGCGCGGCCGGATTTGCGTTCGGCGTCGTGATCGCGTCGGCGATCGCCGGCTACACGGTCGTCGACCGCTACGGGATCCGGCATGCCGCCGCCGGGCCGTACCTGCTGCTCGTGATGGTCGGCCCGGCGCTCGTGTACCCCCTCCTCGTCGGCACATCCCGTGTGCGGACGGCGCTGAGGCCGGTGACGGTTCTGATCGGCGCCCTTTCCGCCTCGGCATACCTGCTGGTGCTGCTCGCCCTGCGTCTGGCGAGCGCCCCGGCGGTCGCCGCCGTGCGCGAGACGAGCGTGGTGATGGCGACGGCGGCAGCAGCGGTCTTCCTCGGCGAGCGCGTCGGCCCGACGCGTCTCACCGGCGCCGTCGCCGTGGCCGTGGGCGTCGCGATGCTCGCGCTCTCCTAGAGCGACCGCAGAAGCTCGAGCAGCTCGGCGGGCGAGTCGACGACGAGATCCGCCGCTTCGGCGAGCCCGCTCGGCGCCTCGGGGGAGGCGACCGCGACGCGCACCGCCACCTCGAGCCCGTCGAGGCCGCGGAAGGCGTCGAGGTCCGTCGTATCGTCGCCGGCGTACAGCGCCCTCTGCAGGCCGCGCTCCGACAGCAGCGCCCGCACAGCGGTGCCCTTGTCGGCGGCGACCGGCGGCCGCAGCTCGAGCACCTTCCTGCCCCAGCGCGCCTCCAGCCCGAGCGCCTCGGCCCGTCCCGCCACGTCCTCCAGCTCCCGCACCGCCTCCGCCTCGTCGCCCGCCTCGCGCCAGTGGAACGCGACCGTCAGCCCCTTGTCCTCCACCCACGGCCACTGTTCGGCCGCGAACGGCCGCAGCGTGTCGCGCCACCGTTCCGCCTCCGGGGCGAGCTCCAGCCCGTGTACGCCGACGTAGACGACGCCGTCCACGCCGACCAGCCGTGCGGCCTCCGCACCGCTGCGTCCGCTCACGCACGCGACGAGCGCGTATCGCTCCGCAAGCCGCCGAACCTCGCCCCGCGTCTCCTCGGGCACGACTGCGAGCTCCGGCCGCGCGACGATCGGCGCGAGCGTCCCGTCGACGTCGAGCAGCACCGCCGCGAGCTCCGGTTCGTCGTGTAGCCGCGCCAACCACTCGTCCACACCTGCGCAGAATACGGCGGTGCGCCTCGTCGTCATCGGTCTCCTGGCCGGCCTCTTCAGCGCGCTCTTCGGCGTCGGCGGTGGGATCATCGTCGTTCCGCTGCTGATCCTGCTCGCGCGCTTCGACGAGCGCCCCGCGATGGCGACCTCGCTCGCGGCGATCGGCCTGATCGCGCTCGTCGGCGCCGTCAGCTACGGCTTGCACGGGGAGCTGAAGCCCGGCGCGGCCGCGGTCGTCGGGCTCCCGGCGGCGCTCGGAGCGGTCGGCGGCACGTGGTTGCAGCAGCGGCTCACCTTGCGGACGCTCTCGCTCGCCTTCGCGGCGCTGCTGGCAGGCCTCGGCGTCTGGCTGCTCGTCTGATGTGGGCGCTGCTCCTGGCCGGCGTGCTCGGGCTCGCGACCGGAGTCCTCGCCGGGCTCTTCGGCGTGGGCGGAGGGATCCTGTTCGTGCCGACCCTGACGCTCGTGCTCGGGCTGACGCAGCTCCACGCCGAGGCGAGCTCGCTGCTCGCGATTCTTCCGACGGCCGCCGCCGGGGCCTGGCGCCAGCGCCGTTACGGCAACGTCCGCTGGCGCCCTGCCCTGGTGGTCGGGCTGGCGGCGATCGCCGGCGTGGAGGCGGGCGTGCAGATCGCCGAGGCGCTTCCGGAGCACGCGCTGCGACGGCTCTTCGGGGTGCTGATGCTCGGCGTCGCGGCCCAGCTGGCCTGGCGCACCCTGCGGAAACCACCCTATCCTTCCTGACGTGGCCGCCGACGCCGATCTCTGGATCCCGCTGGTGGACGAGCCGATCGGCTCGATCGTCGAGGAGATCCAGCAGCAGGACCCCAAGATCGCGGAGCTCGTCAGCTCGCCGCGGAGGCTGCTTGCCTTCCGTACGTTCGCCTACATCCGCGTCGGCATTCTGCTCGGCCGCTTGCTCGTCGAGCACGACGTCGAGCCCTCGGGCGACGCCACCTGGGCCGAGCAGCTGGCAAGCGACCCGCAGCACCGCGAGAAGGTCATCGCCGAGGTGCGCGCGGTCGCCGAGGAGGTCGCGGCCGACCCGGCCTACGCCTCCGACCCGCTCGGGCCGAGCGACGAGGAACGCGGGCGTTTCGAGGAGTTCGCGAAGCGCCGCCTGGCCGCCGACGCGTAATTCGCACGCCGCGACCGTCACTCCAGCGCCGTCTTTGCTGATAATGCGGGAACGGTGGGGAAGCGGCTCACCATTGTCGTGGCCTTCGCCGGCCTTGCCGTCCTCCTTGCCGGGACGGTCGGCGCGGGCGGCGCGGGGTCGAATGCGGCCGCATCTGCGCGTGCCGTAGCGATCCGCGTGGTCGTGCCCGGGCAGGCCGGCTCGTCGGCCGGCGTGATCTCGTCGCCCCCGGACCACGCCGCCTTCGGCTCGGCCTTCGCGTACCCCGCCGACGGTTCGGTCGTCAGCACCGGCGCGATCAGCGCCTCCGCCTCGACGACCTCGGGCATCTCGGCTACGGCGGCCGCGACGAGCCAGGTCGGCTCGCTGACCCTCTTCGGCGGCGAGGTCACCGCGACCGCGATCGAAGGCACGGCGCGTGGCTCGACGCGCGGTCGGTCGGCGCGCGGCGACTTCTCGGGCGCGTCCGTCTCCGGCCTCACCGTCCTCGGCGCCGCGGCGACGGCAGCGCCGAACGGTCGCGTCGCGCTCGGCGACTGGGGTTACGCGGTCACGCTCGAGCAGGGCACCGACAGAAGCTCGGCCGCAGGCGGCTACCAGGGCTACCACGGCTTCTTGACCGCGCTCGCGATTCACCTCACCGCCGCGCACGGCAACCTGCCCGCCGGCTCCGAGATCCAGGTCGGGTATGCGGAGGCGAGCGTGCAGGCGAGCGCCCCGCCGGCCCCCAAGCCGGTGGTGCCCGGCCCGGCGCCCAAGCACCAGAAGCAGAAGAAGCAGGTCAGCAAGACGCCGACCGCGCCGGAGCCGACGAAGCGGTCGCGCGGTTCGGCGCCCTTGCTGCAGCCGCCGGTGGGGCTCCAGCCGCAGCTGACCGCGGGCGGCTATGTCTTCCCGGTCTACGGGCCGTCGAACTACGGCGACACCTACGGCGCGTTCCGCAGCGACGTCGCCGGCAACTGGCACCACGGCGACGACATCTTCGCCCCGCTCGGCGCGCCGATTCTCGCCTGCGCAGACGGGATCGTCTTCTCGGTCGGCTGGAACGACGTCGGGGGCAACCGCCTCTGGCTCCGCGACCTGCAGGGGAACGAGTTCTACTACGCCCACCTCTCGGCGTTCACGCCGCTCGCGAACAACGGCCGTGTTGTGAAGGCCGGCGACGTCCTCGGGTTCGTCGGCAACAGCGGCGACGCGCAGGGCACGCCGACGCACCTGCACTTCGAGGTGCACCCGTTCTCGTTGCTCTTCATGGGCTACGACGGCGCCGTCAACCCGACGCCCTACCTCGACGCCTGGAAGCACCTCCAGGACGTGCGCTTCTCCAACGTCGCCGGCTGGCTTGCGCAGACGGGCATCTCGGACCCCGCGCCAAAGCCCGCGGCGATTGTGCTGCAGGTCTCCGACATCTCCGAGGCGAGCGGCCTCGACCCGGGCTCGCTCAAGCGCGCGATGGCCCGCCGCAGCGGCGGCGAGGGCCAGGTCGCGAGGGCGCTCGGCGTGCGCCCTAGAGCGGCGCGGCCCTAGTTCGAGTTACCGCCGGAGTCGCTGCCGCCGTAGCCGAACTCCTCGTCCTCGCCGAAGATCCGGTCCTTCAACCAGCGCCGGGTCTCGGGCCCGGTCAGCGGGTTGAAGAGGATCCCGAGGACGATGCCGGCGAGCAGCAGCGTGCTGTTGCGGCTCTTGTGGCTCTCGTGCCCCTGGACGCGGTTGGCCGCGGTGCGGAGATCCTGGATTGCCGAGCGCAGCTGCTCCTGGATGTCCTCGTCGCTCGCGACCTTCGTCGCGATGCCGGCCACGCCGCGGTTGCCGAGCAGCTCGGCGTAGACGTCGCGCGCGGTGGCGAAGGCACTGCGAAGGTTGTCGCGCAGCTCCTCGTCTTGAAGCGCCCGCTGCACGTAGGGCTTTGCGTCCTGAATCCGGTCTTTCGCATTGGCCATTGCGCAGGCCGTCCTTTCCGCTAAGGCATCGCTTGCGATGCCGCCTGAGAGGTCGCGCAGTTTAGCCGCGCGACCGTTTTCCATTGCAGCCGGGATTCTCTACCCTGTGCGCGTTTCGTGCTAAACGGAAGCGGCGGCCTGGCGCTCCGAGCCCGGTGCGGCCTGCGGGAGCGAGCGGCCCGGTTCGGAGAACGCGACCTCGAAGACGTCCTCGATCGTGTCGGCGAGGATGAACTCGAGCTCCTCGCGGGCTTCCTCCGGCAGCTCCTCGAGATCCGGCTCGTTGTCGCGCGGGATCACGATCCGCTTCAGGCCGTAGCGCTGGGCGGCGAGCACCTTCTCGCGGAGTCCGCCGATCGGCAGCACCTGGCCGGTCAGCGTGATCTCCCCGGTCATGCCCACGTCCTCCGCGACCGGCTCGCCGCGCACGAGCGAGGCGATCGCGGTCGCGATCGTGATCCCGGCCGAGGGGCCGTCCTTCGGCACCGCGCCGGCGGGCACGTGGATGTGGACGTCGTGCTCGGCGAACCATTTCTCCGGCAGGCCCAGCCCCTCGCTGCGCGAGCGCACCCACGAGAGCGCCGCCTGCGCGGACTCCCGCATCACGTCGCCGAGCTGGCCGGTGATCGTGAGCTTCCCCGAGCCCGCGTAGGCCGTAGCCTCGATGAAGAGGACGTCGCCGCCGACGGGCGTGTAGGCGAGGCCGGTCGCGACGCCGGGGTCGGCGGTGCGCTTGCGCGGGTCGGCCGGGAAGCGCCGCGGCCCGAGCCAGCCGCGCGCCTTGTCGGTGTCAATCTCGATCTTCTCCTTGTTGCCCTCGGCGATCTCACGCGCGGTCTTGCGCAAGAGATCGGCGACTCGCCGCTCGAGGTTCCGCACGCCGGCCTCGCGCGTGTACTCGCGGATCACGACGCGCAGCGTGTCATCGCCGATCGCGACCTGCTCGCCGGTGAGGCCGTGCGCCTCGAGCTGCTTCGGCACTAGGTACTTCTCCGCGATCCCGAGCTTCTCGTCCTCGGTGTAGCCGGACAGCTGGATCACGTCCATGCGGTCGAGCAGCGGCCCCGGGATCGTTTCGAGCTGGTTCGCAGTGCAGATGAAGAGCACCTTCGAGAGGTCGAACGGCAGGTCGAGGTAGTGGTCGCGGAAGTGCAAGTTCTGCTCGGGGTCGAGCACCTCGAGCATCGCGCTCGCCGGGTCGCCGCGGAAGTCCGCGCCCATCTTGTCGATCTCGTCGATCAGCAGCACCGGGTTCTTCGACTCGGCGTCGCGCAGCGAGCGGATGATCGTGCCCGGCATCGCACCGATGTAGGTTCGCCGGTGGCCGCGGATCTCGGCCTCGTCGCGGACGCCGCCGACCGAGAGCCGAACGAACTTCCGGCCGAGGGTCCGCGCGATCGACTGCCCGAGCGAGGTCTTGCCGACGCCGGGCGGCCCGACGAAGCAGAGGATCGGCCCGGAGAGGTCGTTCTTCAGCTTCGAGACGGCGAGGTACTCGAGGATCCGCTCCTTGACCTTCTCGAGGTCATAGTGGTCCTCGTCGAGGATCTCGCGCGCGTGCACGAGGTCGAGGTTGTCCTCGGTGGTCTCCGTCCACGGCAGCGACAGGATCCAGTCGATGTAGGTGCGGATGACGCCGTACTCGGCCGCGGCCGGCGGGAGCCTCTCGAGCCGCGAGAGCTCGCGCTCGACCGCCTTGCCGGTCTCCTCCGGGAGGTTCTTCTCTTCGATCTGCTGCCGCAGCTCGTTGATCTCGGCCTGCTGCTCGTCGCCCTCGCCGAGCTCCTCCTGGATCGCCTTCAGCTGCTGGCGCAGGAAGTACTCGCGCTGGCCCTTCTCGAGCTCCGACTGGACCTGCGACTGGATCTTGGTGCCGAGCTCGACGACCTCGAGCTCGCGCTTGAGGATGCGGAGCACGTCGCGCAGCCGCTCGGAGACGTCGGACTGCTCGATCAGCGCCTGCTTTTCCTCCGTCTTCAGGCGCAGCGTCGAGACCACGAGGTGCGAGAGCGCCCCCGGGTCGTCGACGTTCGCGGCTGCGAGCTCCAGTTCGGAGGGGAGGTACGGCACGAGGGAGATCAGGCGGCCGAACTCGGTCTGGACGCTGCGTGTCAGCGCCTCGAGCTCCGGGGTCTCCTCGATCACGTCCGGCACGACCTCGAACTCGCCGACGAGGTACGGGTCGTCCTGGACGTGGCGCTGAAGCCGGATGCGGCCGACGCCCTGGACGAGGATGCGCAGCGTCCCGTCGGGGACCCGGATCATCTTGTGCACGACGGCTGCCGTCCCGATCTCGTAGAGGTCGTCCCAGCCGGGCTGGTCGACGTCCTCGTCCTTGACCGTGACGAGCGCGAGCATGCGGTCGCCCTCGAGCACGTCGTCGACCAGGCGGATCGAGCGCTCCTGGCCGATCGCCAGCGGCGAGACCGACTGCGGGAAGATCACCGTCTCCTTCAGCGGCAGCACCGGCAACGTCGAGGGAATCTCGACGTCGCCTGGCTCGAACGGCTCTTCGATGTTCAGTTCCGACATGCCTGGTCTTTCTCCCGCGTGATGTGTCGATCGGTCATTTCAGACGGCCGCGTGGGCAAAGCCCACCCGGCCTGATAACGGCGTCGCAAGCGTCGCCTCATGCTCGTCCTCGGATCACGATCGAGACGCGCTGGGTCTTCGGCGGCTTCGTCGCGATCGGCAGGGTCACCGTCAGCATCCCGCCCTCGTAGCGCGCGCTGGCTGCGTTCGTGTCGACCGGCTCGTCGAGGGGGATGCGCCGCTGGAAAGGGCCGTACTCGATCTCGAGTTGTTGGTAGCGCCCGCTCACGTCGGGCCGGCAGCGCTCTCCGGCGACCACGAGCACGCGGTCGGCGGCGACGACGTGGATCGAGGACGGGTCGACGCCCGGCAGCTCGACCACGACCTTCAGCTCGGCCGGGTCCTCGGAACGGATGCAGTCGACGGCCGGCCGGAAGCCGCGACGGCCGCCCGCGAAGCGCGGTAGGTGCCAGAGGTCGTCGATGAGCTCCTGGATCTCTTCGTGCAGGCGATCGATGTCGGTGCGACGCTTCATGGGGTCCTCGGGGAACGGTAGTGATGCCCACACAACTCACGTTTGCAACCGGTCGTGGGGCGCAGGTAAGTTAGCAAACACTAGTTTCGCGACCGCCGCCGCCGCCGGAGGAGGGGAGAACGCCGCCACATGGAGCGCTGGACGCGCTGGATGCTGCGCTATCGCTGGGCCGTCGTGGCCGCCTGGCTGGTCGTGCTGGTGGGCGGCGGCTGGTCGTCGTCGAGGCTCTCGGCGCTGCTTTCGAACACGTTCACGATGCCGGGGACGGACTCGGAGCGCGCTCGCGCGATCCTGAAGGAGCACTACGGCGACCGCAGCGACGGGGCTTTCACGATCGTCTTCCGCGTCCGTGACTCGTCCGACCCGCGGCAGCATGCGCTCCTGCAGCGGCGGATGGCCGCCGCGGCAACGCTCGTCCCGAGCGGGCGGTCGCAGCCGCTCGTCGCCGGAGGCCCGCACGTCCTCTACGGCGACATCTCCTCGACGCTCGACCTCGCGAAGGCGAAAGGCTACACGGACGACATCCTCGCGAAGCTGCCGCAGGGCGGCGGTGTCCGGTCGTTCGTCACGGGCCAGGCCGCGATCCAGCACGACCTCGACCCGATCTTCAACGAGGACCTGCGGAAGGGCGAGTTCGAGATCGCCATCCCGATCGCGCTGCTCGTGCTGCTGCTGGTCTTCGGCCTCTCGTGGTCGGTGACGATCCCGCTCCTCTTCGCCGCCTGCACGATCGAGGGGACGCTCGGGCTCGTCTACCTGTTCGCGCACCACGTGACGATGGCGACCTACGTCACGAACCTGGTACAGCTGATCGGGCTCGGGATCGCGATCGACTACTCGCTGCTCATCGTCTATCGCTTCCGGGAAGAGTTAGCCCGCGGCGGCTCGAAGGACGACGCGGTCGTGCGCACGATGGCGACGGCGGGCCGCGCGGTCGTCTTCTCGGGCGCCACGGTGGCGATCGGGCTCGCGCTGCTGCTGTTCATGCCGTCACCGTTCATGCGCTCGATGGGGATCGGCGGCTTCCTGATCCCGCTCGTCTCGATCGCGGCGGCCGTGACACTGCAGCCCGCGCTGCTCTCGCTGTACGGCCGGCGCGGAACGAAACGGGTGCGTGTGTGGCGCTTCGGCGAAGAAAGCTCGCGACGTGGCTTCTGGGAGCGGCTCTCGGCGGCGATCATGCGGCGGCCGCTGGCCTTTCTGGCCGCCGGCGCCGTATTGCTCGTCGCGGCCGCCGTCCCGGTTTTCGCGCTGACGCTCACGCCGGGCTCTGCGCAGGGAATCCCGCAGCACCCGCAGGCGGTGCGCGGCTTCACGATCCTCCGCGACGCGGTAGGCGCCGGGGCGCTCTCGCCGACGCAGATCATCGTGGACACCGGGCGGCAGGGAGGGGTCGCCTCGCCGAAGACGCAGCGCAGCATCGCCGCGCTCGTCGCCCGCGTGCGACGCAACCCGGAGGTGGTCTTCGTGCGCTACGGCGCCGGCCCGCCGCTGGTCGACCCGAGCGGTCGCTACGCGCAAGTCGTCGTGGCAGGGAAGCACGAGTACGGGGAAGGGCCCGCGCAGGACTTCGTCCGCGACCTGCGCCGAACGATCATTCCCGCGGTGTCGTGGCCGGCGGGGGTGACGGTGCTCGCAGGCGGCGGCCCGCCGCAGGGCGTCGACTTCATCGACCGCTCGTACGCGGTCTTCCCGTGGCTCGTGCTCGGCGTGCTGGTGCTGACCTACCTGCTGCTGATGCGCGCGTTCCGCTCGCTGCTCCTACCGCTGAAGGCGGTGATCCTGAACCTGCTCTCCGTCGGCGCCGCCTACGGCCTGCTGGTGGTCGTCTTCAAGTGGGGGGTCGGGAACGACGTGCTCGGCCTCTATCAGTTCCCGCAGATCGAGGCCTGGATCCCGATCTTCCTCTTCGCGATGCTGTTCGGGCTCTCGATGGACTACGAGGTCTTCCTGGTCACGCGCATGCGCGAGGCCTGGGACGAGACCCACGACAACGTCCGCGCGGTCGGCCTCGGGCTCGAGCGAACCGGGCGGATCGTCAGCGCGGCCGCGATCATCATGGTCGCCGCGTTCTCCGGCTTCGTCGCGGGCCGCGTGGTCGGTCTGCAGGAGTTCGGCCTCGGGCTCGCGGTGGCGATCCTCTTCGACGCGACGATCGTCCGCGTGCTGCTCGTGCCCTCGCTGATGGCGCTTTTCGGCCGCTGGAACTGGTGGCTGCCGCAGCGGGTGGCGCGGGTCGTCCGCGTCCCGCCCTCGCCTCTCGACACCCGACCCGCGACCCGCTAGGCGCTCCAACCGGGGTCAGGTCTTGCACTGAACCAAACGCGTGCCAAGACAGCATCAACCGGTCAACTGCTGTGGAGAAACAGTTGCAGCAGCGTTTCTCGTCGAAGGCTGGCGCGGCTGTTTGGTGTCGCAATACAAGACCTGACCCCAGGGTCCGTTCGTGACCCCAGGGTCCGTTCGCTGATGGCCCTCTTCGGCCGCTGGAACTGGTGGCTGCCGACCCGCGTCGCCCGGGTCGTGCGCGTGCCACCCTCGCGCTCGAGGGGCCGAGGCCTGCGCTCCGGCTGGTCCGCAGGTGAGTCAACTCCGCTGCCCACGAGGACCTCTGAGCCGGACCCAGCCGTAATCACTTCAGTGACCCGTGAAGCGATGGGAATGGTCACGGCTGCACTTCGGCTTGCCCGACTATCCCGGCATTCCCGGCGGCAGCCGGTGGGTAGCCGAGGACAAAGCGGTGTTCGACAACCTCCGCGGCAAGCCCACCAAGATCGTCTTCTGCATGACCGGGAAGGGGAACCCGCGTGCCGTTGCGCGTGCGCCAAAAGGAGACACGATCACGCCGCGCTGGGGCCCTGACGCGCACGCAAGCTCTTGCGGAGATGGCCCGGGCGAGGAGTGGGGCGTTGGTTTCGTCTTTCGCGAACGTGTGTGCTGGAGGTTCGAGGTCCGGCGGGAAGAGCAGGGCGGCACCATCATGTTTCGCGTTCGCTCGTAAGACGAAAGCGCAGCGCACGCCTTAGCATCCGTGAGATGAACGGGGCGCTGAAGGGCGTGATCCTGGCCGGCGGAACCGGCTCGCGGCTGCATCCGCTGACGCAGATCACCAACAAGCACCTGCTTCCGATCTACGACCGGCCGATGATCAACTGGGCGATCGAGGCGCTGGTGCGGGCGGGCGTGACCGACCTGATGCTCGTCACCGGCGGCACGCACGCCGGCGAGTTCTTCAGGCTGCTCGGCAACGGCCACGAGCACGGGGTCGAGCGGCTCTTCTACGCCTACCAGGAGACGCCGGGCGGGATCGCAGAGGCCCTCGGGCTCGCGGAGCGGTTCGGCCGTGGCGGCCGGATCTGCGTGATGCTCGCCGACAACGTGGTGGAGCAGTCGCTCGCGCCGGCGGTGAAGAACTTCGATGCCCAGGAGCGCGGCGCGCGGATCCTGCTCGCGAAAGTCCCCGAGCCGGAGCATCTGCGCCACCTGGGCGTGCCCGAGCTCGAGGACGGGCGCGTCACGAGGATCATCGAGAAGCCGCAGGACCCGCCGAGCGAGTACGCCGTGACCGGGATCTACTTCTACGACGAGCAGGTCTGGGACGTGCTGCCGACGCTCGAGCCGTCCGGGCGCGGCGAGCTCGAGATCACCGACGTGAACAACTGGTACGTCGGCCGCGGCGAGATGGAGTACGACGTGCTCGAGGGCTTCTGGGGCGACGCCGGCGAGTCGATCGACGCCTACTACGAGGTGAACGACTACGTGCGCGAGAACGGAGCGAACAAAGAGTGGTCGACGGCGTCAGGCTGATCCCGCTGCGCCGCCACGAGGACGACCGGGGCTGGTTCATGGAGCTGATGCGCGAGTCGGGCCTGCCGCAGCCGGTGAGGCAGTCGAACCTCTCGTTCTCACGCAAGGGCGTGATCCGCGGCCTCCACTACCACGAGCGTGGGCAGTCGGACCTCTTTGCGTGCCTGCAGGGCATGGTGCGCGTGGTCGTACTCGACCGCGAGAGCGGCGAGACGTTCACGGTCGACATCGGCGACGAGAACCCGGCCGCCGTCTACATTCCCGGCCACCACGCGCATGGCTACGAGGCGCTGACGGACTGCCTCTTCCTCTACCACGTCACCGAGGAGTACGACTCGGCCGACCCGGACGAGCACGGCGTACCGTGGAACGACGAGCGGGTCGCCCACCTCTGGAGCACGCAATCGCCGATTCTCTCGGAGCGGGACGCGGAATCCTGATCACCGGCGCCGGCGGGCAGCTGGGTGCCGCGCTGCGCGAGGCCTTTCCCGAGGCAGACGCGCGCACGCGCGAGGAGCTGGACGTGACGCGCCCGATCGAGCAAGTAACAGACTGGTACTTGGTGCTGCACGCAGCGGCCTGGACCGACGTCGACGGGGCCGAGTCGGACCCGACGGGCGCGGAGCGGGTCAACGTCGAGGGCACGCGCAACGTCGCGGCCGTCGGTGCGCCGGTTGTCTACTTCTCGACCGACTACGTCTTCGACGGCTCGAAGGGTGAGCCGTACTTCGAGTCGGACGAACCGCGGCCGCTCTCCGTCTACGCGCGCACGAAGCTCGAGGGCGAGCGCGAGGTTCGCGGGGGCTGGATCGTCCGCAGCTCGTGGCTCTTCGGCTGGACCGGCACGAACTTCGTGCGGACGATGCTGCGGCTGGCCGAGGAGCGCGACGAGGTGAGCGTCGTCGCCGACCAGGTGGGCTGCCCGACCTACGTGGGCCACCTGGCGGAGGCGACGCGGGAGGTGCTCGGGCTTCCCGGCGGGATCTGGCACCTCAGCGCGCAGGGCGAGTGCTCCTGGGCCGAGTTCGCGCGGGCGATCTTCGAGGAAGCCGGCGTCGACTGCCGGGTCCGCGAGATCACCACCGACGAGCTCGGCCGTCCGGCACCACGCCCCGCGTACTCAGTGCTCCGCAGCGAGCGCGCCGCCGCGCCGCGGCTACCCCACTGGCGCGACGGCCTGCGCGCCTGCCTCGAACGCCTCACGTAGAGGTCATTCTTGGATAGATGCGCTTCTCCGCCGGAGCCGGGCTTTGCCCGGCGGGAGGCACACAACGACGAAACGCCTTCGGCCCGCTTGCACAGTGGCCGGCACGTTGAGCGCCGTGAGCTCCTGAAACGTTACGAAAGGAGGGGGCTCACGGGGGAACCTCTGGTTCCCCGTGCTCCTAGCGCCAGGCCGCTTCGTCCACCGGCGCGCGGTCGCGGAGCGGTTCCCACCACTCGCGGTTGTCCGCGTACCAGTAGACGGTCTGGGCGATCCCGTCCTCCCACGCGATCTCGTCGCGCCAGCCGAGCTGCTCGCGAATCTTCGTCGAGTCGAGCAGGTAGCGGCGGTCGTGGCCGGGCCGGTCGGGGACGATCGTCTTCAGTGACTCGGGCTTCCCCGTGTGCTCGAGGACGGCGTCGGCGATCTCCGAGATCGACTTCTCGACGCCCGAGCCGACGTTGTAGGTCTCGCCGGGCTCGCCGCGCTCGAGCACGAGCTCGATCGCGCGGCAATGGTCGAGCACGTGCAGCCACTCGCGCTTGTTCGCGGTCGACGCGTAGAGCGGCAGCGCTTTGTCGTCGAGCGCGTTGGTGGCGAAGAGCGGGATCACCTTCTCCGGGAACTGGTACGGCCCATAGTTGTTCGAGCAGTTGGTGATCGTGACCGGCAGCTCGTAGGTCTCGAAGTAGGCGCGGACGGCGTGGTCGGCGCCGGCCTTCGACGCGTTGTACGGCGTGCGCGGCCTGTAGGGCGTGTCCTCGGTGAAGACGTCGTCGGAGTCGAGCGGTAGGTCGCCGTAGACCTCGCAGGTCGAGACGTGGTGAAAGCGCTGGAGCCCGGAGCGGCGCGCGGCCTCGAGCAGCGTCTGCGTCCCGATCACGTTGGTGCGGAAGAAGCGGCCGGGGTCGACGACCGCGAGCGAGTTGTGCGACTCGGCTGCGAAGTTGACAACGACCTCCACCTCCTCGTCGCGCAGCGTCCGCTCGGCCAGGTCGAAGTCGGCGATGTCGCCCTCGACGAACACGATCCGGTCCTCGACGTCGCTCAGGCTCTCGCGGTTGCCGGCGTACGTGAGCAGGTCGAAGGCGACGACGTGGTCGTCAGGGTGTCGCTCCAGCCAGTAGCGGACGAAGTTGGATCCGATGAAGCCGGCCCCGCCGGTGACGAGGATGCGCATCCGTCGGAGTGTATGCGCGGAATTCCCGCCCGAACGGACAGTCCTCGAGCCTGAATCAGCAGTGTTGCGCGCGCTTGCGGAGGTCCTTCGGCTCGCTGCGCCACGGCTCCAGCTTTTCGGCCCTTCGCAGATTCGGCACGGCCTCGCTGCAGCGGCCGAGGCGGTAGAGGGCGTAGCCGAGGTTGTAGTTCGCGAACGCCTCGTAGGGGTCGCCCGGGCCAGCCCCGGCCAGCTTCTGCACCGCCCGCGTCAGCAGCGGCACAGCACCGGCGAAGTCGCCTCGCTGGATCAGGCTGTAGCCGTTGTCGTTGAGAGTGTGCCCCGACGCGCCGGCGGCTGCGGGCGGTGGCGGGGAAGGCGGCGCCGGTGCGGTCGTTTGGCTGGTCACCGTCCGCTGGACGGTCGTCGTGCCTCCGGGGCCGGCCACCGTGCGCGTCACCACCTGCGGGCTCGAGCCTCCGCTGGCCACGATCGCCGCCACGATCGCTCCCGCCGCGCCGGCCGCGAGGATCAGCGCGAGCGGAAGGAGGTAGCCGCGCGGTCGCCGTTCCGACTCCTCCGGGGCGAGGACGGCGGTGAGCGCGGTGGGGCGATCCTTGAGCGCGTCGCGGAGGTCGGCCACGAACTCCTGCGCGGAGTCGTATCGGCGCCCGGGATCCTTGGCGAGCGCGCGCTCGAAGACGCGGTCGAGCCCCGGCGGCAGGGTGGCGCGCTGGTCCGCGATCGACGGCACCGGCGCGTTGACGTGCGCCACCGCCTCGACGGTCGGCGAGTCGCTCTCGAACGGGCGGTGGCCGCTCAGCAGCTCGTATGCGACGACCCCGAGCGCGTACAGGTCACTGGCCGGCGTCGCTCGCTTCCCCGTCGCCTGCTCGGGGGAGAGATAGCCCGCGGTGCCGAGCACCGTGCCGGTGAGCGTCATCGAGTCGAAGCCGGCGGCGCTCGCGATGCCGAAGTCGGCCACGCGCACCTCGTCGCGGTCGTTGAGGAGCAGGTTTGCGGGCTTGACGTCGCGGTGGACGATCCCGCGGCGGTGCGCGGCGTCGAGCGCCGTCGCGGCCTGCTCGAGCCACGCCAGCACGCGCGCCGGCGGTTGTGCTCCTTCGCTGCGGATCCGCTCCTCGAGCGACCCGCCCGAGACGTACTCCATGACGATGAACGGGCGATCCCCCCACTCGCCGACGTCGAAGATCGTGATCGCGCCGGGCTCGCCGGAGATCCGCGCCGCGGCCAGGCCTTCGCGCCTGAAGCGCTGCCTGATTCCGGAGTCCGCCGCGTAGCGCTCGGCCAGGAGTTTGACGGCGACGTCGCGGCCGAGCACCTCGTCCGTGGCGACGTAGATGTCGCCCATCGCGCCGCGGCCGGCGCGGCGCGGCGCGCGGTAGCGGGGCGGCAGGAGCTGGGTACTCACTGGCATGGGCGGCGAGTTTCCCCGGGAGCGCCGCTCGGAAACGGCGGATCAGCACGGCTGGAGCGGGAAAACCGCGCGGTCGTACGCTACCCTCAGTGGGCCCGGCTGCGGCGCCCGGCCAGGATTCAAGTGGCCCGCGTGCCGGCCACACGCGATGGTCAGCACACTCGCAGCAGCCCTTCTGGCAGCGCTGGGCCTCTCCGGAGCCCCGGCGACGCATGCGACTGCTCCCGGCGGTGGCACCTTTTTCGTCTCCGGCCACGGGTGGGGACACGGCGTCGGCCTCGCCCAGTACGGCGCGTACGGCTACGCGCTGCACGGCTCGACCTACGACCAGATCGTCGCGCACTACTACCCGGGAACCGACCTCGGCGACGCCCCGGTGAAGCGCGTGCGCGTGCTGCTCGCCGGTGCCGCGAAGAGCGTCGCCATCTCCTCGCGCTCGCCCTTCACCGTCCGCGACGGTGCCGGCAAGGCGCACAAGCTGCCGGCCGGCAAGCAGCAGCTCGGCCCCGGGCTGAAGCTGAAGCTCCCGTCGAGCACGAAGGCGCTGCCGGCGCCGCTCACGTTCTCGCCCGGCGCGTCGGCGCTCGCCATCGGCGGCCGCTCGTACCGCGGAACGTTCCGCGTCACCGGCGGTAAGGCGGTGCGCGTCGTGAACGTCGTCGGGGTGGAGCCGTACCTCTGGGGTGTCGTGCCGAGGGAGATGCCCGACCGCTGGCCCGCCGAGGCGCTGCAGGCGCAGGCCGTCGTCGCGCGTACCTACGCTCTCGGGCACCTCGAGCACGGGGGCGACTTCGATCTCTACGCCGACACCCGCAGCCAGGTCTACGGGGGCATCCCCGCCGAGTCGCCGCCCGCCCGCGACGCGGTGAACGCGACCGCCGGCCAGGTCGTGCTCTACGACGGCGAGCTCGCGCAGACCTTCTTCTTCTCGAGCTCCGGGGGGCGCACCGCCAACGTGCAGGACGTGTGGGGCTCGAAGGCGGTGCCGTATCTCGTCTCGGTGCCGGATCCCTACGACACCCTCTCGCCGTACCACAACTGGGGCCCGCTGCGGTACAGCGCGAAGCTCCTGGGCAAGCGGCTCGGCGCGCGCGGGAAGCTGCTCGACGTGCGGACGAGCGCGGCGTCGTCCGGGCGGGTGCGCTCGGTGACGCTGGTCGGCTCCAAGGGCGTCCGGACGGTCGCGGGCGAGGCCGTGCGCCGCCGGCTCAGGCTCCGTTCGACCTGGTTCACGATCGGGACGCTGAGCCTCGAACCTCCTGCGAAGGCGCTGACGTACGGCTCCACGGTGAAGCTGAACGGGTACTCGCGCGGGATCCCGCGCGTGACGCTCGATTCTCGGCCCTACGGTGGCACCTGGAAGCCGCTCGCGACGCTGCGTGCTCGCGGGGGTCGCGTGTCGGCGACGCTGTCGCCGAAGGTGACGACCGATTACCGCCTCTCGTCGGGATTCGTCCGCAGCGGCGTGGTGAGGCTCTCCGTCGCGCCGTCTGTGCAGCTGTCGGCGGGCGGCGATCGCACTTCGGTCGGCGGCGTCGTCAAGCCGCTGCTGCCGGACGCGCCCGTGCAGGTACAGCGACAGGCCGCCGGTGGCTGGAAGACCATCGCCACGACGACCGTCACCTCCTACGGCGCGTTTACCGCCTCGGTGAACCTGACGCCGGGGACGTACCGCGCCCGCGTCGTGGCGGGCAAGGGCTACGCCGCCGGCCTCTCGCCGGTCCTGACGGTGGTGCCGGCGTGAGGCGCGCACTTGCGGCGGGCGCGGCTGCCGTAGCGCTCGCGGCGCCGGCGACCGCGGTGGCAGTCACGCCCCCGAACGACCCGCTCGCCCCGCGCCAGTGGTACCTGGGCCGGGACCGCGCGCTCGACATCTTCGACGCCGCGAAGCAGCTCTCCCCCGTCCGCGTCGCCGTGATCGACTCGGGGATCGACCGCGGCCACCCCGAGCTGCGCGGCCGGATCGTCAAGATGAAGAGCTTCGTCGGCGGCACGATGAGCGACGAGCTCGGCCACGGGACCTTCGTGGCGGGCGAGATTGCTGCGATCGCGGGCAACGGCGCCGGCATCGCCGGCCTCGCTCCGCCCGCGCGGCTTGTGATCGCGAAGGTCGTCGGGCCGGACGGCACGATCTCGCCGAAGGTCGAGGCCCGCGCGATCCGGTGGGCCGTCAGGCAGCGCGCGCGGGTGATCAACCTCAGCTTGGGCAGCGTCCGCGACCCGGCAAACGGGGTGAACGACGGGTATTCGCCCGCGGAGCGGCGCGCGATCGAGTTCGCGGTGCGACGCGGCGCGCTCGTGGTCGCAGCGGTCGGGAACGGCAACGACGCGCCCACGAAGCCGTGGCCGTACGCCAGCTACCCGGCTGCCTTCCCGCACGTGCTCGGCGTCTCCGCGTACGGCAAGAGCGGCCGCGTCCCGATGTTCTCGAACCGCGACGGCCAGTACGTCGACCTCTCCGCGCCCGGGATGGACATGGTCTCGCTGTTCCCGCGCCCCCTGACGAAGAGCTACCCCGGGTGCGTCGAGCAGGGCTACTCCCTCTGCGGCACGAAGGAGTACCGCAACGCCAGCGGCACCTCGTTTTCGTCGCCGCAGGTCGCCGCGGCCGCGGCGCTGCTACTCGGTGAGATCCCCGTGCTGCGCCCGGACCAAATCTCGGAGATCCTGCGGACGACCGCCGCCGACGCGACGCCTGCCAACGGCTGCGACGAGTGCACGCCGGGGCCGGACGCACTCACCGGGTTCGGTCGCCTGGACATCGGCGCCGCGCTGAGCTCGCTCACTGCGGGGCTGCCGCCCGCCGACCGGCTCGAGCCGAACGACGACACCGGCTCCCACGCTGCTCTCGTCAACCGGAAGCTGAACATTCGCGCGACCCTCGACTGGTGGGACGACCCGACTGACGTCTACCGCGTCTACCTGCGACGCGGCCAGGGCATCACGGTCATCGTCCGCTCCAATGCGAAGATCGACCCCTCGCTGATCCTCTGGAAGCCCGGCCTCCGGCGGCTCGCCGACGCCCGCAGCGACCTTCGCGCGCGCCGCTCGATCCATGCCGCCGGCGTCCCGGAGCGGATCGCCTACCGCTCTCACAGGCGCGGCTGGTACTACGTGCAGGTGAAGCTCGCGCGGCCGGGGGATCGCGGCCCGTACCGGATTCGCCTAGCGTTCTAGCAGCTCCTCGTCCGGCACCTCGCGGATCTGCCGCGCCGGGTTTCCGACCACGAGCGCGCGGGGCGGCACGTCCCTGATCACGACTGCGCCCGCGCCGACGAACGCCTCCTCGCCGATCTCGATCCCCGGCAGCAGCACGCAGCCGCCACCGATGCGCGCGCCCCGGCGAATCGTCGGGCCCTTGACGAGCTCGTGCCGCTTTTCCGTCCGGCCCATGAAGTTGTCGTTCGTCGTGATCACGCAGGGCGCGATGAAGACGTTGTCCTCGAGCAGCGAGTAGGCCGTGATGTAGGCGTGCGCCTGGATCTTCGTCAGCGCGCCGACCGACGTGTCGTTCTCGACGAGCGAACCGCGTCCGATCACGACGTCGTCGCCGATCGTGCAGCGCTCGCGCACGCATGCCTGGTCGCCGACGACAACTCGCTCGCCGATCGTCGTGCCCGCGAAGACGACGGCGCCGGTGGACACAACGGTCCCCGCGCCGACCTCGAGCGGCGCGAGCTGGTCGCGCTTCGCCGTCGAGCGCGGCGAGAGCGTCGGCTGCTTCCCGACGACTGCGTAGTCGAGGACCTTGCAGCCCTCCCCGAGCACCGTGCCCGGGTAGACGATCGCGGTCTCGGCGACGTTGGTCACTCGCGGGTTTCCTGCTTTATGCGGCCTTGTTTCGCTCTGGACGGCGACCAACGGTCAGGGAGTAGCTGAACGCGTAGCGTGGTCACGCGGGGGTCGCGACGAGCGAGGCCTGCAGTTGCTCGAGCGCCTGCACGACCGCGAGCCCGTCGCGGGCAGGCTTCCGGCGGTCGCCCTTGCCGCCCACGAGGTCGAGGAAGTGCGTGCACTCCAGGCGGAGCGGCTCGTCGTTCCCCACCTTGGGGCTGAAGATGTCTCCCGAGCGCGTCTGCCACTCGCCCCACGTGGCGGACGGGTGCCACGGGGCCTTGTCGTAGATCGTCACCTTGCGTTCCAGCTCCATGTCGTCGAAGACGACCATCTTCTCGCGGCCGACCACCGTGATCTTCCGCATCTTGTGCGGGTCGAGCCACGACAGGTGCATGTGGGCGATCTTCCCCGAGGGGAAGCGGAGGTAGCAGAAGACGATGTCCTCGACTCCTGGGTTGAGGAACGCGTTGCCGTGGGCCCACACCTCGGCCGGCTCCTCCTCGAGCAGGTAGAGGATCACGGAGAGGTCGTGCACGCCCAGCGAGAGCAGCGCGTTCTCGTGGGTGCGGATCACGCCGAGGTTCTGCCGGTTCGAGTAGACGCAGAGGACGTCGCCCAAGTCTCCGCTGTCGACGAGGCTCTTCAGTGTGTTCACCGCCGGGTGGTAGAGCAGCAGGTGGCCGGGCATCAGCACGAGGTCTCGCCGCTCGGCGAGGTCGCAGAGCTCCTCCATCTCCGCCGCCCGCATCGCGGGAGGCTTCTCGACGAAGACGTGCTTGCCGGCTTCGAGCGCCTGCTTCGCAAGCTCGTAGTGGGTCGAAACCGGTGTCGCGATCACGACCGCCTCGACGCCGGCGTCGGCGAGGAGCTCCTCGAAGTCCGCGGTGACCCGCGCTTTCGAGTAGCGGGCGGCGAACTCGCGCCGCCGCTCTTCGTCGGCGTCGCAGAGCCATGCCAGGTCGGCGAGCTCGTCGAAGTTGCGTGCGAGGTTCTTGCCCCAGGCCCCGAGTCCGGCCTGTCCGACGCGCGTCACAGCTTCCAGACCTTGCCGTCCACGCGGCCGTTCGTGGCAGTGGCGTTGCGGAAGTCGACCACGAGGCGCGCGTCGTCGACCAGGCGGTCGTAGTCGATCGACGAGTGCGCCGTCACGATCGCGACGCAGTCGTAGCCACTCGCGTCGAGCGGCTGCGAGGAGAGCCCGTGCCTCGGGAGCTCCGGCACGTGCGGGTCGTGGTACGCGACGTGTGCGCCCGCGGTCTGCAGCAGCTCGATCAGCTTCAGTGCGGGCGACTCGCGTGTGTCGTCCACGTCCGCCTTGTAGCTCACGCCCACCACCAGGACCTTCGAGCCGCTCAGGGAGCGCTGCGCGCCGTGGTTCAGGGCCTGCGAGATCAGCGAGCGGCAGAAGTAGGGCATGTTCTGGTTGACCTTCCCGGCGAGCTCGATGAACTCGGTGTAGAAGTCGAACTGCCGCGCCTTCCACGAGAGGTAGAACGGGTCGACCGGCAGACAATGGCCGCCCAGCCCGGGGCCCGGCTCGAAGCGCATGTAGCCGAACGGCTTCGTGGCCGCCGCGTCCACGACCTCCCAGATGTCGAGACCCATCCGGTCGCAGAGCTGTGCGAGCTCGTTCATGAGCGCGATGTTGACGGAGCGGAAGATGTTCTCGAGCAGCTTCGTCAGCTCCGCCGCCTCGGGCGAGGAGACCTGCACGACCGAGTCCACTGCGCTCCCGTAGAGGTCGAGCGCGCGGCGCGTGCACGTCTCCGTGAGCCCGCCGACGACTTTCGGTGTCGTCTTCGTCGTCCAGTCCTCGCGGCCCGGGTCGACCCGTTCCGGCGAGAACGCGAGGTGAAAGTCCTCGCCCGCCTTCAGTCCGCTCTCTTCGAGGATGGGCAGCAGACGCTCCCGGGTCGTTCCAGGGTACGTCGTCGACTCGAGGACGACGAGCTGGCCCGGCCGGAGGCGCGTCGAGATCCCGCGCGCCGAGTCGAGAACGATCGAGAGGTCGGGCTCGCGCTGCGGCGAGAGCGGCGTGGGGAGCGCGATCAGAATCGCGTCGGCGTCGCGCAACTCGTCGTAGTCGCCCGTGGCCTTCAGCCGTCCGGCGTCGACGAGCTCGCGCAGCGACTCCGACGAGACGTCGTCGACGTAGCTCTCGCCGCGGTTGAGCATGTCCACCCGCTCTGGAACGGCCTCGACGAGCAGGATCGTGTGGCCCGCCTGGCCGAAAACCTCGGCGAGCGGCACGCCGACGTAGCCGGCGCCGATGATGGCGATCGTCTGGCTCAAGGCGCGCTAAGGGTATAGAGGGCGTCCGCGATCCTGGCCGCGGCACGGCCGTCGCCGTAGAGCGGTGGCGCGTCGGCCGGGAAGCGTGCCTCCACGAGGGTGGACCCTAGCCGCGAGAGGTCGGCCGGATCGACCAAGGTGTTCGCGCCCGCGAGCACGGTGTCGACCCACTCCGTCGACGGCCGAAGCGTGATGCACGGGACGTGCAGCCAGTACGCCTCCTTTTGCAGCCCGCCGGAGTCGGTGACCACCTGCATCGCGCCCGCGACGAGAGCGAGCATCTCCAGGTAGCCGACCGGCTCGATCGGGTGCAGCTGCGGTGCGAGCTCGATGCCGTGTGCGTCGAGAACCTTCCTCGTGCGCGGGTGGACGGGAAAAACGAACGTCCAGCCGGTCTCGTGTAGGGCCACGACGATGCGGCGTAGCGTCTCGGGCTCGGTGTTCGCCTCGCGGTGGATCGTCAGAACGGCGTACTCGTCGGGAACGTCCACCGCGGCGCGGCGTTGCGCGATCGGCGCGAAGACGCGCGTCGCGTCCGCCATCACGTCCCCGACCACCTCGGCCCGCCCGTCGACCCCCTCCGCGGCGAGCGTCGCCGCCGAGCGCTCGTCTGGGCAGAAGAGGAGGCGCCCGATGCGGTCGGTCTCGATTCGGTTCCGCTCCTCCGGCATCGAGAGGTCGCCGCTGCGCAGCCCGGCCTCGACGTGGGCGAGCGGCACGCCCGCCTCGGCGGCGGCGAGCGCTCCCGCGAGGGTCGAGTTGGTGTCGCCGTAGACGAGCACCCAATCGGGCTCTTCCTGCGCCAGCGGCCCGGCGATCGCAGCGCGCATCTCCGCGCTGTCGGCCGTGCGCAGGTCGAGCGCGTAGCGCGGCTTGCCGAGCGCCAACTCCTCGAAGAACACTTGCGACAACTGCGGGTCGTAATGCTGGCCGGTGTGCAGCACCACCTCGTCGATTCCGCGCTCCCGCAAGGCCACCGAGGTGGGCCCCGCCTTGATGAACTGAGGCCGATTCCCGACTACTGAGAAGACTTTCATGGCATGGAGAGCATCGACCCGCAGGCGCAGCCGGGCTTCGCTCGGCGGAGCCTAACGGCGCTCGGAAACGTCGCTGACGTGAAGGAGGGGGCCCACGGGGGAACCACGGTTTCCCCGTGTTAGCGCGGCTACACTATTCGCCGCCTCGGGCCGTTAGCTCAGCTGGTAGAGCAGGGGACTCTTAATCCCAAGGTCGTAGGTTCGATCCCTACACGGCCCACTGCCGATCGAAGTCCGCTGCGGCTGGACGCCGCAGCATGACGACTTCGATCGGGTCTCAGTCCGCCCGGTCCCAGCCTTCCTCTCCATGCGCCCATGGCACCGCCGTGGTCCGCTTGAAGACCAGGTCGTTCGACTCGTCGCCCGCCCACACACCGATCGTGTCGCTGTCGGGATACACAGAGACGGCCGGTGCTCGCGAGCTGGAGAACAACAGCGTCCTTGCCGGTGTGTCGCTCCGGTTCATCACCTTGTGCGCTCCGGCGGGGCCGGGCGGGAAGCGGACGAGGTCTCCGCGCTGCAGCGTGTGCTCGCCATCGGGAGCGCGCAGCACGACGGTGCCGTCGACGACGAGCAGCCACTCCTCTTCGTACTCGTAGTGATACGGGCTCGAGCCCTGACCGGGTGCCAGGTCGTAGATGAACATGAGGGTGTCCGCCGACCCCAGGGCATGAGCCACGTCGATCCGGCCGTCGGTGTTCTCGGCGCTGGAGATGTTGACCGACTTCACGCGCGCATTATCAGTCGCGGGAGGGCGAGGGGTCGCTCTTCAGCTTCGAGTTGCCGGTAGCGACAGGATGAAGCGGGCGCCGTGTGGGTCGGCCTCCTCGTACGCGAGGTGCCCGCCGAGAGCCTCCGCGTAGGCGCAGGCGATCGAGAGACCCAGGCCCGCGCCGGGCGCGCCGGCACGGCGGGTGTCGTCGCTGCGGCTGAAGCGCTCGAAGAGGTGCGGGACGAACTCCGCCGGGACACCCTCGCCGTGGTCTTCGACTACGAGCCGGAACGCCATGCCATCCCCTCCGCGCACCTCGACCGGCGGCTCCCCGTAGCGGAGCGCGTTCAGGATCAAGTTCGCCGCGACCCGCTCGAAGGCGATCGGGTCGGTGACGAGCTCGATCCCGGGGTCGACGTCGATGCGCACGTCCCGTCGGCCGGCCGCGATTCGCGGCAGCAGCTCCTCGAGCCGGTGACGTGGACGGAACCGCTCGGGCTGCAGGCCCGCGCTCCCCGACTCGATCCGGGAGAGGTCGAGCAGCTGGTCGGCCAGGTCGCGCAGGCGGTCGGTCTGCTGGACGAGCGTCCCGAGCAGCGCGTGCACCTGCCCCTGGTCGAGGTCGTCGATACGCGCCTGCAGCGTCGCCGCGATCCCGTGGACAACCGAGATCGGCGTGCGCAGCTCGTGCGAGGCGACGGAGACGAAGTCGGCCTTGCGGCGATCCGCACGGTCGACGTCGCGTGCCTTCTCGGCCACCGCGGCGGCCGCCTCGCCGAGGGCGCTCAGGACCGAGAGGTCGTCCTGGTCGGGCGGGGCCTCGCCCTCGCCGGTCACCGGCACGAGGCCGACCGGCGGCCGCCACTCGACACGCTTGAAGCCGAAAGCCTCACGCGTGCCGGCGCAGACGCGGTCGATCAGCTCGCGCGCGCGAAACGGGCTGTCCGACACGACTCGTGCGAGCATGTGCAGCGCCCGCTCCTCGCTGGCCGCTCCGGCAGGCATCTCGCTACAGGTGATCACCGGGCCTCACCGGCCGCAAACGCGCGGAGCGGCCTCTCGGCCGCTCCACTTCACGTTGGTTGTCGTCCGCCGGTCTAGTAGCCGGGAGGCGGTGCCTCGTCGGCGTACGGGCCGCTGCGGCGCGACCAGTAGCCGGGGCCGACCCACGACGACCAGAAGATCATCGAGAGAACGGCGCCGACAATGCCGACGATCAGCAAGATCCAACCGATCGTCTGCACGTCAACGCCCGAGACCTCCGCGTTGACCGCGAAGGCGAGAATCGCGCCGGCGGCGATCAGTAGCAAACTCACACCAAGTCCCATGAATCCTCCTTACGGGTTGTGGCGCGCCTATGCCCGTTTCGGCCGCTGCTGAACCCTGCTCGTTGCAGGTGTTTCCAACGCCCGTCACTTCCCCGCCAACCTCGCCGCCGTGTCGAGTAGTCTCGGCCCCGGTGCGCAGGGGATCGCTCGTTCAGCTCGTCCTCCTCGGAATGGTCTTCGGTGGAGTCGCCGCTGCCGTGGCGCTGCTGATCCCCTGGCTGCCGGACCCGGCGAGCAAGCAGGCCGACCGGATCGACTTCGTCTTCTGGTTCGTCACGACGATCTGCATCACGATCTTCTCGCTCGTCGCGGCGGTGATCGTCTACTCGCTGTTGAAGTTCCGCGCGCGCCCCGACGACGACTCGGACGGTCCGCCGACGCACGGCCATACGGGGCTCGAGATCTGGTGGACGGCGATCCCGGCGGCGCTCGTGACTGCGATCTCGATCGTCAGCGCCGTGGTGCTGGCGAAGAACGAGCAGCTGCCCGGCGCTTCCTCGGCCTCCGCCGCCCGCGCCGCCGCGACCTCGACCCAGACCTTGTGCAGGCCCAGGAGCGAGGACCCGCTGAAGCCACTCGTTGTGTGTGTCATCGCGCAGCAGTTCGCGTGGCTGTTCCAGTACCCGGCCTACAACAACGCGACCTCCGCGACGCTGCGCCTGCCGATCGACACGACCGTCCAGCTGCAACTGCAGTCGCGGGACGTGATCCACTCGTTCTGGGTGCCCGAGTTCGGCCAGAAGCAGGACGCGGTGCCGGGCCTGCTGACGAAGCTCGTGATCACGCCGAACCGGCTTGGCACCTTCCCGGTGATCTGTACCGAGCTCTGCGGCCTCGGCCACGCGGTGATGCGGTCGCAGACGACCGTCGAGTCGAAGGACAAGTTCCTCGCGTGGGCGAACGCCCGCGGCAAGGCGACCGGCGGCGGGGGCCCGTCGGCCTCGGCCAAGACGTTCTTCATCGACAACGGCTGCGACGGCTGCCACACCTTCAAGCCCGCGGGAGCGAACGGAACGGTTGGGCCCGACCTCGATAATCTGCGCGAGGCCGCGCAGAAGGCGGGGCAGCCGCTCGAGGAGTTCATCCGTCAGTCGATCATTGATCCGAACGCCTACGTCGCGCCCGGATACCCGAAAGGCGTGATGCCCGAGACCTTCAGCTCGCTGCCGAAGCAGCAGCTCGACGCGCTGGTGACGTACCTCGCCGGAGGCTCGCAGTGAGCGAGGCGGTCGTCGGCTTCCACGAGCACGAGGCCCAGCCCGAGCACCCCGCTCCCGCTCCGCCGCCCCGCGGCTGGCGGCGGCTGACCGCCCCGGGGTGGCTGCGCGTGCCGTGGGTGATGGCGCTGTTCTTCGGGATCGGCGCCGGCCTCGTCGTGCTCGTCCGCTGGCTCGAGGGCTGGCACCCGATCTGGGACGGGTCGGTCATCACCACGGTCGAGCTCGCGGCGGTGCCGTTCGGCTTCCTCGTCGGCCTCGGCGGCTTCGACTACTGGGCCCGCTACGCGAGCGGTGCCCCGACGAGGCCGGAGGACCACTCCGGCCACGGCGCGCGCAGCTGGCGCGACTACTTCCGCATCAACACCGACCACAAGGTGATCGGAATCCAGTACCTGGTCACGACGATCGTCTTCTTCGTCATCGCGGGCCTGCTGGCCATGTTCATGCGCGCCGAGCTCGCGCAGCCCGGGATGCAGTTCGTCGACAACCAGACCTTCAACGGCCTGTTCTCGGTGCACGCGGCCCTGATGATCTTCCTGTTCGTGATCCCGGCCTTTGCCGGGATCGGCAACTACGTGATCCCGCTGATGATCGGCGCGCCGGACATGGCGTTCCCGCGGCTGAACGCGCTTTCGTTCTGGCTGCTCCCGATCGCGGGCGGGATGATGGTCTCGAGCTTCCTCGTCCCGGGCGGCGCGTTCGCCGCCGGCTGGACGAACTACGCGACGCTCTCGACCCACCAGCCGCTCGGCAACGTCTTCTTCGCGATGGGCGTCCAGTGGGCGGGCGCGAGCTCGATCATGACCGCGCTCAACTTCCTGGTCACGATCATCACCATGCGCGCGCCAGGTATGACCTTCTGGCGTATGCCGCTGCTGGTGTGGGCGAACTTCACGACGTCACTGCTGGTCGTGATCGCGACACCGTTCATCGCCGGGTCGCAGTTCTTCGTGATGTTCGACCACATCATGCACACGCACTTCTTCGACCCAGCCGCCGGCGGCTACCCCCTCGGCTACCAGCACATCTTCTGGTTCTACTCGCACCCGGCCGTCTACATCATGATGCTGCCCGGCTTCGGCATCGCCTCGGAGGTGATTTCCGTGATGGCGCGGAAGCCGATCTTCGGCTACCGGTTGATGGCCCTCTCGCTGATGGCGATCCTCGTGCTCGGCTTCTCGGTCTGGGCCCACCACATGTTCGTCGCCGGGATGGCGCCCTGGCTGCGCGTGCCGATGATGGTGACGTCAATGGTGATCGCGGTTCCGACCGGGATCAAGGTGTTCTCGTGGTTAGCGACGCTGTGGGAGGGGCGGATCCACTTCGAGACGCCGATGCTGTTCGCGCTCGGCTTCGTCTCGATGTTCGTCATCGGTGGCCTCTCGGGGATCTACCTCGCGGCAGTGCCCATCGACATCCACACCTCCGACACCTACTTCGTCGTGGCGCACATCCACTACGTGCTCTTCGGCGGCTCGCTGTTCACGATCTTCGCCGGGATCTACTTCTGGTTCCCGAAGATGACCGGGCGGATGTACAACGAGAAGCTCGGGAAGCTGCACTTCTGGCTGACGTTCGTCGGCTTCAACCTGACGTTCTTCCCGATGCACTGGCTCGGGCTGCAAGGCATGCCGCGGCGCGTCGCCGACTACGTGCCGAAGTTCGCCGACCTGAACCTGTTCATCTCGATCGCGTCCTTCGGGCTCGGGGCCTCGACGCTCGTCTTCCTCTACAACATGGTCACGAGCTGGCGCTTCGGCCCGCCGGCGCCGCCGAACCCGTGGCGCTCGCTGACCCTCGAGTGGCAGGTGAGCTCGCCGCCGCCGGTCTTCAACTTCGACGAACTCCCGCAAGTGGTCGGCAACCCGTACGAGTACGGCGTGCCGGGAGCACGTCATGGAGTGTTCAACGGCGACCGCGTGCACGAGCCCGAGGAGGCACCGGTCTCGTGACGGCTGAACGGCACGTCCTGGTCGTGGCGAACGAGACGGTGGTGGGCCGGAGCCTGATCGAGGCGATCGAGCGCCGGCGCAAGGACGGACCGGTGCGCGTGACGGTGATCACGCCGGTGAACCAGCCCAGCGAGGGCTACGTCGTCTACGAGGACACGCGCCGCGCGGCCGCCGGCCGCCGGCTGGAGCACACACTCAAGGCGCTGCGCTCGGCCGGGATCCCGGCCTCGGGAATGGTGGTCGAGAGCGACCCGGTTGCCGCGACGCGCGACGCGCTCGCGCAGCTCGAGCCGGCGCCGGACGAGATCGTCGTCTCCACGCACCCGCAGCAGCGCTCGGGCTGGCTGCGCCGCGACGTCGTCGAGCGGATCACGAGCGCGGCGGGCGGGCTGCCCGTCGAGCACGTCGTGGTCGACCTCGAGCGCGAGGACGGCGGCGACGCCAACGTGCTCGTCGTCGCGAACGAGACCGTCCTCGGCGCGCCGCTGCTCGACAAGATCCGCTCACGCGCTCAGCAGGGCAAGGCGTCGTTCCTGATCGTCTGCCCGCAGAGCGACGTCAACGCCGCGGCGCACCCGGAGGCCGAGCGGCGCCTGCGCCGCGCGCTGACAATCCTGCGCGGCGAGGGCATCGACGCCCACGGTCAGGTCGCGCATCCCGACCCGTTCACCGCCGCGGCGCAGGCCGTCCAGGACGAGCGGGTGGACGAGATCATCGTCTCGACCTTTCCCGGCGAGAAGACGTCGAACTGGCTGCGCGGCGACCTGATCAACCGCCTGCGCAAGCAGACGGGGCTGCCGGTCGAGCACGTCGAGGTCGAGCCCGAGCGGGAGCCGGTCACATGAGCACCCTACGGGTCTGGCAAGAACCCTTCTTCGCGCTTAGAGCCAAGTCGACGCCAGCCCATGCGCATTGGGAGTTGCAGTCGTGAGCGCGCACGCCGAGACGCACGCCGCCCACCCGCCTGCAGCGCACCAGAGCTCGCGCGTCGACTCGCGCGAGCTCGGGATGTTCCTCTTCATCGCGTCGGAGATCATGCTCTTCGGCTCGTTCTTCACGATGTACTTCTTCGTGCGCGTCGCCGCCGGGACGCCGTGGCCGACGCCGCCGTACGAGCTGCCGGTGTTCGTCGCCGGGATGAACACGATCATCCTCGTGACCTCCAGCTTCACGATGCACTGGGCGCTGCAGTCGATCAAGCGCGGGAACCGGACGGGGCTGCAGGGCGGCCTCGTGCTGACATTCCTCCTCGGCCTCACGTTCCTGCTGACCCAGATCCTCGAATACTCCCGGATCGGCTTCGCGCCCTACACCGACGCGTTCGGCTCCGTCTTCTACGGCCTCACGGGCCTGCACGGGGCGCACGTCTTCGTCGGCCTGACGCTGCTGGCGGCCGCGACGATCCGTTCCTTCCGCGGCCACTACACGCCCGAGGAGCATCACGGCGTCGAGATCCCCGGGATCTACTGGCACTTCGTGGACGTAATGTGGATCGTCGTCTACGTCACGGTCTACATCCTCTAGCGATGATCAACCCGCTCCGTTCCGAAGCAGAGGCGTTCCGCTTCCTGCTCGGAGCGGTCGTCTACTTCGCGGCGATCGCGATTGCCGGCGTGATCAACGAGTGGGCCGGCCTCGCCGTCTTCATCGTCCTCACGGCCGCGGTTGTCTGGTGGTGGTGGCGCGCGCGGCGGGAGGTCGCTCCGAGGCAGGTAGCGCCGACGAGGCGCTCGGCGCCGGGCGAGCGGCGCCTGCTCGTGATCGCCAACGAGACCGTCGGCGGCTCGGATCTATTGGACCGGATCCGCGAGCTGAGCGAGGGAGCGAACACGGAGGTGCTCGTCGTCTCGCCGGCGCTGAACACGCCGCTGCGCCACCTCGCCTCGGACGAGGATCCTGCGCGCGCGGCCGCCCAGGAGCGGCTCGACCGCAGCCTCCAGCGGCTGGACCAGGAGGGCATCGAGGCGCGCGGCGAGGTGGGTGACGGTGACCCGCTGCAGGCGATCGAGGACGCGCTACGCACCTTCGGCGCCGACCAGATCCTCATCTCGACCCACCCCGAGGGCCGCTCGAACTGGCTCGAGCGCGGCGTCGTCACCGGTGCGCGCGAGCGCTTCGCGGTGCCGATCCAGCACGTGGTGGTCGACCTCGAGGCCGAGCACGACTCGGCCGAACGCTGACCGAGGCCTTTTCGCAGCACGCGACGATCCTCGGGTGAGCCACAGCGACGAAGTCGTCATGGCTCGCGCGTCAGCGCGAGCCGGACTTCGTCGCTTGAGCGACGTACCTCGCAACGGCCGTGATCTGGTCCGGCGTGAGCGTGCCCTTGAAGGCCGGCATCGCGGCGCCGCCGTTGATCACCTGACGTTGCACGCGCGGTTCGCCCGGCTTCAGCTGGTCGAGGTTCGGCCCGACGGTGCCGCTTGTCCCGGCGTCGGCGAGCGTGTGGCAGCTGCCGCAGTTCGCCAGGAAGATGTCCTTGCCGTTCGTCGAGGCCTTCGTGGTCGGCGGCTTGCCGGCAACTGCGGCTACGTACGCGGCGACGGCGTCCGCGTCCGAGCCCGTCACGAGATCCTGCGGCATCGGGGGCACGGCGAGCTCGATCTGGTCGCGCACGACCTGCTCGATCGTGACTTGCTCGACGCCCTGCTTGAGTGACGGGGCGAATGCGTCGTCCAGGTTCGGCCCCTGCGTGCCGTGAGTGCCGGCGTCGGCGAGCGTGTGGCAGCCGCCGCACTTGGCGAGGAAGAGCTTCTTGCCCTGGTCAGGGTCGCCGCCCTTCGAGATGCCGCCGGTGCCGCAGCCGGCCGCGAGGAGCGCGGTCGCGAGCACGAGGAGCGCCGCGCCGCGCCGCACTAGCCGCGCGCGGATTCCGACGAGTCGAGACCGGCCACGGCCTCCTCGCGCGTCGGGTGGATCGTGAAGACCCGGTCGAGGCCCGTGATCTCGAAGATCTTCGTGATGTTGCGGTCGCTGCAAACGAGAGAGAGCTGGCCGTCGTTCGTGCGCAGACGCTTCACGCCGCCGACGAGCACGCCGAGGGTGGTCGAGTCGATGAACGTCGTGTCCGAGAAGTCCACGATCACGTTCTTCGCGCCCTTGCCGATCACGTCCAGCAGCTGCTGTTTGAACTCAGGCGCCGTGTAGAGGTCGACCTCGCCGGCGAGCGCGATCACGTACGCGTCGTCGGAGATCGTCTCGGTCTTGATGTCGAAGTTCATCCCGCCTCGGCTCCTTCCTGAGCGCGGGAGTCTAACGCTGCGCCGCGCGGACGGAAGCCTTGAGTTGTGCGAGCGTCTGGCGGACGGTGGGGGCGTTCGGGTTGTCGGGCGCGACCTTGAGGAAGCGCTCGTAGGCGGTGATCGCCCCGTTGGCGTCGTTGGCGCTCGTGGCGGCGCTCGCCCACTGCAGCAGGGCGGTGGGCTCGGCCGAGGTTCCCTTCGCCGCGTCGGCGGCCTGCTGGTAGATCGACTCCGCCTTCGTGTACGCGCCGGTGACCTTCGTGTACGCCTCGTTGAGCTGCTGCTGCAGGCCCTGCGTGTAGGGGTCGGAGGTGATCGCCTGCCCGAGCTCCGAGCTCGTGTCGACCCCCGGCGGCGCCGCGGCGTTCTGGCCGTACGCGGCGAGGAGCGTGCTGTACCTGTCGCCCTCGCGTGCGGCCTGGGCGCTGTAGATGGCCGCGATCCGGTTCATGATGTCCGGGTTCCTCGGCGCGACCTTCTGCGCGTTCTGCAGTGTGGCGATCGCCTGCGACTCCTTGCCGTCGGTCTGGTAGAGGCCGGCGAGGTCGAGGTAGAGGTTGACGTCCTTCGGGTGCTGCTGGATCGCCTGCTGCTTGTCGCTGATCTGCGAGCTCGTCGAGGAGCCGCCGTTGCCGAAGAAGTTCCCCTGGAGCAGGTCGCCGATCCCGGACGAGCCCGAGCCGACTCCGAGGAACACGAAGCCGCCTGCGAAGACGACCGCGAGCAGCACGTAGATCACCTTCGCGTGCCGCCGCAGGCGCGAGAAGAAGAGCTGATCCTCCCAGCTCGGGGCGGCCTTTGCCTTCTTCTTCGGCTTGACGTCCTGTTGCGCGCGCTTGCGCCCTGCCTGTGCTGCTCCGCGGGCCATGGAGCGCTAAGGCACCGCTTGCGGTGCCGTCGTCAGGACGCGCGGGCTCTGCCCGTGCGTCCGTCCGAGTCGACCGGTCGGGTGAGCGGGACTAGTCACGGAGCCGCCCTAGGGTACCTGCCAGTCGTACGAGATCGCCGATCGCGCGCAGGCGCGTTTTGGTCATTTCGTCGCACAGCGCGCCGGCGAGCCCGGCCTCGTACGCGGCGCGCGGCGAGAGCCCCAGGCGGACGGCCGCGTCGTAGTCGGCCGAGAGGTCGGTGCCGAACATCGCCGGGTCGTCCGTGGAGATGGAGCAGCGCACGCCTGCGGCGACGAGCTGCGGGAGCGGATGCGCGTCGAGCGACGCGACCGCCCGGGTCCGCACGTTCGAGATCGGGCAGACGTCGAGCACGATCCCACGGCCGGCGAGCTCGCGCACGAGGCCGGCGTCCTCGACCGCGCGGATTCCGTGGCGGACCCGGTCGGCGCCGAGCTCCTCCAGGGCGCCGCGCACTGACGGCGGCCCCGCGACCTCCCCGGCGTGCGGCACCGAGGCGAGCCCGAGCTCGCGCGCAAGCGTGAACGCCGGCTCGTACGGCTCGGGCGGGAAGTCGGCCTCGAGCCCGCCGAGGCCGACGCCGACGATCCCGCGGCTGCGGTACCCGGCCGAGTAGCGGACGACCTGCTCCGCGTCCTCGAGCGGGAATCCGCGCACGATGTCCGGGGTCAGCCGCACCTCGACGCCGTGCAGCTCGCGCGCCTCCTGGGCCCCGTCGCAGTAGCCACTGAAGATCGCGTCCCAGCCGACTCCCCGCCTCACGCGCTCGCCCGGCGAGAAGATCGCCTCGAGGTAGACGGCGCCGTGCGAGGCGGCCTCGGCCGCATAATCGACCACCACCTGCCGAAAGTCCTCCTCAGTCCGCAGGGCGTTCGTGGTCAGGATCCAGACCTCGATGAAGTGCGCGAAGTCGCGGAAGTCGTACAGCTCCGCAAGCCCCTCCTCGGTCTCGGCCGGGAGCGCGTAGTCGTTGCGGCGCGCGATCTCGAGGAGAGTCGCCGGCCGCACCGTCCCCTCGAGGTGGACGTGGAGCTCGATCTTCGGGTAGCTCACCTCCGCCAGCGCGGCTCGAGGAACGTCGCGAGGCCGATCGCGAGCACGTACAGCAAGACGAGCGGGATCACCGAGAGGATCGTCGAGACCGGGTCGACTCCGGGCAGGAGCACGCCGATCACCACCATCACGAAGATGCCGACGCGCCAGGTGTGCCGCAGCTGTGCCGCGGTGAGGATCCGCAGCCGCACCAGCGCGAGCACGAACACGGGCACCTCGAAGGCGAGCGAGACGCCGAGCAGCACGAAGCCGACGAACCGGTAGTAGTCGCGCGCTCGGAGCTGGATCGTGAAGTAGGACGAGTCGTAGTTCGTGAGGAAGTGGATCGCGGGCGGGAGGATCACGTAGTAGCCGAAGAGGACGCCCCCGAGGGCGAGCACCGTGGCGAAGGTCACGAGCACGACCATCGAACGCTGCCGGCCTTCCTCGAAGGCGGGCGCCAGGAAGGCCCAGAGCTGCCAGAGGACGATCGGCAGCGCGAGCAGTAAGCCGGCCCAGAGGCTGACCACGATCGAGGTCGCGAACGGCTCGATCGGGCTGAAGGTCACCGGCTTGTCGAGGCGGTCCGGCAACGGCCGGTTGAGCCAATCGAGAAGTCGGCCGTGGAACGCGTACGCGACGACGAATCCGGCGGCGAGGGCGCCGATGGCGATGAACAGCCGCGCGCGCAGCTCGCCCAGGTGCTCGACGAGCGTGGCCTCCTCGCCGTGGCGAAGGCGCCGCGGGAGCACGCTCATGGCGCTACGGCGTTGACGGCGGCGGCGGGGGCTCGTCCCCGGAGCGCGACGGCAGCTCGGCCTTGTCGTCGTGGCTGCCGCTGATCGAGTCCTTGAACTCGCGCATGCCCTTGCCGAGCGAGCGCCCGATCTCGGGGAGGCGCTTCGGCCCGAACACGAGCAGCGCGACGATGAGGATCACGATGAGCCCGGTGATGCCGACCTCTGGAAGCATGGTCGAAGCGTAGCGTCTTCCGGCGCGGGTATGGGGGGGCCATGCCCAAGAAGCCGCTGAGCGACCAGGTGCTCCTCGTCACCGGTGCCTCCAGTGGCCTCGGCCGCGCGATCGCACGGCTCGCCGGCGAGCGCGGCGCGAAGGTCGTCGTCACCGCCCGCAACGAGGAGGCACTCGACAACTGCGTCGACGAGATCGAGCGCTCGGGCTCGGAGGCGCTGGCCGTTCCCGGCGACATCACCGATCGCTCGGTCGTCGAGCGTGGAGTCGAGGCTGCCGTCGAACGGTTCGGCCGCCTCGACACCTACGTCGCCAATGCGATCGTCACGGTCTACTCCGAGGCCGAGCGGCTCGAGGAGGACGAGCTGCGGCGCGTCTGGGACGTGAACTTCTTCGGCGTCGTCTACGGCTACTGGGCCGCGCTACCGCAACTGCGCGCTTCACGCGGGACCTTCCTGCACGTCAGCTCGGCGCTCGTCTACCGGGGGATTCCGCTGCAGGCCGCGTACTGCTCTTCGAAGGCCGGTCTGCGGGCGTTCTTCGAGTCCGCGCGCGTGGAGGAGCAGAAAGCCGGTACCGGCGTCGCGATCTCGCTCGTCCTCCCGGGCGCGATCAACACGCCTCAGTTCGACCGCGACCGGCAGAAGATCGGCTACCAGCCCGAGCCCGTGCCGCCGATCTACCAACCCGAGCCCTTTGCCGAGGCGGCACTGCGCTGCGCCGAACAGCCGATCCGCGAGCTGCCGATCTCGTGGGGCGCGCAGAAGCTGCTCTGGGGCCAGAAACTGTCACCGCGGGCCGGCGACTGGGTGCTCAGGCGCAACGGCTGGAAAGCCCAGCACACCGGCGAGCCGAAGCCCGTCGACTCGCCCGACAACCTCTTCGATACGCTGCCCGGCGACCCCGGCGCGCACGGCCGTTTCGACGACCGAGCGCGTGGAAGCACCATCTGGACGCGGCTTCGTCTGATGCTCCCGAAGGGCTGAGGATCGCCGCTAGCATGACTCTGACATGGCTTTGCTGGAACTGAAGAACATCCACGTCGCGCTCGACGATGGCACCGAGATCGTCAAGGGCGTCGACCTCGCCGTAGACACGAATCAGATCCACGCGATCATGGGCCCGAACGGCTCGGGGAAGTCGACGCTCGCATACGCGCTGATGGGCCACCCGGCGTACGAGATCACCGAGGGCCAGATCTTCTTCGACGGCGAGGACGTGACGGAGCTCGAGGCGGACGAGCGTGCGCAGCGCGGCCTCTTCCTCGCGTTCCAGTACCCGCACGCCATCCCCGGCGTGACCGTCACCAGCTTCCTGCGCTCGGCGATGAACGCGGTCCGGAAGGCGAGGAACAACGGCGAAGACGACCCGGTCAAGATCCCCGAGTTCCGCAAGGACCTGCTCGCCGCGATGGAAAAGCTCAAGGTGCCGCGCGAGCTCGCGCAGCGCTACGTCAACGACGGCTTCTCCGGCGGCGAGAAGAAGCGGGTCGAGATCCTGCAGATGGCGATGCTGAAGCCCCGCATGGCCGTGCTCGACGAGACCGACTCCGGCCTCGACATCGACGCCCTCAAGACCGTCGCGCACGGCGTGCGCGAGCTCGTCGGCGAGGACACCGGCGCGCTCGTGATCACGCACTACCAGCGGATCCTCAACTACGTCGAGCCCGATTTCGTGCACGTCTTCGTGGATGGGCGTATCGTGGAGGAAGGCGGTCCGGAGCTTGCGCACCGTCTCGAGGCCGAGGGCTACGAGGGCTTCGGCGCAAACGGAAGGAGCAATGGCAGCCACGCCTGAGACCGAAGTCGTCGCTGGGATTCGCAGCGACTACAAGTACGGCTTCCACGAGATCGAGGACTACTTCTTCAAGTCCGGCCGCGGGCTCTCGCCGGAGCTCGTCGCGGCAATCTCCGAGCACAAGAACGAGCCGGAGTGGATGCGCAAGTTCCGGCTCAAGTCGCTCGAGTACTTCCGGGCGCGCCCGTTGCCCGAGTGGGGCGGCGACCTCTCGGAGATCGACTTCGAGAACATCTTCTATTACATCCGCCCCACCGAGAAGCAGGCCAACTCCTGGGAGGACCTGCCGCCCGAAATCAAGGACACGTGGGACAAGCTCGGCATCCCGGAGGCGGAGAAGAAGTACCTCGCCGGCGTCGGCGCCCAGTACGAGTCCGAGGTCGTCTACCACAAGCTCCAGGAGGACCTCGAGTCCCAGGGCGTGATTTTCAAGGACATGGACAGCGGCCTGCGCGAGCACGAGGAGCTCGTCAGGCAGTACTTCGGGACGATCATCCCGCAGAACGACAACAAGTTCGCGGCGCTCAACTCGGCCGTGTGGTCGGGCGGCTCGTTCATCTACGTGCCGCCGGGCGTGAAGGTCGAGATGCCGCTGCAGGCCTACTTCCGGATCAATGCCGAGAACATGGGCCAGTTCGAGCGGACGCTGATCATCGTCGACGAGGGCGCCTACGTGCACTACGTCGAGGGCTGCACGGCGCCGATCTACTCGTCCGACTCGCTGCACTCGGCGGTGGTCGAGATCATCGTCAAGCCGGGCGCACGCTGTCGCTACACGACGATCCAGAACTGGTCGAACAACGTCTACAACCTCGTCACGAAGCGCGCCGTCGCGTATGAGAACGCGACGATGGAGTGGGTCGACGGGAACCTCGGCTCGAAGCTGACGATGAAGTACCCGGCGATCTGGCTGCTCGGCGAGGGCGCGCACGGCGAGGTGCTCTCGATCGCGTTCGCGGGCGAGGGCCAGCACCAGGACGCGGGCGGCAAGGCCGTCCACGTCGCGCCGAACACGTCGTCGGTGATCACGTCGAAGTCGATCTCGAAGAACGGCGGCCGGGCCGGCTACCGCGGGCTGCTCGAGGTGGCGAAAGGTGCGACCGGCTCGCGCTCGAAGGTCGTCTGCGACGCGTTGATCCTCGACGAGGCCTCGCGTTCCGACACGTACCCGTACATCAGGATCGACGAGGACAACGTCGACATCGGCCACGAGGCGACGGTCTCGAAGATCGGCGAGGAGCAGCTCTTCTACCTGATGTCACGAGGGCTCTCCGAGGCGGAGGCCTCCGCGATGGTGGTGAGCGGGTTCGTGGAGCCGATCACGAAGGAGCTCCCGCTCGAGTACGCGGTCGAGATGAACCGCCTCATCCAGCTGCAGATGGAAGGCTCCGTCGGTTGATCGCCGCGAAGCCTTGATGGAGGTCAGGAGGGTCGACTTCATCGCGCTGCCCGTGGAGGATCTGGCACGGGCCGACGCGTTCTACGGCGAGACGCTCGGGCTCGCGCGCAACCCGCATAACTCCGGCGACCGCTGGGTCGAGTACGAGACGGGCAACCTCACGCTCGCGCTGTCGACGTTCGGCGGCGGCCTCGCACTCGGCGTGCAGGACGTCGGCGAGGCCAGGGCCGAGCTCGAGCAGCAGGGCACGGAGTTCTCGATGGACACCTTCGACACCGGCGTGTGCCACGGTGCGCCGTTTGGCGATCCCGACGGCAACGGGCTTCAGTTCCACCACCGCTATGCGCCTCTCGAGCCTTTCGACGTCCCCGACCAGGAAGTCCTGCGCACCGACTTCATCGGCGTGAACGTCAGGGACCGCGGCCGCGCGTCCGATTTCTACGGTGGGACGCTCGGCCTGAAGCGCAATCCGCTCGCGAGCGACGAGTGGCCCGAGTTCGAGGCCTCGAACGTCGGGCTGGTGCTCAGCACGCCCGAGCAGAAGGGCAGCGGCGACTATCGCCCGGAGTACGGCGTCGCGCTCCGCGTCGTGGACGTTGGGCAGGCGATGCAGCGGCTCGAGGGCGCAGGCGTGGACTTCGAGTTCCCGGAGCCGTACGACTCCGGCGTGTGCCACATGGCGTTCTTCAAGGACCCGGACGGGAACGGGCTGTTGCTCCACCACCGCTATGCGCGCTACCGCGACGGGAGTGCGCCCTGATGGAGGTCGAGCGCGTGGACTTCATCAACGTGCCCACCCGGGACGCGGAGCGGGCGCTCGCTTGGTACCACGAAGTGCTCGGCCTTCCGCTCGATCCGAACAACGCCGAGGAGCTGCGGGCCGGCCAGGTGACCGTCACGTTCTGGGAGCCCGAGGGCGAAGGATTGGAGTTCAAGCCGGACGTCGGCGGCTTCGCCGTTCGCGTCCCGGACGTCGAGGCCGCGAAGGCGGAGCTCGAAGCCAAGGGCGTCGAGTGTGTCGGCTCGGGCGACACCGGCGTGTGCAACATGGCGGTCGTCCTCGATCCCGACGGGAACGCCGTCATCCTGCACCGGAGGTACGCGCCGTGAGCAGGACCGAGGCAAGGGCGGCTTACGAGGCCCTCCCGGTCCCGGACACGACCGAGGAGCACTGGCGTTTCACCGACCTTCGCGAGTTCGATCCCGACGCGTTCGGCCATGTCGGGGGACAGTCCCCCGACATGTCCGCGCCGTCCATGCTCGCGCTTGACGTGTCCGCCGAGGCCGTCGTCACCGAGACCGGAATCGAGATCACACGCGCCCCGGCCGAGATCCGCTTCGAGCCACTGGACGAGAGCCACGACCGGCTCGGCTCGCTCGTCGGCTGGGAGGAGGACAAGTTCGCGGCCCACAACGCCGCGGCCTGGAAGCACGGGCTGCTCGTCCACGTGCCCGGCGGGCTCGAGCTCGAACGGCCGTTGTTCGTGCGCGTGGTCAACGCCGTTGACGGCGGCTCGCTGTTCTGGCGGCTGCTCGTCGTCGCCGAGGAGGGCTCGCGGTTCTCGCTCGTGGAGGAGTACTCGTCGCTCTCGGCCGAGCAGACCGGCTACTTCAACGGCGTGGCCGAGCTGTTCGTCGAGCAAGCCGCGAAGCTCGAGTACGTCTCGCTGCAGAACCTCTCCCGCGAGACCTGGCACTTCGCCTCACACCATGCGCGCGTCGAGCGCGACGCCGAGCTCGACTGGGTCAGCGGCGGCTTCGGCTCCAAGCGCGGTAAGGTGCGGATCCAGAACGACCTCGCCGGGCCGGGCGCGACCTCCCGCGTCACCGGTGCGTACTTCGCCGACGGCGAGCAGCACCTCGACTACGACACCTTCCAGGAGCACATCGCGCCGGACACCGAGTCCGACTTCGCCTTCAAGGGCGCGCTGCGCGACATGGCGACCGCGGTCTGGCGCGGGATGATCCGTGTCGAGCGGGACGCGCAGAAGACCAACGCCTACCAGGAGTGCCGCAATCTCATGCTCTCGCCGACGACGCACGCGGTGCCGATCCCGGGCCTGGAGATCCTCGCGAACGACGTGCGCTGCACCCACGGAGCGACCGTCGGCCGCGTCGACCGCGAGCAGCTCTTCTACCTGATGGCGCGCGGGCTGCCACGTGCGGAGGCCGAGCGCCTGATCGTGCGCGGCTTCTTCCAGGACGTGCTCGACCGCATCGAGCTCGAGCCGGTCCGCGAGGCGGTCACGAGCGCGCTCGAACGCCGCATTCCGCAGGCCTGAGCAACCGGCGTACGCTCAGCTCCATGAAGCTCGTGGAGCGACTACGCGAGCGGCGACGGCGAAAGGCGCGCGACCGCTACCTGCGGGAGCGCGAGCGACAGCAGGAGCTCGCCGGTCAGGACGCCCAAGAGGCGGTCCGCGACGTGGCGCAGGGCTCCGCCTCCGCCCAGCAGGGTTGTACGGGACTGGGACCTAGACGCGACCTCGCTCCGCCACGACGCTAATCGTGACGCGAGACTCGACCACTCGCGTCTGAACGTCCTTGGGGAAGAGTGCGAGCAGGTCTCGGCGACTCAGCAGCTCGACGTTCTCCCAGTTCTTCCGGCGCAGCGCCTGCATCGCGCGGTCGGTCGCGGGGCGACGGAGCCAGTGAACGAGCGGCACGAGGGTGTGGGTCTCGACCGGAAACCGGCGGTTCGGGGTCGAGAGGAAGACGTGCGGGGCCACGCGGCAGAGCTCGGCGACGAAGCGCCGCTGCTCCTCGCGGCCGCCGACGTGCTCGATCACCGCGTTGGAGAAGGCGACGTCGAAGTCGTCGTCCTCGAACGGCAGGTTTGTGCCGCTCGCCCTCACGCAGCGGATCGACGGGAACTCACGCGCGAAGTTCGGCAGCGGCACGTCGCTCACGGCTGTGATCCGCTCCGGCCACGGGTAGAGCGCCTCGAAGAAGTTGTGCGTCACGGCCACGCCTGGCTCGGTGCCGAACCCGGTGTCGCCGACCCCCACGTCGATCACGCGGGTCTCAGGCCCCGGCCGGACCGTCTTCATGAACAGCTCGAACTTCCGCCGTCGGTTCCAGAGCGACGCCCGCGCGGCAAGCCCTGTCAGCACTACGTGACCGCGGCGCCGCGATAGCAGTCCGGGCGGTACGGCTTCGGGGCCACGGCGTCGCAGGCCGCCCGGCGGTCGGCGACGTACCGATGGAGCGCGCCGAGGATCGTTCCGATCCCTTCGAAGCAGCGTGCCCGGTATCGCAGCGGGGCGGCGTTGCAGAGCTTCGTCGCCTCCGGCTTGCCGGCGTAGTTGTTGCCGTAGTCGCGGGCCGCGCCGTAGATGCAGTCGCCGGTGTTCGGGCCGGCCTGCAGGCAAAGCTGGATCGTCCGGCGGGGGTCGTACTGCGCAGTGCCGGACGCGTCGCGTCCGTAGGACTCGAAGCAGGTCTGCACCCAACCGGGCTCGCTCTTGCGGCACCAGGCCGCGGCCTTGCGCCAGTTGTACCCGTCGAGCGCGAGGATCCGCGACGTGACCATCAGGTAGCAGTAGACCTTGTCCCGCTCGGCGACGACCGTGCAGGGATAGAGCGGGTCCTTGGCGCGCAGGTAGCGCGAGGTGCCCATCGTCGTATCGAGGTTCTGCATGAACACCCCGCCGGTGCACGAGACACGGTCGAACTCGGTGTGGAGCTTGTGGCAGGTGCGCAGCGACCAGGGCAGGTCGTCGCCGCTGTAGATCATCAGTCCGTGTCCGAGGCCGTGGACGCACTGGTAGAGGAGGAACTCCTCGGTGTTGACGGCGGGCGCGCTGCACAGCGTTTTCGCCTTCCTCACCACCACGTCTCGTGGCAGCCCGGCGAGTGCGACCTGCAGCACGCCGTGGTAGTAGCCCGAGTTGCACGTCATTGCCCCGTGCGAGAGGGCCTGCCCGGCGTCGTGCTTGTAGTAGACAAGGCCCGCGCGGCCGATCCAGTGCGAGATCTGGTGGCAGTCGGCATGGACGCTGGCGATCTTCACGTCGTCCGTCGCCAGCTGCGCGAGAGCCTTCTCCGGCCCCTCGTGGTACGTGAGGTTGCCGAACGCCTGCCGGTAGCAGAACGGCTTCCCGCTCTTCTCGCACCCCGCGACGGATGTGTCATCGGGCTTGAACTGGACGCTCGTCCCCGACGTGCGCGCCGAGGAGGAGACGAAATCGGCCACCAGGGCGATCTCCTTCGCCGAGAGCTTGGTGCTGAACGACGGCATCCCGTTCCCGCCCGTCCGCACCTGGTGCTCCACCGTCGACGCGTCCGGCTTCAGCTCGTCCAGGTTTGGCCCGACCTGGCCCTTCGAGCCGGCTGCCTTCAGCGTGTGGCAGGTGCCGCAGCCGGAGCTCGCGAAGACCTTGCCCCCGGGTGTCGACGTGCCGCTGCCGGACCCGCCGCAGCCGGCGACGAGTGGGGCGAGAGCAAGTGCGATCGCAGCTGTGGCGCGGAACTTCATGGCCCGGTGCCTCGGTACGATAGCCCTGTGGCCGTGACGGCTCGCCCAGCTCTTGACGCGCAGAAGCTACGCGCAGACTTCCCGATCTTCGAGCAGAAGATTCACGGCAAGCCGCTCGCATATTTGGATTCGGCGGCGAGCTCGCAGAAGCCGCGCCAGGTGCTCGACGCGCTGCGCGAGTTCTACGAGACGTCCTACGCGAACGTTCATCGGGGCGTCTACCTGCTCTCGGAGCGGGCGACCGAGGCGTACGAGGGCGCGCGCGAGAAGGCACGCGTGTTCGTGAACGCTCCGGCCGCGCGCGAGGTGATCTTCACGCGCAGCGCGACCGAGTCGATCAACTTGATCGCCTACGCGTGGGGGCTCGACAACCTCGGCCCGGGCGACCTTGTGCTGGTGACCGAGCTGGAGCATCACTCGAACTTCGTACCCTGGCAGTACATCGCGAAGCGCGCGGGGGCAGAGTTCCGGCTGCTGCCGATCGACGACAACGGCGAGCTGCGCCTCGACGGGCTCGACGAGGCCACCGCGGGGGCGCAGGTGAAGGTCGTCGCGACGAACCTCGTCTCCAACTCGCTCGGCACCATCAACCCGGTCGAGCGGCTGGCCGTCTGGGCGCACGAGCACGGTGCGATCATGGTCGTGGACGCCGCACAGGGCGCGCCGCATCACCGGGTCGACGTGCAGGAGCTCGGCTGCGACTTCCTCGCCTTCTCCTCGCACAAGATGTGCGGGCCGACGGGCGTCGGCGCGCTCTGGGGGCGCGCGGAGCTACTGGAGCCGATGGCGCCGTTCAACCTCGGCGGCCACATGATCCGCACCGTCCGCGCCGAGGACACGACGTGGGGCGAGCTGCCGTACAAGTTCGAGGCCGGGACGCAGCCGATCGCGGAGGCGGTGGGCTTCGGCGCGGCGATGGACTACGTCTCGGCAGTCGGGCTTGACGCGATCGCCGAGTACGAGAGCGAGCTCGCGGCGTACGCGCTCGAGCGGCTCGCGGAGGTCGGAGGGATCATCACCTACGGCCCGCCGGCCGACCGCCGCGCCGGGATCGTCTCGTTCAACGTCGACGGCATCCACCCGCACGACGTGGCGCAGGTGCTCGACTCCGAGGGCGTCGCGATCCGCGCGGGCCACCACTGCTGCCAGCCGCTGATGACACGGCTCGGCGTCGCCGCCACCAACCGTGCGAGCTTCTACCTGTACACCGTGCCGGAGGAGATCGACCGGCTAGTCGAGGGCCTGCACAAGGTCAAGAAGATCCTGGGATAGCCATGGCTGACGACCTCTACCGCGAAGTCATCCTCGACCACTACAAGAACCCGCGGGGCCACGGGGTGATCGAGGGCGCCGACGCCCAGGCCGAGGGGCTGAACCCGCTCTGCGGCGACGAGGTCGCGATCTACGTGCAGTTCGGCGAGGACGGCGAGACGATCGACGAGGTCAAGTTCTCGGGCCGGGGCTGCGCGATCAGCCAGGCCTCGACGTCGATGCTGATGGAGATGGTCAAGGGCCGGACCGCGACCGAGATCGCCGAGCTGCCCAAGGACGAGCTGCTCGAGGAGGTCGGCATCCCGCTGACGCCGATCCGGCTCAAGTGCGCGCTGCTCGGCCTCGGCGTGCTGAAGGTGGCCCTGCACCGGGCGAAGGGGACGCCACTGCCCGAGGAGTGGGCCGGGCTGGACGAGCTCGACCTGCGGTAACGCGTGGCGGACATCGACGTTGCGCCGGTCGACGAGCTGCCGCCCGGGACCGTGAAGATCGTCCACGCGGGCGAGATCTCCGTGGGCGTCTACAACCTCGGCGGCCGCTACTGCGCGCTCGAGGACCGCTGTTCCCATGACGACGGGCCGCTCTGCGAGGGGGACTTCGACGCCGAGGAAGGCGTCGCGGTGTGCCCGCGGCATGGCGCGCGGATCGAGATCTGCACCGGGCGACCGCTTTCGCTACCGGCGGTCTTGCCGGTCGAGACGTTCCCGGTGCGGGTCGAGGACGGCATGGTGAAGGTGACCGTCAGCTGATGGCCGCCGCACGCTGCTGGGAGACCGCTGACGAGGCATACAACCGCTACCACGACGAGGAGTGGGGCCGGCCGGTCGTGGACGAGCGCGGGCTCTACGAGCGGCTGTGCCTCGAGGGCTTCCAGTCGGGCCTCTCGTGGCTGACGATCCTGCGCAAGCGGGAGGCGTTCCGCGCGGGGTTCGTGGGCTTCGACCCGGAGCGGGTAGCGAGGTTCGGCGAAAAGGACGTCGAGCGGCTGCTCGCGGACGCGGGGATCGTGCGGCACCGCGGCAAGATCGAGGCTGCGATTGCGAACGCGCAGGCCGTGCTCAAGCTGCGTGAGTCGAGCCGGCCGCTGCCCGAGCTCGTATGGTCGTATCGCGTCGACGGCCCGGCGCCGCGGGGCCAGGAGGACTGGAAGGCGACGACGCCCGACTCGGAGGCGCTGTCCAAGGAGCTGCGGAAGGTGGGCTTCCGGTTCGTGGGCCCGACGACGGTCTACGCGACGATGCAGGCGTGCGGCGTCGTGAACGACCACCTCGCGACGTGCCCTGCGCGCGCTGCCGCCGAACGCGCCCGAGCGGCGGCGAAGCTGCCGGGATGACCCGAAGCACATTCGGCACACCTTCGTGACAGACGCGTGCACCGGCCGGCGGTAGGCTGGCCGCCATGGCAGGGGGGCGGGTCGGGACCCGGAGTGTCGGGCGTGCGTGAACAAAGAGTCCGTAGGACATAGGCTCGGCCAGGTGCTCGACGACCGTGTCCGCGCCGTGCTCGCCCGGCTCGAGGCCGAGGACGCCGACGAGCGCGCCCGCGACGTCCCGCGCGAACAGCGCGGGCGGCAGGTCGCCCGCACGACGGGACAGTTCCTGTTCTCCTACGTCGCGCCGCAGACCGACTGCGAGGTGCTCGAGATCGGCGGCTCGCGGGGCTACTCCACGATCTGGCTCGCGGCGGGCGTGCGCAACCTAAGCGGCCGCGTGCTCTCGCTCGAGAGCGACCCGGCGAAGATCGAGGCCTGGCGCGCGAACATCGAGGAGGCCGGCCTCTCCGACTGGGCGGACCTCGTCGAGGGCGACGCGTTCGAGACGCTGCCGCCGATCGACGACGTGTTCGACCTCGTCTTCCTCGACGCCGAGAAGGAGCAGTACGAAGCGCTCTTCGCCGAGGCGCGCACGAAGCTCGAGCCGGGCGCGGTCGTGATCGCCGACAACGTCCTCTCGCATGCGGACCCGCTGGCCGCGTACTCGCAGGCACGGCAGTCGGATCCGACGCTCGAGAGCGTCACCGTCCCGCTCGACCGTGGTCTCGAGATTTCCGTCCTCCTCCGCAATCGGTAAAGTGCAGCCACCGCGGAAAGGAGGTGGTCCGAGAGTGATTTCATCAAGTACGGGCAGTGGAGGTACCAGCGGGTAGAGGTGCGTCCCCGGGACCTACGGGGAATCGCCTAGCCAGCGTAGGGGGCTCGCGAACTTGCGCCGCCGGCACGGACTACCAGAAGCCGGCAGGAAGCGCCTCTACCACTTTGACGCTGGTAACCGGATCAGGGGCCGCTTAAGTGCGGCCCCTTTTCTTTGCGCTCGGCTAGACCGCGCGCCGCAGTTGCTCGTCGAGCGGCACGAGCGGGAGGCCGAACGTCTGCACGGCCTCGTCGTTCGAGACGACGTTGTCGCCGTGCTCGAGCATGGTCAGCAGGTCGCGCGTCAGCGGGATGTTCCCGGGTAGCCGCTCGGTGATGAGCGCGTTCGCGCGCATCAGGCCGACCGGGACGTGCAGGCTCGGCCGCCGCATGCCGAGCGTCCTCTTCAGCCGCTCCCAGAACTCGTTCCAGCTGACGACGTCGGGCCCGCCGAGCTCGAACACGCGGTTAGACGCGTCTGCACGGTCGACCGACTGCGCGAAATAGGCGGCGACGTCTTCGATCCAGATCGGCTGGATGCGCCGCTCCGCCGACCCGATGATCGGCGTCACCGGCGTGAGCCGAGCCAGCTTGCGGAACGTCGGCAGGATCCCGCCGTCGCGCGCGAAGACGAAGCTCGGGCGGAAGATCACGTGCTCGATCCCCGACCCGCGAACGGTCTGCTCCTGCTCCCACTTCGCGTGGTAGTAGGGGACGAGGTCCTTCGTCTCCTCGCTCGTGCCAAGCGCGCTCATGAGGACGAACCGCCGCACGCCTGCGTCGCGCGAGGCCTCGACGAGGTCGCGTGTCCCTTCCTCCATCACGCGCTGGAACTCCTCGCGGCGCCCCTGCCGGATGGCGACCAGGTGGACGACGGCGTCGCAGCCGTCGACCGCGCGACGCACGCTCTCGGGCTCGGTCATATTCCCCTGCACCAGCTCCGCTCCCCACGAGGCGAGGGTGGTCGCGGAGCCGGCGCCCGGGCTCCGGACGAGCGCGCGCACCGGGAGGTCCCGTCCACGGAGCGCGTGAACGACCCTCGGCCCGATGAACCCGGTCGCTCCTGTGACGAGGATCACGCCCTCGATTCTACGACGGCCCTGTTGTAGGCTCGCGGCGAGGGACTGCGGCGTGATTCGGAGGGGCATCGCATTGCTTGCGGTGGGCATTTCGCTCGTCGCTGCGTCCGCGCGCGCTCAGAGCGGGCCGGTCGTCGTCGCGCCCACGGTGTACGCGTCCCACGAGCTCCCGGCGAACGCCGTCACGGGCTTCGCTGTCACGTGCCCGGCGGGCTACGCGGCGGCGAGCGCGGGCATCTCGACTCCTGCGCCCGGGACGACGGTGCTCGCGATCGCGCCGGTCGGCCTGAGCGGCTACCGCTTCCGAATCGGAAACCCGGCCACGAACGGCGACCAGCGCGTGAGGGTCGCGGTGGCGTGCCGCAAGGTGCTGTCCGTCGGCACAGGGCCGCGGTTCACGCTGAAGCTGAAGCCGCTGAAGACGACGTACCTGACCGTGCCCGCGAGGAAGGCTGCGTCCGCGACGCTCGTGTGCCCGCCCGGGACGGTGCCTGCAGGCGGCGGGGTGGATCTCGACCCGAATCGAGGCAAGACCGTCGAGACGTACCGCCCCGGCCCGGGAGTCGGCGTGCGGCGCCAGACCGCGACGCTGCGACGGTTCTCTTTCTCGCTCCAGAACACGGCCACGCAGGCGAAGCGGGTCGCGGTCTACGGCGGCTGCCTCACCCTCGTCCGCGAGGCCGGCGCGCCGCGCGTGCGTCTCCACCTTAAAGCCACCACCTACCGGGTGCTCGTCCACCCCGGCGCCCAGGTGGTGACGCAGCGCTGCCGGCCGGGCTGGTTCTCACTCCATGCGGGATTCTCGCTGCGAGTCCGCCCGACGACGGCGGCCGGTGCGGCCGCGGTCGCGGGCGGCGGACGCTGGTCGCTCGTCAGCGATGCCGCCACCGACACGTTGGCCGACGTGCAGCTGGCCTGCGGCCGCGTAGGTCCCTAGTCCGACTCGAAGTTCTGCCAGTAGCGGCTCGGTGTCGGGCCCTGCTGGCCCTGGTACTTCGACCCGAGCTCACCCGCGCCGTACGGGGTCTCCGCGGGCTCTGTCAGCTGCACGAACGAGAGCTGGCCGATCTTCATCTCGTGGTAGATCGTGATCGGCAGGTTGGCCACGTTCGAGAGCTCGAGCGTGACGTGCCCGTCCCAGCCGGGGTCGATGAACCCGGCGGTCGAGTGGATCAGCAGCCCGAGCCGGCCCAGGCTCGACTTGCCCTCCAGCCGGGCGACGAGGTCGTCCGGCAGCGTCACCCGCTCGAGCGTCGACCCGAGCACAAACTCCCCCGGGTGGAGGATGAACGGTCGCTCGCCGTCGATCTCGACGAGCTCCGTCAGCTCCTCCTGCGGCTGCTTCACGTCGATGAACGGGTACCGGGCGTTGTGGAAGACGCGGAAGTAGCGGTCGACGCGGACGTCGACGCTCGACGGTTGCAGCAGCGCCTCGTCGTAAGGGTCGATGCCGATCCGACCCTCCTCGAGCAGCCGCCGGATCGTGCGGTCGGAGAGGACCACGGGCCGATTCTACGAGGGTGTAACCACGTATGCTTGGCGCCCTTTCGATGGACGAACGCGACCGGAACGCCCGCCAACGCGAGCGCCGGCGGCAGCAGCGCCGGCGGCAGGTCAGGCGCCGGCGGGCCGTCGCGGTCGCCGTCCTCCTCGCGCTCGCGGCCGGGATCACGCTCGGTGCGCGCTCGGTCGGCGGCGGAAGCAGCGCGCGCGCGCGGGCCGCCGGCGAGCGACCGGAGACCGGCAACACGTCGAGCTCGGGACACGCCTCCGTGCCGCGTGAGCTGCGCGGCGTCCACGTGACGATGTCCCTCGCCTCGTTGCCCGGCAAGCTGCAGCAGTACCTGGGACTGCCCGGCCTGAACACGATCGAGCTCGACGTCAAGGACGAGACCGGCCGCGTCGGCTTCGTCCCCTCCGCGGTGCCCCTCGCCAGCCGCACCGGGGCAGCGGGGCCGTTCTACAAGGCGAAGCGCGCCGTGCGGCTCGTCCACGAGCACGGCGACTACCTGATCGGCCGAATCGTCACCTTCGAGGACCCCGTCCTCGCGGAGAAGCGCCCTGAGCTGGCCATTCGCACGAGCGACGGCTCGATCTGGCGCACCAGCGCGGGTCTCGGCTGGACGAACCCGTATGACCGGCGCGTCTGGCGCTACAACGTCGACCTCGGCGTCGCCGCGGCCAAGGCGGGCTTCGACGAGATCCAGTTCGACTACGTTCGCTTTCCGAGCGACGGCGACCTCTCGCTGATCCGCTACCCCGGCGCACATTCTCAGTCGATGAAGTGGGCGATCCCCGCCTTCGCGCAGTACGCGGCGAAGCGCCTGCACCCACTCGGCGTGCGTGTGTCGGTGGACATGTTCGGGCTCGCCGCGACGCGCGACCTCGGGATCGGGCAGCTCCCGCGCCGCATCTCGCGCTACGTCGATGCCGTCTACCCGATGGTCTACCCGTCGCACTACAACCCGGGCGAGTACAACCTGCCCGACCCGAACGCCGTTCCCGGGCGGACGGTCACGCGCTCGCTGCTCGACTTCCAGACCGCACTCGAGGGACGCAAGGCGCGGCTCACGCCGTGGTTGCAGGACTTCTCGCTGGGACGCACGTACACGGTCGACGACGTGCGCGCGCAGGTCGCCGCGGCCCGCGCGCTGCGCACACACGGGTTCCTGCTCTGGAACGCCGAGGGCCTCTACAACGCGCCCGCGCTGCTCCCGCCTGCATGACGGCTATGCACGTATGCAGGCCGCCGGTCGCTGCGCTATCGTCAGCGCAATGGCGGTGACGCGGGCAATCGAGCTCCGGACGGAGATTCCGGGGCCGAAGTCGAAGGTAATCCTCGAGCGGAAGGAGCGCGTCGTCGCGGACCCGCTTTCGATCTTCCTGCCCGTGGTCGTCGACCAGGCGCAGGGCGCGACCCTCACGGACGTCGACGGCAACACCTTCCTCGACTTCACCGGCGGCGTCGGCTGCCTCAACGTCGGGCACTCGCACCCGCAGGTGGTCGCGGCCGCGCAGGAGCAGCTCACGCGCTTCGCGCACACGGATTTCACGATCGTCCCGTACGAGGTCTACGTCGACCTCGCCGAGCGCCTCTGCGAGGTCGCGCCGGTGCGCAAGCCGGCGAAGGCGGCGTTCTTCAACGCGGGCACCGAGGCGGTCGAGAACGCGGTCAAGTTCGCGCGCTCGTACACGGGCCGACCGGCCGTGATCGGCTTCGAGGGCGGCTTCCACGGCCGGACGCTGCTCTCGCTGACGCTCACCTCGAAGACGCACCCGTACAAGGCGGGCCTCGGCCCCTTTGCGCCCGAGGTCTACCGCGTCCCGTTCCCGAACGAGTACCGCGGCCCGAGCGCGGCCGAGGCGCTGGAGGCCCTCGAGCGCGCGCTGGTGACGCAGATAGCCGCCGAGACCGTCGCAGCGATCGTGCTGGAGACCGTTCAGGGCGAGGGCGGATTCGTGGTCGCGCCGCCGGAGTTCGTCGAGGGCGTGCGCCGTCTCTGCGACGAGCACGGGATCGTCTTCGTCTCCGACGAGGTGCAGACCGGCTTCGGCCGGACCGGCCGGATGTGGGGCATCGACCACTACGACGTGGAGCCCGACCTGATCACGGTTGCGAAGTCGATCGCCGCGGGGCTGCCGCTCTCGGGCGTGATCGGCACCGCGAAGATCATGGATGCGCCCCGGGACTCGGCGATCGGCGGCACCTACGTCGGCAACCCGGTCGCGCAGGCGGCGGCGATGGCCGTCCTCGACGTCTTCGAGGAGGAGAGCCTGAACGACCGCAGCGCCGCGATCGGCGACGACATCCGCGAGCGGATGCACGCATGGCAAGAGCGCTGGGATGCGATCGGCCATGTGCGCGGCCTCGGCGCGATGCTGGCCATCGAGCTCGTCACCGACCGCGAGACGAAGGTCCCCGCGCCCGAGCTCGCGAGCGCGGTCGTCGAAGCGGCTGCGGAGCGCGGCCTGCTGCTGCTGAAGTCGGGGATCTACTCGAACTGCATCCGCGTGCTCGTGCCGCTCGTGGTCACGGACGCCGAGCTCGACGAGGCCCTCGGCGTCTGGGAGCAGGCGCTCGAAGGCGTTTTGGCTTAGCACGGGCGGGGACGGGCACAATTGAGCGTTGTGGTCGGGGAGCTGATCGCGGACCGCTACGAGCTGGAGGAGCTCGTCGGCACAGGCGGCATGTCGAGCGTCTATCGCGCTCACGACAGGCTGCTCGAGCGCGACGTTGCGCTGAAGGTGCTGCACGACCAGTTCACCGTGGACGGCGACTACGTCGAGCGCTTTCGGCGCGAGGCACGCTCCGTCGCGCAGCTCTCGCACCCGAACATCGTCACGGTCATCGACCGCGGCGAGCAGGACGGGCGTCAGTTCATCGTCTTCGAGTACGTCGACGGGGAGAACCTGAAGACGCTGGTCGAGCGCGAGGGGCCGCTTCCCGGGCGCGAGGCGATCGAGCTCGCCCTGCAGATCGCCCGCGCGCTCGGCTTCGCGCACGAGCACGGGCTCGTCCATCGCGACGTGAAGCCGCAGAACGTGCTCCTGAACGGCGACGGGCAGGCCAAGGTCACCGACTTCGGCATCGCGCGCTCGCTCGACGTCCACGGCGGGCTGACGCAGACGGGAACCGTGATGGGCACGAGCGATTACATCGCGCCCGAGCAGGCGCGCGGCCGGCGAGCGGACGCGCAGAGCGACATCTATTCCCTCGGCGCCGTGCTCTACGAGCTGCTGACCGGCGAGGTGCCGTTCCCGGGAGACAACTTCGTGGCGGTCGCGTTGCGGCACATCAACGAGCCGCCACCGAGCGTGCGGGAGCGGCGGCCGGAGCTCTCCCCACGCCTCGACGCCGCGATCAGGCGAGCGATGGCGAAGGACCCACACGAGCGCTTTGGCTCGATGGACGAGTTCTGCACGGAGCTCGCCGCGTGTCTCGAGCCGGAGACGGCGATGTCGGCGGCGGAGACGATGGTCGTGCCGGGGCGGAGGCCGCGGCGCCGGAGGCAGCGGGCCGCGAGGCCGCCGCGCGAGGGGCTGAGCGTCTGGCCGCTGATCCTGCTGCTCGCGGGCCTTGCGCTGCTCGCGCTCATCCTTGCGGCCGTCTTCACCTTCACGGGGCCGGGCGAGGAGTTCAGGAACTTCGTCAAGAAGAAGACGGGGGTAGCTGCCGCCGCGGCGAAGCCGGTTCGCCTCACCGCCGTGACCGCCTACGATCCGTTCGGCGACCAGACGGAGCACGACTCGTCGGCCGGCAACGCGACCGACGGAGACCCAGCCACGTACTGGAACACGGAGCACTACAACGGAGAGTTGAACAAGGAGGGCGTCGGCCTCGTCCTCGAGGCGGGTGGGCCGAGGACGCTGACGCAGCTTGTCGTTCGCAGCGACACCCCGGGGTTCAGCGCAATGATCGAGTCCGGCAACTCGTCCTCCGGCGGGTTCGCGCCGGTCTCGAAGTCGCAGACTGCGGGCCTCAACACCACGTTCGCGCTGAAAGGAACCTCGGCCCGCTTCTACCTCGTCTGGATCACCAGCCTCGGGCCGAACTCGTCGGTCGAGCTCAACGAAGTGACGGCGAAGGGTCGCTAGTACCGCAGCCGCGAGCGGCGCTCGTGCCGCTCGAGGGCGAGCTGCACCAGCCGGTCGACGAGCTCCGCGTACGGCACCCCCGACGCCTCGAAGAGCGCCGCGTAGACGCTCGTCGCGGTGAAGCCGGGGATCGTGTTCAGCTCGTTCACGAGCACCTCCCCCTCGGGAGTGACGAAGAAGTCGACGCGCGCCATGCCTTCGCATTCGCCGGCGACGAAGGCCTTCACCGCGAGCTCCTGGACGCGCTCGATCGTCTCCTGCTCGAGGCTCGGGGGAATCACGAGGTCCATCCCGCCCTCGTCGTACTTGGCGGAGTAGTCGTACCAGTCGGCGCCGCTGAACCCGTGCGAGACGATCTCACCCGGGAGCGATGCCTCCGGCCGCTCGTTCCCCAGCACGCCGCACTCCACCTCGACGCCCTTGACGAACTCCTCGACGAGCACTTTCTCGTCGTGCTCGAAGGCGAGCGCCACCGCCGCTGCCAGCTCCTCGTCGTCGTGGGCCTTGGAGATGCCGACCGACGAGCCGAGGCGCGCCGGTTTGACGAAGACGGGGAAGCCGAACGGATTGTGAGGCTTTCCCCCCTGGCGAATTGTGATGTTTCGCGTGACGGGAATGCCGCGATCGCGCATCACCGCCTTGAAGACGTCCTTGTCCATCGCGAGCGCCGAGCCGAGCACGCCCGCGCCGACGTACGGCACCCCTGCGAGCTCCAGCAGCCCCTGCACCGTCCCGTCCTCGCCGAAGGGACCGTGCAGCACCGGGAAGACGACGTCGACCTCGCCTAACGTGGCCGGCACCTTCGCCGTCGGCACCGGCAGCGTCTCCGCTACGGAGCCGTCGTCGCCGGTTCCGAGCTCCCAACGCCCGTCGCGGCCGATCTCGACAGTGACGGTCTCGTAGCGCTCCGGGTCGAGCGCCTCGATCACCGAGCGCGCCGAGGCCAGCGAGATGTCGTGCTCGGAAGAGCGGCCGCCTAGGAGGACCGCGACCCGAACGCGTTCGCTCACGGCGTGGCCGGCGGCGGCGGCGGCTCCCCGGACGGCCCGACCAGGCGTCCCACGGTGATCGTCACGGTCGAGCCCTCCTTCGCCTTCGTGCCGCCGGTCGGGCTCTGGCTGAGCACGATCCCCTCGAGCCCCGGGTCGTTCACGTCCTGGCGCTGCACCTGCACGACGAAGCCGGATTGCTCCAGTGTCGACCGGGCCGAATCCTCGTCCTGAGCGGTCACGTCCGGGACGGTGGACATCTTCGGGCCCTTCGAGACGCTGAGGGTGATCGTCGCGCCCTTCTGCGCCCGGTCACTCGGGCTCTGGTCGACGACCTCGCCCTTCGGCCGCTCGCTGTCGACGTCGCTGCGGGCGACCGCAAAGCCCTGCGCCTGCAACGCCGCGCTCGCCTGGTCGAACTGCAGCCCGATCACCGACGGCACGTCCACCTCCGCCGGCCCGGACGAGTAATTGATCCGCACGCGGCTACCCTTCTCGACCACCTTGCCCGCCGGCGGGTCCTGGCCGGTGATGGTGTCCACGGGTCTGCTCGACGCGACGGGATAGGCCTTCGGGTCCAGGCCGGCGTTCACGAGCGTGCTGATCGCGTCGTCGCGGTTCTTGCCGATCACGCTCGGCACGGTGACCGTCTCCTTGCCCTTGGAGACGGTGATGTCGACGTTGCTGTGCTTCGCGACCTTCTCGCCCGCGGCGGGGCTCTGGTCGATCACCACGCCCTTCTCGACCTCGTCGCTGAAGGCGCGGGCGACCTGGGGCACGAGCCCTGCCGCGCGGATCTTGTCGACGGCGAGCGGCTCCTTGATCCCGGCCACCGGCGGCACCGCGACCGGCTTGTTGGCGTTCAGCTGGTCCTGGATCTTCGTGTACGCGAACCAGGCCGCCGCGCCCGCGGCGAGCAGCAGGAGGATCGAGAGCACCCAGGGCCAGATCGGACGCCGTCGCCGAGGCGGCCCCTCGTAGCCGTAGTAGCCGGCCGGAGGCGTGCTCCCTGGAGGTGCCGGGCGGGCCGGCGCGCCGGCGGTGGGCCGCGTCAGCACGGACGTGGGCGCCGCCGCGAGCACGCCCGAGCCCGAGAGGACGGCGGTCGCGGCGGTCTCGGTGTCCGGGTCGACCGGCAGCCCCTCGAGCACGCGCTGGAGGTCGGCGTCCATCTCGTCCGCGCTCTGGTAGCGCTCGGTCGGGTCCTTCGCGAGGGCGCGCAGGACGATCGAGTCGAGGTCGTGCGGCACCTCCGGCCGCAGCTCCGACGGCGGCTTCGGCACCTCGGAGAGGTGCTTCATCGCGATCTCGAGCGGCGTGTCGCCCGTGAACGGCACCTGGCCGGTCAGCATCTCGTAGAGCACGACGCCGACCGAGTAGAGGTCGGAGGTCTGGTCGACCGGCGCGCCGCGCGCCTGCTCGGGCGAGAGGTACTGCGCCGTGCCGATGATCGAGCCCACCTCGGTCATCTGGCTCGCGCCTGAGCGGGCGATGCCGAAATCCGTCACCTTCAGCCGCCCCTCGGGCCCGACGAGCACGTTGTGCGGCTTGATGTCGCGGTGGACGATCCCGTGCTTGTGGGCGAAGCCGACCGCGGCCAGGATCTGCCGCGCGTAGTCGATTGCCGTCTTGATCGGTGCGGGCCCGCGGCCGACGATCAGCTCCTTGAGCGACCGTCCGTCGAGGTACTCCATGGCGATGTAGTAGGTGCCCTCGGCCTCGCCGCGGTCGTAGATCGAGACGATGTTCGGGTGGCTGAGGCCGGCCGCGTTCTTGGCCTCGCGGCGGAAGCGCTCGATGAACGAGTCGTCGGCGGCGTGGCGGTCGTTGAGGATCTTGATCGCGACCCGCCGCCCGAGCTCCTGGTCCTCCGCCAGGTAGACGTCGGCCATCCCGCCCGCGCCGAGCTTCCGGATGATCCGGTAGCGGCCGTCGAAGACGGTGCCGATCAGCGTGTCGGAGACAGCCATCTCTGCAGGTTAGAGGCGGGTTCGGTAGGGAGCAGATCTCATCGCGTGCCTAGAACGTTCGTCAGACCGGCCGCGGCGGCCAAGCAGCCCCGGCCTCTTGGTCGGCGTCGCAAGCGACCGCCTCAGGAGTTCGTCTTTCCGGCCAGGATTGCCTGCATTACGTCCTTCGCGATCGGGGCGGCGACCTGGCCGCCGAAGCCGGTCTGGTCCTGCAGCACGACGGCGACGGCGACCCGCGGTGCGTTCGCCGGCGCGAAGCTGATGAACCACGACGTGTAGCGGCCGGGGACACCGGTCTCGGCCGTTCCGGTCTTGCCCGCGACCGGGATGCCCGGGATCTGCGCGGCGGTCCCGGTGCCGCTCTGCACCGCCCCTTCCATCATCTGGGTCAGCTGTTGCGCCGTCTGCCTGCTGATCGCGCGGTGCAGCTTGCGCGGCTGCGTGCGGGTGACGACGCCGCCGTTCGGATTGCTGATCCGGTCGACGACGAACGGCTCCATCACCACGCCTTTGTTGCCGACGCCGGCCGCGACCATCGCCATCTGCAGCGGCGTCGCCAGCATCCGTTCCTGGCCGAACGCGAGCCGGCCGGGGTCGACCTGGGTGCGGGGGTCGCTCGGGCGGAAGAGCTCGCCGTTCTTGTAAAGGCCGCTGGGTGAGCGCTCGTTCGCGGGGGTCTCGAGCGGCGGGTCCTCGTAGAACCCGTAGCGCTTCGCGTACCCGAGGATTTTCCCGGCGCCGATCGCCTTGCCGATGTTGCAGAAGACCGAGTTGATCGAGTGCTCGAGGCCGGTGATCAGGTCGACGGAGCCGAAGGTCTCCGGCCCAACCTCAGGGTTGCCGGCGTTTGACACGCGCTGGCCGTACTCGATGCAGTACCCCGGGTCGAAGAAGCGCGAGGCCGGCGTGAAGCGTCCGCTATCGAGCGCCGCGCTGGCGGTCACGACCTTGAAGGTCGAGCCAGGCGTGTAGAGGCCGTCGGTTGCACGGTTGAGCAGCGGCGCCGCGGGCCGGCACGCTGCGCGGATGTTGTTGATCCGGCCGAAGTCCTTCTCGACCAGGTTCGGGTCGTACGTCGGCCGCGAGGCCATCACGAGCACCTTCCCCGTCCGCGGGTCGAGCGCGACCACCGAGCCGCACTTGCCCGCGAGCTCCTTCATCGCGAGCCGCTGCGGCCCCGGTCGTAGCGTCAGCCAGAGGTCGTTGCCCTTGATCGTCGCGCCGCGGATCTTGTCGAGCGTCGTCTTGACGACAGTGTCGAGGTTCCGGTTCGCGCCGGTCAGGTAGTCGTTCATCGACGACTCGAGCCCGGACCGCGCGCGCGACTGCGTCGAGTAGCCGACGACGTGCGCGAAGAGCCCACCCTGCGGGTAGCGGCGAAGGTACAGCTTCTGACCGCCGACCTTCTTGATCCGGTTCGAGGCGAGGATCGTGCCGTCGGACGCGCGGATCAGCCCGCGCTTGATCGAGAACTGCGCGACACGCTGGATCTCGTTGTCCTGCCGGTCGGCCAGGCCCGCGGTGGCCCAGGTCTGCCAGTACGTCGTGGCGACGATCAGCGCCGCTAGCAGGGCGACGCCGACGAGACCGAGCCTGGCGATCTGCCTGTTCACCCGCGCTCCGCGTTCGCCCGGTTGGAGATCAGCAGGAGGCCCGCGAGCAGGACGAAGTTGGCGACCACGCTCGAGCCCCCGTACGAGATGAACGGCAGCGTGATGCCGGTCAGCGGGATCAGCCGCAGGATCCCGCCGACGATGATGAAGGTCTGCAGCGCGAAGGCAAAGGTGAGCCCGATCGCGAGCAGCTTCGAGAAGCCGTCGTCGGCGAGCATCGCGATCTTGAAGCCGCGCGCGACGACGAGCATGTAGACGAGCAGCAGCGCCGCGACGCCGACGAGCCCGAGCTCCTGCGCGAGCGCGGAGTAGATGAAGTCCGTGTTCAGGTACGGGATCAGCTCGCCGCCGCCGGTCGTGCGAAACGTGCCCTTGCCGAGTCCGGTGCCGAACCAGCTCCCGTGCGCGACCGAGTACAACGACTTCACGAGCTGGTAGCTCGCGCAGTCCTGCCGCGGCAGCATCTTCCCGTTGATCGCGCAGTAGACGGCCTGGTCGGTCCAGGGGTGCAGCCAGATCGTGATTCGCTCACGGACGTGCTCGACGTAGTGGTAGACGGCGAAGGCGCCGGCGAGGAAGAGCCCGGCGCCGAGCGCGACGTACAGGACTCGGCCGGTCGCGACATAGAGCATCGCGAGGAAGATCCCGAAGTAGAGGAGCGCCGAGCCGAGGTCGTTGGTCTCGATCAGGACGAGCATCGCGCCGCCCCAGATCAGGAGCAGCGGCCCGAAGTCCTTCAGCCGGCCCTGAGCGAGCACCTCGCGCTTCTCGCGCAGGTAGCCGGCGAGAAAGACGATCAGGAAGACCTTCGCGAGCTCGCCGGGCTGGAACTGCAGCGAGCCGACGTGCACCCACAGCCGCGCGCCGTTCACGCTCGTGCCGAGGACCGGCAGCGCCGGCAGGATGAGGAGCGCGATCGCGCTCAGCCCGAAGAGGTACTTGTAGCTCTCGAGCCGCCGGTAGTCGTGCTGCAGCAGGAACAGCGTGATCGCGAACGCGGTGAGGGCGACGACGATCCAGAGACCCTGGCGGAAGGCGTCGGTCGGGTTCAGCCGGTAGATCTCGGTCAGGCCGATCCCGGTGAGCAGTCCCGCCATCGGCAGCAGGTACGGGTCGGCGTACGGGACGGTGAGGCGTGCGACCAGGTGGGCGGCGAGGTAGAGCGCGAAGAAGAACCCGGCGTACGACAGCGACGCGGTCGAGACGACCTCCTGGCGCGCGATGTAGACGCTCGCGAACCCGAGCGCGGTGAGGACGCCGACGACGACGAGGTTGACGAGCTCACGGTTCCTGTAGGTCACTTGGCCCCGATCTGGTCCTCGTAGCGGCGCACGACGGCGCGCGCGGAGTCGTCGCTACGCAGCGTGTGGTCGAAGAGCTTCTTCCGCTCGGACTGGCTCAGCTGCCCCGTGAGCAGCGGGCTCACGTAGACCGCGCGGTAGAGCTTGACGTTGCCGACGATGTTCCAGGGGACGCCCTGGTAGACGGCCACGTGGCCGTCGGGCTCCGCGCCGACGAAGTGTGAGCGCCACAGGCCCCAGGCAGCGAAGCCGCAGACGCCGACGAGGAGCACGAGCGCCAGCATTGCGAACAGCACGCCGCGGCCGGTGTGCCGCTCCCGCGGCCGCGCCGGCTCCTCGACGCGGATCGCGGGCACGCCGTCCTGCTCGTCGAGGGTCGCTTCCTCGTCGTCCTCGATCGGCGGCAGCGTCACCATGCGCGCGGTGTCGCCGGTCTCGCCGCCCTCGCCGATCTCGAAGAAGACGACGGTGATGTTGTCGTCGCCGCCGCCCTTGTTGGCGGCCCGCACGAGCGCCTTCGCGGCCGCGCTCAGGTCCCCGCGGTTCCGCTCCACCTCGCGCAGGATCGACTCGTCGTCGACCATCGACGTGAGGCCGTCCGAGCAGAGCAGGAAGAGGTCGCCCGGCTTGGTCTCGACGGAGAAGGTGTCGACGTCGACGTCGGGGTCGGTGCCGAGCGCGCGGGTGATCACCGACCGCTGCGGATGCGCCTCGGCCTCCTCGGGCGACAGCTTGCCGCTGCGGACGAGCTCGGCGACCAGCGAGTGGTCCTCGGTCAGCTGCTCGAGCTTGCGGTCGCGGATCAGGTACGCGCGCGAGTCGCCGACGTGGCCGATTGCGACGTAGCCGTCCTCGACGAGCGCGACGGTCATCGTCGTTCCCATCCCCGAGGCCGAGGAGTCCCGGGTCTGCCGCTCGTAGACGCGGCGGTTGGCCTGCTGGATCAGCTCGTCGACGCGGTCCTCGCCGCCGCCGCGCGAGCCCTCGTCGCGCAGCGCCGCCGCGGCGAGGTTTGAGGCGAGCTCGCCCGCCTGCGCCCCGCCCATTCCGTCGGCGACCGCGAACAGCGGCGGCTCGCAGACGTAGGCGTCCTCGTTGTGCCGCCGCCGCCGGCCCGTGTCGGTGACGCTCGCGACCCGGGCCAGGGCGCTCACACCGTCCCCTCTCTACCGAAGGCCGAGCGACCGGTCGTTTCAGACGGACGCACGAGCGGAGCTCGCACGTCCTGAGATCGGCATCGCAAGCGACGCCTCACGTCTCGTACCTCAGCTCGGTCTCGCCGATGCGGACGACGTCGCCGGCCGCCAGCTTCTTCGCGCGCGTGAGGCGGATGCCGTTCAGGTAGGTGCCGTTCGTCGAGCCGACGTCCTCGACCCAGACGCCGTCATGGCGCGGCTCGACGCGCGCGTGCTTGGACGAGGCGTACTCGTCCCGCGCGAGGTTCACGTCGTTGTCGGAGCCGCGGCCGAGCAGCAGGGCCGAGGAGTTCAGCGTCAGCTCGTCGCCCTCGGGGAGCGCCGGGCTCTTCACGACCACGAGCCGCCCGGTCTCGATCTGCGGCGCCGAGCCCAGGCCGGGCACCGAGCCGGGCGCGAGGATGAAGCTCTCCTGCGGCATGCGCACGTCGCGCGCGGCCGAGCGGACGATCCTCCAGATGAACAGGTAGAGCAGGACGAGGAAGGCGAGCTTCAGGACGAGCAGCGCCTCCTCGACGGCAACGGAGTACAGCATTAGTGCCCCTCCCAGCAATACATGCCTGCTTCTGGCCCGCGATCACGCGGCGCCAGGAACCACCCTCGCCCTTCCCAAGGCAACCAGCCTTGGCTGCGGACGAGTGCGGCCCCTGGCTTGGTGCTCGCGACCCAGAAGCTAGACGGCATTACTGGCAGGGGCACTATTCCGGCTCCGTCTCCCGCCGGAAGACGAGCTCGGTCGAGCCGAGGGTGATCCGATCGCCCTGCCGCAGCTTCGCCCGCTTCTGGCGGCGCCCGTTCACCTCCATGCCGTTCGTCGAGCCGAGGTCGACGGCCCAGTAGGCGGCGCCCTCCTGACGCACCTCGGCGTGCTTGCGCGAGACGTTCGGGTCGGCGAGCTGGATGTCGCAGTCCTTCGAGCGGCCGATCAGCGCGCGCCCGCCGTCGAGCTCGTGCTTGGTGTCGTCGACGGTGAGGCTGACGATCTCGCGGCCGAGGCCGAGCTCTTCGGCCGAGACAGCCTCCGTCTCAACCGGTTTGCGGTAGACCATCGTCGCTCCCGGCGCGGCCGCCGGCTCCGGTGCGCCCGGCTGCGGGACGGGGCCCTGAACCATGCGGGTCGCGATCCCGAACTCGCCCATCTCGAGGTCGTCGTCCGTTTCGAACTTCACTTCGGGCGGCGAGAGCAGCTCGTAGCGCTCACGGCGCGCGTTCTCCGCGATGTAGTCCTGCAGCTCGGTACGGAGCGACTCCTCGTAGCTTGCGAACTGCTCGCGGTCGGAGGGCGCGAGGTAGACCGTGTACTCGTTCGGCGCGTACACCCGTGAGACGGAGATCACCCGGTGGTCCTCCATCTCCTTGACGAGCTTGCGCGCGAGCTCGACCGGCTGCACGTGCGTGCGGAAGGCGCGCCCGAAGACACCTTCGAACAGGCCCTCGATCTTGTGCTCGATGTTCCGGAGGACGCTCATCTGGGCGGGGTATGCCCCCTGCCGGAATGCTAACGCCGGGCCTGGAGTGCCAGACCGATGCAGGTCCCCCAGGCCGCGACCACCAACGGGGTAGCCGCTACGGCGGGCATCGGGAGAATTGCGCAGGCCATCAGGCCCGCGCCGAGGCCCGCAATCGCCCACAGGCCGCGCTCACGTGCGTAGGGGATCGCCACCGCGGCCGCGGCGAGGACGCCGGCTTCGAGCAGTAGCGCCGGATGCGCCTGCAGACCGTGGACGAGCGCCTCCGCGACCGCGAAGGCGTCTCCGCTGCCCGTGATCCCGAGCCCCTTCGGCGGCGCCGCGCCCGTGAACGGCAGGGACGCATGGCGCAGTCCGGCGACCACCGCTGCCAGCAGCACCGCCGCCGCGACCTGGAGGGCCCGCCTGGCACGACTGCCGATTCCCTGCGCGGCCAGCGGGAGCAAGCCGAGGGCGAGCACGGGTGCCAGCAGCGGCCCGAGCGCGAGGAACAGCCCTTGCCGCGGCGCGCGCCAGGAGAGGGCGAGCCAGGCGCAGGCGACGGCGGCGTAGACGAGCGCCAGCCCCGACGAGGCGTTTCCCAGCGGCAAGACGGGCACCGCGAGCGTGAAGGCGAGCCCGAGCCGCGGCCGCACCAGGGTCAGCGCACCCGCGAGCAGCGCGAGCAGCGGCGCGAAGAGCGTCGGGTAGAACGGCACCTCTGCCACGGTCCACCCGGCGAAGAGCGCCGCGGCCGCCGGAGCCGCGAGCCGCAGCGGCACATTCAGCGTCGGGATCGTCGGGCGAGTCTTGCGCCGCCGCAGCCGCTCGGCGAATGCGTCGCGCAGCTCGTGGGCCAGCAGCGCGGCGGGCGGGCGCGCTGCCGGGTCGAGCGCCAGCATGCGGTCGACCAGCGAGCAGAGCGGCTTCGGCAGGTCGGGCCGTACCTGCGCGAGCGGCGGCGCGCCGCTCTCGATCCGCTTCGCCGTATCCAGCAGGGACCCGTTCCAGAACGGGTGCCAGCCCGCGAGCGACTCCCAGAGCATGGCGCCGACGGCCCAGACGTCGGCCGGCGGTCCGCCCGACTCGCCGTGCACGAGCCGCTCCGGTGGGACGTAGGCGAGCGTGCCGGGGACGTCTCCGGTCGCGGTCAGCGACTCCTCTTCGGCGAGCTGGGCAAGCCCGAAGTCGAGCAGCCGCACCGAGATGCCGCCTCCCTCCGCGAGCAGCACGTTCGAGGGCTTTACGTCCCGGTGGACGATCCCGCGCTCGTGCGCGTGCGCAAGCCCCTCGAGCACCTGCGCGGCGGTCTCCACGGCGGCCGCGTCGTCGAGCCGGCCGGCCCGCATCGCCTGCCGCATCGTCTGGCCGGGCACGTACTCGTACGAGATGTAGACGTTGCGCGTGTCCCGGTCGAAGCCGTAGGCGCGCAGGCAGCGCTCGTGGCGCAGGCGCGCCGCCGCAAGCGCCTCGCGCTCTGCGCGCGTGGCCGCCTTGCCTTCGCGTGGGACGATCTTGAGGGCGACGTCGAGGCCGTTGTGCTCGTCGCGGGCGAGCCAGACCGACCCAGAGCCGCCGCTGCCGAGTGGGCGCAGGGGCCGGTAGCGCTCAGCGACGAGCTCGCTCGAGGACAGCGCAACTGCAGGTTCCGCCACGGATTGCTCGTTTTCGGCTCGACGCCGAGACTCCTGCCACGGCCGACGAACTCGGTAGAGTGAGCCGGCTTTTTCCTGCAAAGCCGGGCCAGCGGGCGCATGAGCGAACACGACACCGACATCGAGTTCGACTTCTTCGAGGACGAGCCGCCGACGCAGGAGGCGTCGCGGACGGAGCGGGCCACCCCGCGCCGCGGGCCGCAACGGCCGCCGCGCGGCCCCACGAACCTCACCCCCCTGCTGCGCCTGATCGGGCTGATCGCCTTCGCGATCCTGATCGTCGTCCTGCTCGTGCTCTGGGTGCAGAGCTGCCAGGAGGCCAGCAAGGAGAAGACCTACAAGGGCTACATGACCAAGGTCTCCGAGGTCACCGGGTCGTCGCAGCAGATCGGCCGGCAGCTTAGCCAGGCACTGCTTGCGCAGGGCCTGAAGGAGGCGCAGGTCGAGCAGCGGATCGCCGGACTGGCGCGGCAGGAACAGCTCGACGTCGAACGCGCCCGCGAGATCACGCCGCCGGGAACGCTGCGTGACGAGCACAACGCGCTGATCCAGGCTCTGCAGTACCGCGTCAGCGGGTTGACCGGGCTCGCCAGCGCGCTCGCTGCGACCGCGAACGTGAAGGACGCGACGCGCGCCGGGACGGTGCTCGCGGGGCAGATGCAGCGTCTGCTGGCCAGCGACGTGGTCTACGACGACTCGTTCAAGGATCCCTCGGCCGCGGAGCTGAAGCGCCAGGGCGTGACCGGCACGAACGCAAACGGCGGGCCGCTCGTGCCCGACTCCAACTTCCTCCAGAGCTCCGACCTCGTTACCTCCCAGGCGATGGCCACCGTCGTCTCCAAGATCCGCGGCGGCTCTGTGACGCCGAGCCAGGGCGGCCTCCGCGGCACGAACCTCGTCTCGACAAAGGTGCTGCCGCAGGGCCAGGAGCTGAGCACCTCCAGCACCAACACGATCACCGTCCGCACGAACATGACCTTCCAGGTCACCGTCGAGGACTCGGGCGACTCCCAGGAGGCGAACATCCCGGTGACGCTCACGATCCAGCAGGCGAGCGGGCCCGACATCAAGAAGACGGCGAGGATCGGCTTCATCAACCCCGGCGAGCAGAAGACGGTCACCTTCGCGGGTTTCCCGGCCGTGAACTTCGGCTCCACCGCGACCGTGAAGGTCGAGGTGCAGCCCGTCCAGGGCGAGACGAAGACGGACAACAACTCGGCGGACTACCCGGTCATCTTCTCCGTCGCGTAACGCGTGAGCGTCTCCAGCTCGACCGCCGCCTGGATTGCGATTGCGGCCGCGGCCGTCGCGGTCGTCGCCCTGGCCGCGGCCGTGTGGATGCTCAGACGTGTGCGGCGGCTGCGGGAGGGCCAGGCCGTGCTGCTCGGCGACGGCAAGACCGACCTCGTCGACTTTGCCGTCTCGCTGCAGGGCCGGATCGACGACCTGCACCGCGCGGTGGACGAGATCGCCGCCGGCCTCGTTCGCGTCGACCGGCGGGTGGACGGCTCGGTCACGAACAGCTCGATCGTCCGTTACGACGCCTACGAGAACACGGGCGGGCACCAGTCAGCGTCGCTGGCATTGCTCGACTCGGCGCGCACGGGGGTCGTCGTCACTGCGATTCAGGGTCGTGACTACGCCCGGATCTACATGAAGGAGCTCGACCGCGGCAAGGCCTCGATCGCGCTTTCGCCCGAAGAGGCGGAGGCCGTTGAGAGGGCAATGTCCCGGTAGAACGCCCTACGGGCTAACCCGCGCAGAGCACTCGGCCTCCGGCCGAGTCCTGCACGCTCGTTGGTAAATTCTTCCGTTGGTGCAGCAAGTTCTTGTCCTCAACGCCAGCTACGAGCCGCTGAACGTCACCACCGTTCGGCGCGCGCACGTGCTCGTGTTCAAGGGCAAGGCCGAGGTGATCGAGGAGCTCGACCAGCCTCTCAGATCCGCGACGGGAGCCTTCCCGTGGCCGCACGTCATCAGGCTCGTCCAGTACGTCCGCGTGCCGCGCACGCTGCAGCGGAAGATCTCGCGGCGGGCGCTGTTCGCCCGGGACGGCTGGCGCTGCATGTACTGCGGCACGACCAACGGGCGCCTGACCCTCGACCACGTCGTGCCGCGTAGCCGCGGGGGCGGGTCGGTCTGGGAGAACGTCGTCACCTCGTGCGCGCCGTGCAACATGCGCAAGGGCAACCGCCTGCCCGACGAGGTCGAGATGACGCTGCGGAAGCCTCCGCGCGCGCCTGCGCCGGTGCTCTTCATCCACCTCGCGACGCCGAAGATCCCGAACCGCTGGCAGCCCTACCTGACGGCGTTCGGCGACTCTGCACCTGCAGTCGCGACCGGTTGACGTGACGTCGGCGTAGTCCGGCGGCGTACCTCCCGCGCAATCCGAACCGGGAGGACTCCCGATGAGACTCGTGCAGTTGGCGCTGGTCGCGGGTGGGCTCGCGGCGGCGGTCGCCTTCGCAGGCGTCGGCCGGCCCGATACCGCCCACGGCGCGGCGCCCGACACCGCAGCGTCACCGTGACCGGGACGGCGAGCGTCCAGGTCGTGCCGAACCGGGCCGGCTTCTCCGCCGGTGTCTCCAGCAATGCCGTCACGGCGCAGGCGGCGCTTGCCGCGAACGCTTCGAAGGCGGCCCGCATCATCCAGGCGCTCCGCTCCGCGGGGGTGGCCAAGGCCGACCTGCAGACGCAGGACGTCTCGGTTTCGCCGCGCTGGAACGAGCACGGCGAGCAGGACGGCTTCACCGCACACTCGTCCGTCCAGGTGCACGTGCAGGACGTTCGCGCCGCCGGGCGGTTGATCGACGCGGCCGTGGCGGCCGGCGCGAGCGAGACCTCGGGCCCGAGCTTCGAGCGCGGCGACCGCGACGAGCTCTACCGGAGCGCCTTGAAGAAGGCGTTCGCCGACGCGCGGCTGAAGGCCGCCACGCTCGCCGGCGAGGCGGGTGCGAGCCTGGGACGGGTGCTTCGAATCGAGGAGGGACCCTCGATGTCGCAGCCCGAACCGATGCCGCTCGACATGCGCGCTGCGGCGGAGATGACGACCCCCGTCGAGCCGGGCAAGCAGCGGGTTCAGGCCACGGTGACGGTGACCTTCAGCCTCGCGTGATCGGCAGCCCGAGCTGCTCCCACTCGCTCCAGGAGCCGGGGTAGAGCCGTCCCTCGCGCCCGGAGAGCCAGAGGCGGTGGAGGGTGACGCAGGCCGTCACGCCGGAGCCGCAGTAGGCGACGAGCTCGCCCTCGGGCAGCTCCGGCAACGGCTCGTCCCACGGGGCGCTGCGCGCGCCCGGGACGCGGCCGGGAACCAGGTCGATGGGGTTTTCCTCACCTCGGAAGCGCTCCGGCCTGCGCGCGTCGACGACCACGAGCTCATCGAGCCGCTCCGCCAGCTCGCTGGGCTCGATCGTGTCGCCCTCGCGCAGGCGCGGCGTGAAGTCGGCCGGTTCGATCGCCTCCTCGCCTGCCCGGAGCGGGCCGCGCCAGGCGTCGAGCTCCAGCACGGCGCAGTCGTCGTGGCCGAAGTGGCGCAGCAGCCACCAGAGCCGTTCCGCGCCGCCCATGTTCCCGTAGGCGACGACGAAGGCCCCGTCGCCGATCCCGGCGCGAGATGCCGCTTGCGCGAAGTCGTCGGCCTCGGGAAGCGGGTGCCGCCCGCGTGGGCCCGGCGGCGCGGCCAGGTCTTCGTCGACGTCCAGGAACGACGCTCCCGGAATGTGCCCTTCGAGGTACAGCTCCCGCCCGCGACCGGGCGAGTCGAGCTCCCAGCGGCAGTCCACGAACTGGTAGCGCACCCTTCGATCGTGCCCGAAGTTCAAGTAACAGACTGTTACTTGCTCAAGCGAACGCGCTGCGGAAGCCGGCCGGACGCAGGGCGAGCGGGCGCTTGCAGCGCCCGCACCAGCTCTGGCTCGAGCCCTTCTGGTCGGAGCGCTCCCGCAGGAGCGGCTTCTCGCAGGTGCATCTGGCGTCGTCCTTCATGCGGCCTCCTCGACCGATCGTGGTGGTGACGACGGCGGCTGGTGCGAATGCGCATGACCGAGCAGATGGCCGTGCGACTCCGTGCCGTAACCGCCTGGAACCGGGATGTAGAACTCGGGGTAGCCCCACATGCCGTGCTCGCTGACGTCGAGGCCGGCGGTCTCCGTCTCTTCCTCGACGCGGATCCCCCAGAGGCGCTTCATAGTCCAGAGGCAGCCGAACGAGGCGCTGAACGTGAACGCGCCCACGGCAGCGAGCCCGAGCAGCTGCACCCAGACCTGGTGCAGCGAGCCGGTGTAGACGAAGCCGCCCCGGCCGGTGTTGAGCGTCGCCGCCAGCGCAGGAACGGCGAAGAGGCCGGTCGCGACCGTGCCCCACACGCCGGACACGCCGTGGACGGCGACTGCGCCGATCGGGTCGTCGATCCCGATCCGCTCGACCGCGAGCACCCCGACGACCGCGATCACGCCCGAGACGAGGCCGATCACGACCGCGGCCCATGGCGCCACGAACCCGCTTGCGGCAGTGACCGCCACGAGAGCGGCGAGGACGCCGTTCAGCATCATCGAGATGTCCGGCTTGCGCAGCACCAACCAGGCCGTGATCGCGCCGCTGACCGCGCCGGCCGCGGCCGCGAGGTTCGTCGTCAGCGCGACGTAGGCGAAGAAGCCGACACGGTCTCCGGTGATGACGCCGAGCGTCGAGCCCGGGTTGAAGCCGAACCAGCCGAACCAGAGGATGATCGTCCCCAGCACGGCGTAGGGGATGTTGTGGCCGGGAATCGGGTTCCCGCGGCCGCCCTCGAACTTGCCGATCCGAGGGCCGAGCAGCAGTGCGCCCGCCAGCGCGGCCAGCGCGCCCTGGTAGTGGACGACGGTCGAGCCGGCGAAGTCCTGCATCCCGAGCCCGAACAGCCAGCCGCCGCCCCAGACCCAGTGCGACGTGACGGAGTAGATCAGGGTGAATGACGGCGCCGAAGACGAAGTAGACCCAGAGCTTCGCGCGCTCGGCCATCGCGCCCCAGACGATCGCGAGCGAGACGCCGGCGAAGACGACCTCGAACATGTAGCCGGCCGCGCCGGGAATGGTTGTGAAGAAGGAGTAGGGCGCCTCGCCGATCGCGAGCAGCGAGTCCACCGAGGGCGCGAAGCCGCCGGTGCCGATCAGCGCGTTGCCGTCGCCGAAGGCGATCCCGAAGCCGACCGCCCAGTAGACGAGCGAGCAGACACCGAAGATCAGGACGTTCTTGCCGGCGATGTGCGCGGCGTTCTTCATGCGCGTTAGCCCCGCCTCGAGGAAGGCGAAGCCCGCCTGCATGAACATCACGAGCACGGCCGCGACGACGACCCAGAGGGTGTTCGCGGCCAGCAGAAGGTCGGAGTTCTTCATGCGGCTTCCTCCTCCGCTCGGCGCAGCGGGAGGCCGGTGCGGTTGTGGGTGACGTGGTCGACCGCGGTCGTCCAGACGAGGCCGTCGCCGCAGTCGTTGCCGCTGCGCGCGGCGTCGGCGACCGTCGCCGCGACGGCGGCCGCGAGCTCGTCGGCGACGACGAAGGTGAGCAGCGCCTTCGGCAGGAAGCGCGACTCGAAGACGCGCCCGCGGTACTCATGCGTGATCCCGCGTTGCCGGCCGTGGCCGACCGCCTCGACGACGGTGACTCCCACGTGCCCGGTCTGCTCCTCGACCGCGTCGATCACGATCTCGACCCGCTCGCGCAGGACGACGGCCTCGACCTTCCTCATCGCGGCCACGTCCCTTCCGCCCACGTCCGGGGACTGTCCCCGGACGTGGGCGTTCTGGGCGGGTGTCGACGGGTTGTTGCGGTTTCGGCACGCATTACGTGACCACCTCGCTTCGTCGTTCCAGCAGGACCACGTCTCGCCAGATGCCGTGCAAGCGCCCGATTCGCTCCTGCGTGCCGACGGCCCGGAAGCCGAAGCGCCGCAGCAGCGCCAGGCTCGCGGCGTTCTCCGGGAAGACGCCAGTCTGCAGCGTCCAGATCCCGGCGCGCTCGGAGCTCTCGATCAGCGCCGGGAGGAGCTCGCTGCCCACGCCCTGGCCGCGCGCCTCCTCGCCGATGTACACGCTGAGCTCGGCAACCCCGGCGTAGCAGCAGCGCGATGACACCGGCGCTGCGGCGATCCAGCCACACACTCGCCCCTCGCGCTCGGCGACGAACCGGTGATCGGCGAGGTGCGCCGCGTCCCAGGCCTCCCGAGACGGGACCTCGGTCTCGAAGGTCGCGTTGCCCGTGGCGATCCCCTCGGCGTAGATCCGCGAGACCTCCGGCCAGTCGCCCGGCCGGAGGTCTCTGATCTCGACTGCGGTTGCGATCAACCCGATCAGCAGTCGTAGTAGAGGGCGAACTCCGCCGGGTGCGGGCGGAGCCGGACGACGTCGACCTCGTTCTCGCGCTTGTAGTCGATCCAGATGCGGATCAGCTCCTCCGAGAAGACGCCGCCCTCGAGCAGGAACTCGTGGTCGGTCTCCAGCGCATCGAGTGCCTCGGCGAGCGAGCCCGGTACCTGCGCGACGCCGCGGTCCTCCTCGAAGAGATCCCAGTCGGCCGGCTCGCCGGCGTCGAGGCCCTTCTGGATCCCGTCGAGGCCCGCCATCAGCATCGCCGCGAACGCGAGGTACGGGTTGGCCGCCGCGTCGGGGCAGCGGAACTCGATCCGCTTCGCCTTCGGCGACTCCGAGTACATCGGGATGCGGATGCAGGCCGAGCGGTTGCGTTGCGAGTAAACGAGGTTGACCGGCGCCTCGTAGCCCGGCACCAGCCGCCGGTACGAGTTCGTCGTCGGCGCGCACAACGCGAGCAGCGCCGGGGCGTGCGCGAGCAGGCCGCCGACGTAGGCGCGCGCGAGCTGCGAGAGACCCGCGTAACCGGACTTGTCGGCCATCAGCGGCGTGCCCTCCTTCCAGAGGGACTGGTGCGTGTGCATCCCCGAGCCGTTGTCTCCGTAGAGCGGCTTCGGCATGAAGGTGACGGTCTTCCCCGCCGCAGCGGCGACGTTCTTGACCACGTACTTGTAGGTCATCACCTGGTCCGCCATCCGCGTCAGCGACTGGTAGCGGAGGTCGATCTCGCACTGGCCGCCGGAGGCGACCTCGTGGTGGTGGAACTCGCACGGGATGCCGAGCCGCTCGAGCGTCAGCACCATCTCGGTCCGGAGGTCGGCGAGCGTGTCGTGCGGCGCCGGCGGGAAGTAGCCCTCCTTCGGCCGCACCGTGTAGCCAAGGCCGGGCGTGCCGGAGTTCCAGTGGCCCTCGGCCGAGTCGATTTCGTAGTGCGACTTGTGGTCGGCCAGCTCGTACGAGACCGAGTCGAGGACGAAGAACTCACACTCGGGGCCGAAGTAGGCCGTGTCGGCGATACCCGTCGCGCGCAGGTGCTCCTCGGCCCGCTTCGCGATCCGCCGCGGGTCCTTGCCGTACGGCTCCCGCGTGATCGGGTCGACCACCTCGCAGACGAGCGACAGCGTCGGCGTCGCGCAGAACGGGTCGAGCACCGCGCTCGATGCGTCGGGCATGAGGAGCATGTCCGACTCGGAGATCCCCTGCCAGCCGCGGATCGAGGAGCCGTCGAAGCCGAGCCCCTCGTCGAAGGCGGACTCGTCGAAGGCCGCAAGCGGCAGCGTCACGTGCTGCCAGGTGCCGAGCAGGTCGCAGAACTTCAGGTCGACCATCTGTGCCTGCGTCCGGCCCGCGAACTCGAGCGTCTCCTTCGGCGCGGGCCGCTCCTCCGCGCCGTTTGCCAGGTAGTGCCTCGCCTCTTCCGCCGCCATTCCCGTCTCCTTTCGGACCAAAGAAAAAGGGCCCAGGACTCCGCGAGTCCTGAGGCCCCAACGCCTCCGCGCCCGCCTTCGCCGACGGGCACTGCTTCCACGGTAGCCCACTCTCCGGACAACGCGCAAGCCTTGCGTGGGTTCGCGGCCCCAGGTACCCTCGATCGGCGATGTTGCTCCTCGGCTGACTCCGGTTTCTGCGCGCACCGCCTCCTGAGGCCGGTGCGCCCTGTCCGTGTCCCGTCGAGTTGGAGCAGCACATGAACGCCCTCGAAGTCCACAACCTGCGCAAGGAGTTCACCCGCCGTGACGGCCGCGGCAAGCGCCGCGTGGCCGCGCTGAAGGGCGTCGACTTCGAGATCGAGCGCGGCGAGTGCGTCGCCATCCTCGGGCCCAACGGCTCGGGCAAGTCGACGCTGGTCCGGCTGCTCTCGACCCTGCTGCTCCCCGACGGCGGAACCGCCACCGTGTTCGGGCACGACGCGTTCAAGGACACGCGCGCGGTGCGGCGGCTGGTCAACCGCGTATCGGTCGAGGCGAGCTTCTTCAAGAAGATGAGCGCGACCGAGAACCTGAGCTACGCCGCGCGCTTCTACGGCCTGCGGCCGCACGAGACCAAGGACAAGATCCCGGCGATCCTGACGCGGGTCGGCTTCCCCGCGGACCGCCGCGACGAACCGATGGAGAACCTCTCCCGCGGCATGCAGCAGAAGGTCGCGCTAGCACGCGCGCTGCTGACCGCGCCGATCCTGCTGTTGCTGGACGAGCCGACGACCGGCCTCGACCCGCGCTCCAAGCAGGAGGTGCAGGAGTTCATCCGCGAGGTGCGCGCGGAGCACGACGCGACCGTCCTGCTCTGCACGCACGACCTGGCCGAGGCCGAGACCCTCGCCGACCGCGTCGGGATCCTCGACGACGGCGAGCTGCTCTGCCTAGAGCCCGCGGACGCGCTCAAGCGCCGCTACGACTCGGCGACCCTGGAGGAGGCGTTCTTCGCCGCCAGCGGCCACGCCTTCGAGAACGGCCACGGAGGTGATCACTGATGCGCACGATGAGCCTTGCCTTGCGCCACGAGCTCGTCGGGCTCGGCGGCGTGATCGAGCGCAACATCTACCTCGTCAAGCGCTACATCTGGTGGGACGTCGCGTTCTTCCTCTGGACGGTCGCGAACACGCTCACGATCGTCTTCATCGCCAAGGGCATCCCGGCGGTGGGCGGAAAGATCGACGTCGAGCAGGTGACGACGATCCTGCTCGTCGGAGCGGTGATCTGGGCCTACCTCGGGATCATCTTCGAGATCCTCACCGAGACCGTCGCCTGGGAGCGCTGGGAGGGGACGATCGAGTACACCTTCATGGCGCCGCTCTCGCGGCCGGTGCACCTGCTCGGGATGGGCCTGTTCGCGATCGGCTACGGCGTCGTGCGGGCGGTGCTGCTGTTCGGCGTAGTGGCGGCGTTCTTCAGCCTCCACCTGCCGGACGCGAACTACGTCGCCGCGCTCGTGCTGCTGATCATCGCGTCGATCTCGTTCATCGGGATCGGGATGATGACCGCGGTCCTGCCGCTGATCTCGCCGGAGAAGGGCACGCAGCTCGGCTTCGTCGCGCAGGGCGTGCTGCTCGTCGTCTCGGGCGTCTATTACCCGGTCTCGGTGCTCCCGGGCTGGATGCAGGCGATCGCGACCATCTCGCCGGCGACCTACGCGTTGCGCGGCTGTCGCGCGGCGATCCTCGACGGCGCCGGCCTGACCGACCTGGGGACCGAGATCTGGGCGCTGCTCGTGATCGGCGCGGTCTCGGTGCCGCTCGGCCTCTTCACTTTCCGCACGGGCGAGCGGTACGCGAAGAAGCACGGGAAGCTGAAGCGCTCGGGATGATCCGCGTCGCCGAGGCGCGCGGGGACTTCGAGCGTTGCGCCGAGATCTACAACGCGGTCGAGCCCGACCGCGTCCTCACCGCCGACGAGGCGGCGGGCGGCAACGGCAGGAGCTTCCTGCACGAGGGCGGCGGCTTTGCGTTCGTCGGGCCGTCCAGCGTCACGGGCAGCGCGTTCGGAATGGTGCGCGTGCACCCCGACGTGCGCGGCCGTGGAATCGGCTCAGCGCTGCTGGAAGCGGTGCGGGCGGAGACGCGCACGCTCGGGCAGGACAGCGTCTGGGGGCGAGTCCGCGACTCGGCGTCGCTGACGTTCGCCGCCAACCGCGGGTTTGCAGAGGTCACGCGAGAGGTGGTCGTGCTGCGCGAGGTGCAGCCCGGCGACGGGGAGATCGCTGCCGGGGTGGTCGAGCTTCGCGACGAGCATCTGCCCGGCGCGTACGAGGTCTCCGTCGAGTGCATCCCGGAGATCCACGGGCCGCTGCCGGGGGAGGCGCCGCCGTACGACGAGTGGCTGGAGCGCGAGCTGCACCAGTCCGCCGTGGCCTTCGCCGCCCTCCAGGACGGTGCCGTGGTCGGCTATGCGCGGCTACATGAGACGGGGATGCCACACCGGCTGGAGCACGGGCTGACCGCCGTCCGGCGTAGCCATCGCCGCCGCGGCGTCGCGACGGCGCTGAAACGTGCGCAGATCGCGTGGGCGGCGGAGCATGGCTACCGCGAGCTCGTCACCGACATGGTCGAGGGCAACACGGCTATGCGGGCGGTCAACGAGCGGCTCGGCTACCGGCCTCTGTCGCCGGTCTTCATCGTCAGCGGGAGCGTGTCGTGATCGCCGCGTGGGCCGCCGAGCACGGGCTGCGCGAGCTCTACACCTGGACCCAGAACGGCAACGCCGCGATGCGCGCCGTCAACGAGAGGCTCGGCTACGAGACCCGCTCCGTCGGAATCCGTGTCCGCGGCCGGCTCCCGCTCCCACGATGAGACGCCTGCCGGCTACCACCGTCTACTACACCCTCAACTTCGGAGCACGACTGCCCACGTGGGTCGTGATGGCCGTCTACCTCGTGCAGGAGCTCCATCTCTCGCCGCTGCAGCTCGTGCTGATGGGGACCGCGATGGAGGCCGCGGTCTTTCTGTTCGAGGTTCCGACGGGCGTAGTAGCAGACACCTACAGCAGACGGCTGTCGCTCGTGATCGGCTACCTCGGCATGGGCCTGAGCTGGCTCGCAGTGGGCCTCGTCTCGGCGCCGTGGCTGATCATCGCCCTCTGGGCGCTCTGGGGGCTCGCGTACACGTTCACGAGTGGCGCCGAGGAGGCCTGGATCGCGGACGAGGTAGGCGCCGACAAGGTGGGCTCGATCTTCCTGCGAGCCGCCCGCTGGGGGCAGGCCGGCGCGGTCGTCGGCCTCGTGATCCAGGTCGCGGTCGGCACGCAGTCGCTGCGGGCGGGCGTGATCCTCGGAGGTGTCTTCACGATCCTCTGCGGGCTCGGGTGCATCCTCTTCATGCCCGAGACCGGGTTCCGCCGGCGGCCGCGTGAGGAGCGCGCTTCCGCGCTCGTCGAGCTACGCACGACCGCCCTCGCGGGAGCGCGCTTCGCCTGGGCCGCGCCGGTGATCGTGCTGCTCGCGGGCGTGGAGGTCTTCATGGGCGCCTCCAGCGAGGCGTTCGACCGGCTGAAGGAGGCGCACTTCCTCCGCGACGTGGGGCTTCCCGCGGTGGGCAGCCTCGACCCGGTGATCTGGTTCGGGATCTTCTGGCTCGTCGGGATGCTGCTGAACATCGCCGCGATCGGGAGCCTGATCAAGAGCGTCGAGCGCGGCGGCCGCCAGACGGTCGCCTACTTCCTGTTCGCCTTCACGGCGATCGAGCTGGTGGCGATGCTCTTCTTCGCCCTGACCGGCTCGACGTGGCTCGCGATTGGAGCGCTGCTCGGCGTCTTCTTCTGCCGCAACATGCAGGGGCCGCTGTACGACACGTGGCTGAACGAGCAGATCACGGACTCGAGCGTGCGCGCGACGGTGATCTCGCTCACCGGCCAGGCGAACGCCATCGGCCAGGCGGGCGGCGGCCCGGTGCTCGGCGCGATCGGCAACGTGTGGGGAATCCGCGCCGCGCTGGCCGTCGGCGCCGCCGCGATTGCACCGGCGCTCGGCCTCTACGCCCGCGCGATCGCCCACCACGGCCGCGAGCCCGAGCTCGAGGAGCTGCCGGCCGCCGCTGCTGTAGACTGACGCGCGTTCGTAGGCGATGGGGCCTCGAGCGCGGAGCGCGCTCGGGGCTTTTGTGTTTGAAGGGAGGACCGAGCGTGGCGCAGGTCGAGAGCAAGCCGAGGGCGACGAGCGATCCGGAGGCGCGGAAGCACGTCCTCGATCGGATCAAGGACGAGCAGATCGAGTTCCTGCTCCTCTGGTTCACGGACATCGAGGGGCACCTGAAGAGCTTCGCGGTGACGCCGAGCGAGATGGAGGACGCGCTCGACGACGGGATGGGCTTCGACGGCTCGTCGATCACGGGCTTCAACGCGATCGAGGAGTCCGACATGGTTGCGATCCCCGACCCGGACACGTTCACGCCGATGCCGTGGAAGGAGGGCGAGACGAAGGTCGCGCGCATGATCTGCGACGTCGTCACCCCGGACGGGCAGCCGTACGAGGGCGACCCGCGCTACGTCCTGCGCCGCGCGCTGGAGCGGATGAGCGACCACGGCTTCGAGACGTTCAACGTCGGCCCGGAGCTCGAGTACTTCCTCTTCAAGGACAACGCCGGCACCGAGACCCTCGACGAGGGCGGCTACTTCGCCATGACGACGATGGACGCGGCCAGCGAGCTGCGCCAGGAGACCGTGCGCGCGCTCGAGTCGGTCGGGATCCCGATCGAGTACGTCCACCACGAGGTCGGCCCCTCGCAGCACGAGATCGACATGCGCTACGCGCCCGCGCTGACGATGGCGGACCACACCGTCACCTACCGGCTGATCGTCAAGGAGATCGCGAAGAAGGCCGGCTACCACGCCACCTTCATGCCGAAGCCGATCTTCGGCGAGAACGGGTCGGGCATGCACACCCACATGTCGCTCTTCACGGACGGGCGCAACGCGTTCTTCGACGGCGACGACCAGTGGCACCTCTCCGAGACCGGCAAGGCCTTCATCGCGGGCCAGCTGCGGCACGCCCGTGAGATCTCGGCGGTGTTTGCGCAGTGGGTCAACTCGTACAAGCGGCTCGTGCCGGGCTACGAGGCGCCCGTGTACGTCGCCTGGTCGCAGCGCAACCGCTCCGCGCTGATCCGGATCCCGCTCTACAAGCCCGGATCCGAGCAGGCGACGCGGGCGGAGATCCGCTGCCCCGACCCCGCCTGCAACCCGTACCTGACCTTCGCAGCGCTGCTGCATGCAGGCCTCGAGGGGATCGAGCGCGGCTACGAGCTTCCGGAGCCGATGGAGACGAACCTGTACCACCTCACGCCCGAGCAGCGGCGCGAGCGCGGGATCGTCTCACTGCCCGAGACGCTCGGCGAGGCGATCGACGAGCTCGCGGGCTCCGAGCTGGCGCGCAAGGCGCTGGGGCCGCACATCTTCGACCGCTACGTCGAGCTGAAGCGGAAGGAGTGGGACGAGTACCGCGTGCAACTCACCGACTGGGAACTCGAGCGATACCTCTCTGTGCTTTGAAATTCATGCGACAATCAGAACGATCGCGCCTGCTGCGGCAGACGGGATCCAACTGACGGCCGACTGCGAGCTGCTGGGGTTCCCGCAGCTCGCGGTCGTTCTGGGCACGCCCTCAGGAGCGGGGCCGATCTTGTCGAGTGGTGCCTGGCGGCTCGAGAGAGAGACCAGCGTGGTGGCGGCGGAGGCGACAGAGGTGTCGCCGAGGCAACCGTCCGCAACCCGACGAGCTGGCCGATCGCGCTGCTCGAGTGGCCCCACGTCGAGGCCGATCGGCTTCTCGAGGGCCTCGGCGTCGGACTTGACGTAGGCGGCGCCCTCGCCGCCAAGGCCCGAGGTCTGGCTCGACCAGGCCGGGTCGAATTCCTCCGTCATCCCGGCTGGCGGCCTGATCGACTTGCTCGCGGCGACTTTCCTCAAGACCAAGGACGCGGGTCCTTCAGCAACCGCGCTCGAGCTTCGCGCCGGCGCTGCGGCGACGCAGCCACACCCCACGCCGCAACCGAGCGTTGCGCGCCCCGCGCTGCGACCGCCCGCCGCAACCCGCAAGGCGGCACCCGGCCCCGCGGCAGCGCCTCCGCCCCAGCGGCGCCGGCACGCGCAGGTGGTCTGGGCGCCGAACGTCCTCGGGGTCAGGCGACGGTGAATAGGCTCGGCGTCGAGCTCGACTGGCAGTGGCCCTCCGGCTCGAGCCACGTCGTCGTGCTGCGCGCTCGAGCGCGTCGAGGCAGGGCGTCGTCGTCTACCGCGGGTGGGCGACGAATTACCGCGACGCCTCCGCGCGGTCGTGTACCCCCTACCGCTACACGATCGTCAAGTACGGCCGGAGAGCCACCGCGCGACCGGAGAGGCCACCGCGCGACCGGTGTGCCCACCTCGGTCGTGACCCGCTGCGCCTAGGTGTCCCGCCCACACAGGTTGTGAACGACTGAGGATCTATCCGGCCCTCCTTTGAGGCTGTGGGTCGTCCCGGACCTACGCCCAAAGGAGGGCACGGATGTATCTGCACGCTAACGCCAAGCTCGGACTGGCCGGACGGCTCGCGCTCGTGCGCGCGATCGAGGATGGATGCTCGCTGAGAGCGGCCGCGCTCGCCTTCAGCGTCTCGCCGGCGACAGCGCACCGCTGGTGGCGTCGCTGGCTGGAGGGCGGTCGGCGGCCGCAGGCGCTGCTGGATCGCTCGAGCCGTCCGAGGCGCTCGCCGCGGCTGCTGGCTGCCGAGCTGCAGGAGCGGATCTGCGCCTGCCGCCGCCAGACCGGTTGGGGGCCGCGCCTGGTCGCCGCTGCGACCGGCTTTGCCCACTCGACCGTCTGGAAGGTGCTGCGCCGCCACGGCCTCTCGCGACGGCCGCGCGCCGCCAGGGAGCCGGCCAACAGCTACGAGTGGCCCTGCCCCGGCGATCTACTGCACATGGACGTCAGTCGCTACGCCCGCTTCCTGCGCCCCGGCCACCGCGTCACCGGCGATCGCTCGCAGCGCTCGCGCAACTGGATGCGGCCCGAGACGAGGGTCGGCTACGACTACGCCCACGCGCTCGTCGACGACCACTCGCGGCTCGCTTTCGTCGAGCTCCACGCCGACGAGCGGGCGGCGACCGTGACCGGCTTCGTCGAGCGGGCGCTTGCCTTCTTCGCCGAGAACGGGATCCTCGGACGGCGGCTGATGACCGACAACGCCTTTGCGTACGTCAGGAACCGCTCCCTGCGCGAGCTGCTCGCCCGCCAGGGCATCCGCCACCTCACAACCGAGCCCTACCGGCCACGCACCAACGGCAAGGTCGAGCGCTTCCATCAGACGATGGCGCGCGAGTGGGCCTACGGCCTGGCCTACCGCTCACATCGCCAACGCGACCAGGCGCTGCCACACTGGCTGGAGCACTACAACACGCGAAGACCGCACAGCTCGCTCGGAGACCGGCCACCGATCAGCCGCGTTCACAACGTCTGTGGGTAGGACACCTAGGCCGTCAGGGCTTCCCGGACATCACGAACCAAGCGACGCCCAGGGCGAGCACGTAGACGAGCGCGAGCCACGGCACGAACATCGCCGCGCGGCCGCCCGCACCCCGCCTGCGCCACATCCACGTGAGGATGCCGAGAATGAGCAGCAGCACCGCGCCAGGCTCGGTGACGATGAAGCCGACGTCGACCCACCCCGGGGTCTTCGCACCATCCGGGAACTCCTTGCCGACGATCCACTGGGCTGCCGCTCGCATCAGGACGAAGCTGGGCACGATGCCGAACAGGAACGTCCGCAGCGCGACCCGCGAGAGAAGCGGTGCGTGCTCCTCCGTCCTCTGGCTCGCAAAGCCCGCTATGGCAATCGTCGCGGTGGAGCCGAAGAGGACGGTCGCGCCGAAGACGTGCAGGAAGAGCGGCAGGTTCCAGCTGTCGGGACGGATCAGCGCGAGCATCACGCCCCCGGCTTCCAGATCATCAGGGCCAGGATCGCGATCAGGATCAGGCCGCTGCCGTAGCTGAGCACGAGCGAGATCGGGTCGTGTACGCGGGCACGCAGCTCGGCGCTCGGCGCGTCGCCGGCCGCCGCGAGCTCACGGGCATACGCGGCGGTACGCTCGTCACGCCTCCCGCCCGCCCCGCCCATGGCGTTCGCGAGCACGAAGAGCACGAGCGCGGCGACGACCCAGCCGTCGCCGTAGCCGTAGCCGGCCTCGTGCACGAGCCACAGGCCGAACACGAGCGCGAGGAAGCCGCCGACCATGATCGAGGCGACCGCGACGCGGACCAGGCCGAAGAGCAGCACGATCTCGCTCGGCCGCTCGCGCCCAAGCGCCGCGAGGTTCAGGATCGCTGCGATCACGCCGCCGCCCATCAGCAGGAACGCGCCGGTGACGTGGAGGGCGAGCAGCCACTGGTACAGATCCACGGCGCAAGCCTAGGGACCAGCTCGGCCTACAATCGCCACGTGGACCAGACGGCGCGTCACCTGCGCCTGCTGACGCAGACGATCGCGGCGGTCAACTCGACGCTCGACCTCGAGGAGGTGCTCTCGCTCGTTGCGCGCGAGGTGGCGGACGCGCTCGCGGCCGACGCGTGCTTCGTCTACCTCTACGACGAGCAGGCGGACGAGCTCGTGCTGCGGGCGACCCACGGCACGCGGGTCGAGGAGATGACGGGTCGCCCGCGCATGCGGCCGGGCGAAGGGATCACCGGAGCCGCCGCAGCCGCGCGCTCGCCGGTGATGCTCGCGGCGCAGGCGCACCTCGACGAGCGCTTCAAGGCCTTCCCGAACCTCCCCGAGGACGAGTACGAGTCGATCCTGGCGGTGCCCATCCTTGCGCGCGCCAAGCTGGAAGGGGCGTTGAACGTCCGCACCCGCGAGCCGCGGGAGTTCACGGCCGCCGAGATCGACCTCCTGCTGGCGATCGCAGCGCAGGTGGCGCAGACGATCGAGCACGCGAAGCTCTATGCGCAGGCACAGCGACGAGTGGTCGAGCTCGAGGCGCTGGCGCGCATCTCCGAGGCGGTCTCGGAGTCGCTCTACCTCGAGGAGTCGCTGGAGGGGATCGTCGAGGCGACGGTCGACGCGCTCGGCGCGACGGGAGCGGCGATCGTGCTCGAGGACGGCGAGATCGGGTGGCCGGAGGGACGCGCGGGGAAGCACGCGGTGCGCGTGCCGCTGCGCTGGAAGGGCCGGCAGGTCGGCGAGCTGGTCTGCGACCGGGACATGCCGTTTACGGCCGACGACCGGGCGCTGCTCGGCTCGATCGCGAGCCACGCAGCGGTGGCGCTTGAGCACGGGCGCGCCGTCCTGCGCGGCGTGCTCGCGCAGGAGATCCACCACCGGGTCAAGAACAACCTGCAGACGGTGGCGTCGCTGCTGCGGCTGCAGGCGCGGGCCGACGGCGTGGACGCGCGCAAGGCGCTCGACGACTCGGTCAACCGGATCCTCGCGATCGCGGCGGTGCACGAGGTGCTCACCGAGCGGCGTGACGACGACGTCGAGCTGGACGACCTGCTCGACCGGCTACGAGCGATGCTGGTGCAGGGGCTCGGCGCGTCCAAGGCGGTCGAGTCGTCGCTCGAGCCGGTGGCGCTGGCGGGCAACCGCGCGACGGCGCTGGCACTCGTGTTCTCGGAGCTGCTGCAGAACGCGCTCGAGCACGGCGGGCCCTCGGTGCGGGTCGAGCTGGCGCGACGCGACGGGGACGTGGTGCTGGCGATTGCCGACGACGGCACGGGTGTCGACGGCGAGCCGGTGTCGGGCACCGGGTTGTCGATCGTCCGGGCGCTGGTGCGCGACGAGCTGGGCGGGACGCTGTCGCTGGAGTCGAACGGCGGCCTGCGAGCGGAGGTCATCTTCCCCGCGTGAGGCTATGGACGCTTCGTCACGGTCCCGACGCGGTCACGTGACAGACCGGCGCGCCGCCCGCGGGTAGGCTGGTCGCCATGGCAGGGGGGCGGGTCGGGACCCGAGGTGACGGGCGTGCGTGAACAAAAGCGGGCCGAGTGAGGCACCGCGTTTTCGACACGTCGACGGTCGAGGGGCGCCGCAAGCTCGTCGCGCATGAGCTCGGGGCGCAGGCGGTCCGACTGAACCAGTTCGACTCCGAGCCGCACCAGGAGGGCAAGGAGCACGACGAGCGCGAGTCGGGGCAGGAGGAGGTCTACTTCGCCCTCCGCGGCAGCGGCGTGCTGCGCGTCGACGGCGAGGAAATTCTGCTCCAACCTGGCCGCTACATTCTCGTCGAGCCTGAGGCGACGCGGCAGGTGGTCGCCGGCCCCGACGGCCTCTCCTACGCGGTCGTCGGAGCGGTGGCCTAGTACGTGCGCTCGAACACAGCGACTCGCCAGACGCGGCCGGAGCGCTCGTGCACCACGGCTCGCAAGCCGGCGTTCTCGGCGATCGCCACCACGCGCGCCGGCTCGTGCAGGAACGTCTCGATGCCCCCGATCAGCCGGAACCAGACGTTGCCGACACGCACAGCGAGCCGCAGCCACCAGACGTCGCGCGGGAAGCTCAGCGCGAGGAGCCGCCGCGAGTGGCGCGCCGCAGCGCCGACCAGCTTCTCCGGGTCGGGATAGCAGCAGACGACCTTGTGCATCACGACGACGTCGGCGGGGTCGACCAGCGCCTCCTGCTCAACGAAATCGCCGTGTCGCCGCTCGATTCGTTCCGCCACTCGCGCCTCGCGCGCGAGCGTTGTTGCCTCCTCGTCGTAGCCGTGCGAGAGCTCGACGATCGTCGCGCGCTCGACCCCCTGCTTGAGCAGTTCGAGCTCGATCGCGCCGACGCCGCCGCCGACCTCCAACGACGTCCCCGACACGCCGCGTGCCGAGAGCTCGTCGACGAGCCGCTGGGCGGTGTCGTCGAGCCCGCGCTTCCGGTAGCGCCTCGCGTCGCGGCGGGCGAGCCGAGGCCCGAAGAACCGCTCGTACCCGGAGGAGCAGCACGCGCTCATCGCTCCGAGTCTAGGCGCTACGCGAGGATTCGCTGCAGCCGCAGGGCCTCCGGCGTGGCCGCGTACAGCGTCGACGGCGGGTACGTCTCCTCGACCCGCCGCGTGACGAGCGCGGCCCGCTCGAGATCCTTCAGTGCGAGGGCCAGCGCACGCGCCGTGATCCCAGGAAGTGCCTCGCGCAGCTCCGAGAAACGCGCGTTGTCGCGAAGCGCGACGAGGACAGGCAACGACCATTTCCGCAGGAGCACATCTTCCTTGCCGTCCATCGCCGCGAGCAGGCGCCCGCACCGGGACGCCGCCTCCTCGCCCTGCGGCGTGAGTAGGTACTCGGGGCGCAGCGGGTGGCCGTAGCCGGGGTTGCGGTGCACAAGGCCCAGCTCGACCAGCGCCGCCAGCGTGCGTTGCAGCGATGCGCGGCCGACGCCGAGCCGGTTCACCAGTACGACGAACCGCGCCCCGCCCGCCCGGCCGAGCTCCGCCAGCACCGGGGCAGACCAGCGGTGGTGGCAGAGCGCGATGAGCTCTTCGATTGACACGAAACACTATCTAGTATAAAAACGGTACCCGACAGCGACAGCGAAAGGAGCCGAAGATGAGCGAGAGCGGCGCAGCCCAGACCGCCACCGAGACCCCGATCGACTACGCCGACCACCTGACGATCTCGTGCAGCGTCTCCGACCTCGAGCGGTCGGTCGCGTGGTATCGCGAGCTGCTCGGCTTCGAGCTGATCTACAAGCTCGACGACATGGGCTGGTGCGAGCTGCGGACGCCCTGGAAAGGGATCTCGATCGGCCTCGGCCAGTCGGAGACGCCGACCACCGGCGGCACGACGCCCGTCTTCGGCGTCGCGGACATCGAGGCGGCGCGCTCCCACCTGGAGTCGAACGGTGTCCGCTTCGACGGCGAGACGCAGGTGATCCCCGACATGGTCAAGCTCGCGACCTTCTACGACCTCGACGGGAACCCGTGGATGCTCGCGGAGAGCAGCATGCCGGAGACGGAGCGGGGCGCATAGAGGCGCTCGGAGGGATTGGTGAGACGTCGCATAGCGGTCGTGTTGCCAAGCCCTCCTAAACTCCGCGCATCCGCATCCTCGTAGCCGAAGACGAGACGATCATCCGCCTCGACCTGCGCCAGCTACTCGAGCGCGCGGGCTTCGAGGTGTGCGCCGAGGCCAAGGACGGCCTGGAGGCGATCGAGCTCGCGCGCAGCGAGCAGCCCGACCTCGCCGTGCTCGATGTGAAGATGCCGCGGCTGGACGGGATCGAGGCGGCGCGCAGAATCCTCGACGAGCGTCCGATCCCGATCGTGATGCTGACCGCCTACGGCCAGGACGAGCTCGTCTCACGCGCGGTCGAAGCCGGCGTCTTCGGCTACCTCGTCAAGCCGTTTCGCGAGCAGGACCTGCTGCCCGCGATCCGGACCGCCCGCGCCCGCCACGAGGAGCTCCTCGCGCTGCGCGAGCAGGCCGACTCGCTCGCGGAGGCGCTCGCGTCGAGGAAGTCGATCGAGCGCGCGAAAGGGCTGTTGATGGAGCGCGAGGGCCTGACGGAGCAGGAGGCGTTTGCGCGGCTACGCAAGGCGAGCCAGGTCTCCGGGCGGCCGATGAAGGTCGTGGCCGAGGCGGTGGTCGCCACCTTCGAGCGCCCGGGCTGATCCTCGGCACAATGCCGAGGTGCGGATCCTCTCCTCACCGCGGTGGAGGCGTCGTCTCACGCCGCCGCTCATCATGCTCGTGGTCGCCGCGCCGCTGATCTACCTGGGCATCCACTTCTCGAGCGCCGGAGACAAGGGCGCTGCGACGGGCCCGCTGGTCAACGAGCCGGGGTACACGCAGCCGAAGAACGCGCCGTTCACCAAGGTGAAGCAGCGCGAGGTGAGCAAGGTGCTGCGCGAGTTCATCCTCACCGCCGTCGATCGGCAGGACGTCGGCCGCTCGTGGGCGATCTCGGCGCCGAGCCTCCGGGAGGGATTCACGAAGAAGCAGTGGAGCCGCGGAGACCTGCCCGTCGTGCCGTACCCGGCCGCGAACAAGGGGCTCGGCCGCTGGAGCTTCGTGCAGTACTCGTACTCGGACACGATCGGCCTCGAGGTCTTCCTCTTCCCGAAGCCCGGTTCCGGCTGGTCGGCGATGACCGCCGACGTGGAGCTCGTCAAGGGCCACGACGGCAACTGGCGGGTCGACTACTGGATGCCGAAGAGGTTCCACGGGCCGCCTGCGCTCGCGAAGGCGAAGCCGACCGCGAAGGCCAAGGCGAAGGCCGCAAAGGCCAAGGCGAAGGCGACGAGCCACCGCGCCGCGGGGAAGCGGCGCGCTGCTCCGCCGGCTCCCGCCGTTGCGACGCCGAAGCCGAGCCGAGCCTGGTGGATCCTCCCGATCGCGCTGCTCTCGCTGATCGTGCTCGCGCCGCTCGCGATCGTCCTCAACTCCTGGTACCGAAACCGACGCGCGGAGCGCGACTACCTCCGCGCCCACGGCGGCTCCTAGGCCCCTGGGCCTCTTCGAAGAGCCGCTCCCAGCGGGAGATCAGGCCTTGTAGCTCCTCGCGCGCGCGGCGGTGTGCGGCCAGCGTCTCGACGTCCGACCAGTCGTCGGCGAGCTGGCGCTCGAGTGCCGCGACCGCCTCCTCCTGCTGCAGAGATGCGGCCTTCGAGCTGCTCGAGCTCGCTCGGCCGCGGCGGGCGCTCCTTCCGCGGCTTCGGCTTCTCCTTGCGAAGTGCGGGCTCGGCAGGTGGCGGGGCCGCCGGCTCTTCGCGGCTGCGGGCGTACTCGGCCCAGCCGCCGTCGAAGGAGCGCAGCGCGAGGTCCTCGATCGCGAGCAGCCGGTGCGCGACCGCGTCGAGCAGCGCGCGGTCGTGGGAGACGAGCAGGACCGTTCCGGGGAAGGCGTCGAGGGCCTCCTCGAGCGCCTCCCTGCTCTCGAGGTCGAGGTGGTTCGTCGGCTCGTCGAGCATGAGGAAGTTCGCGCCGCTCGCGACGACGAGCGCGAGGGCCAGTCGCCGCCGCTCGCCGCCGGAGAGCGCTGTAACCGGCTTCTCGTGCGCCTCCCAGCCCGAGAAGAGGAAGCGGCCGAGCAGGTTCTGCGCCTGCGGCCGCGGCAGCCCGGTCGCGCGCTGGGCGCAGTCGAGGACGCTGCCACGCTCGTCGAGCTCGACCTCGTGCTGGGAGAAGTACGCGGGGACGACGCCGTGGCCGAGGCGCACGCGACCTCCCGCGGCCTCGCGCCCGCCCAGAACCGTCTCCAGCAGCGTCGTCTTGCCCGAGCCGTTCGGCCCGACCAGGCCGACGTGCTCGCCACGCTCCAGCGCGAACGTCGCGCCTTCGAGCAGCTCCTTGTCGCCCGCGCTCACCGCGAGGTCGTCCGCCTCGAGGACCGTGCGGCCGCTGCGGGCCGGCTTGAGGAAGTCGAAGCCGAGCGACTTGCTGTGCCGCGTCAGCAGCTCGAGCTCGCCCTTCGCGGCGCCGCGCTCGGCCTCGAGGCGCTTGATCTGCGTCACCTTCGCCTGCGCCTGCTTGGCCTTCGACTTCTTGTAGCGGAAGCGTTCCACGAAGCGCTCGAGCCGCACGATGTCGACGCCCACGCGCTCGGCCGTCCTCGCTGCGTGCTGGGCGCGCGCCGCCTTCTCCAGCCGCCAGACGTGCCACGGCCCCGGGAAGAAGAGCGAGCGGCCGGCGTCGAGCTCGAGCACGCCGGTCGTGACCGCCTCGAGGAACCAGCGGTCGTGCGCGACCAGGATCACCGCTGCGTCCAGCGACTGCAGCTCCTGCTCGAGCCACTCGAGGTTCTCGACGTCGAGGTGGTTCGTCGGCTCATCGAGCAGCAGCAGGTCGGGATCGCCGGCAAGCGCGCGGGCAAGCGAGGCGCGGGTGAGCTCGCCGCCGGAGAACGTCTCCAGCGGCCGGTCGAGGTCGTGCTCGGCGAAGCCGAGGCCGCGCAAGGCCGCAGCGGCGCGGTCGCGCCACGTGTAGCCGCCCGCGTGCTCGAGCCGCGCCTGCGCAGCCGCGTATCGCCCGAGCGTCGCTTGCGAGTGGTCGCCTCCGGCCATCGCGTCTTCCAGCGAGCGCAGCTCCTCCTCGGTCTCGATCAGGTCGCGTGCGCCGGTGAGTGCGTACTCGCGCAGCGTCAGCCCGCGGTCGAGCGGCGGTCGCTGGTCGTGGAGCGCGATGCGCGTGCCCTTCGCGAAGGCGAGCTCACCGCCGTGGACTTCGCTCTCGCCGACGAGCATCCGCAGCAGCGTCGTCTTGCCGGCGCCGTTCGGGCCGGAGAGCGCCAGTCGCTGGCGCCGGTCGACCGAGAACGAGACGCCCTCGAAGAGCAGCGACCCCGCGAGCTCTTTTCGCAGGTTGGAAGCGGTGACGATCATTTCGCTAGAGGCTATCTCGGTGCCAAGGCCCGACCTTCCGCGTTTCAACACTCGGGTTAGACGGTCGCGTGAGCAAAGCCCACGCGACCTCAAAGGTCGGCGCCGCCTAGTCGGCGCCTGGGCGTATGGTCCCGACCTCAATGCGGGTGCTCGCGCTGGACGTCGGCAGCTCCTCCACCCGCGCGTGCCCCTACGACGAGCGCGGGAGGGAGTCCGGGCCGGGAGCGCAGCGGAAGTACGCGGCGCGTCTCGGACGCGACGGGTCGGCCGAGCTCGATCCCGACGAGCTCGTCGCAGCGGCGCGTGCCGTGCTGGACGAGGCCGGTGAGGGCGACGACGCGCTCGGGATCTCGTGCTTCATGCACAGCCTCGTCCTGCTGGACGAGCGCAACCGGCCGCTGACGTCGGCGCTGCTCTGGCAGGACCGGCGCGCGGCGGGGCAGGCGGTCGAGCTCGCCGAGCGTCTCGACGAGCGTGCGGTGCACGCGCGCACCGGGTGCGTGTTCCACCCGAGCTTCTGGCCCGCCAAGCTCGCGTGGCTCCGCGCGGAGGGCCTGCTGGAGAGCGCGCGACGCGCGGTCTCGTTCGCCGACTACCTCTTCCTCGCACTCGCCGGGGAGCTGCGCACGACGCTCTCGACGGCGTCCGGCAGCGGCCTGCTCGACCTGCACGAGCGGCGCTGGGACGCGGAGTTGCTCGCCGAGCTCGGGATCGACGAGGAGCTGCTCCCACTACTGGACGACGCGCCCGCCGGGACGACGTATCCGCCGCTTGCCGACGGCCCCAGCTCGAACCTCGGCGCCGGCTGCACGACCGCCGACCGTGCGGCGCTGAACATCGGCACCTCAGGCGCTCTGCGGATCGTGCATGACGGCCCGCCGGCACCGCGGCCTGGGCTGTTCTGCTACCTGGTCGACGAGCGGCGCGTGGTCGAGGGCGGTGCCGTCTCGGACGGCGGCAACCTCTATGCCTGGCTCGAGCGCACCTTGCGGACGGAGCGCGCCGAGCCGCGCCCGCCCGACGGCCACGGACTGACGTTTCTGCCGCTGCTCGGCGGCGAGCGCAGCCCCGGCTGGAACCCGCGCGCGACAGGTGCGGTTGCCGGCCTCAGCTTTGGCGTCGACGCCGCCGACCTGCTGCAGGCGGGGCTCGAGGGCGTCGCCTACCGCATCGCCGAGTCCGCCGACCGGCTCCCCGAGGTGCGCGAGGTGGTTGCCACCGGCCAGGCGCTGCTCGCGAGCCCGGAGTGGACGCAACTCTTCGCGGACGTCCTCGGCCGCCCCGTCACGGCATCGGGTGTTGCCGAAGGCTCGGCCCGTGGAGCCGCCGTGCACGTGCTCGAGCGTCTCGAAGTCGAGCCGGAGAAAGCGCCGCTCGGCCGCGCCCACGAGCCGGATCCCGAGCGCACGGAGATCTACGCCGCCGCACGGGAGCGGCAACGCGACCTGTACGAACGCCTCTTCTAGCCCGGGACCGCGGCGCCCACGAGCGCGCGCGCCGCCTGGGCGATGTGGTCGGCGTCGATCCCGGCCGCGGCGAGCAGCTCGGCCGGCTTTCCCGAGCCCGGCATCTCTCGCACGGCCAGGCGGACGACGTGCGGCGGCAGCTCGCCGTCGTCCGAGAGCGCCTCGAGCACGGCGTCTCCGATCCCGCCCTCCGACCAGTGGTCCTCGACGGTGATGATCCGGCCGCCCGTCGCCTCGGCCGCTGCACGTAGCCTCTCGACGTCCACCGGTTTCACCGAGTAGAGGTCGATCACACGCGCGTCGATGCCCTCGGCGATCAGCCGGTCGGCCGCCTTCACCGACTCGTGCAGCGTGATCCCGGCCGCGACGATCGCCACGTCGTCGCCCTGCCGCAGCACGCGCGAGCCGCCGATCGGGAACTCGTCGCCAGCGTCGTAGATGACCGGCGTCGCGGCCCGCGTGGTGCGCATGAAGACAACTCCCTCTCGGTCCGCCATCTCGACCACCAGCCGCGCCGTCTGGTTCGGGTCGGACGGGTAGAGGACGGTCGAGCCGTGGACGGCGCGCATCATCGCCAGGTCCTCGAGCGCCATCTGCGACGGCCCGTCCTCGCCGATCGAGACGCCCGCATGCGAGCCGCAGAGGCGGATGTTCGCCCTGCTGATCGCGGCCATGCGGATGAAATCGTAGGCGCGGGTCAGGAAGGCCGCGAAGGTAGACGCGAACGGCACCCACTTGCGCACCTGGAGGCCGACGGCGGCCGCGAGCATTTGCTGCTCCGCGATGTACATCTCGAAGTACCGGTCGGGGTGCGCCTCGGCAAAGATTTCGGCATAGGTCGAGTTCGAGACCTCGCCGTCGAGCGCGACGACGTCGCCCCGCGCGGCGCCCAGAGCGGCTAGTGCCTCGCCGTAGGCGCGCCGAGTCGCGACCTCGTCCCCGTGCTGCCACGACGGCAGAACGAGCGGCCCGTTCGTCTCGAACCGATGCGGCTCGCCCTTCACCTCGGGCTTCGGCACGTCGACGCTGATGTTGCGCTCGCCGCCGAGCTCGGCAACCGCCTCCTCGGGGTGGTCGAGCGCCTTGCCGTGCCAGCCGCCCTTGTCCTCGACCTCCTTCACGCCCTTGCCCTTGAGGGTGCGCGCGACGACGACCGTTGGCCGGCCCTGCTCCGCGGCCGCCTCGCCGTAGGCGCGGTCGATCGCCTCCACATCGTGTCCGTCGATCTCGATGGCATGCCAGCCGAACGCGCGCGCCTTGTCTGCGTACGAGTCGAGGTCCCAGCCGTGCATCGTCTGGCCGCGCTGCCCGAGGCGGTTGACGTCGAGGATCACGGTGAGGTTGTCGAGGCTGTAGAACGACGCGTGCTCGAACGCCTCCCAGACCGAGCCCTCCGCCATCTCGCTGTCGCCGTGCAAGACCCAGACCCGGTAGGGGAGCCGGTCGAGCTTCTTCCCCGCGAGTGCGATGCCGACCCCGTACGGCAGCCCCTGGCCGAGCGAGCCGGTGGCGACGTCGACCCACGGGATCGCAGGCGTCGGGTGGCCCTCGAGCCGGCTGCCGAACTTCCGGAAGGTGAGCAGCTCCTCGTCGGTGATCGCGCCGGCCGCCTTGTACATCGAGTAGAGCAGCGGCGAGGCGTGGCCCTTCGAGAAGACGAGGTGGTCGTTGCACGGGTCGTCCGGGTCGGTCGAAGTCGTAGTGGAAGTACTTCGACATCAGCACGGCCATCAGGTCGGCGGCGGACATCGACGAGGTCGGGTGGCCGGAGCTCGTGACGGCAGCCGCGCGGATCGAGTCGACCCGCAGCTGCTGCCCCAGCTCCCGCCAGCGCTCAGCGTCGCTCATCGGGGTAACGTAACGGTCCTATGCGAGTCGCGGTCGCCTTCGACCACCGCGGCGTCAAGCTCCGTGAGCGGCTGCTGGAGGTGGTGGCCGCACTTGGGCACGAGGCCGTAGATCTGGGAACGGACAGGCCCGAGCCGCGCATCGACTACCCCGACAAGGCGCGCGAGGTCGGAGAGGCGATCCGGTCCGGCGAGGCCGAGCGCGCACTGCTCGTCTGCGGCTCCGGGGTCGGTGCGTCGGTCGCGGCGAACAAGCTCCCGGGGATCCGCGCCGCCGTCTGCCACGACATCTACTCGGCCCACCAGGGCGTAGAGCACGACGACATGAACGTGCTCTGCCTCGGCTCGGAGGTCATCGGCGCCCGAGCTCGCGGCCGAGCTCACTCGTGCGTTCATCGAGGCCCGCTTCGACGGCGGCGACCGCTACGTACGGAGGCTTGAGAAGATCGAGGAAATGGAAAGGGAAACGACATATGGCTAAGTCACGACTACACGCACTCAGTGAGCTTGGACAGAGCGTCTGGATCGACTTTCTCTCGCGTCACCTGCTGCGGAGCGGCGAGCTCGCGCGGATGATGGAGGAGGACGCCGTCGTCGGCGTCACGTCGAACCCGACGATCTTCCAGAAGGCGATCTCCGAAGGGGACGCCTACGACGAGCAGTTCCGCGAGGTGCTGGCCGAGGAAGACGACGCGAAGGAGGTCTTCCTGCGGCTCGCCGTCCAGGACGTCCAGGACGCCTGCGACCTGCTGCGGCCCGTCTGGGACGGCGGCCAGGGCAAGGACGGCTACGTCTCGATCGAGGTCGACCCGAACCTCGCCTACGACACGGACGCGACGATCGCCGAGGCGCAGCGGCTACACGAGCTCGTCGACAGGCCGAACTGCTTCGTCAAGATCCCGGGCACGAAGTCCGGCCTCCCGGCGATCGAGGAGATGATCGCCCGCGGGCGCAACATCAACGTCACGCTGATCTTCTCGCTGGAGCGCTACGCCGAGGTCGTCGAGGCCTATCTGCGCGGGCTCGAGCGGCTCGTCGAGAGCGGCGGCGACCCGTCGCGGGTCGCGTCGGTGGCCAGCTTCTTCGTCTCGCGCGTGGATACCGAGGCCGACCGGCGACTCGACGAGGTCGGTGCGCCCGACGTCCTGAAGGGCAAGCTCGCGGTCGCGAACGCGAAACTCGCGTATCAACGCTGCAAGGAGCTGTTCTCCGGCGACCGCTGGGAGCCGCTGCGCGAGAAGGGCGCGCGGACGCAGCGGTGCCTCTGGGCCTCCACCTCGACGAAGAACCCGGCGTACCGGGACGTGATGTACGTCGAGGAGCTGATCGGGCCCGAGACGGTGGACACGATGCCCGAGGAGACGATCCGCGCCTTCCAGGACCACGGTGAGGTGGCGCTCACGCTGGAGCGCGACCTCGACGAGGCTCGGCGCGTGTTCGACCGCGTCGCCGAGGCGGGTGTCGACTACGACGACGTGGTGGTGACGCTCGAGCGCGAGGGCGTCGAGAAGTTCGCGGACTCCTTCCGGGAGCTGCTCGACGGCGTGAAGGCCAAGCGCGGCGAGCTCGTCTCCGCCTGAGGCACTAGGTGGCGCTGTATGTAGAGGTCGCCGGCGAGGGGCCGGCGGTCGCGCTCGTGCACGAGGGCATTTGCGACAGTCGGATGTGGGATCGCGAATGGCAGGAGTGGTCGCCGTCGTTCCGCCTGCTGCGACTCGACCTACGTGGCTTCGGCCGCTCGCCGCTCGAGGCCGGGCCGTTCGCGCACGCGCGTGACCTGATTGCTGCGCTCGAGGACCACGACCTTGCGCCGGCGGCGCTCGTCGGCGTGTCACTCGGCGGCCGGGTGGCACTCGAGGTCGCCCTTGCGCGGCCTGAGCTTGTGCGCGCGCTCGTTCTCGTCGCTCCAGGCCTTCCCGGGCATGAGTGGTCGCAGGAGCTGCGAAGCGCGTGGGCCGAGGAGGAGGCGGCCTTCGAGGCGGGTGACCTGGACGCGGCAGTCGAGGCGAGTCTGCGGACGTGGGTGGACGGCCCGCGTCGCCCGCCGGAGGACGTCGACCCAGAGGTGCGCGCCCGCGTCGGTGAGATGCAGCGCCGCGCGTACGAGCTCGCCCTCGCGGTGGAGGAGGACGAGGAGGAGCTCCTCGTCGAGGATCTCGCGCAGCGGCTCGGCGAGATCCGCGCGCCGACGCTCGTTCTCATCGGCGAGGAGGACCAGCCCGACATGCATCGGATCGCCGAGCGCCTGGAGCGTGAGATCCCGGGCGCGCGACGGACGGCGATTCCCGGGACGGCGCACGTGCCGAGCATGGAGCGCCCACGCGAGTTCGACGAGCTCGTGCTCCCGTTCCTGCGGGAGCACGCCGCGTGAGCACCATCGCGCCGGCCGAGCTCGTCGCCCGGATCTGGGAGCGCGACCCGACGGTCTGGACCGGGAACGACGAGGCGAAGTGGCTCGGCTGGCTCGACGAGCCGATGCGGATGCGCAGCCGGATCGACGGTCTGCTTCGGTTCGTCGAGGAGGTCGGCGCGCCCGGCCTGATCGACACCTTCGTGCTGCTCGGCATGGGCGGCTCGAGCCTCGCGCCCGAGGTCATCAGCCGGACGTTCGACGCCGACGCGTTCCACGTCCTCGACACGACGCACCCCGCGGCGGTTCGCCGGCTCACCGACAGCCTCGACTTCGACGCGACGCTCTTCCTCGTCGCCTCCAAGTCGGGCACGACGCTCGAGACGCGTTGCCACCTCGACTGGTTCTGGAAGCGCTCGGGAAAGCGCGGCGAGTACTTCGTCGCGATCACCGACCCGGGCTCCGAGCTGGAGCAGGTGGCCCAGAAGCGGAGGTTTTTAGCGACCTTCGGCGGCGAGCCGACGATCGGGGGGCGCTACTCGGCGCTCTCCGTGTTCGGGATGGCTCCGGCGGCGCTGATGGGCGTCGACCTCGAACGATTCCTCGACCGCGTGGACGAGATCGTCGAGGCCTGCCACGGCGAAGAGGGGAACCCGGGCCTCGACCTCGGGCTCGAGCTCGGCAACGGCTGGGCCGAGGGGCGCGACAAGATCACGATCAACCCGAACACGGGCGGCTTCGGTCTCTGGGCCGAGCAGCTGCTCGCGGAGTCGACCGGCAAGGACGGCAAGGGCCTGATCCCCGCGCCGGACGAGCCGCCGGACGGCCCCGACCGTCAGGCGCCGGAGGTGCGGCTGCCGGGGCCGTACGAGCTCGGACAGGAGTTCTACCGCTGGGAGTTCGCGGCGGCCGTCGCCGGCTCGATCCTCGGCATCAACCCGTTCGACCAGCCGAACGTGCAGGCTGCGAAGGACAAGACGAACGAGGTGCTCGCGGCCGGCGGCGAGCCGGACGTGGAGCCGCGCGGCTCGCTCGGGGAGCTCTTCGAGCAGGCGGAGCCGGGCGACTACGTCGCGATCCAGGTCTTCGTCGACCCGGCCCGCGAGACCGAGCTCGAGCCCCTCATCGAGCGCGCCCGCGTCGAGACCGGGTGCGTGGTCACCCACGGGCTTGGCCCCCGCTACCTGCACTCGACGGGCCAGCTGCACAAGGGGGGCCCGAACACGGGGCTCTTCGTCCAGGTGGTGGACGACGCGGGTGACGAGTTGCCGATTCCGGGCCGCGACTTCGGCTTCCGGCGGCTGATCCACGCACAGGCGGCCGGCGATCTCGCCTCGCTCGAGGAGCGCGGCCGCCGCATCGTCCGCATCCGGCTGGAGGACCTCTAGATGCAGCTCGGGATGGTCGGCCTCGGCCGGATGGGCGGGAACATGACGAAGCGCCTCACGGCCGCCGCCCACGACGTCAAGACCTTCGACCCGCAGGTCGACTCGACAGCGTCGTCGCTCGAGGAGCTAGCGCAGCAGCTGGATGCGCCCCGCTCGGTCTGGCTGATGGTCCCCGCCGGGATCGTCGACCGTGTCGTCTCGGAGCTGGCGCCGCACCTGGAGGAGGGCGACACGATCGTCGACGGCGGCAACTCGTACTACGTCGACGACCTGCGCCGCCAGAAGGAGCTCCGCGAGCGCGGGATCCACTTCGTCGACGTCGGCGTCAGCGGCGGCGTCTGGGGCCTCGAGCGCGGCTACTGCCTGATGGTCGGCGGTGACGACGAGGCCGTCGCACGACTGGAGCCGGTCTTCGAGGCGCTCGCGCCGGGGATGGACGCGGCCGCGCGCACGCCCGGCCGCGACGGCGAGCCCGCGCCCGAGGAGCAGGGCTGGCTGCACTGTGGCCCGGTCGGCGCGGGCCACTTCGTGAAGATGGTCCACAACGGGATCGAGTACGGGCTGATGCAAGCCTATGCCGAGGGCCTGAACGTGCTCAAGCACGCCAACGTGGGGCTGCACGACCAGGAGTCGGACGCCGAGACGACGCCGCTGCGCGATCCCGACCACTACCGCTACGAGCTCGACGTCCCGGCGATCTCCGAGGTGTGGCGCCGTGGCTCGGTGATCGCGTCATGGTTGCTCGACCTGACCGCGCAGGCGCTGCACGAGTCGCCGAACCTGGACGACTACGCGGGCCGCGTCAGCGACTCGGGCGAGGGCCGCTGGACGGTACAGGCCGCGGTCGAGGAGGGCGTGCCCGTTCCGGTGCTCGCGGCCTCGCTCTTCGATCGCTTCTCCTCGCGGGGGGAGGCCGACTGGGGCAACCGCGTCCTCTCGGCGATGCGCAAGGCCTTCGGCGGCCACCTCGAAAAGAGCCCGGAGGCATGACGGAGACCGCGCAACCGCAGCTCGAGAATCCGCTGCTCGAGGGCCTGCAACTGCAGCGCACCCCGGAGCCGTGCGCGCTGGTGATCTTCGGCGCTTCCGGCGACCTGACGCGGCGCAAGCTGTTCCCGGCGCTCTACTCGCTTGCGCTGCGACGGCTCCTGCCCGAGAAGTTCGGCGTCGTCGGCGTCGCGCGCAGCGAGGAAGGCGACGACGAGTTCCGCGAGCGGATGAAGCACGCCGTGCAGGAGTTCGGCCGCGACGAGTTCCGGGAGGACGTCTGGGAGTGGCTCGCCGACGGCATGCGCTACGTCGCCACCGACTTCGCGGACGACGAGGGCCAGAATCGCGTGATCTCGGTTCTGAACGAGCTCGACGAGCAGCGCGGCACCGCGGGCAACCGGGTCTACTACCTCGCTGTCCCGCCGGACGCGATCGCGACGCTCATGCACGAGCTCGGCGAGCGGCGCTCACCCGAAGGGTGGAGACGCCTCATCGTCGAGAAGCCGTTCGGCAGCGACCTCGCCTCGGCGCGCGAGCTGAACGAAGAGCTCCAGCGCCGCTTTGCCGAGGAAGAGATCTTCCGCATCGACCACTACCTCGGCAAGGAAACCGTCCAGAACCTGCTGGCGTTCCGGTTTGCGAACGGCATCTTCGAGCCGATCTGGAACCGCCAGTTCGTCGACCACGTCCAGATCACGGTCGCCGAGACGATCGGGATCGAGGGCCGCGCCGCGTTCTACGAGCAGGCGGGCGCGATCCGCGACGTCTTCCAGAACCACCTGCTGCAGCTCGTCGCACTGACCGCGATGGAGCCGCCGATTGACTTTGCCGCGGACTCCGTGCGGAACGAGAAGGTGAAGGTGCTGCGCGCGCTGCACACGCCCGGCCCGAAGCACGTCTGGCGCGGCCAGTACGGGCGAGGCTACGTCGAGGGCCAGGAAGTGCTCGGCTACCGCGAGGAGGACGGCGTCGCACCCGACTCGATGACGGAGACGTACGTGGCTGCGAAGCTCTACGTCGACAACTGGCGCTGGGCGGACACGCCCTTCTACGTCCGCGCGGGCAAGCGCCTCGCCCGGCGCGAGACGACGATCGCGATCGAGTTCAAGCGCGCGCCGCACCCGCCGTTCGAGGTGGCCGAGGATGACGGCCTCCGCCCCAACGTGCTCGTCGTCCACATCCAACCGGACGAGGGCGTCTCCCTCGAGTTCGCTGCCAAGGTGCCGGGGCAGGGGATGCGGCTGCGCACGGTGCACATGGACTTTCTCTACGGCGGCGCCTTCCGCACGGGCATCCCGGAGGCGTACGAGCGGCTGCTGCTCGACTGTTTGCTCGGCGACGCGAGGATGTTCACGCGCGCCGACGAGGTCGAGGAGCAGTGGTCGCTCGTGGACGCGATCGTCGCGGCCTGGCGGCGCGACCGGCCCTCGTTCCCGAACTACGCTGCGGGCACATGGGGCCCCGTGGCCGCGGACGAGCTCATGCGCAAGGACGGGCGGCAGTGGCGACGGCACTAGCGTCCGTCTCGGAGATCGACCGAGAGCTCGTGCGGCTCCGCTGCAACGCCGAGAGCGGCGAACCGTTCCAGCGGACGAGCGTGATGACCCACATCGCGTGGGTGCCCGCGGAGTGGGTCGAGGCGGCCGAGGACGTGCTGGGCGGCCTTGCCGAACGGCACCCGTCGCGGACGATCGTGCTCGTACCGGACCCCGACGCGGGCGACGCGCTCGAGGCGAACGTCGAGGTCGAGACGTTCTCAGCAGGTGAGGGGCGGCAGATCGCGGTCGAGACGATCCGCCTACGGCTGTGCGGCTCGCGCGCCGCGGCTCCGGCGAGCATCGTGCAGCCGCTGCTGCTGCCGGACTTGCCGGTGTTCCTGCGGTGGCGGGGACTGCCGCCGTTCGGGGAGTCGTCGTTCGAGCAGCTGGTGGACGTCGTCGACCGGCTGATCGTCGACTCGACCGAGTGGCCCGGTCTGCCGGGGCCGTACACGCGGCTGGCGGAGGTCTTCGACCGGGTCGTGGTCTCCGACATCGCGTGGGCGCGGACGAGCCGCTGGCGGCCGCAGCTCGCCTCGCTCTGGCCCGAGATCGGCGGCGTGACGCGGATCAAGGTGGAGGGGACGAGGGCGCAGGCGTGCCTGCTCGCAGGGTGGCTGCGCTCGAGGCTCGGACACGACGTGGAGCTCGAGCACGACGAGGCGAAACGGCTCGAGGGAGTGGATGTCGACGGCGAGCCGGCACCCTTCCCGCCCGGGGACCCGCCCGATCCGGCGGACCTACTGAGCGACGAGCTGGAGCGCTTCTCCCGCGACCGGGTGTACGAGGAGGCCGTTCGCGCCGCATGATGTGACGTGATGGGCAAGCGGCGACGTATAGACGCCGTGAAAACGGAATTCGCAGAGGCGGCCGAGCGCCACCTCGACGACGTCCACGCCTATCTCGTGTACCTGACCGGAGACAGAGGAACCGCCGAGGAGCTGGCGTCCGAGACGTTCGCCCGCGCGTGCGAGCGCTGGCACCGCTTCGATCCGCGGCGCGCCGGCGCTCGGACCTGGCTCTGCCAGCTTGCTCGCTCGACGGCGCTCGACCACTTCCGCGCCGAGGAGCGGCGCCGCAGGCGCGAGGGCCGCTACGCCGTTTCGATGCCCGAGAGCGAGGAGCCGGTCTTCGGCGAGGGGTTGTCCCCGGCGCTGGAGGCGGCCTTGTCGCGGCTGTCCGCTGCGGAGCGCGAGGTGGTCGCGCTGCGGATCGTGCTCGAGCTCGACGGCGAGGCGGCCGCTCGCATACTCGGGATCAGCGCCACGGCGTGCTCGACGCGGCTCAGCCGCGCCCTGCAGAAGCTGGAGAAGGAGGTGAGCGCCGGTGTCGCCGCTTGAACTGGTGGGCGACCGGTTCGACAAGCTCGCGGAGGAGCTGCGCGCGTCGCGTCCCGTCGCGCCGGCCGCGCTGCAGGCGCAGGTCCGCGCGCTGGAGCCACCGGGCCCGCGTTGGACCTTCCGGCGCCCCTCGCGCCGCGTCGTGCTCGCGCTCGCCGGTGCCGCGCTGCTCGGTTCGTTCATCGCGGCCGGTATGACGGGGCTGAGCCGGCCCGGCCCGAAGCAGCAGGCGCGGGTCGCCCCGGTCGAGCACGCGAAGGCTCCCAGCGGCGACAGTGGCGCAGCTGTCGGCGCCCTCAGGGCGGCGCCGAAGACACCGGTGCCGAACTTCGGGACCGTGACCCGGTCCTCGGATCTCGCGCCGGCGGCCGGGCGAATGCAGCGCTACCAGGCAAGGCTCAGGCTGCGCGTGAAGAGTGTGGACGCGCTCTCGAATGCGGCCAAGCGCGCGATGAACCTCACCCAGGGCCTCGGCGGCTACGTGGCGTCCGTGCAGTACGCCACGCGGGGCGGCAAGCACGGCGGCGCGACGCTGGTGCTGCGGGTTCCCGTCGGGAACGTCCAGACGGCGCTTGGGGAGCTCGCCTCGCTCGGGACGATCCTGCAGCAGCACACGGGCATCCTCGACGTCACCCGTCGCGTCGATCGTGAGGCGCTCCAGATCTCGCAGCTCGAGCGCGAGCTTGCGACGGCGTCGCCGGAGCGTCAGGCCGTCATCCGGGCGAAGCTCGCCATGCTGCGCGTGAAGCACGCGCGGCTGCTGAAGAGCGCCCGCCTCGCGCGGATCACGCTCGCCCTGACGACTCCCGCGAAGCAAGCGGCAGCGGCGCCCACCCGCTTCGACCGGACCCTCGATGACGCCGGCTCAGTGCTCCTGCGAGAGCTCGAGATCCTGCTCTACGCGCTCGTCGTCGCCGGCCCGCTCCTGCTGCTCGGCGGCGCAGGAATCGCGGCCGCCCGCGCGCAGCGCCGGCGCTCGGACGCACGCCTGCTCGAACGAGCCTAGTAACAGACTGTTACTTGGTCCGCCGGGTTAGCGGACGACGCGGAAGCGCGGCTTCGTGACCACGACCCTGACCGGGTCGGACCAGGACATCTGGGGCTTCGAGCCCATCATCAGGTAGTCCAGGCCTCGGACGCGGTAGTACCAAGTCCCGGGCGTGAGCGGCAGCTTCGCCGACGTCGCCCACGTCACCTGCGAGCCGGCGGTTCGCCACGGGTAGAGCTTCCGGCTCCACTGCAGCTCGTACTGCCCAGCGCTCGCGATCGGCGCCCAGGCCACTAGCGGCTGGCCATAGAAGCGCGGGTTGGGCTTGCGGGCCGAGACGAGCTTGCCATCGGGCGAGAGGCCGGACGCGAAAGGCGTACCGGCCTGGCCGGTCACGACGGGATCGCTCTCCTTCGCGAAGGTCAGCTCGCGGCCGGAGGCACAGGCGTCCTGAGTCAGCTCGCCGTCTACGTACTTGACGCCACCGCTCGGCCGCGCGACCGAGTCACCCAGCCCGTAGGCGTTGCGCAAGCCGGCCGCGAGGGTGACGAGGTTCCCGCTGACGGCGGTCACGACCGCCGGCTCCGACGGTGTCGACCCGACCGTCAACGTGTCACCGACGGCGATCGAGGTCGCGTTCGCGACCGTGACCGTGGTGTCGCCCGGGCTCGCCGGAGCGGCCAGCGTCGTCGTGACGGCGCTGTCGGCGACGGCCTTCACCGGCACGACCGTCCAGTAGTACCGCCCGCTGTCCCAGAGGTCGACCTTCGCCGGCTTCACGACCTGCGACGGCGGAAGGCCCGTGTTGTTCGTGCCCGAGTCGGCAGCGAGGTCGAGCTCGGTTGTCTTCACGTTGATGCCCTCGGCGGTCTTCGACTCCGGCTCCTGGCCGAAGGAGAGGAATGCGCTGCGGGCCGCGAGCATCGAGCTCGTGTCGGTCGGCATCGCGAGCGGCCCAACCTCGCGCGGGACGTACGCGGGGCTGGCGACGATCGCGCCGCGGAAGACAGTGTTGAGGCAGTCCTCGTCGCTGAAGACGAGCACGCGGTAGAGCTCGCTGGAGCTACGCCAGATCGAGGTGTCGCCGCGGTAGACGAACGCGGGCGTCGTCTCGTGGGTGCGCGTGTGCCCCGCGTCCGAGACGACGTCGGACACCGTTGCGAGCGCGGTGAGCGGGCCGGTGCCGAACGGTGGGTTGTAGCTCGTGTAGACCGGGCTCCACGGGCCGTACGAGACGACGGGCAGGCCGTTATCGGTCTCGCCGTACAGCCAGCGCATCGGCCGCACACGCCAGTGAACTGCGCCCGTCCAGGTCGCGTCCTGGTGGAAGGCGTAGTACTCGCGCTCGTCGGCCATGTTCGAGCGCGTCGTGAACCACCGGCCGGTGTCCAGCATCCAGACCATGTAGCCGCTTGAGCCGGGGACCTTGTTCCAGCGCAGGAGACCGGGGTAGCTCGGTGTCAGCGGCTTGGGGACGGCCGGCCAGCGCATGTTGAAGCCGAACGGCTTGCTCCAGCCGGTGGGGCCGCGCCGTGTCCAGGCCCGCACGTGCGCGTAGAGCGAGTACGGGTTACCGGTGATCCATGGGAGGGAGAGCGGCAGCGCGGCCGCGGGGCTCGTGATCTTCTCCGCCTTGCCTTCCGTCGTCCAGACGATGCCGTTGTCGGGGAAGTTCCTGCTCGTCGAGAGCTCGAGGTCGTACCGCGTCGCTCCGCGAACCGGGCTCCAGGCGAACGACGGCGTGCGCGCGAAGGTGTGCGTGAGGGCCTCGTCGGCGCGCAGGGTGAATGCGTGCAGGTTCTGCGGCGCCGCGGCGTCAGCGGCCGCGGTCGGCAGGGCAACCGCGAGCGCGGCGGCCAAAGCGGCAGCGAGACGGGCGCAGACCATCACGAGCAGTTGTCGGCAGGCCCAGGCCCCGCGGCCTCCCTCGTTCGAGTGACGTCAATCGAGGGACAGCGCGCGCTCCAGCGCCGCCGCCGCGCCGAGCACGAGCGCGTCCTGCCCCTGCGGCGCGGCGAGCTGCACCGACGCGGGCAGGCCGTCCTCCGCAGGCCCGCAGGGGAGCGCCGCTGCGGGCCAGCCCACCGCGTTCAGCGGGAAGGTCAGCTTCGTCAGGCGGCCCCGCAGTGCCAGCTCGTCGGCCGGTGCCGTCGGCGCGACGCACTCGAGCGTCGGCGTCAGCACGAGGTCGACCCCGTCCGCGGCCTCGGCGAGCTGCTCGCGGTACCGCTCGCGCGCCTCGACCGCCCGCCCGTACTCGGCGTCGGTGAGAGTGAGGCACCGCTCGACCTTCCTGCGCACAGTCTCGCCGTACTCGTCCGCGTGCTCGGCGAACAGCTCGCGGTGCACGTCGGCGACCTCGCGGGTGAAGCTCGGGTACACGCGCTCTGGGAGCGGGAGCTCGAGGTGGCGCCGGCGTGGAAAGTGCGTCACAGCGTCCTCGACGCGCGTCCGCACGAGCGGGTCGGCGAGCTCCGTCCACGCAACACCGACCTCGACCTCCTCGAGCTCGACGCGCCGCGGCTCGAAGCCCGGCGCCAGCGTCACCAGCATCCGCTCGCAGGTCGCCACGTCCCGCGCCATCGGGCCCGCGTGGTCGTAGCTCGGCGCGAGTGGGAAACAGCCGTCGAGCGGCACGAGCCCCCACGTCGGCTTGAAGCCGGTGACCCCGCAGCAGGCCGCGGGGATCCGGATCGAGCCGCCCGAGTCGGTGCCGAGTGCCGTGTCGGCGAGCCCGGCCGCCAAAGCGGCCGCCGAGCCGCCGCTCGACCCGCCTGCGATCCGCCCCGGGTAGCGCGGGTTCGGGACGGAGCCGAAGTGCTCGTTCTCGGAGGTCGTGCCGTATGCGAACTCGTGCAGGTTCGTCTTGCCGACATTCGCGTAGCCCGCCGCCTCCAGGCGCCGCACGGCCTCGGCGGTCTGCGACGGCACGTGCTCGGCGAACAGGATCGAGCCGTAGGTCGTGACTAGCCCGGCGGTGTCGAACAGGTCCTTGACCGCGAGTGGAACCCCCTCGGCCACGTTCTGCGGCCGGGCGAGGAAGATTCCGTCGAGCGTGCTCAGAAGACGGCCAGATACACGAGGCCGACGACGAACGTGAGAGCGAACAGGACTAGGAACAGCCCGAAGAGGGCGAGCCCCAGCGTCGTGTTCCCGTCCGCGTCGTGCTCGTTCATCCGATCAGCGGGTCGATTGCGAGGGCCACGAAGAGCAGGGCGAGGTAGAGCAGCGAGTAGCGGAAGAGCGCGCCGGCGCGGGCGGTCGTCGTCTCGCGCCGCAGCCGCCACGCAAAGCGCAGGAAGAGCGCCCCGAGCAGCAGTGCCGCAGCGAGATAGAGCACGCCCGCCGTGTGCCACGCGAACGGCAGGAGCGTGACCGCCACGAGCACGAGCGAGTACCACACGATCTGCCTGGCGGTCTCGTCGTCGCCGCGCACGACCGGCAGCATCGGCACCCGCGCCGCGGCGTAGTCGCGCTTGATCACGAGCGCGAGCGCCCAGAAGTGCGGCGGCGTCCAGAAGAAGACGATCAGGAACAGGAACAGCGCCGGCAGGGTCAGGTTCCCGGTCGCGGCCGCCCAGCCGACGAGCGGGGGCACCGCGCCGGCCGCGCCGCCGATGACGATGTTCTGCGGCGTCGTGCGCTTCAGCCAGCGCGTGTAGACGAGCACGTAGAAGAGGCCGCCGACCAGCGCGAGCAGCGCCGTCAGCACGTTCACCAGCGACGCCAGCAGGACGAAGGAGAACGCCATCAGCGCAAGCCCGAACTCCAGCGCGCGCGCTGGCGTGACGCGCTCTTCGGCCACGGGCCGGTGGCCGGTGCGGCGCATCAGCCGGTCGAGGTCGCGGTCGAGCACGTGGTTGAGGGCGCTGGCCCCGCCGCACGCGAGCGCGAGGCCGGCCGTCATCACGGCGAGGTCGCCGAGCGCCGGGACGCCGCGGGCGCCGACGAACATCCCGGCTACCCCCGTCAGCAGGAGCAGCGTCATGATCCGCGGCTTCGTCAGGATCACGTAGTCGCGCCAGGACGCGGCGGCGACCGGCTCGCCGCGGAACGTCTCGACGGCCGCCCAGAGCGCTGCGGCCAGGGAGAGCCCGGCGAGCGCGAGATGCGCCGGCCTCGGCGTCACGAGCGCGGCGGCGAGGAACGCGCCGAGGGCGGCGAGCGACGGCATGAGCAGCCGCCGGTGCGCGACCCAGGCCGCCGCGAGCAGGGCCGCAAGCGGCGGCAGCGCGAGCGCCGAAAGCCCGCGATGTGCGGCTCCCAGGTGCAACGCGCCCGTCACCACGGCCGCGGTGCACGCGGCGGCCGCGGCGAACGCGGTCAGCCGCAGCCAGGCTCCTGCAACGGCGTCTGCCCTATGCACTGGCCTCAGTGATCCGCCTACGCAGGTCGCGCAGCGGCCGCGCGCTCGAGATGTACGGCACCTGGTCGAAGTTGTGCGGCGGCGGCGGCGAGGTGGTGTACCACTCCAGCGTGTACCCGAGCCAGGGGTCGTTGACGGCCCGCTCGCCGGAGCGCTGGGTCTTGATGATGTTGATCGCAAACACGAGGACTCCGAGCGCCATCACGCCCGACCCGATCGTCGAGGTCAGGTTGTACCACTCCCAGATCCCACCCTCGGAGTACGTGTAGATCCGCCTCGGCATCCCGAGCAGCCCGAGCATGTGCATCGGGAAGAAGGTCAGGTTCATCCCGACGAGCACGAGCCAGAAGCTGATCTTCCCGAGACGCTCGTCGAGCATCTTCCCGAACATCTTCGGCCACCAGTAGGCGAGCGCGGCGAAGACCGCGAAGATTGAGCCGCCGAAGAGCACGTAGTGCAGGTGGGCGACCACGAAATACGTGTCCTGCGCCTGCCAGTCAAACGGGTACGCGGCGACGAAGATCCCCGACAGCCCGCCGATCGTGAAGACGCCGATGAAGCCGAGCGCGTACAGCATCGGGGTGTCGAAGTGGAGGTTCCCGCGCCAGGTCGTCGCCAGCCAGTTGAAGATCTTGATGCCCGTAGGGACGGCAATGATCAGCGACGAGATCATGAAGAAGCCCTGCAAATAGCCCGGTAGGCCGACTGTGAACATGTGGTGGGCCCAGACCAGCATCGAGTAGAAGCCGATCGCAACCGACGAGAGCGCGATCGCCGTGTAGCCGAAGATCGGCTTGCGCGAGAAGACCGGGAGCACCTCGGAGATCACCCCCATCGCGGGCAGGATCATGACGTAGACCTCGGGGTGGCCGAAGAACCAGAAGACGTGCTGGTAGAGCACCGCGCTGCCGCCCTCGTCCGGGATGAAGAAGTGGGTCCCGGCCTGGCGGTCGAGGAGCAGCATCGTGAGCCCGGCCGCGAGCGCGGGAAGCACTACTACCAGCAGGGCCGCGTAGACCTCTATCGACCAGACGAACAGCGGGATGCGCATCCACGACATCCCGGGAGCCCGCATCCGGTGGATGGTGACCAGGAGGTTGATCGCGCCGGCAAGCGACGAGAGCGTCAGCACGTGGAGCGAGAGGATCCAGAGGTCGATCCCGTGCCCCGGTGAGTAGAGCGACTCGCTGAGGGGCGTGTAGCCGGTCCAGCCCGCGGAGGACGCGCCGCCGGCCGCGAACCAGCTGGAGTAGAGGATGAGTCCGCCGAGCAGGAAGAGCCAGTAGGAGAGGGCGTTCACCCGCGGGAAGGCCATGTCGTGCGCGCCGATCATCAGCGGCACGAGGTAGTTCGCGAGGCCGGCCCAGAACGGCACGACGACGAGGAAGATCATCGTCGTCCCGTGCATGGTGAAGAGCTCGTTGTAGCTGTTCTTGGTGATGAAGTCCTCGTTCGGCGTCGCGAGCTGCGCGCGCATCAGCAGCGCCAGGACCCCTCCCGCGAGGAGGAAGGCGAGCGTCGTGACGATGTAGAGGATCCCGATCCGCTTGTGGTCGACCGTCGTCAGCCAGCTCGAGACGCGGCCGCGCGAGACGACGACGGAAAGAGGCGGACGCTCAGCCCTGGCCGCCACTGCTGCCTCCTCCCTGGACGAAGCGTTGCTGCAGGTACGCGATCGTCGCCGCCAGCTGCTCCTGGGACCAGTCGTTGCCGACGGCCGGCATCTTGATCCCGCCGTTGCGGATCACGTTCGCGAGGCCCCGCCTGTCCTTCAGCAGCACGCTGCCGGCGATGTTCGGCCCGATCCCGCCTTGTCCGGCGAGGCCGTGGCACTTCGAGCAGACGCCGACGAACGTCTCCTTTCCGAGCGCCGCACGGTCGCTCGCCTGGCCGCGCACCCAGGCTTCGTAGCGGTCGGCCGGCAGCACCTCCACCTCAGCCAGCATCGCGGCGTGCTGGAGCCCGCAGAGCTCCGCGCACTGGCCGTGGAAGGTGCCGAGCTTCGTCGGCGCGGAAGCTCGTGTAGTTCGTCTTGCCCGGGATCGCGTCGAGCTTGCCACCGAGCGTCGGCACCCACCAGCTGTGGGCCACGTCGTGGCTGACGATCTTCAGTCGCACCGTGCGGTTGTAGGGCAGGCGCAGGTGGTCGACCGAGATCGCCCCGTTGGGGTAGACGAACCCCCAGTAGAACTGGTGCGCGTCGACCGTGATCTGCTCCCTGGCCTGCGACTGCTCGTTGGGAACGCCCGAGGTTGCATTGATGTCGCTCACCTTCCAGAAGACGAAGCCGGCGATGATCGCGAGGATCACGACCGGGCCTGCCGTCCAGGCGAGCTCGAGGTTCGTGTGGCCGCGAACCTGCGGCCCCTCGACCTCCCGCGGCCGGCCGCGGCTGCGGTAGCGGACGATGAAGAGCAGCAGCAACCCTGCGACGAGCACGAAGATCCCGGCCGACACGGCGAGGATCAGCCAGTAGATGTCGCGGATGTTCGCTGCGTCAGGCGTAGCCGGCGACGGCGGAGCGATGCCCCCGTTCCCTGCGTGGCCCGTCCCGGCGAGGACGAGCGCGAAGGCGACGCTGAGGACGAAGACCGACCGACGCACGGGCGGTGGCATTCTAAGAGGGGTGCCCGAGCGGACGCGCGTAGAACTCCCGGCCGGCGTGGGTGACGCGTTCGAAGTCTTCGTGAACGGCGTCCTTCAGCAGCCGGACCGTGACTACCGGCGCGAGGGCGACGAGCTCGTCTTCGACCGGCCCCTTGCGCGCGAGGGCCGGCTCGGCTTCTGGCGCTGGCTCTCGATCTTCCTCGGGGTTGCGGGCACCTACCGGCAGAACGACAGCGTGGACGTCGTCTACGAGGCCGGCGGCCGGCGCATCGTGGCCACGGCCCTGCCGCTGCGCCTAGAGACCTAGGAAGGGTCCGGAAGCTCGACGGGGACGCCATCGACGAGTACCCGCCGCCGTTCGACCTCGCAGGCCGCGGCCCAGCGCGCGACCGCGAGCAACACCGCGTCGAGCTCGTCCTCGGTGCTCTCCTCGACCCGGACCTCCCAGCGCTCGCCTTCCAGCGGGACGATGTCAGTCCGCGCGAACGGCACGAGATCGTGGACGAGCAGCTCTGCGGCGCCTGACGTGGGCGCCTCGATTTGGATGCTGCGAATGGGTTCTCCCTCGGCGGCGGCCAGGGACAGGGTAGCCCAGGTCAGGAGGGCTAGTCGACGAGGGAGAGGACCTCGTCGAGGACGCCCAGGCCCTCGTCGAGCTCCTCGCGGGTGATCGTCAGCGGCGGCGCGCAGATGATCACGTTCCAGTGCGTCATCAGGTAGACGCCGCGTTCCATCGCCGCCTTCGCGAGCTTGGCGACCGGCGCGGCGGCCTCGCCCGCCGCGTTGAACGGCACGAGCGGCTCGCGGGTCTCGCGGTCCTTCACGAGCTCGATGCCCCAGAAGAGGCCCTTGCCGCGCACCTCGCCGATCGACGGGTGGCGCTCCATCAGGCCGCGGAGTCCTTCGCCCAGCACCTCGCCCATCGCGGCCGAGTTCTCGACGATGCCCTCCTCCTGGAAGGCCTCGATCGAGGCGACCCCGGAGGCGCAGGCGAGGATGTGTCCCGAGTACGTCAGCCCGCCGGCGAAGTACTTGTCCTGCACCCAGTCGGCGAGCTTCTGGTTGATGATCATCGCGCCGAGCGGAACGTAGCCCGAGTTGATCCCCTTGGCCATGGTCATGATGTCCGGCACGACGTCCCAGTGGTCGACGCCGAACCACTTGCCGGTGCGGCCGAAGCCGGCCATCACCTCGTCGCAGATCAGCAGGATCCCGTGCCGGTCGCAGACCTCGCGGATCGACTGCAGGTAGCCGTCGGGCGGGACGATGATCCCGTTCGTCCCGACGATCGTCTCCATGATCACGGCGGCGACGGTGTTCGGGCCCTCGTACTGGAGGATCTCCTCGAGGTGCGGCGCGCCCGAGCAGACCGGGCACGGGTCGGGGTGCCCGGCCGGGCAGCGGTAGGTGTACGGGTCGAGCATCCGCACCACGCCCGGGATCCCGGGCTCCGCGTGCCAGCGCCGCGGGTCGCCGGTGAGCGTGATCGCGCCGCCTGTCGCGCCGTGGTACGAGCGGTAGCGCGCGACGATCTTGTGGCGGCCCGTGTACCAGCGCGCGAGCTTGATCGCGTTCTCGTTCGCCTCGGCGCCGCCGTTGGTGAAGAACGACATCGTCAGGTCGCCCGGGGTCACCTCGGCGAGCAGCCGTGCCAGCTCCGAGCGCACCTCGTGCGCCATCGGCGGCCCGATCGTCGTCAGCCTGTCGGCCTGCTCCTTGATCGCCGCGACGACCTTGGGGTGCTGGTAGCCGATCGAGACGTTGACGAGCTGCGAAGCGAAGTCGAGGTAGCGGTTCCCGTCGTGATCCCAGAAGTAGCGGCCCTCGCCGCCCGCGATCGGGAGCGGTTGGATCTGGTTCTGCACCGACCACGAGTGAAGGACGTACTGCTTGTCGAGCTCCTGGATCCGCTTGGCGTCCAGCCCTGCTTCGACGGCCATGGCGGGAGCCTACCGGCAGGAGGAGCGGGGGCACTGCGCCCCCGCTCCTTGCGCGCTAGTCTGGCCCCCGACCAAGGAGGGCCGGCATGACCGAGGTTGCGGATCAGTTCACCGAGGAGCGGTCGGGCAAGGTAACCCGGATCGCGCACTGGATCGATGGGCAGCGGGTCGAGGGCACGTCGGGCCGCAGCGGCCCCGTCTACAACCCGGCGACCGGCGAGCAGACCGGCGAGGTCGACTTCGCGAGCGTCGAGGAGATCGACGCCGCCGTCCAGGCAGCGAAGCGCGCGTTCGCGAGCTGGCGCGCCTTCTCGCTGTCGCGGCGCACCGAGCTCTTCTTCCGCATCCGCGAGCTGGTCCACGACCATTCCGAGGACCTCGCGCGGTTCCTGACGCTCGAGCACGGCAAGGTGCTCTCCGACGCCAAGGGCGAGGTCGCGCGGGGGCTCGAGGTGATCGAGTTCTGCTGCGGCATCCCGGAGCTGCTGAAGGGCGGCTATTCGGAGCAGGCCTCGACCGGGATCGACGTCTACTCGATCCGCCAGCCGCTCGGCGTCGTCGGTGGGATCACGCCGTTCAACTTCCCCGCGATGGTGCCCATGTGGATGTGGGCGCCCGCGATCGCCTGCGGGAACACGTTCGTGCTGAAGCCGTCCGAGAAGGATCCCTCCGCCTCGATGTACACGGCCGAGCTGCTCAAGGAGGCCGGCCTTCCGGACGGGGTCTTCAACGTCGTGCACGGCGACAAGATCGCCGTCGACGCCGTGCTCGAGCACCCGGAGATCGCGGCCGTCTCGTTCGTCGGCTCGACTCCGATCGCGCGCTACGTCTACGAGACCGGCACGAAGAACGGCAAGCGTGTCCAGGCGCTTGGCGGCGCGAAGAACCACATGATCGTCCTCCCGGACGCCGACATCGACATGGCCGCCGACGCCGCCGTCAGCGCGGGTTACGGCTCGGCCGGCGAGCGCTGCATGGCGGTCTCGATGCTCGTCTGCGTCGGCCACGCGGCGGACGACCTCGTCAAGGCGATCGAGGACCGCCTGCCGAAGGTGAAGGTGGGCAACGGCCTCGACCCTGACTCCGAGATGGGCCCGCTCGTGACGCGCGAGCACCGTGACAAGGTCGCCTCCTACATCGACAAGGGAGCCGAGGAGGGTGCGAAGGTGGTCGCCGACGGCCGCGAGACGGCGCCGGACGGAAACGGCTTCTTCCTCGGCGTGACGCTGCTCGACGAGGTCACGCCCGAGATGGACGTCTACAAGGACGAGATCTTCGGTCCCGTGCTCGGGATCACCCGCGTCGACACCTACGAGGAGGCCGTGCGGCTCGTCAACGAGAACCCGTACGGGAACGGCGTCGCGATCTTCACGCGCGACGGCGGGGTGGCGCGCCAGTTCCAGTTCGAGGTGAACGCGGGGATGGTCGGCGTGAACGTGCCGATTCCGGTGCCCGTCGCCTACTACTCGTTCGGCGGCTGGAAGAGCTCCCTCTTCGGCGATCTGCACATCTACGGGCCCGAGGGGATCCAGTTCTACACCCAGGGCAAGGTCGTGACCTCGCGCTGGCCTGACCCGGCCACGTCGAAGGTCGACCTCGGCTTCCCGCAGACGCGCTAGATGGTCATCGGAGTCGCGCTGTTCGACGGGGCCGAGGAGCTCGACTGGGCGGGGCCCTGGGAGGTGCTGGCGGCGTGGGCCACGCACTGGCCTGACGACGGCGTGCGGGTGTTCACGCTCGCGCGCGAGGACCGTGTTGTGACCTGCGCGAAAGGCCTGCGCGTCCTGCCGGACGAGACGTGGGAGACGGCGCCGCCGCTCGAGGTGCTGGTGTATCCGGGCGGCAGGGGCACGCGCGCCGAGCTTCGCGACGACGCCGTGCTCGACTGGATCCAGGGCATCTCGCGGAGCGGCGCAGTCGTCGCGAGCGTCTGCACCGGCTCGCTCGTGCTGGCGGCCGCGGGGCTGCTCGACGGCAAGCCGGCGACGACACACTGGCAATCGCTCGAGCTGCTGCCGACCCTCGGTAAGGACATCGAGGTGCGCCCGGACGACCGCTTCGTCGACAACGGCGAGGTGATCACCGCCGCCGGCGTCTCGGCCGGGATCGACATGGCGCTGCACCTGGTCGCGCGCCTGCACTCGGCCGAGCGGGCCCGCGAGGTGCGCCGCTACATCCAGTACGACCCGGAACCGCCGGTCTGAACGGCCAGCGCACCGCTCCGGGCGACATCACCGCGGCGGTGATCGCGAGCTTCGAGCGCTCCGGCGACGAGCGGCTCCGCACCCTCGCCCAGAGCCTCGCGCGCCACCTTCACGCATTCGCGGCCGAGGTTGGCCTCACCCAGCGCGAGTGGGAGGCGGGCATCCGGATCCTCACCGAGACCGGCCATATCACGGACGACCGGCGGCAGGAGTTCATCCTCTGGTCGGACACCCTCGGGCTCTCGATGCTCGTGGACGCGCTCGCGAATCCGCTCCCTCCAGGAGCGACGGAGTCGACCGTGCTCGGGCCGTTCTACGTGCCCGGTTCGCCGCGACGGCCCTACGGGGTGTCGATCGCCGAGCAGGCTGCGGGCACCCCGACATGGGTCCACGGCCGCGTGCTCGACGTGGGCGGCGAGCCGATCGGCGGCGCCGAGCTGGACGTCTGGCAGAACGGCGACGACCAGCTCTATGCCGTCCAGAACCCGGAGGCGCCGGAGGACCACCTCCGCGGCAGGTTCACCGCGCGCGACGACGGCAGCTATGCGTTTCTCGCCGTGCGGCCGGTGCCCTACACGATCCCGGACGACGGGCCCGTCGGGAGGATGCTCGCCGCGACGGGCCGCCATCCCTGGCGGCCGGCCCACGTCCACATGATCGTCCGTGCGCCCGGCTACCGGACGGTGGCCACGCATATCTTCGACCGCGAGAGCCAGTACCTGGACTCCGACGCGGTGTTCGCCGTCAAGCCGTCGCTCCTGCGGGAGTTCGTGCGCCGTTCGGCCGACGACCCGGAGCGCCCCGACGGTGTCGAGGGCGAGTGGTTCTCGGTCGAGAACACGATCGTGCTCGTGCCGGCCGGGGAGCCCGGCGAGCCGGTCGATCCCGGCCGGACGGCGTAGGGTCGAACGATTTCCGGCGCTGCCGGACCTCAAGGGTCCGATGACGGAGAGCGACAGCCGGAGACGGTTCGATGCCCTTTTTCGCCGCATACGGGCCGGACATCGTCTTCTACTGCAGCTGGCGGGCCGGGTCGGAGAGCGATGCGCAGGGTGCCGCTGCCGAGGTCTTGCTGACGGCCTGGCGTCGCCTCGACGCCGTGCCCGAAGGGGACGCTGCCCGCGTGTGGGCTGTACGCGACCGCCCGGAGGGTGATCGCGAACCAGCGCCGGTCGAGGCGGCGGCGCGTCGCGCTCGAGGAACGGTTGGCGGGCGAGCCGACCGCAGTTCCTTCTGCGGAGCCGCTGGGCCACGAAGCCGCGCTCGTCCGCGAGGCGCTGCGCCGGCTTGGGCCCGTGACCGCGAGGGAGGCCGGCTTCAAGGGGGCAGGCGATCCGGGTGCTGCCGTTCGGTTTCATCGCCCACGGCGAGGCGGCCGATCCGGCCTCGCCGCTCGAGGTGTCCGTGACGGTCGGCGCGGACGGCATCGTGCGCGGGATCGTTGTGACCTGGAGGAATTGGTCGTACAGGGTCGCCTACGACGAACTCGGGTCGACCCCGGCGCTCGTTGCCCCTGAGAACGCCCCGTCACTGGAGCAGCTGAGGCGAGAGCGGGCCGGACGCTTGAGCGGCATCCGAACGCTCATGTGCGGGCCGCGGAACCCGGGGTCAGGTCTTGCATCGACGCAATCGCGTCACGGATGTGCGCCGAATGTTCCCCGTCGCTCCCGCCTGTGGACGGGTTGGTGCAGAGATGCCCTTCGAGTCAGGCCGGTTCACGGCTCGATGTTGCAATGCAAGACCTGACCCCGGGGTAGCGAGTTGGGTCGGAGGGCGGCCTCGCGCCGCCCTCCGGCTATCTCGCGAACGTGAGAACGGGGCCGAGTCGCTGCGCGCCGAGGACGAACGACACGCGGTAGGTGCCGGCGCCGCGGTCCGGGTAATGGCGCCGCCAGCGGATGCTCAGGAGGTATGCCGGCCCGCCCTTGGTCATGCGGAAGCTGTGGCAGACGCGGCCGCCTTTCGGATCGCGCACGCAGATCTTCACGCGGCCGTTGAAGGCGAAGGTCTCGACGGTGAGGAAGCGGATTCCCCGCACCTTCTTGACGGAGGTGCAGTAGTCGCCGGTCGGACTGCAGTACGAGACCTTCGCCGCAGCCGCGGGTGCCAGCGCCGCGGCCGCCACGACGAGCCCGAGAAGCAGGAGCCGCCTCACGCCACGGCGCTCCTCGCCCGCAGCTCCTTGCCGAAACGCGCCCGCGCCACGTACTGCCCGATCCCCGGCGAGGCCACCAGCTCGTCGCCCTCCACGAGCACGTTTCCGCGCAGCAGCACGACTTCCGGCGAGCCCGTCACCTCGGTGCCCTCGTAGAGGTTGTAGTCGGTCTTCGAGTGCTGGTTCGCGGCCGTGATCGTCAGCTTCTTCTCCGGGTCGAAGACGACGAGGTCCGCGTCGGAGCCGACGGCGACCGTGCCCTTCTTCGGATACAGGCCGAACAGCTTCGCCGGGTTCGTCGCCAGCAGCTCGACCATCCGGTTCAGCGAGATCCGCCCAGCTCGCGCGCCGAACTCGTGGATCATGTGCAGCCGGTTCTCGAGGCCCGGCCCGCCGTTCGGGATCTTCGAGAAGTCGTCCTTGCCGAGCGTCTTCTGGCCGTCCCAGAGGAAGGCGCAGTGGTCGGTCGAGATCGCCGAGAGCGCGTCGCTGCGGACGGCGTTCCAGAGGACCTCCCAGTTCGACTTGTCGCGCACCGGCGGCGAGTAGACGTACTTCGCGCCCTCGAAGTCCGGCTTCGCGATGTCGTCGAGCGAGTTGAAGAAGTACTGGATACAGGTCTCGCCCCAGACGTCCCAGCCCGCCTCGCGTGCGCGCGAGATCGGCTCGACGGCCTCGCGACACGTGACGTGGACGACATAGAGCGGCGCGCGGGCGAGATGGGCGAGCTGGATCGCACGGTTCGTCGCTTCGCCCTCCGCCTCGGGCGGCCGCGTGAGCGCGTGGTAGAGCGGCTCGGTGTTGCCGGCCTCCAGCGCCTGCCGGACGAGCACGTCGATCACGTCGCCGTTCTCGGCGTGCACCATCACGAGCGCGCCGGTCTGGGCCGCGACCTCCATCGTGCGGAAGAGCGTCTCGTCGTCGACCATGAGCGCGCCCTTGTAGGCCATGAAGAGCTTGTAGGAAGTGATTCCCTCGTCCGGCAGCGAAGTGAGCTCCTCGAGCGTGCCGCCCTCCTCGAGGTCGGTGACCGCCATGTGGTAGCCCATGTCGATCACCTGCTTGCCGTTGGCCTTCGCGCGCCACTCGGCGATCGCGTCGGCGAAGCTCGAACCCTGCGGCTGGATGATGAAGTCGACGTGGCAAGTCGTGCCGCCGAAGGCCGCCGCGGTCTGGCCGGACTCGACGTCGTCGATCGTGACCGTGCCGCCGAAGGGCATGTCCAGGTGCGTGTGCGGGTCGACGAGCCCCGGCAGCAGGTACTTGCCGCTCGCGTCGATCACCTTGTCGGCGCTCATGTCGAGCGACTCGCCGATCAGCGTGACCGTCTCGTCCTCGACGTAGATGTCCGCAACGTAGTCGTCGGCGGCGGTGATGATCCGGCCGCCCTTGATCAGTACTGACATCGGGCCCTCCTCGTCTGCGCTGGTGCCTCGCCGCGAGCGTAGAAGAAAACGAGGCCTCCCGGAAAGGAAGGCCTCGTGATCCGGTTGCCCGTGGAGATCAGGCGCCCTTGGGCGTGACCTTCACGGTCACCTTCTTGTAGTCGCTGCCGTTCACGTCGACGCCCTCGGCGGAGATCTCGTCAACCGCGTCCTGCGCCAGGTCGGTGCGGTAGGCGTCCGAGCTCGGCGCCTGCTTGATCACCTTGAAGTCCTGCGCGATCTTCGCGGTGCGGTCGTAGGCGGCCTTGTCCATCACACCGATGCCCTTCGGCGCCGGCCAGATGAGCGCGTTGATCTCGTTCATCTGCCACGTCTGGTGGCCCTTGCCGAGCGTCGGGCCGTTGTTCAGCACGATCTGCGTGCACTCCTGGACGTGGTCGCGGCAGTAGACCCAACCCTTGAAGCTCGCCGCGAGGAACTTCTTGGCGGTCTGCGCGTTGTCCTTGTCCGCGATCCAGTCGCCCCGGACGAAGACGCCGTCCTCGAGCATGCCCGTGCCGGCGTCCTCCATCGTCATGATGTTGAGGTCGCTGGGCTTGTAGAGCTGGCCCGTCTTCGGGTTCGTCGTCTCGAGAACCTGGGCGAGCTCGTTGTAGGTCATCGCCGCCGCGGCGTCGACCTGATTCTTCAGGAAGAGGTTCATGTCGAACGGCTGGTTGACGATCGTGACGTCCTTCTTCGGGTTCATGCCGTTCTTGTTCAGGGCGGCGTAGAGCTCGTTCTCGTTGCCGCAGCACCAGACGCCGACCTTCTTGCCTTTCATCTGCGCGATCGACGTGATCCCGGAGTCCTTCCAGGTCAGTTCCGTCATGCCGCTCTTGCCGAAGACCTGCGCGATGTTGACGAGATCCTGGCCCTGGTCGCGCGCCGCGAGCAGGCTCGGGAGCCAGTCGATGCCGAACTGGGCCTGCTTGCCGAGCACGACCTGCTCGGGCGTGATGCTCGGGCCGCCGACCTTGATGTTGACGTCGAGGCCCTCCTCGTCGTAGTAGCCCTTGGCCTTCGCGGCGTAGTAGCCGGCGAACTGCGCCTGCGTGACCCACTTCAGCTGGAGGGTCACCTTCTTCTTGGCGCCGCCGCCCTCGGTTTCCCCTCCGCTCTCCGAGGACTTGCTGCCACCACCACAGCCGGCGACGAGCACGCTCACGAGCAGCACGAGTGCCGCGAGCAGGAACCTGCGACTCATCCGTTCTCCCTTCGTGTTCGACGACCCCATCCGGTCCGCGCCATTCTGCCCCGCTTTCACTCCGCGTGGAAGGCCCGGCGCGAGGGGTCCCACGAGGTGGTCAGCCGCTCTACGAGGGCGACTGCGCCGTAGAAGAGGATGCCGAAGGCGCTGGCCAGCACGATCCCGGCCCAGGCGAGCGAGAAGTTCGTGTAGGCCGAGGCGTTCAGGATCGTGACGCCGAGCGCCGTCGTCGGCCCGCCGAAGTACTCGCCGACGATCGCGCCGATCATCGAGAGCACGCTCGCGATCTTCAGCCCGGCGAAGAGGTGCGGCAGCGAGGCCGGGATGCGCACGCGGCGGAAGGTCGAGCCCTGGCCGGCAGCGTAGGAGCGCATCAGCTCGATCGCGCGCGGGTCGACCGAGGTCAGCCCGCGGAGCATGTTGATCAGCACCGGGAAGAAGCAAAGGACAGCCGCGATCGCCATCTTCGAGAACGGGTTCAGTAGGCCGAACCAGTTGTTCATGATCGGCGCGAAGGCGATGATCGGCACCGCGTTCGCCGCCACCGCGAACGGCATGAAGGCCGTCCCGAGCGAGCGGAAGGCCGCGAACACCAGCGCCACGACGATTGCGAAGCTCGAGCCCAGCGCGAAGCCGCCGAGCGCCTCCTTGAACGTGTAGATGCCCGCGTGCCAGAGCGAGCTGCGCTCGTCCCAGAGCGTCCGCGCGATCTCGGTCGGCTTCGGCAGCAGGAACTCCTGGATGTTGAACGCGACCACCAGCAGCTGCCAGGTCAGGATCCCGAGCGCGAAGACGACGAGCGGCGGGCCCCAGTCGACCACGCGTTGGCGGAGCGCGACGGTCACAGCGACCGCTCCTGACGTTCGGCGTTCCCGGTCGCCGGCGCAGACGGCCGAGCGAGCGAAGCCCGCTCGGCCTGAGATCGCCATCGCAAGCGACGGCTCACGGCGCGTCCTCCGCGAGCTCCGGCTCGACCTGCGCGCCGCGCCCGGCGAGGCGCTCGCGCACGCCGGTCACGAGCTCGAAGAAGCGCGGCTCCTCGCGCGTCTCGGCGGTGCGCGGGTACGGCAGGTCGACCTCGACGATGTCCGCGATCTGTCCCGGCCGCGGCGACATGACCACCACCCGGGTGGAGAGGAAGACCGCCTCGGGGATCGAGTGGGTGACGAAAACGATCGTCGAGCTGCTGGCCTCCCAGATCCGCAGCAACTCCATGTTCAGGCGCTCGCGCGTCATCTCGTCGAGCGCGCCGAACGGCTCGTCCATCAGCAGCAGCGCCGGGTCGAACGAGAGCGCGCGTGCGATGGCGACGCGCTGCTGCATGCCGCCCGAGAGCTGCCACGGGCGGTGGTCCTCGAAGCTCTCGAGCTCGACCAGCCTGAGCATCTCGTTCACGCGCCGCGTCCGCTTCTCGCGGCTCCAGCGCAGCAGCTCGAGCGGGAGCGCGATGTTCTTGGCGACCGTGCGCCAGTCGTAGAGCACGGCCTCCTGAAAGACGATCCCGTAGTCGTGGTCGCGCCGCGCCTGCGGGGCCGGCTTGCCGTTCACCTCGACGACGCCGTCCGAGGGGTCGGTCAGGTCGCCGATGATCCGCAGCAGCGTCGACTTGCCGCAGCCTGAGGGGCCGATCAGCGAGACGAACTCTCGCGGCTGGACGTCGAGGTCGATCCCGGTGAGCGCGGTGACGCCCGCTCGGAACTGCTTGGAGACGCCCTGGATCGAGACGGCCGGTCGTTCGTTCATACCACGTGCTCCTCCGCCTTCGTCTCCGTCGCGCGGGGGAAACCATGTTCCCCCCGCGGGCCCCCTTCTTCTCCTGGAATCGCCTCGAACCGCGCGCCGCTGGCAGCGCCGCGCACTTCGAGGATCACGATCCGGGGAACCTCCCGGTTCCCCATAACCCCCTCCACCACGTCGTATGTCATACGACGTGCTCCGGTGCCCGGCGCAGGACAAAGTGCTCGACGAGGACGACAGCGCCGAAGAAGGCGAAGCCGAGCACGGCGCAGACGATGTTCGTCGCCCACAGCCGCTCGGGACCGGTCGAGTAGTACTGGTTGAAGTTGACGATCGCGCCGCCGAGGCCGTCCTGGATCGAGGCCGGCGTCTCGCCGATGATCGCGCCGATCACACAGGCGGTCGCCGCGATCTTGAGCGCGGAGAAGACGAACGGCAGCGACGCAGGCAGGCGCAGCTTCCAGAGCACGCTGCGGCGATCGGCCGCGAGGGAGCGCATCAGCTCCAGGTCGCGCGGGCGGGGCGAGAGCAGCCCGCGCAGCGTGTTCATCGCGACCGGGAAGAACGTGAGGTAGGCGGCGATCACGGAGACCGAGACCCACGGCGTCACACCTTTCGTCCCGAGGCCGACGACGACCATGGGCGCGACCGCGAGGATCGGCACGGTCTGCGAGACGACGATGTAGGGCAGCAGGCCGCGCCGCAGGAGCACCGAGTGTGCGAGCAGCACGGCGAGCCCGAAGCCGACGGCGCCGCCGATCACGAACCCGAGGAGCGCCTCCTTCGCCGTGAAGAGCGCCCAGTGCCATTCCTCCTGGATCAGCGGCGGGCCACCCGGCTGAAGCGGCTCGGTAAGCGCGTTCAGCATGTCGTGGATGTGCGGCATGTTGGTTGCGTCGACCGGGAAGGGCCACGTGATCCCGACCGTCTCCCCGAACCAGCGGTAGCCCTCCCACAGGGCCCAGAAGACCGCGATTCCGGCCACGACGAGGCCGACGCGCCTAAGCCCGTGTATCGCCCCGATCCTCGGTGTGGTCGTGCGGTCGACGGCAATCGAAGCCATCGGCGGATGCTTACCACACTCCGCTGCAGCCGGTTAGCATCGCGCCGTGCCGTTCGATCCCGCGAGAACCGTCGCCGAGCTGAAGGAGTTGCGTGAGCTGACCGGGGACGAGAACGGCGCGCAGCGGGTGGCCTGGACGGAAACGTGGGAGCGGGCTCGCGGGTGGCTGCGCGAGAAGCTGGCGGGGCTGCCGCTCGAGGAGGAGATCGACCAGGCGGGGAACCAGTGGTGGACGCTGCGGGGAGCGTCCGATCGGGCCGTGCTGATCGGGGGCCACATCGACTCGGTCCCGAACGGCGGCTGGCTGGACGGGGCTCTGAACGTGCTCGCCGGGGTCGAGGTGCTGCGTCGGCTGGCCGAGGACGGCTCGCTTGCGACGACGGTGCGGCTCGTCAACTGGGCCGACGAGGAGGGCGCGCGCTTCGGCCGCTCGCTCTTCGGGTCCTCGGCGGCGGCGGGCTCGATGGCCGACCAGGACGAGCTGCGGGAGCGCCGCGACGCGGAGGGCGTTTCGCTCCCGGACGCCGTCGGCGCGTACGGGGTAGACCTGGACCGGGCGCTGGAGGCGCGCTCGCAGTTGGAGGGGGCGGCGGCCTACCTCGAGCTGCATATCGAGCAGGGGCCGGTGCTGGAATCGCTGGACCTGCCGCTGGGCGTCGTGCTCGGCACGTTCGGCGTGGAACGGCACCAGGTCACCTTCCGCGGCCAGGCCGCGCACGCTGGGTCGACGCCGATGGACAAGCGCCGCGACGCGCTCGCGGGGGCGGCGAAGCTCGAGCTCGAGATCCGGGAGATCGCGTCGCGTGTCGGGGGCGGGGCAGTTTGCACGATGGGCGGCGTCGTGACGAAGCCGGGGATCGTGACGTCAGTCGTCGAGACCGCGGAGTGTCTCCTGGACCAGCGGCACCTCGACGCGACCCAGCTCGCCGAGATGCTGAGCAACGCCGAGGCGGCCTCGCGGCGGTTCGCGCAGGAGGAGGACCTTGACGTCGAGTGGGAGCGGATCTGGAGCATCGAGCCGATCCTGTTCGACGAGGGGCTGATCTCGCTGGCCGACGAGGCGATCCGCGAGGTCGCGGGTGAGTCCCACCGCCTGCCGAGCGGGCCGCTGCACGACGCGGCCGAGGTCGCGCGCGCGGGTGTGCCGACGGTGATGCTGTTCGTCCAGAGCCTGCGAGGGCTCTCGCACACGAAGCTGGAGGACACGAAGGAAGAGCACGTCGAGCTGTCCGTGCAGGCCCTCGACCGGTTGGCGGACAAGACGATCGCCAGCGTCGCATCCGGCTAGCGGCGGCGAAGTTCCACTTTCGACACGAAGCCGTCACACACGCGTGAGGGTCTCGTCGGCACGGTGGAGGCATGCGCTTTCTGCTCGTGCTTCTGGCCGCTGCGGCGCTCGCGTCGCGGGCCGCTGCGAGCCTGGAGACGGTCGTGCTTGCGCCGACCGACGACGTCTCGCTGCCGTTCCTGTGCAGCTGGGGCTACGACTGGGAGGAGCGCTGCTATCGCGACGACCTCGACCGGCTGGAGCTCGGCGGCGCCGGCGACAAGGTCTGGCGCTCGGCGCTGCGGTTCCAGCTGGAGGGGCTGCCTGCGGGCGCGACCGTCGTGACCGCGGAGCTCTGGCTCAGGTACGACGGGACGTGCACGGCGCCGCTCCGGCGGACGGTGCCGTGCGACGGACGCGGTTTCTCGCTCGAAGCGCGCCCGATCTACACGCCGGACTGGTATGCACGGAGGGAGGTTGCGTTCGGACCTGCGGTGGCGTTCGCCGAGGTCGAGCCCGGTGCGAGTCCCGAGTGGCTCGTCTGGGACGTGACGGACACGGTCGCCGACTGGTACGCGGGGGCGCTTGCGAACGACGGCGTGCTGCTGAAGCTCGTCGACGAACAGGAGGACTACGCGGTGGGTGGCCCGGCACTTCCGAGTTCAAGCTACGCCGACTCGGCGCTGCGCCCGCGACTGGTGGTGTGGCTCATGACCTAGGAACACGCGTCATCGCACGGCGATTTAGGGGCGGTATGCTCATTCCCCTGCCAGCGACTGGGAGGAGGAGCAGATGCTGAGCTTCGGCGTGACCGCCCTACCGGACCCGCCCTACACGCGCCTCGTCGAGGTGTTGCAGAACGGCGAGAGGAACGGCTTCGAGTACGGCTGGACGTACGACTCGCACATCCTCTGGCAGGAGAGCTACGCGCTCCTTCCGGTCGCCGCTGTCCAGACCGAGAAGATCAAGCTCGGCCATTGCGTCACGAACCCGGGCATCCGCGAGCCGACCATCACCGCAAGTTGGTACGCGACGCTCCACGACATCTCGAACGGGCGCGCCGTGATGGGGATCGGCCGCGGCGACTCGTCGCGTCGCGTCGTCGGGCTCAAGCCCGTGAGAGTGGCCGAGTTCGAGCGCCGCCTGGCGATGATCAAGGACCTGATGAACGGCCGCCAAGTCGAGTGGAACGGCAAGGAGCTCAAGCTCGAATGGGTCCGCGACGAGCTGCCCGACATCCCGATGTGGGTCGCCGGCTACGGCCCGCGCGCGCTCGGCGTCGCGGGCCGGGTCGGCGACGGCGTGATCATCCAGCTCGCCGACCCGCAGATCATCCAGTGGATCATGGGCACTGCGCGAAAGGCCGCCGAGGAGGCGGGCCGCGACCCGGACGCGCTGAAGTGCATCGTCTGCGCCCCGAGCCACGTCTCCGACGACCTCGCCGAGGCGCGCGACCAGGTGCGCTGGTTCCCGGCGATGGTCTCGAACCACGTCATGGACCTGATCGAGCGCTACGGCGAGGACTCGGACGAGATCCCGAGCGCGCTCACGGACTTCGTCAAGGCGCGGAAGTTCTACGACTACAAGGACCACAGCCGCGTCGGGGCCAAGCACGGCGAGTTCGTGACCGACGAGATCTGCGACCGCTTCTGCATCCTCGGCACTCCCGACCAGATCACGGAGAAGCTGCGCGAGCTCGAAGGGATCGGCGTCGACCAGTTCGACATCTACCTGATGACCGAGCGCGCGGACGAGACGCTGGCCACCTACGGCAGGGACGTGATCCCGCAGTTCACCGGCGTCGCCGCTTAGCGCAGCACTCTGCTCATCGGGACGAACAGGACCGCGCCCTTGTACCCGGTCGTGTACACCGCGTACGCGATTCCGGGCACTTCGATCTGCACGTCCACGACCCCGTGCGCCTGTGTGGTCAGAACCGTGTCCTTGCCGGTCTTCAGGCGCAGCACGTGGACGGTGCGGAATGCGCGGCCGCCGGGCTTCGGCGCGATGTAGACCGCCAGGCCACCCTCGACGTCCAGCGAGGCGGCGCCCTTCGCCGGGTGCCGCGTGAAGAGGCGCTTGCCGGTGCTTGCCAAGTAGACCTCGATCGTGTTCGCCTTCGTCAGGACCGCGAGGTAGCCGCCGCCGAGCGCGACTTCCGTGGGGGCCGAGAGCTGCACCCGCCGCAGCACCTTGCCGGAGCTCGAGTAGAGCGCGACCGAGCCGTCCGTGCGCAGGACGGCGATCCGCTTGCCGTCCGTCGAGCTGACCTGGAGTGTCTGCGGCCCGGACGCGATCGTGTGCAGGCCGCTCGCGACCATGCGCAGGCGCGCCGTGTCGACGACCCCGCCCTCGGCCGTGCTCCAGTGGTTGACGGCGAGGAGGCCACCGGAGCCGCTGAGGCCGCCGATCCAGTCGCCCACCCACGGCTCGCCGTAAGCCCCGCCCCCGACTCTTAGCGCGGAGGCGAGCCTGCGCTCCTTTGGCTTCGGCAGCAGCGCCGTGTAGAGCTCATCGCTCTTCTCGCTGTTCCCGCCCTGGTTCACGATCCACGCCACACGGGGGCCCGCGACCGCGAGCTCCCGGACGCCCGCGCCGGTGCTCGTGATGTCGGCCTCGCACGTCCTCTTGCCGCTGACTGTCGCGACCGCGCCGGTCGCGACGTTCCAGGCGTAGACCTTGTTGCAGCGGCGCACCCCGGGTGACAGGTCGCCCTGGACGTCGTATGCGATTCGCGGCCCGTCCATTGCGAGCGACTCAATCGGGCCGGCCGCCAGCTTCACCTTCGCCGGCGGCGTTGCGCCGGCCGCACCCGCAGCGAGCCCGACAACCGTCACGGCGATCAGCGCGAGGCGTCTCATGTCACCTCGAATGGTCCTTTCGCGAACGTTATGGGCGCGTCGGTACTTACGCGTACGAGCTGTAAGGGATCGGTAAGACTTTCGTGAGCGGACCGCGCCGGCTCGGGCGGGTCGCAGGTATCAGCCTCACCGCGCGTGATGCGGAGGCGCGCACACCAGCTGAGCGCGGCGGACATCGTGGCGCTGATCGCAGCCGCGGCCGCAGGCTGCGGTTCGACGAAAGAGTCCTCCTCCGGCTCGACGGCACGACCTCCGCGAGCACCTGTGCGAAGTCCGACCTGCAGCTCGTCGACGCCGGCGACACACTCACGATCGGTACCGAAAACCCCGCGTTCCCGCCGTGGTTCGGGGGCACTCCGCACAAGCCGTGGCAGGTCAGCGACCCGCGGAGCGGCGAGGGAGCGCGGTTGCGTACGCGGTCGCGAAGCAGCTCGGTTTCTCGAAGAGCGAGGTCAAGTGGATCCACGTCCCGTTCAACAACTCGTACGCGGGATCCACCTGGACGTCGCCGAGCACGAGGTCGTGTGCCTGATCGGCGCGTCGGGCTCGGGCAAGTCGACGCTGCTGTGCTGCGTGACCCTGCTCGAGTCGCTCGACGCCGGCCGAATCTGGCTCGGCGACCAGGAGATCACGCGCCGCGGCGTCGACGTGAACACCGTGCGCCGTCGGATCGGGATCGTCTTCCAAGCGTTCAACCTCCTCCCGCACATGAGCGTGTTGCGCAACGTGACGCTGGCCCCGCGCACGTGCTCAAGCTCTCGCGCGCGGAAGCGGAGGCGCGGGCGCTCGAGCTGCTCCGGCGTTTCGGCCTCGAGAGCCGGCGCGACGACTTTCCCGACCGGCTCTCGGGTGGCCAGCAGCAGCGGGTCGCGATCGTCCGCGCGCTCGCAATGCAGCCCGAGCTGATGCTGCTCGACGAGGTCACGAGGGCGCTCGACCCGGAGCTCGTCGCGGAGGTCCTGAACGTGATCCGCGAGCTGGCCGAGGGCGGGATGACGATGGTGATCGCGACGCACGAGATGAGCTTCGCGCGCGACATCGCGAACCGGGTCTGCTTCCTGGAAAACGGCCTGATCCTCGAGGAGGGGCCGCCCACAAAGATCTTCTCGAGCCCGAAGGAGCCGCGAACGCAGCAGTTCCTGGAGCGGATAATCGAGGCTGGCCGACTCTAGAAAAGGAGGACTCCATGGAAGTAGCAGGCCCGACCTACCCGGTGCAGTACGACGTTGCGTACCCGGACCGCGACCTGAACCGTCTGAGCACCGCATTCCGGATCTTTGCTGCGATTCCGATTCTGATCGTCCTCGGCGCGGTCGAGCGGTGGGGAGGTGGCTACGCAGGCGAACACTGGAGCTGGGGTGCATCGACCGCTGGCGTGCTCGTCCTGGCGCCGCTGCTCATGATCCTCTTCCGCCAGAAATACCCTCGATGGTGGTTCGACTGGAACCTCGAGCTTCTGCGGTTCGAGAACCGCATCGGCGCGTACCTCGCGTTGCTGGACGACCGCTACCCGTCTACGGACGAGCACCAGGCGGTCACCCTCGAGCTGCGCTATCCCGACGTGCAGCGCGACCTCAACCGGTGGCTGCCGCTGGTGAAGTGGATCCTCGCCATCCCGCACTACATCGTCTTGATCTTCCTCTGGCTGGCTGCGTTCTTCGCGGTGATCTTCGCCTGGTTCGCGATCTTGTTCACGGGCCGCTACCCGCGAGGCCTCTTCGACTTCGTCGTCGGCGTCGGTCGCTGGACGAACCGCGTCACCGCGTACGCGTTTGTGCTCGTGACGGACGAGTACCCGCCCTTCCGCCTGGCGCCGTGAGCGAGTTGGTCGTCCTCGAGGTCGTGGGCTCGGAGCCCGAGGGCGAGGTGATACTCGGGCTTCTGCGGAGCGAGGGCATTCCAGGCGTCGCCCGGAAGACCAACCTGGCGGTCGGGATGGCGGACGCATCCGCAAGCGGCGCGGGCCCGCGCGAGATCGTCGTGCGCGCCGAAGACCTCGAGCGGGCACGTGAGATCCTGGAGCAGCAGCCCGAGATCTAGCGGCGCCCTTGCGGCCGCGATGTAGACCAGGGCGCCAACCGCTGTGATGGCCAAGCCCCAGTAGAGCCATGGGTGCGGGTCGAAGCCGCCGCAGGAGAACGACTCCTGCCCTTGCTCGAGCCGAAGGACGCCGCTCGCCGGGCACGGCTCGTAGGCAGTTGATGAACGCGACGACAAGCAGCGTAAGGCCGATTCCCGTGACGAAGCCGGCCGCCTCCGGGAGCTGAGGCGAGCGGCGCGCGACAAACGCGAGCAGGACGAGGGCGAGCGGTACGACGAGCAGGCCGATCGAGAAGCCGGTCAAGAAGCAGAACGTGACCGCCGCTCCGGCAACCGTCCACGCGCCGAACCAGACCGGTCCTCGTCCTTCTATGCGTCCGCGCGCACGCCGAAGCACGACCGCGCAGACGAGCAGCGCGATCGGGAAGACGAGGATCGTCGGCTTTAGGCCGCGACCCCGTCGAGCAGCGCCCAGTTCGCGGCGAGCGCCGCCTCGGCGAGACCCACCAGCCGCGGGTCGTCGCTGCCCTCGAGCTCCTTGCGGGCCTCGGCGGCGTGCTCGTGGTCGCGCTCGCCGTGAACGGCGAAGTACTCGACCGCGGGCGAGTCGTCCGAGAAGCCGTAGTGCTCGACCAGGCCGCGGAGCTTCGTCTCCGAGATCGCCGGCTGGCCGGCCTCGATCGCGTAGAGGATCGCGGCCGCGCCGAGCTCCTCGTCGGCGGCCGCCCAGGCGGTGGCGCAGCAGCGTGTCTGGGGGAGCGGCTTGTGCGCCTCGGTGCCGAGCGCGGCGGCGAAGTCGTCCCACAGCGCGATGTGCGAAGCCTCCTCGTCGGCGTGCAGCCGCGCGGTGCGGGCGGCGCGCGCCAGTGCGACCACCGCGTGCCGGTACTCGCCGGCGTAGCGGGCCAGCTCGTCGCGCGTCAGCTCACCCTGCTCCCAGCGCGTGTAGAACGGATGCTCGAGCACGTTCCACCGCTCCCGGGCGGCGTCGATCCCTGCGATCACATCCATCTGGGCTCCTCTCGTCGCGTAACCTCGCTGAGTCGATCCTACTGGGGTCGGCCGACGGTTGGCACTCTGGAGGGATGGCGGTCGTGCGGCTGCGCGGCGTGGTCAAGGTCCACGGCGAAGGGCGTGCCGCGCTGCGCGTGCTCGACGGGCTCGACCTCGACGTCGAAGCCGGCGAGCTCGTCGCCGTCACCGGCCGCTCCGGGTCCGGGAAGTCGACGCTCTTGAACGTCGTCGGCGCGCTGGACCGCGCCGACGACGGCGAAGTCGAGGTGGCGGGAGTCCGGCTCGACGGCGCGCCGGAGCGCGTGCTCGCTCCGCTGCGGCGGGACCGGATCGGCTTCGTCTTCCAGGCCTTCCACCTGCTGCCGGAGCTGACGGGGCTCGAGAACGTGCTGCTGCCGGCGCGGCTGAACGGCCGCCGGCCTGCGCTGGAGCGAGGGCGGGAGCTCGTGGAGCGGCTCGGGCTCGGCGAGGCGGCCGAGCGGCTGCCGACGGTGCTCTCCGGCGGTGAGCAGCAACGGCTCGCGATCGCGCGGGCGCTCGTGAACGACCCGCAGCTCGTGCTCGCCGACGAGCCGACCGGGAACCTCGATGCCGAGTCGGGCGAGACCGTGTTGTCGCTGCTGCGGGCGATCGCCGAGGATGGACGGGCAGTGTTGCTCGTGACGCACGAGCAGGCCGCGACTCGCCGCGCAGACCGCGTGCTGCGGCTCGAGGGCGGCCGCTTGCGGTGAGGGCGGTCCTCGCCTACACGCGGGCACGGCTGAGGGCGAGACGCGGGTGGGTATTGCTCGCCGCGGGCGGGATCGCGGCGGCCGGAGCGATGCTCGGCGCGTCGGTCACCGTCGCCTACGGCCTTGCGACCGGCTTCGACCGCACGGCTGCGCGCGCGCAGCTGCCGGACGTCCTCGCGACCTTCCAGCCGGAGCGGCGCGGGGATGTCGCGCGCGTCGTGTCCAGCCTCGCGAACGTTCGTGCCGCCTCGTACCGGATCCAGGCTGCGCACGTCTACCTCACGGCGGACGACCGGTACGAGGACGACGCGACCGTCGTGGGCATCCCGGGTAGTGGCCCGCGCGGCTACGCAATCGTCAGCGGGCGCGACCTCCGCTCCCCCCGGGAGGCCGTGGTCGAGCAAGGTCTCGCCCGGGAGTGGCACCTGCGGCCCGGTTCGCGGATGGACGTCGGGGGCGACGAAGTGCGCGTCGTCGGCGTTGCAGTCGCGCCGGACAATGTCGCGTTCCCGCTCTCGCGCGGGCCGCGTGTCTGGTTCGGCTACCGCGAGGCCGCGGCGGTCACCGGCATGGCCCCGGGCACGGTCAACTCGGCGCTGCTGTGGCTCGTGGACCCGGGGCTCGTCGACGTGACGCTCGCGCAGGCGCGGTCGGCGAGCCTTGGCATCGTGGGCCTGCGCGTGACGACGCGCGCCGGGCTCCAGGTGTTGATCGGCCAGGCGGCCGGGATCGTGATCGCGCTCTTGGTGGCGTTCTCGCTGATCGCGCTTGTTGTCGCAGGGACGATGCTCGCCGCTTCGGCCAACGCGGAGGTCCAGCGGCGACGCCACGGCCTCGGATTGCTTCGCGCCCTCGGCGCGCCGCCGTACGCCGTGGTCGCGAGCGCTGTCGTGGAGGCCGTGGCCGTCGCGCTCCCGGCGGGAGCGATCGGTGTCGTCGCGGGCTGGGCCGCGGTCGTCTCGCCGCTCGACCGGCTGCTCGCGAGCCTGAACCAGCTCGGGCCGGGGGCGTCGGTTGCGCCCTACCTTGCCGGAATTCTCGTCGCGCTGGTTGCGCTCGTCGCGGCGGCGTCGGCCTGGCCCGCCTGGCGCGCTACTCGCGGGCCGGCCGCGGCGACCCTGCAACGCGGCGACGTGGTCGGCTCGGCAAGGCGGCTGCCCGGAGGAGGGGGCCCGGCTGCGCTCGGCCTGCGGATGGCGGCGGCACGGCCGGCGCGGACGCTCGGCGGGACCGCGGTTCTCGGCTCGGCCGTCGTCGTGATCCTGCTGATCCTCTCGATCGCGACGCTGCTGCTTCGGCTCAACCGGGACCCGGTCGCGGTGGGAAAGCGCTTCCAGCTGACGGTCTCCGCCGCGCCGGCAGAGGCGACCCAGATCGCCCGGCTGTCGGGCGTCGAGGCGGCAGCGCCGCGGTACGAGCTGAACGCCACCGACTCGTTCGACCTCGGCGAGCCGTTCACCGTGATCGCGTTCCCCGGTGACCACACGCGCTTCGAGGCACCGGAACTCGCCGAGGGGCGGCGGTTGCGCGGCCCGCGGGAGGCCGAGGTCGGCCTCGGGCTGGCGCAGATCCTCAACCTGCAGCCGGGCTCCACGCTCGCCGTGCAGCTGCCCAGCGGACGCGAGGTCCGGTTCCGCGTGGCCGGGATCGTGAAGGCCTTCGAGCGACAGGGACGCGTCGCCTACGTCCAGCCGCAGCGGCTCGGCGCCGAGGCGCCGGTGGAGATCGCCGTGCGGCTGAAGTCATCCGCCGACGCGTCCGCGGTACGGCGCGAGCTCGACGATGCCGGCTTCTTCGCGAGCTCGTCGCGCGGGATCGCCGGCCAGTCCGTGCAGAGCTGGGCGGCGCGCTCGAGCGGGTTCATCGACGTCCTGGTCGCGCTGCTGCGAACAGTTGCCGTCCTCGACGCACTCGTCTGCCTCTACGCGATTGCGCAGCTGCTCGCCCTGACGGTGCAGGAGCGGCGCGGCGGCCTCGCGACCGTGCGCGCGCTCGGCGGCCGGCACAGGCAGCTCGCCGGCATCGTCGCCTCGGCGGCGGCCCCAGTGGTCGTTCTTGCGATCGTCGCCGGCTTCGTGGCGGAGCGCTGGCTCGTCGGCCCGGCGGTCGCACGTCTGGCCGCGAGCTACGTCTCCCTCACGCTCGAGCCGTCGGCCGCGGCGGTCGGGCTGACGGCGCTCGGGCTTCTCGCGGGGACGGCCGTGGCGGTGCTCTGGGCGACGCGGCTCGTGATGCGCGGGCCGGTCGTGGCCTGGATGCGCGAGCGCTAGCGCACGTAGAGGCGCGCGTTGCGGTCGGTCGGCGTCCCGGCGAAGCGCTGCACGCGGCCGCCCTGGAAGTCGAGGTACGCGAGCTGACGCGAGGTCTCGGCGTCGCGGTCGGAGGGATCGTGGTCGACCATCCACGTCTGCAGCACATACCCGCCGTCCGCCGTGCGGTCGAGCTCGAACGCGCGCGCCTGCTGCGGGTAGTCCGCGAGCGACGAGGTCCCGATCAGCCAGTAGTGGCCGTGCGGCCGGATCCCGTTGCGGTGCGTGTCGCCGCTCACGGCCGCGACGACGTGCGGGTCACGGTCGAGGAGCGCGAGCGCGGCGGTGCCTCCCTCGGACGAGCGCAGGGGCGAGTGCGTGAAGACGACCACCGGCCGACCGCCCGCGGCGCGCAGCTGCCGCATGAGCCAGCGCAGCTGTGCCGGACGCACCAGCCCTCGTGAGCCCCCGCGCCGGCGGATGGTGTCGAGGACGATGCCGCGCATGCCGCCGACGCCGAACCTGTAGTCCAGCAGTGGCCCGCGGCCGCCGTGGCCGCTCGCGCGCCGCAGCGCCGCCAGCGCCCGCGCCGCGGAGAGCTCCTGACGCCGCGGGTCGGCCGCGACGCGCACGGAGGCCCCTGGTAGGCCGTGTTGCAGCAGCCGGGCGACGACCGCGGGTGTCAGCCGGAGTCCCCGCACCGCCTGCAGCGCGGCCGAGCTCAGGGCGAGGATCTTCCGGTCCCCCGTGGCGATCGCGTTCGTCCGCGCGCTCGGCGCGAGGTTCCCCTGCACGAGCAGGTCGTGGTTCCCGACGACCGGGTACCACGGCGCGCGCAGCCCAGGTGACTCGAACGGCCGCTCGGCGCGGGCGAGCAGCCCTGGATGCCGGGGCGGGTCGACGTCGGGGCGGTAGTAGTACGGATCCGGATCCGAGGCGGCCTGCACGCCCTGGTAGCCGGGCGCGCCGCTGTTCGGTTCGACGCGGCCTCCTTGCAGGATCGACAGCGCCTCGTCCAGCTCGTTGCGCTGCGCGTTGTCGATCAGGTCGCCGGTGACCACGACCGCCTGTGGCTTCAGCGCGTTCAGGGACCGCACCTCGGCCGTCAGCACCTGCCCGCTTAGCGCCTCTTGCGGGCGGAACGCCGAGGTGAACGGCGGCCCGCGGCGGTCGAGCATCTCCAGCCGCGCCGGCGACTCCTCGTCGACGACGTGGGCATCGGTCAGCTGGGCGAAGAGCGCGAGCCGCCGCACCACGCGGGAGCGCGGCGCGAGCTCCGTCCGGTCGACCAGCGGTTCGCCGCCGGCGCGCTCGAGCACGCCGTCGCCGTTGCGGTCGCGGAAGGTTTGCTTCGGCGTCTCCCCCTGCGCGGCGCTCCCGCCGCGCACGAGCACGAACGCAAGCGCGGCCGCGCCTGCAGCGAGGAGTACGACGATCGCCGCGAGGCCCTTCCTCCGCACGGGGAAATGGTGCCCAACGCGACGAGGGCGGCCGCCGAGCCGCCCTCGTCGTCTCCACGGGCCTCTCGTTACTCGTACTGCAGTGCGGAGAGGACATCGAGTCGCGACGCGCGCGGCGCGGGCGCGACGGCTGCGAGGATCCCGGCCAGGATCGCCGTCACCGTGAAGGCGGCGATCGAGACGGCCGGGAAGGAGAAGGCCACGCCGTACTTGCCGACGGCGTGAGTGACCGCCGCCGCGAGCAGGATGCCGAGCGGCAGCCCGAGCGCGGCGCCGATCAGCGCGGTGATCACGCTGTCGTGGCGCACCATCCGCCGGGTCTGCCGCCGTGTCAGCCCGACCGCGCGCAGCATCCCCAGCTCGCGCGTCCGCTCGAAGACTGAGAGGACGAGCGTGTTCACCATGCCCAGACCCGCCCCAGGGTTTTGTCGCGGTCCGCTCTACAATTCAGTGCTGCGGGCCGTAGATAGAGGGGATTAGCCGAACTGAGCACTCCTGCAGTACGTGAGGCGTCAACAGCCCTGCCCACGGGCACGGTCACCTTCCTGTTCACCGATATCGAAGGCTCTACTCGGCTGCTCACGAGCCTCGGGCGCGACCGCTACCGGGAGGTGCTCGCGACGCACAACCGACTCCTGCGGGCCGCCTTCGCCGACGGCGGCGGGCTCGAGATCGACACCAAGGGCGACTCGTTCTTCGTCGTCTTCCGCAGCGCCGGCTCGGCGGTTGACGCCGCGGCCGCGGCGCAGCGGGCGCTGTTCGGGCAGGAGTGGGCGGAAGGCGTCGAGGTGCGCGTGCGCATGGGCCTCCACACCGGCGAAGCGAGCGTGGGCACCGATGGGTACGTGGGGCTTGCCGTGCACCAGGCGTCCCGGATCGGCGACGCGGGCCACGGCGGTCAGGTCCTGCTCTCCAGCACGACCTCGAACCTCGTCCGCAGCGAGCTCGCGGCCGGGCTCGGCCTACGCGACCTCGGCGAGACGTCCCTGCCCGACATCGAGCAGCCCGAGCGGCTCTACCAGCTCGAGATCTTCGGGCTCCCCAGTGAGTTCCCGCCGCTCTCGACGCGCGAGAAGGAGAAGGCGAAGCCGCGCATGCCGCGCCGGCGTGCCGAGGTGCCCGCTGCGACAACGCCGCTGCTCGAGCGCGAGACCGAGCTTGCGGCGCTGCACGCCGTCGTCGACGCCGCGGCCACGGGCGCGGGGCGCGTGGTCGCCATCGAGGGCCGTGCAGGCATGGGCAAGACGCGGCTCGTCGCGGAAGCGCGCGCGCTCGCGGCGCAGTCCGGCTTCGAGGTGCTTGTCGCGCGGAGTGCCGACCTCGAGCAGGAGTTCGCCTACGGCGTCGTGCGCCAGCTTTTCGAGCCCTATCTCGCGTCGCTCTCGCAGGAGGAGCGGCGCGAGGCGCTGTCGGGGACGGCGGGGCTCGCAGAGCGGATTTTCGGCGACGAGGAGCTGACGGGCGACGCGTTGGGCGACGTCTCGTTCGGCGTCCTGCACGGGCTCTACTGGCTCGCTGCGAACATCGCCACGCACCGGCCGGCGGCGATCGTCGTCGACGACCTGCATTGGAGCGACGCGCCGACGCTCCGCTGGCTTTCGTTCCTCGGCCGCCGCCTCGAGGGCCTACCGCTGCTCGTCGTGCTCGGGCTGCGACCGCCCGAGCAGAGCGTCGAGGAGGAGCTGCTGACGGAGCTCGTCTCGGATCCCACGGCACTCGTCATCCGGCCGACCGCGCTCAGCGAGTCGGGAGTCGCGGCGCTTGTCACGGAGCATTTCAACACTGAGCCGGATCCCGCCTTCGCTGCGGCGTGCCACGCCGCGACCGGGGGCAACCCGCTGTTCGTCCGTGCGCTCGTCGACGCGCTGCACGGCGAGGGGGTCCTCCCGCGCGCCGAGAACGCCGCGCGGGTGCACGAGGTCGGGCCCGAGCCGGTGACCCGCGCAGTCGCGCTGCGGCTCTCGCGGCTGCCCGAGGAGGCCAGGCGCTTCGCGACGGCGGCGGCCGTGCTCGGTGACGGCGCGGAGCAGCGCGACGTCGCGGCGCTCGCTGACCTCGACGACCGCCACCTCTCGACCCTCGCCGCGACTTGGCTCGCGCGCGCCGACCTGCTCCGCGTCTCGGCGCCGACGGTGGAGTTCGTCCATCCGGTGGTTCGCTCGGCCGTCTACGGGTCGATCGAGACCGCCCACCGCCTCTTCTCCCACCGCCGTGCGGCGGAGCTCTTGGCGGGGGCGCAGGCCGAGCCGGAGCGCGTCGCCGCGCACCTCGACCTCGTCCCGCCTGCCGGTGACCCGTTCGTGGTCGAGACCTTGCGCCTGGCGGCCGACCGCGCCCTCGTCCGCGGCGCTCCCGAGGTCGCGGTGCGCTACCTGCGCCGGGCACTCGCCGAGCCGCCCTCGGAGGAAGTGCGAGTGGACACGCTGATGGAGCTCGGCCTCGCGGAGCAGCGCGTCGACGTCGCCGCCGCCGCGCAGCACCTGGGCGAAGCGCTCGCGGCGACGGACGAGCCGCTGCGCCACGCGCGTCTTGCGCTCGAGCTCGGGCGGTCGCTGTTCCGCCTCAACCGCGGACCTGAGGCGGCGCGGGTCTTCAAGCAAGCGATCGAGCGCCTCGGCGGCGGCGAGCCTGAGCTCTGCGAGCTGCTCGAGGCCGAGCTGATCAACTCGTGCGGCTTCGACTCGGACGTGATCGAGATCTCGAAAGAGCGGCTCGCGCGGGTCGACGAGACCGCGTTCGCCGGCGACGTCGGCCGCGCGGTGATGATCGCCACCGTGCGCTACTTCGAAGCGCGGCGCGGCGTCAACCGTGCGGCGATGTCCGAGCTGGCCGAGCCGAAGATGGTCGACGCTCTGATCGAAAGCATGCCGTCCGTCGCGATCTCGTGCGCTGTCACGGCGCTGATGTTCGCGGAGCTCGACGACGACCTCGACCGCTTCTTCGACGCGGTGATGGACGCCTCGAAGAAGCGCGGAGAGCTGGTCACGCTCTCGAACCTGCTCTGCTTCCGGGGCCTCGCGCTCGCCCAGCGCGGCGACCTCGAAGGCGCGATCCAGGACCTGCGCGAGTCGGACGACCTGGTCAGCTACCTCCCAAGCCAGCAGGGGGCGATCTACTACCGCTCGTACCTCGCGGACGTGCTGACCAACCGCGGCGAGGTCGACGAGGCGGAGGAGGAGCTCGCGCAGCTCGGCCTGCCGGAGGAGGTCGCCCAGAGCGGCCACCTGATCTTCTTCCTCGGTGCGCGCGGTTGGGTGCGGTACGCGCGGCGCGATTTCGCCGGCGCGGCCGCGGACTGGGAGCGGCTCGGCGTCTGCATGGAGGCTTTCGAGATGTGCAACCCGGCGGTCGTCGCCTGGCGCTCGCACCTCGCGCTCGCGTTGCTGGGGCTCGAGCGGCGCGACGAGGCGCTCGAGCTGGCGCGCAAGGAGGTCGAGATCGCGCAGGCCTGGGGTGCGCCGCGGCCGATCGGCGTCGCGCTGCGCGTGCGCGGGATGGCCGAGGGCGGCAAGGAGGGAATCGAGACCCTGCGCGAGTCGCTCGCGGTCCTGCGCGGGTCGTCGGCGCAGCTCGAGCGGGCGCGGACGCTCGTCGAGCTCGGCGCCGCGTTGCGCCGGTCGAACAGCCGCGCCGAGGCTCGCGAGCTGCTGAAGGAGGGCCTCGACTTCGCCGTCCGCTGCGGCTCGCAGCCGCTCGTCGAGCAGGCGGAGGCGGAGCTCGCGGCGACCGGCGCGCGGCCGCGGCGGCTGTTGCTGTCCGGGGTCGAGTCGCTCACCGCGAGCGAGAAGCGCGTGGCGAAGTTTGCGGCGGAGGGGCTTTCGAACAAGGACATCGCGCAGGCGCTGTTCGTCACGACGAAGACCGTCGAGGTGCACCTCAGCAACGTCTACCGCAAGCTCGGGATCGGCTCGCGGACGGAGCTGCCCCCGGCGCTCGGCGGACCGGCCTAATGCGGCTGCGGCGGAAGGCGCCCGACGAGACGGTGCGGCTGGTGATGGTCGCGACCGACCGCTCCGAGACCGCCGAGCGCGCGGTGCGGTTCGCCGCGGAGATGGCGGCGCGGTACGAGGCCGAGCTGCTTGTGCTGCGGGTGCTCGTCGGGGGCAACGTCACGCGGGCGGATGCAGTGCCCGACCTCGAGAAGTACGTCGCCGGGCTCGACGGTGAGCGCAAGCGGGCTTCGGTGGTCTCGGGGGAGGACCCCGCCGAGGCGATCGTGGAAGCGGCGCGGCGCGAGACCGCAGATGTGATCGTGGTCGGCAGCGTCGGCATGAGCGGCCGGCGGGAGTTCCTGCTCCGCAACGTCCCGAACCGCGTCTCCCACAATGCGCCGTGCACCGTCGTGATCGTCCAGACCCACCGCGAGGATGGATGAGATGGCCCGTGGACGACCCGTGACACTTTCGTTCCAGTTGAGCCGCGTCCCTTCGGCCCATGACCAGGGACAGTCCCCCGGCGTGGCCGAAGGGGACACGGCTGGAAGGGACGCGTGAGCGCGGCTGCCGACCAGCGGCTCCTTGGGCGCGCGGCGCGGATCGCTACCGTCCTCGGCAAGTACGGCTTCAACGAGTCGCGCCGCGTGGACGACCCGCCCGAGCTCCGCGCGCGGCGGCTGCGCGAGGCGCTCGAGGAGCTCGGCCCGACGTTTGCGAAGCTCGGCCAGATCCTCTCGACGCGGCCGGACCTGATCCCGCCCGAGGCGGTTGCCGAGCTGGCCGCGCTGCAGGACAGGGTCACGCCGCTCGGCGAGCACGAGGTCGTCGGCGTGATGGAGGAGGAGCTCGGCGTCCCGTGGGAGGACGTCTTCGCCTCGATCGAATCCGAGCCGCTGGCCGCCGGGACGATCGGGCAGGTGCACCGCGCGGTGCTCGACACCGGCGATCGCGTGGTCGTCAAGGTGCAGCGCCCGACCGCGGAGCACGACATCCTGCGCGACCTCAGCCTGCTCGAGCTGTTCGCGAGCAAGACGGCGAACCGCGAGGCGCTGCGCAAGATCGTCGACCTCCCGGCCGCGATCGAGCACCTCTCCGACTCGCTCAGGCGCGAGCTCGACTTCCGCCTCGAGGGCCAGAACGTCGAGCGCCTGCGCTCGACGCTGACGGCGTTCCCGCGCCTCGACGCCCCGGGGGTCTACGAGGAGCTCTCGACGAGCCGCCTGCTGGTGCTGGAAGAGATCCCGGGTGTGCCCGTCCGCGAGATCCCGGAAGGGCCCGAGCGCGAGGAAGCGGCGCGGCAGCTGCTCGAGTGCTACTACCGCCAGATTCTCGTCGAGGGGTTCTTCCACGCCGACCCGCATCCGGGGAACATGCTCTGGGCCGACGGGCGGATTTTCTTCCTCGACTTCGGCATGGTCGGCGAGCTTTCGCCCGAGATGCGCGGCCAGCTGCTGTTGCTGCTGCTCGCGTTCTGGCAGGAGGACGTGCCGTTCCTGACCGAGGTCGTGCTGATCATGGCCGGCCCGGAGGCGTACGACGCCGACGCCGCGGGGCTCGAGGCCGACCTCACAGAGCTCCTCCGCCGCTACCGGCACGCCTCGCTCGGCGAGATCTCGCTCGGCCCGCTGATGCAGGAGATCGCGCACACCTCGACGCAGCACGGGGTCCGGCTGCCGGCGCCGCTCGTGCTCACCGGCAAGGCGCTGGCGCAGATGCAGCTCGCCGCCTGCGAGCTCGATCCGAAGCTCGACCCGTTCTCCGTCGTCGGCCGCTTCCTGCTCAAGAACCTGCTCACGCGCGCGCAGGCGAGCGCCGATCCCAAGCGGCTCTTCTACGACGTGCAGAAGCTGAAGGTGCGCGGCGAGCGGCTGATCGAGTCGTTCGAGCGCATCAGCGGCGCGCGGCCAGGACAGCGGCTCCAGGTCGACATCAAGGGCATCACCCCGCTGGAGCGGACGATCCGCATCGTTGCCCGTCAACTCGCGCTTGCGATCACAGCCGGCTCGGCGCTCGTCGCCTGTGGCTCGACCGCCGCCGCACCGGACGTCTCTCGATGGATACCGATCACCCTCGGGATCGTCGGCGGCGTGCTCGCCCTCGTGCTGCTCTGGGACCTGATCCGCCGCCGAATCTAGCTACGGGACCGGTACGGTCACGATCCCGACTTCCTCAGGGCATGGTCAGGGTCCTGATACGGCCCTTGCCGTGGACGTTCTCGGCCCAGGCGATCCGCCGTCCCTCGACAGAGAGCCCGATCGGCGGCCCGGCGGCGTGCCAGACAAGCCGCGGCGTCTGCCGCTGCAACGCGTAGATCGCGTTGCCGACGGAGTAGACGATCCCCGCCGTCCCGACCGCTACGCGGCCGACGGTGACCGGGGTGCGCGCGAAGACCGCCTCACCTCCGACGTTCCAATAGCCGCCGGTGCGCGCGTCGCGGAGCTCGGCCTGCCTGCGGCCGTCGACGAACTCGAACAGGACCGCCAGCTTCGGCCACGCCAGCGCGATGGCCCTCGGCGTGCCGTCCGGCACGAAGCTCGAGAGCAGCCGGCCGTCGAGATCATAGACCTCAACCGGCGCGTACTCTGCGGCCCGCGGGGGGCCGATGTCGGGGGAGACGCGCGGCGTCTTGGCCGGCACCAGGGCGACGTGGCCGCTGGAGGCGGCGAGCAGGAAGGGCGCCGGCAGGCCTGCCAGGTCCTGCGCGTCCGACCGTACTCGCTTCACGCTGCCGGTGGCGTCGATCCGCCGGCAGTTCCACTCCACGTCACAACGCTGGTCGATCGTTCCGAAGGCGAGCGTCGAGCCGTCCCCGGTCATGCCGAGGACCCAGGAGCCGTCGGGAGGGCCCGGCATGAACGAGGACTCGAACACCACCCGGTCGCGCTGCGTCGCCGACCCCGTGTGAACGCTCGTGTAGATGAAGTTCCCCGCGCTGTAGCTCGTCCAGAGCGCCTGCGTGCCCGCCAGTGCCAGCGGCCAGGGCATGTGTGTGTACTCGCTTTCCGCGCTGCCGACAACCGAGCCGCGCTTCGCCGCCACTTGCCGGACGTGCACGGCGTAGTCGTGCCCGATCCATGCCACCGCCGTCGCGTCCTGCGCAAAGGCGCGGATCCGGCCGCTCTCGGAGACCAGCGTCCGCGGGACGGGGGGCTTCGCCGGTTGCGAGGTCCCCGGGAAGAGCGCCGCCCCGGCAAGCGCCGCGCCTGCTGCGAGCGGCAGGAGGAGCTTTGCCTGTCCGGTCATGGCGAATCCTTCCGCTAGGGAGCTGTGACGGCCCTGATGCGGCCCTTGCCGTGGGTGGTTTCGGCCCACGCGATCCGGCGGCCCTCGATCGAGAGCCCGATCGGCCGCGCTGCGGCGCGCGCGAGGAGCCGCACCCGCTCGGACCTCACTAGGTAGACGTCGCGGCCGGCGCGGAAGATCGTGCCGCCGCTCCCTGTTGCGATGTCCGCGGCGGCGGGCGGCACGAAGGCGCCCGCGACGAATTGCTCGTTCGGGACTTCGAACACCTGGACCACATTCGACCCGTTCGGTTGCTCCAGGAGTACTGCGAGCGTCCGGCCCGAGAGCGCGACGTCCCGGACGAGCCCGAGAAACGGGACCCGCAGCTGGAGCACGCCCGCGAGATCGTAGACCTCGACGCTTGCGTCCTCGGCAACCCGCGGCGCGGTGCCGATCGGGGTCGACGCCCGGGCGGCGGCCACGGCCACGCGCCCGCTCGTGAAGGCAAAGAGCGCCGGCGGAGGGGCGCCCGCAAGCACGGGCGGGAACCACTCCCGGGGAGCCGGTGCCCAGGTCGCGATCGAGATCCCCCCTCCGGTAACGACGAGCGGGCCTTCGAAGGTGTTGCAGTATGGCTCTCCGGCACAGGCCTCGGCGACCCAGCCGTAGGCAAGCGTCCTGCCGTCGCCGGCCACGCCGACGAGGTCGTGGCCGTCTCCCATGCCGCGCAGGCCGTAGCCGAGATGCGCGATCTCCACGGGAGCGTGCCCTGGCGCGCCGACCACGACGGGGTACTCCGTGCTGTTGCCGCCGGCGTCGAACGACCAGAGGGCGCGACTCCCGGCGAGCGCCAGCATCGCCGAAGACGCGCGGTCCTTGAAGGAGACGGTGCCCACGATCCAGGTCCGCCTCGTGCTCAGGCTCCGCACGCGCACGCGCGCATCGCCCGCGACCCAGGCCACGCGGTCGCCGTCCTGGGCGAACGCGTAGATCGGGCCGCGGACCGTCAGGAGCGTGCGAGGCTGCGAAGGCGCACCCGCCCCGCCCGCCGATCCGGCTGCGACGCCGAGGGACGCGGTGAGCAGCGTATGGGGCTTCAGCGGCGCGAGCGCGGTCAACAGCTTGGCTGTGGGGACGAAGACGAGCTTGCCGTGCTGCGGAGTGCCAAGCCGGCCGTGCTCGTGGTAGGTCACCACGTACACCAGTCCGCGCGCGCTCATGGCGGCGTCGCGTCCGTAGTAGCCGAGCGAGCCGCTACGTCCGGTTCCGATCACGACGTCCCTGCCCGTCGCGAGCGAGATCACGTGAACGCTCCGGGAGGAGGCCTGCCGCGGGTCGACGGAGTACGTTGCGAGCTGCCCGTACGCCGCGAGATGCCCGGCCCGCAGGCGCGGCGTCGTCTTCGCGAGAGGCCACGTGTGGAGCAGGGTGCCGGTCTTCCAGGCGTAGACCTCGAGCGTCTTCGTTCCCGTCAGCACCACGAGCCGGTCGCCGGTGAGCGCGACCTCACGCGCGGTGCTCGGGACGATCTCGCGCAGCAGCGTTCCGGAGCTCGAGTAGATGCCGACCGTGACCGCCGGAGTCGGCGCACCGCCTGCATACGGCCACTCGTCCGGGTTGCGGAGCACTGCGATGCGGCCTCCGTCGGCGGAGGCCGCCATGATCGCGCCAGGGCCGGTGGCGATCTGCTTCAGCCCCGTCGGTGTGACAAGGCTCAGCCGCTGGCCTGTGCAGACCACGCCGTGGGACCACCACGTGCTCACCGCCAGCGTCCCTCCGGAGCCGACCGCTCCCGCGATCCAACCGCCGTACCACTCGCCGATCTCGCTCCCCGCGTAGCGCCGGGCGGCCCGCAGGAGCCGCGCCTTGCCGCCGGCAGGGGCGGAGTAGAGGAACTCGCTCGTCTGGTACGTGTTGCCGATGACGTAGCGCGTCACCCATGCGACCCGCGTCCCGGCGATCGCGACCTCGGCGCCGTACTTGCTGTACGCGCCCTTCACCACCGACGTCGCCCCGTTGTCGACGTTCCAGACATAGATCTTGCCGCCGCTCGAGTACGCGACCCGCGGGCCGTCCATCGCGACCGCAGCCACCGGCTTCTCCGTCTGCTTGACCCTCGCTGCCGTGGGCTTCGCGGCGCCGGACTGCGCGAGGACGAGCGTAAGCGCGGCGAGCGACAGGGCCAACTTGCGGAGCCCTGTCATCATTCTCACCTCCGCAGGGATGCTCGCGGAGAGGGCGCCTGACCGCATCGGTGCGGCTGCTGAGGCGCGTTGCTCGAATGTACTGAGACCCAGACGGGTCTAGCGCCGCTTGGCGAGCGCCTTCACGATCCGGCGCTCGACGAAGAACGCGACCATGCTCATCAGCGCTCCGAGGAACGCCCGCTCCAGTCGCCGCCTCATCAGAGCTCCATCATGCTCGTCCCGCGCAGGTCGACCCAGGTGCGCTCGGGTCCCCGCACGATCGTGACCATCACGTCGTGGCAGTGCCGGCAGCGGATCACGACGCCCGGGCAGTCGACGTAGACGTCCAGTCGCGCAACCTCCTCGCGCGCGCCGCAGCCGCTGCACATGCAGGGCGCGGCCGTCAGGTCGACACCGAAGACCTCGAGCAGCAGCCCGCCGACCGCGTTCCCGTCCAGCACCCGTTCCTCCACGGTCATCCGGTCGCTCCGAAGCGCTCGGTTCGAATCGAGCGCGGGTCGTAGGCGAGGCGGACGAGGCCGTCGGCAGCGGCGTCGACGAACCGGGTCGAGCCGCAGACGTACACCCGCGGCCCGTCCGCCGCGGGGAAGGCGACCTCCCGCAGCAGGTCGTCGTCGATCCTCCGTGCGTAGCCGGTCCAGCCCGGCGGCTGCTCGCGCGTCAGCGTGTGCACGACCTCGATCCCGAGCGTGTCGAACTCGTTGCGGTAGATCACGTCCTGCCAGGTGCGCGACGAGTAGAGCAGTCGCATCGGCGCCGTCGAACCGACGCGTGCCCGGTGCCGCGCCATCGCCATCAACGGCACGACCCCCGAGCCGCCGGCGATGAGCAGCACCGGCTCGGGCTCGTCGCCGTCCCAGACGAAGTAGCCGCCGATCGGGCCGCGCACCTCGATCACGTCGTCCTCGCGCAGCTCGTCCACGAGGTAGGGCGACACCTCGCCGTCCTCGAGCCGCTCGACCGTGATGGCAAGCGGGTCGTCCGGCGCCGAGGCGATCGAGTACGAGCGCTGCGCCTCGTACCCGTCCTCGGCTGTCAGCCGCACGTCGAGGTGCTGGCCCGCGCGGTGGCCGCCCCACTCGCCTACGTCGAGCTCGAGCGTGCGCACGCGCGTCGTCTCCTCGCGGGTCGCGGCCACGGTCGCCGCGAGCCACGTCAGTCGCCCCAGTACCGCTGTTCCCGCCACGGGTCGCCCGAGGCACCGCTTGCGGTGCCGTTGAGAGGGCGCGCGGGCTCTGCCCGTGCGCTCTTCTGACACGGCTGGTCTAGTCGCCCCAATATCGCTGCTCCAGCCACGGATCGCCTCTGATGTGATACCCGTTCTGCTCCCAGAAGCCGGGCTCGTCCTCGTCGAGGAGCTGCAGCCCGCGCACCCACTTCGCGCTCTTCCAGAAGTAGAGGTGCGGCACCAGCAGCCGCGCAGGCCCGCCGTGCTCCGGCTCGAGCGGCTCGCCATCGTAGGCGTATGCGACCCAGGCCTTGCCGTCGGTGAGGTCTTCGATCGGGAGGTTCGTCGTGTAGCCGCCGTCGCAGTAGGCGAGCGCGTACTCCTTCTCGTGCTCGACCATGTCCAGGAGCGTGTCCACCGCGACGCCCTGCCACGCGGTGTCGAGCTTCGACCACTTCGTGACGCAGTGGATGTCGACCGTGACCTCCTCGCTCGGCAGCGCCCGGAGCTCCTCCCACGTCCAGCGCACCGGCTCCGCACCGCCCTCGATCGTGAACGTCCACGCCTCGAGCGAAGTGTGCGGCGTCGGGCCTGCCGAGAGCACCGGGAAGTCGTCGGTCAGGTACTGGCCGGGCGGGACACGGTCGGGCGGGCCTTCCTGGCGCCGCCCCCGAAATCCGCGCGAGATGATGGGCATCAGCTGGCCGCGAGTCCGGCGACCGTCTCCGGCAGGCCGTCCGCGTCGCCGACCGGGGAGAGCGAGCCGTTGGCGCCGACCGACCAGCCGAAGATCCGCTGGGCGTCCGCGTCGAGCGCGTAGAGAAAGCGACCGTCGCCGGTGATCGCCTCGTCGCGAACGCCCTTCTCGCCGAGCCGGGTGGAGGCGGCCACGGCGTCGGCGAGCGCGATGCTGCCGTCGTCGCGGACTGCGTAGCTGGAGATCGTGCCGTCGCCGAAGTTCGTCACGTAGACGAAGCGGCCGTCCCTCGTCACCGCCGCCCAGCAGACCTCGCTGCGCGTGTCGCCGATGGACGCGCTGACCGGCTGCAACTGTCCGCCGCTGAGCGAGTACGACGAGGCTGACGCGGCGCCGGTCTCTCCGCCGAACGCTTCCGCGACGACGACCGCGTTGCCCGCGAAGCCGAAGCCATACGGCGTCGCGCCGGAGGATGCGATCGTCTCCGGGCCCTCGGCAACGCCCTGCTCGCCGACGGTGAAGGTGCTGATCGTGTTCGTGCCGCGCTCGGTCACGACCAGCGTGCGGCCGTCGGGGCTGAAGGCGATCTGCGCGGGGTCGGAGCTCGCCGCGAGGGCGCGCTCGGAGCCGTCGATGGCCGCCAGCGAGTCGCCGGCGAGCGAGAAGCCGGCGATGCCCGGCGAGCCGTTGTTCAGCGCGAACGCGAGGTCGCCGTGAACGGCGACGCTTGTCGGCGCCGACCCGCCGCTCGGCGCGCGGGCCGCCAGCTCGAGCCCCTCGGCGGTGACGCGCAAGAGCGACAGCTCGTCGCTGCCAGCGTTCGTCACCAGCAGGCGGTCGCCGTCGAGCGCGAGCGAGCCCTGCGACGCGAGGTGCGGCACGCCTGAGCCCCGCCCGCCGGTCTCGAAGTGCCCGAGCTGCGTGAGCTTCCCGTCGCGGTCCCGCTCGAAGGCGATGACCTCGTTCCGTTCTGCGCCGTTGGTCTGCACGTAGATCCGATCCATGGTTCCCTCCCCGACCCCTCGGCCAAGCACTCAGCCTAGCGCGGCCTGGCGCGAGAGATCGCCAGCAGCGTCGGAACGGTGCGGCCTCCCGGCGCGGGCTTCAGCACGGTCACGTAGGCCGTCGCGGGCGAGAGTGCGGTCGTCCAGAGCATCTTCGTCGTCGGCCGCGGGCGGTACGGGCACGGGAGGTGCTCGCCCTGGCGCGTGTGGTGGCGCTCGTGGCCCGCATCCTGCCCGGCGAGCGGGCCCATCTCGTAGAGCACGCGGTCGCGTCCGCCGCGCGCACGGCCGAGCACGAGCTGCTGAGAGCAGCGTGTGGAGCGGACGTAGAGGAGCTGGCCGCCGAGCAGCGACGGGTTGAGGAGCTGGTCGTCACGCGAGAAGCGGAGCGTCAGGCGCCGTCCCGAGACGACGTTGACGGCCGTGATCCAGCTCGAGTCGCGGTTCGCGCGGTGGAAGGCGACGAGGTCGACGCCGAGCGTCGGCCGGCCGAGCGTGGCCGGTTGGGTGACCTTGACGACCGTCGTCCCAGGGCCGGTCTCGCTCACGGGGCGGACGTGGATCTCCGTCGGCGTGCGGTAGGCGAGCCAGCTCCGGGAGACGGCGAGCTTCTTGACGCTCGGGATCGAATCCTCGAGCACCGGCGCGAGCGTCGTGCGGTCGGCGAGCGTGACGAGCGGGCCCTTGTGCCAGGCGACGAACGTCGCCCCGACGGCGGGGCTGTCGCCGGGAAGCGGCGCTGTCACTCCGTCGCGACGCAGAAAGCCGCCGACCCCAGGCTGCTGCCACGCGAGATCGGTGCCGGCTGCGCTCGGGTCGCCGCCGGGCGACGCGACCGTCCCGGCCGCTTCGACCCGCCCCGCGACGAGGGCGCACAGCAAGGCGGCCGCCGCCAGCACGCGCAGCAGGCGCAGGCCTTGCGGCCGCTCGGCGAGCACCGTCTCGCCTCCGCGCGCCGCGAGCACCAGGACGGGCAGCGCGCGCCCGGCCGCGAACCCCGCGGCGATCGCGAGCGCGGCGCCGAGGCTGCCGAGCGCGAGGCAGAGCACCGGAAGCGCCCAGGCCGCCGTCGCCGGAACGTAGGTCGTCAGGCCGGTGCCGAGCAGCAGGCCGTAGAGGAAGAGCGCCCGCTCGAGCGGCATCTTCCGCCGCCACGGTTCCGGCACCTGCAGATGGATCTGCGGCCGCACGCGCAGTCCCAGCGCGTCGCTTACCACCGCCGCCGCGCCGATCGCGACCGCAACGACCAGCACGAAGCGCCCGCCGACCGCGGCGCCGAGGGCGGCGAGCGTCGTGAAGACTGCCGCGGCGCCGAGCGCGAGCCCCGCCGCGAACGCCGCTCCTGCTCTCCCGCGATGGCGTGCGGCACTCACGGTGCCGACCATGGAGAGGCTTCAGGGCGACCAGGCGCCGGCCAGCCCGACCAGCAGCCCGGTGAGCGCGAGCGCCGCGGTCAGCACTTGATCTTCGTGTCGTAGTACATGACGCAGAACACGCGGCGGCCGCTGTAGCAGTAGCCGGTCAGCGCGGCGTCGCCGTTGATCCGGTTGCGCACGTAGCCGCAGCAGTCGACGAGCTTGCGGATGCGGCCGCCGCAGCAGCGGTACCAGGCGCCGTCGATCTGGCCGCGGAAGCGGAACTCGCGGCCGGCGCCCGTGCAGACGCGTGTGCGCGGCGCGGGCGGCAGCGGGTTGCCGTCGGGGTCGCGGAGCAGCGCGCTCTTCGCGTCGACCGGGCGGCCGAGCTTGTCGACGGGACGGCCGAGGTCGTCCACCGGCTTGCCGTCGCCGGCCCGTAGAGGAAAGCCCTTCGCGTCGATTCGCGGAAGCCCGACCGGGTGCGGGCACGAGCCGGTCGTGTAGATGTGGCCGCAGAAATGGAAGGCCTCGGCCTTCTGGGCCCGCAGGGCCTCGAGGACGAACCCGCCGCCTGCGACGGCCACGAGCAGCCGCCCGGTCCGCGCGAGAAAGCCGCGGCGGGAGCTCGCGCCGGCGATGCTCTCGCTAAGCACGGACCGGCCGGGTTGCGTAGGCCAGGAGGCTCTCGAGCTGGTAGAGGGAGTTGAACGTCCCCTTGGCGAGCACCTCGCCGTCCGGCGCGAGCACGACGGCGTACGGGCTGCCCGGGACGGCAAGCGCGGCCCACGTGTCGGCGTCGGCCTCCTCGTCGAAGAGCCGGAGCTCGACTCCCGGGTCGTTCGCGAGGAGCCGGAGGGACGGCTCGAGCGCCGCGCACAGCGAGCAATTCGGCGAGGTGAACGCTGCGACAAGCCTACGGCTTCGAGGATCACGTTCGAAACGGTCGATCAGGCCGACGCGGCCGCCGAGCTCCGGGCCCTCGTGGTCGATCGAGAGCGCCGCCTGCGGGGCGACCGCCAGGCGCAGCTCGCCGAGCTCGCGCGCCAGCGCGAGCAGCGCGACGGCGAGCGCCGCGACCCCGACCAGCGCGACCCCGAGGCCGATCCCGAGCCACGTCTCTGTCGACGGCTCCCCGTCGGGGAGGAAGGGCAGGGCGAGGAAGGCGGACGCGAGCAGCCCGGTTCGCATCACGCTTCCCCAGCCGAGCCGCGAGCGACTCCCGAAACAGCCGCACGGCGCGCCCGCCCGGCCGCGCGCGATCGCGACGACCTGCGCGAGCGCGAACGCGAACATCAGCGCGGCGGCGGCAAACGCGGCGTCGACGTCGATCGCGACGGCAACCGCGAGCCCCACCTCGGCTGCGATCGCCGCGCCCCAGGCGACGGCGCGCAAGCGCGCGTTATTGAGCCCGTACGAGCGCAGCGCGTCCCGCGCCGAGGCGCCGGCACGCGCCTTCCCGGCCGCGGCCACGAGCAGCACGGCTGAGAGGACGAAACGGAGGAGACCCACAAGCGTCAAGCGAGGCGTGAGGATACGCGCTGATGCGGCTGCTCGCCCTCCTCGCCGTTGCCGCGGTTGCGGCAACGGCGCATCTCGTCGGCCACTCGGTGCAAGGCCGCCGGATCGTCGCCTACGAGCTCGGCGACTCTGCGGCCGCGCGGAAGGTGCTGGTCGTCGGCTGTCTGCACGGAAACGAGTGCGCCGGGGTCGCGGTGATCAACCGGCTGCGAAGACTCAGCCCGCTCGACGGCGTCGACCTCTGGCTCGTCCCCGACGCGAACCCCGACGGCCACGCGGCAGGCAAGCGTCGCAACGCGCACCGCGTCGACCTGAACCGGAATTTCCCGCACCGCTGGCGGCGCCTCCGCGGCGCGTACTACTCGGGACCGCGGCCGGCGTCCGAGCCGGAGACGCGCGCGCTGATGCGCCTGATCAGGCATGTGCGGCCCGCCGTGACGATCTGGTTCCACCAGCACCTGAACATGGTCGTCCTCACGCGGGGAAACCTCGGCCTGCAGCACCGCTTCGCGCGCCTCGCGGGCTTGCGCCGCCTGCTACCTCTCGCCCTACCCGGGCACGGCGACCGGCTGGTCGAACGCGACCTTTCCCGGCACGACCGCCTTCGTCGTCGAGCTTCCAGCTGGGCGCCTGTCGGTAGCCCGCACTGCACGGCTCGCCGCGGCGGTACGAGCCGTCGTGCTGCCGCCCGCGGGGCACGGCTCGAAGAGCGTCTTGCGGCGAGCGCATGACGCAGACAAGCTCAAGCGATGCAGGCGGAGCCCCTGCTGTCGCGCGAGGAACTGACCGCTACGCTCTTTGCGATTCAGGACATCAACCTGAAGCTGAGCCGAATCATCCGGCTGCTGGAAGGAGACGACGATGGCGAAGAGTGGGCGCCGGAAGACGCCACCTGAGCAATGGGCGGAATGGAGGCGTAACGAGGAGCGCCTGCGCGAGGTCTTGGAGCGCCGGCTCTCGGCCGACCGCACAACACGCGAGGAGGTCGAGCGCAAGCTCCGCGAGGCGCGCTAGTGCGCGAACACGATTCGCCCGTCCGGGAGCCACGCGTTCGGGCTGCCTGGGCCCGCGCCAGCGGGTAACGCGCCGTTTGCCAGACCCGTCCGCGTTCATCACGAACAGCTCGTGATCGCCCCGCGTCTCCGCGCTGTAGAGAAGCCGCGAGCCGTCAGGACACCAGGCGGCGGGGTAGTCGCCGTGGGCGCCGGCCGCTGCCGTCTCCGCGCATCGTCCACAGCGCCCAGTTGCCATCGCCTGGGTGGGACTCTTCGGCGACCGCGAGGAAATAGCGCAGGTGCCGTAACTCGAGCTGCATCACGCGTCCGGCCAGAGCCCGTGAAGCACGTACGCCTCCACCGACTGGTCCTTCCCCTTCACTTCCAACGGCGGCAGGCGCTCGATGACGGCTCCAGGCGGAAGCGCGGTGGCCGTCTCCGCTCCGATCACGACCCCGCCGACCGGCGCGATCGACTCCAGCCGCGCCGCAAGGTTGACGGTGTCTCCGACGACGCCGTGCTTGCGGTGGCCGCTCGGGCCACCGACGAGGCCGGCCAGCACCTCGCCGCTGTTCAGGCCGGTGCGGAAGCGCGGCCAGCCGGGGTGCCGCTCGGCGACCTCGGTTGCCGCGTCCTGGAACGCGAGCGCCGTGCGCGCCGCCCGAACCGCGTGGTCGGGCTGGTCGCCGTTCTGGTTGAAGATCACCATGACCGCGTCGCCGATGATCTGGTGCACGACGCCGCCTTCCGCCTCGAGTAGCGGCACCAGGCGCCCGTAGTAGCCGTTCAGCATCGCCGCCACCCCCGCCGGCGAGGTCTGCTCCGCAAACGACGTGAAGCCCGCGAGGTCGGCGAAGAGCACGCTGACCTCGCGCGTGCCGGCCAGCGTCTCATCGAGGTAGAGCGGGGCGAAGCGCTCCTCGTGCCACTCGGTGCGGGCGCTGATCGCGATCGCGACGAAGGCGACCAGCATCAGCAGATGCCATTCCCACCACGAGACGCGCCAGTTGCGGGCCCAGGCGATCACGAGCATCGCCTCGGCGAGCAGCGCGAACGCGAGGGCGACGACCAGCAGGAACGGCTCGCGCCGGCGGCGGTAGAGGCGGTAGTAGCCGATCGCGGCGACCGCGTAGAGGACGACGCCGATCGCGGCCAGCGTGATCTGCCAGCCGTCCAGCTGCTCGGTTCCAAGCTCGCCGGAGAGCGGCTGGACCTCGGCGAGCGAGACCACCGCCCAGACGGCCATCAGCAGGAAGAGGCCGCCGGTGAGGAGCCAGGCCCAGCCCAGGACGCGCTCGGCTTCGCGCGGCCGCAGCGGCAGCCCCGAGGCCGCGGCGAAGACGCCCGCGACCACGAGCCCGACCGGCGTTGCGAGCTCGAAGCCCGCGTTCTTGCCGATCAGCACCCCGGGCGTCGCGAGCGCGTGCAGCCCGAGGAAGCCCGCGGCGGAAACGAAGGCGAGCGAGACCAGGAACAGCCGCGCGTCGCGACGCCGCCGCGCCGCCACGCCGACCGCGTAGCCGAGCGCGACGTTGATCGCCGCCGCGGTGAACACCAGCCAGAAGTGCGCCGGATGGTTCTCCCAGCTCTCGTCGACCGCCGGGTGCGCGAGCACCAACACGAGCACGGCTGCGCCGACGACGAGCACGAACAGCGGCCAGAGGGGGTGCGCGGCGCCGCGGCCTAGCGGTCGATCTGCTTCCACGGCTCGCCGTAGGCGGTGAGCAGGTCGAGGAACGGCACCGCGTCGAAGGCCTCCGGCCCGAGCACGCCGGCGCCGCTCCAGCTTCCGTTCGCGAGCAGCTCGAGCGCGACGACCGGGTTCAGCGCGGTTTGCAGCACGACCGCCTGCGAGCCGTAGTCGCGCATCGTCTGCTCGTTGTCGGAGACGTGGTAGAGGTAGGTCGCGCGCGGCTGCCCGTCCCTTCCGGTGCCGGTGACGAAGGTGCCTGCGCAGGTCTTGCCGTGCATGCGGTCGCCGAGGGTCGCCGGGTCCGGCAGCGCCGCAGCCACCATGTCGCGCGGCGCGACGTCGACTCCGCGCACCGAGACGGGCTCGGTCGAGTCGAGGCCGAGCTTGTGCAGCGTCTTCAGCACGTCGATGAACTCCTCGCCGAGGCCGTACTTGAAGGTGACGCGGCGGCACTCGACCCAGCGTGGCACGAGCACCACCTCCTCGTGCTCGACGTTGACGCACTCGAGCGGCCCGATCCCTTCCGGGAAGTCGAAGACCTCAGGCTCGCTGAAGGGCTCGGTCGTGTACCAGCCGCGCTCGCACTCCCAGACGAGCGGTGGGTTGAGGCACTCCTCGATCGTCGTCCAGATCGAGAAGGTCGGCGCGAAGTCGTAGCCCTCCACTGCGAGGTTGGCGCCGTCGCGCACGGCCACCTCGTCGATCTCGCCGAAAAGGTGGTCGGCCGCGTAGCGGGCGAAGACGTCCGAGAGGCCTGGCTCGACGCCGATCCCGACGAGCGCAAGCAGGCCCGCCTCGTGCCAGCGCTCGTGCTGGTCGAGCTGCTCCTGGCCGAGCAGCGTTCCGGGCCTCGAGAGGGACATCGCCAGGTCGAGGTAGGTGCAGCGCGTCTCGAAGGCGGCCTCGAAGATCGGCAGGTTGAAGCGCGGATCGGTCGCGTTGAGGACGACGTCGTGTTCGCGCGCCAGGGCGGCGACGCTGGCCTGGTCGGAGGCGTCGATCTGCGCCGCGGCGAAGCGCTCGTCGCCGAGCCGCTCGGCGAGGGCCTGCGGCCTGGCCGGGTCGAGGTCGGCGAAGGTCATCCGCTCGAAGAAGTCGCGCTTCTGCGCCACCGCGGCGGCGGCGCTGCCGACGCCGCCGGTGCCGATCACGAGCACCCTCACGCGAGCGCTCCGTGCGCGCGCAGGAGCTCGAGCGTCTCCTCGTGTGGCAGCCCGCGCTGAACGCGGCCCTCGCGGCCGGCCACGTCTGGCGCGGCCCAGAGCGTGTTCACTACGGCCTCCTCGGTCGCCTCGACGGTCGCGGCGAAGAGCGGGTCGAGCTCGCGGCCCTTGAGCTCGCCGTCGCGCGAGGTCGAGAACGCGACGAAGATCTCGCCGCTGCCGTGGTGCGCGACCGAGCCGGTGCGCGCGAGGCCGAGCCCTGCACGGCGGGCGATCCGCTCGAGGGACGCCGAGCTGAGCGGCGCGTCGGTGGCGACGACGACGATGCAGCTGCCGCCGGGCTTTTCCCGGTCTTCGCCAGCGAGCGCGCGGCCGACCGGAACGCCCGCGATGGTCAGCTGCCGCGCCGAGCCGAAGTTGCAAAGCACGAGGGCGCCCACGACGTGCTCGCCCGCCCGCCGGCTTGCGCTGCCGATCCCGCCCTTCCAGCCGAGGCAGCTCATGCCGGTCCCTGCGCCGACGGCGCCCTCGGCGAAGGGCCAGCCGGTCGCGCCGTCCACCGCTTGGGCCACATCCTCGCGCTCGACGTGCACGGTGCGCGCGTCGCTCAAGTGGCCGTCGTCACACTCGCCGACGACCGGGATGATGAACTCCTCCACCCCGACGAGTGGGTCGTTTCGCACGGCCAGCTCGATCGCGCCGTCGTAGACGCGGCCAACGGCGTGCGTCGAGGTCAGGTAGACGGGCGTCTCGAGCAGGCCCCACTCGCGGATCTCGTGCGAGCCGGTCAGCTCGCCCGCGCCGTTGAGCACGGCGACGCCGGCCGCGAGCGGCAGCGCGGGCGGCACGACGGCGGTCACCCCCGTGCGCGCGACGCCGCGGCCCGCGGGGGGGTCGGGCTCGTCGCGCCAAACGGTCACGTGGCCGACACGGACGCCTTCGACGTCGGCGATCGAGTTGCTCGGGCCGGGCTCGCGCTCGCCGATCAGGACGCCGAGCTCGCGCGGCCTCGGGCCTCTGGGGTCGGGAGGGTCGTCGGGCACGAGAGGACTGTAGAGTCGCCGGGTGGAGCTTTCCATGCCGGTCGTCTGGAGCGATCGCTGCTTGCTCCACGAGCCGGCCGGCCGCGGCTCCGGTGACAGGGCGGCGTGCATCCTCGCTGGCTGAACCGCGGCGTCGCCGGGATCGGCGTGGCGAGTTTCTTCTCGGATGTCAGTCACGAGGTTCCGACGGCGCTCTTGCCCTCGTTGCTGACGACGACGCTCGGCGCGCCGGCGGCGGCGCTCGGGACGATCGAGGGCATCGCCGACGGGATCGCGGGGGCCGCGAAGCTGGCGGGCGGCGCGCTCGCGGACGACCCCGGTCGCCGCCGCGCGACGGCGATGGGCGGCTACACGGCAACCGCGGTCCTGAGCGCGTTGATCGGCGCGGCCACGGCGGTGTGGCAAGTCGGCGTACTGCGCGCGGGCGCGTGGCTCTCGCGCGGCCTGCGGACACCGTCGCGGAACGCACTGCTGACGGACGTCGTGGAGCCCGACGCATACGGCCGCGCGTACGGGTTCGAGCGGGCGATGGACAACGCGGGCGCGATCGCAGGGCCACTGCTCGCGTTGGGGTTGATCGCGGTCGTGGGGGTGCGGGAGGCGATCCTGCTCTCGGTCATTCCGGGACTGTTGGCGGCGCTGGCGATCTTCATCGCCGTGCGCTCCGCGCGGGGGCTGGAGCGGCACGAGCGTCCGCCGCTGCGGATCCGGATCAGGCCGGTGCTGCACGGCCGCCTCGGCCGGCTGCTCGGCGCGGTGACGGCGTTCGAGCTCGCCAACGTCGCCGCCACGCTGCTGATCCTGCGCGCGACCGACCTGCTCACGCCCAACCACGGCCACGACTCGGCGGTGCGGCTCGCGGTCGTCCTCTACACCGTCTACAACGCGGCCGCGATGGTGATCAGCGTTCCCGCCGGGCATGTCACGGACCGGCGAGGCGCGACGGCCGTACTCGTCGTCGGCGCGTTCGGCGCGCTCGCAGCCTTCGTCGGCTTCGCCCTCGCCGGGGCCAGCATCGCGTTGCTCGCGGCGCTCTTCGCGCTCGCCGGGACCGGCAAGGGCGCCGTCGAGACGGCACAGGGCGCGGCGGTCGCGTTGCTGGCACCGCCGGCCTTGCTCGGCTCGGCGTTCGGCGCGCTCGCGACGATCCAGAGCTTCGCCAATCTCGCCGCCTCGGCGGTTGCGGGCGCGCTCTGGACGCTCGTCTCCCCGCGCGCGGCCTTCCTCTACCTGGCAGGCTGGGCGGCGGTGAGCGTGGTTGCCCTGGCGGCGGTGCGCCGGTGAGCGCGGAGGCGCTGCTCGAGCGCGAGCTCGAGCGGTTCGAGCGCGAGCACCCACGCTCGCGGGAGCTGGCGGAGGAGGCGAAGGGCCCGCTGCTGAGCGGTGTGCCGATGCCGTGGATGATCCGCTGGCCCGGCGGCTTCCCCGTCTTCGCCGCCGAAGCGCACGGTGCCCGCTTCACCGACGTCGACGGCCACGAGTACGTCGACTTCTGCCTTGGCGACACGGCGGCCATGACCGGCCACTCGCCCGAGCCGACGGTGCGCGCGCTGCGCGAGCAGGCGGCGAAGGGGATCACCTTGATGCTGCCGAGCGAGGACGCGCTCTGGGTCGGGCGCGAGCTGGCGCGCCGCTTCGGCCTCGCGCGCTGGCAGTTTGCGCTGACCGCGACCGACGCCAACCGCTTCGCGATCCGGCTCGCGCGCGAGCTCACGGGCCGGCCGAAGATCCTCGTCTTCAACTGGTGCTACCACGGCTCGGTCGACGAGACGGTGGCGACGCTGCGGGACGGCTCGGTCGTTGCGCGCGAAGGAAACGTTGGGCCGCCGGTGCCGCTCGACGAGACGACGCGCGTCGCCGAGTGGAACGACGCCGACGCTCTGGAGCGGGAGTTGGCACACGGCGACGTCGCCTGCGTCCTCGCCGAGCCGGCGCTGACGAACATCGGCATCGTCCTGCCGGAGCCCGGGTACCACGACGCGCTGCGCGCTGCGACCCGCGACACCGCGACGCTGCTGATCATCGACGAGACGCACACGATCTGCGCCGGGCCGGGCGGCTACACGGCCGCCTTCGGGCTTGCGCCGGACCTACTCACGATCGGGAAGCCGATCGCAGGCGGGATCCCAGCCGCAGCGTACGGCTTCTCGGCCGAGGTCGCCGAGCGCCTCGAGGCGCTGCTGCCGGCCGACGAGCGCGCCGACGTGGGCGGCGTCGGCGGCACCGTCGCCGCGAACGTCCTTTCGCTGGCGGCCACGCGGGCGACGCTGGCGGAGGTGCTCACGGACGAGGCGTTCGCGCGGATGATCGCCCTCGGTGAGCGCTTCGAGGCGGGGGTCGCGGGCGCGATCGAGCGGCACGGCCTGCCCTGGCACGTGACGAGGCTCGGCTGCCGGGTCGAGTACCTGTTCCGCGCGGAGCGCCCGAGCACCGGCAGCGAGGCGGCGGCCGGTGGCAACGCCCTGCTAGACCGGCTGATCCATCTCTACGCTCTCAACCGCGGCATCCTGCTGACGCCGTTCCACAATATGGCCCTGATGTCGCCCGCGACGACCGAGGCCGATGTCGACGTCCACACCGAGGTGTTCAACGAAGCAGCGGCAGAGCTGGCGTAAGCACGCTCGCCCATGCGAGGCTTAACAAGACAGGAGGGTGCGCCCCCGTCGCACGCGGCGAACCAACTCTGGTCGCATACCATCAGCCCGTGCGCGAACTGCAATCGGGTCTGTGGCACTGGGAGGCACCGCACCCAGACTGGCCGGGGCCTGAGAACGAGGCGCTTCGCCAGCGCCTCGCGGCGACCGCTGAGACGCCGAGTAACACGGGAGTAGTTTCGTCCTACGCGATCGACAACGGCGATCAGATGCTGCTGTTCGATCCGCTGGCCCCGCCGAGAGAGATCGTCGAGCTTGCCGCCGACCGCCAGGCGGCGATCGTGCTGACGTGCCCGTGGCACGAGCGCGATACGCAGAGCCTGGCGGAGCGGTTCAGCGCTCCGGTATTCGTGCCTCCGCCCGACGAGGGCAGCCCGGACGTGGCCTGGCTGCTAGCCAGCGACACGGTCGAGGGGCACCTGTTCTCGGCGGGCGATCAGCTGCCCTTCGGAGTCGAGGCGTTCCCCGGAAGGGAGCCGAACGACGTCGTGCTTTGGGTCGAGAGCCGCGGCGCGGTCATCGCCGGCGACACGCTTGTCGACTTCGGCCTAGGCCTCGAGATCCCGCCTGAGTGGTTACCTGACGGCGTGACGCGCGAGCAGGTCACCGAGGGGTTGCGCCCGCTGCTCGAGCGGCCGGTCGAGCATGTGCTCGCCACGCACGGCGGGCCGACCGACCGGGCGGCCCTCGAGCGCGCGTTGCCTTCCTCGTAGACCGCTCAAGCTTCATTCCCGCACGCTCGCCCAGCCAAGTGGTACCAGGCTGTGGCGGGTTCAGGCGATAAGCAGTCGAAGGCCAAGCTCTGCCGCCTCGAGATCGAGGAGGTCGCGGTTGCGTTCGGCCCACCGACCAGTTGCAACGTCATCACGGAGGCCGCGCACTGCCCTCTGCTCGGCTTCCCGCCCGACTGTGGCCCACACCGATATTCCGCGACGGACGTTCTCGTCCAGGTACGCCTCGGGCCGGCGCCAGTAGGCCTCGAAGAAGCCGTCAGCGCAATCCCATGGAACAAGCACCGGCTCCATCCGGGCTCCGATCGCGCGGGCCAGCTCGGTAGCGAGGCCGACGCGGGAGGAAGCGACCTCGGGGAGGTAGTCACGAGTCAGCCAGAACCGGCGACGCCAACTCCGGTCATTGGTGTCGCACGTGAACACCACCACGCGGCGAGCTACGCGCCGCATCTCTCGGAGGCCGGCAATCGGATCTTGCCAGTGATGAACGGTGGCAAAAGCCATCGCGGCGTCGAAGGACTGGTCCTCGAACGGAAGGTTTTCCGCGGTGGCAGCCACGCACCGCGCTGCGCCTGCGTGCCGCTGCGCACGCATGACTGCCGACGGCTCCACCGCGGTGACCTCACGGTCGGAGGGTTCATAGGAGCCGGTGCCGGCCCCGACATTGAGCACGGTCCGCGCATCGCCGAGCGCAGCCCAGACCTGCGCGGCGATCCGCGGCTCGGTGCGCCGCGTCACCGTGTAGGTGGCTCCGATGGTGTCATACAACTGCTCGCTGGACATGACACTGCCTTCCCGGCTGTCACCACCGCTGCGTATAGCCAAAGGGTAACGCCGTGGCCTCCTAGCGCATGCGTCCACGACGTCGAGTCAGGCCCGGCGCAACCGTGCCTGTAGGGTCGATGTCCCCACCAAAGGACGTGACTCATGGCTGCTCTACCGAACATCGTCCTTGTCCATGGAGCCTGGGCAGACGGCTCTTGCTGGAGCAACGTAATCGAGCGCCTACAGGCCGACGGCTACAAAGTCACCGCCCCACAGCTTCCGGAGACCTCGCTTGCGGCTGACGTCGCGAGGGTCCGCCACGTGCTCACCCGGCAGAGCGGCCCGACGATTCTCGCGGGCCACTCCTACGGAGGCCAGGTCATCACCTCGCTCGGCACCGACGCACCGAACGTCGTCGGCCTCGTCTACATAGCGGCCTTCGGGCTCGACGAGGGTGAGTCGATCGGCGCGCTGCTAACGGGTCCTCCGACCCCGGCGCTGGCGAACATCGATGTCGACTCGGAGGGCTTCGCCTGGCTCCCCGAGGATGATTTCCTCGGTCACTTCGCTCCCGATATCGACCCGGTCAAGTCGAAGGTGATGTACGCCGTGCAGCAGCCTCTGCCCTTGTCCACGTTCGACGACGTGATGGGCACCCCCGCATGGAAGTCACTGCCCTCGTGGTATCTGGTCGCCGAGAACGACGAGGTGATTCCACCCGATGCCGAGAGGCAGTTCGCACAGCGGATGGGCGCCGACACGATCGAGGTCACGAGCGGACACTGCGCGATGGTCTCCCACCCGGACGAGACGCATGAGCGGATAGTGACCGCGGCGGCCAGCGCTCATCGTGCACGAAGATGAGAAACTTCCTTGCCGGAGCTCCTCGTGACCAAGCCCCGCCTGAAGGATCGCGTAGCGCTCGTGACCGGTGCCAGTCGGGGCGGCGGCAAGGGCATCGCGCTCGTCCTCGGCGAGGAAGGCGCGGTCGTCTACGTCACCGGCCGCTCGGTCCGCGGCGAGCCGACCACACTCGACCGCCCCGGCACGATCGACGACACCGCCGAGGAGCTGAGCGCACGCGGCGGCACGGGCATCGCCGTTCGCTGCGACCACACGGACGACTCGCAGGTCGAGGCGCTCTTCGAGCGGATCCGCACCGAGCAGGGCCGCCTCGACCTGCTCGTCAACAACGCCTGGAGTGGCTACGAGCTCCCGCTCTACTACGAGACGCCGTTCTGGGAGATGGAATGGCGCCACTGGGACCTGATGTTCCGCGGCGGCCTGCGGGCTACTGCATTCGCCTCGACGCTGGCCGCGCCGATGATGATCGAAGCTGGCCGCGGGCTGATCGTGAACATCACCTGGGTGCTCGACCGCCCGCACGGCGTCACGTTCTACGAGGTCGTGAAGAACGCGACCAACAAGCTGACCGAGCAGATGGCGGACGACCTCCGGCCGCACGGCGTCACCTGCCTCGCGGTCTCACCCGGCTTCATGCGGCTCGAGCGGATGGACCTGAGCCCCGAGACCGCGGCGAAGGCCGAATCGCCGGAGTTCCCCGGGCGAGCGATCGTGGCGCTAGCCGCCGACCCGGACGTGCTCGAGAAGTCGGGCGGCGTCTTCACCACTCCCGCCCTTGCCCGCGAGTACGGCTTCACCGACGTCGACGGCAAGCAGCAGTCGGCGTTCTGGGACGAGCACTGGGCGGGCGCCTGAGGCGACTAGCAGCCAGGCATTCAGCGCCGACATCCCCAGGGCCTGAGCCGCCACCGCCGACTGTCCGATACTCGTCGTCTTGCGCCGGCGCGTGCCTGATGCGCTCCGCCGTGCAGGCCCGTAGACTCGGTTGCTCAATCGGCCTTATTGCCGCACCGCGACCCGTTCGCGGAGTCACCGTCGGGAAGCGTCTCCGATGGCTTCGAGCTCGTATCTCGGGGCCTAACTTGGCCGAGCCATCGGCGCGAAAAGCTCTTCGCGCAGCCACGAAAGGACTGCCATGCCCCCCGAGATCGTCGCCGCCATCAAGCCTTACCGCCTCGCCTCAGGCGAAGGCCTTGCCGACATCTGGTGGAAGAGCGGCCGCGTGACCGTCAAAGCAGGCGGTGCCGAGGCCGGCAACGCGTTTTCGCAGATCGAGGTCGACGACCCGCGCGACACCGGGCCGCCCCTGCATCTTCACCACAACGAGGACGAGACGTTCCACGTCCTCCAGGGCGAGGTCACCTTCCTCGTTGGCGAGGAGCGGATCGACGTCGCGGCGGGTGACTTCCTCTTCGCTCCGCGCGACATCCCTCACGCCTACGTCGTCCGCTCGGAGCGCGCACGCATGCTCGTGACGGCCAGCCCCGGTGGGGTCGAACAGGTCTTCGTCAGCCTCGGTGTTCCCGTCTCTGGCTCGGAACCCCCGGCCGATGCCGTCATGCCGCCGATGGACGGGCTGGTGCGCCTGTTCGCAGGTTATGGCTGCGAGATCCTCGGGCCCCCGCTCTCGCTCAGCGACCTCTCCTAGCTTCCAGCTCGGTCGGCTGGATCTCTACTGGGGAGCCGGGCGGGCGCAGGACCCCCCGGCTCGACCTCGGGTCACATTCTCGTACGCGGCGCAGGCGACCCGACTAGGGCAAGTGCTCCTGGTGGTACCTCTCCTTGTCCTTCTCACGCCACTTCGCCTCGTAGGCCTCCGCCTCCGCGAACTCCTGCTCCGTTTGCGCTCTTGCGTGCGCGTCCTCGCTCGCGGGATGCTCGCCGGCGACCGTTCTGCGACGTGTGGCCACGAAGCCGACGACGACCAAGGGTACGACGACCAGGGCAAAGACGATCCACGGGATCACGCGGGCAGCGTACCTCGTCACCCGCGAATAGCCCGCACCGTCAGATGACCGGAGACATCGAGTGATATTCCCGTACTGTGAGTGTGGCGGGGTCCCGTCTGGGGCTCTCGTCAGGGTGGCGCCACCGCGGCCGGCGCGCGATACGCCCGCCGGTGTGAACGTCGCGTGACTACGATCGAGGATTCGCAACAACCTGCGCTGCACGGAGGTGATCGGATGAACGACAACCCGAAGATGCAGGTCGCGCGCCTGGACGACATCGAGCGGCGCGGTAGGAGTATCCCGGTGCGCGAGCACCTCGGGATCCATGCATTCGGAGTCAACGCCTACACGCCCGGCGAGGACGGCACGTTGATCAACGACCACGACGAGTCGGGGTCGGGTCAGGAAGAGCTGTACATCGTGCTCGACGGGAACGCGACCTTCGAGGTCGACGGCGAGACGGTCGAGGCGCCCGCAGGGACGCTCGTGTCCGTCCGGCCGGAGTCACGGCGGAAGGCGACCGGGGACGGAACCGTCCTCGCCCTCGGCGCGACACCCGGCGAGGCATACCGGGCGCTCGACTGGGGTGAGGCGTGGCCATTCCACAGCAAGTCGATGACCGCCTACGGCGAGCAGCGCTACGCCGACGCGCTCGAAGCGGTCCGCGATGGCCTCGAGCACGTGCCGGACAACCCGGGCCTTCATTACAACTACGCATGCTTCGCGACCCTCGCGGGCGAGACCGCCGACGAGACGTTCGGCCACCTCCAGCGGTCCGTCGAGCTGTTCCCGCCGTTCCGCGAGCAAGCGCGTAGCGACGACGACTTGGCCGCCGTACGCGACGACCCACGGTTCGAGGAAGCTCTTCGCTGAGCCTCGAGCGGCGGCGGCCCTAAGAGGGCCACTCCGGTCTGAACTGCCACTCCGGGAAGGTCTCGCGCAGGAGCGGCAGTGCCTCGGCCCAATGGCTTTCGTCGAGCAAGGTCGGCTCGTGAAGCTCGTGTGGCTGCCCGGCGCGCGTCGAGTAGCCCCAGCGAAGCCCGAGAATCGGGAAGGACACGCGGCTGATCAAGGCGTCCGGGCTGGTCGTCAAGAAGGAGTCGGCGAGGAAGGTCGTGTCGCTCTCGGTCGAGGCCGGCGCGTCGAACAGGGTCGGGCACTTGCCGAACGAGGTGAACGGCACGCCGAGGCCACGGAGTTGCGGTGGGCCGTCCACCCACTCATGGTGGCCCACAGGCGCCTTGTCGACCCCGGGCGCGATCGGCTGACTGGAATCGAGGACGTCTATGCGCACGATCTGGATCCAGCCCATGATCGCCGCGTAGCCCTCGAGCGAGCATTCCGTCTGCGCGTCGAGCACGGGAAGCCCTTTCGCGAGCTCGCTCGGCCACGTCAGCCCTAGCGTGTCGTAGCCCCACCGCGCTGGATCCTCATTCGCCTCGAAGGAGACAGTCACGCTGCCCGTCGCTCCGCGCAGCTGGAAGCTAAATGTCTTGGTCATTGCGATCTCGCGCGTGTGAGGCCTGTGTCATCGAAGCCATGATCTCAGCGCAGAGAGCCGGGCGCGGCCGCTCGGGTGACCGTAACGCTGGCCCACCAGAGGGCGCTGTTCGCTGGTTTCGGTTTGCTCCCCGCAGGTGCTGCTCGTGGCTACGAGGAGGACGTAGCCGAGGTCGAGCGAGTCGAGCGTGCGCAGGTGACCGTGCCGCCTATCCCAGCGGCCGCTGGACAGGTCCCGTTCGAGGCGGTCGATGCCACGCTCGACGGCGACGAGATCGACCAAGTTGAATTGCGAGCTGTTCTCGCGGACGTGCTGCTCGAGATACGCCTCCGGCCGCCCCCAGAACGCACGCAGAAATCCGTCACGGCAGTCCCGCGGGACAGGCAGCGAGTGCCGTTCGAGTGACCCCAGCTCAGTCTCGATGTCATCGATGGACGGGAGTTGACTCACCGTCCACTCGTCGAGCTCCGGCACGTAGTCTCGCGTCAGCCAGAAGCTTCCAGCGAAGCTCTTGTCCCACGTCAAGATGACGACCCTGCGCCGCGCGACTCTCCGCAGCTCTGCAAGCCCTCGACGAATGTTCTGCCAGTGATGGATCGTGAACACCGCCATCGCGGCATCGACTGAGTCACTGTCGAGCGGCAATGCCTCTGCAGAGCCTTGGATTACGGGTGCGGCCCCGACGGGACGCTTCTCGATCATCGTCTGAGAAGGCTCGATCGCGATCACGCTGCGATCACGTGGCTCATATGAGCCCGCTCCCGCGCCGACGTTTGCGACCGACCTGGCATCTCCAAGGGCGGCCCGCACAGCAGCCTCGATCCGTGGATCAGGTTGTCGGGTCGCCGTATACGTCAGGCCGATCCCGTCGTAGCGGGTCACTCGGGCCTTAGCTTTCTGCGTCCGCAGGAAGCTTCAGGGAGCCCGCACGCTGAAGCCGCCGCCCTCCACGGGCCTGTGACAGGCACGAAGACGGTGGCCTAGCCGAGCGGCAGGACGAAGAACGCAACCGAGACGTAGAGGCAGGCCGTTGCCGCGAGCGTCAGCACGTGGAAGAGCTCGTGGTATCCGAAGACACGTGGCACCGGGTCAGGCCGCCGCCGCATGTACACGATGGCGCCGACCGTGTAGAGGGTGCCACCGGCGACAACAAGCAGCACACCTGGGAGCTGAAGCTTCAACAGCTGCGAGAAGGCTGCGGCGCCTACCCATCCGATCACGAGGCCGATCGCGGCCGAGAGCCACTTCGGCGCCCGCACCCAGAAAAGCTTCAGCAGAATCCCGATGAGCGCACCGCTCCAGACAAGCGCGAGCACGGGCACCGCCCACGCCGGCGACATGACGAGAATTCCGAACGGGGCGTAGGCACCCGCGATCAGCAGATAGACACCGGCATGGTCGAGGCGTGCAAGCCAGGCGCGCACGGGCGGCGTCCAAGTGGGCCGGTGGTAGAGCGCGCTCGCGCCAAAGCAGGTCGCGACGCAGGTGCCGAAGACGATCGCGGCTACCCGCGGACGTCCATCGTGGGCCGACAGGACGAGCACGAGACCGATGCCGAGCGCGGCGTAGAAGCCGAGCTCGTGAAAGACGCCTCGCAATCTCGGCTTCACCAGGACCGGGTTGGCGGTGGGGATCACGACCGAAGTTTACGACGTCGTCACGCCGGTCAAGCCGCCTATCTCACAGCTCGTCGCCGACTGGGGCCGCGGAATCGTGTACCGGATCCACGCGCGCAGCTAGGGTCTCGTCATGATCGCCCGCCTGCGCAGCTCCTTCAGCGACCGCCGCCTCGCGATCGTCGCGTCGCTCGCGCTGCTGACGCTGTTCGCGCTGGCGATGCTGGCGGCGCGCATGGTTTACACGGGGTCCCGCGGGCACGCGTGGCTCGCGTGGAACCTCTTCCTTGCGTGGATACCGTTTGGCCTCGCGCTCGTCATCTATTCGCGCGCGAGGGCGGGCGCCTCGCTCCAGCTGCTCCTGCCGCTCGGTGCGCTGTGGCTGGTGTTCTTCCCAAACGCGCCGTACCTGGTGACCGACCTGAAGCACCTCGGCCCCGGCGGCAGCGTGCCGCTGCTCTACGACGTGCTGCTGCTGTCGACGACCGCGTGGGCGGGCATGCTGCTCGGCCTGACCTCGCTCTTCCTGATCCACGCGGTCGCGCGGCGGGTGATGGGCGCGATGAACGCATGGGCGCTCGTCGTCGGTGCGCTCGCGGTGAGCTCGTTCGGCATCTACCTCGGCCGGGTCCAGCGCTGGAACTCCTGGGACGTGCTCGTGCACCCGTACCCGCTCGCCGACCAGGTCGCGTCGGGCCTGCTCGATCCCTTGGCACATCCGCGTCCCATCGGCCTGACCGTCCTCTTCACCTCGTTCCTGCTGGCGAGCTACATCGTGCTGTACTCGTTTGCGCGCCTGAGTCCCGAATGGGACACGCTCGAACGGCCCCGGGCCTAGTGTCCGAGCTTGCTAATCGAACATATGTTCGATTAGATGTGATGGGTGCAGCTGGCGCTGGACGCTCTCGACCGCCTGGTCGAGACGCTGGAGGAGACGGGGCCGCTCTCCACCGTCGAGGCGGCCCGGTCGCTGTTTGCCACGAGCTCCATCTCGGAGGGGCTCGCCGCCTCGCTGCTCGTCGACGTCACGGCCGGCGACAGCCGGGTCGTCTGTAGCGGCGCCTCGGTCTCCCTCACCGGCGGCACGCGCGACCCGCTGCTCGACGAGGCCGCGTTCGTCGTCTTCGACCTCGAGACCACCGGGCTCTCGACGCAGCGGGACCGGATCTGCGAGATCGGCGCCGTCCGCGTGCGGGGGCTCGAGCTCGTCGACTCGTTTCAGTCCCTCGTCAACCCGGGAGTCGCGTTGCCGGGCCCCGTCGAGCGGCTCACCGGGCTGCGCAACGAGGAGCTTCGCGGCGCGCCGCCGGTGCGGACGGTGCTCCCACGCTTTCTCGCCTTCGCCGGCGACGACCTGCTGGTCGCGCACAACGCGGGGTTCGACCAGCGTTTCCTCGAGCGCGAGCTGCTCGTTCGCGAGGGCCGGCGGCTTTCGGAGCCGCCGCTGTGCACGGCCGCACTGGCACGGCGGCTGCTCGAAGGGCGGCTGCGGCGTGTCGGCCTCGCCTCGCTCGCCCACTTCTTCGGCGTCGGCACCACGCCGTGCCACCGGGCGCTGCCCGACGCCGAGGCGACCGCCGAGGTGTTGCTGTGCCTGATCGGCCTTGCCCAGGAGTTGGGCGCTCGGCGGCTTTCCGAGCTCCGCTCGCTCGCGGCGCCCCGGCGGCGACGCGTCTACGGAAAGCGCGCGCTCGCGCGGCGGGCGCCCGCGAGGCCGGGGGTCTACCTCTTCCGCGACAAGCACGACCAGGTGCTCTACGTCGGCCGTGCCCGTGACCTCCGTGCCCGCCTGCGCTCGTACTTCCGCAGCGAGCGGCAGCGGCCGTCGGTCGAGGCGGCGCTGCTCGCGCTGGAGCGGATCGAGTGGCGCGTGCTCGGCTCGGAGCTCGAGGCCGCTCTCGAGGAGCTGCGCCTGATCCGTGAGCTGAGCCCGCCCGCGAACTCGCGCAGCCGCCGCAGGGAGCACGGCGTCTACCTGCGGCCTCGCGGCGAGGAGCTCGTCGTGACGAAGCAGCCGACGGAGCTCGGGCCGCTGACGAGCCGCCGCCAGGCGTCGCTGGCTACACGCGCGCTCGCGTTCAGCACCCCGGAGGAGCGTGAGCGCCTGCTCGAGGGAGCGCCGCTTGAGCGCCTGCGCGAGCGTCTGGCCCACCTGTCGGAGAGCCTGCGCTACGAGGAGGCGGCGCGGCTGCGCGACCGGCTCGAGGCGCTGGAACGCGTGATCGACCGGCTTCGCCGGCTCGAAGAGCTTCGCGAGCTGGAGGTCTGCCTGATCGTGCCGGCGGTCGCGCCGGGCTGGCGCAAGGCGTTCTTCGTCGCCGGCGGCGAGGTGCGCGCGGTCCGTTCGCTGCCGCCCGGAGCCGGCGCGCGGCTCGAGCTCGCCACGGGCGCGGCCGCGTGCGCGCGGCCGGCCGAGCGCGAGCCGCTGACGCCGGAGCAGGCGGAAGAGCTCCTGCTGCTCGACGGCTTCATCCGCCGGCCACCGCCGGAGCTGACGGTGCTGCCGCTCGCCGAGGCGGCCTGCGCGTGACCGGCGAGGCGACCATCCTCCACGCCGACCTCGATTCGTTCTTCGCGTCGGTCGAGCAGCGCGACCGCCCGGAGCTGCGCGGCAGGCCCGTGCTCGTCGGCGGCTGGGTCGTTCTCGCCGCGAGCTACGAGGCCAAGGCGAGGGGCGTCCGCACGCCGATGGGCGTCGGGCTTGCGCGGCGCCTCTGTCCGGGAGCGATCGTCGTCGAGCCGCGCATGTCCGCCTATTCGGAGGCGAGCAAGGACGTCTACCGGGTCTTCGAGGACACGACGCCGATCGTAGAGGGGCTCTCCATCGACGAGGCCTTCCTCGACGTGCACAGCCTCAGGCGCACCGCGAGCCCGATGGAGATCGCGACGAAGCTGCGCGCCGACGTGCGCGACCGGGTCGGGTTGCCGATCACCGTCGGGGTCGCCCGCACGAAGTTCCTCGCCAAGGTGGCGAGCGCGGTCGCGAAGCCCGACGGGCTCCTGCTCGTGCCGCCGAACCGCGAGCTCGCGTTCCTCCACCCCCTCCCGGTCGAGCGCCTCTGGGGGGTCGGCCCGGTGACCGCGCGGAGGCTCCACGACCTCGGCGTCACGACCGTCGGCCAGGTCGCGGGGTTCGCCGAGGACGCACTCGTCTCGCTGCTCGGCCGGGCGTCGGGGCGTCAGCTGTACGCGCTCGCACGCAACGAGGACCCGCGATCGGTGCGGCCGCGCCGCCGGCGCGGCTCGATCGGCGCGCAGCGGGCGCTCGGTCGCGCGCCGAGGTCGCTCGACGACGTCGATGCGGCATTGATCGGCTTGGTCGACCGGGTGACGCGCCGGATGCGCGTCGCGGGCCGGTCGGGCCGCACGGTCGTTCTCCGGCTGCGCTTCGACGACTTCGCCCGGGCGACCCGCTCGCACACGCTGCCGTACGCGACCGCCAACACCGACGCGATCCTCACCACGGCGCGAGACCTGCTCGCGATCGCGGCGCCGATCATCGAACGGCGCGGGATCACGCTGGTCGGCGTCTCGGTTGCCAACCTCCACGACGGCCGCGCCGTTCAGCTCACATTCCCGTTCGACCGGCGCGGGAGCGAGGCGCTCGACGCCGCCCTGGACGAAGTGTGGCAGCGCTTCGGGTCGCGCGCGTTGACCCGTGCTGTGCTCCTCGACCGAGGCCGCGGGGTCGAGATGCCGCTGCTGCCCGACGAGCCGCCCGACTTCCGCGATCTGACTTCGCTCGCCTCGACTCCGGCGAGCACTCGGCGTGCAACGGCTTCAGTGCGGTAGCAGATTGACGGCGGTGGGCCTTCGACTCGGCGTCAGCCACGCTTCGAGGCGCCGGGCGCGGGCGGGGAGCGTGATTTCGTTGAGCCGCTTCCTCGGCCCGGGACGTGGAAAGCAGGCGGTCTGACCGGCGGCCGCAGGGGGAGTCGGGGAGCGGAGCCGCCACTGGCTTCCCGGCGGGAGCGTTCCAGAGTCTTGGGTTGGCGCTGACCGGCCACGCCCCGGTCGGGAGACCCTACTCTCGTCGCTTTGCCGTGGTACCGATCCCAGATCGCGCCCGCTCCTCCGAGCCCGGCTGCGACTGCGACGGCGAACGTTATGACGGCGTCAATGTGCGCTCGAACGCGATGTCTCCTGCGGTGTTGACGATTCGGATCGTCAGCGTGCCGCTGCTCGCAAGGCTGAGCTCTCCGAAGTTGAACCAGCGCTTTGCCTCCGTCCACGTCGTCACGGCGCCCGGCGACGGCGGTCCGAAGAAGGCGAGCCGCTCCGGATTGAGCGTCGTGTCGAAGTCCGTCGTCGGGAAGATGCCGGCGTTCATCGGCCCCGTCACGAGCTCGTGCACGGCGAAGCCCGGGTCGGCGGCGAACGGGGTGTACCGGAAGGCCTCCGCGAAGTGGACGTCGGTCGTTATCCAGACGCTGTTGCGGATCGCGTGCTCGTGCAGGAAGCGGAGGATGTCGAGGAGCTCACGCTCGTAGCCCGTCGTCTGGTCGAAGTTCGCCCAACCGTCGCGCCCGTTCGGAACCGCTGGGAATCCCGTTGGGATCGACATCGGCACGCTCGAGACGATCACCTTCCACCTCGCGTCCGAGGCCGCGAGCTTCTCCTTCAGCCAGGTCAGCTGCTCCCGTCCGAGCATCGTCTTCGGGTGCGCGTCCGCATCCGGTTCGAAGTTCGGATCTCGGTACTGGCGCGTATCGAGCACGAACAGCTCGAGATTCTTCCCCCAGCGAAGCGAGCGGTAGAGGCGCAGCGGCGTGTTCTCCGCGATTGCGACCGGCGTGTAATCGAGGAACGCCTGGAGCCCGAGCGGCATCAGGTGAACCCCCGGGGTATACGGAGGTGTGCTCCGGGTGTCGGTGAGAGGCCCGAAGTCGTTGACGACCTCGTGGTCGTCCCAGACGCCGACGTAATCGGTTCCCGAGAGCAGGCGCTGGAAGCCCGGATCGGCACGGCTGTAGCGCCAGTGCGCCCAGAACGTCGGCACGTCGGTAGCCGGGCCGAAGCTCCCCGGGACCTGCGCGTTCCCGTACAGGCCGACTGCGGAGCACGTGTTGTCGGCGTAGATGGTGTCGCCGAGGCCCACGAAAACGTCCGGGTGCCTGGCACGGACCGTCTCCATAATCGGCATGCCCTCGGCTGCGTCGCGGCAGACGTTCTGCCCGTTGAGATCGCCGCCAAAGGCGAGACGGAGCGGCGCGGCCTCGCCGTCCCTCGGCGCCGTGCGGAACGATCCCGTGGCAACTGGCCCATGTGACGAGCCGTGCCCGCGCAGGCTGAACCAGGCGCGATAGCGGTACGTCGTCCCCGGTCGCAAGTGCTCGAACGGGACGCGTGCGGTGAAGTCGTCGGCTGCCCGCGCCTGCACGCGCGCGATTCGCCCGTGCGGCCCTCCGGAAAGGGCGACGTTCAGCGTTGCCTCGCGGTCCGCCCGCGCCCAGAGCAGGGCCGACGAGGACGTGACGTCGCCGACGATGACGCCATGCGTGATCGCGACGACAGGCGCGTTGTGCTCGGCCGTGGCGAGACCCGCCCCGCCAGCCGCCAGGCCCAAGAGCATGGTCGTGAGAATGAGTCCGACGATCTTCGACATCGCTCCCCCTTTCCCCCAGTGGAGCCGCAGACGCCGCTAGGACTTTGCCGCCTTTCTCGACCAGCCTAACGCGGTGATTCGCGAATTGCCGTCGACTTGTGAACGACCCAGCCAAGGCCGGCTCCGGGCTGATCCGGCAGCCTGCGCAGATCCGCCAGCCCATCGCGAAGAACCGCGGCGTCGCTGCCCGGCAACCGAGCCAGCGCATCGAGTGCGCTCTCCATCACCTCGGCCGTGTAGCGCGCCTGGACGGTCAGGTCGTCGTTCTGGCACCAGTACAGCCGCTCGCCCTCGTCGACGTCAAGAAATCCCGCCTCGCGAAGCCATCATCCAGACGTGGTCGAACGACTCGTCTGCAAACGGAGGGCGAGCCCATCTGCCTCGACGAGGCTCGCCTCGACACCGGCGCGCTCCAAGTGGCCGCGCGTGAAGTCGACCTGCTTCGGCTCGATGTCGAGACCGAGGCGCTGAGCGATGCGCCGAGACGGCGGCTGTGAGGTGAGGCGATGCCGCCTCACCTCACACCGGAGTACCTCAGGGCTCGATCCGCCAGACTGCGCCGATGCCCGCCGACGCCCCGTTGACGGAGACGTACAGGGCTCCGTCAGCGCCGACGACGAGGCCTGTCGCGCGGGGCAGGTTGCCCGCGACAAGCGTGGGCGTGCCGCCGCCGCCCGGCGGCACCCGCCAGATCGCCCCGGGGCCCGCGAACGGGAACGGGATTGCCAAACCGTGCTGGAGCACGTACAGCGACCCGTCAGATCCGAACGCGAGGTCGGTCAGCGCGGTGAGGTTCCACGCGTAGAGCGTCGGAGCCTGGCCCGGAACCACGCGGTAGACAGACGCGGTCCCTGCCGTGAACGGGAAGCCGGTTAGCGTCGAGACGTAGTACGCGCCGTCAGGACCGTCAACGACATTTGTCGGCACGGCGTCACGAGGCCCGGCCGGGCCCGGCACCGGCGCCTTCGGAAACGTCGTGACGGTCGTCACGCCGCCATTCGCGGACACGTCGAGCAGCGAGTTGCCGCCCGCGTCGGTAACGAGGCGATGGCCGGGCAGCGCGAGCAGCCCGTAGGGGTTGCTGTCGATCAGCCCACCGTCCGGATTCGCGCCCGCCTCGTAGCGGGCGACGTCTGCAACCTGCTTCGTGTTGCCCGACGCCGACACCTGCAGCAGGTAGCCGAAGCCGAGGCCGTCGAGCAGCGCGCCCGTGGGCGTGGCTTTGTTGCAGCTGCACCCGATCGTGACGAACAGCCCGCCGCGTCCCTGGAACGAGACGTGCTGCGGCCCGGCCGCCGTGTCGCCTGCCGGCAGGAAGGCGACCGACGGCAGTCCGGCGACGACTCGCTCCTGCACGCCGTGCCACAGGCGCGAGATTGCACCGGTTGCGCCGTAGCAGCGCGCGGCCGGCGGCGGCGCGTCCGGAGCGGGCACGCAGACGCCTGAGCCGCCTCGCCCTGCCTCGGCAACGTAGAGCCCGCCTTCCGGGCCCCATGCGAGCCCGCGCGGGTTGTCGAGCCCCGTCATCACCGGCTGCGGGGACGACGCGGCGAGGCCAAGCGCCGGAATTGCGAGCGCCGCGGCAACCACCGCGATGCACATGACTATCCTCATTGTGACTCCCTTCTCCCCCCAGGAAGCCGCCGCGACCCCCTCCGGCGCGCCAGCCGCAGTGAGCTTTCGAGCCTAAGGTGGCCGTCCGCCAAATGCAAGGAAGCGCGCGTGGCGGCAACGTGCTGCTGTCCCGGCTTCGAGTGGCCCGAGGCGACCCGCCGACGCTCAGCGCCGCAACCCTCGACCTAGAACCTACGCCCGCAGGTCTCCTCGCCCTCGCGGCGATCACTGGGTTCTCCGCGTCGCGGCCGAGGGTACGTGCAAGCCCGGAATCCCACGATACGCGTTCGTGCTCGGAGACGGGTGTGTTCGTACCAGCCCGGTTGCCGGGAGGGGGAGGACTTCATGCGTAATCACCTGCACCGTTTCGTTCGCCTGGAAGCCGTAGGCGTCATCGCTCTCATGACGTTTCTTGGGCTCGCCGTGTTGGCGCTCGCACGCAGCGCCGCCGCGCCCGCCGGCACCGGCTCATCCCTGGCGCCGAACGCGACGGCGCTGGACATTGCGCCGACCGGGACGGCGAGCGCGTCGACAGCGGCATCCGGCGCGCCGGCGAGCAACGCGATCGACGGCAGCGCGTCGACGAACTGGTGCGCGACCGAGTGGACCGGGGCGCTCACGGTCGACCTCGGTGCGGCGCGCCGGCTCGACGGTTTTGGCCTGACGCTGGGCCGCGAGGCGACGACCGCGTCGGTGTCGCTCGCGTATGCAACCGTGGCGGGCGACTGGGCGCGGCCGAAGGCCGCACAGCAGATGTCGGTTCCGGCGGCAGAGCCGGTTTACCTGCCCCTGTCCGGGGGCGGCGCAGACGTCCGCTACGTGCAGGTCTCGGTGACCGACAACGACGGCACGCCGCCCTGCATCGGGGCGCTGCGGCTGTTCGCCCATGACCGCGCGAGCGTGCTCCAGCAGCGCGGCGCCGACCTCTCGTTCGAGCAGCTGGAGGAGGCAGCCGGGGCCGACTACAGCGACAACGGCAAACGCGGCTCGGCACTGCAGATCCTGAACGCCCACGGCCTCAACTACGTCCGCCTGCGCCTGTGGGTCGACCCGCCGCCCGGTTACCCCAACCTCGAAAGGGACCTGCAGATGGCCAAGAAGATCGCGGCGGCCGGCGACAAGCTGTACCTCGACATCCATTACTCGGACTTCTGGGCTGACCCGCAGCATCAAGACATTCCTGCCGCCTGCCAGGGCAAGACCTAACGCAGCTGGCAAGCACGGTCGAGACCTATACCCACGACGTGATCGCGGCGTTCGCGGCCCAGGGCACGCCCGTCGACATGGTCTCGATCGGGAACGAGATCCGCAACGGGATGCTGTGGCCGGTCGGCCAGGTCGACTGGGGCACCGACACCGGATGGGACAACCTGACGACGCTGCTGAGGGCAGGCGTTGCCGGCGCGAGGTCCGGCAACCCGGGTCGACACCCGCTCGCGATCATGCTCCATTTCGACCAAGGCGGCAACAACGCCAACAGCGTGCGGTTCTTCGACCACATGGTGGCCGCAGGAGTTCCGTTCGACGTGATCGGGCTCTCCTACTACACCTTCTTCCACGGTCCGCTGACCGCGCTGCGCGACAACGTCGACGATCTCGCGACGCGATACGGCAAGAAGATCGTGATCGCGGAGTCGCAGTACGCCTGGACGCTCGCGGGCGGCGACAGCACCGGCAACTTCGTGTGGCAGGCGAGCCAGATCGAGCCGGGATACCCGGCGACGCCGGGCGGACAGCTGTCGTTCTACAACGACCTGCTCTCGATTCTGTCCCGCGTCCCGAACCACCGCGCGATCGGCCTCTTCTACTGGGAGCCCGAGTGGGTCCCGGGCGTGGGTTGGGAGCCTGGCGCCGGTACGCCGAACGACAACCTGACGCTGTTCTCGTTCACCGGCGCTGCGTTGCCATCGGTCGGGCTGTTCCGGAGCCCGCTCTCGGTGTGCGCCGCATACGCGCCCTCGACGCTGCCCTGCGCGGTACCGAACGGCGCGAGTTACGGCGGTTCTGGAATGTGATCGGAAACGGAGAAGGCAGACTGCCAGGCGGGTCTGGCGAATAGACCTTGAGCCGACGCCGCCGGCCGTGGCCGGCGCAGGTCGCGGCCGAGCTGGAGGGTTCGGGTTCTTGCTGACTAGAGAACCTCCAGCGCGAACTGACCACTCCCAACGGCGAACTACTGCCCCGCATCCGTGCGAATAGCCCTTGCGGGTCTTCCTCCGCCAAAGCGTCGGCTACCGCGCTCGCCTTCACCCCTGAATGAGGGGACCCGCTCGACGGTGAGCCCAAACGCGTGGGGATACCCGAAATCAGGACCGCGGCGAGGGGCTGCGACCCTCGTCCACGTGACTGAGAGGTCCCCTCGGTCTTGCGCTGGCGCTGCCCGACTACGACTGCGAGTGAGTTCGTGTCGAACCCGGCTGGTCGGCGTCGGCCCGTGTTTCAAGCTCCCCGGTGAGCCGCTCGACCATGGCGGAGCGAGGGAAGGCACCGAAGAGTCTGTCGGACGTTCCCGGCGGGTGCGTGATGACGAGAATCTTGTCGCTATCGAGCATCTCGGCTGTTTCGGGATAGATCATCGTGCTGACGACTAGCGCACGGACCGGAGTGTCTGTCTCGTTCTGCAGCTGGTGCGCGCCGTCTCGACCGACCGGACACGCGACGACGTCTCCTGCTTCGAGGACACGAGAGCCTCCGACCGTGCGGAGAGTAGGCCGTCCGGAAAGCACGATGATCATTTCCTCGTTCGCGTGGTGCAGGTGAAACGGCGAGCCGTTCTGGCCAGGATCGATCTCGTAGAGCGTCGCTCCCAGCCGCTCGGCGCCAGCGAGGGCGCCAATCCGAGCAGTGCGTCCACGGAGGGGTGCGTCCGCCCGCTCGACCCACTCGGGCGCGTAGATGTTCGCCATGAGGCGATGCTAGTCAGGACCGCCGACGGAAGGGCAGGCCAAGTTGCGGCTCGGATGTCATCTCCTTCCGTCAACCAACGGGGGTATCTGATCGTCGCCGATGAATGAAAGTCCCGCGAACCGGACACGGGCAGTCAGCGGGCGAGACTCCGCGTAGGTGGAAAAGCTGCCCAGTCGCGGGCCTTTCTTGACGAATCGTTGAATGCCCCCGGCAAGAATCGAACTTGCGCACGCGGTTTAGGAAGGCGCTTGGCGTGCGGCGCTAGGGTGCATGGTTGAGCGGAAAGCGGCTGGCTTCCGGGCTGCGCGCGACAGTTCTTGCGACAGTCCGATCGCTTATCCGCTGCTCTCCGGCCGCGACCGCCTGTGACCGCTGTGATCCGCCCCCGAGGATGGCAGGATGCTCCTCGTGCCGGCGACGTTGACGATCGACGAAGCGTTCGAGGCCTTCCTCGCGGAACAGCGCTCGCGACTCTCGTCGAAGACGCTGCGCAACTACGAGGACGTCATCCACCTGCTCCGCGATTCGCTGAACAGCTACGCGTACGACTCGCTCCGCAAGAGCGAGCAGAAGCGCTGGCGCGCGGCGTTCGATGCGGGCGACGAGGAGGCGTACTGCCACCTCTTCGGTCCGGAGAAGATCGTCGACCACCTCGGCGAGTTCCTCGGCTGGTTCATGGTGCGCAAGGTGATGGCCAGCGAGGATCTCCTGCGGGCTTCCGGGACGGTGACAAAGAAGCTCGCCGCGTGGCTGCACGAACAGGGCTACATCACGGACGAGCAGCGCGAGACTGCGACCGATCGCGCCGCTGACGCGGCGCGCGATCTGCCGAGCGCCGATCGTCTGGGTTCGCTGCTCCACGACGCGATGCACAAGACGCCGCGCTTCGACGTGGACGACATCCCCGAGGAGCACTGGATCGAGGACTTCCTCGCGATCGAGCGCGTCGAGCCCGGGAAGCTGTGGTTCGAAGGGGGAATCGGACCGGTTGCCGTATCGAAGCAGGCGTCGGATCTCGCGCAGGTCGGCTGGGGCGTGAACGTCGTGCTCGCCCAGTGGCGCGGCCGCTGGTACATCGTCGAGCTCGGCTTCGTCTACCCGTGACCGGGCGCGGCTGGCGGTTCGTTTGCCGCACGAAGCAGAACGGCGCGGACAGTCGATGGCCACCACCGACGGCCATCGTGCGCCGTCGGGACGCCATCGTCGGTGAGCGCGCGAGCGATTTCGCCGAGGCCTCGGCCCCGCGCGTATTCCAGGCGGATTCGTTCCACGACGCCCTGAGGAAGCGTTCGCGGCCGACCCGCAGGACGTCGCTCCGGACGATCGCGCGCCGGCTCGAGGTGCTCTCGCACGAATCGCTCGAGCTCTGCGACGGGAATGAGCCGCTGGCCCCACGGCGTCTTAACCGTGCTCACCGAGGCGACGAGGCGGCGATCGATCGTCGAGATGCTGACGCCGAGCGCCTCGGCAGCCTGCTTGCGGCTGTACGCGAGGGGGTTGACGCAGTCGCCCTCGCGCAGCTCGCCGGGTGGAGCCCAGCTAACCTGCCGCTTGCCCTCGTGGCGCCGCCGTTGCCGTTCGCGCCGCTTCCGTCTCGCGGACATCGCGGGCGTACAGTAATCCCTGCGTCGGATAGCACCTACGGTGAGCTCCTATGTCAAGCCGTCTCAGCTCGTCGTGGATCTGCCTCCGTTGAGCGCGGCATCGGCGCGGAGCTGCTGGTAGACGACGTCGGAGAGGTGGCGTTTGAGCGCGCGGACGGCGTCGCGCTTGGTGCGGCCCTCACCCCGGCGGCGCTCGACGTAGGCACGGGCGCGCGGGTCCATGCGGGCCTGAGTCAGCGCCATCATGTGCAGCGTGTGATTCAGGCGCCGGTTGCCGCCCCGGTTGAGGCGGTGCCGCTGTGTCTGGCCCGAGGAGGCCGGAATCGGGGCGGTGCCGTTCATGCGCGCGAAGCGGGCCTTGCTGGCGATGCGGCCGATGTCGCCGACCTCGCCGATGATCCGCCCGGCACTCAGGTAGCTGATCCCAACCAGCTGGGGCAGGCCGCTCGCGAGCGCCCGCACGGCCCGGGCAATCTCCCGCTCGAGCTGCTTGATCTCGGCGTCGAGCCGGGCGAGCGCCTCGATCCGCCGGCCCGCCAGCAGCGCCTGCACGCCGCTCTCGCCGGCGAGCAGCCGCTCCGCCCGCTCGAGCCGTGGCGGCGAGTCGAGCCGGGGCAGGCTCCGCTCGTAGCCGGGCCGCAGCGAGACGAGGTCGGCGTGCAAGCGGTTCGCGGTGCGGGTGCGCTCGCCGATCAGCTGCAGCCGGTAGTCGCAGAGCAGCTTCAGGTCGCGCGCGGGCGAGTCGGGCCGCACCGGCGGCAGCTCTTCGCGGGCGGTAACGCGGGCGATCGCGAGCGCGTCGCGCGGATCGCTCTTGCCGGCGCCGCGCAGCCGCCGGCGCTGACGCTCGCTGAGCGCTCCACGCACGTCGACCACTCTCTCGCCGCACTCGAGCAGCAAGCAGGCGATCCCGCGCCCGACCCAGCCGGTGCCCTCGATCCCGAAGCGCCGCTCGCCGGGAGCCAGCTTCAGCGCCCAGGCATGCAGCGCGCGGTGCGCGCGCGGCTCGTTGGCAAACTCGCGTGCCGCCAGCTCACGCCCGAGCTCGTCGACCAGCGAGACGGCGAGCGAGCTCTTGTGCGCGTCGATCCCGATCGTGACCACAGCGAACCTCCTTCTCCGCGGGGCGTACGATGCGGCCGAGCGGTGCGCAAGCACGCGTGGGGGAAACCCCAAGCTCCTATCAAGCGACGCCGCTCAACCAGGTGAGCCCCGGAGGGACACTCACCAGCGGAAGGCCACGGCCCAAGCCGAGCATGCATCTGCAGAGTCACCTCCGGGGCTCGCCGCCGTCAGCAAGCGACGGCGACCCCCGAAGGACTAACACGCATGCATTTGTGTCTCGGCTGCTATCGGGGTGAGTAGTTACTGCATGCGAGCTCGTCCAGCTGGGGTTCCGTGGTGGGTCGGCCCCACCCGTCTAAAGTTCCCTCACTTATCGCCCGCCCGCGGAGGCCTACGTGAGCGACCTGGAACAGGTTTCGAGTGAGCCCGATCTCGAGGAGGTCGAGCTCCAAGAACAAGATGAGGAGAGTTCGGAGCCCCTTGACCTTGCAGCGGACGAACGCCGTTTGGTCACCCAGCCCTATGACTTTTCCGTCTCCGCCTTATCGATGACATCGACTCCCGGCGCTTGCTCTCGAGCTCGAGTATCAGCGCAGCTACGTCTGGGCTGACGCGAAAGCCAGCCGCCTGATCGAGTCCCTCCTCCTCAATGTGCCGATTCCTGGCGCTACTTCGCTGAGACGAGGACGGATCACTCGAGGTTGTTGACGGCCAGCAGCGGCTGAAGTCGATCTGGCGGTTTGCCACGGGACAGACGACGCGAACCGCCTCGAGCTTCGAGGTCTTCCCGTCTGACCGAGCTCAACGGAAAGACGTTCGCTCAGATCTCAAACCGCGATCAACGTCGTTTGCTGCCCGGACCATCCGCTGCATCGTCATCACTGAGGACTCGCACCCGGACATCAAGTTTGACGTCTTCGAGCGTCTAAACACGGGTGCCGTAAGACTCACGGCGGAAGAGCTACGGACTCGATCGCCCGCGTGCCGCGCAACGATGCCCTCCAGGTGGCGCGCGGTTTGAGCCCTTCCAGCGCCTCCTCAGCGGCCAGCTGGCGACTCGGCTGGGAGGCGTCGAAGATAGTTCTCCGATTCATAGATCTTGGTGCCTGCTTGGGCGGCATACAAGACGCCACGCCCCAGTTCCTCAGCGACTTCCTGGTGAGACCGAGTGAATGCCGACTGCGTTGAAGCGCTCGTCGAGTCATTTCGCCAAACATCGGAGACCACGAGGAAGTCTTCGGCACAGATGCGGATCGCCAGTTCACGCTCGGCGACTCCGCAGGACGGCAGATCAACAAGGCCTTGTTCGACGCCACGATGATCTCCTTCCACTTGGCCGATCGAAGATTCGATCCGCGTCCTATGCGATGAACTGCGCGGTGCCTTCAGAGATCTCCTCGGCGAATCGTCGTTCGAGTCGCTCATGGTCGAGCCTCCGCCGACCGGCCATGTGTTCGGGTGGCTCGATCGTTCAGCCGATCCATCGAGGTCTAGGGTCCAGATGAGGTACGCGGTCGTCCCCAGCGCGTAGGTCGCCATGCCGTCCGCCGCGCTCCTGAGCCTTTCGACGGTCGGGCTCCCCGAGGTCAAGGAACTCGTTGGCCTGAGGCCCCCAGACCAGCACTTGGCCGCTGCTGCGCAGCGAGGTGCCGTCAACCGCAGCCGCGATCGTCTCTTGTGCGCGCACCTCGAGGATTCCTCGACGACTTCGTCGGCGCCCTGATCCGGCGATCTGAACTCGATCCGCGCCCCGCATCGAGTACGTCCCGCTGTGTCCGCGGGCGGTGCAGGTGACAAGCGAAATCGATGCGCTCCCAGCGATGACCGATCCTGCAAGTCGAGCGGAACGAATCGGGAGACTCTTCCGCGATCACAGTGATCTCTGGCTCGCTGAAACGCTCATCTCGCAACTCCGGGTGAAGAGTGTAACGCCCGAGATGAGCGATCCAGGCGCGCCCGAGATTGGCCGTCTCTTCATGTCCGTCGGTTTGGAGGATGTTCTTGACGATTGCGCTACCGATGAGGGATCAGGTCGCGAGCCATCGAATTTGGCGGCGTAGGTTGATGCCCTGGTTAGGAACGAAGGTCGCCGACGACCCGGGGGATCGTACCTGGCCGCTGTGTGTCTGGGCCGCGCCTCGCTGGCGTCGGAGGCATGTGCAGTCGATCATGGGGAGCCCGACGCTCCCGTGGTCATAGCGGCCGCTACGACTATCGCCCGCGCAGACTCTCAGCGATCTGGGCGAACTCGCTGAGCGCGGCCTCGAGGTCCTCGGCGATCTCCTGCGCGAGCACGTCGGGCGGCGGCAGGTTCTCCGAGTCCTCGAGCGACTCGTCGCGGAGCCAGATCAGGTCGAGGCTGACCTTGTCCCGCTGGAGGAGCTCGTCGTAGGAGAACGGCTGGAACCGCTCGCTCTCCGTCCGCTCGTGGCGGTTCTCTGGGTTGTACGCCCGGACGAAGTCCTCGAGGTGCTCGTAGCGGAGCGGGTTCTGCTTCAGCGTGAAGTGCATGTTCGTCCGCAGGTCGTAGACCCAGAGCGTCTTCGTCGACGCGCGCCTCCGACGCCGGCTTGCGATCGAAGAAGAGGACGTTCGCCTTCACGCCCTGCGCGTAGAAGATCCCGGTCGGCAGGCGCAGCAGCGTGTGGACGTCGCACTCGTGCAGGAGCTTCCGCCGCACCGTCTCGCCGGCGCCGCCCTCGAACAGCACGTTGTCGGGCACGACGACCGCCGCGCGGCCGCCGATCTCGAGCAGCGTCTTCACGTGCTGGAGGAAGTTGAGCTGCTTGTTCGAGGTCGACGCCCAGAAGTCGTCGCGGACGATCACGAGGTCCTCGCGCTCGGTCTCGCCCTCGGCGTTCACGACCGTCATCGACGACTTCTTGCCGAACGGCGGATTCGTGAGGACCATGTCGAAGCGGTCGCCGGGGTCGCGCCTTGAGCGAGTCGTCGACCACGATCGGGCTCTCCGCATCCTCGGCGCCGATCCCGTGCAGGAGCAGGTTCATCACGCACAGGCGCGCGGCGTTGTCGACGATCTCGCACCGTGGAGGGCGTCGAACCGCAGGTGGCGCTTCTCGTCCGGGTCGAGGTACGGGTAGTTGCGCGAGATGTACTCGTGCGCCGCGAGCAGGAAGCCGCCGGTGCCGCAGGCCGGGTCGCAGATCGTCATGCCCGGCTCGGGCCGCATCACCTCGACGATCGCCTTGATCAGCGGCCGCGGCGTGAAGTACTGGCCGGCGCCCGTCTTGACGTCCTCGGCGTTCTTCTGCAGGAGGCCCTCGTAGGCGTCGCCCTTGACGTCGACGTCGAGCGTCATCCAGCGCTCGCGGTCGATCAGGTCGACGATCAGCCGCCGCAGCTTCGCCGGATCCTGGATCCGGTTCTGCGCCTTCCGGAAGACGACGCCGAGCATCCCGGGCCGTCGGCCGAGCTCGGTCAGGACGTGGCGGTAGTGCACCTCGAGCTCGTCGCCGTCGCGCGCGAGCAGGCTCTGCCAGTCGAGGCCCTCGGGAACGAATGCCGGGCGCGGCTGAACGGCGGCTTGCGTCTGCTCGTCGGCCATCTTGAGGAAGAGCAGGTAGGTGAGCTGCTCGACGTAGTCGCCGTACGAGAGCCCGTCGTCGCGCAGGACGTTGCAGTAGTTCCAGAGCCGCTGGACGAGGCCGTTCGAGCTCATGCCGGAATCTTCCTCTTCCGGCGGGACGGCTTCGGCGACGGCGGCACGCTCGGCGGCGATCCGCTCGAGGAGCGCAGACGCGGGCTCGTCGGACGGATCCTGCGGGACGAGCTTGCCGCTGAATGCCTGCTCGAGGATCGCGCGGCGGAGGGTCGGTGCTCCGACGAACGCTCGGTCGAGCTCGTGCGAACCTCCATCGCGTCGACGAGTCGAGACCTGCCGCTCAATCTCGGCGACGATCCGCCGTTGCTCCTCGAGCGGCGGCAGCGGGATCGGCATCGCCAGGCGCGCATTGTCCCGTTGACGATCTTCGGCTTGACTCAACCTGCGATGCGTCTCGAACACTCGCGTTGTAACGTCGCGCCGAGGTGGCCGTCGCCTTACGAGAGCGAGCTCAGGAAACGCAGGTCACGACTTCGTCCGAGAGCCGTACCGGATCAGATGAGACGCGGAAAGATCGCTCAGTCATGGTCCAGCCGCGATACAGCCGAGTCGCCGACCAGCTCGGGCTGTTGGTGCGGTCGAAGAGAAGGTCGCCGGGCGCGAGCCGAAGCTATGACTCGATGCCGGGTCTGGTCGGTCGGACGAACTTCATGATCTGTTCAGACGCTAGAGTCGCCGTCGCTGACATGTTGCCTATCCGCGAGAATCGGGACACCAGTGCCGAATCGTGCGTTCGCCTTCGCGGAGTGCTCGTTCCGTAGATCTGGCTCTCGTCACCAGCGTCGCCAAGCGGTCACGACCGGCCACGGCCCTGAGCCAGCCCGCGCTCGCGAAGAGTGGCATCGCGCAGGGCTCAGCCGGCGCTTTGCTCGTGTGAGTGACTGTCCGGCCGCCTCGAGGCGGGAAAGGTGCTCCTCGATCGCCGCCACGATCCGCCGCTGCTCGGCCGTTGGAGCGACGGGAAACTCGCAGCTCACGGAATCGTGCCATGCGTCAGGTTTACACCGCTATCGCTGATGCCCGTCTTCGTCCGGTCGATGGCACGAGCGCGGTGAAGCTGAGGAGGTACGCCTCTGCATAGCGACGGATCGAGGGACGAGTCCGTCGAAGCGACAGCGATGCATGCAGCCTCGAGAGCCTCGATCGAGCGTCGCGTCGCCCGGACGAGAACGGCAACCGCGCACGTCCTAGCGGCGCCGGATCACGTGATCAGTGACGTCCGCTCTTCGCACTTCGAGCAACGGACGCACGAGCGAGCTTGTCAGGCAGACGCTTGTTCTGATCCGTCAGGAGAAGTGCCCGATTGCATCGCGGTCGTCGATTCGAAGACTCCCTCATGTCCTTCGGCGACTCTCACTGGGCTCTCGCCGTCACACGGATGCAGCTCCTGCTTGCTCGGCGAATCGCGCTCCTCCGCGACCAGGCGCCGAGCGCGTCGCTCGAGATCGACCTTCGACCCAATCCGGTGGGCAGCTTGCGTCATGCGGCCAGCGCCTCGTTGAGCTCGTCGAGCAGCGGCGCCAGCTCGTCGCCGAACAGCTCGTACGCCTTGCCGATGCCGCCGTGCTCGACGAAGGGCGTGTAGTCGAAGTCCTCGGCCGAGATTGCGAGCGACGCGGCGACGTGGTCGCGGATGCGCTCGAGCCAGGCGAGCTGCGCGGGCGTGAACGTCCGCCCGGCGTTCTCCTGGGCGAGCAACCATGCCTGGAAGCGCTCGTCGACGAGCTCGGGGTAGGGGACGAGCTCGTCCTCCTGCTCGAGCGCGAAGCGGACGAGCGAGACCATGTCGGTCAGCACGCGTCCGCCCGAGCCGCGCACCTTCGAGCGCTCGAGCGCCTCGTACGCCTGCCAGAGCTTCTCGGGCGTCCACTGGTAGGGCGGCCGGCCGATCGCGTGCGCGAGCTCCTTGATCTCCTTGAAGGTCAGCCGCTGCCGGTACGGCCGGCTGTAGAGGATCTGGAGCGCGGTGATCTCGTCCTTGTGCTCCTCGATGAACGCCCGGAACGACTCGGCGGTCTGGCGCGCGCGGTCGGCGCCGTCGAGGGAGTAGCCGGCGGCGATCACCTTGTCCTGCGAGAACTCGTCGAGCGTCTGCTCGTAGGAGCGCCGCACCTCGACGAGCCGCTCGCGCAGCTTCGGGTTCGTCGCCAGCGGCTCGACGGCGGCATCGAGCAGCTGCTTGGCGGCGGCTGCGAGCTCCTGCTCGGTCGGCTCGTCCTTGCCGGTCGCCTCCCGCTGGCGGTCCGGATCCAGCGCGCTCGACCAGCGCGCCCGTTAGCTCGCGGAGCGTGACGCCGGCGAGCTCCTCCAGCTCGTCCCGGTCGTCCTTCGTCAGCTGTCGCTCGAGCCGCGCGATCCGGCCGGCGATCGTCGAGACGACGTCGGCGTCGCGGCTGCCGAACGAGAGCTGCTTGAGCAGCCGCTCGAGCGGGACGGTCGGCTTGCGGTCGAGCGGTTGCGTGTCGCTCAGGTCGCTTTCGGTGACGCCGACCGCGTCGACGATGACGAAGCGGCTCTTCGCCCTCGCGTCGGGCGTCACCGACTGGAACGTCGCCTCGTCGATCACGCGCACGCCGCGCCCCTTCATCTGCTCGAAGTACGTCCGGCTCTTCACGGCGCGCATGAAGAACACACACTCGAGCGGACGGACGTCGGTGCCGGTCGCGATCATGTCGACGGTCACGGCGATCCGCGGGTTGTAGGAGTTGCGGAACTCGGCGATCATCTCGTCCGGCTTGCGGCCGGTCGACTTGTAGGTGATCTTGACCGCGAAGTCGTCGCCCTTGCCGAACTCCTCGCGCACGATCTGGACGATGTCGTCGGCGTGCGAGTCGTCCTTGGCGAAGATGAGCGTCTTCGGCACCTCCGTCCGGCCCGGGAAGATCTCGGTGAAGAGCCGCTCCTTGAAGGCGCGGACAACCGTGCGGATCTGATCCTTGGCCACGACCGCGCGGTCGAGCGCCTGCGCGCCGTAGGCGACGTCTTCGTCGAGCGTCTCCCAGCGGAGCCGCCGCGTCTGCCGGTCGCGGAAGGCGGTGACGAGGCCGGCGTCGATCGTCGAGCCCTGCTCGGTGATCTTGGTGCGGATGCGGTAGACGTCGAAGTCGACGTTGACCTGGTCGGCGACGGCCTGCTCGTGCGTGTACTCCATGACGAGGTTCTGGTTGAAGAAGCCGAACGCCTGCTTGTTCGGCGTCGCCGTCAGGCCGACGATGAAGGCGTCGAAGTAGTCGAGCACCTGCCGCCAGACGCCGTAGATCGAGCGGTGGCACTCGTCGACGACGACGACGTCGAACGTCTCGATCGGGACGCGCGGGTTGTAGGCGACCGGCACCGGCTCGTCCGGCAGGAGGTCGTAGGCGGAGTGCTCGTCGAGCTCGGGGTCGAGCTCGGCCTCGCCCTTGAGGATCGAGTAGAGCCGCTGGATCGTCGTGATCGTCACGCGCGCGACCGGATCGATCACGTTCGAGGAGAGGTGCTGGACGTTGTAGAGCTCGGTGAACTTGCGTCCGTCGTCCGGCGTCGTGAACGCCTGGAACTCCTTCAGCGTCTGCCGGCCGAGGTTGGCGCGGTCGACGAGGAACAGGACGCGGCGGGCGCCGGCGTGCTTGACCGCGCGATAGGCGACGTTCGCCGCCGTGTACGTCTTGCCGGCGCCGGTCGCCATCTGGATCAGGGCGCGGGGCCGGTTCTCGGCGAGCGAGCGCTCGAGGTTGCGGATCGCGGTCGCCTGGGCCGGCCAGAGCCCCTCGGCGTTGAGCTCGGGGAGGTGCGTGAGTCGGTGCCGCAGCGTCGGCGCGAGCGGGTTCTCCTGCACGTGGCGGACCCAGGCGGCGAGCGTCTCCGGCCGGTGGAACCAGAAGACCTGCCGGCTGCGCGCCTCGGGATCGAGCGTGTTGGTGAAGCGGGTCTCGACGCCGGTCGACTGGATAGGCGAACGGCAGCGCTCCCTCGAGCGCGCTCGTGACCCAGTCGGGCAGGCCGTCGAGGTACTTCGCCGACTGCCATTCGACGCCGGTGAGCGTGGCGCCCTCCGGCTTCGCCTCGATCACGCCGACCGCCTCGCGGTCGACGAAGAGGAGGTAGTCGGCGCGACCGTGCGGGGGTTCGAGGATGAACTCGCGCACGGCGACGCCGCGCGCCGCGGCGAGGTTCGCGTCGCGCGCGTCCTGGACGGCCCAGCCGGCGCGCCTCGAGCATCTTGTCGATCTCGACGCGTGCCTTGTCCTCGGCGGAGAGGTACGACTCCATCGTCATAAGCCTAGGTTGGTCTCAGCCAAGATCGAGGCCGAGACCGTCGATGAAGTCGGCCATGGCGCTGACGGCGTCCTCGCGCAAGATCGCTGCGTCAGCCTCGGGGTCGATCTGAAGCGTCTGTGAGGCGTAGCCGTTCGGGCCGGTGTCTTGTGAAGTGGAGAACCGTGCCTTCATCTCGCGGAAGAGGCTGAGCCGGGCTCGGACGTCATCGGCGAACTGCCCGCCACCCAACTGCTCACCTGCCTCTCGGGGGCCGCCGGCTCTGTTGTTCAGCAGCACGTAGGTGAGGTCGTAATAGTCCTTCTCCTTGCCGCGTTCTCTGGCCGCGACGAGCTTCGCCATCAAATACCCGCTCAGCCCGGCGAAATTGACCTTCACGGTTACGAACTCGTCGTTTGGAAGCTGCCCCGTCAGTGTCTCGGTCACGTAGTCCCGGCTAACGAAGCCAGTGCCTCTGAGGTTCGCGGCCGTCACGCGCTTGCATCCCGGAAGGGCGATCGCGCGGTTAGCCGGCTGATCATCGAGATCGCAGAGAAACTCGACCTTAACGGTGGCGGTGCCTACCATCGCCCGCCAACGCCAGCCTTCGGCGATCTTCGGATCCGGGTCAAACCCTGCTCGCTCCAGAGCTTCCTCCAGCGGCGAGAGATCCGTCTCGAGCGTCGCGTGGAAGGCCACGAGGATGTCTAAGTCGGTCGTCCCGAGATGCGCAGGTGCCTCCAGCTCCGCCTCTCGGGCGAGAACCTCTGGTACGAGGCCGCCCACTACGATGATGGGCAGTTCCGCGTCTCGTAGTTCGTGAGCGAGCCAGATCAGTGCCTTCTCAGCAAGGACGCGGGCGGCTGGTGAGCGTTCGAGCTCGAAGTCAGTCAATAAGCGTCTCTCTCACGTGCTCGGCCGCGTCGACGCCTCTGCCGCCGAAGCCGAGAAGATCCGCGTAGAGACGCGGTGCACTGACGACTGGTAGCTGACGGCGTTGCGACGGCTTCCGCAGTCGCAGGGTCGTACGATCAGCCGGCCAAAAGATCACGCGACCGCCTTCCTCGACTTGGCGAAGGCGGCTCTGTCGGAGCATCGCTTCCAGGCGTCCGTTGTTGAACCTCGCTTCCGGCACGTACACGTGGAGTGTCGGTACTTGCGTTGCGAACGGCGCTTCGAGCTCCAGACCCGCCCATCCCGACAGCGCCCAGTCTCCGAGGTCCTCAAGGGCGGGTCGAAGGCTCTCGCCGAGAAACGTGAACGGATCCTTGAGCGTCGCATGCGCCTGGATCGCTGGTCGCGGCTCGCCTGCCACGTGAGCAGCCCAGCTTCGGAGAAGCCCGTCACGGTCTTCAAGCACGCGAAGCGCACCGCGCCCGCGCTCGCTTCCTGTCTTGCGCGTCCAGCCCCGCTTGTCGAACTGAGCGAGCGTCCGCGAGATCTGCGGCGGGGAGAAGTCGGTCAGTTCCGCCAGCGCGCTGTTCATGATCGCCTCGTTCGGGTTAGCGAGGATCGCTTCTGCGAGGGCGACCGCCGAGGGCGACCAGGTGAACCGCCTCTCGTCCTTGGACTGCTGTGTCGGCTCGGCTCGCCGGTGCAGTCGGATCACGAAGAGCCGGCTTGGCCCAACAATCCTCGCATCACCTGTCTCGTCGACCCAGTTGGCGTCGCGTTCTCGAAGAATTTTCAGGGCGCCTGGCGAGAAGTCTCGTGCCACGACGACAAGTTCGCGCGGCCAGGGGTCGGGCGTCGCCGCCAGAACCTCTTCGACGTCCGCCGGCCATCCCTCGCCGGCCCAGAGCAAGGTAAGAGATTCCTTCGCCTTGCCGCCCTCCACGACGACCGGAACGCCCCTCGGGTCGGACTTCGAACGCGGGACGATCTCGACTGAAGCGTCGCGAAGCGCGCGTGTGAGAACCTCAGCAGGACGAGTAGTTTCAGCTATCACCGTTATTTTCCTGTAACAGGAAAAAGAGGGATTTGAGGAATAACTGCGGGAGCTGGCATAGAGCCTAGTCATAGGGCTAACTTAGCTATTTCACCTAATGGCCTTATTTCCTGTAACAGGAAATAAGTCTATATCATGAAATAACAGCTGAGGCGGCGAACGGTGAGGCATGAAAGCCAGCTTCGCGGATCAACGCTCAAGCTGAGCCAGTCTCGCCGCCGTGTCTGTCCGATTGAGATACGCGTCGACGAGGGCAGCGGCTTCCGACTCCGAGCCCGGCATCAGCTTCCCATAGAGGTCATACGTTGTCTGGACCGAGGCGTGGCCCATGTAGGTCGTGATCGCCTTCGCGTTCACGCCGGCTGCGATCAGCACCGAAGCGAACGTATGGCGCGCCTCGTGGAGGCCGATCGGCTCGAGGCCGGCTCGCTGCCACGAAGTGCGGGCCCGCCGCCAGACCGTCGATGGCTGAAACGGCGTCTCCGCGCTCGAGCCGAAGACAAGACCTCGATCGCGTCCTTCGCGTGCCTTGTGCTCGACAAGCGCATCGCGCAGCGCGCCGACGATCGGGACGATCCGGCGTCCGGCTCGGCTCTTTGGCTCGACCTCGACTCGGTCCTTGTCGTCATAGGCTCGCTGGACGCGGATAACGCCGGTGGCTAAATCGACGTCGTCCCACGCTAGGGCTAGAAGTTCCCCTCGGCGGAGACCCGCGTAGAGTGCCGTCGCCCAGATGGCGCGGTCGGGGTCGGGAAGCGCGGCGAGGAGCCGCTGCGCCTCCTCGGGCGACGCGATCCGCTCGCGTCGGCCACGGACTGCCGGGAGCCGCAGGTGGGTGCACGGATTGACGGCGAGGTCGCCGTCCTCGACTGCCCGGCGGAAGATCACGCGCAGCGGCATGAGGGCGTTGCGGATCGTCGATGGATCGCGTCCCTCGGCGAGGAGGTCGTCGGCGATCCGCTGAACGTCACGGTGCTGAACGTCGCCAAGCCGTGTTCGACCGAGGCGCGGGACGATGTGATCGCGCAGCGCCGCCTCGTAGCTACGGATCGCGCTCGGCTTGTAGAGGTCGCCCGAGCGGGTGCGGACGCGGCCGGACTTCATCCCGGCGACGAGCTCCTCTGCCGCCTCGCTCGACAGTCGTGTGCGCCGGCGCGCGCAGCGTGCCTCGACGAACGCCTGTCTGCGTCTCTGAACGCCACGCCCGCGCTTCGGCGAGCGTCGGGAAGGTCTTCCGGATGCGCTTCGACTCCCGGGCGCTCCAGACGCTCGCCTGGTACGTCGGCTCGCAGTTGCAGCGGCGCCGTCACGAGAGGCGCAGACCTTCTTGTGCCTCACCTCGATGCCCGTTAGCTGCGCCACGAGGACGACGGTACTCCGGGCGTCGGACGTTCCGCGCGACAGTCGCGCGACAGTCTCCCGATGCCTCTAGCGATCAGGTGCGGTCGCCGGCGAGGGTCTCCGCAAGAATGAAAGAAAGAAAGAATTCCTGCAAATCGGCCACTTCTTGCGGGCGATCGAGAGTGCCCCCGGCCGGAATCGAACCAGCGCACGCGGTTTAGGAAACCGCTGCTCTTCCACTGAGCTACGGGGGCGCGCGAAAGAGAGTATCGCCCACCAATCCGGCTCTTCAGCTCCCAGGTCAGAACGGTCGTGGCCCGGGCGTGCGGCCCGGGCCACGACTGCATGCGAGTGCCCTACGGGTTCTTCTGGACCTTGGTGAAGATGTCCGTCTCGCCGAGGCCGGTCTGGCCGATGGAGTCGTTGCGCCCGTCGGTCCACACCGCGTAGACGGCGTCGGTGCTGGCCGCGAGCCCGTTGTAGTCGCCGATGAACGCGCCGCTCGTGAAGAACCCCAGGTTGGGGTCCCAGTCCTGGCTGCTGATCTTGGCGCTGGAGAAGCTCGCTGCGTCGTTGTCCGACACCGCCTGCCACGTGTTGATCCGGACGTTGGCGGGGTCGAGCCGGCGGTCGAACCAGATCACGTAGAAGCGACCCGACTCGTCCGACGCGGCCCACGGGAAGAACTGGTCGTTGGGAGCGGGCTGTCCGGAGGACGTGGTGGAGAGGAAGCTCGCGTCCGACCAGTGCAGTCCGCCGTCGGTGGAGGTCTGGTAGGAGATGTCGGCCTGGGAGACAGGCCGGTTGACGTTGTTCTGGTAGACGAACAGCAGGCTGCCGGTGCTCGGGCTGTAAGCCAGCGACGGCGTGTTCGGCGCACGGAAGTTCGTGGGCGGCAGCGTGTCGTCGTTCGCCGCGTCCTGGAAGTCCGCGTACTGCCCCGGCTTGTCGATCTGTACCGCGCTCGGGAGGAACGTCTGGCCTCCGTCGGTCGACTTCTGGAAGAGCAGGTGCGGGTCGAAGGAGTCGTTGCAGTTCTCCGAGACGAACCCGACGTCGAGCGTGCCGTTCGCCTCGACCACCGGGTCGCTGAACTGGTTGGCCGAGGAGCCGGTGCCGTCGCCGCTGGGGTTGTCCGGCTGAATCGCGGTGTGCGACCAGGTCGAGAGCACGGGGTTCTCGGTGGGGATCGAGTCCGTGTAGGAGAGCTGGAGCGGGCAGTAGTCGCTGAACCCGTTCGGCTGGATGTGGAACTTGGTGTAGGTCACGTAGATGCGCCCGTAGTGCGGGCTGCCCGGGTTGTTGTCGACGGCGATGAGCTCCTTGTCGTTGAAGATCGAATCGTCGACCGTCCCCGTCGAATAGTCGAAGTTAGATGCCGCACGCGCGGCCTGGCGACCGGGTGTCCAGGTCTGGCCGTCGTCGACGGACTTGTACACCTGCACCTCGGAGAAGGGGAGCGCGCGGAAGAAGCACAGCTGCGAAATGTAGAAGGCGTGGTCGCGCCTGCTGTAGGCGACCCCCGGATCGCCACCGCTACAAAAGTCCCGGGTTCCGGCGAACTGCGGGCTGATCCGGGTGCTGTCCCAGTGCTTCCCACTGTCGGACGTCCGCATCACCACGACGCCGCCGCTGACGTAGTCGTTCGCCGCAGCGACCGCGATCTTGGGACTGATCACGTTGTAGGCGACCGCGGTCTCGTTCTGGGGCATCGGTGGGTAGCTGTCGTCGTTCATCTGGACGTTGGCCCCACCGTCGTTCTTGGCGGGTGCCTGAGCCTTCGCAGCGGCGCTCGGTGCGACGTTCTGATGCTGGGCGGCGTAGACCGCCCGCACGCCGCTGGAGATGCCGCCCGGGTAGCGCGCCACGTGGGTGACCCACCGTGGCGTCGCTGCCGAGGGTGTCTTCGGTGTGGACTCTCCTAGTCCGAGTGCGTTCTGGCCCGCGACCACGCCGACGAGAGCGGCGAGGATCGCTGTGGCCGGGATGAGTCGTCTCATTGGAACCTCCTGTGCGAGCTGATGGTCGGCTCTGCTCGTCTCCCCCTTCTGACCCCTTGATGCAGTCATCGGTCCACAGACCAAGCCGTAGGCGCGACCCCGTACTCTTCCAGATGTCGCTCGGACCCGGCGGAGTCGGACGGGAAGCGTGATTCACTGCTCCTGTGGCCCTGACGGTCGCGATCGTGCTGGCGCTGCTCTTCTTTCCGTGGCCGTGGAACCTGCTCGTGATCCTCGGCGGCCTCGCGATCGAGACGGGTGAGCTCGCCTGGGGACTCAGGCTTGCCCGGCGCTGGCGCCCGACGACCGGGGCCGAGGCGATGATCGGCCAGGAGGCGGAGGTGGTCGCAGCGTGCCGCCCTGACGGTCAGGTGAGGATCGCCGGCGAGCTCTGGCAGGCGCGTTGCGCGGCGGGAGCCGGCGTCGGCGAGAGGGTGCGCATCGAGCGTCTGGACGGTCTCACGCTCGTGGTCAGCCCCCTCTCACCGGCGGGGTGAGAGGGGGCTGCGCTTCGAGTCCTAGGAGGAGGGCCGAGTCGCGAGCGTCAGCGTGACGGTGTGCTCGCTGCCGCCGCGCTTGTAGGTCAGCGTGATCTTCTCGCCCGGCTTGTGGGCGTCGATCGCGCGGGTGAGGTCGTCGCCACTGGCGATCGTGTTCCCGTTGACCTCAACCACCACGTCGCCTGCCTTCAGCCCTGCGCTGTCGGCAGGAGTGGACGGCCGGACGGCGGCGATGCGGGCGCTCGAGGCGGTCGCGTCGATCGAGACGCCGAGGTAGGCGTGCTCGACCTTGCCGCTGGAGATCAGCTGTGAGGCGATCGAGCGGACCGTGTTCGAGGGGATCGCGAAGCCGACGCCCTCGTTGCCGCCCGAGTCGCTCTTGATCTGGGCATTGACGCCGATCACCTGGGCCTGCGCGTTCAGCAGCGGGCCGCCCGAGTTGCCGTGGTTGATCGCGGCGTCGGTCTGGATCGAGTCGTTGATGGTGAAGTTGTTCGGGGCCGTGATCGAGCGGTGCAGCGCGCTCACGATGCCGCTCGTGACCGTCTCCTCGAGGCCGAACGGGCTGCCGATCGCGACGACCCCGTCACCGACCTGCAGGGCGGACGAGTCACCGACCTGCAGCGGGTGCAGCAGCGAGGACGGAGCGTCGACCTTGATCACGGCGAGGTCGGTCGACTGGTCGGTGCCGACCACGCTGGCCGAGTACGTCTTGCCGTTCCAGAAGCGAACGCTGATCGACTGGGCGCCGTCGACGACGTGGTCGTTGGTGACGATGTGGCCGTCGGTGTCGTAGACCCAGCCGGAGCCCTGCGCCTTCGCCGAGCCGCCGCCTCCGCCGAACGGCGAGCTCTCGCCGCTGGTGGTGACGGTGATCTCGACGACGCCGCGGTTCGCGCGGCGGTAGATCTGGTTGACCGAGAGCGGCGCGGTCGAGCTGGCGACCGACTCTGCCTGTTTGACCGTCACCGGCTTGACGACCGTGTCGTTCCCCGAGAGCGTCGCGTACGCGACGGCCCCGCCGCCCGCGCCGAGGCAGGCTGCTGCTAGGAGAGACGCGATTAAGGTTGGGCGCGAACGGCGGGGCATCAGGGAGGGTGTCCTTTCGTCGGTGTGGTTCCACCATGACAGCAACTGCCTCTAAGACGACGCTGAGACGGCGGTAAGAACTCCGTAAGAAAACCAGAGGCCCCGCTGCGGGGGCCTCCAGTCACGCACAAGGGGTTTGGGGGATCCCTTGATCGATGACGCCTCCGATCTCACACCCCGCCCCTAAGGACGGCGTGAAGATTCCCTAAGAAGTTCCTAAGAGCGCGCGAGGTGCAGGCACTTCTCACGCCGCTTTCAGCTTCGGGCGCAACAATGCGCACGTGAAGGTCTTGATCGTGGACGACGAGCGAGCCGTGCGGGACTCGCTTCGCCGCGCGCTGGAGCTCGAGGGCTACGAGATCGAGCTGGCCGAGGACGGCGCGGAGGCGCTGGAGCGGCTGAAGTCCGAGCCCGAGCCCGACGCCATGGTGCTCGACGTGCTGATGCCGCGCGTAGACGGGCTCGAGGTTTCGCGCACGCTGCGCCGCAACGGCAGCCGGCTCCCGATCCTGATGCTGACCGCGCGGACGCAGGTCGAGGACCGCGTCGAGGGCCTCGACGCGGGCGCCGACGACTACCTGACGAAGCCCTTCGCGCTCGAGGAGCTCCTCGCGCGCGTGCGTGCGCTTCTACGGCGCACGAGCGACGGCTCGGGCGAGACCCTGCAGTTCGCGGACCTCGTGCTCGATCCCGGGACGCGTGAGGTGACGCGCGGCGGCGAGCGCATCGAGCTGACGCGCACCGAGTTCTCGCTGCTCGAGCTGTTCATGCTCAACCCGCGCCAGGTGCTGACGCGGTCGCTGATCTTCGAGCGCGTCTGGGGCTACGACTTCGGCTTCGCCTCGAACTCGCTCGACGTCTACATCGGCTACCTGCGGCGGAAGACCGAGGCCGGCGGCAAGCCGCGGCTGATCCACACGGTGCGCGGCGTCGGCTACGCGCTGCGCGAGGCATGAGCTTTCGCACCCGGCTGGCGCTCGTGGCCGCGGCCGCGGTCGGCGTCGCGGTCGTCACCGCCTCGGTCGTCGTCTACCTCGTCGTGCACAACGAGCTGTTGGGTGAAGTCGACCGCGCTCTCAGCCACCGCTACGAGGAGATCGCGACCGGCCCGGGAATCGACATCGAAGAGGGCTACCTCCATATCGCAGGGCCTCCGCCCAGCCAGCAGAGCGACTACGTGCAGGCGGTCCCGGCCACCGGACGGCCGTTCGTACAGCCGGGCGCCGCCTTCGCGCTTCCGCCCAACGACCGCGACCGGGCCACGGCGCGTGGCGGGCGCAACGTCTACTTCAGCGACAGGCAAGTGGACGACACGGAGTACCGGGTGCTCACCTTCCCGGGCAATCCCGGCTTCGCGGTGCAGATCTTCCGCCCGCTCACGGAGGTGAACCGCACGCTGCACCGGATCACGCTCTTCCTGATCTTCATCGCCGCGGGAGGGATGGCGGTTGCGGCGGCGCTCGGCCTGCTCGTCGCGCGCACGGCGCTCAAGCCGGTGAAGCGGCTTACCGCGACGACGGAGGCGGTCACCGAGACTCGCGACCTCTCGCAGCGGATCGAGACCACTTCGACGAGCAACGACGAGCTCGGGCGCCTGGCGACGAGCTTCAACACGATGCTCGGCGCGCTCGAGGAGTCGAGCCGGTCGCAGCGGCAGCTCGTGGCGGACGCCTCGCACGAGCTGCGCACGCCGCTCACGAGCCTGCGCACGAACATCGAGGTCCTCGCGCGCGCGAACGAGCTCGCACCCGAGGACCGCGAGCGCCTGCTCGACGACGTGATCGAGCAGATCGACGAGATGACGGTGCTGATCGGCGAGCTGATCGAGCTCGCGCGCGAGAGCAGGCCGGACGCAGTCGTGGAGCCGGCGGGCGAGGTGCGGCTCGACCTGCTCACCGCGGATGCGATCGAGCGCACGCGCCGGAACCGCCCGAGCGTGGAGTTCGAGACCGACCTGCACGAGTCGCTGGTCCACGGTGCGCCCTCCACGATCGAGCGCGCGGTCGCGAACCTGCTCGACAACGCGGCCAAGTGGAGTCCGCCCGGAGGCCCGGTCGAAGTCGCCGTTCGCGACGGCGAGGTGCTCGTTCGCGACCACGGCCCGGGGATCGCCGAGGAGGACCTGCCGTACGTCTTCGACCGCTTCTACCGCTCGCGTGGTGCGCGCGGGATGCCGGGGTCCGGCCTCGGGCTCGCGATCGTGAAGCAGGTCGCGGAGTCGCACGGCGGCTCGGTCGTCGCCGAGCAGCCGCCCGGCGGCGGCACGCTGATGCGGCTGCGGTTGAACGGCAACTCGCGCTCTTAGCGACTTTTTACGCGGCTCTCAGGCCGCTCTCAGGTGCGGCTGGTTCCGTAAGAGGCGATGGCAGCACCGACCTCCCGAATCGCGGAAGCCCGCCGCCGGTCCGCCGACGCAAAGCAGACAGCAGTCGCGGTGGCGGCTGCGGGCTTCCTCGCGATCGCGCTTCTCGCTCGGCACAGTCACCCGGGCCAGACGAGCTCGTCGCCCTCCCCTGCAACGGGCTCGACGATCCAGTCCGACGACGACGGTGGCTTCTCGCTGGCGCCCGGCTCGATCGCGCCGAGCAGCGGGTCGGGAAGCGGGGCGCAGACGACGGTCTCCTGATGGTGCTCGCGGCCAATGCGACCTGGTACGCGGCCCGCGCCGGAGGCATCGTCGCCTACCTGCTCCTCAGCGCCTCCGTCGTCGTCGGGCTGCTGCTCTCGGGCCGCGCGAAGCTGAGGCACTGGCCGCGCTTCGCCCTCGAGGACGTGCACCGCTTCCTCGGCATCCTGGCGGGCACGTTCATCGTCCTGCACGGCGGTGCGCTGCTGCTCGACCGGTTCGTGCCCATCTCGCTATCGCAGCTACTCGTGCCGGGCACCGACAGCTACCGGCCGCTCGCCGTCGCGTGCGGCATCGTCGCGGCCGAGCTGCTCGCGGCGCTTGCAGTGGCGAACCACTACCGCAGGCAGCTCCCGCACCGCGTCTGGCGGCGGCTGCACTACCTCAACTTCGCGGTCTGGGCCCTGGCGCTCGTCCACGGCCTGACCGCCGGCACCGACGCGTTCACGACCTGGGCGCTGCTGCTCTACGCGGGCTCGGCCTGGCTCGTGCTGGCGCTGCTCGTCCACCGCGTGTCCCTCGGCTGGGGCGCGCCGCAACCGACCGAAAGGAGCACGTAGATGGCGATGAAACGAAAGGTGATCGCGGGCGCGGCGGCGGCGCTGGCCGTTGGTGGCGCGGGCGCGGGTGTGGCGGCGACGAAGCTCGCGGACTCGCCGAGTGCCGAGAGCAAGGCGATCGTCAACGATGCAGCCAAGAGCCTCGGCGTCGAGCCGAGCAAGCTGGAAGCGGCGCTCAAGAAGGCGATGGAGGACCGGATCGATGCCGCTGTTGCCGCCGGGCGCCTCACCAAGGCGCAAGGCGAGGAGCTCAAGCAGCGGATCGAGTCGGGTGACTTTCCGCTCTTCGGGCCGCCCGCCTTCGGGCCCGGGTTCGGTGTGCCTCACCCGTTCTTCCACGGCCTCGACGCGGCGGCCTCGTACCTTGGGCTCAGCGAAGAACAGCTCGAGAGCCGGCTCGAGAGCGGCAAGACCCTCGCCCAGATCGCCAAGGCCGAGGGCAAGTCGGTCGAGGGGTTGAAGGCGGCGATGCAGAAGGACGCGAAGGCGAAGCTCGACGCCGCCGTCAAGGCCGGAAAGCTGACGAAGGCCGATGAGCAGAAGGTCCTGAAGGATCTCGAGCAGCGGATCGACGACCTCGTCAACGGCCAGCTGCGGCTGCGGTTCCGCGAGCACCGCGGCTTCGGGTTCCGTCACGACTTCGACCGCCACGGCCCGCCGGCCGATTCGCTCGGCCCCGCGGCCTGATGTGGCCAGCGCACGCGCCCGGTACGCTGGGCGCGTGCGCGAGTTTGCGGAGCGCGCCGGGCCGATCCACAGCGCCGTCTGAGTGGCGGCCGTCCTGCTGGCGTGCGCCTCGGCGGCGCTGTTCGGCGCGATGTCGGTTGCGGTGCGGTTCGCGTTCCGCCGGTTCGACGACGCTGAGCTCGGGTCGCTGGCGATGTCGTCGGTCGCGCTCGCGCTCACGGCTGCGATTGCCCTCGTCGCCGCCCGTGGAGCCGACCTCGTCGACGCGTGGCCGTTCCTGGTCGCGGGCGCGATCGCCCCGGGCGCCTCGCAGATCTTCTTCGTGCGCGCGGTGAGGGACGCGGGCGCGGCCCGCACCTCCGTGGTGATGGGGACGGCACCTCTGGTGGCCGTCGCGATCGCGGTGACGGTGCTTCGCGAGCCGGTCAGCGCAGCGCTGCTCGCAGGCGGTGCGCTGATCGTCGCCGGTGGCGTCGCGCTGGCCAACGAACGCGTGCGGCCGGCGGACTTCCGCCGGCTCGGCATCGTCTTGGCGGTCACGGCGACCGTCCTGTTCGCCGTGCGCGACAACGTGCTGCGGGCGATCGCGAAGGGCAGCGACGTCGACCCGCTCACCGCCGCCGCAGTCTCGCTGCTCGCCGGAGCGGCGACGGTCGCCGTCTACCTGGCCGTCACGCGCCGCGGCTCACTGGGTGCGCGGCTACGGCCGCGCTGTCGGCGCCTTCGGGACCGCGGGAGTCTTCTTCGGGCTCTCCTACGCGATGCTCTTCGAGGCCTATTACCGCGGCCGCGTCAGCGTCGTCGCGCCGCTGGTGGCGACCGAGTCGCTCTGGGGCGTCGCGTTCTCGGCGCTGTTCCTGCGCCGCAGCGAGCTGGTCGGCCGCAAGCTCGTGCTCGGCGCGATGCTGATCGTGGCGGGGGGCGTGCTCATAGGGGTCAGTGCCCCTTCAGGCGACGCACGCCCGCCTCCGGCCCGCGATCACGCGGCGCCAGGAACCACGCTCGCCCTTACCAAGGCAACCAGCCTTGGCTGCGGGCGATCGTGGCCCCTGGCTTGGTGCTCACGACCCGGAGACCGGGCAGCATCACCTGAAGGGGCACAGCGATAATCCAGGCGTGGGCTGGCTGAGCGAGCTCGTCGAGGAGCGGGGTGCCGAGGCGCTCGACCTGCACGCGCGGACGATCAACCCGCAGTTCGTGAAGCTGCTGCGGACGATCGGCTTCGATCGCCGTTGGGCCCGCGCGCAGGGGGCGTACCTCTGGGACGACGAGGGCAGGCGCTATCTCGACGCGCTCGGCGGCTTCGGGATGTTCAACGTCGGCCGCAACAACCCGCGCGTGCGAGAGGCACTGGTCGAGGCGCTGGAGCTCGAGCGGCCGGGCTCCGTGCAGCTCGGCGTCGACGCGCTGCCTGCGCTCCTGGCCGAGGAGCTGCTGCGGCGATCGCCCGCGTCGGTCGAGCGGGTGCTGTTCACGAGCTCGGGGACGGAGGCCGTCGAGGCCGCGCTCAAGCTCGGCCGCGCCGCGAGCGGCCGCACGCGGGTGCTCTCGGCGGAGCACGCCTTCCACGGCCTGACGCTCGGGTCCCTGTCCGCGAACACCGAGCCGGAGTTCACGTCGCGCTTCGGGCCGCTCCTGCCCGGGTTCGAGCAGGTGGCGTGGAACGACCTCGCGGCGCTGGAGCGGCAGCTCGCGCGCGAGGACGTCGCGCTGTTCATCGTCGAGCCGGTGCAGGGGAAGGGCGTGAACCTGCCGGCGGTCGGCTACCTTGCGGGTGCGCAGGAGCTCTGCCGCCGCTACGGCACGCTCTTCTGCATCGACGAGGTGCAGACCGGCTTCGGCCGCACAGGGAAGCTGTTCGCGCTCGAACACTGGGGCCTCGAGCCCGACCTGATCACCGCCGCGAAGTCGCTCTCCGGCGGCTACGTCCCGGTCGGCGCGCTGCTGATGAGCGACGACGTGTACTCGCGTGTGTTCGACTCGTTGCCGAACGCCGTCAGCCACGGCTCGACGTTCGCGCCGAACGATCTCGCGATGGCGGCGGGCCTGGCGACGCTGCGGGAGCTGGACGAGCAGGGCCTCGTCGAGCAAAGCGCGCGTCTCGGCGAGTGGCTACTGGAGCGCACGCGGCCGCTCGAAGAGCGCGCAGTCGTGCGCGAGGTGCGCGGCCTCGGCCTGATGTGGGCGATCGAGTTCGAGGAGCCCGACGGCGGCTCACGCACCTGGAAGCTGCTGGAGCGGATCCAGCCAGGTCTCTTCTCGCAGCTGGTCGTCGTCCCGCTCTTCCGCGACCACCGCATCTTGAGCCAGGTCGCCGGGCACGGGGTGAACGTCCTCAAGGCCCTGCCGCCGCTGGTCGTGACCGAGGAAGACCTGGAGTGGTTCGCCTCCGCGCTCGAGGAGACGGTCGCGCGTGCCGAGAAGATGCCTCGCGCTCTTGTCCGTTTCGCCGTCGGCGCCGCCCGCGCGGGTCGCACTCCGCGCCGGAAGCTCGCGCGCGCCTAGCCCTCCTAGATCTCCGCGTGGCGCTCGGCGATGCAGTCGTGCGCCCACCGCTCGGCCGCCTCGACGAGACGCCCGCAGAGCTCGTCCAGCTCGTGCTCGTCGTCCGGCAGGTGCTCGGGCGAGACCTCGATCCGCACCTGGTTGAGCGATGCCTCGCTGCCCTCGCCGATCTCGTGGCGCTCCTCGGCGACGATCGCGACCTCGCCGACCTTGGGCAGCAGCACCTTGGCGAGGTCGTCGATCTCGGCGGGCGTGGCGCGGCGGCCCGCGAACACGCCGAAGTTCACCCGTACCTCGACCCCCGGCGGTTCCACCTCGCGCACGCAGAATGCAAGCTGCGGCTCGACCGTCATCGCCTGCACCTTCCCGCTGGCGGCCCGGACCTAACCCTCGTGCGGTTCCCAGCGGAACGCGCGCACTGCGATGATCACGCCGAGCAGCCCCCAGGCCGCGACGACGGCGACGTTCGTGCCCTGCGACCAAATGTCGTGACCGTGCAGCATCACGTTGCGCACGAGGCGAAGGAAGTACGTCAGCGGCAGCACGTCGGCGATCGCGCGCAGCACCTCCGGGAAGTGCCGCGGCGAGAAGAACGCGCCGGCGATGAACGCCATCGGCAGGTAGATCGCGTTCACGACCGCCGAGGCGCCCTCGGCGCTCTTGATCAGCGCGGTGACGCCGATCCCGAGGCCGCAGAACGCGAGCGCGCCCAGCAGCAGTGCGAGCATCAGCGAGCCGAGGCGATCGGGCACGCCGATTCCGAAGAGGACGCGCCCAAGGACGATCAGGCAGATGACCTCGACCGCGAAGGCGAGGAGGAACGCGCCGAGCACTGCCCCGACGTACGCGCCAGCGGAGAGCGGCGTCGCCCTCAGGCGCTTCAGGATCCCGGCTTCCCGCCGGATCACGAGCACGATCGCGAGCCCGGCGAAGGCGATCGAGATCGCGCCGTAGCCGATCATCCCGGCCTCGAGGAAGTTCGATCCGCGCACCCCGTCGACCGTGTCGTTTCCGTAGGTCGAGCCGAGCAGGACGAAGAAGATGATCGGCAGCAGGAAGGTGAAGAAGGCGAGCTCGCGGCTGCGGACATAGAGGAGGATCTCGCCCCTTAGCTCATGCCAGAAGAGCCTCACTCGGCGGCCTCCTCCTCCGTGAGCGAGAGGTAGACCTCCTCGAGGCTCGGCCGCCGCACTTGCAGACCCTCGAGCTCACGGCTCTCGGCGAGGGCGCGGGCGGTCAGGTCATGGAGCACGCGCGTCGGCTCGTCGGTCTCGAGGATGATCTCCCGTCCGTTCTCCCGGTACCGGATCTCGGTGGCGGGCACAGCGCCGGTCAGCTCGGCGGGGGTGCCGGAGGCGACGATGCGTCCCTGGGCCAGGACTGCGACGCGGTCGGCGAGCTGCTCGGCCTCGTCGAGGTAGTGCGTCGTCAGCAGGATCGTCTTGCCCAGGCTGCGCAGGCCCCGGATCGTGTCCCACGCCTGCCGCCGTGCCCGCGGGTCGAATCCGGTCGTGGGCTCGTCGAGGAAGACGAGCTCCGGGTCGCCGACGAGCGCGAGGCCGAGGTCGAGCCGGCGGCGCTGCCCGCCGGAGAGGCGGCGTACCCGATCGTCGCGCTTCTCCTGCAGGCCGACGAGTTGCACGACCTCATCGACCGGCCGCGGCTCACGGTAGTAGCCGGCGAAGAGCCGAAGCATCTCTGCGACGGTGAGCGTCTCGTACATCGCTGACGACTGGAGGACGACCCCGATGCGCTCTCGCCACTCGCCGCGCGCAGTCGCCGGGTCGGTTCCCAGCACCTCGACCTCACCGCCGTCGCGCTTCCGGTAGCCCTCGAGGATCTCGACGGTCGTCGTCTTGCCGGCGCCGTTCGGGCCGAGGAGGCCGAAGACCTCGCCGCGCTCGACGTGGAAGTCGATGCCGCGAACGGCCTCGAGCGAGCCGTACGACTTGCGCAGTTCACGGACTGCGATCGCGCTCACGGCAGGTCGATCGAGAATATTGCGCCGGGCGGGAATACCGGCTCCTCGCCGCTGGTGAGCTCCGCCGCGATACGGGAGCAGTCGGGCTGGTGGCCGACCACGATCACGATCTCGCCGCGCCCCAGGGCGGCCGCGCGGACGTCCTCCGCGGTCGCCCCCGGGGCGAGCCGCTCGTCGGGCTCCGGCTGGACGCCCGCGGGCCGCGCGAGCTCCTGTGCCGTCTCGCGGGCGCGGAGGAGCGGGCTCGTCAGCACCGCGTCGGGGTGGACGCCTTCCTCGGCGAGCCGCTGCCCGAGCGCGCGGGCGGTCTCGCGGCCCTCCGGGGTGAGGGGTCGCAGCTCGTCCGGTTCTCCCGAGGCAGCATCGGCATGACGCACGATCACCAGCTGCACGGCGGGCAGCATAGTCTCCGCCCGTGCGCAGCTTCCGGTACGTCGTCGCCGACGTCTTCACCGACACGCCGCTGGCCGGGAACCCGCTCGCGGTGTTCACGGACGCGCGCGGGCTCGCGGACGACGAGATGCAGCGGCTCGCGCGGGAGCTCAACCTCTCGGAGTCGGTGTTCGTGCTTCCGGCGGAGGCAGGCGGGCATGCTCGGATCCGCATCTTCACGCCGTCGATCGAGCTGCGGTTCGCCGGTCACCCGACGCTGGGGTCGGCGTTCGTGCTCGCGGGGCCGCTGCAGGTGCCTGAGGTCCGGCTCGAGACGCCGATGGGGATCGTCCCGGTGGCGCTCGAGCGCGAGCACGACCGGATCGTGTTCGGGCGGATGCAGCAGCCGCTGCCGACCTGGGAGCCGTTCGGCGAGGCGGAAGCCCTGCTCGCGGCGCTGCTGGTCGAGCGCTCGGAGCTGCCGGTCGAGCACTACGACAACGGTGCGCGCTTCGTCTACGTGGCGCTGGGGGCCGAGGGGGAGGTGGCGGCGCTGCGGCCGGACGTCAGCGCGCTGTCCGACGTGCCCGGGCTGCTCGGCGTGAGCTGCTTCGCCGGCTCGGGCTCGCGCTGGAAGGTGCGGATGTTCGCGCCCGGCGCTGGCGTTGTCGAGGACCCGGCGACAGGCTCGGCCGCGGGGCCGCTGGCGGTGCACCTCGCGCGCCACGGCCGCATCGGCTTCGGCGACGAGATCGAGATCTCGCAGGGCGTCGAGATCGGCCGTCCGTCGACGCTGTACGCCCGTGCCGACGGCTCGGCCGACGAGCTCGAGCGGGTCGAGGTGGGCGGCAGCGCCGTAATCGTCGCGCGCGGCGAGTTCAGACTGCCCTAGTAACAGACTGTTACAAGTGCCTTGGGCCCGGCGACCCCGCTCTCCGACAGCGTTTCAACCGAGCAAGTAACAGTCTGTTACTTGGAGGTCAGGGGACGAGGGACACGGCTTCGATCTCCGGGAGCTCCGGCGCCAGGGCTCGCCAGAAGACGCCGCCGTTCGTCGACAGGTACAGGCGGTTGCGGGCGGCGAAGAGGACGTAGTCGGGGTCGTCGTCCGCGATTGCGATCGCCCGCCCGGGCGGGAGGCCGCCGCCTGCTTCCCGCCAGGTGCGGCCGGCGTCGTTCGAGACCACGAGCGGCGGGCGCCGGTCGACCACCGCGACCAGCGTCGAGCCGCAGGCGGCGGCGGCGATCAGCAGCGGGAGCGAGACCGCGACCGGATCGGGCTCGACCTCGGCGAGGCTCGAGCCGAGCACGAGCTCCTCGTCGAGGTCGACTTCGAAGACGCCGTCGACGGTGCGGACGAGCGCCCTCATCGCAGCTGCCGGCCGAGCAGGCCGGCCACCAGCGCCGTCGCGCGTCGAGCGGCGGCAACCGGCGCGTGGCCGGACGCGCGCGAGACCAGATACGCGGCCGAGAACGCGTCGCCCGCGCCGGTCGGGTCGACCTCGCCGTCGACAGCCCGCGCCGGTACGGCCACGAGCCGCCCGTCGGCGAGCACGAGCGACCCGCGCGAGCCGAGCGTGACGAGCACCTCCGGCACGCCGAGTGCGCGCAGCGCATCCTCGGTGGGCTCGCCGACCAGTGTCCGAGCCTCGTCCTCGGCCAGCTTGAGCACCGAGACGTGGCGGAGCACCTCGGGGTCGTACTGCGCGTCGAGCTCGAGCGGCCCCCTGCGGTCGGGCCGCACGAGCCCTTGGCCGTCGAAGGAGATGCGCCGGTCGCGGGCCAGTGCCGCGAGCGTCCCCGCCGGGAAGTCGGACCGTGCGAGCGCACCGACGTGTACCCAGTCGACCCGCTCGAGGCCGCGCAGGTCGGCCGGTGTCCAGGAGGGCCCGAGCGCGTCGACCACCATCTCCCGCCGGTCGTCGTCATACCGGAAAGAGAACGCCGCCGTCTCCTCGCCGCCCCGCCAGAGCACCGGCACGCCGAGGCGCACGAGCGGTGGGAGAAGCAGCCGCCGGTCGGCGTCAGCGCCCTTGACCGCAACGAGCGACGGACGCCCCAGGACACGCAAAGCGCGTGCGGCGTGCAACGGCGCGCCGCCCGCCCGCAGCTCGCCGTCAACGAGGTCGCGCGAGAGGTTCCCGACGACTGCGAGCGGCCGCACGCAACGAATCTACCCAGGCCGCGAGCAGCGTCAGGCCGAAGGCGGCTGCAAAGCTCGGCAGCGAGGCCGTCAGCCGCGCGTGGCCCGGGCTCAGGTGCTGGACGAGGTCGGTCCACCACGACGGGCCGACCGGCGAGAGCCACTGGTAGAGCGAGAAGCCGATCGCCCAGGCCGCGAGCCGCTCCCAGCGCACGAGCGGCGCCTCGAAGATGTCCGCGCGGTCGTAGTGCGCGCCCCGAACGAGCCAGTCTGCGAGCAGCACGCCGAACAGCGGCACGAACACCGACCCGAGCAGGTACAGGAACGTCAGGTAGTTGCCGAGGTCGATCGCGATCGCGCCGGCGGTGGCGGTCGCGGCGACCATCACGATGAGCAGCCGCTGCGAGGCGCGCGGGAGCAGGTTCTGCAGCGAGACGGCGGTGGAGTAGACGTCCGCGAACGCCTCGTCGCTCTCGTCCACGGTCAGCATCAGGAGCGCGATCACCGCGAGGACGCTGCCGCCCGCCACCGCGCTCGGGATCTGCGCCGGGTCGCTCAGTCCGCGCTCGAGCACGAGCACCGCGCCGAGCGCGAACCCCCAGAGCGTGGGAAGCAAGTAGCCGACGCCCGCCCCGAAGAGCGCACTGCGCCGGTCGCGCCCGAAGCGCGTGTAGTCGGCCGCGAGCGGGGTCCACGAGACCACGCTCGCCATCACCAGGTCGATCCCCTGCCCGAGCGAGAGGCCTCCCTCGCCGCTCGTCTGCCAGAGCTCGTGCAGGTCGGCCTTGTCGATCGCCCACCAGGTCAGGTACGCGATCGAGGCCACCACGGCCCAGACGGCGAACTTGCGCACGTAGCGGCGGACGAACCCGATCGGCCCCATCAGCCCCAGCGCGAGCGACACCGCGCCGAAGACGAGCGCCCACAGCCAGCGCGCCTCGAAGCCGAAGACGCGCTCGGAGAGCGCCGCAGCGGCCGTCGAGATGATGATCAGCTCGAAGGTCGACCAGCCGAGGTTCTGCGCCACGTTCAGGACGGTCGGCGCGTACGAGCCCCGTCGCCCCAATGGCGCGCGCAGTAGCACCATCCCCGGGACGCGCGCGTCGGCTCCGATCGCGCCCGCCAGGCCGAGCAGCACGCTCCCCGCAAGCGACCCGATCAGGATCGCGAGCAGAGCCTGCTTGAACGACAGCATCGGCACCAGCCCCGCCGCGGCGACGATCACGAGCAGGCTGACGGAGAGGTTCCCCCAGAGGAGGGTCAGGTCGAGCAGCCCGAGCACCCGCAGCCGGTCGGGCACGGGCTGGATTCCCCAACTCGGTGTCCTCTCGTCCACTGCGCTCCCTTCGCTGGTCCTAACCAGATCAGGTTCGACGGGTGTGATCTCAGCCGCTTGTGACGGCACCCCGGTTGGGGCAATGTACCCACCCATGGAAGAGCGCAGGGAGCGCAAGCGGCTCTCGCCGATGAGCGGCGAGCTGCAGGCGATGGTCGACTACGAGCGGCACGACCCGGCCGAGGACGACCGGCAGCGCCGCCACCCGAAGAAGCCGCCGCCCGCGACGCGGGGCGCGGTGATTCTGCGCGGGCTGGGGCGCCTGGCGCTGATCCTCGTCGCGATCGTCGGCGGCGTCACGTTGATCGCCTGGCTCGTCGCCGACCACTCCGACAAGCCGATTTCGCACGTGCTCCCGACCGCGTTCTACTTCGCGGCTGCGGGCTTCGGTGTCTTCGCAGTTCTCGGCGGCACGAGCGGTGGTTGGTCCTTGCGCACATGGGGCGGCGGGGGATACGACCGCACACAGCGGGCGGGGGCAATGAACGCATCCGTCGTCTTCGCCTGCCTCGCGATCCTGCTGTTCGCGTTCGGCTTGCTGCTCGACTACGTGCTCTAAGTTCAAGTAGCGCCCACGGGGGAAAGAGCCGCCCGTGGACGAGCTCCACGAGCACCTGCGCGCGCTCAGGCGGCTGTTCAGACGGCGCATCGATGCGGCGGCGACCGGGCCGGGGGCAGAGGTGGTCGACCTGAGCGTGCTCGAGACGACGGTCTCGCAGGCCCTCGAGGACCTCGACCGCGCGGCACGGGAGCTCGCGGTAGCAGAGTCACGGCCTTGATCCCGCTCGCGTCGGACACGCGCTCGGAGTTCGGCAGCCTCTTCTCGCTCTACGAGTGGGTCATGATCGTCACGGCGACGATTGTCTTCGCGACGGTCCTGTTCGCGGCGTGGCGCTACCGCAGCCGCCCCGGCCGTCGGCCGTCGGCGAGGAGCGAGGCGAACGTGGTCGAGCTCGTCTACGCGCTGATCCTCGTCGTGGTCGTCGTGGTGCTCGTCACCCGCACGTTCACCACCGAGAACCACGTCGACGCGGTCGGCGCAAACGTGGAGCAGCACGTCGACGTGACCGCCTTCAAGTGGGGCTGGCGCTTCACCTACCCTGGGACCGGCGTGACGGTCGTCGGCGACAACCTCCGGCCGGCGACGCTGCATCTCCCGGTCGGTGAGCCGGTCGAGTTCGTCGAGCGGTCGCAGGACGTCGTCCACTCGTTCTGGGTCCCAGCCCTACGCTTCAAGCGCGACGCCTGGCCCGACGACACGACCGAGTTCGAGCTGACCGTCGACCGCGCCGGCGTGTACGCAGGCCGCTGCGCCGAGTTCTGCGGCCTGCACCACACGGACATGAACTTCACGGTGATCGCCGAGCCGCGGGACCGGTTCGAGAGGTGGCTGCGCTCACAATGACGACCGTCGCGCTCGAGCGACCGCGCCCGGCCGGCGTGATCGGCTGGCTCGCAAGCACGGACCACAAGCGGATCGGCCTGCTGCAGGTCGGCGCCGCGTTCATCTTCTTCATCGCGAGCGGGATCGCGGCCCTGCTGATGCGCGCCGAGCTCGCCGAGCCGGGGATGCAGGTCGTCTCGCGCCAGAGCTACAACGAGCTCTTTACCCTCCACGGCTCGGGGATGATCTACCTGACGATCACCCCGCTGGCGCTCGCGGTCGGCATCTACCTCGTGCCGCTGCAGATCGGCGCCGCCGAGATCGCGTGGCCTCGCTGGACGCTCCTCGGACTGTGGCTGGTCATCGCGGGCGGCGTGATCATGTACCTCGGCCTGGCGGTCGAGCACGGCGCCGCGCGCGCCGGCTGGTTCGCGACCTACCCGCTCTCCAACTCCGCGAACACCAGCGGCAAGGGCCAGGACATGTGGATCTGCGGCGTCTTCCTCGCGGTTCTCGGCGTCGCGATCCAGAGCGCAACCTTGCTGGCGACGATCGTGCGCAAGCGCGCGCCCGGGATGACGATGGCGCGGCTCTCGCCCTTCGTGTGGTCGATGCTGGCTACGGTCCTGCTGGCGATCACGTCGTTCCCCGTGCTGCTGGGAACGATGGCGGCGCTCGAGTGGGACCGGCTGCACGGCGGCGTCTTCGGCGGGCACTACGGGCCGGTCGCCTACCAGCTGCTGTTCTGGTTCTACGGCCACCCGGTCGTGTACGTGATGTTCTTCCCGTTCGTCGGGATGGCGGCCGAGGCGGTGTCGGCGTTCTCCGCGCGGCGCTTCTTCGCCTACAAGGGCTTCACGCTCTCGATCCTGCTGTTCGCCGCGCTCTCGATGTCGGTGTGGGCGCACCACATGTTCGCGACCGGCCGCGTGAACAACGAGTACTTCTCGCTGACCTCGACGATGCTGATCGTCCCGGCGGGGCTCGAGTACTTCGCGATCGTCGGGACGATGGTCGGCGGGGTGATCGTCTTCTCGACCGCGATGCTGTTCGCGATCGGGTTCCTGCTGCTGTTCCTGATCGGCGGCCTGACCGGGATCATCGTCGCCTCGCCGCCGCTCGACTACCACCTCACCGACTCGTACTTCTACGTCGCGCACTTCCACTACGCGCTCTTCGGAGGGAGCCTGTTCGGCTTCTTCGCCGGCGTCTACTACTGGTTCCCGAAGGTGACGGGCGCGCTGCTGCGCGAGTCGCTGGGGAAGCTGCAGTTCGTCCTGTTCGTGATCGGGGCGAACCTGACGTTCTTCCCGATGCTGTTCCTCGGCTTCGAGGGGATGCCGAGGCGCGTCGCGACCTACCCGTCGCGCTTCACGACGCTGAACGTCGTCGAGACCGTCGGCGGGTTCGTGATCGCGCTTGGCGTGCTCGTGTTCCTGGTGAACGTCTGGTGGTCGCTGCGCCGCCGCGTGCCGGCAGGGAACGACCCCTTCGGGGGGCCGACGCTCGAGTGGTTCACGACGTCGCCGCCGCCGCGGCTCAACTACGACTCGCTCCCGCCGATCCGGTCCTACGCGCCGCTCTTCGACATGCGGGACGACCGCGGATGATGAACCGCCGCTGGACGCCGCTGCTCGTCTGGGCGGCGATGCTCGGCGTCTTCACCTCGATCCAGTTCGTCTTCTCGACCAACCCGTACTACTGGGGGCTGCTCGGCGGCGCGGCGGTCGCGACGGCGCTCCTCGCCGTCTACTACCTCTGGCGGCCACCCCTCCGGGAGGCCGAGTACGTACCAGACTCGAGCTATGCGACCGTCGCCGTCGCGGCCGGGCTGGCCGTCACGGTCGTCGGCGTGCCATTCGGGCCGTGGCTCTGGCTGCCGGGGCTCGGCCTGCTCGTGGTCGGGCTCGGCGGCGTCGTCAACGAGCTGCGAGTGGAGCGCTCCCGCGGGTGAGAAAGCTCGCGCTGATCGTGCTCCTGCTAGCGCTGCCCGCGTCGGCGGCCGCCGAGCCGAGCGGGCGGCAGCTGTTCCTTGACGGCTGCTCCTCGTGCCACGGGCTCGACGCGCGCGGTGTCCCGGGAGTGGCGCCGGATCTGCACGGCGTCGGCGCCCGGGCGGCGGACTTCTACCTCTCGACCGGCCGGATGCCGCTCGACGTCCCGACCGGCGAACAGCCGTTGCGCGGGCCGCCGGCCTACCCGCCGGGCGAGATCCAGGCGCTGGTGCGATACATCGGCTCGCTGGGCGGCCCCGGGATTCCGGAGGTGCACCCCGACCGCGGCGACCTCTCCGAAGGCCAGCACGCGTTCGCAACGTACTGCGCCGGCTGCCACCAGATCGTCGGCCAGGGCGGGGTGGTGACCGGCGCCGCCGTGCCGCCGCTCACCAAAGCGGCGCCGACCCAGCTGGCCGAGGCGGTGCGCATCGGGCCGTACCTGATGCCGGCCTTCGACGAGCGCCAGATCGACGCGCGCACGCTGGACTCGATCGCGCGCTACGTCCAGACGGTCGTCAAGCACCCGGACGACCGCGGCGGCTGGGGCCTCGGCCACGTCGGCCCGATTCCCGAGGGCATGGTCGCCTGGCTGCTCGCGGGCGGCGCGCTGCTGATGGTGGCGCGCGTGATCGGGGAGCGGATGAAGCGGTGATCCGCGGCGCCCCTAGGCTGCTCCCCCGGCACCGCGCGCCGCGGTGGGCCGAGCTCACGGTGCTCTGGGCGCTGCTGCTCGCGGCCGCGGCCGCGGTCGGCTTCATCGCGGTCTACGCGCTCGGCGCCGACACGCAGTGGCTCGGGCTGCTGTTGGGCAGCGCGTTCGCATTGCTGGCCGCCGCCTCGATCCTGACCGGCAAGGCGCTCGTGCCGCAGGAGCAGAAGGAAGAGGAGCGGCGCTCGCTCGACCACGACCGCGAAGACCTCGACGTCGCCGTCTACTTCCAGGAGAGCGGCGAGGGAATCACGCGCCGCGGGTTCCTGAAGGCCGCCACCGGGGTCGCCGGGCTGACGGTGGTCGGCGCGATGGTCGTCCCGCTCGCCTCGTGCGGGCCGTTCCTGGACGTCGAGCAGCTGCGGCGGATGGCGTGGAGCCGCGGCCGCCGGCTCGTCGACGACGCGGGCAAGCCGCTCCGCGCCGAGGACATCGCCGTCGGCGCGATGGTGCCCGCGTTTGCCGAAGGCGTCGACCGCGACCGGCTCGACGCGTCGCTGATCGTCGTCCGGTTGCACGAGGACGACTTGCACCTGCCGCCGCCGCGGGCCTCGTGGGCGCCGCGCGGGATCCTCGCCTTCTCGAAGATCTGCACGCACGCGGGCTGCGCCGTTTCGATGTTCCGCTACCCGCTCTTCCCGGCGAAGGTGCCGGGGCCGGCGCTCGTCTGCCCGTGCCACTACTCGACCTTCGACCCGGCGCGCGGGGGCGAGGTGATCTTCGGCCCCGCCGGGCGGCCGCTGCCGCAGCTGCCGGTCGCGGTCGACGGGAACGGCGAGTTGCGCGCCGCCGGCCGCATGTCCGGGCCGGTCGGCCCCTCGTGGTGGGGGGTGCGGGACGCGTGATCTACCGGCTCGTCCGCTACCTCGACACGCGTACCGGGCAGGCGCCGCTGGTCAAGAGGCTGCTGCGCTACGTCTTCCCCGACCACTGGTCGTTCCTGCTCGGCGAGGTCGCGCTCTACTGCTTCGTCGTCCTCGTCGCCACCGGGATCTACCTGACCTTTTTCTTCGACCCGAGCCTCCAGCACACGGTCTACCGCGGCGAGTACGAGCCGCTGCGGGGGCAGGTCGTGTCCGAAGCTTACCGCTCGGTGCTCGACATCTCGTTCCGCTACAAGGCCGGGCTGCTGATCCGGCAGACGCACCACTGGGCGGCCGACGTCTTTCTCGTCGCGATCGTGCTCCACGTGCTGCGCGTCTTCTTTACGGGCGCGTTCCGTAAGCCGCGCGAGCTCACCTACTACGCGGGCGTGCTGATGCTCATGCTGGCGATGTTCGAGGGTTTCGCCGGGTACTCGCTCGGCGACGACCTGCTTTCCGGGATGGGCCTGGCGATCGCGTACTCCGTCGTGATGTCCATCCCATTCGTCGGCGCGAACCTCGCGCTGCTGATCTGGCACGGGCCGTTCCCGGGCACGACGGAGTTCTTCTCGCGGCTCTACATCGCGCACGTGCTGCTGGTGCCGGTCGCGATCGCGGTGCTGCTCACCATCCACCTGCTCGCGATCGTGACAACGCACCACTCGCAGTTCCGGGGCCCGCGCGCGCGGGAGGAGAACGTGGTCGGCACGCCGCTCTGGCCGGGGTACGCCTTCCGCAGCACCGGTCTTGCGTTGGCCGTGACGGCGGTGCTCTTCCTGCTCGGCGGCCTCGTCCAGATCAACCCGATCTGGCAGTGGGGGCCGTTCCACACGGACCTCTCGACGAACGGCGCGCAGCCGGACTGGTACCTCGGCTGGTTGATAGGCGCGCTGCGGCTGATGCCGCCCTGGGAGCCGGTCGTCGGCGACTACACGCTCCTGCCGAACGCGTTCTGGGGCGGCGCGCTCTTCCCGCTGGTCGTGTTCGCGTTCCTCTTCCTCTGGCCGTCGCTCGAGCGCCACATCACCCGCGACTACGCCTGGCACAACCTGCTCGACCGGCCGCGCGACAAGCCGTGGCGCACCGGCGTGGGCGTGGCCTTCTTCACCTGGGTCGGGATGGTCTTCTTCGCCGGCTCGTCAGACCGCGTCTTCGTCGCGATGCACATCGGCTACGCGTCGCAGGTCCACGTCTACCAGGCGCTCGTCTTCGTGCTGCCGCTCGTGGCGGGGTGGATCGCGAAGCGCCTCTGCGAGGAGCTGCTCCGCTCCGAGGCGCACCCGCTGCGCGGGCCTGGCGGCGGGTATGTGAGGCGGACACCGGCCGGGGGCTTCGAGACCACCCTCTCGCGGGAGAAGCGTTAGCGCTGCTTCACCGGCGCGCTGAGGGCGGCGACCGCGCCGAGGCCGACGAACACGGAGCCGGAGACGTAGCGCTGCACAGCTGGAAAGTGGCGGCTGCGGCGCAGGCGGTCGCCGAGGGTTCCGGCGACCATCGCCCAGGCGCCGTCGCTGAGGAACCCGAGCGTCGCGAAGAGCAACCCCAGGAGGAGGACTTGCACCCAGGCGACGCCGCGGCTCGGGTCGACGAACTGCGGCAGGAAGGCGAGGAAGAAGAGCGCGGTCTTCGGGTTCAGCGTGTTCACGACGATGCCCTGGCGGTAGAGGCGGCCGAGGCTACGGGTGGCGCGGGCCCGCTCCTCCTGCGCCCGCTCGAGGCCGGCGAGACGGCGCAGCCCGATCACGATCAGGTACGCCGCGCCGAGGTACTTGACCACGTCGAAGGCGACGGCCGAGGAGGCGAGCAGCGCGGACAGGCCGACGGTGGCCGCGGCGATGTGGACGAGCGTCCCGGTCGTGATCCCGGCGACCGAGGCAATCCCGGCGCGGCGGCCGTGCGAGACGCTCTGCGTGACGATGTAGAGCACCGAGGGCCCCGGCACGACGAGCAGCAGCAGCGCCGCTCCGACGAAGAGCGCGAGTCGGGACGGATCGGGCATGCCGGCGACGATACCGCGCGTCACACTTCAGTCACCGTGTCTGACACAGCGCCCCTGGCGCCATCCGTTGCCGCCGCGTAGCTGTGGACAGCCCGGCACACTTTCGTTTCCGTGTCTGACACTGAACGAAAGGGGACGATCGTCGCGATGGGCGGGCTCTCGTGGGAGGACAAGGAGCGCCGCCGGCTCGAGGACTACTTCCTCTCGTTCGCGCGCCGCGCGCGGCCGCAGGTGCTGTTCGTGCCGACCGCGGCCGCCGAGGGGGCGGAGCAGACGCTGTGGATCTACCAGCAGCTCGGCGACCGTGCCGACGTCTCTCACGTGTCGTTCTTCCCCTGGCCTCCGAGCGACCTGCGCGAGCTCGTCCTCGACCAGGACGTGATCTACGTCTCCGGCGGGAACACGGCGAACGCGCTCGCGATCTGGCGGGTGCACGGCTTCGACGCAATCCTGCGCGAGGCCTGGGAGGCGGGCGTCGTGCTGACGGGCTGGAGCGCGGGGATGATCTGCTGGTTCGAGGCGGGCGTCACCGACTCGTTCGGGCCGCAGCTCGAGGGGATGCGCGACGGCCTCGGCTTTCTCACCGGCAGCGCGTGCCCGCACTACGACGGCGAGGCCGAGCGGCGGCCGGTCTACCAGCGGCTCGTCGGCGAGGGCTACCCGCCCGGCCTGGCCGCCGACGACTGCGTCGCGTTGCGCTTCGACGGCACCGAGCTGGCAGAGGTCGCCAGCGCGCGCGAAGGCTCGCGCGCCTACCGCGTCACTGCCGAGGGCGAGGAGCCGATCGAGCCCCGCCTGCTCGGGTAGACCCTCTCGCCCCGTCCCGCCGAGACCAAGGGCCTGGTACTTCAGCGCTCGTACGTGATCTCGCCCGTCTCGATCAGGCGACGCTCTCCATCGAACTCGACCTCGAGCGCTCCTGACCGGGTGATCCCAATCGCGGTACCGGTGGCGCCGTCGACCGAGACTCGCCGGCCGCGCAGGAAGTCACGCGAGCCCAGGTCGTGGAAGACGGCGTCGAGCCCACCCTCCCGCCATGCCCCGTAGAACCGATCGAGGCGCGCCAGCAGGTCGGTCAGTAGCGCCGCCCGATCGTGCTGGCGGCCGTCGATTGTGCGGAGCGAGCCGACCGGTTGTCGCGCGTCTTGTGGCAGCTCGGCCCGAGTCTGGTTGACGTTGACGCCGATCCCAAGCACCACGGCGCCGTCGCGGGCCTCAGCCAGTATCCCGGCCACCTTGCGGCGGTTGACCATGACGTCGTTCGGCCACTTGATCTGGGACGAGCGCCAGAACCCGAGCTCCTCTTCCACCGCCTCCGCGGCCGCGAGCCCACCGAGCAGGGATACCTGGGCGATCGTGCGGTCCTGCGGCGGCCGCAACAGCACCGAGACGCTGATTGCAGTACCGGGAGGGGCGACCCATGAGCGCCCGAGCCTGCCGCGACCTTCCGTCTGGTGGTCGGCGACGGCTACTGCGCCTTCCGGGTCGTCGGGGCTCAGCAGCAGCTGGGTCGACTCGCACTCGTCGACGTCGATCCGAGGCTCGCCGATCACACGGGCTCCACGCGAACGGCGGACACCTTGTACTCCGGAGTGCCGATCAGCGGGTCGCCCACGTCGTGCGTGAGCCAGTTCACCTTGGCCTGGGCGAAGTGGAGGGCCATCCACACGAGGCCCGGGTGAACGCGCTCGCCGACCGACGCCCGCGCCTCGAGCTCGCCGCGGCGGGAGACGAGCCGCACCGGGTCGCCGTCCGCGATCCCGAGCGCCTGCGCGTCCTCGGCGTTGACTTCGACGAACGGCTCCTCCTGCTTGTCGGTCATGCCCGGCTCGCGCATCGTCATCGTGGCGGAGTTGTAGTGGTAGAGCGTGCGCCCGGTCGAGAGCACGAACGGGTACTCCGAGTCGGGCTGCTCGATCGGCGGCTGGTACTCGACCGGGAAGAACCTGCCCTTCCCGTTCGGCCGCGCCGGATGTGGCGAGTGGAGGTACATCGAGCCAGGGTCGTCCCGGTCGACGCACGGCCACTGCAGGCCGACCTCTTCGATCCGGTCGTAGCGGATCCCCGACCAGAGCGGCGCCAGGTCGGCGAACTCGTTCCAGACGTCCTCGACCGATCCGTACTCGGGCCACTGGGCACCTAGCTCGCGGGCGAGGTCGATCACGATTCGCCAGTCCTCGCGCGCCTCGCCCGGGCACGGGACCGCCCGGCGGACGCGGTTCACGCGACGCTCGGTGTTGGTGAAGGTGCCGTCCTTTTCGGCGAAGCTGGACGCGGGGAAGACGACGTCGGCAAAGCGGCTCGACGTGTCGTTCAGGAACAGGTCCTGGGCCACCATGAACTCGAGGTGCGCGAGGCCTTCCTCGACGTGCCGCGCATTCGGCTCGGTCTGCGCCGGGTTTTCGCCGATCAGGTAGAGGGCCTTGATGCGGTCGTCGTGCAGCCCGGACATCATCTGGTCGAGGCGGTAGCCGTGTGTCTTGGGCAGCTCGACTCCCCAGGCCTCGGAAAACTTGCGCCTGACCTCGGGATCCTCCTCGGGCTGGTAGCCCGGCAAGTAGCCTGGGTTCGCACCCGCGTCGTTCAGTCCCTGGACGTTGTTCTGGCCGCGCAGCGCGTTCAGCCCGGTCGACTCGTAGCCGAGGTGGCCGGTCATCAGTACGAGGTTCGAGAGTGACCAGACGTTGTCGATCGCCGAGGCGTGCTCGGTGATTCCAAGCGTGTAGAAGATCGCCGCGTGCCGCTCGCCCGCGTACTCGCGGGCGGTGGCGCGGATGTCCTCGGCCCGGACGCCGGTCACACGCTCGGCGTCCTCCGGCGTATAGCGCGAGACCACCTCGGCGACCGTGTCGAAGCCCTCGGTGTGCTCGCGGATGTAGTCCTCGTCCTGCAGGCCCTCCTCGAGGATCACGTGCATCAGCGCGTTCAGCAGCCAGACATCGGTCCCGGGCCGCAGCTGCAGGTGCCGCTTCGCGATCTTGGTGAGCCAGATCTTGCGCGGGTCGGCAACGATGAGCGTTGCCCCGTTGCGGACGGCCTTCTTCATCCGAAGTGCCAACACCGGGTGGGCCTCGGTCGTGTTCGACCCGATCACGAGCAGGAAGCGGTCGCTCTCGATCTCCGGGATCGAGTTGGTGGTTGCTCCTCTGCCCAACGACCTGACCAGGCCGTAAAGAGTCGGAGCGTGTCAGGTTGCCTCGCAGGAGTGGACCGAGTGGGTCTGCAGCGCCGTGCGTGCCAGCTTCTGGATGAGGAAGTTCTCCTCCATCGTCAGGCGCGCCGAGGCGAGGACGCCGATCGTCTGCGGGCCGTGCCGCTCCTTCACCTCCTTCAGGCCCTTCGCCGCAGCCTGAAGCGCGTGCTCCCAGGTCGCGGGGTGCAGTTCCCCGTCCTCGCCGCGGACGAGCGGCTCGGTAAGGCGGTCGGGGTGGTGGACGAAGTTGAAGGCGAAGCGGCCCTTCACGCAGAGGTCGCCTTCGTTCGAGACGTAGCTCGGGTCGGAGGTGATCTTCACGATCCGTTGCGTCTCCGGGTCGACGTTGATGTCGATCTGGCAGCCGACCCCGCAGAACGTGCACGTCGACTTGATTTTCTCTAGCCCGGCTTCGTGGCCCTCGGGTGACCCCTCGAGGAACTTCTCGTAGATTGCGCCGGTCGGGCACGTCGAGAGGCAGCCGCCACAGAGCTCGCACTCGGTGTCGAGCCACGAATGGCCGTGCGTCGGGACGATGCGTGCGGTCGGCCCGCGCCCCTCGAGCGACAGCGCAGAGCACTGCATCACCTCCTGCGTGTAGCGCACGCAGCGATTGCAGAGGATGCAGGCGTCCGGGTCGTAGCCCATGAGGCGGTTGCGGTCCTCGTAGGCCTCGCGCTTCGCGTCCGGGAGGATGAACGGCGCCTCGGCTCCCAGCTCTGCGGCGAGATCTTGGAGCTCGTTCGGCCGCCCGCCGGGGCTCGTGTTCAGGTGCTCGGCGAGCAGCATCTCCGTCAGCGTCCTTCTCAGCTGCGGGAGGTTCCCGTTCGTGGAGACGACCATTCCCTCCGAGACGCGTGTCGCGCAGGCGGGCATCGGCCTCGGTGCGCCCTCGACGTCCACGACGCAAGCCCGGCAGCCGCCGTACGGCTCGAGCTTGTCGTCGTGGCAGAGGGTCGGGATGAAGACCTCGTGGCGCGCAGCGGCGTGGAGGAGCAGCTCGCCTGCGGGCGCGCTCACGCGCTTGCCGTCGAGCGTGAACTCGACCAAAGCCTTCACCGTGGCTTCCCCAGCTCGGCGAACAGCTCCGGCCAGTGGTGGAACGCGCCGCGCACCGGGACCGGCGCAGCCTGGCCGAGGCCGCAGATCGAAGTCGAGACCATCGCGTCGAGCCACTCCTCGATCTGCTCACGCGGCATCGCGGTCTCGCCGTGCGCCAGCTCCTCGAGCGCATGGAGCACCCCCCGCGTGCCGATCCGGCACGGCGTGCACTTCTGGCACGACTCCTCGGCGAAGAAGCGCATCGTCTCGGAGACAAGGCGCAGCGTCGGGTAGGAGGCAGGGAAGACCTGAAGGCCTGCCGAGCCGGGCGACGCGCCCCAGTCGGCGAGTGCTTCCCGGGTGAGCGGGACGTCGAGGGCGGAGGGCGGCAGGATTCCGCTCGCCGCGCCGCCGGGGACGATCGCGCCGATCTCCTCGGTCGCGCCCGCGGCAAAGTCGTCGATCAGCTCCCGTGCGGTGACGTCGAGCGGCGCCTCGTAGCAGCCGGGCTCGCGTACGGCGCCGGAGACGGACCAGAGACGGGCCGGCGTCCACTCGCCGCGCGCGATCCGGGCCACGTGCGCCAGCGTCTCGACGTTGTTGATCAGCGTCGGGCGGCCGAGGTACCCGGACTGTGCCGGGAACGGTGGGCGAAGGCGGGGCATCCCGCGCCTGCCCTCCATGGACTCGAGCATCGCCGTTTCCTCGCCGCACACGTACGAGCCGGCTCCGACGACGATCCGAACCGGCAACTGGCGTGCCTCGATCGACTCCGCGAGCCGGGCGCGGGACGTCGCGTACTCCTCGCGAAGGTAGACGTACGCCTCCTCCGTCTCACAGAAGCGCATCGCCAGCGCGAGCCCTTCGAGCATCAACTGAGGCCGGAGCTCCATCACATAGCGATCCTTGATCGTCCCGGGCTCGCCCTCGTCGGCGTTCACGATCACCACGCGAGGCCCGGGCTCACGCCGCACCGCGTCCCACTTGCGCCAGGTCGGGAAGCCCGCGCCACCCATCCCGGCCAAACCCGACTCCTCGAGTGCGGCGAGCAGCTCGTCGGGTGCAACCTCCGGCGGGTCCCGCATGTCGTCCGGTTCCAGCAGGAAGCCATTCCCCCGGTGCGCGACCGTGGGCTCGACCACGTCGCCCCGAGTGAGGACCGGGGCGAGGTCGCAGTGGCCGAGGCACTCGACGCCGAGCACGACGCCGTTCGAGTGCTCTCGCTCGCGAGCCAGCAGATCCCGTGCTCCCAGGCAGTCGCAGACCGGCCCGATGCAGACGCGGACGGCATCGGCCGGGACGCCGAGGAACGAGTAGAACGAGACGACCTCGTCCACCTCGCCGCGGCGGATGTTCATATGGTCGGCGAGGGCGTCAGAGAGCTCGGGCGTGACGGGACCGACCTCGCGCCGGATCCGGCCGAGGTTGTCGAGCAGACTCGTCCGCTCAGCCGGCAACTCGTCGAGCAGCGAGGCGAAGCGGAGCGCGTCCACCTAGGTTCGCTCCTCGAGGCGCGACACGTCTGGCACCGGCTCGACCTGGGCACACGCGACGGTCATTGGCTCGCGCATCATGCTCGATTGTCGCCGCGCCTGCGACGGGCGCGCAACCGCAGCGTCAGACGGCGACGCCTGGCGGCGGCGGCGCCGCGTTGCCTACGATGGCCTGGTGGAGCAGATCAAGCGACTCAGGCGAATCAACTGCGTGTGCGGGAAGGTCGTCGAGGGCGAGGACGACGACGAGCTGTGGGAGCAGGCCCAGGCGCACCTCGCGAGTGACCATCCTGACCTCGTCGGCAAGGTTGCGCGGGACGACATCCTGGCCCAGGCCTAGGAGATCTAAGCCGTCGTCTTGGTCGTCTGGCCGAGAAGCCGTCGGTGGACGGTCTGTACGGCCGGGCTCGGCGCGACGCCCAGCTCGTCGCGGAGCATGACGCGAAGCTTGTCGTAGACGCGGAGCGCCTCCGCGATGTTGCCGCGCTGCTCGAGCGCCTCCATCAGGATCACGTGGCCGCTCTCGCGGAACGGCGCGATCTCGATCAGTTGGCGTGCGCACTCTGCGGCCTGGGGCAACGTCGGGCCGCCGAGACCGAGACGCGCTGCTGCGAAGCACTCGAGCCCGCGCAGCCGAACGTCGTCGAGCCGCCGACGCCAGTCGTCCAGCCACGGTTGCTCGAGACCCGGCAGCAGGGGCCTGCTGGCGACGTGGTACGCGACCCCGGAGGGACCCCAGGCCTCCGCCCATTCGGCGCGCACTACCTGCGACTCGGCGCGATGCAGGGCTTCGAGCGCCGCCTCGACGTCGACGAACGTGTCCGCGGGGAGCACGAGCTCGAGCTGGTGAGCGCGTCCGGGGAGCCGCTCCGGTCCGAGGGCCCGGCGCAGCTTCGAGAGCAGGACGCTGAGGCGGCTGGTGGTCGGACGTCGCGCCCTCGCCGTAAACCGCGTTCAGCAGCTCGTCGCGGTCGACCGGGCGGAATCGGTTGAGCACGAGGTAGGCGAAACAGCAGCACCCCCTTGGCGCCGGGGACTACGTGCTCGGCTCGGCGGGCTGCTGGGCGCGTCGAGCGACGCCGGCCGCGATCTCGACGGTGGGCCACAGATGCTGCAGCTGTCCCTCGACGGCCGCCGCCTCTACGTCACGAACTCGCTCTACTCGACGTGGGACAACCAGTTCTACCCGGAGCTGCGCTCGTGGCTGCTGCGCGTGAACTGCGATCCGAACGGCGGCATGGAGGTCGACCGCGACTTCTTCGTCGACTTCCACGCGGCATCGCCGCCTGAGATCGCGAACGGGCTCGCCGGGGTGACGACGACGTGGTAGCTCGCGATCAACGGCTCGACCCGTGCTGCGAACCGCCGCCGCCACGCTTCGCTGCCGTAGAACGAGCGCAGCTGCTCGTCGCGCTCCGCACGGGAGGCGAATCCGCGGACCAGTAGGTAGTGGTCGTCGTCGACGAGCGACGGCCCGAAGCAGACGACGTCGATGCCGACGCGCTGCAGCAACGGGAGTGCCTCCTCGCGCAGGATGCGATCGAACCGCTCTCGCCTGCCGCGACGAAGCTTGTACGTCCGGATGTCGAGGACCGGTGTCACCGAAGCGCTGGCGGCATCACCGTTCATGCAGCGCCGCGTGCGAGATCGATCGGCGCAACGCTCGCCGACCACAGCTGCGTGGCCGCCAGCGCGCGCCAGGGCCGCCAGCGCTCGGCCAGCTCGACGGGTGTCGCCTCGGCGTAGCCCGCGAGCGCCCGGCGGAGGCCGAGATCGTTGGCCGGGAACGCGTCCCGCTCTCCGAGGCGGAGCGCGACGTAGTTCGCCGTCCAGTCGCCGAGCCCGGCGATGGCCGTCATGGAGCCGACGAGCTCCTCGAGGCCGGCGCTGCCGTCGAGACGGACATCTCCCTCGACGACCGCGCGCGCGAAGGCGCGTACGGCTTCGGCGCGGGCCGGCGGGAGCCCGAGACCGTGGAGGTCCGCCTCCGCGACGGTCTGGGCGCTCGGGAAGGTGTGGGTCAGCCCGAGTTGCGAGAGACCCGGCACGGGGGTTCCGAGTCGGGCGACGAGACGGCTCGCGATCGTGTTCGCGGCGGCGATGCTGACCTGCTGCCCGACGATCGCTCGGACACCGTCTCGAAGGGGTCCCAGGTTCCGGGAACCCGGACCCCGCGGCGGGCCCGCACCATCGGCCCGATCACGTCGTCGCGGGCGAGGTGTCGCTCGGCTTCGGCGATGTCCAGATCGAGGCCGCCGATGCGGCGCGCGCGCTCGACGACGTGGGTCAGCTCTTCCCAGTGCGGGAGGTGCACGACGAGCACGATCCCCTCGCGATCGCCCGGTCGAAGCTCGATCACGCCCGGGTCGCCGTCGACGACGACCGTGCGCCGGTAGGTGTCGCCCGAGACCTGCTCCACGCCGGGAATCGCGCGCGCGCCGAGGTACTCGATCAGCGCCGTCCAGTCGAGCGGTCCGCGATACGCGAGCCGGAGCGGCAGCCCGCCGTCGGCGACCAGGCGGTCGGTAACCCGGCGCCGCGCCCGCAGCTCGCGTGGTGAGGCTCGGAAGACCTCTCGGCAGGAGCGGTTGAATTGCCTGACACTGCCGAAGCCGGCCGCAAACGCGATCTCGAGCACGCTCAGATCGGTGTCGTCCAGTAGCCGACGCGCGAAGTGCGTCCTCGACGATCGCGCGACACCGTCCGGCGTCACGCCGAGGTGCTCCTGGAAGAGCCTTCGCAGGTGGCGAGCCGAGACCCCGAGTCGCGAGCCCAGCGCCTCTTCGTTGTCGACGTCGAGTGCGCCGTCGAGGATCAGCCGCACGGCGCGGCAGACAGTCACAACGGCTCCGAACTCCGCCACGGCGAAGGTATAGCGGGGACGACAACCTGTTTTCGGCCGGATCCGGACATGAACCGCAGCGTCTCCTCGTTCGTCCGGAAACGGCGCGAATTGCCGACGCGGAGAGTCGTAGCCTCTCCTCGTCGGAGCGGGACTCCCGACTCCGGCCGAGGAGAGTCCTTTCCAAAGGAGGATGTCGTGCGCCGACTTGCTCAGCTCGCGCTCGCCGCGGCGTGCGTGGCCGCGGCCGTCCAGGTCGCAACCGCCGCCGGAGCCGCCGGAGCGACACCGAATCAGAACTCGATCGTGTTCCCGCTCGACGCACACCCGTACGGGGCCGACATGGCGACGTGGGGCGAACGCGCGACCCAGTGGATCTACGGGCAGCCGCTCGACCGCAGCCCGCTCTTCGATCCGACCGGCGCCAATTGCGCCGTCGCCCAGGAAGGCCCGGTGTGGTTCATCGCCCGCATCGCCGGGCCTCCGGTCTTCAGCGGGGAACGCTGGTGCACGATTCCCCACGGCAAGGCCCTCTTCCTCTACATCGGGGCGGCCGTCGACACGTACCCGTGCCCGCCCGAGTTCGGCTTCGAGCCGGCGCCGGGCCAGTCGCTCTTCGACTTCCTGCGCGCGGATGCAAAGGCCGTGCTGGACACGGTCGACTTCCTGGAGGTGAGCGTCGACGGGCGGCCGCTCGACAACGTCATGAGCTACCGCTTCGCCTCGGACGACCTCTTCACGATCACGGGCGACCCCAGCCTGCAGCCGGTCCTCGACCCGTGCATCACCGGGACCCCGCAGCCGGTGGTTCTGGACGGGTTCTTCATGCTGCTCAAGCCGCCTTCTCCGGGAGAGCACCTCGTCGTCGTCCACGGGACGAACACGATCGGGCACGACAAGCGCTTCACGTACCACCTCACGATCGAGTAACAAGCGGCAACGCCGAACGGGCGCTGTCGGAGCTGGCGGGCGCTCGCGAACGCGGAGCCGGCGAGGCGGCCCCACTTCGCGAGCGCTGGCTGCTCGGCAGCGTCGGGATGCCCTACGAGGGACGAGTAGGAGCGGCGTTCTGGGCAGTGCTGGGGCCTGACGTCGAGCTGCGGCAGACCGACTACGACCTCACCCAGGCGGTCGATCGCTACCGCGCAACCGGCGACCCCCTCGCTGAGGAGATGGTGGAGCTGCTCGAGAGACCCCCGTCGCCTGCGGAGGTCGTCGAGGATGCCGAGGCGGCGGAGTTCGCCGGCTGACGCCGCTGTCTACTTCCTGATTGCGACTGCGCCGGCCACCGCGGCGGCGCCCGCTGCGACTGCGGCCGTGCGGAGGCCATGGCGGCTTCCAGCGGGGCGAGGTGGAGCGGCGCGCTCCGGATACGGCCTGGAGGGCCCTTGCGGGCCGAACTGCCGTCCCAGCGCGAGCACCTGCGCGACGTGCAGCGCGCGGCGCCCGGCCTGGGCCTGCTCGATCTGGCTGCGGCACGAGAAGCCGTCCGCGACGATCACGGCTTCGGGCGGTGCCTCGCGCACCTTCGGCAGGAGCACGCGCTCGGCGCAAGCGATCGAGACGTCGTAGTGGCCCTCTTCGTAGCCCCAGCCGCCGGCCATCCCGCAGCAGCCGGCGTCGAGCTCCTCCACCTCGAGGCCCATCCGTTCGAGCAGCGTCGCGTCGGGGCCGGTGCCGCCGGTCGCCTGCTGGTGGCAGTGCCCGTGCAGGAGCGCCTTCCGGTGCAGTTGCGGCGGCTGCCAGCCGTCGGCGAAGGACACGAGGAAGTCCGCGAAGTGGTGCGTCTGCTCGGCCAGCCGCTTCGCGTCCTGGTCCATCGGCCACAGCTTCAGCAGCTCGTCCCTGAAGACCGCGACGCAGCTGGGCTCGACGCCGACAAGCGGCGTCCCCGCGCGGATCTCGTCGCGCAGCGCCGAGAGCACCTTGCGCAGGTAGGCCTCGGCGAGATCGAGCATGCCGTAGTCGTAGAGCGGCCGGCCGCAGCAGAGGTGGCCGCGTGGGACGACGACGTGGAAGCCCGCGTCCTCGAGCGCCTCGACCGCGGCGATGCCGACTTCGGGCTCGAGGTAGTTCGTGAACGTGTCCGCCCAGAGGATCACGCGCCTGCCCCCGCCGTTGCGCAGCGGCCGTCGCTCGAACCACTGCTTGAGCGTCAGCGGCGCGAACTCGGGCACCCGGCGCTGCGGGTGGATGCCCGCCGCGACCTTGAAGAACGGCGTCTTCGTGATCGCGTTGGCAACCGTTGGCACCCTCGAGGCCACCCGGGCCGCCTGGTCGATCAGTCCGAACGCGTAGGCCGCGCGCGGCCGCAGCCGCCGCCTGTAGCGGTGCGAAAGGTACTCGGCCTTCAGCGTCGGCATGTCGACCGAGACCGGGCAGTCGTTCGTGCAGCCCTTGCAGGAGAGGCAGAGGTCGAGCGCCTCGTCCACGGCCCCGTCGTGCCACATCCGCAGGTCCTCGCCGTTCAGCATCTCCCACAGCAGGTGCGCGCGTCCGCGCGTCGTGTGCATCTCCTCGCGCGTGACCATGAAGCTCGGGCACATCACGCCGCCCTCGGTGCGGCGGCACTTGCCGACGCCGACGCAGCGCGTCGTCGCGTGGGCGAGCGAGCCCCCGTCGTTCAGGAAGGGGAAGTGGGTGGAGACCTGCGGCGGGTTGAACGTCTCCGGGCCGAGACGGATGTGCGAGTCGAGCGGGTCCGGGTCGACGACCTTGCCGGGGTTCATCTTCCAGTCTGGGTCCCAGATCGACTTGAACTCGCGGAACGCCTCGACGAGCTCGGGCCCGAACATCTTCGGCAGCAGCTCCGCGCGCGACTGGCCGTCGCCGTGCTCGCCGGAGATCGAGCCGCCGTAGGAGACGACGAGGTCGGCGGCCTCCTCGACGAACGCGCGGTACTTCGCGAGGCCCGGCCTGCTCGAGAGGTCGAAGTTCCAGCGCGCGTGCACGCAGCCGTTGCCGTAGTGGCCGTAGAGCGAGCTCTCGTAGCCGTGCTCCGAGGCGAGCTTCTGCAGGTCGCGCAGGTAGTCGCCGATCCGCTCGGGCGGGACCGCCGAATCCTCCCAGCCCTCGTGCGCGTCCTCCTTCCCGGGGAGGAAGGCGGTCGCGCCGAGACCGCCCTCGCGCACTTTCCAGACGTGTTGCTCCTGCTCGGGCTGGTCGTAGAGCTTCATCCCGCGCAGCCCGTCCTTGCCGACTTCGAGCTCGCCCATCAGCGCCTGCGCCTTCTCGTCGGCCTCGTCCTTCGAGTCGCCGCCGAACTCGACCAGCAGCCAGCCGTGGCCCGCCGGTAGGGCGGAGAGGTCGTGCACGTGCAGGCCGAGTAGCGTCATGTCGTCCACGAGGGTGTCGTCCATGCCTTCGAGCCCGAGCGGCTTATGCGCCAGGATCTGCGGCACGTGGTCGCCGGCGACGAAGGCGTCTTCGTAGCCGAGCACGAGCAGCGACCGCGCCGGCGGGCTGTGGATCAGGTGCACCGTCGCCTCGAGGTAGGTGACGCAGGTGCCCTCGGTGCCTGCGAGGGCGCGGGCGACGTGGAAGCCGTTGTCCGGGAGCAGGTCGTCGAGGTTGTAGCCGGAGACGCGCCGCGGGATCTTCGGGTAGCGGTCTCGGATCAGCTCGGCGTAGCGGTCGCGCAGCTCGAGCAAACGGCGGTCGATCTCCTCGTCGCCCGAGGTGCCCTCGCGGACGCGCAGGCGCCGGCCGTCGTAGAGGAGCACCTCGAGCTCGTGGACGTTGTCGGACGTGCGCGGGCCCGGCCCGTAGAACTGGGCCATGATCGAACGGACGCCGCAGGAGTTGCTCGCGATCATCCCGCCGAGCGTGCAGTACTCGTGCGTCGAGGGGTCCGGCCCGAAGGTGAGCTGGTGCTCCTCCTCCGCCTTGTGCCGGAGGTGATCGAGGATCAGGCCCGGCTCGACGCGCGCCAGCCGCTGCTCGGAGTCGATCTCGAGCACGCGGTTCAGGTACTTGGAGAAGTCGATCACGACCGCCACGTTCGTCGTCTGGCCCGCGAGGCCGGTGCCGCCGCCCCGCGCGAGGAGCGGCGCGCCGTGCTCCCGGCAGAGCCGCATCGTCTCGACGACGTCGTCCGTGGAGCGCGGGACGACGACGCCGATCGGCAGCTGCCGGTAGTTCGCCCCGGTCGCGGAGTAGAGCGCCCGGTCGCCGGGCGAGAACCGCACCTCGCCTTCGACAGCCTCCCGGAGGTCGTGCTCGAGCTCGCTCATGCCGCGTACCTGGCCGCGTCCGCGCGCTTCAGCTCGAGCCCATTGCCCGGCCGCGAGCGGTCCGGGCGCAACGCGCCGTTCTCCGGCTCGAGCACGCCGTCGAAGAGCAGCGGCTCGAGCCGCACGTGGTCGTGGAACCACTCGACGTGGCGGAAGCGCGGCACCGCGCAGCACGCGGCGACGCTTGCGCTCGGCGCGCAGTGCGCCGAGAGGTCGAGGTCGAAGGCCGCCGCCAACGCGCCTGCCCGCAGGAAGCCGGTGATCCCGCCGCAGCGCGTGACGTCCGCCTGCAGGCAGTCGACGCAGCCGAGGAGGTTGCGGAAGTCGGCCGGCACGTAGGCGTACTCGCCGGCGGCGATGTCAAGGCCGGCCGGCGCGCGGTCGCGCAGCAGCCGGAGGCCCTCGAAGTCGGCCGAGCTCACAGGCTCCTCGTACCACGTCACGCCCCACTCGCGTGCAAACCGCGTCGCCCACGCGAGCGCCTGCTTGCGGGAGAGCGCGCCGTTCGAGTCGACGTACAGCTCCGCGTCGTCGCCGATCGCCTGCCGTGCAGCGTCGAGCCGTTCCGGGTCGCGCCCGGGTTCCCGCGAGACCTTCATCTTCACGCGCGGGATGCCCTGCTCGACCCATCCCCCGAGCTGCTCGCGGATCCGCTCCAGCGAGTACGAGGTAAAGCCGCCGCTTCCGTAGACGGGGGCCTCGTCGCGCGCGCGGCCGAGCAAGTCGACGAGCGGCAGCCCGAGCAGCCGCGCCTTCAGGTCCCAGAGCGCCTGGTCGACCGCCGAGAGGGCGCAGAAGCCGATCCCCGGGCGGCCCGCGTTTCGCAGCGTGCGAGCCATCGACTCCCACAGCTCCGCGACTGCGAAGGCGTCCCGTCCGCGCACGACCTCCGCGAGCCGCTCCTCGACGAGCGTCCCGGCCGCCACCGGGGCGTAGGTGTAGCCGAGCCCGGTCTCGCCGCGAGAGCTCGCCTCGACGACGACGACGGTCGTCGAGTCCCACTCGGCGGTGCCGTCCGACTCCGGCGCGTCCGTGGGCACGGTGAAGGCCGAGACCCGGGGGCCTGCGAGCAGCGCCTGGCCTACGGCCTCTAGGTCCCTCAACCGGCTTTCCATCTCGCCGCTAACGTCCCGGAATGAACTCCTCGAGCTTCTGCCTGAACGACTGCTTGACCACGGCGCCGCGGTCGGGGTCGCTCGGGACCGAGCTCATGAACGCCTTTGCCTCCTTCAGCGTGATGTGCGGCGGCAGCGGCGGCACCTCGGGATCGGTCAGCGCCTCGTAGAGCACCGGCCGGTCGGCCGAGAGCGCCTCGTCCCACGCCGGCCCGACCTCGTCCGGGTTGTCGACCCGGATGCCGAGGAAGCCGAGCAGCTCTGCGTAGCGCGCGTACGGGAAGTCCGGCAAGACCTGCGAGGCCTCGTACTTCGGGTCGCCCTCCATCGCGCGCTGCTCCCACGTGACCTGGTTGAGGTCGTCGTTGTGGAGCACGAGCACGACGAAGCGCGGGTCGTCCCAGCGCTCCCAGTACTTCGCGACCGTGAGCAGCTCGTTCATGCCGTTCATCTGGAAGGCGCCGTCGCCAACCAGGGCGAGGACCGGCCGCTGCGGGTGCGCGAACTTGGCGGCGATGGCGTACGGCACGCCCGGCCCCATCGTCGCGAGCGTGCCCGAGAGCGAGCCTCTCATCCCGCGGCGGAACTTCAGGTTTCGCGCGTACCAGTTCGCGGCCGAGCCCGAGTCGGCGGTCAGGATCGCGTCGTCGGGCAGCCGCTTCGAGAGCTCCGAGAAGACGCGCTGCGGGTTGAGCGGGTCGGCGGGCAGCTGCGCGCGGTGCTCGATCAGCTCCCACCACTCGCGCACGCCCTTCTCGATCTCCTCGCGCCACGAGCGGTCCTCCTTGCGCTGGAGCCTCGGCAGCAGCGCCCGCAGCGTCTCCTTCGCGTCGCCGACGAGGTTGACGTCCATCGGGTAGCGGATCCCGACCATGCGGCCGTCGACGTCGATCTGCACGCCGCGCGCCTTGCCCTCCTCCGGCAGGAACTCGGAGTATGGGAAGCTCGAGCCGACCATCAGGAACGCGTCGCACCCCCTCATCAGGTCCCAGCTCGGCTTCGTCCCGAGCAGCCCGATCGAGCCCGTCACGAACGGCAGGTCGTCCGGAAGCACGTCCTTCCCGAGCAGCGCTTTGGCGATCCCTGCGCCGAGCGTCTCGGCGGCCTCGAGAACCTCGTCGGCGGCCCCCTTCGCGCCCTGGCCGACGAGCATCGCGACCTTTCGGCTCTCGTTCAGCAGCTGCGCGGCGCGCTCGAGCTCGGGGTCGACGGGCACGATCCTGGGCCGCGAGTAGCCGATCCCGGAATGGACGGTGCCGTGCTCGTGCGGCGGCGTCTCGACGGCCTCCTCGGCGGCGAGGTCGTTCGGGACGATGATGCAGGTGACCGTGCGCTGGTCGAGCGCGATCCGCACCGCCCGGTCGACGAGGTGGCGCATCTGCGCGGGGTGGGTCGCCATGTGGACGAACTCGTGCGCGACGTCCTTGAAGAGCGTCTCCAGGTCGACCTCCTGCTGGTAGCTGCCGCCGAGCGACGTGCGCGCCTGCTGGCCGACGATCGCGACCACCGGCTGGTGGTCGAGCTTCGCGTCGTAGAGCCCGTTCAGGAGGTGGATCGCGCCCGGGCCCGAGGTGGCGATGCAGACGCCGGCCTCGCCGGTGAACTTCGCGTGGCCGCAGGCCATGAAGGCGGCCATCTCCTCGTGGCGCACCTGGACGAACTCGGGGTCGCCCCCGGCGCGGTCGAACGCGCCGAGGAAGGCGTTGATGCCGTCACCCGGGTAGCCGTAGATCCGGTGCACTCCCCACTTCGTCAGCCGCTGCAACACATAGTCCGCGACGAGCTTCGCCACGATTGCTCCTTTCCTCGCTCCGCAGCGGTTCTTCCCGCCCGCGGGAACGGAAACCATTCGTAGTGCGAACTACCTCGGCGAGCGCAACTCGAAACCGAGCACGTCGGGGCGGTGGTAGTGCCCGGCCGCGTCGAAGCGCTGCCGCTCCGCATAGAGGAGCTCGGGGTCGAGCTCCGCGTAGAGCAGCCCCTCCTCGTCCCAGAGCGGCCCGGCCAGGTACGAGCCGTCAGGCGCGAGGATCGCGGAGCCGCCGCGGCCGACGAGTTCGTCCCCTTCGGCCAGCGGCACGTCGTCCGGGAAGCTCGAGGCCCGCTGGAAGACGCAACACGAGAGGACAAAGGCGCGGGCCTCACGGGCGATGTGCCGCATCGAGTCGTGCCACATCTCGGTGTCCTCCGCGGTCGGGGCGAGGTAGAGCTCCACCCCGCTCTCGTACAGCGCGAAGCGCGCGAGCGGCATGAAGTTCTCCCAGCAGATCAGGCCGCCGACGCGGCCGAGCCCGGTCTCGACCGCCTGGAGCCCGCCCCCGTCGCCGGGCCCCCAGACCATGCGCTCGTGGTTCGTCGGCACGAGCTTGCGGTGGTGCAGCGCGAGCTCGCCGTCCGGGCCGTAGAGCAGGAGCGCGTTGTAGATCGTCCCGCGGTCGAGCTCGTTCGCGCCGACGGCGAGCCAGAGCCCGTGCTCGCGGGCGGCGGCGCCGATGCGCACCGAGGCCGCGGACGGCACCTCCAGCGACTCGCGCGCCAGCCGCGCGAACACGTGCTTCGCCTCGCCGTCGCCGCCCGCGAGGTAGCGCACCCAGCGGTTGGTCGGATACGCGGGAACGAAGGTCTCCGGGAAGAGCACGAGCTGCGCGCCCTCGCCCGCCGCCTCGGCGGCGACCACTTCGATCCGCCCGATGGTGGCCTCGCGGTCGAAGAGCACCGGCTCGACCTGGGCGCACGCGACGGTGACGGGCTCGCGCATCTCGCGCGATTGTCGCCTCAGCGGCGCCGGACGCGCAACACGGTCTGCATCCCGAGCGCGCGATGGTCGGCGAGCGAGCACCAGAGGCGGTAGCGGCCGGGCTTCATGTTGATCGCGATCGTCTTCCGCCCTCCCGGCTTCGTGATCGGGATCGTGAAGGTGTGGTGGCCGCCGACCTTCCTCACGCGCAGGTCGTGCGGGTCCTCGCCGGTGTTCTGCAGCTGGATCTCGACGACGCCCGCCTTCACGGACGGCCGCGAGAGCACGAGGTGGAACTCCTCGGCCTGGACGCCGAGCCGAGCGGGCGTAGGGTGCCAGCTCAGCGCCGCGGCCAGGACCGCCGTGCCGAGCAGCCGGATCACTTGACGAGCGCCGGCCGGGCGAATGACCTGGCGCCCGGGATGACCCCGCCCGCGTCGGCGCCGAGCCACTGCTCGAGCAGCGCGCTGTAGACGCCACGGAAGTCCGAGGTCGGCCTCAGGTTGCCGTCGCGGTCCAACCCGTTGGAGAGGCCGGGGAACTCGCCGACCACCTTCCCCCGGGCGCGCGAGCCGATCAGGAACGCCGCGCCGGCTGCGCCATGGTCGGTGCCGTCGCTGCCGTTCTCCTCGCCGCGCCGGCCGAACTCCGTCCAGACGAGCGTGAGCACGCGGTCGGCGAGTCCGCGCGCTTCGAGGTCGCGCTGGAACGCAAGCAGCGTTCGGGCGGTGACGTCGAGTCCGTCCGCCAGCGCCTGCGGCTGGTCGGAGTGGGTGTCGTACTCGCCGGGCGCCGTGACGGCGACGCAGCGCAGCGGCAGCTTGGCCGCGAGCATCGCCGCCAGCCCGGCGAGCTGACGTGGAAAGGCGCTGTCGACCTTGGGGTACGGGACGGGACTGCCGTAGTTGTTGTCGCCGCTGTTCGCGAACGGCAAGAGCTGCCGGCGGAGCTTGTCCGACTGCGCCGTCGCCTTCGCTGCCTGGTTCAGGCCGGGGTCGGAGCGGTGGCTGCCGAGCGGCGCGAGCGCCTGGAGCATCCGGTCCTCGACCTGCCCCCAGACCCCCGGGGCCCAGAAGTTGTAGTCGTCGGGCGCCGCCAGTGATGCGACCGGCACTTTCAGCGAGGCCAGCGACGGCTGCAGCTGATAGTCGAGCGAGAGCCCCTGCAGCGGGTTGCTCTTGCTGCCGTGGCGGTCGAGGTAGCGGCCCATCCAGCCGGTCGTCAGGCGCGCCTCGGTCGCGCCGACCTCCCAGAAGTGGCGCGAGGTGAAGTGCGACTGGTCGGGGTGCGTGTAGCCGATCGCCGGCATGACGCTGACCTTGCCCTCGTCGTGCAGCGTCGCCAGCGGCTGTAGCGACGGGTGCCAGTGCAGCCGTGTGTCCTCCGTGAACGCTGGACCGGCGTCGGCCGGCAGCGCGAGCGTCGGGCGCAGCTTGCGGTAGTTCGGGTCGAGCACCGGCGCGAGCACCGAGAGGGAGTCCGCGCCGCCGGGCAGGAAGACGGAGACGAGCACCGGCTGCGAAGGCCTCGTCGCTGCCTGCGCGATGCCCTCGTCGAAGAGGTTCAGCTTGCCGAGGCCGTAGACGGAGAGCGCGAGGCCGAAGACGCCGGAGACGAAGCTCCGCCGGTCGAGCCCCGTCCCCGCGGGAACCGGCATGCCGGGCTCGATCGCAGGGAGCCCGCGGCCGGCCTCGGCGGCGCTCTTGCGCAGGAGCGCGGCGCGGGAGAACTCGTCGCAGTGGTGGCAGTTCTTCGGCATCAGCAGGTCTGGAGATCGGGGGCGGTGGCAAGCAGCTGGCGCAGCGCGTTCTCGACGAGCGGGGGGTAGGACCGCTTCTTCCAGTCCGCGTTCGCGTCGGCCATCGCGCGCTTGGCGAACCGCGCGAGCGTCGCCTCGGTGTGGCCGGTCAGGGTCGGGTGGCCGAGCAGGGCGTGCGCGCGGTGCAGCAGCTTCTGCGGGTCGTGCGGCACGTGCTTCGCGTTGTCCTTGAGCATGCGCGGCCGGATCGCGTAGGAGGCAATCTCCCAGCGGGCGCGGAAGGTGGCGGTGTCGAGCCAGCGCGTGTCGTCCCAGCCGGCCACGTTCGGCGGGTAGAAGAGCTGCTGCCCCGCGAGACTCAGCAGCCACGTCCACGCCTCGGTGTCGACCCCACGGCCGAGGCCGCGCAGGAGGCCGGCGAGGTAGACGACCGGCGGCTTGACCATGCGCGGGCCGGTGTAGAGCGCGGGGTGGAGGAGGATCGCCTCGACCACGGGCTCGACCCGGTAGCCGCTGTGCACATAGAGCCGCTGCAGCGAGCGCCTCGTGCCGGTCTTCGGCGGCACCGGGATGAAGTAGCCCCAGAGCTTGTTCACGAAGAACGAGGGGTGCTGGCGGTGGTGGACGCAGAGACGGCACGAGTCCCGCCAGTCGAAGTGGCCGCGCTTGCCGAAGATGCGCTTGGCGCCGGCGTCGTGCCGGCGCTTGTCGTAGCGGAACTTGTACGGCCCGAGCGTCTCGCCCCACGAGTTGCGCCAGCCGGTCAGCGCCCGCGCCTGCTCGCGCACGTCGCGCTCGGTGTAGGCGCCACGGTCGGCGCCGAGCGTGAACAGCTCCATCAGCTCGCGCGCGTAGTTCTCGTTCGGCGCGTCCTTCTCGTTGTCGACCCCGGAGAGCCAGAGCAGCATCGCCGGGTCCTTGGTCACCTCCAGGAGCAGCTCCAGGAACGAGCCGAGGCCGCCGCGGCGGAACAACTGGTTCTGGCGCAGCATCAGCCGCGCCGGGCCGACGCCGTCGCGGGAGGTCGCGAACCAGTCGTGCCACACGAGCGTCATCCGTTCGTGCAGCGGCTTGGTTGTGCGCACCATCCGGTCGAGCCACCAGAGCTGATCGTGACCCCAGCGGTCGAGCGGTGCCAGGCGCCTGCCGTCGCCGTCGTGCGGCCGCGGGCCCTTCAGGCGGTCTCGGCCCGGACGCGTCAGCGAGTGGACGGCGCCGTGGAGGCCGAGCTTCGCGAGCCGCTCGGCTTCGCCCGGACGCGGGCCGTAGCCCGCGCGCCAGAGCAGGCGCTCGGCCTGCTCCTTCCGGAACGGACCACGGTAGACGGGCGGCATCTTCGTCTTTTCGGCACGGGGCGGGGCCGACCTTTATGCCGATTCGGGTTAGAGGCTTTGGCGGAACGCTGCTCGCTCTCGGGGTGCGATGGTCGTTCCGAGGCAAGGACGCAGGGAGCGCCGATAGCCGTAGCTATCGGCGCGACTGAGCACGCCGCATCGGTGCGAGCAGCGCGGCCCGAGGGCATTGACGGTGTTTCGTCAAAGCCTCTTAGGCCAGCTCGCGGTGCAGTACCGCCGCGACCGCCGTCAGCGCCAGCTGCGTCTCCTCCGGCGCCGGCTCGCGCGTGGTGAGCCGCTGCAGCGCCAGGCCCGGAAGCAAGAAGAGCCGTGCGGCCCGCGAGCGCGAGGTCTGGACGATCTGCCACAGCTCCATGGTCAGCGCGAGCGACAGCAGCGTCACCGCGAAGGGCGTGTATAGCGCCGCGGGAAGCGGCCAGAGCCGGTCGAACAGCACCGAGACGGGTATGACCAGCGCGGCGAAGTTCGTGCCGCAGCGCGGGGCGAAGCGCGAAGGCAGCGCGTCCGCGTCCCAGGTTGCGACGAGTCGCCGCTCCTCGGCCGCGGCGATCGCGCGGTGCTCGGCGCCGTGCAGGAAGAGCGTCCGTCCGCGCAGCATCCAGGCGAGCAGCACGAAGGCGGTGCCGACGCCCAGCGGCAGCGAGGCGGACTGCGGCAGGAACACGAGCAAGAGCGGCGTGAGGAGCAGGGCGACCAGCAGGAGACGCTCGCCGCGACGCGCCACGCCTGTGCCGCGGAACAGCGGCGAGAGTGCGGAGAAGAGGCGGACGAGCCCGCGCAGGAGCGGCACTCGCCGAACGGCGCGTGGCGGAGCGGGCATGTCGCCTTCGCGGAGGCTGCCGTCACGCGCGGCAAACGCCCAGTAGCGCTCGCTCGCGATCACGACGCCCTCGGCGCGGGCCATCCCGCCGAGGCGTGGCAGCTCGGCTGTCGAGTCGGCTTGGGCGAGTGCCCCGAGGACGCGCTCCCGGTCCACCAGGCCAGGATCGCGCGAACGCGGCCGCCCGGCAAGTGCCGGGCGGCCTAATGGCTTCCTACCAGCGGCCGCGCGAGAAGAACCCGAGCAGCAGGAGCACCAGCACGATGATCAGGATGATCCAGAGAATCGACACGGAGGAGCCCCTTTCGTTCGGTCGTTGTCGCTGATCAAACGGACGATCCCGCCGAACGGTTACGCCCGGCTTAACCCATGCGTAAGCGCATGGCTGAGCCGGTCTGAGCGGGCCTGACACGAGCCCGCACCGTTCCAACCCCGCATGCCAACTCGGCGTGCGTCTTCTCCGGACTCAACGACTACATAAACGGCCAAACGGACAAGAGGACGCAAACTCCCGCCGACGGGCCTCCAGGGGCCGCTGGCCACGGGGCCGGCGAGGAGTTCCCGGTCGGCTGCAGGGGTTTCAGCAACCCCGACAGGCAGTAAGGCAGAGGCCGGCCCCGGCAACTCGTTCCGCGTCGGGGCCGGCGTTCTTGCATGGGCTCGCACTACGCTACGCCTCGAGTCCGCCGTCGACTAATCGCGTTCGGCCACGGCCTGAAGCGTCAGGGCCGGGTCCCGGTGGCGGTCCCCGGCAAGAGCGGCGAGGCAGGCGGCGACCATCGCAGCCAGCCCGACGTTGACGCCAGCCACCCAAGCGGCGCACACTTAGCCGCGTGGTGGGTCTCAAGGAGCTCGGCGGCGATGTGGAGGACGCCCTCGAGCGCGTTCGCGTTCCCGCCTACGTGATCGATCGCCACGGGATCATCCGCTGGATCAATCCAGCCGCAGAGCGGATCGTGGGCGACGTGCGGGGACGCCAGATGACCTCCGTCCTCGCGCCCGAGGAGCAACGCCGCGGGCGCGAGATTTTCACCCGCAACCTCATTGGCCCGCCGGAAGGCTCGGACAACCGAGGCGTCTTCCTGAACGCCGACGGGGAGCGCATCACGATGGAGGTGAGCGGCGTGCCCCTCGAGCGCGGCGGCCACGTGATTGGGGTCTTCGGCCAGGTCAAGGACGTCGATGATGAACCTCCGCCGCCGCCCCATCCGAGCCTGACACCCCGTCAGGGCGAAATCCTGCGCCTGCTCGAGCACGGGCGCTCGACCGATCAGATTGCGAGCGAGTTGCACCTCAGCGTAGAGACTGTCCGGAACCACATCCGCGGAATCTTCCGGACCCTCCGCGTCCACTCGCGCCTCGAGGCCGTCGCGCTCGCGCACCGCGACCACCTCATCGCAAACTGAGCCAGCGCTCATTCCCTGCTCGTCATCATGTTGTTTCTCGCAGTGCCTTTGCTGCTGCTCGGTGTGACGGCGAGCGGAGCAACCGCACCTGCGTCGAACCCCAAGCCGACCAAGCCGAAGACGCTCGTGACCGAGAAGGGACCGATTCGCGCCTTCGCCCAAGATGCTGAGTCGATTGCCTGGATCGGCCCCAGCTACAAGCTTCACCTACGCAGCCTTCTGATCAGGGCGAGCGCAGTTGTGGGCAGCGCCGCTCCGGTCGCGGGTACGCCCAAGCCGGCCTTGGCGCTCGCCGGCACACGCGCGCTGTGGACGCAGTTTGGCGGGGGTAACAGCATGGAGTACGGGCTCTGGACGTCCACGTTTGGGTCACGGCCGATGCTGATCGACCTCTTCATGGGCGGGAACGTCGATCCAGGGGGCATCTACCTGGGCGGCGTCGCAGGGGACGGTCCGACGCTTCTCTACGGAAAAACGACGGAGCGTTGCGACAACCCGGACGTGACCAATTGCAAGAGGCTCGATGTCACAGGCGGTGGCGTCATCTTCGTCACCGGGCAGTTCGAGCAGTGCTCGGTCGGCACCATTCCCGCCCCGGTAATGCTCGCCTTCGCGGGGCACGATCCGCAGTCGGGGCAGATCTCCCAGGGCATGGTCGCCGTCGCCCCGGCGGAGTCGCCCCTCCTGAGCAACCTGGGGGATGCGCCGAGGGTGGCAGAGAACGGGTCTGTCCAGGTCTATCGGTTCCTCAACAAACCAGTCTTGCTCAGCAGCGTCGCCCCACGCGGAACGGTCAAGGCGATCGCGCTCAGCTTCTCGTACCTGGCCGTGCTCGTACAGCGAGCCGACGGGACAAAGGCGATTGAGCGTTACGAGCCCCAGCACGGAAAGCTCATCGGCACGACGTCTGTCCCGAAAGCAACCGCGTCCGAGCTCGCTATCAGCACGTCTCGCATTAGCTACCGCGTCGGGAACAAGATCTACCTGCTCGCCGGCGGAGCACCGAAGCTCGTCTGGAAGGCAGGCGGGACGCCGATCGGCCTCTCGATCGAGGGCAAGCGGCTTGCGTGGGCGGAGAATGTGAAGGGACGTGGCCGGATCGTTGCCTTGACGATTCGTTAGGTCTCGAACGAGATCGTCACGGCATAGGCTCGCCTACAAGCGCAGGTACGGCTGAGCGGCCTGCTAGCGCGCAGGCAACTGTCTCACGACGTCCGCGGCGAGCGTCGGGGCGATCACGGTCGCACCCGAGTCATCTGTGACGATCAGCGACCCGTCCACGATTCCGAGCACGCGCACATATGCGCCCTTGCCGACGGCCGTGCCGGGCCGGGCATACACGGCCGTGCCGGGCGAGGCATACACGATCGTGATCCACCGATCGTGGCGGGACTCGGCGTACACCTGAAATGCCACTCCCAGCGCGTCTCGCTGGACGCTGACGACCTTGCCGACAAAGTTGACGCGCGCGCCCTTGTAGCGGTTCGGGTGGGCGACCAAGAGAGCGAAGTTGGCGCGGCTGAACTTCATCTCGCTCGGGTTCGCGCGCGTTGACGTCGCCGTTGGCTTCCCAGCGCCGCCCGACAGGTCACATCCAGTTGCGAGGGGTGCCAGCGCAAACAGGTAGGTAGCGCCGACCACGAGGAGAGCCCGCTTCGGTCGAATCATCTACCTCCGATCTTCGCCGCGATCCTAACCCTCGGGCTCTGGGGCGGCCTGACCGGGGCGCGTGTTGCCGCCGGCGCTTACGCTCATCAGCGGACAGAAGCTCAAGCTCGCCTACACAGAGCGGAATGGTTAGCGCGTAATTTGCTCTGACGGCAGGCGTTGTCGCCGCTCATCCTCCATGCGCTCGATCCGCATAGGTCCGATCATCGGGGGAGAAAGGCTGACTGGCGCGGAGTCAGATTCTTTGTAGTCCCTTCACCATGGCCGCGAGGGCGATCGTCTCCTACTCGTCGCAGCGCCTCGAGCCACGGCTCGCCGACGCTCGTCAGGAGCTCCATGCCGCTGTCCGCGATGCGCACGTTGAAGGGCGCCAGCCTGGGCACGATCTCCCGCGTCGCCGGCCTCTCGCGCGAGCGCATCCGGCAGATCGTTTCGCGCGAGTGAGCCGAGGAGGGGTACCAGGAGGGGTACCAAGCGGCCGGCTCCGACGCTGTTCGCCGCATGGTTGCGCGCGATGCTCGAGCCGCTCGGCTTAACCCATGCTTAACGCCCCGCAACGGGACTTGAACACGGCGGGGCTATAACCGGCCTCATGGCAGGTCCGACGCGGTTGGTCTACGGCGGTGGGCTCTTGGCCGCGGGCCTGCTCGGCAGCGTCTTCGCTCTCGGCGGTGCCGCGCTCCTCGGCGGTTTCGACAAAAGGACGGCGACGGTCAACGTGCAGACGCCGCTCGCCGCCGGCCCGATCTCGGTGAAGTCGACGGGCCGCGCGATGACCGTCAACCAAATCTTCCGGCGCGCGGCGCCGGGCGTGGTGCAGGTGACGGCGACGCAGGTGGTGACTGCGCCTCGCGTCGACCCGTTCTTCGGCCTCCCGTTCCCGAGCCCGCAGCAGGCCGAGGCGCTCGGCTCGGGCTTCGTGATCGACAAGGCCGGCCACATCGTCACGAACTACCACGTCGTCGAGGGCGCGAAGTCCGTCGACGTCAGCTTCTCGAACAACGAGAGCAAGAAGGCGAAGGTCGTCGGCGTCGACCCGTCCACCGACATCGCCGTGCTGCAGGTCGACGCACATGCGCGTGCCCTCACGCCGCTCCCGCTCGGCAACTCCGACGCCGTTCACGTGGGCGACTCGGTCGTCGCGATCGGCAACCCCTTCGGTTACGACCGCACGGTCACGACCGGGATCGTCAGCGCGCTCCAGCGCATGATTCAGGCGCCGAACAGCTACTCGATCGACCACGTGATCCAGACCGACGCGGCGCTGAACAAGGGCAACTCCGGTGGGCCGCTGCTGGACGCGCGCGGCGAGGTGATCGGTGTCAACTCGCAGATCTCGACCGGGGGCTCCGGCACGAGCGGGAACGTCGGCATCGGCTTCGCGGTGCCGATCAACACCGTGAAGACCGTGGCCGCCCAGCTGATCAGCAGCGGCCACGTCAACCACCCCTACATCGGCATCACGGCGCAACCCGTCTCGAAGACCGCGGCCAAGCTCTTCCATCTGCCGGTCTCGCACGGCCTGCTCGTGGCGGGCGTGCAGCCCGGCAGCGGCGCGGCCAAGGCCGGCCTGCGCGCGGCGAAGCAGAGCGCGACGCTCGCGGGCGAGACGTACCCGCTGGGCGGCGACCTGATCGCCACGGTCGACGGCGCGCCGCTGTACACGATCGACCAGCTGCGCGACGCGATCGCCAACAAGCAGCCCGGCGACGACGTGAAACTCGGCGTCTACCGGGGGAGCGATGAACGGACCGTGACAGTCAAGTTGGGACGGCAGCCCACGACCGGCTGACCGTCAGATTGGCCCCAACCCCCTGGGGCCTGGTTCCCGGCTGCGCCGTTCGCCAGCACGGAGCGCCGGGATCGACAGAAGGAGGCCCGAAGCCTGCCCGGGCCTCCTTCTTTTCCGCCGAAAGTGCAAGCACTTTCGGCGGGGAACGGTTTCTACATCGCTTCGCTCGTAGCTCGCGAAGGACCCTCGTGTCAGTCCATCGCTACCGAGCCGCCGATCGCCTGCTCCGCGGCGGCCTTGACGCCTTCGCCGAAGGTTGGGAAGACGTGGTGCATCCTCGTGAGCTCGTGGACGGTCGCTCCCAGCCGCAGGCCGAGCGAGAAGCCCTGGACGACCTCGCCGGCGTTGCGGGAGACGACGTGCAGTCCGAGCACCTTCCCTTCGGCGCGGTCGTACACGACCTTGAACAGGCCGTGCTTGGCGTCGATGTACGAGGAGCGGCGCACGAGCTCGTGCCGTCCGACCCCGACGTCGTGGCCCTCCTCCCGGGCCTGTTCCTCGGTGAGGCCGACGCCGCCGACCTCCGGGTCGGTGAAGATCGCCGTCGGCAGGACGGAGTAGTCCGCGGGCGCCGCGTCGGCGCCGAACATGTCCGCCACGGCGATCCGCGCCTGGTACTGCGCGACCGGCGTGAACTGGGCGAGCCCAGTCACGTCGCCGGCCGCCCAGATCCCGGCGACGGAGGTGCGGAGGTGCTCGTCGACGGAGATCCCGGCGCGCGTGGTCTCGACGCCGACGGCCTCGAGGTTCAGCCCCTCGACGTTCGGCGCGCGCCCCGCCGCGAGCAGAAGCTTCTCCGCCCGCACCTCGTAGGGCTCCGAGCCGTTCTGCGGCGCGATCGTTGCCCCTACCTGACCGCCCTCGCGGCCGACGGCCTGCACGAAGACCGAGAGTGCGAGCTCGATCCCCTCGTCCTCCAGCGCGGCGGCCAGGGTGGCCGAGGACTCGGCGTCGGCGAGCGGCGCGATCCGGTCGGCCGCGTCCACGATCGTCACGCGCGCGCCGAAGCGCGCGAGCGCCTGGCCGAGCTCGAGCCCGACCGCACCCGCGCCGACGACGAGCAGCGAGCCCGGGACCTCCTCCAGCTCGAGCGCCGAGACGTGGTCGATCCAGTCGATCTCTTCGATCCCGTCGACCGGTGGGACCGCGGTGCGCGAGCCGGTCGCGATCAGCACGCGCTCGCCTTCGACCTCGGCGCCGCCGGCGTGGACGGTGTGCGCGTCCAGGAGCGCCGCTTCGCCGTCGAACGTCGCAAAGCCGTCGGCGCGCAGGTCGGTGACCCATTGCTCCTGCGTCTTCTTGATCGACTCCTTCCATGCGCGCACGCGGGCGAGGTCGACTTGCGCGGAGCCGGTATCCACGCCGATTCGCGCAGCGAGCTGGTTCACGTCGTGGGCGAGCTCCGCCGCGACGAGGTAGGCCTTCGTGGGCGTGCAGGCGACGTTCGGGCAGCTGCCGCCCCAGCGCTCGCGCTCGACCAGCGCCACGCGCGCGCCGTGGTCGCGCGCGGCGGTCTTCGCGGCGTCGCGTGCGCCCGAGCCGCTGCCGAGTACGACGAGGTCGAACCGCTCGGACATAGGGCCGATTGTGTCGCGTCACGGTCGCCGACGGGGGCGGGACCACGAACGTCGTCGTCGGCTAGCCGTATCTACGTCCGCACGTTCCACGTTTTTCTTCCGGACGATGCGACGACCGATCCTGCTCGTGCTTGCGGCAGCCACAGGATTCGCGGCGGCGGTGGTTGCGACTGGTCCGGCGCGCAGCAACGTGCTCCCGACGCTGCCCACGCTGACGCTGCCCACGATCACCGTTCCGACGCTGCCGCCGCCGCCGCCGCTGCCCCCGCCTCCACCTCCGCCCGCTCTCCCGCCACCGCCACCGCTTCCGCCGGCACCGCCCCTCCCCCCACCACCGCTCCTCCCTCCGGCTCCCCCGCCGCCGGGGCTCCCGCCACCACCACCGCTCCCGCCGCCGCCCGGCCTTCCTCCCACTGCTCCTCCGCCGCCGGGCGCTCCGGGGCCAGGCCTTCCGACCGGACCCGGCGGAACCGTTCGGGGCGGCGCGCCGTCGCAGGGAGGCGTTGCTGCCCCGGACTACAGCCCCACGGCGCAAGAACGGCAGGCGCGGCGGGTGCGCGCGACGCGGACGCGCTTCTCGACGCGCGGCCCGAAGGCGCAGCGCGGCACCGTGATCCGGTTCCGGCTCCGCGAGCCGGGCAAGGTCGAGCTCGTCGTCCGCGCCGACGGCTCGGCGTGCACGGTCATCGGCCGCAAGTGGGTGCGAGGCCACAGCGGCCTCAACCGCGTCCCCTTCGACGGCCGGGTGAACGGGCGGCCGCTCGCGGCCGGGAAGTACACGATCACGGTCGTCGTCGTGCGAGCCGGCCACCGGACGCAGGTCGGAACGATCGCAGTCGAGGTCGTGCCGAGCGGACGGCACCTGACGCGCGCTGAGCAGACCGCCCCGGTGACCACGAGCTGCTTCTTCGTGGGCACTCCCTTCTCCGGCTCGACGTCGATCCTCGCCGCGTTCGCCGTGCCGTTCGTGGACGACAACATCGGAGCGGGTGACTCGCACGTGCGGACGAACTCGAAGCCGCCTCCCGCCGCGCTGGGAGCGAGTTTCAAGCCGCCCAAGCTTCCGCAGGCGGTGACCTCGGGCGGCGACGGGCTCTTCGGCTGGGCGGGCGCGCTCCTCTACGCGGCGCTTGGCCTGGCCGGCGCGACGTTGCTCGTCCAGGTCGCGCGCTTCCTGCGCGGCTCCTGGAACCCGTAGCGCGCCGCCTGGGCGCCCCCGGCTAGCGTACGCCGGTCGTGATCGAGCAGGCGTTCGGCAACAGCGCCCCCTGGTCGCTCGGCGTCGAGGAGGAGATCATGATTCTCGACGCCGACACGATGGCGCTGGCACCCGGCGTCGAGGCGTTGCTCGACTCGGCCGAGGGGCGCGACCTTCCAGGCGTGGTCAAGATGGAGCTGCTCGCGTCGATGGTCGAGCTCGCGACCGACGTCTGCACGACGCCGCAGGAGGCACTCGCCTCGCTGGGGGAGCTGCGCAAGGCCGCCGACGAGGGCGCGCGGGCCGCCGGCCTGCGCATCGCCGCCGCCGGGACGCACCCGTTCAGCCTTCCGCAGGCCCAGGACATCGCGCCCGACCCGCGCTACCGCGAGTTCGTCGAGTACGCGGGGATCTCGGCGCGGCGGCAGGCGGTCTGCGGCCTCCATGTCCACGTCTCGATGCCCGGCCCGGACGAGTGCATGCTTGCGCTCGAGGGCGTCCTGGCCTGGCTGCCGCTCGTGCTCGCGCTCTCGGCGAACTCGCCCTATCTCGTCGGCGACGAGACGGGTCTCATGTCGGCGCGGGCGGAGGTGCTCGCGCAGCTGCCACGGGCTGCGGCACCGCCCGTCTTCGGGAGCTACGAGGAGTGGGAGGCGTTCGTCGAGCGCTTCGTCGAGATCGGGCTCGCGGACGGGTACACGCGCTTCTGGTGGGACATCCGGCCCCACCCGAAGTTCGGCACGCTCGAGGTGCGCGCGCCCGACCAGCCGACCTCGGTGGCGGTGACGGCGGCGCTCGTGGCGCTGCTGCAGGCCCTCTGCCTGACGGTGCTCGAGGCGGAGCCGGCGCAGCCCGCGAATCGCGGCGACTACGCCCAGAACCGCTGGGCGGCGTTGCGCTTCGGCCCGCGCGCCGAGCTGATCCACCCCGACGGCTCCCGTCTTGTCGGGGTTCCCGAGCTCACGCACGAGCTGCTCGGGCTGATCGAGCCGGCCGTGCGCGAACTGGGGACCGCCGACCTGCTTCGCGTGCTCGACCCGCGCGCGTGTGAAGGCGACCGGCAGCTCGAGGTCGGGCGCGAACGAGGGCTTGAGGCGGTCGTCGCGGACGCCGCCGAGCGGACGGTACGATCGGACTAGATGGCGACTCGCTCCGAGACGATCCAGGTCAGCGGGATCCGCTGCGAGCGCTGCGTCGGCCGCCTCGCCGGCGCCCTACGCGGCCACGAGGGGCTCGAGTACGCCAACGCGAACCTGATGGGCCAGGTGCAGCTGCAATGGGACGACGAGCGCACCGACCGCGACGCGATCCTCGCCGCGCTCTCGCGGGCCGGTTTCCGGGAGCTCGAAGCCGTCTAAGCCTAGAGCGGGTCGTGCGGGTCCGGCGGGATGATCGGCCGGCCGCGCACGCCGCCGTCGCTCTCGCCCTCGCGGATCCGCGCACGGCGCTCGGGTGCCGGCTCGACGCCTGTCCGAAGCTCCTCCTGCTCCGCGCTCCACGCTGGGTCGTCCGGACGCACCTCGCCGAGGCCCTTCGTCTCCGGGGCCGTATCCCTCCACGGCAGGTTCTCCACCCGCAGCTTGCGGCCGGAAACGGGAATGTTCGTGGCGCGGCGAGCGTTCTAGCACGAGAACGGACGATTGCTAGGGTGGCTCGATGAGCGAGACCACGCCCGAGGCGGACCCGCGGAGACTGGCCGAAGAGGCCCGGGACCGGGTCCACTTCGAGGAAGAAGCGCTCGAGCTGGCCGACCAGGTCTACCGCGTGGCGCGGCGGCTCGTCTCCACCCGAGAAGAAGCGGAGGATTTGATGCAGGAGACGTATGCGCGCGCGTTCCGGGCCTGGCGGTCGTTCCAGCCCGGCACCAATCTTCGCGCGTGGCTCCTGCGGATCCTCACCAACCTGAACATCGACCGCGGCCGCAGGCAGCAGCGGTCGCCCGACTTCCAGCCGCTCGAGGAAGGCGACTACTACCTCTACAACCGGCTCGAGGAGGCGGGGCGTGAGCCGAACGTCGACCAGGAGCGCGTGGACGAACGGCTCTCCCAGGACGACGTGGTGGCAGCGCTCTCCGCCGTCCCGCACGACTTCCGCGACGTGATCGTGCTCGTCGACATCGGTGACTTCAGCTACGCCGACGCCGCACAGATTCTCGAGATTCCGATCGGAACCGTGATGTCGCGGCTCCACCGCGGCCGCCGGATTCTCAAGCGCGAGCTCGCGGACGAGGCGGTGACCAGCGCATGAGCTTCCCGGGCGGGGTGGAAGTCGATCCGTGCGACAAGTGCGAGGAGATGCTGCAGCCGTACCTCGACAAGCAGCTCTCGGACGCGGAGCGTGCGGAGGCGGAGGCGCATCTCGAGCTCTGCAGCTACTGCCGGAAGCGCTATGTGTTCGAGGAGAGGCTCCGCATGTTCGTGCGGCAGGCGGCGGTGGAGGAGATGCCGCCCGACCTCAAGCAGAAGCTCGCCGACCTGCGCACGCCGCTCTTCTGAGCTCGGCGGAAGAAGCGGAGCGGGTTCACCGGCTCCCCGTCGTGTCGTAGCTCGAAGTGCAGGTGCGTCCCGGTGCAAGAGCCCGTGCACCCGGCACTTCCGAGGCGCTGGCCGGCGACGACCTGCTCGCCTGTGCGGACGCGCCAGTCCGCGAGGTGGGCGTAGAGCGCGACATATCCGTCGCCTAGCGCGACTTCCACCACGTTGCCGTAGCCCTCGAAGCCCGCCTGGGGGCCGATCGCGATCACGCGTCCCGGCTGCGCGGCCCGGACGGTGAGCGAGCGCAGGATCCCGATGTCCAGCCCGGGGTGCCAACGGCCGCCGTCGTCGCCGAAGGGTGACGTGACGGTGCCGGACGCCGGCCAGGCCGACCATGTCGGGACGGGCTGGGCAAGAGGAACCGGCGCACGCGCGAGCGCAAACGCGACAAGCAGGGCGAGCACGACCGCAGGAGGTTACCTGGAGGATTCAGCAGGTGGCGTGCGCGGGCCCGACGATGACGACGAGCCGGCGCGGGTTGTTCCCGCCGGGAAGCGGTTTCGGCGTGCCGCAGCCGATCTGCGTCGCGAGGCGGTCGGCAACGGCTGCGCCGCCAGGTTCGTAGTACACGGCGGTCTCACGGTAGTCGAACCGGTTCGCCTTCGTCACGTGCTGGATCCGGTATCCGTAGGAGCCGACGCGGGTGGCGACGCGACGCGTGTAGTTGATGTCGCCGCTGCCGTTGAGGACGTCGACGGAGACCTTCCACGGGGGCGGAAGGGTCGCGGCGTGGCTCTTCGCGGCGGATGCGCCTCGGCCGCCTCCGCCGAGACCGACCGTGAGCGCGAGCGTCACGGCCACGACGACCGCGGTCGCGGCCCCGGCGGCGATCCAACGCGCCACGGGCCGGCGCGTCGGCGGCTCGACCGGCATCCCCGAGAGCGCGCGGGCCTCGCGATGATCGACGCCGAGCGCGGTTGCGTAGCGGAGGAGCGCGAGCATCGCCGTCTCGTAGCCGGGGAAGCGGTAGAGCCGGCCCTCCTCCAGCCACTCGATTTGCTCGGGCCAGAGCGCCGCTTTCTTGGCAGCCTCCTCGATCGTCAGCTTGCGCTGTAGACGCAGGGTCGTCAGGGCCGAGGGCTTCTCGGCGGCGTCGGCGGCTAGGGGTCTTGCGAGCTCCACGGCTTCAGGCGATCAGGTACGTCATCGGCGCGGTCCACATCTCCTGGAGGTCCAAGATCGTCGCAGGAGACGGGGACGGCGTCGAGGGTCCGGGCGCCCTCGTCCGGGACCTCCGGCCAGGCGCGACGGTCGAGCAGGACGGGGTGAAGGCGCGTGCCGCCGTACGTGGCGGCCACCACAGGCGGCCGGTCTTCACGCCAACGCGCGACCACGCGGTCGATCGCCTCGGGGCTGAGGTCGGGGCCGTCGCCGAGCACGACCACCGCCGCCTGCGCCTCCTCCGGCAGCGCTGCGAGACCGCAGCGCAGCGACGCGCCCGGGCCACGCTCCCACTCGGGACAGTGAACCGTCGCGGCCGACGCCTCCACCTCGTGCGCCCCGGTGACGACGACGATGCCGTCGACTCCACGGCTCGCCCGCACGCGCTCGAGCACCGGCTCGAGCAGCAGCCGCTGCTTGGGCGACCCGAACCGGCTAGACGCTCCGGCCGCCAGCACGACGGCCCAGACCATCAGGCGAAGGTGGCGAGCGCGCGGCGGATGAGCGGGCGCGCCAGCTCGACCTTGTACGCCGTTCCGGGGAGCGGCGTCGCGTTGTCGAGGTCGTCCGGCGACTCCAGCAGCCAGGGGATCGGCGCGACGCCGGCGAGCGCCAGCCGCGTCTCGCCGCCGACGCGCGCCGCGGCCACGCCGACCAGAGCGAACGAGAAGCGCGTCCGGTCCATGGCCTTCAGGTACGTGCTCGCTTCCGGCTGCGGCGCCTCGAGCTCCAGGATCAGCTCGCCGGGCTCGAGCGTCGTCACGTTGCGGTCGTCCTCCGTCGGCAGGCGGTACAGCTCAGCTAGCGGGAACTCGCGCCGTGTCGTGCGGACCGTCGTGCCGAGCGCGAGCAGCGCCGCCGCCGGGTCGGACGGGTGCGCCGACGCGCAGTGCTCGTTTCCGAAGATCGCATGCTCGCGGTGCGCGCCCTGACGCGCATGGCAGGTCGAGCCTCCGTGGAGGAAGCACGGGTACTTCAGCCGCCAGTACCAGCAGCGCGTGGCCTGGAGGAGGTTGCCGCCGATCGTCCCCATCGAGCGCAGCTGCGGCGACGCGGCGAGCGCGCACGCCTCGCGCAGCGCCTGCGGGATCTCGGAGTCGTCCTCGAGCTCGGCCAGGGTCGTGCCGGCCCCGATCGTCGCCCCGTCGACACCGCGAGGCACCACGCCGCGCAGCTCGACCAGCGTGTCGGCCTCGACGATCCGGTCGCGCAGCAGCGGGACGAGGTCGGTGCCGCCCCCGAGCGCGACGGAGCCGTTGCCGAGCGCCGCGGTCGCGGCCTCGAGCGACTCAGGCCGGAGCAGCTGCAAGCTTCTTCTCGCGTTCCCGCGCCTCGGCCAGGGCGCGCAGCATTTCCTCGCGCGTCACCGGGAGCCCGCGCACGTCTGCGCCGGTTGCGTCGCGGATCGCGTTCACGATCGCGGCGGCCGTGGGCACGATCGGTGGCTCGCCGAGGCCCTTCGAGCCGAGGTTCGTCAGGTGCTCGTCCGGGATGTCGAGCAGCTCGACGTGGATCTCCGGCACGTCGGCGATCGTCGGCAGCTTGTACGCGTCGAGCGTCTGCGTCAGCACGCGGCCGCTCCCCGGGTCGACGAGCCGCTCCTCGGAGAGGGTGTGCCCGACGCCCTGGATGATCCCGCCCTCGACCTGGCTCTGCGCGCCGAGCGGGTTGATCACGCGGCCGACGTCGTGGATGGCGGCCATCCGCTCGACGCGAACCTCGCCGGTCTCGACGTCCACCGCCACGTCCGCGACCTGGATGCCGAACGTCAGCACGCGCATCCCGGCCGGGTTGGGCCCGCGAGTCCCCTTGCCGGTGATCTGCGCGTCCTCGAGCAGCCCCGTTACTTCCTCGAGCGGCCACGAGCCGCCGTCGGAGCTCACCAGGTGGCCGTCCTTCAACGAGAGCACGCGCTGCTCGAGGTCGAACCGCTGCGCGGCGATCTCGAGGATCTGGCGCGCCGCGTCCGCCGCGGCGGCCCGGACGGCAGGCCCCATCGACGGGATGGTCGAGGAGCCGGCCGAGATCGACGCGTAGGTGCCTCGGGCAGAGTCGCCGAGCGACACGCGCACGCGCTCCAGCGGCAGACCGAGCTCTTCGGCCGCGATCTGCGCCATTGCCGTGCGCGAGCCCGTGCCGATGTCCTGCATCGCGGTCAGGACGGTGGCGTGCCCGTCGGAGCTGACGCGAACCCCCGCGTACGAGGGCGGCCCGCCGCCGCCGTACCAGATTTGGCTCGCGAGACCCGTCCCGCGGCGCACGGGGCCCTCGGACCGCGCCCGCACCTCGTCGCGCCGCGCCCAGTGCGGCTCGGCCCGCCGGTAGCACTCGAGCAGGTTCTTCGACGAGAACGGCCGACCGTCGGCGAGGTCGCGGTCGGCGTGGTTGCGCCGCCGCAGCTCGAGCGGGTCGAGCTCCAGCCGGCCGGCGAGCTCGTCCAGCAGGCACTCGAGCCCGAACGTTCCCTCGACGAACCCGGGAGCGCGGAAGGCGGCGTTCGGCGGCAGGTTCAGCTTCGCGCCGTGCGTGAGCGTGCGGACGTTCTCGCAGGCGTAGAGCATCTCTACCGGTCCGTAGGTCGGACCCGACCAGCCCGCCCAGCCGACCGCGTTCACGTACTCGCCCTCGAGGGCGACCAGAGTCCCGTCGGAGCGCGCGCCGGCCCGCAGGCGCTGGATCGTCGAGTTGCGGTTGCCGGTCGCGAGGTTCTCCTCCCGGCGCGTGAGCGCGCAGCGCACCGGGCGCCCGGTCTTCCCGGCGAGGGCGATCGCGATATACGTGTAGTCGCCCGGGCCGTTCTTGGAGCCGAAGCCGCCGCCCATGTAGTTGCAGACGACCCGCACGCGGTCCTGCGGCAGGCCGAGCTGCTCGGAGACCGAGTCGCGGATCCCCCAGATGAACTGCGTCGAGATGTAGATCTCGAGCGTGTCGCCCTCCCAGCGGCAGACCGACTGGTGCGTCTCCATCGAGTTGTGCAGGACCGTCTGGGTGCGGTACTCGGCCTCGACGACCACATCGGCGTTCGCGAACGCCGCGTCGACGTCACCGCGCTCGTAGCGGCGCGCCTCCTCGTGCAGGGAGCCCCGGCGTACGGCCTCCTCGGGGTCGAGTAGCGGCTCGAGCTGCTCGAGCTCGAGGTCGACCAGCGCGAGCGCCTCGCGCGCGCGCGAGTAGCTGTCGGCGGCGACCGCGGCGATAGGCGCGCCGTGGAAGCCCGGTTCGGTCTGCAGCACATGGCAGTCGTCCGGGCCGATTGCGCCGAGCACGCCCGGGAGCTCCAACGCCCGGCTCAGGTCGAGCTTCTTCACGCGCGCGTGCGCGAGCGGCGAGCGCAGGACGGCCGCGTGCAGCAACCCGGGCAGCTGGAGGTCGCCGGTGTACTGCGCCTGGCCCCGCGCCCGCTGGTGGCCGTCCTGGCGCGGCGCCGGCTGCCCGACGACCTCCCGCGGCCCCTGCGGCCACTGGTCGAGCGCCTCGTCGTCGCCCTCGACCACGACCCACTGCTCGGTGTACCTGCCCTCGACTTCCTTCTCGGTGCGAATCAGTCGCGCCACGTCAGTACGGCCTCCTCGATTCGTGGATACGCGCCGCAGCGGCAGAGGTTTCCCGCCATCGCGTGGCGTACACGCTCCGGCGTCGGGTCCGGCTCGGCTTCGACGAGCGCCGCCGCCGAGACGATCTGGCCGGGGGTGCAGAAGCCGCACTGGAGCGCGTCGGCGCGGACGAACGCGTCGACCAGCGGGTGATCCTGCAGGCCCTCGATCGTGGTCACCTCGCGCTCGCCGACGGTGTGCACGAGCGTGATGCACGAGAGAACCGGCACGCCGTCGAGCTGCACGGTGCAGGCGCCGCAGTGGCCCTCGTTGCAGGCGACCTTCGTTCCGGTCAGGCCGAGGTCGTCGCGCAGGGTCTCCGCGAGCGTGCGCTCGACCGGCGGCTCTGCCACCTCGAGCACCGCGCCGTTGACCCTGAGCTCAAGCACCACGCTACGCGTTTGGTTTCGCCGTCGGGAGCTGTGTCATGTCCATCTGAATGCGCCGCTCGCGCAAGGTATCGCCTCCTCAGGCGCCGCTAGTCACCGCAAGGATGTCCGCCAGGTGGACGAGCCGAAACGTCGTGCGGCTGACGATCCGCTGCTCGCCTTCGTCCTCGACCTCCGGAAGCACGCGCCACAGGTCGCGCGCAGCCTCCAGCAGCTCGCGGATCCGCTCGCGCTCGTCCTCGTGGCCGTCCCGGTCGGCGCAGGCGTTCAGCGCGAGCCCGAGCACGCCGATCGTGTCCGACTGCCGCGTCCAGAGGAGCGGCGTCGTCATCGAGAGGTACTGGTGGATCCGCGCGAACGACATCGGCTGCGCGAACGTCTTGCTCCCGATCGGCGCCGTCGGGTCGACGGGCGGCTCCCCGTCCGCGATGCGCCTCGCCGTGCCGTAGAGCATCCCTCGGAGCTGATCCTCGTCGAGCGCCGCGACGCGGGCCGTCCGCACCGCGATCAGCAGCGAGCTCGGCTGCTGGCCGTAGGGGTAGTCGGAGGCGTAGACGATCTGCTCGGGCGAGACGAGGTGGTAGAGGCTGAGCAGGTCGATCGCGCTCCAGACTGAGGTGTCGAAGAAGACGCCGGCCTTGCCCGCGAAGTAGCCGGCCAGCGAGCCGAGGTCGGCGATCCCTGCGTGGGCGATGATCAGCTGCGAGCCGGGATAGCGCTCGACGAGCCGGTGCAGGTGGTCGGCGATCGGCGGCAGGCCGCGGCCACCGTGGATCAGGATCGGGACGCCGCGCTCGGCGGCCAGCTCGAAGATCGGCGAGAGGCGCTCGTCGTTGAGCAGGAACCGCTGCGCCCGCGGGTGCAGCTTGATCCCGCGCGCGCCGGCGTCCAGGCAGCGCGTCGCCTCCTCGACCGGCTCCTCGGCGAGGTCGAGGCGGACGAACGGGATCAGCCGGCCGTCCGAGCGCGCCGCGTACTCGAGCGTGCGGTCGTTGGCGGCGCGGAAGGAGGGATGCCGGTCGACCTCGTCCATGCAGAACATGAAGCAGCGCGAGATGCGGTAGCGGTCGTTGATCCGCTCGAGATCCTCGTAGACGCCGGTCATGCCGTCGATGTCGTGGCCAAGGTGGACGTGGGCGTCGAAGATCTCCACGTCTTCGGGGAGCTCGCGCGCCAGCTCCTGGTCGTAGCCGGCTATCAGGGACTGGGCCCGTTCGAGCACGTCTTCCACTGCGCGTGATCCTAGATGTACGATCCGGGCCGCCGTGGCCGACGTCCTCATCTACGCCGACAGCTTGCGCTCGCCCGAGATGCGCCACGAGGTCCCGCTCGCGATCCCCGATCCGTTCCTCTACGCGGAGCGCGACGGCGAGCAGTACGTTGTCGCGAGCTCGTTCGAGCTCGGCCGCATCGGCGAGGTTGCACCGCACGTGCAGACGCTGCCGTACGAGGAGTTCGGCCTCGACGAGCTCTACGCGCAGGGGCTCTCCCGCGACGAGATCGAGCTCGAGGTGATCCTGCGCGCCGCGCGGCGGTTCGGGCTGGAGGACGCCGTCGTGCCCGGGACCTTCCCGCTCGAGGTCGCCGACCACCTGCGCGGGAACGGGATCACGGTCACGGCCGACCGAAAGCAGTTCGTCCGTAGGCGCCGCGTGAAGAACGAGGCCGAGCTGGCCGGGATTCGCCGCGCGCAGCGCGCCGCCGAGGCGGCGATGGACGCCGCGCGCGAGCTCTTCCGATCGGCCGATCGGAAGAACGGAAGCCTCCTCCTGGAGGGCGAGCCGCTCACCTGCGAGCGGGTGAAGCTCGCGGTCGAGCAGGCTTTCACCGCCAACGGCGCCTTTGCGGACGAGTTCATCGTCTCGCACGGGCCGCAGACGGCAGTCGGGCACGACATGGGCTCCGGGCCGATCGCGCCCGACGAGCCGATCTGCCTCGACCTCTTCCCGCGCGACCGCGAGTCGGGCTGCTTCGCCGACATGACCCGCGCCTTCGTCGTCGGAACCCCGACCGACGAGGTGCGCGAGTGGCACAAGCTCTGCCTCGAGGCGCTCGAGCGCTCGGTCGCGGCGGTCAAGCCGGGGATCGCGGGCAGTGAGCTGCACAAGATCAGCTGCGACGTCTTCGAGCAGCACGGCTACCCGACGCTGCGCTCGAAGCGGCCGGGAGAGGTGCTTCAGGATGGCTTCTACCACTCGCTCGGCCACGGCGTCGGGCTGGAGGTTCACGAGGAGCCGACCCTCGGCCGCGCACCCGGCGAGCTCGTCACGGGCGACGTGATCGCGGTCGAGCCCGGGCTGTACCGCAACGGCTACGGCGGCTGCCGGCTCGAGGATCTGGTGCTCGTCACCGAGAACGGCGGCGAGGTCCTGACGGACTACCCGTACGACCTCGAGCCGTGATTGGTCACCCGCACCGGGCGGCTTAGGACGGCGCGCGTGAGCGCTCAGGGACCGGCGATCGAGACCATCCTGCTCGAGGAGCGGCGCTATCCGCCGCCTCCCGAGTTCGCCGCGCAGGCGAACGCCCAGCCCGAGATCTACGACCGGGACTTCGACGAGTTCTGGGAAGCCGAGGGGCGCGAGCGGGTGTCCTGGTTCGAGGACTTCACGAGCCTCTGTGAGTGGGAGCTGCCGTACGCGAAGTGGTACGTCGGCGGCAAGCTCAACGTGACCTACAACTGCGTCGACCGGCACGTCGAGGCCGGCAACGGCGACAAGGTCGCCTACTACTGGGAGGGCGAGCCCGAGGACGAGCGGCGCACGCTGACCTTCGCGGACCTGCAGCGAGAGGTCGTCCGCTTCGCCAACGGGCTGAAGAAGCTCGGGGTCGAGAAAGGCACGCCCGTCGGGATCTACATGGGCATGGTCCCCGAGCTCCCGATCGCGATGCTCGCCTGCGCGCGCATCGGCGCCCCGCACACCATCGTCTTCGGCGGCTTCTCGGCCGACTCGCTCTCGGGCCGCCTCAACGACATGGAGTGCGAGCTGCTGATAACGCAGGACGAGGGGCTACGCAACGGTGCGTCCGTGCCGCTCAAACGGAACGCGGACGCGGCGCTCGCGGACTCGCCGACTGTCAGGCAGGCCGTCGTCTTCCGCAGGACCGGCGGCGACGTGGAAATGGAGGAGGGCCGCGACCTCTGGTGGCACGACGTGGTCGACGGCGAGAGCGGCGACGCCGAGTCATGCCCCTGCGAGCCGATGGACTCGGAGGACCTGCTCTACCTCCTCTACACGAGCGGCACCACCGCGAAGCCGAAGGGCATCGCCCACACGACCGCGGGCTACCTCGTCGGCACCGCGGCGACCCACTACTACATCTTCGACGTCAAGCCCGACTCGGTGTACTGGTGCGCGGCCGACATCGGCTGGGTCACCGGCCACAGCTACATCGTCTACGGGCCGCTCTGCAACGGCACCACCGGGGTCATCTACGAGGGCGTCCCGAACTACCCCGACAAGGACCGCTGGTGGGCGATCGTCGAGCGCTACAAGGTCGACATCCTCTACACGGCGCCGACGGCGATCCGGACGCACATGAAGTGGGGGCCGGAGCACGCCGAGAAGCACGACCTCTCCTCGTTGCGCCTGCTCGGCTCCGTCGGCGAGCCGATCAACCCCGAGGCGTGGGTCTGGTACCGCGAGCACATCGGCGGCGACCGCACGCCCGTCGTCGACACCTGGTGGCAGACCGAGACCGGGATGATCCTGATCACGCCGCTCCCGGGCATCACGACGCTGAAGCCCGGCTCTGCGACGCGGCCGTTCCCGGGGATCGACGCCGCCGTCTACGACGAGCAGGGCAACGAGGTCGGCCCGGGGGGCGGGGGCTACCTCGTCCTGCGCCGTCCTTGGCCGGCGATGCTGCGAGGGATCTACAAGGACGACGAGCGCTACCGCGAGACGTACTGGTCGAAGTACCCCGACGCGTACTTCGCCGGCGACGGCGCGCGGATCGACGAGGACGGCGATTTCTGGCTGCTCGGCCGCGTCGACGACGTGATGAACGTCTCCGGGCACCGCATCTCGACGATCGAAATCGAGAGCGCGCTCGTCGACCACCCGCGCGTCGCCGAGGCAGCGGTCTGCGGGCGCAAGGACGAGCGCACCGGCCAGGCGATCGTCGCCTACGTGACGCTGAAGGGCGGCGACGACGGTTCCGTGGAGATGCTGGACGAGCTGCGCAACCACGTCTCGACCAAGATCGGGCCGATCGCCAAGCCGGCGAACATCGTCTTCACTCCCGAGCTCCCGAAGACCCGGAGCGGCAAGATCATGCGGCGCCTGTTGCGGGACGTCGCCGAGCACCGCGAACTGGGCGACACCACCACCCTGGCCGACCCGACGGTGGTGGAGGAGATCAAGGAGCGGGCGGAGTCCGAGAAGTCGGGCGACGACTCTTGACTCTCCCGTAGCCGGAAGGACCATCCTGTCCGGGATGGAGACAACCGAGCAGCTGATGCCGATCGAGCTCCCGCTCGACGACGTGTTCACGCTGCTCGAGACCGACGACCCCGAGCTGATTCGCCGTGTCCTGCACGACCACCAGTACCGGACTGCGGTTCGCTCGGCGGAGCTGAAAGTCGTTCTCCAGGGCCTGCAACCGTTGCTGGACGGAAAGGAGTCGGTAATGGACACACCCGTGGAGGCCGTCGACCACCGGCGGCTCGGCGTCGACCTGTTCAACAAGACGTGGACGCTGATGGAGAAGGAGGACCGGGCGCCCGAGGAGACCGACGAGATGCTTCACAGCGCGCACGCGTCCTCCTACCACTGGATGCAGGTCGGAACGCAGGCGAACCGTGCGCGCAGCGAGTGGCAGTGCTCGCGCGTCTACTCGGTGCTCGGCCGCGCCGAGCCGGCGCTGTACCACGCGGGCCTCTGCCTCGAGATCTGCGAGGCCTCGCCTGAGGCGCTCGAGGACTGGGACCTGCCGTTCGCGTACGAGGCGCTGGCACGCGCGCACGCGGTGGCCGGCGACCCGGCCCAGTCGGAGCGATATCTCGCGAAGGCGCGTGAGCTGAGCGCGAAGATCGCCGACCCGGAGGACCGGGAGCTCCTCGAAGCGGACCTCGCGACCGTCTAGCCGGCGGCGAGCAGCTCTTCGAAGCGCGCCGAGTCCTCGAAGGGCCCGATCAGGGCGAGGTTGAGCCCGTTCGAGCCGATCACCTCCTGCGCGACCCGGTGCACGTCCTCGGCGGTGACGGCGTCGAGGCCGGCCAGGATCTCATCCGGCTCGACGGCCTTCCCCTCGAGCACCTCGCGGCTGAGCCCGAACAGCGTCATCCCTTGCGGGTTCTCGAGCCGCAGCACGAAGCGTCCTTTCGCAAGCGCGCGCGCCTTTTCGAGCTCCTCCTCCGGGACCGGCTCCTGCGCGATCCGGCGGAACTCGCGGCCGATCGTCTCCACCGCCTCGTCGGCGCGGGCTATGTCCACGCCCGCCTGCGAGTAGAGCGAGCCGGCGTCGGTGTAGCTCTGGTTGTGCGCAAAGACGTAGTAGGCGAGTCCGCGCCGCTCGCGCACCTCGGTGAAGAGTCGTGACGACATCCCGGTGCCGAGCACGGTCGTCAGCATCTGCACCGTGTAGCGGTCGGGGTGGCCGAGCGGGTAGCTGCGGACACCGAGGCAGAGGTGCGCCTGGTCGGACTCCTTCTGATGGATCTTCACGCGCGCGCCGCCGGCGCCGTTCAGCTCGATCGGCGCCGGGGCGCCGGTCTCCTGCGGCTGGAGATCGCCGAGCAGGCGCTCGACCGTCTCGAGCGGGTCGCCGTCGAGGCGACCGCCGAGGCCGACGACCATCCGCTCCGGCTTGTACCAGCGGTCGACGTAGCCGAGGAACGTGTCGCGCGTAGCCGCGCGCACCGTCTCCTTCTTGCCGATGATGTCCCAGCCGAGCGGCTGCTCTCCGTACAGCAGCTCCTCGTACACGCCGCCGATGAAGTCGCGGGGCGTGTCGTAGTACATGTTCATCTCCTCGACGATCACGCCCTTCTCGCGCTCGATCTCCTCGGGGTCGAACTTCGAGTTGCGCAGCATGTCGACGAGCACGTCGAGCGCCCGGTCGCTGTAGTCGGCCGCGCACTTGACGTAGTAGCCGGTGTACTCCTTGCTGGTGAACGCGTTGAACTCGCCGCCGAGGCCGTCGACCTCCATCCCGATGTCGCGTGCTGTCGGCCGCCGCTCGGTGCCCTTGAAGAACATGTGCTCAGCGAAGTGCGCGATTCCGTTCGTGTCCGGGGTCTCGTAGCGCGAACCGGCGGCGAGCATGATCATGCAGGTGACCGACTGCACCTGCGGCATGTTCGCGGTGAGCACCCGTAGGCCGTTGTCCAGGGTATGGCGCTCGAACACGCTCACGCCTTCTGCTCCGAGCGTGAATGGGCTGCATGCGGTGGGTACTCGGCCACGGGTTGGGGTTCTTGCCAGACGCGTAGCGTTCTCATGCGGCCAGCTTCTCCCGCCACTCGTCCGGAAGCTCGACCGCCTCGCCTTTGCCGTAGTCGTAGGCCACGAGGACGCTCTTCGCCTCTGCCACGACCAGGTCCTCGACTCGTAGCTCGTAGTCGAGGTCGAAGCTCTTCCCGCCGAAGTGGCTCGTGCGAACCGAGATGTCGACCTCGTCGCCGAAGCCGACGGGGGCGCGGAAGTCGATCTCGATGCGGGCGACGATGATGGACATGTCTTCGAGGGTGGCCGCCGCGCCGAGGTGCTGCAGGAACGCGACGCGGGCGGACTCAATGTAGGTCAAGAAGACCGCGTTGTTGACATGCCCCATCGCATCCAGGTCTCGGAAGCGGACGCGCTCGCTGTGCACGAACATCGGCGGAAGGCTAACGGTGCGGCTGGCGCCCGCGTTTCTCGATCGCCCAAACCGACTACGCCCGTACTCGTATTCATCACGACCGACGTACACCGGGGAGGACGAATAGCCGCACGACCCGCGCCGGTACGAGATGCTGCGCCCGTGGCCGGCGAGGGGATGAGACGGGCGATCGCGGCGCAGCCGCAATGGCTGCGGCAGGTGCCAACCGACCGCCGGCTCCCCGAGGGCCGCGTGCTGCACACCGGCTGCGGCACCTCGTTCCACGCCGCGCAGACGGCCGGCTGGGCGGAGCAGGCGCTCGAGCTCGTCCTGCGACCGCGCCAGGCGGATCTGCTCGTCGTCGTCAGCCACGAGGGCGAGACGACGCTCGCGCTGGAGGCCGCGCGCGCGTTCGACGGGCCGGTGTGGCTCGTCACGGGGAAGGCGGAGAGCCCGCTCGCCGGGGTGGCGGACGAGGTCGTTCTCGCCACGCCGGAGGTCGAGCCGAGCTGGTGCCACACCGCGAGCTACACGTGCGCGGTGGCGACGATGCGGGCGCTCCACGGCGAGGATGTGAGTGCGCTGCCGGGCCTCGTGGAGCGCGCGCTGGAACAGCGGCTCCCGGTGAGCGAGCACGAGCGCTTCCTCGTCGCCGGGGCCGGGGGCGACTGGCCGACCGCGCAGGAGGCAGTGCTGAAGCTGCGCGAGGGCGCCTACGTCGCCGCCGAGGCGCACCACACCGAGCAGCTCCTGCACGGGCACCTTGCGGCGGTGGACGAGACCGTGCGCGCGTTCGTGCTGGAGGGCGACGGCCGGGCGGCCGAGCGGGCGGCGGGCGCGGCGGCGGCGCTCCGCGAGATCGGCTGCGACACGACGCTCGTCCCGACGACGCACCCGGTCGTCGACATCGTGCAGTTCCAGCAGCTGACGCTCGACCTCGCCGATGCGCGCGGCGTCGACCCCGACAAGATCCGCCGCGACGACCCGCGCTGGGAGCGCGCGGCCGCCGCCTACGACTGAGCCGCGGCGAGCAGCTCGGCCTCGCGCTTCGGAGTGAGGCCGGCTTCCGTGGTCGTGCCGGCGAGGTCGAGGGTGTCGCGCACGGTCTCCGCGAGCGGCCGGAACGTCAGCCCGGCCGCGAGCGCACGCGAGACGTCCGCCTCGTGAATCCCCGCCTCGTCGGACGACTGGATCCACATCGGCAGCTCCATCCACTCGCCGACTTCGTGCTCGACGAGGAAGGTGTCCGGCACCCACCTGAAGGTCGCCTCGCTGTCCGCGACCTCTCGGCACGTCTCCAGCACCTCTCCCCAGCTGCGGCCGGGATGCGTCGCGTTGTACGTGCCGGGGGCTTGCCGCTCGGAGAGGTCGACGAGCCACGGGCCGAGGTCGCGCACGTCGATGAACTGGACCGCCCGATCCGGCGGCGCGGGCGCGAGCACCTCTCCGCCGCGCGCGACACGGTGGGGCCAGTAGGTGAAGCGGCCCGTCTGGTCGTGCGCGCCGACGATCAGCCCGGGCCGCACGATCGCGCCGCGATCGCCGAACGCCTCCGCGACCGCGCGCTCGCACAAGACCTTCAGCGGGCCGTAGTTCGAGTAGTCCTCGAGCATCCGGTCCTCGGGCATGTCGCCGAGCTCCGCGAGCGGGCTGTCCTCCTCATTCGGACCCGCGAGACTCGCGTAGGCGGAGACGCTCGAGATGAAGAGGTAGTGGCCGGCGTGGTCGCTGAGCGCCTTGGCCGATGCGCGGACGACCGCCGGCAGGTAGCCGGACGGGTCGAGCACGGCGTCCCACTCGCGGCCCTCGAGTGCGCTCAGGTCACCGGTGCGGTCGCCGCGCAGCTTCTCCGCCTCCGGGAAAAGCTCCGGGTTTGTCTCGCCGCGGTTGAAGAGCGTGACCTCGTGCCCGCGCGCGAGCGCGGCCTCGACCGCGGCGCGGCCGAGGAACTTCGTCCCCCCGAGAACGAGCAGCTTCACGATGACGCGCAGCTTACGAGCCCGGCAGCCCGTCGCGTAGGCGCCGAGATATCCGCTGGGAAATCAGGAAGAGACGCGCGAGGCTGCACGTCTTGCGTGCATGAGCACAACTGGGCACAGAAGCGACGTGGGGTCTCGGTTCGAGCTCGACGACCAGCACGCCGAGACCATCAACAACGTCGGCGGCGACCAGAACATCTTCCTGCCCGGGAGGTCGATCGTCCTCCCGAGCGGAACGACGGGTTCGCTGACGCCCGCCGAGCGTGCGGCCGCGGCTCTGGGGCTGCTGCTCTTCTGGACCGGCGTGCTCCTGCTCGGGCTCACGGCCTGGGCGACGGTCGACAACGTGCTCGGAGCGCAGCAGGCGCACACGCTCTCCGGGCCCTACACGGACTACGTCTCCGGGCCCTGGAAGGTCGGGCTCGGCCTGATCTTCGTGGGGGTAGTGGCGCCCCGCCTGGCGCTGCGTCTCTTCGGCCGCTCGGCAGGTGCCGGATGACCACCTTCAACATCCGCGACCAGGAGGCCACGACGATCCAGAACGTCGGAGGCGACATGGTCGTCCACGGCGGGTTCAGCTCGTCGAGCGGACCGCGGATCATGGAGGTGCGAGGCGAGCTCTCGCAGCTGGCGGAGGAGTTGTCGCGACTCGAGCTCTCTCCGGAGTACCGCGAGGAAGCCGACCGGGAGCTCGCCGGGGCCGCAGCCGAGGCCGAGAGCCCCGAGCCGGACGAGGGCCGGATTGGCAACCGCCTTGGGCGGCTGGCCGAAGTTCTGCACGACGCGGGCGCTCTGGCCGGCGGCGGCCTCGCAGCCGTGCAGTCATTGCAGCGACTCGCGGAGCTTCTCGGCCCGGCCGGGCACGCCGTGCTCGGCGTCCTCGCGGCTCTCTAGAGCGCGGCCAGCGCGGCGAGCAGCCTGTCGACCTCGTCGGCGGTGTTGTAGTGGAGGAATCCCGCCCGGACGGCGCCGTCCGGGAGCCCGAGGCGCTTCATCACCTCGACCGCGTAGTAGTTGCCGTGCCAGACGGCGAGGTTCCGGTCCCCCAGGCGTGTCGCGGCGTCCTCGGCGCTGAGGCCGTCGACGTCGAAGCAGAAGGTCGGTACTCGGCCCTCCATCGTCGGTAGCCCGTAGAGGCGGACGTTCTCCGGCAATCCGTCGAAGAAGCGCTCGCCGAGCTCGCGCTCGTGGGCGAGGATCGCGTCGATGCCGATCGAATCGATGTAGCGCACGGCCGCGACGAACCCCGCGAGCAGCTCGTGGGGGAGGGTGCCGGTCTCGAAGCGGTGGCCGAGCGGCTCGTCGGCGGCAGGGCGCACCTTGTACGGCCGCCAGCGCTGAAGCAGTTCGCTGCGCGCGAAGGCGACTCCGAGGTGCGGCCCGAAGAACTTGTACGGCGAGCAGAGCAGGACGTCCACGCCCGCGGCCGCGACGTCGATCGGGCCGTGCGGTGCGTAGTGCACGGCGTCGACCCACGCCAGTGCGCCGGCCTCGTGCGCCAGCTCGGCGACCCGCGCCACGTCAACCAACGTGCCGACGGCGTTCGAGGCCCACGGGAACGCGACGACCCGCGTCCGCTCGGAGAGCTGCGAGGCGAGCGAGTCGAAGTCGAGGGTCGTGTCGTCTCGGATCTCCGCGAAGCGCACGACAATGTCGAGGTCGCGCGCGAGCTCCAGCCAAGGCGAGACGTTGCCGTCGTGGTCGAGCTGCGTCACGACGATCTCGTCGCCGGCCTCCAGCGTCCTGCCGACGGTCCTCGTAAGCGCGAAGTTCAGCGTCGTCATGTTCGCCCCGAAGACGACCTCCTCCGGCGTGCAGCCGAGGAAACCGGCCCCCACCCGCCGCGACTCCTCCACGAGCGCCTCGGTCCGACGGCTGGTCTCGTATGGGCCGCTGACGTTCGCGTTCGACTCGCGCAGGTACTTCGCGATTGCCTCGATGACCTCGTCAGGAACCTGCGAGCCGCCCGGCCCGTCGAAGAAGACCAGCTCGCGCGAGAGGGCCGAGAACCGAGCCCGCACCGCCGCGACGTCCAGAGCCACCGTGCTCACGGGAAGACGGTATCCGATTGTCTGCCGCGGTTGTTCCTCGCTACCGTAGGTGTAAGACTGGTTTCAAACCGGGTTCCGAGACCGAGGGGGAATTGAATGGAAGCCGCCGCCGTGCCCGCCGCGGACGTCGCCGAGCGCGCCCCGAGCGCCGTCGTCGCGGCACAGGACATCACCCGTCGCTACGGCGAAGGGGATACCGCTGTTGACGCTCTGCGCGGCGTCTCGCTGGAGGTCGAGCAGGGCAAGCTGACGGCCGTCATGGGGCCGTCGGGCTCCGGCAAGTCGACGCTGATGCACATCATGGCCGCGCTCGACCGGCCGACCGGGGGCTCCGTCTGGATCGCCGGCACCAAGCTCGGCGACCTCAACGACACCGAGATCACGAAGATCCGCCGCAAGCACATCGGGTTCGTCTTCCAGTTCTTCAACCTGCTCCCCATGCTGACAGCGGAGGAGAACGTCGTCCTCCCGCTCACGATCGCCGGTGAGAAGCCGGAGCGCGAGTGGCGTGAGGAGCTGCTGAAGAAGGTCGGCCTCGACGACCGCCGCGAGCACCGCCCCGCCGAGCTCTCGGGCGGTCAGCAACAGCGGGTAGCAATCGCCCGAGCGTTGGTCTCCAGGCCGACGGTTGTCTTCGCCGACGAGCCGACGGGGAACCTCGACTCGAAGACCGGAGGCGAGATCCTCGAGCTGCTGCGGAGCTCCGTCGAGGAGCTGAACCAGACGAGCGTGATGGTCACGCATGACCCGCGCGCGGCGGCGATCGCCGACCGAATCCTCTTCCTCGCGGACGGGCTGATCGTCCGCGACATGCCGCGCTCCGAGCCGAGCGCCGTGATCGCGGCCATGGACGAGCTCGCCGCTAGCTGATGCTGACCGTCGCGCTGAAGGGCATCGCGGGCCGCAAGGTCCGGGCGCTGCTGACGGCCATCGCGATCGTCCTCGGCGTCGCGATGATCAGCGGCACCTACATCCTCACGGACACGATCAACAACGGCTTCAACACGATCGTCACGAACTCGTACAAGAACGCGGACGTGGTGATCAGCGGGGAAGCTGCGTTCAAGAACACGAACGGCAACGGCGTCGAGACGCCGACCTTCCCGCAGAGCGTTCTCAAAGAAGTCCGGGCGCTGCCCGACGTGGAAGCCGCCGCCGGCGCAGTCCAGAGCGACAACGTCAAGCTGATCGACAAGGACGGCAAGGTGGTCGACACCGGCGGCGCGCCGTCGCTCGGCTTTTCGGTCGACCCGCGCGACCAGCAGTTCAACCCGACCCAGCTCACCGCCGGCTCCTGGCCGAAGGGCCCGGACCAGGTGGCAATCGACAAGGCATCTGCCGCGAACGAGGGCTTCGCGGTCGGTGACCCGATCCGGATTCAGGCAGTCGGGCCGCAGCGCACCTTTCGCGTCTCGGGAATCGCCGAGCTCACCGGCGTCGGCTCCATCGGCGGCGCCACCTTCGCACTGTTCGACCTACCGACGGCACAGAAATTCTTCGCGAAGCAGGGTCAGCTCGACATCGTCCGCATCCAGTCGAAGTCGGGAGTCTCGCCCGAGAAGCTGATCTCCGAGATCCAGCCGCTGCTGCCGCCGACGGCCGTGGCGCGCGACACGAACGCGCAGGTGAAGGAGGACAAGAAGGGCTTCGACATCGCCTTCCTGCAGTACATCCTGCTCGCGTTCGCCGGGATCGCGCTCTTCGTCGGCGCCTTCGTGATCGCGAACACGCTCTCGATCACGATCGCTCAGCGAATGCGCGAGTTCGCGACGCTGCGGACGCTCGGCGCCTCGCGCCGGCAGGTGATGTGGTCGGTGATCATCGAGGCCTTTGTCATCGGCGTGATCGGCTCGGTGATCGGGCTCTTCCTCGGCCTCGCCCTGGCGAAAGGGCTGAACGGGTTGTTCGTCACCTTCGGGATCGACCTGCCGCAGGGCCAGACCGTCTTTGCGACGCGGACGGTGATCGTCTCGCTGCTCGTGGGCACGATCGTCACGCTCATCGCCAGCATTCGCCCGGCTCGACGCGCGACGCGCGTGCCGCCGATCGCGGCGGTGCGCGAGGGCTCGGTGCTGCCGGTTTCGCGCTTCGCGAAGTACGGGCCCGTCACGGCGCTCGTCGTGCTGGCGATCGCGGTCGCGCTGGTCTCGTTCGGCACGCTCGGCAGCGGGATCGCAACCGGCCCGCGCCTGCTGATGCTCGGCGTCGGCGTGATCCTGCTCTTCTTCGGCGTCTCGATGAACGCCGCGCGCGTCGTGCGTCCGCTTGCGGCGGTGCTCGGCGCGCCGGCACGGTCGATCGGCGGCGCGCCGGGGATCCTCGCGCGCGACAACGCGACCCGGAACCCCTCGCGCACCGCGTCCACGGCCTCCGCGCTGATGATCGGCCTCGCGCTCGTCACCTTCGTGGCCATCTTCAGCGCCGGCACCTTCAAGTCGTTCGAGGACGCGGTCGACGAGCTCTTCATCGCCGACTACGCCGTGACGGCCACGAACACGTTCACGGGGATAGACGTCGCGGTGGGCAAGGCGCTGATCGGTCAGCCGGGCGTGAGCGACGTGACGCCGATCCGCCAGGGCTCGGGGCATTTCCTCGGCAGCGACCACGACATCTCAGGCGTGGAACCCAACATCGGAACGGGTGTCAACATCGACTGGAAGGTCGGCGGCCCGTCGGTTCCGTCGAAGCTGGGGAACGACGGCTTCTTCACGAACAGCGACCTCGCCAAGAGCCACGACCTGCACGTCGGCTCGACGGTGAGCTTCGAGTTCCCGAGCGGTGAGCGCAAGAACGTTCGGCTGCTTGGGATCTACGAGGAGCCCAACGGCGGCTCGCCGTTCGGCGACGCGACGGTCTCGACGCAGCTCTTCGACAAGTACAACGCGCGGCCGAAGGACTTCATGGTGCTGGTCAACACGCCCGACGGCGTGAGCGACGCGAACACCGCGACGCTCGAGGACGACGTCTCCGGTTTTGCCGACGCAAAGGTGCAGACACGCAAAGAGTTCAAGACGAACTTCCTCGCCCCGATCAAGAAGATCGTGAACCTGCTGTACGCGCTGCTTGCGCTGGCGGTGATCGTCAGCCTCGTCGGGATCATCAACACGCTCGTGCTCACGATCTTCGAGCGCACCCGCGAGCTCGGGATGCTGCGCGCGGTCGGGATGACGAGACGGCAGGTGCGGATGATGATCCGCTACGAGAGCATCGTCACATCGCTGATGGGCGCGACGCTCGGATTTATCGTTGGCGTCTTCCTTGCCGCGCTCGTCACCCAGGCGCTCAGCGACGAGGGCGTGGTCTTCGCGGTGCCGTGGCTGCAGCTCGTCTACTTCGTCATCGCGGCGATCCTCGTCGGCGTCCTCGCGGCCGTGATCCCGGCAAGGCGAGCGGCACGGCTGAACGTGCTGCAGGCGCTCCAGTACGAATAGTCGTAGTCATGTGCCGTCCGGGGCTGCGCCTAGGCTCGGGCCGTGCGCCGGCTGCGACCGCTGAGCGAGCAGGAGTGCTACCTCCGCTGCTACGGCGTCGACGAGACGACGGTGCGGGTCGTTCGACTCGAACCGAAGCGCGCGGCGCGCGGCCTCGGGCGGATCACGGGGGAGGAGCTGCGGCGCCTCTTCGAGGTACGGCTCGACGCGCGTGAGACGGAGCTCGCGGCATGAAGTGCCGCGTGGAGGGGGTAGGGGGGAACCGGGAGGTTCCCCCGCATGAACTCCTCGGCGGAGCCGAGGCCCCCTCAGAAGAAGAAGGGGGCTCACGGGGGAAACATGGTTTCCCCCGTGCGACGGAGCCGAAGGCGGAGGAGGCGGCATGAAGACGTGTGCGAGCTGGGGCCGGACGCGCCGCGTGATCGGCATCCGGCGGCCGCGATCGCTTGGGCATGAGCGGCCCTGCGCGCCCCGGAGCCGCTCCCGTCGCCGCTGCCGCTGAATTCGCGGTCCCGGACGTCCTCGGGCCGGGGCTCCGGGTCGTCTTCTGCGGGATCAACCCCGGCTTAGTATCCGCCGCGGCCGCGGCGCACTTCGCGAACCCGCGAAACGACTTCTGGCGGCTGCTGCATGCGGCAGGCTTCAGCTCGCGCCTCTACGAGCCGGGTGAGCAGTTCGAGGTGCTGCGAGAGGGGCTCGGCCTGACGAACGCAGCACCGCGCACGACACGCGGCTCCGGCGACCTACGCAGCGCGGACTTCGCGGGCGCGGCCGAGCGGCTGGAGCGCCTAGCGACGGAGCTGCGGCCGCAGTGGATCGCGTTCGTCGGCAAGGAGGCCTACCGCGGCGCGTTCCGCGAGCGGCCGGAGCTCGGGGAGCAGGAACGGCGGCTGGCAGAAACCCGGCTGTTCGTGCTGCCGTCGACGTCGCCCGCGAACGCGGCGGTGCCGTGGGAAGAGCGGCTCCGCTGGTTCCGCGCGTTGGCGAAAGTCGCGGCTTGAAGCCGTGGCGCCGGGGCGTGCGCGCCCTCGTGCTGGACACGGACAACCGCGTCGCGCTCGCCCACTTCGACTTCCCGCCGTTCCCGTGGGCACCTCCCGGCGGCGGGATCGGCCGGCGAGAGCGACGAGGTGGCGTTACGGCGCGAGCTCGCGGAGGAGCTGGGACTCGACGACACGTGACCGAGATCCGCTGGTGGAATCCCGACGAGCTCCGGCGGTCGCAGGAGGTCTTCGGACCGCGCTGCCTGCCGGAACTCGTCGCCGAGCTGCTCGAGTCGGGGGCGCTGCCCGTGCCGCTCGAGCTCGGGAAATGACGCGCTACTCGCCCACCTCGGCTGCGGTCGTCACCGTGCGGGAGTATCACGGACGCGCTATTGCGGATGGTCCGGCGATGTTTGTCGCGCATCCGCTGGAGAGCGCGTTTCGCCTTGTGCCACTTATCGTTACGCACAGGCTCGTGCGGGTTTGGCCAGTACGCGCGGTGCCCAGGGCGATGCGACGTGCTCCATGCCCGAGAAGCCCATCTCTTCGATCCACCATACGGGGCGGTCGCGCAGGGAGACGCAGTCCCTGCATTCGGGACTCCGATGCCCACAGTTGAAGTCTGACGTGCTCAAGCACCAGTGGGCGAGCGTGATGTACCTCGGCGGAGGCAGGCTTCGCCCGCCGGAGCCTCGACTGCGCGGGGAGCGCGTCAACCCAGCGAGGGGGTCCACGGGAAACCGGGTTTCCCCCGTGCTTTAGCCGCGCCAGCGGTTGGTAATCGGCGTGCGGCGATCGCGCCCGAACGCTTTCGGGGTGAGGCGTACTCCTGGAGGCGCCTGTCTTCGCTTGTACTCGGCGCGGTCGATCAACGCGAGTGCCCGTTCCACGACGTCGGCGTCGTAACCGTCCTGCGAGAGCTCCTCGCGCGAGCGGTCCTGCTCCACGTAGGCCTCCAGGACGCGGTCGAGGGCGTCGTACGGCGGAAGCGAGTCCTGGTCGAGCTGGTTGTCGCGCAGCTCTGCGCTCGGCGCGCGGTCGATGATCGTCTGCGGGATCAGCTCACGGTCGGCGCGCTCGTTCAGGTAGCGCGCGAGCCGGAAGACGTCGGTCTTGAAGACGTCCTTGAGCAGGGCGAAGCCGCCGACCATGTCACCGTACAGCGTCGCGTAGCCGACGGAGAGCTCCGACTTGTTTCCGGTCGCGACGACGAGCCACCCGAACTTGTTCGAGAGCGCCATCAGGAGGACACCGCGGATCCGCGCCTGGATGTTCTCCTCGGTGAGGTCGGGCTCGAGGCCGGCAAAGATCTCGGCGAGCGTCGTGTGGAAGGCGACGACGACGTCCGTGATCGGCAGCTCGCGGAAGTCGGTCCCGAGCGACTCGGCGAGCAGGCGTGCGTCGCGGCGCGTCTCCTCCGACGAGTACCGCGACGGCATCGAGACGCAGTGGACGCGCTCGGGCCCGAGTGCCTCGACCGCGAGTGCCGCGGTGAGCGCGGAGTCGATCCCGCCCGAGACGCCGATCACGATCTCGCGGAAGCCGTTCTTCTCGACGTAGTCGCGCAGGCCGAGCTCCAGCGCGAGCCGCATCTGCTCGAGCTCGGCGAGCTCTGGCGCGAGCTGGGCCGGAACGCTACGCGTTCCAGTATCACGCGCCGGCCCGAGCGCGGTCACCTGGGCGTCCGGAGTCTCGCCGCGCTCGCGAGCGAGCGCTCGGCGCCTGACGTCGCGCAGGCGGCGGCCGACCGCGTCCGCCGGGTCGATGTCGACCACGAGCAGCGCCTCCTCGAACCCCGGCGCACGTGCGAGCACGTGGCCCTCCTCGTCCAGTACGAGCGAATGGCCGTCGAAGATCAGCTCGTCCTGGCCGCCGACGGCGTTGCAGAAGGCGACAAAGCAGGCGTTGTCGCGCGCGCGGGTGGCGAACATCTCCCTCCGCTCGCGGTCACGGCAGACGTGGAACGGCGAGGCGGAGATGTTGGTCAGCAGCTGCGCCCCGGCCAGCGCCAGGTCGGTGGCGGGTGGGCCCGGCTGCCACATGTCCTCGCAGATGGTCGGCCCGATCAGCGTGCCGCCGAGCTCGAGGAGCAGGCAGTCGCGCGCGGGCGCGAAGTAGCGGTCCTCGTCGAAGACGCCGTAGTTCGGCAGGAACCGCTTGCGGTAGATCGCCTTGACCTGGCCGCCGGAGCAGACGGCGCAGGCGTTGTAGAGGTCTCGATCGAGGTGGGGGAAGCCGACGAGCGCGACGACGTCGTGCGTCGCCCGGGCGATCTCGTCCAGCGATTCGCGCGCCGCGCGCACGAACCCCGGGCGCAGCAGCAGGTCCTCCGGCGGGTAACCCGTGACGGTGAGCTCGGGGAGAAGGACGAGGTCGGCCTCGGCGCCTAAGGCCTCGTCGATCGCCTCGAGGATCCGGGCGCGGTTGCCGTCGAGGTCGCCGACGGTGGTGTTGATTTGCGCGAGCGCGATCCGCATCTTCTGGTTTTAGACTATCAGTCGAAAACCTAATCGTAGAGCGTCGCAGGAAGGCCTGGACGATCGCGTTCGCCCGGGCGCGGTAGGGAGCATTCTCGAGGATGTCCCAGCCGTGGTACCCACCCGGGAGGAGGACGAGCCGCTTGCGCGGCGACCCGGCTCGCCGCAGGAGCGCCCGCGCGTCGGTGGGCGGGAGAAAGCCGTCGTCGCGCGAGCCGAGGATCAGAAACGGCGCGCGCAGCCTGGGGACGGCATCCAGCGCGTCGAGCTCAGCGGCGGGGCCGCAGCGGTTCGCGAGCTGCTCTTCACCTGAGACGCTGATCACGCCGGCTAGCTTCGAGCCGAGCCGCGAGCCGGCGACCATGCTCGTGATGCCGCCGAAGGAGGCGCCCATCAGGAAGACCTTGTTTGCACCCTCGTGCTCGAGCTCGGTCACGGCGCCGGCCAGGTCTTTGGAGAAGCGCCCGCACTTGGCCGCGGCGATCGGCGACTGCGACAGCCCGAAGTGCCTGTGGTCGAACGCCAGCACCCGAAAGCGCGCGGCGCCCAGGACCTTGGCGTAACGCAGCCAGCCGCAAAGGTCGGCCGGGGACTCGTGCGCGAGGACGATCCCGGTCTTGCCGTCGCCCAACGACGCGCCGTCGAGGAGGACGCCGTCCGTCGCCCGGAACCAGCCGACCTTCGCCTTCACCCCCGCGGCGGCGGTCCCGCAGCGACGGCCTAGCGGGGGCAAGCCGCCTCCCTTCGCATCCAGGGCTCTCGTCGTCCTCCCGCAGCCGCTGACGAGCGCGACGACGAGTAAGAGAACCGCCGCGGCCGCGCCCCTCAACGCCGCAGGCGGATCGTGTTCAGGTCGTTCTCGCGGAGCTCGTCGGCGCGGCGGATCAGATCCTCGACGTCGTCGTGCTCGGCGTGGAGGTAGCGGCCGGCGAGCGCGTCCGCCCGGCCGGTGGCGAGGACGTGGACGAGCCGCGGGGCGAGCTCGGGCGGCGTCCACGGTGCGTCGTCGGCGAAGTTCCCTTCGGTCATCTTCGTGCGGACGAGGCCGGGGCTAATGACGAAGACTGGGATGCGCCCTTCGAGCTCGTTCGCCAGGGTCTCGCCGTAGCGCCAGACCGCTGCCTTGCTCGCCGGGTACACGGTGCTGCGCGCGCCCGGCAGGTACGCGGCGCCGCTCCCGGTGATCACGATCCGGCCGCCGCCGCGCTCCAGCATCCCGGGGATGACGGTTCGACAGCAGAGGTGGACGCCGAGCATGTTCACCCCGAAGACCTTCCACCAGGCGTCGGGATCGACTTCCCACGTCAGCCCTTCCGGGCCGCCGATGCCCGCGTTCGCCACGAGGAGCTGGATCGGTCCCAGCTCCCGCTCGGTCTCCGCGACCATCCGCTCGACGTCGGCGCGGTCGCTGACGTCGACCTCGAGCGCCAGTCCGTCGATCTCTCGGGCCACTTCCTCGACCTGTTCACGCGTGCGGGCCGCGACTGCGACGCGTGCGCCTACGGCCGCCAGCTCGCGGGCGATGCCCGCGCCGATTCCGCGACCGCCGCCGGTGACGAGCGCAACCTGGCCGGTCAGTTCATCCTGCGGCACGGCGGGAGGATAGATGCCGACGGGCGCCGCTCCACGGCCAGGCGTCGGCTCGGCGGCAGAGGCCGGCTCGGACCGGGTTTTGTAGGACGTACTCGACCGCGGCGCGGAGGTGCTCGTCGTCCCGGATGACGAAGGCGGCAAAGCGGTCGCCGAAGAGGTGCCCGGTGCGTTCGTGCCGCTCGTTGAAGGCCTGGGCGTAGCGGCCGTTCAGTAGGTGCAGGCCGACGGAGAGGAGGTCCGGGTGTGTCTCGACGATCAGGTGGTGGTGGTTCGGCATGAGGCAGAACGCGTGGCACTCCCAGTTCGTGCGGCGGGTCGCTCGCGCGAGCAGCGCGAGGAAGAGACGGCGATCGTCGTCGTCACGCGAGATTGCCTGTCGGGCGACCCCGCGAGTCGTGACGTGGTAGATGCCTCGCTGGGGGAGCAGACAGCGTGCCAACCGCGGCATGAGCCGAACGTAGCGACGGCACCTGCGCATTCGGGCCGCTGGGAAACATCGGCGCGCTTTCGTCACACCTGAGCCGTGTCCCTTCGGGCCACGGCCGGGGACAGTCCCCCGACGTGGCCGAAACGGCCACGTCGGCTACGGCGCGGCGCCGGCGGCGGCTGCGATCTCTTCGAGCGTCTCGGGGTTCTCGAGCGACGAGAGATCGCCGGGGTCGGTGCCGAGGGCCTTCGCGCGGACGGCGCGGCGGACGATCTTCGCGCTGCGCGTCTTCGGCAGCGCCGAGACGAACAGCACCCGCTCCGGCGCGAATGCCTTGCCCAGCTCACCGGCGGCCAGCGCTCGGAGCTCGGCCGCCAGGTCCTCGCTCGGCTCGACGCCGGGCACGAGCGCGCAGAACACCCACGCCACCTCGCCCTTGACCTCGTGCGGCACCCCCACTGCCGCAGCCTCCGCCACGGCCGGGTGCGCGACGACCGCCGACTCGAGCTCTGCCGGCCCGAGCCGCTTGCCCGCGATGTTCAGCGTGTCGTCCGAGCGCCCGTGCAGGAACCAGTAGCCGTCCTCGTCGACCGACGCCCAGTCGCCGTGCACCCAGATCCCGGGCAGCCGGCGCCAGTACGTGTCGAGATACCGCTCGGGATCGCCCCAGAACCCGCGCGTCATCCCCGGGAACGATTTGCGGCAGACGAGCTCGCCGACCTCGCCGCGCACCGGCCGGCCCTCCGAGTCGACCACGTCCATCGCCATCCCGAGCGCCGGCCCGCCCAGCGAACAAACCTTGATCGGCGCCGCGACCGTCGGCGAGAGGAAGCACGCCCCGACCTCCGTCCCGCCCGAGCAGTTGATGATCGGGCAGCGCCTCCCGCCGACGTGCTCGAACAGCCAGCGGTACGGCTCCGGGTTCCACGGCTCCCCCGTCGTGACCAAGACCCGCAGCGACGAGAGGTCGTGCCGCTCCACCAGCTCGGCGCCGTGCGGGATCAGCGCCCGCACCAGCGTCGGCGAGAGCCCGAGGATCGAGACGTGCTCCTGCTCGACGAGCCCCCAGAGCCGGTCGGCCGCGGGCCAGTCCGGAGCCCCCTCGGCGAAGGCGATCGTGCAGCCGAGCGCCATCCCGCCGACCACCTCCCACGGCCCCATGATCCAGCCCATGTCGGTGACGAAGTGGATCACGTCCTCCGGCTTCGCATCCGCCTGGTAGGCGACCTCCCGTGTGATCGACACGAGGAAGCCGCCCTGGACGTGCAGCACGCCCTTCGGCGCGCCGGTCGTGCCGGACGTGTACGTGAGCAGGTACGGGTGCTCCGAGTCGACCTCCAGCGGCGGCAGCACGCCGGGTGCGTCCGCGACCGCTTCGTCCCACCAGACGTCGCGCCCGGCCTCCATCGGGGCGTCGCCCCCGCGGCGCCGCCACACCACCACATGCTCGACCAACGGCGAGACCGCCAGCGCCTCGTCGACGAGCGCCTTCATGGGCACCTCGCGCCCGCGTCGCAGCGACGCGTCCGCCGTCACGACCACCTTCGCCTCGGAGTGCTGAAGGCGGGCCGCGATCGCGGGCGCCGCGAACCCCGAGAAGATCGGCACCTGCACCGCGCCGAGGTGCGCGCACGCATGTGAGGCAACAGCGACCTCCGGCGACATCGGCAGGAAGATCGCGACCCGGTCACCTGCCTGCACTCCCAGCGCCGCGAGCGCCTCCGCCAGACGCGTCACCTCGTGCGACAGCTCGCGGTAGGAGAGCGACCGTCGCTCGCCCTCCTCGCTTTGCCAGACCGCCGCGGCCGCATCCGCGCGCTCCCCGGCGGCCCACCGGTGCACGCAGTTCCAGGCGAGGTTCAGGCGCCCACCGACGAACCAGGTCGCCCACTCCGGCCCCCGCGACTCGTCGACGACGGCGTCCCAGGGCCGCGAGAACTCGAGCCCCATGTCCTCGATCGCAGCCGGCCAGAAGCGATCAGGCTCCTCCGCCGAGAAGCGGACGAGCGAAGCGTAGTCGTCGAACCCCAACTTGCGCGCGAGCCGCAGCGCGTTCGAGCGCTCACGCACCTCGTCGCTCGGCTCCCAGATCACCTCCACGACGAGCAAGCGTAACTTTGGCGCCTTTGGCTAGTGCTCGCTAACCTAGTGCCAACTAACCGTCAAGACGGGGGTGCAATGTGCGAGCGAGGATCTTCGCCGAGGAAAACCGGAAGTGGTGGACGCTGGGGTCGCTCTGCTTTGCCCTGTTCATGATCATGCTCGACAACACGGTGGTGAACGTGGCGCTGCCGGCGATCAAGGCCGACCTCGGGATCAGCACCTCGGAGCTCGAGTGGACGGTCGCCGCCTACGCCCTCACCTTCGCCTCGCTGCTGCTCACCGGCGGCAAGCTCGGCGATCTCCTTGGCCGTCGCCTGATCTTCACCATCGGCCTCGCGATCTTCACGCTCTCGTCGCTCTTCTGCGGCCTCGCCGGGAGCGCGCCGGAGCTGATCGCCGCCCGAGCGGTGCAGGGCGTCGGCGCCGCGCTGATGATGCCGGCCACGCTCTCGATCATTTCGGCCACGTTTCCCGTCCGCGAGCGCGGGACGGCGATCGGCATCTGGGCCGGTGTCTCCGCAATGGCGCTCGCGATCGGCCCCCTGCTCGGCGGGATCATCACCGAGCACATCTCCTGGAACTGGATCTTCTACGTCAACGTTCCGATCGGCGTGCTCGCGGTCCTGTCGGCGATCTTCGTCGTCCCGGAATCGCGCGATACCTCACACGAGCAGCGGCTCGACCTGCCGGGCCTGCTCACTTCGGGCATCGGCCTGCTCGCGCTCGTCTATGGGCTGATCGAGGCGAACAACTACGGCTGGACCTCGGCGCGGATCCTCGGGCTCTTCCTGATCGCAGCCGTCGCCCTCACCGCCTTCGTCTTGCTGGAGATGCATCAGCGGCTGCCGATGCTCGACCTCTCGCTTTTCCGAAACGGCACGTTCGCCGGCGCGAACCTCGTCGCGATCCTCGTCACGCTCGCGATGTTCGGGATCTTCGTCTTCTTCCCGATCTACATGCAGACGTTCCGCGGCTGGTCGCCGATCCAGGCCGGCGCGGCGCTTCTTCCCTGGACGGTGATGATCGTCATCTTCGCGCCGATCGCCGGGAAGCTCTCCGACCGTGTCGGCTCGCGCTGGCTGATGGCCGGCGGGATGACGGTCGTCGCGATCTGCTGCCTGCTCCTCTCGCGCGTGACGCTGAGCTCCAGCTTCTGGGACATGCTGCCAGCCTTCGTCCTCGGCGGTCTCGGGATGTCGTTCGTGATGACGCCGATGTCGGCGGCGGCGATGGGCGCCGCTCCCGTCGCGAAGGCCGGCGTCGCGTCGGGCGTTCTGAACACCTTCCGCCAGGTCGGGGTCGCGCTCGGCATCGCGATCACGGGCGCGATCGTCGCCGACCGGGCCTCCGCGGCCGTGAGCGACGGCGCGAGCCCGCCCGAGGCGTTCGTGCACGGGCTGACTTTCGCGATGAAGGTGAGCGCGGCGATCTGTTTCGGTGCCGCGATCGCCGCCGCGGTCCTCGTGCGCCGCTACCGGCACGCCGAGTCGAGCCACCCCGCGGAGGCCGCGGCATGAGCACCCGCCTCCCGGGCCCTGCGCGGCGGCAGGCGGTCGTCGAGACCGCGTGCCGCGTGTTCGCGAAGAGCAGCTACCACGGCTCGACCACGGCGCAGATCGCGCGCGAGACCGGCGTCAGCGAGCCGGTGCTCTACCGCCACTTCAGCTCGAAGCGCGAGCTCTACGTCGCCTGCCTCGACGCCGTCTGGGAGCGCGTCCGCGCCCTGTGGGAGGACGCGCTCGCGCGCGAGGAGGACCCGCAGAACTGGCTGAGGGCGATCGGCAAGGCCTACCTCGAGGAGCGCGGAGCCGCGAAGATCGTGCTCGTCGACCTCTGGATCCAGGCGCTCACCGAGGCCGCCGACGACCCCGAGATCCGGCGCGCGCTGCGGGCGCAGGTGCGCGAGGTGCACGACTTCGTCGCCGGCCTGATCCGCCGCGCCCAGGCTGCAGGCGGCGTCGTCGCGGAGCGCGACCCGGACGCGGAGGCGTGGATCTTCATCTCGCTCGGCCTGCTGACGACGATCGACCGCCGTCTCGGCAGCCTCGTCGGCGAGGAGCTCGACGACATCTTCGCCAGCCGCCGTGCCTGGATGACCGGCGCCGCCTAGTGACGGGAGGGAAAAGAAAAGCCCCCGGCTGCGGCTCCGGGGGCTTCTGGTTTTTGCGGGCCGTTCTTGAGAGGCGACGACCCGGAGGCCTTGGCTCTGCGGCCCAGCCACAACCTCCGGGCCCTACGTCGCCGTCTCTGGCGCGCCCCTTGCACCCCCTAAGCCTGGCGTATGGCTGGGCTGCAAGGTGCTCGGACTATAGACGTGCCCCCAGCGGCAGTCAAGTACCTCGGTCAAGTGATTTTCAATCGGGATAGTTCACCCGTTTTTGTCGAAGACATGACCAATTTGGGGGATATCGTAGAGAGGACACTTGCGCCGAAGTCAAGTATCCGTTTCACTTCGCCAGGACATCCATGACTCGTGCTTCCGTGACCACTCAGATCCGCACTGCCGGCAAGCCCGGTAGCGCCCGCCTCGGCGAGCGCCTCCGCCAGCTGCGAGTGGCCGCGGGCCTGACCCAGACCGACCTCGCCGGCGAGCGTTTCTCGAAGGAGTACGTCAGCCAGATCGAGCGAGGCAAGACCAGGCCCACGCGCGAGACGATCGAGTGGCTCGCCACGAAGCTGGGGGTCGATGCCGGCTTCCTCGAGAAGGGGGTCTCCGCCGACGAGCGCAGCCGCGTCGAGGCAATGCTCGCGCGTGCGGAGGCACTCGCGAACAACCACCAGTACGCCGAGGCGGTCGAGGAGATCGAGAGCTCCCGCACCGCTGTCCTCGCGACCGGCGCGGTCGAGCTCGAGGTTCGGGCCCTGCAGACGGAAGCCTGGGCGCGGATGGAGCAGGGCGAGCTTCGGCCGGCCCTCCAGCTCCTGGAGCGCTGCCGCACGATCTCCGAGGGCCCCGGCTTCTCGGATGTCGACCGCGCGCAGGTGCTCTTCCGGATGGGCGTCTGCCGGTACCACCTTTCGAGTATCGCCTCCGCCGTCTCGATCTTTAGCGAGGCGCTGAAGCTCGCGGAGGGCTCGCAGCTTCCGTGCGACCTGCTTCGCGGCGACATCCTCGGATGGCGCTCGCGCTGCTACCGCCGGCAGCGGGACTTCGAGGCGGCGCGCGAGGACGTCGAGCGCGCGCTCGAGCTGGCGCAGGCGCTGGACGACCACCGCACGATGGCGAACGTCTACTTCCAGGCCTCGCTCGTCGCAGAGCGGATGGGCCACTGGGTTCTCGCGCGCAGCTACGCAGAGCGCGCCAAGGCCTACTACGAGCAGATCAACGACGAGCGGAACGTCGGCCGCCTGCTGAACAACCTCGGCGGCCTGAACTTCCAGCTCGGCAAGCCCGACCGTGCGGTCGAGGACCTGAAGAACGCGTACCGGGTGCTGCTCGACAAGGGCAGCGACGCCGAGGCGGCGAACGTCGTCTCGTCACTCGCGCACGTCCACCTGGCCACGGGCCAGGTGGAGACGGCCGAGGAGGAGGCGCGGCACGCGCTCGAGCTCCTCGAGGGCCGCGAAGACTTCCTGCTCGATATCGCTCCGACGCAGCTGGTGCTGGGCCGGGCCCTAATGGAGCAGGGACGTCTCGACGAGGCGCAGCAGATGCTGCGCACCGCCGAGGCAAGCGCAGAGCAACTCGAATCGATCAGCCACCGCGCCGCCGCGTGGATGGCGCAGGGCGACCTCGCCGCCCGCCAGGGCGAGGACGCTACTGCAGCACGGCTGTACCGCAAGGCCGCGGAAGCCCTACAGGATGTCCGCTTCTAAGCCGAGGAAGGAGGTGAAGACGAATATGAACAAAGCACGCCTGATCTCCCTGACGGTCACTCTCTCTCTGCTGGCCTTCTACCTCGAGGGTTTCGCCCGCGGGCTCGGCTGTTTCTTCGGCCACCCCGGCAGCTGGTTCGACGGGCACTAGACCACGCGGCGCGTTCGGAGCGGGGTCTGTGGGGCTCCGAACGTAGCCGGAGGCGGTCGACGCGCTCCTGCTCAGAGCATCTCGGCCTCTCCTCCGCCCAGAGCCTTCGGGGGCACCACCCCAGCTAGACTCGGCCCGTGGGCCGCGTGATCGCTGTCGTTTTCGCGACCGCGGCTCTCTCCACCGGCTGCGGCGGCTCTCGTGCGTCCGGGAACGAGTCGCTCGGCGATCTGCTGAAGCGGCCCGGGCCGATGGTCGGGATCACGGCCGGCGCCTCGGAGTTCGTCCCGGGCGACGTCCGCTACCCGTTCGTCGTGATCCGCAACGATGCAAGGCCGGTCAATCGGCCGGCCGCGACGGTCTGGGTGGCGAAGAGCCGCTCGGATGCGCCCTTCGAGCGCACAAGGGCGCGGCTCGAGCCCATCGGCATCCCGGGCCGCTCCGACCCGGCCTTCGGCGGCGTCACGCAGATGTACGTCGCGCACCTGCGCATCCCTCGGTCTGGGCGCTACTGGCTGGTCGCGCAACCGGATGGCGCACGGATCCAGGCGCTCGGCGCGCTCGATGTCGCCGCCCGCTCACGCAGCGTCGCCGTCGGAGCGAAGGCACAGCGGTCGCAGACGCCAACGCTCGCGACCGCGCCGGCCGCGCAGATCACGACGAGCAGGCCGCCGGACCTGCCGCTGCTGCGCGACTCCGTCGCGGGGTCGCTCGCCGCCCACAAGCCGTTCGTGGTCACCTTTGCGACGCCGAAGTTCTGCACCAGCCGCACCTGCGGCCCGGTCGTCGACGTGATGGAGGCCGTGCGCCGCGGCTTCGAGCGCCGCGGCGTGCGCTTCATCCACGTCGAGGTCTTCGCCGACAACGACCCCACACGCGGCTTCAACCGCTGGATGCGCCAGTGGGGCCTCACCACGGAGCCCTGGGTCTTCCTGGTCGGGGCCGACGGCCGCGTGAAGGCGAAGTTCGAGGGCTCGGTCTCAGAGGCTGAGCTCGCCGCAGCCGTCCGCGACAAACTGCTCTAGCGGTTAGATGATGCCTCCCTTCCTCCGAACCCCGGGAAACCGCTGATGGCCGAGTACGCAAAGGACGTCCTCGTCACGACCGAGTGGCTCGCCGAGCACCTGGACGACGCGTCTGTGGCGACGTCCGCAGCCCGCAGGAGTACGGCGACCTCGTCGCGCCGCCGGGCTACGAGCAGGAAGGCGCCACGACGGCTCGTGGACGGAGTGGGGAAACCTCGTGGACGTGCCGATCGAGAGTTGAGGCGCCGCTTGCGGCGCCGACCGTGGAGGACGCGCGGGCTTCGCCCGGGCGCCCGTCTCAATCGCAGGAATCGAGCCGATCGTCACGAACCGAGGGGGAGCATCCCAAGCTCCTCCTCTCCCCTGGACGGCGGCGGCCCCGCGTGGCCGTCGTCGTCTTTTTCGAGGGTTCGGCAGCGTCGGAGCGGGAATACCGGCGAACCGCTGGTCGTAGATGGACGAAAGCCAGAACGACCCCTACAGTTCCCGAACTCCATTTTCAGGGGGGAGCCGCCACCGTGAACGTGGACACCGTCAAGCTGACCGATCTCGCCTCCTGCGGGGGCTGCGCCGCGAAATACTCGGCCGCCCGGCTCGAGCAGCTGCTCGCCGGATTCGTGCCGGCCGAGGCCGAGGAGTTGCTCGTCGGGCTCGCGCCGGCCGACGACGCCGCCGTCTACCGCCTCGACGAGGAGCGGGCGCTGATCTTCACGCTCGACTTCTTCCCGCCGGTCGTCGACGACCCGGGCGACTACGGCGCGATCGCGGCCACGAATGCCCTCAACGACGTCTTCGCGATGGGCGGCCGGCCGCTGCTCGCGCTCTCGATCGCGGCCTTCCCCGAGGAGCTCCCGATGGAGATGCTCGCCGAGATCTTCGCCGCCGCAGACCGGCAGGTGCGCGCGGCCGGAGGCCTCCTCGCCGGCGGTCACACAATCCGCGACGCGGAGCCCAAGTACGGCCTCGCGGTGGTCGGCACCGTGCACCCGCAGGCGATCTGGCCCAAGAACGGCGCCCGGCCGGGCGACACCCTCTTCCTGACCAAGCCGCTGGGGACGGGTCTGATCATGAGCGGCTACAAGCGCGGCTCGGCGGGCACGCAGCAGCTCGAGCGGGCGATCGGCTGGATGCGCACCCTCAACGACGCGGCCGCGGACGTCCTACGCGGCCTCCGACCCAGCGCCGTCACCGACGTCACCGGCTTCGGCCTCTTCGGCCACGCCCACGAGGTGGCCGAGCGCAGCGGCGTCTGCATCCGCCTCGAATCGGAGCGCTTCCCGGCCATCGACGGAGCGCTGGACGTCGCGCGCCAGGGCGTGCGGACGAGCGGCGACCCGCGCAACCGCGACTTCGCCGCGCGGCACCTCTCGGTCGCCGACGACGTGTCCGATGCGCTCGTGGCCCTCGGCTACGACCCGCAGACCGCAGGCGGACTGCTCGTCTCGGTCTCGGGCGAGCGCGGGCCCGCGCTGGAGGCGGAGTTCGAGTCGCGGAAGCTGTTCATTCGCCGCGTTGGCCGCGTCGAGGAGGGGGCCGGGGTCGTCGTCGAGTGATCGCCCTGGGGTACCTCGCACCACTGGGGCGCCGGTGGCGGCGCGGCGCCGGAGGGGACAGTGTCTGGAACACGGCCCCGGAGAGCGCCATGTCGATAGCGGCGTCAGGCGATCGCGGAGCCCGGCTCCGCCGGGCGTGAGCGGCCGCCGGCCAGTGATGCGAGGGATGGTTCACGGGAGGTTCCAGCCGTTCCACAACGGGCACCTGGAGTACCTCCGCGGCGCGGCCGTGCGCTGCGACGAGGTCTTCGTCGGGATCACCAACCCCGATCCCGAGCGGATCAAGCCAGAGCCTGCCGACCCGCTGCGGCACCTCCCGGAGTCGAACCCCTACACCTACGTCGAGCGGCTGCTGATGGTGAAGGCCGCCGCGGGCGACGCCGGGATCGCGGCGGAGCGGCTGCACGTGATCCCGTTCCCGGTGAACGAGCCCGAGCTCTGGCCCCCGTACGTGCCGCGGGACGTCGTGCACTTCATCCGGCTCTTCTCGGACTGGGGCGGGACGAAGCTCGACCTTCTGCGCGAGGCCGGGTACGAGGTCGTCGTCCTCGACGAGGGCGCGGAGAAGGAGATCTCGGGCGCCGACGTGCGCGAGGCGTTGCGCAGCGGCGGCGACTGGGAGCCGCTGGTGCCGCCGGGGGTCGCGGCCGTGCTGAAGCGCCTCGAGCGCGTCCCCGTGTAAGGGCCGTGTAAGCGCCCGCGAAGGGTCGTGTAAGGCCGCAGAACTTTTCGCCACCGGGCGCGTTTGAACAAGTAGCAATCGTCGCAGACCCAGGGGGTTCCCGAATGCGCACTGTCGCTCTCCCCGTCGCCGCCGTGCTGGCGCTCATCGTGACCGGCGCCTCGCAGCCCGCGGCGACGGCCACCAAGGCCGTCGCGATCAAGTCGGGCGGCTTCTCGCCCAAGACGGTCACCATCGCGACCACGGACGCGATCAAGTGGACAAACCGCGACACGAAGAACCACCAGATCGTCGCGAACAACGGTAGCTTCGCCTCGGCCACGCTCGCTCCCGGCAAGAGCTACACGCACGTGTTCAACACGGCCGGCACCTTCGGCTACCACGACGCGCTGCACCCCGCGCTGAAGGGCAAGGTCGTGGTCAAGGGCCCGCCGCCCGCGATCACGATCGGCGCGAGCCAGCCAATCCTCACCTACGGCGCCTCGACCCACCTCTCCGGCGCGATCTCGACCAGCCAGGCAGGTCAGACGATCACGGTCTGGGCACAGCCCTACGGGCAGGCCTCGTTCCAACAGGTCGCGACGCTCCTGACCGGCACCGGCGGGGTGTGGGACACGATCGTCAAGCCCACGCTGCTGACGACCTACCAGGTGCACTGGAAGAACACCCTCAGCGACAATATCGGCGTCCAGCTCCGCCCGTCCGTCTCGCTCGTGACCGCGAAGCGCTGGGCCTCGGTGAAGGTCAGGGTCGACCGCTCGCTCATGGGCAAGAAGGTCTACCTGCAGAAGTTCACACGCTTCCACGAGTGGGTGAAGGTGCGGCCGGTGTTCCTGAACCGGCACTCGCAGCAGCGCTTCCGGCTGCTGGGGCTGCGCCCTGGGTACCGCTATGCGGTCCGCATCTTTATGTCGCTGAACCAGGCCGGCGCGGGCTACCTCGACGGCTATAGCCGCACGATCGTCGTCAAGGTGCCGAAGACGCGGTAGCGGTCGTTCGAACGCGCGGCGCGGGATAGCCTCCGCGCCGCGTGTACCCCATTGTCGTCCTCCTGCTCGACGGCCTCGGCGACCGGGCGCACGAGGTACTCGGCGGTCGCACCGGGAATGAAGCGGCGGTCACACCGAACCTCGACGCGCTCGCGGCGCGCGGCTCGTGCGGGCTGGTCTACGCGGTCGGCCCGGGGCGGGCGCCGTCGAGCGAGGTCGCGCACTGGTCGCTGCTCGGCTACCGGCGGGACGAGTTTCCCGGTCGCGCGGTGTTCGAGGCGCTCGGGCGGGGGCAGGAGGTGAGCGACGAGCACGTCTTCGCCTACGCGGCGCTGCGGCCGGCCGAGCGGCGGGAGGACGGCTGGTGGTTGACCGGCCGGCCGGACCCCGAGCGGGACGCCGAGGAGGCGGAGCGGCTGGTCGAGTGCTGCAACGGGATCGAGGTCGAGGGGCTGACGTTCTCGCTGGCCCACGTCTGGCGCGGCGAGGCGATCCTGCGCATCTCGGGTGGGGCCGACGAGCGCGTGACCGACAGCGACGCCTTCTTCCGCGCGTGGCACCCGCTGCTGCGGCCGCAGCCGCTGATGCCGGAGGCGAAACGCACGGCGCGCGCGTGCGAGGAGTGGACGCGCGAGGTGATGCGCCGGCTCGAGGGCGAGCGGTTCAACGTGATCACGCTCAAGTGGTTCGGACGCCAGCGGCGTGTGCCGACGTTTCTCGAGCGGCACGGCGTCACCGGTGCCTTTGCCGCCGATTCGGCCTTCCTGCGCGGGCTCGCCATCGCCCTGGGGCTGGAGCCGGTGGATGCGCCGGAGACCGACGACCCGGTCCGCGACCTGCGCCGCCGCGTCGCGTTGGCCGTGGAGCGCCTCGACGCCGGCGACACGTTCGTCCTCTGTCACCAGAAGACCACCGACGCCGCCGGGCACACGAAGGACCCCACGGTCAAGCGCGACGCGATTGCGGAGCTCGATGCCGCTTTGAACGAGCTCCCCACCGAGCGAGCGATCGTCTGCATTACCGGCGACCACGCGACGCCGGCGTCACCTGACGTGATCCACTCGGGCGACCCGGTGCCGCTGCTCGTGGCCGGGCCGGGGGTGCGCGCGGATGGCGTGGCGAGCTTCGGCGAGCTTCCGTTCGTGGCGGGGATCCTGGGGCAGCTGCGCGGGCCCGACCTGATGCCGGTGCTGCTCAACGCCGCCGACCGGCCGCTCTTCCTCGGCTCGCGCCCGACGCCCTTCGAGGGCGCGGACGGCTACCCCGCCCTGCTGGAGCCGCTTCTCTAGCATCTGGGGCGTGCACGTCGAGTCGTCGACGGCGCTCGGGCGGCTCCGGCGGCTCGAGCTCTCGCCAACGCGCTTCCTGCAACTGACGCTGATCTCGCTGGGCGCGCTCTGGCTGATCGTGCTGACCGGCGCGGCCGTGCGCGTGACCGACTCCGGCCTCGGCTGCCGTCACTGGCCGGGCTGCGAGGCGGGGCACCCGCTTCCGGCCAAGGACTACCACGCGTTCATCGAGTTCGGGAACCGCGCGCTCGGCGGGGTCGTGATCTTCTCCGTACTGCTGACGGCGGTCGCCGCGCGCTCCGTGCCAGGGCTGAGTCGCCGTGGCCGGCGCCTGGCGCTCTGGGTCTTCGCGGGCACGCTCGCGCAGGCGCCGCTCGGCTACCTCGCCGTGAACACCGACCTCCACTGGCCCGTCGTGGCGGCGCACCTGCTGCTCTCGATGGCCGTGATCGCGGGCGCGGTCGTGCTTGCGCTGGAGGCGCTGCGGCTTCGGTCGGGCTCGGCGGAGAACGCGCTGCCGCGGGAGGTTCCCCGCGCGGGCCTCGTCCTCGTAGCTGCTTGCGCGGTGCTGCTGGTGAGCGGGACGCTGGCGACCGCCGGCGGCCCGCACTCCGGCGGGGGGACCGCCGATCACGTCGACCGCTTCTGGCGGCTTGCGCCCCTCGTGTACATCCACGCCACCGCGGTCGGGATCTTCGGCCTCGGCCTCGTCTTCCTGCTCGGCTACCTCGCCTCGCAGCGCGCGCGCTGGCCGCGCATCTTCGCGTACGGTCTCGGCCTCTTCGGGTTGCTGCTCGTGCAGATGGGGCTCGGTGAGCTGCAGTACCGCACGCACCTGCCGTGGCCGCTCGTGCTCGTGCACGTTGGCGTGGCCGCGGCGGTCTGGGCTCTGCTCGTCGGGTTCGTCACCGTTCTGTGGCGTCCGCCGGCCGCCTTTGCGCAAGTCCGCACGTAGACTGAGCGAGTGGGCGAGGAGCTTCGCATCGACCGGCGGCCGGAGCTCACACGGCCGGTCCTCGTCGCCGCCTTTCGCGGCTGGAACGACGGCGCACAGGCGGCCACGCTCGCCGCCGGGTACCTGGCCAAGACCTGGGCCGCGGAGCGCTTTGCCGAGGTCGACCCGGAGGATTTCTTCGACTTCCAGGCCACGCGGCCGCACGTCTCGCTCGAGGAGGGGCTGACGCGCCGGATCGACTGGCCGGAGACCGCCTTCTACCACGCGCGCCCCGACGGGCTCGACCGCGACGTCGTGCTCTTGCTCGGGATCGAGCCGAACCTCCGCTGGCGCACCTTCAGCGATCTCGTCGTCGGCCTCGCGGGCGACCTCGGCATCGAGCTGATGATCACGCTCGGCGCGCTGCTCGCCGACGTGCCGCACACGCGGTCGGCGCCGGTGACGGGCAGCGCGACCGACGAGGAGCTCGTCGAGCGGCTGGGGCTCTCGGCGTCGCGCTACGAGGGGCCGACGGGGATCGTCGGCGTCCTTCACGACGTGTGCCGCCAACGCGGGATCGCCTCGGCGAGCCTCTGGGCGGCGGTGCCGCACTACGTCTCGCTGACGCCGAGCCCGCGCGGGGCGCTTGCGCTGTGCGAGCGGCTCGGCTCGCTCATCGGCGTCAGCGTCGAGGCCGACGAGCTGGAGGAGGCCGCCCGCTCCTACGAGGAGCAGGTCAGCGAGGCGGTCGCCTCCGACGAGGAGACCGCGGCCTACGTCGAGGAGCTCGAGCGGCGCGCCGACCAGCTCGAGGAGGCGTCGGAGCTGCCGTCGGGCGACGCCCTTGCGGCCGAGCTGACGCGCTTTCTCCGTGAGCGCGAGCAGAACGGCGGCGGCGAAGACGCGGCACGCGAGCAGTAGCTCGCGTGCCCGAAGAGGACGCGTGGGCAAAGCCCACGCGTCCTCTCGAGCGGCACCGCAAGCGGTGCCTTGGCGAGCAGTAGTAGTAAGCGCTAGCCCTCCGGCGCGGGCGCCGACGGGTCGGTCTGCCAGAGCCCGAACTCGTTCCCGTGCGGGTCCGTGCAGGTCGCGAACCAGCCCATCTGCGGGACCGGCATCGGCGAGTCGGCCTGCCCGCCGAGCTCCTTCACGCGAGCGGTGCCGGCGTTGATGTCGTCGACGTCGAAGTAGGGACGCGTCCCTTTCTTGCCCTCCGCGCTCATGATCGCCGCTCCTTGCTGCTCGGTGAGCCGCGTCATGTGGTACTCGGACGGCCCCGGGTAGGTCTCGAACTGCCATCCGAAGAGCGAGCCCCAGAACTCGCGCGCCTGCGCGGTGTCGTCCGCGGGGATCTCGAGATGCACGATCTGTCCGGCCATTCGTCCTCCTCCTGTCGGGGTGTCGAATGCTTTTGACCCGGCTGCGGCCGAGATCTCATCGGTTCTACCCGAAGGTGAAGGCGTACGCCGAGATCCCCGGCGTGAAGCGCAGCTCCAGCGCGCCCTCGCTCAGCCGGGGGTAGCTCAACAGTGGGTAGAGCCGGCTCAGGCCGTTGACGCGCACCGTCTTCGCCGGTCGGCCGCCGACGAACACCTGCAGCCGCCCGTGGCCGCCGAGCACGAGGTAGACCTGCTGCGCGAGGAAGTGCAGTCGCAGCCGCGCGCCGGGGCCGGCGACGATCCGCTCGCGCCCGACCGTCCAGCGCCCGGCGTAGGCGAGATCGTTGAGCTGAATCTCGCGCGGGAAGCGGTACGCGGCCTCCCGGTCGGGCGTGATCGGCGAGCCGACGTAGCGGTCGAGACGCGCCCAGCCGAGGTACGACTCCGGCGTCGTCAGGTGCTGCGGCGTGCGGTCCTTGACCATCGCCAGCTGCGCGGAGCCGGATTCGCCGAGCAGCGTCCTGATCGACCGCTCGGTCTCGTCGTACTGCCCCTCGCCCTTCTTGATCTCGCGGACATGCCCGCGGCGGTCGATCAGGTACTCGGCCGGCCAAGCGTCGTTCCGGTACGCGTCCCAGGTGCCGTAGTCGTTGTCGATCGCGACCGGGTAGCGGACACCGAGCTTCCGTGCGGCCTCGCGCACGTTCGAGACGACGTGCTCGAACGCGAACTCGGGCGTGTGGACGCCGACGATCACGAGCCCCGCCTTGCGGTAGCGCTGGTCCCACGCCTCGAGATGCGGGAGCGTGCGGAGGCAGTTGATGCACGAGTACGTCCAGAAGTCGACGAGCGCCACCTTCCCGCGCAGCTGCTCGATGGTGAGCGGGCGGGAGTGCAGCCACTCGGAGATGCCCGCGAACTGCGGCGCCACGCCGTAGTCGGGGAGCGAGCCGGACCCCGTCGCCTGGAAGGGCGAAGCCCCGCGGTGCTGCAGCGTCCCGAGCTCGTCGTTCGCGACGGAGCTCCGCTCGAGGCCCTGCAGCGCGTGCGTGTAGTCGGGGAACCACGTCTGCAACCGGCGGTCGGCGTCGAGCGCGATTGCGAGTGCCGCGACCGCCATCAGCACGCCGAAGGCGACCCGCAGGTGGGCGGCGTTGGCCCGCAGCCGCCGGGTGGCGCTCTGCCCGAGCGCGGCCACGGCGAGCATCGGGATCGCCGCTCCGAGCGCGTAGGCGAGGGTGACCGCGACCGTCTTCGGCCCAAGCTCGAGCCGGGCGGCGTTGGCCGAGATCGCGGCGATCACGGGGCCGCCGCAGGGCACGAAGACGAGGCCGAGGCTCGCGCCGAGAAGGAAGCCGCCTCCGAGGTCGCCGCTCGGAGCACGCCGGCTCAGGGCAGTGAACGGCCGCTCGAGCAGCACGCCGAAGCGGGGGAAGATCAGCGTCGCGGCGAGTACGAGCAGGAGCGCGATCGAGAGGTCGCGGAGGAAGTCTTGCGGCAGGTGCAGCTGCTCCAGCAGCCACGTCGCGACGAGGGTGAAGATGGCGAAGCTCGTGACGAGGCCGGCGATGATCGCGTACGGGCGCCGGCGGCCGCCGCTCGCGCCTCCCGCAAAGAGGATCGGCAGCACCGGGAACACGCACGGTGAGACCGCGGTCACGATTCCCGCGCCGAAGGCGATCGGGAGGAGCAGGATAAAACGCCCGTCCATAGCGCTAGAGCTTCAGTCTGGCTGAGACAGGAGGCGTTACGCCTCAGTGGCCGGAGCGGTTTCCTGCTCCTGCCCGGCGTTGGGAGCAGCGCCGTTCTGCTGCTGCTTCGCCTGCTGTTGGGCCTGGCCCTTCTTCTTGCGCTTGCGCCGCCGCCGCCGTGAGCGGCCGCCCGAGGCCTTCGGGGCCGGCAGGTTGTCGGCCAGCGCGTTCGCGACCTCCTGGATCGTGCCCAGACGCTCGCGGGCCGCGTCGATCAGCTGGTTCGCCCTCGGCGTGTAGCCCTCGGCCGAGGCCAGCAGTGCGGCGCCGACCTCGCGGGACTGGTCGAGCGCGGCGTTCACGAGTTTCGCCGCGTTCTCCTCGTGCCGGTGGCCGCGGGAGTTCGCGAGCGCACCCAGGAGCCGCTTCGCCTCGGGGAACTCGGCGCTCGCCCGGCGGTCCTGCACCTTGCGCGTCGAGCGCGCGAGCCGCCAGGTCCAGCGGGCGAGGATCTGCTCGGGCGCGTCGGCCTTGCCGTCGCCCAGCGCGCGCAGCAGCGTCCGCACACCGTGCACGCGGTCCTTCTCCCAGGTCAGGGCCTGCGTGACGAGGGTGACGAGGTCGTCGAAGCTCGCTCGGTCGACCGTCATCGAGACGCGGTCGGCGAGCGCGGTCAGCCGCAGGCGGCGGTTCGGGTTCTCGGCCGCACAGGCGTTGAGGAACTGCTCCAGGGCGGCGCGGCTCGCCTTGCCCTCGGTGAACTTCTTCACGAACTCGACGCGCTCGTCGAAGCGCACGGCGCGGCCGGCGATCGTGGCCCAGTAGAGCTGCTCGTCGTCGTCGAGGAAGCGCGGGTCGACGCGCTGCCACTCGCGATCGATCACGGCGAGGCGGCGCTTGACGTCCGGGGTGACCGGCACTAGCCACGGCGCCGGCGAAAGCTTGCGCCGTGCCCGTCGCTGGACCCGCCGCCGGGGTGCCGGCGTGACGCGCGCGCCCTCCCGGTAGAAGTCGGCGTCCAGCAGGCTGTGCAGCGAGACGACGCGCTCGTTGTGCGTCGCACCCTTGGGGACGAAGTCGATGACGACGCCGGCCTCCTTGCGCGGGTGCATGCGCATGATTCGGCCGATGCGCTGCTGGTAGACGCGGCGCGAGGCGGTTGGCGCGAGGTGCATGCAGACGGTCGCGCGGGGCGAGTTCCAGCCCTCGGCGAGGAGCATCGCGTTGATCAGGACGTTGATCTCGCCGCGCTCGTATGCCGCCAGGGTCTCGGCGAGCTGCAGCGGCGGGGTGCGGCCGCTGACCGCTTCCGCTTTCAACCCGACCGCGCGGAACTCCTTGGCGAGGTTGTACGCGTGCTCGACGCCGGCCGCGTAGACGATGCCCGGCGCGTTGTCGAAGCGGTCGCGGTAAAGGCTCGCGGCGGCCTGGTTCAAGGCCGTATGGTCGAGGACGGCGGCCAGCGCGCGCTCCTCGAAGTCGCCGCCGACGATCGGCACCGACGAGATCGCCGCGGCAGGTGGGACGCGCAGACAGCGAAGCGGCGCAATCAGCCCCCGCCGAGCGGCGTCGCCGAGAGGGAGCTCGTCGATCGAGGCCGGGAAGACGTCCGAGACCTGCTTCGCGATCAACTGCTCGGTCGCCGTCATGCCGATGTAGATGGGCTCGGAGAAGCTGCGGATCGCGTGGCTCGTCTTCTCGCCGAGCGCCGTGTGCGCCTCGTCTGCGATCACGAGGTGGTACGCGTGCGGGTCGAGGTCCTGCCAGTGCCGTGCGAACCAGGCGTACGTCTGCACCGTCACGGGCGCCTTCTTCCGCGTGGTCGTGCCCTTGAGGATCGCGTCCTCGAAGCGGTTGCCGTAGCCCTCCGTCGTCAGCTCGCGGTGGAACTGGGAGACGAGCAGACGGCGGTGGGTGAGGATCAGGACGCCGAGCGTGCGTGCCGCCTCGACGAAGCCCGCGGCGGCGATCGTCTTCCCGGAGGCCGTCGGGTGGCGGAACCGGAAGCGGCGGTTCGCACCCGGGTCCTTGCCCTTGTGCTCCTCGGGGAGCTCGAGCTCCTCGGCCCGCTCCTCGAGGTGGATGCCGAGATCCTCCTCTTCCTCCTCGGCCTCGGCGACGGCCTCCGCGGCCTCGCCGTTGCCGTTCCCGTTCTCCTGCCCGGCCTGCGTGGCGGCGATCAGCTCCGTCAGCATCCCGGCGAGCGCGTCGACCTGGTGGCGCCGCAGCTCGGTTCCCGAGGCGAGGCGAGGCTGGTCCTGCGAGAGCACGCGCTCGAGGCCGAGCATCAGCGCGTAGCGTCGCTTCCACTCGTACGACGGCGCGCGACCGCCCGCCTCCATTTCGGCGAGCGCGTCGTCGAGTGCGCGGCGCCGCGCCGATCCTGGCGCGAGCGCGACCGCCGGATCCTCGTCCGGGTGGAGGAAGGGCTCCCCGGCCCATGCCTCCGCCTGAAGCGCGGAGGCGGCTAGGCCGTCCGGAGCCTCCGGCGCCAGCGTCGGTTGCTCAGTCGTTTCCTGCATGTCTGCAGCACGTCGCCGTGCCGCGAATCTCAGTGAGAGAGCGCCCGCGCGGATGGCCTCGGCGGGCGTCGCACCGGAAGTATAGCCGACGATCTGGGTGTCGGGCCTAGCCGCCCAGTCCGCCGAACACTGCGAAGGGGTTCTGCGGGGCGACCTCCCACACGACCTCGCCGCCGGGCTCGGCGTCGCCGTGGACGCGCTTCGCGAGGGCGCGGGCCTCCTCCTCGGAGCCGGCGCCGACGATCAGGTAGCGCCAGCGCCGCGCGACGTCGAAGCCCTCACGCTCGAGCTCGTCGGCCAGCTTGTCGGCCTCGTCGTGCGAGGCCAGCTCCACCCGCACTTCCCAGGGCGCGTGGCCGTGCTCGATTACCTCTTCCTCCCAGGTCTCCGACGGCGGCTCGCCCGTCCAGCGCTCCTCCTCGGGCAGCCAGCGCTCGGTGATGACCTCCGCCCCGATCCCCTCGTCCTGCAGCTCAGCCTCGACGATCTTCCGGGCCTGGCCGGCCTGTGCCGCCGAGTCGACGTAGACGAAGACGGTGTCCTCGTCGTTGGAGACCGCGAGCCGGTGGCCCTGGAGCTCCTTCGCGAGGCGCTGGGCCTCGTCCGAGCCGAGGTCGAGGCCGAGCCGGCCGAGCAGCGTGTCGGCGTGGACGCTCTCGCCCAGCTCGATCCGGATTCGCCAGTCGTCGTTCATCGCGTAGGCGCTCCCGCTCCGATCTCGGCGAGGGGGCGCCCGAACATCCTCTCCGAAATGCCCACCTGGTCGAGGTGCTTGGTGATCCCGCCGAGCCAGAAGGGCCAGCCGGCGCCGAGCAGCAGCGCCGTGTCGACGTCCTTCGCCTCGGCGACGACGCCCTCCTCGAGCAGGTGGCGGACCTCGTCGGCGAGCGCCTCGAGCGCGTTCTCGAGGATCTCCTCTTGTGTGCGCGGCTCGTGCGCGGCGATCGCGACCTCATCGCTCCCCTCGGCGTAGTTGGCGAGCGTCTGCGAGAGCGGAAAACGGTCGGGGTACGCGTCGTGGAGCGTCTCGAGCACGTGGTTCGCGACGCGCGGGCCGACCATCTGCAGCAACACCGACGGCGCCGTCGGCAGGCCGAGGCGCAGGATCGCGTCGTCGGCCTCATCGGGATCGGTGCCGTGCTCGATCGCGTCGAGGACGACGCTCATCAGGCGCGTGAGGACGCGGTTGACGACGAATGCGGGCGCGTCGGTCACGAGCACCGGGCGCTTGCGCAGCTGCTCGGCGAAGGCCCAGGCGGTTGCGAGCGTCTCGTCGTCGGCGTCGGGCGTACGCACGAGCTCGACCAGCGGCAGCACGGCGACCGGGTTGAAGAAGTGGATCCCGACGTCAGCGCCCATCTCGGCGACGGAGAGGCTGGAGGTGTTCGTCGCGAGGATGCAGTCCGGTTTCGTGTTCTCCCGCAGCTCCGCGAAGACCCGCTGCTTGACGTCGAGCTCCTCGAAGACCGCTTCGAGGACGAGGTCGCAGTCGGCGAAGTCGTCGTAGCTCGTGGAGGTTGAGACGAGCGAGGCGAGGAAGCGCGCCTTGCCTTCGTCGTAGCGGCCCTTCGCGACCTGGTCGGCAAGCGTCTCGTCGATCGTCTCCCGCGCCGAGGCCAGTGCGTCCTCGCTCACGTCGCGGATCGCCACGGGGAGCTCGAGCCGGCGTAGGAAGAGCGCGGCAAGCTGGGCGGCCATCAGGCCTGCGCCCACCAGACCGACCTTCTCGATCCGGCGCGGCGCTGCCTGCGGTTTCCCCGGCGGCCGCTTCGCGCGACGGTCGACCAGGTCGAACGCGTACAGCGAGGCCTGCGCCTCCCGGCCTGGGAGCAGCTCGCCCACCGCCTCCTCCTCGGCGGCGTAGCCCTCTTCGAGCGACCAGCCGGAAAGCGCGCCTTCGATCAGGTCGAGCGCCTTGTACGGCGCGCGCGCGGCGCCGTGGACCTGTCCGTCGAGCCTTCCGCGCGCCTTCCGTATCACTTCCGCCACAGAGTGACTGTCACTGTGACTGTCACTGTGACTGTCACCGTTGGTCGCAAGCTCCAGGGCGAACGTGATCGACTCGTCCAGGAATTCGGCCGGCTCCAGCAGGCGTTCGGCGAAGCCGAGCTCGAATGCTTCCTGCCCGGTCAGCATCCGGTTCTGCCGCATCGGGTTCGCGACGACGAACTTGACCGCGGTCTCGGCGCCGACCAGTCGCGGCACCAGCTGCGTTCCGCCCCACGCGGGGACGATGCCGAGGAAGCACTCGGGGCAGGCGAAGTGCCGGACCGCGGTCGAGATCGTGCGCGCCGAGCAGTGGAGCGCGATCTCCACACCGCCGCCGAGGCAGGCGCCGTTGACGGCGGCGACGGCCGGGAACGGCAGCGCGCGGATCCGGCCGAAGAGCTCGTGTCCCGCGCGGCTCCCTTCGATCGCCAGCTCGCGCGTCGCGTTCGGGAACTCCGTGATGTCGGCGCCGGCCGCGAACACGAACGGCTTGCCGGTCAGCACGAGCGCCGTCCAGTTGCCCTCCACGAGCTCCGGCAGCAGTCGCTCCAGCGACTCCAGCGCAGCGCGGCCGAAGAAGGTCGGCTTCGTGTAGTCCTCGCCGTTGTCGATCGTCACGACCGCGACGCGACCGGCGTCAAGTTCGACCGCCGCGAGCTTGAACTCAGTCTCGGGCAGCGACGTTCTCCCAGATCAACGCAGCGCCCATGCCCATCCCGACGCAGAGCGCGGTGAGCCCGTAGCGCACGTCCGGTCGCTCGCGGAAGCCGTACGCAAGCTGCGCCAGCAGCCGGACACCGGTCGCGGCGAGCGGGTGGCCGCAGGCGATCGCGCCGCCGTACGGGTTCAGGCGCTCGTCCTCGGGATCGACGCCGAGGCCGTCGCACCAGCTGAGCACCTGCACCGCGAACGGCTCGTTCAGCTCGAAGAGGCCGATCTCGTCGAGCTGGAGGCCGGCTCGCTCGAGCGCCTTCCGCGTCGCCGGTACCGGCCCGAGCCCCATCAGCTCCGGCTCCACGCCCGCGAACGCGTACGAGACGAGGCGCATCCGCGGCTCGAGCGAGTGCTCGCGCGCGCCCTCATGCGAGCAGAGGAGGCACACCGTCGCGCCGTCGGTGAGCCCGGCGGAGTTCCCGGCGGTCACCCGGCCGCCGGCGCGGAAGGGCGTCGGCAGCGCCGCGAGCGCCTCCATGCTCGTGTCCGGGCGGAGGAACTCGTCGCGGTCGGCCATCCGCCAGCCGTCGTCGGTGAAGACCGACATCGGCTCGACCGTCTCGCGCATCACGCCGTTCTCCCAGGCCGCCGCGGCGCGCTGCTGCGACCGCACGGCGTACGAGTCGGCCGCCTCCTTCGTCAGCTGCGGGAAGCGATCGTGGAGGTTCTCGGCCGTCGCGCCCATCGTGACCGCAGAGGTGTCGACGAGCCGCTCGGCGACGAAACGCGGGTTGAAGTCGACGTCATCGCCCATCGGGTGGTGGCCCATGTGCTCGACCCCGCCCGCAAGCACGACGTCCGCCGCGCCCATCGCGATCTCGCCTGCGCCCGCCGTCACCGCGGTGAGGGCGCCGGCGCACATGCGGTCGACGGCGAAGCCCGGCACCGTCTGCGGCAGTCCGGCAAGAAGCGCGACGTCGCGGCCGAGCGTGAGCCCCTGGTCGCCGACCTGCGCGGTCGCCGCCATGACGACGTCGTCGATCTGCTCGGGCGGCAGCGTTGGGTTTCGCCGCAGCAGCTCGCGCACCACCTTGACGCCCATGTCGTCGGCTCGGGTCCGCCAGAAGACGCCCTTCGGGCCGGCCCGCCCGAACGCCGTGCGGACGCCGTGGACGTAGAAGACCTCGCGCAGCTCCCGCACGCCGGAGACCCTAGTCAATCGTCACGCTCCCGCCACACTCGCGTGACGGACACGTGCGTCTGCCCTGGATACGATCGCCCCGGGGAGGAGGTTGGGTGTGCCTAAAACAGGTGGCCCGCGCGAGCGTCGCGACGACGACTGGGACGCGCATCTCGAGCGCGAGGAGGCCCGCTACCGCGACGGCGAGGCGCGGCTTCCGGACGCGCGGGAGGCTGACACGCGTCAGCGCCAGCTCACGCGGCTCGGCAACGCGGCCGGCGGGGCCGGGCTCGCGCTCCTCATGCTCGGCCGCGCCGATGCGGCGGACACCTGGTTCCACCGCGCCGCCGAGCGCTATCGCGAGAGCTTCGCCGACGCGCCGCCGGGCAGCTGGGGGCGCCCTATCGGCGCTGTGAAGTCGCTCGTCCTCGCCGGCGACTGGCCTGCGGCTGAGGATGCGGCGCGCTGGGCGCTCGAGACCGGCGCACCCGACGCCGAAGGCCCGATCGGCCGCTACGCGGCCGCGCTCGCGCTGCTCGTGCTCGGCGACGACGAAGAGGCACGCGTCCATGCGGACGCCGTTCGCACCCGCGACGACTTCCCCAGCGCCGTCGGCGACGCGCTTGCTTACCTCGCGGCACGGGACGTCCTCCGCTACACCGAGGCGGCGGAGGCGGTACTCGAGTCGTTCGCGACGCGCGAGGAGTACCTCGAGGACCTGCCTGTCGCCGACACCGTGGTCGTGCTGCAGGCGCTCGCGCGCCGCCGCGGGATTGAGGTCGAGCTCAGCTCACCGCTGCTGCCGGGTCCGGCCTAGGGCTCGAGCTCGACCGTCGTCGGCGGGTGGAGCACCGTCGTGATCACGATCGGCGCGAGCGACGGGTCCTCGGCGTCGCGGGCGTGCTCGACGAGCTCCTGGATCAGCTCCACCGCCTGCTCCTGCGTGATTCGCGCGGTCACCTGCGCCGAGCGGAACGCTCCGGTGGCGCCGTGCTCGGCCCAGCCGCGCTGCACCTCGTCCAGCATCGCCGCCCGCAGGTCGCTCGTCGCGTCAGCCTTCAGGAGCGCAGGCGCTACACGCACGGTGCGCGCGACAGCCCGGTACGGCTTCTCGCGGCCCTGCCCGCCCTCGGTCAGCTCGATCAGGCCCGCGCGAAGCAGCATCCGCACGTGGAAGTGCAGGTGCCCGGGATCGACCCCGAGCCGGTTCGCGAGCTCGCGGTTGGTCAGCTGCTCGCCGTCGCCGGCGCCCAGCGTCTCGAGTACGCGCAGTCGGAGCGGATGCCCCAGCGCCTTCAGCTGTTCCGGCTTGTCGAGGGTGAGGACGTCCAAAATCGGCTTGGGTTCGGTGGCGGCCATGCGCGGGGTATAGCACCGCCCCCCGCGCGGTGTCTAGCGTGGCAAACGCGCCGCGGCGGCCGCGTCGACGACCACTCTGGTGTGTCCCGCGGTGGAGCGGACGAGGCTTGCGGGCGTCGAGCGGTCGGGCGGCCGGGCGAAGGCACGCTCGACGGCTTCCGCCTTCTCGTCGCCGGTCACGATGAACACGACCGTTGGCGCCGAGCACAGCACCGGCAGCGTCAGCGTCACGCGCTCGACGAACGGCTCGAGCGTCGCCTCTGCCGGGATCGCGCGCCGTTCTCGTTCGTCAAGGGTCGGCTGGTCCGGGAAGAGCGAGGCTGTGTGGCCATCCGGGCCGATCCCGAGCAGCACGAGCTCGAGCGACACGCCGCGCAACAGCTCGTCGTACTCCCGCGCCGCCTTCTCGGAGCCGAGCTCGCCGTTGATGCGCTGCACCTCGCGCGGAATCGCCTCGAGCCGGTTGAGGAGCGTCTCTCGCGCGAGCCGGTAGTTCGAGCGCTCGTCCTCGGGCGGCACGCAGCGCTCGTCACTCCACCACACCGACGCCGTGCTCCAGTCGGGCTCGCGCTCGGCCGCCAGCTCGTATGCGCGTCCCGGCGAGCGGCCGCCCGTGAGCGCGATCGCGGCCCCCGACCGCGCAGCCGCGACGAGCTCGTCGGCGACGGCCGACCCCACGTGCTCGGCGTCGTCGCAGACCGTGAGCTTTACGCCGTGGAGCGTCACTGCTCGCCCGTGGCGAGCTCTCCCGCCGCCTCGCGGCTCCGTCCCTCGGGGGAAACCGTGTTTCCCCCGAGTACCCCCTGCTTGCTCCGAGCACGCCGCGACTCCGTCGCGGACTCCGTGCGGGGGAACCTCCCGGTTTCCCCCAAAGCCCCCTCCCCGCGGCGAAGGAGCGCAGTCACTGTTCGCCGGCCGCCAACTCCCGCGAGCGCTCCATCGCCGCCTGGATGGCGTTTAGGAACGCCGCACGCACGCCTGCGCGCTCCAGCTCGCGGATTGCGCGGATCGTCGTCCCGCCGGGGGAGGTCACCTGCTCACGCAGCTCGACCGGGTGGATACCCTCGTCCCGCAGCAGCCGCGCGGTGCCGAGCATCGTCTGCACCACCAGCTGGGTCGACACCTCGCGCGAGAGCCCGAGCAGGATCCCGGCCTCGATCATCGCTTCGGCGAGTAGCGCGAAGTACGCGGGGCCGGACCCCGAGACGGCGGTGACGGCGTCCATGTAGCGCTCGGGCACCTCGACGACCCGGCCGAGGTGGCTGAGGGCCTCCTCCGCGAGCCGCAGATGCTCATCGCCCGCGTGCGAGCCGGCGCAGATTCCGGCAATACCCTCGTGAACGGTCGCAGGCCGGTTCGGCATCGCGCGAACGACCGGCACTCCGTCGGCGATCTGCCGTTCGATCGCGGAAGTCGGGATCGCGGCGGCGACGGAGAGCACGGTCTGCTCCGGCGTCAGCACGCCGCCGATCTCGCCGAGCAGCACGTCGAAGTCCTGCGGCTTGACTGCGATCACGACCAGCTTCGCGCCGGCTACCGCCTCGGCGTTGGAGAGCGTGACCCTCACCCCGTGCTGCTGCTCGAGCTCGCGGGCACGCTCCTCGTCGCGCACCGTCGCGACGATCTCGGACGGCTCGCGCCAGCCGCCGCTGAGCAGGCCGCGCAGGAGCGACTCGCCGATCGTTCCGGCGCCGAGGATGGCGACGCGGCGCGCGTCCATGCGCCGAGTCTAGGCGGGATTGACGGGACGGCGGCATCGCCGTCGTCTCGTCGAGTTCGCCAATTCAGGCGGCGCGGGGTCTCGGCACCGGCACGAGGCCGTTCTTGTACGCGTGCAGCAGGTACACGCTCGCGAGCCCGGCCCACTCGCCGTACGGCTCGAGCAGCTCGGCCGTCTCCCACCCCTCGACCCACCGCCCGCGCAAGGCAGAAAGCAGCTTCACCAACCCGAGGTCGGCGACGAGACCCCGGTCGTAACGGCCGAGCCCTTCGAGGAAGACGACACCGACCGACCAGGGCCCGAGCCCGCGCTCGCGTAGGAGCCGGTCGGCGCACGCGTCGCCGGGGAGCGAGCGCAGCCGCTCGAGGTCGAGCGAGCGGCAGATGCGGACGAGCGCACCGCCGCGCCGCATGCCGAGCCCGAGCTTGCGCAGCTCCGCAGGCGCGAGGCGTGCGAAGGCGGCGCAATCCGGCGGCGAGTGCAGGCGCGTGCCCGTCAGCGACGGCATCAGCGCTTTCACGACCGTCCGCTCGATCGACCGGGCCCGCCGCGCCTGGATCAGCTGCCCGCAGACCGCCCGCAGCAGTGCTTGCGCGACCGTCGGAGTCCGCAGCGGACGCAGCCCGCGCACGCGCCGCGTCGCCTCGCCGATCAGCGGGTCGCGCGAGAAGCGGCGCAGGAACTCGGCGTGGTCATCGTCGAGCGCGAGCACGAACCGCAGCTCGTCGAGCCCGGCCTCGTGCGGCGCGCGCAGCTGGACCGCGCCGTCGGCCTGCTGCCACGCGCGACCCGCGCCGCCGCTCGCGAGCGCAGCGACGAGCACGCCGTCCACCACCGCTCGGGTCGCGTCGCTGCCTGCGCGGGTCGTGTCGCGCAGGGAGTATGGGCCGCGCGGTCGGACCGCGGCCGTGATCACCGGGCGGCGTGCGTGTCGGTGCCGACGGGCTCGGCGGCGAGGTCGGCGGCGCGCGCGAGCTCCTCGGCGTCGTCCGTGACGGCGAGCAGGGCGAGCGCGCGCCGCACGTACTCGAGCGCGGTGAGAGGCCGCCCCCGGGCGTCGTTCAGCCGCGCGAGCGAGCGGTAGAGGCGAATGCGCGCGTACGCGTCGGTCACCTCGCCGTCCACCCCCTCGAGCGCGGCGTCGAGGACCGACTGCGCCCGTTCGAGGTCGTCGAGATCGCTCAGCGCGCTGCTGAGATACGTCGTGAACCGAACCTGGGCCGCGAGATCCTCGGGCGCATCCTCGGCGATCTCTTCCAGGCAGCGCTCGAACAGCTCGACCGCCAGGTCCGGGCGGCTCGTCGCCGTGTACGCGCGGCCGAGCGTCGCGAAGACATCGGGGCGAAGGCTCGGAGAAACCCGTGAAACCTCGAGGCCGGCCTCGAGCCGCTCGATCGCGTCGGCGTTCCGGCCGGCGGCCGCAGAGGCCAGTCCGAGCGCGAGGCTCGCGCGGGAGGCTGCGATCGCGTCACCTGCGGCAACAGCCTCGTTGCGGAGCCGGAGAAGCGCGGTCTCGGCCTGGTCGGTGTCCTCGTCGAGGCGCAGCCCGAGCTCGGCGTCCGTGATGCGCAGCTCCCGCTCGTCGACGTCGCGGATCTCCGATCCCGTCTCGAGGTAGTCGGCGGAGACCCCGAGTTTGCGCGCCAGCATCCGCAGAGCCTTGACCGAGGGGCGCCGCGCACCGGCCTCGATGCGGGAGATGTACGCGTACGAGACGCCGGGACTCGCGAGCTCGCGCTGGGACAGCCCACGTTCGTGCCGCAGGCGCCGCAGACGCTGACCGATCGTCTCGGCCTGTCCCTCGGGTGAGAGCCCCACCGCGTCCATCTTGACCACCGGTGCGGCGGCCGTCCACCCGCTATCGTCGGCGGCGTGAGCATCGACCCCCGCGTCGACATCGGCCACGTCCACCTGAAGGTCTCCGACATCGACCGCGCGCTGGCGTTTTACCGGGACATCCTCGGCTTCGACGTGATGCAGCGGATGGGCGACCAGGCCGCGTTCATCTCGGCCGGTGGCTACCACCACCACCTCGGGCTGAACACGTGGGAGTCGCGTGACGGCTCCGCACCCCCGCCCGGCACGACCGGGCTCTACCACGTCGCGATCCGGTACCCGGACCGGGCGCAGCTGGGGAACGCGCTGCAGCGCCTCGTGGACGCGCGCTGGCCGATCGACGGCGCGACCGATCACGGCGTCTCCGAGGCGATCTACCTCAGCGACCCGGACGGAAACGGGATCGAGCTCTACCGCGACCGGCCGGAGGACGAGTGGCCGCGCCCGAGCGAGGAGGACGGCGTGGCGATGGTCAACGCGCCGCTCGATCTGCAAGCCCTGCTGGCAGAGGCCGCTGCAGCCTGATGGCGAAAGGCTACGCAGAAGGCCCGGCGGCGGAGGAGGCCGAGCGCCGGCGCGAGGAGCTCGAGCGCGGGCCGCAGGAGCCGGAGGCCGAGGCGCGGCTCGCCGTCTATGGCGCGACGGAGGACGAGCCGGAGCGGCACTTCATCGGCTGGCACGACGACGTCGACCCGGACGAGCTGTTCGACTCCGGTGAGGCCTGGGGGCTGACGGTGGTGCGCGTCACCGAACCGTGACGCGCGGCCGTTCTGCACGCTCTCCCTAGCGCCCCCGCGCCGGTGCTATACCTAGCGGCGAATGGCGAAGGCGGTCGAGCAGCTCGAGCAGGTGACCATCCGCTTCGCCGGCGACTCCGGCGACGGCATGCAGCTGACGGGCGGCCGTTTCACTAGCGAGACGGCGCTGATCGGCAACGACCTCTCGACGTTGCCGGACTTCCCGGCCGAGATCCGCGCGCCCGCGGGCTCGCTGCCCGGTGTGTCCGGCTTCCAGCTCCACTTCGCCGACCACGACATCCTCACGCCCGGCGACGCGCCGGACGTGCTCGTGGCGATGAACCCGGCCGCGCTGAAGACGAACCTGCGCGACCTGCCCAAGGGCGGGACGCTGATCGTCAACCGCGACGCCTTCACCGAGCGGAACCTCGAGAAGGCCGGCTACGAGGCGAGCCCGCTCGACGACGGCTCGCTCGACGAGTACCACGTGCACGAGGTACCGCTGACGTCGCTGACGCTGGAGGCGCTGAAGGAGGTCGACGTCACGAAACGCGAAGCGGAGCGCTCGAAGAACATGTTCGCGCTCGGCCTGATGTCGTGGCTCTACCACCGGCCGACCGAGGGCACGGTCGAGTACCTCGAGCGAAAGTTCGCTTCGAAGCCTGCGATCGCCGAGGGGAACGTGAAGGCGTTCAAGGCCGGCTGGGCCTACGGCGAGACCTCGGAGGACTTCGTCGTCTCGTACGAGGTCGCGCCGGCCGTGATGCCGCCTGGCACCTACCGCAACATCACCGGTAACCAGGCGCTCGGGCTCGGACTGATTGCGGCGAGCGTGCAGAGCGGCCTCGAGCTCTTCCTCGGCGCGTACCCGATCACGCCGGCCTCGGGAATCCTCGAGGACCTCTCGCGGCACAAGCACTTCGGCATCCGTACGTTCCAGGCGGAGGACGAGATCGCGGCCGCGGGCGCTGCGGTGGGCGCCAGCTTCGGCGGCGCGCTCGGCGTCTGCACGTCCAGCGGCCCGGGGGTCGTGCTGAAGGCCGAGACGGTCGGCCTCGCGGTCGCACTCGAGCTGCCGCTGTTGATCCTCGACATCCAGCGCGCGGGCCCCTCGACGGGAATGCCGACGAAGCCGGAACAGGCCGACCTCCTGATGGTGCTCTTCGGGCGCAACGCCGAGTCGCCGGTGCCAGTCGTGGCTGCGTCGACCCCCGGCGGTTGCTTCGACGCGGCCCTCGAGGCCGCGCGGATCGCGCTGAAGTACCGCACGCCCGTCTACCTGCTCTCGGACGCATACCTCGCCAACGGCTCGGAGCCGTGGCTCCTTCCCGACGTGGACGCGCTCCCTGAGATTGCAGCCGACTTCGCGACGGGGCCGAACCGCGACGGCGAGTTCCTGCCGTACGTCCGCGACCCGGAGACGCTCGCGCGCGCCTGGGCGATCCCGGGTACGCCCGGGCTCGAGCACCGGCTCGGAGGCCTCGAGAAGCAGGACGAGACCGGCAACGTCTCGTACGACCCCGACAACCACGACCGGATGGTGCGGCTGCGGGCGCAGAAGGTCGCGAACATCGCCGCCGACATCCCGGAGCTCGCAGTGGACGATCCCGACGGCGCCGACCTGCTCGTGCTCGGCTGGGGCGGGACGTACGGGCCGATCACCGCCGGTGTGCGGCGGCTGCGCAAAGAGGGCAAGAAGGTCGCGCAGGCGCACCTGATGCACCTGAACCCGTTCCCGCGCAACACGGGCGACGTGCTGCGCTCGTACGACCGGGTGCTCGTCCCTGAGATGAACCTCGGCCAGCTGCTGAAGCTCGTCCGCGCCGAGTTCCTCGTCGACGCCGTGGGCTACAACCGGGTGCGAGGCCTGCCGCTGCGGGCGGGCGAGCTCGCCGACGCGATGGAGGCGCTGCTGTGAGCGCCAAGGCGCCGCTTGCGGTGCCGACGTCAGGACGTGCGGGCTTGCCCGCGCGTCCGTCTGCGCTCGCCGGAAGGAACGATTGGCGGGAGGAGCTACGGTGAAGGGCAACGGCAACGGCCACGTCCAGCTGATAGCGAAGGACTTCAAGACCGACCAGGAGGTCCGCTGGTGCCCGGGCTGCGGGGACTACGCGATCCTGGCGGCCGTCCAGGGCTTCCTCCCCGAGCTCGGGATCCCGCGCGAGCGCATCGTCTTCATCTCGGGGATCGGCTGCGCGGCGCGCTTCCCGTACTACGTCGAGACCTACGGCATCCACTCGATCCACGGCCGCGCGCCGGCGATTGCGACCGGGCTTGCGCTCTCGCGGCCGGATCTTTCCGTCTGGGTCGTGACCGGCGACGGCGACGCGCTCTCGATCGGCGGCAACCACCTGATCCACGCGCTCCGTCGCAACGTGAACATCAAGATCCTGATGTTCAACAACCAGATCTACGGGCTGACGAAGGGGCAGTACTCGCCGACCTCGCCGCTCGGGACGATCAACAAGACGACGCCGATGGGGTCGCTCGACTGGCCCTTCAACCCGGTCGCGCTGGCGCTCGGCGCGGAGGCGACCTTCGTCGCGCGCTCGATCGACACCGACCGCGCGCACCTGACCGAGACCCTGCGGCGCGCGCATGCCCACCCGGGGGCGGCCTTCGTCGAGATCTACCAGAACTGCAATGTCTACAACGACGGTGCCTTTGACTCCGTGCGCGATGAGAAGGAGAACCGGATTCTGCTGTCCCACGGCGAGCCCATTCGGTTCGGCACCGAGGGAGAGCGCGGCGTGCGGATGCGGCCCGATGCCTCGGCGGAGATCGTCGACGTGGCCGAGGCCGGCGAGGATGCGCTGCTCGTCCACGACGAGCACGCGGAGACGCCGTCGCTGGCCGCGGCGGTGGCGCGGCTGTCGCACACGCCGCACGGGCCGACGCCGATCGGCGTCTTCCGCGACGTCGAGCGCCCGGTCTACGACCGTCTGATGGAAGAGCAGCTCGCGCGCGCCCGGGCCGAACAGGGCGAGGGCGACCTCGGGCAGCTCCTCCACGCCGGCGACACCTGGAAGATCGGCTGACGGCGTCGGTCCCTGACGGGACGGCGTACCGGGTCGTCGGCGAGGCCGAGGCGCCCGGCCGACTGCCGCTGGTTTGCCTGCACGGCGGGCCGGGCGGGTCGCACCTGCCGCTCCTAGGCTTCGGGGCGCTGGGGGAGCATGGACGGCGGGTCGTCTTCTACGACCAGCTCGGCGGCGGCGACTCCGCGCGGCCGGACGACCCGTCGCTCTGGGTGATCGAGACCTTCCTCGAGCAGCTGGAGGCCGTGCGCGAGGGGCTCGGCCTGGAGCGGATCCACCTCTTCGGCTCCTCGTGGGGCGGGATGCTCGCCCTCGAGCACGCGTTCACACAGCCCGAGGGTCTCGCCAGCCTGGTGCTCAACTCGACCCCGACGAGCGCGCCGCGCTGGGCGCAGGAGACGCTGCGGCTGCACGCCGGCCTGCCGCCAGGGCTCGACGACAAGGCCGCCGAGGAGGAGTTCAAGCGGCGTCACATCTGCCGCCTCGACCCGGAGCCCGAGGTGCTCGCGCGTTCGCGCGCGAAGTTCGGCGTCCAGGTCTACGAGACGATGTGGGGGCCGAACGAGTTCACCGTCACCGGGACGCTCAAGGGCTGGGACGTCGTCGAACGCCTTGGCGAGATCCGCGTGCCGACGCTGATCACCTCGGGCCGCCACGACGAGTGCACGCCTACCCTCGTCGAACCGCTGCACCGCGGGATCCCGGGCTCCGAGTGGGTGCTCTTCGAGGAGAGCGCCCACATGCCGTACCTCGAGGAGCCGGAGCGCTACCTCCAGACTGTTGGCGACTTCCTCGATCGCGTCGAGCGCCCGAGGCGCGCCTGAAAGGGTCGAGGCCCGCCGGTCGGGCGGGCCTCGGGGAGATGGACTTGGCTGGGGAGGAAGCTGTTGCTGCTAGCCGTCCGAGCCGGTCGAGACGGTGATGACCCGCTCGCAGTTGATCGTCGTGTCCGACTCGCCGGCGCGCAGCCAGGCGACATCGTGGTCGCCCGGGCCGCAGTCGAGCGTGTCGACCTGGTTGTCGCGGGCGAGCGCGTGCAGGACGTCGTTGCCGTCGCCGCCGAACTCGTGGTCGACGCCGCGGCCGCCCCAGATGAAGTCGCGCCGGGCACCGCCGTTGAGCGTGTCATCACCCGGCCCGCCGTGCAGGCGGCTGAGCCCGTTCGCACCGGCGGTGAGGGTGTCGTTGCCGTAACCGCCCCAGATCACGGCGCGGCCGTTCCCGGCGGTGATCGTGTCGTTCCCGAGGTTGCCGAACAGACGGTCGAACCCCGGGCCGCCGTCGACGGTGTCGTCACCCTTGCCGGCGTAGACGAGGTCGCGACCCTCGGCTGCCGAGATCTGGTCGTTGCCGGCGAAGCCGAGGATGAAGTCGCGGTGTGCGGTGCCGGCGATCACATCGTCGCCGCGCGTGCCACGGATCACGTTGAACCACCGCGCCCCCGCCACGCCGGTGACGGCGAGGCCGACACCCAGCACGAGCGCGAGGACGATGAGCTTGCGAACCATGTGGAAACCTCCGTTGGGAGCCTGCGTGGGCGCAGTCTCGGCGGCGCGCGTTAGCCAGTCGTAGGCGAATTGAAAGGATTTCTTGAGCGAGAGGTTCGGGGTTTTCGACGCGGTGGAGATCACGTCTCCCGTGAACCCGTTTCGCTGCCGAGAAGCCGAAGCCGACACGCTCGTCGCAGAGCAGCCGCGGGCTTTCACCGTGCTGACCCTTTGGCAGCCGAGCGACCGGAGCCAGGTCGGCAAGGTCGTCGACGAGCAGCCGCGCGGGAGGAACGCGCCCGTGCGCTCGATGGTGACGATCTACGTCGGCCGGTCGTCCTAGACCGGGTCCGATTCGACCACGTCGACCGAGACGATCACGTCGGGGCGGATGAAGCGCCCGGCGTAAAAGGGCCACTGGCCTTCGGCCACGGTCGAGAACTGCTCGATCACTTCCTGGGCACCTTCCATCGCGGTGCCGAAGTCGCGGAACGACCCGACCAGGACGCCGTCGCCGTCCGTGAGGCGCACGACGACGCTGAAGGCGCTCTGCTGCTGCGGCATCGGCGCGAACAGCTCCTCGAGCTCCGGGGCAGGCGCGGGCGCAGGCGCAGTCTCGACGACCGCAGCCGGCTCGAGCTCCGGGGCGGGCGCGGGCGCCGGGGCGGTCTCGACGACCGCGACCGGCTCGAGCGCCGGCAGCGACGGCTCGACCGGCTCGGGGGCCGCAGCGGGCGCGGGCTCCAGCTCCGGGGCCGGGGCCACCGAAGGCTCCGGCGCCATCATCGGCAACTCCACCGGCGTGGCGACCGCGGCGGGCGCGGGCTCCGGCTGGGGCTCGGGCGCGGGCGGTGCCATCGTCGGCAGCCCGACCGGCTCCTCGGCCGGGGCGGGTGCAGGCTCGACCAGGGGGATGGTGTTCAGCTCGACGGTCGGAGCAGGCTCCTCGACGGGAGCGGGAGCCGCCGCCGGCGGCTCCGGGGCGGCTGGTGCCTCGGCCGCGAAGTAGTCGAGCACCGGCGCCTCGGGCTCCGGCACGGGAGCCATCGCCGGGAGGACCGGTTCGGGCTGAACGGGCGCAGGGGCAGGCTCGGGCTGCTGCGGGACTTCCGCGTGCACGGCCGGAGCGGGCGGGGGAGTCGCGCTCTCGGGTGGGCGGATCGCCGGAGGCGGCGTGGGCAGGCCGGCGAGTCCGTCGCCGGTCGGCATCGCGGAGGCCATGGGGCTCCTAACGACAGGCGGGCTGAGCGGAGGCTCGAGCCCCAGGCTCATTCCCGACGAAATCTCGTGCGTACCTAGTGCCGACATGTGTTCGCCCTTTCCGCCGGCCTCACCGGGCTCGCGCAGGAGCTCGCGAGCGTGTGCGGCCAGCTCCGGGTCCACGAGCATGAGCTCGGGCGAGAGTGACCGTACGAGGGGGTGATCGATGAGACCAATAGCCGCAGTTTCCGCAGGTTTGTGTGTTCGCCATGCGGGGCTCGGCCCCGCGTACGCACTATCGGTGAGCCCTGGCGGGCCGAGCATGCCCCGTTGGAGTGATTGGCGGGCGGCCGCTGCGCCAGACCGCCCGCCTGCTGCGCTAGTGGTTCGACGTCCCGGGCGAGGGCGTCGCGCTGACCGAGAAGTCGGCCGCGTTGTCGTTCGTGTCGTGCCCGTCGGGGATCCGGTCCGCGCTGCTGCCCGGTGCCGCGGTGGCGGGCGGCGCGGCCGCGGGATGCCCTTCGACGAAGGCGTTCGTCGCCTCCCCGTAGCCGACGGAGTCGAGGATCGTCCCGGCGGCGTCGCGGACGGCGAGGCCGCCGCCGGTGGCTGCGAGCGAGGCGGAGAACGTCTGGTCGGGGGCGTGCGAGCCCAGGTAGCCGCTTCCCGCGAGCAGGTAGAAGCCGCCGGCCGCGATCGTCGTGCCGTCGGCGATCGTCGCCAGCGTGGTGTCGCTCGTGCCGGCGGCTGAGCGGTACGCGACCTTGTAGCCGCCGACGTCGACCGCCGTCGTGCCCGCGTTCAGCAGCTCGACGAACTCGTTCGACGCGGCGCCGGTGGAACCGGTCATGAGCTCGTTCACGCGGATGTCGCCGCTGGAGCCGCCGCCTCCCCTCACGCACACGAGCGTGGCCACGCCGCCCGCGTCGTAGGTGAGCGAGGCCGTGCCGGCGATGCCGTCCAGGTGGCAGGCGATGCCGTTCAGGCTCTCGAGCGACGACAGCGCCGGTCCGGGCGGCCCCTGCGGGCCGGCGTCGCCCTTCGGGCCGGCCGCGCCGGTGGCGCCGCGCGCTCCGGGGTCGCCCTTCGGCCCCGCGGGGCCTACTGGGCCGGCCGGGCCCGACGGCCCGGTCGCGCCCGTGGCACCGGTAGCTCCGGCCGCTCCGGGCTGGCCTGCCGGCCCCTGCGCGTTCCACGACAGCGGCGACTCGTTCCTCCGGCAAGCCGCTCCCGGCCTGACCACCCGGATTTGGCCCGAGCCCTTCTTCACGCAGGCGTTGATGACGGCGTTCGAGGGCCGCCGGCCGGATGGTTGGGCGGCGAGCGCGACCCCGGCCACGAGGGCCAGCGGCAGCGCGACGAGCAAGACGCGTCTTCGGCGAAGGCGCATGTGCAACTCCTCTCGGTCGATTGCGCTCACCGATACCGGCGGCCCGAGCCCGAACTGGCCCGCCGCGCGCCCTTAGGCGCACTCTTGTCACAGAGACGTCTGGGAGGGTTTGGCGGAACTCCGCGGCACAGCCGGTGTTTCGTCAAGCCCTCCTAGAAGTGGGCGCCGCGCCAGCCGCTCGCGATCACGACCACGATTGCGGCCGCGAGGACGAGGCGGTAGATCACGAAGATCGTGTAGTCGTGCCGACGCAGGTACCCGAGCAGGAGGTCGATCGCGATCAGGCCGACGGCCGCCGCGGCGAGCGTCCCGACCACGAACGGCCCCACCGAGCCCGCCGGGAGCGGCTCGAGCACAACGTGCTTCAGGCCCTTGTAGACGACGGCACCGAAGACCACCGGGATCAGCAGCAGGAAGGCGAACCGTGCCGCCGAGTCGCGGTCGAGCCTGAGGAAGCGGCCGGTCGTGATCGTGATGCCCGAGCGCGAGACCCCGGGCATCAGGGCGAGGATCTGCGAGACGCCGATGCCGAACGCCGGCCAGAAGCCAAGCTGCCCGATCTGCTTCTCCTCCGGCAGCCGGTCGGCTAACCACAGCAGCACGGCGAAGACCGCCAGGAAGATCGCGATCTGGTACGGCTGGCCCAGGTGGTCCTCGATCGCCGACTCGCCGATCGCGCCCGCAAGCGCCGCCGGGATCGTGGCGGCGAAGATCCACCACGCGATCCGCTCGTCAGGCGTGCGGATGCTGCGTTCGGCGACGGAACGGAACCACGCGCGCACGTACCGCACGACGTCCGCCCAGAAGTAGACGACCACCGCAACGAGCGTGCCAAGGTGAAGCGCGACGTCGAAGGTCTTGTTGAAGTCCGGGTGCGCCTCGAGGTAGTGCCAGTCGGCGATCCACGGCACGAGGATCAGGTGGCCGGACGAGGAGATCGGGAGCAGCTCCGTCAGCCCCTGCGTCACGCCGAGCGTTAACGCCTGCCAGTCGGAGAGGCGCCCCGCCTTCTCGCCCACGTCCGCGAACGACAGGATCGCGGCGATCAGGAGCAGTGCTCCCGCGACGCCGTAGACCAGCCTCGGACGGATGCGCCGCCGCGGCTCGGCTGCGGAGGCGACCGACGCGCTCACCCGCCAGACGCTAGCAGCGGTCGAGCGGGCCTGTCCCGGTGGCGCCTGCAGTTCGCTGCGGCGAATGCCAAAGCTTGACAATGCCCTGGCCAAAGGTCGAGGATCGGCTATCAGCCGCCCGTCGGGGTGGTCGGCGCGGCGGGGAGATCAAGCGAGGGGAGACGGCAATGAAGGAGACCGGCTCGCGGCTGCACCGTGGACTGCGGAGCCCCGGGCGCATCGGGGGAGGAATCTTCGCCCTGGCGGCGTTCGTGGCCGTCATCGTCGTGGCGATGCCCGCGGGAGCAGGCAGCACGAAGCGCGCGCTGCGCGACGCGCACGGCACCCGGGCGTTCTGGCACCAGACGCCGCTCGAGACCGCGGTCGCGAGGTCGGCCGCCCGGCCCGCGCTGCGCCTGCGCACGAAGGGCGTCCGTGCCTTCACGTTGAAGCGCGCCTCGCTGCGCAAGGCGCTCGCGAAGGCGCCGAGGGAGTTCACACGCGCGGCCCGCGTGCGGCCGGTGGTCATCTCGCTGCCCGCGCCGAACGGGCGCTTCCAGCGATTCGCGCTCGCCCGCTCGGCGATCATGGCGCCGGGGCTCCAGCGCAAGCACCCAGAGATCCGCACCTACAGCGGTCGGGGGATCGACGACTCCGCGGCCACGATCCACGCCGACCTCAGCCCCTTCGGCTTCCACGCTTCGGTGCGCTCGCCGAACGGCGGCTGGTACATCGACCCGTTCTTCCGCAAGAGCCCGAACCTCTACGTCAGCTACCACGGGCAGCAGCTGAAGGAGCCGTTCCCGTTCGTCGAGCACGAGCTCAAGGGCGGCGAGGGAGAGGGAGCTGCGGCGGCGGAGGCTCCCGAGCCGAACCCGCCGACGGGTGCGGTGCTGCGCAACTACCGGCTCGCGCTGATCACCGACCCGGGCTACTCCGCCTACGTCGGCGGCCCGGCCGCGGTGACCGCGGCGAAGGTCACGCTCATGGACCGCGTGAACCAGGTCTACGAGGAGGACCTCGCGATCCGCATGCAGCTGATCGCGAACAACGACCTCCTCAACCTGGACACATGGGACGCCGCCACGGCGCCGAACGGCCCCTGTGGCGCGGCCGCCTGCTTCACGCAGTCGCAGGTGACCGGCTGCTCGAGCACGTCGCGGGCGCGCTTCGTGATCGGGCAGATCATCGGCGCGTCGAACTACGACATCGGCCACCTCGCCCTCGGCCAGCCGGGCGGCGGGGTCGCCAACCTCGGCGTCGTCGGCCGCTCGAACAAGGCGGGCGGCTGCACGGGGATCCCGACCCCGGTGGGGGATTTCTACGCGATCGACTACGTGGCCCACGAGATGGGCCACCAGTTCAGCGGGAACCACCCGTTCAACGGCAACCAGCTGAACTGCTCGGGCGGGAACCGCAACGCGAACAACTCGGTCGAGCCGGGCAGCGGCTCGTCGATCATGGCGTACGCGGGGATCTGCCTCACGGACGACCTGCAGCGCCACAGCGACCCGTACTTCTCGCAGCGCAGCCAGCAGGAGATCTCGACCTACACCTCCTCGAGCCAGGCCGCCATCAACGAGGTGCAGACGGCGTCGCTCCGCCACTTCGGCGGCGGCAACGAGGTTCAGGTCGTGACCTTCGGGCCTGGCTACTCGCAGGCCGCAGGTATCCAACCGCTGAGCGTCGCGATCAACCAGCCGCCGAGCGCAACCTCGCGCGGCGGCGCGGAGGAGCACGGCAACACGGTCACGATCGCGACCCCGAGCGGGCACACGCTGCAGGTCGGCGACACGGTCACGATTTCCGGCGTGGCCGAGGCCGGCTACAACGGGACGTGGACGGTCACGGCTGTCCCGACCACGCGCTCGTTCCAGTACACGAACCCGGTCTCCGGCCTCGCCACGTCGGGCGGTGGCACCGTCGCGCTCGCGGCGCCGGGCCTGACGGAGTCGGGCAACACGGTCACGGTCAGGACCTCCGCGGCGCACAACCGCTCGGTCGGCGACCTGGTCACGATTGCCGGAGCCGGCATCGCCGCCTACAACGGCACCTATGCGATCACCGCCGTGCCGTCTCCGCGGAGCTTCGAGTACACCAACCCCGCCGCCGGCCTCGCCAACTCCGGCGGCGGCTCCGCCACGTACTTCGCGCCCTTCCAGGTGCGGATCGGCGGGAGCGACTCGGCCGTCATCGGCGGCTCGAGCCAGCTGTACAGCGCAACCAACATCCAGAACGCGATCAACGCCATCCCGGGCTTCGCCGGGACGGTGACGGTCCCCGCTGCCGCGTCGACCGGGTTCACCGTTGCGTACGGCGGCGCCTCGGCCGGGACCGACGTCCCGAATCTCGAGCTCGTCAACCTCAGCTGCGGCGGCTGCTTCAGCTCCGTCGAGGAGACGAACCACGGCGGCGCGTTCGACTCGTTCACGCTCGACTACGACGGCAACGTCTCGGCGCCGATCGTGAACGGCGTGAACTACACGAGCGCAGGCATCCAGGCGGCGCTGACGCCGCTCCTGCCGGCCGGGGCGACGGTGACGATCGCGCCCTTCGGCGGCGGAGGCGGCCAGCCGCTCAACACCGGCTTTCAGATGACGTTCGGCGGTACGCTCGCCGCGACGAACGTGCCTGTGACGGTCGCCCTCCAGGACTTCACCGCAGGCGCGTCCGGCTTCGTCGGCGAGACCGACAAGGGCGGTCCGGTGGACAACCAGGGCACGACCACCTCGATCGGGAACTCGATCCCGCAGGTGTCGACGCCGGCGCAGTACACGATCCCGCTGCGGACGCCGTTCGCGCTCACCGGCAGCGCCAGCGACGCCGACGGCGACCCGCTCACGTACTCCTGGGAGCAGAACGACCGCGGCGCGTCCCCGAACAGCGCGGGCACGTCGCTGCTGATCAACACCAAGACGAACGGCCCGCTGTTCGCGATGTTCCCGCAGTCGGGCCAGATCAGCGACGCCGACTCGCTGCTCTACGACTCGCCGGGCGAGAACCACCTCACGAACGACCCGACGCGGGTGTTCCCGGACCTGCAGCAGATCCTGGACAACAACACGAATGCCGACACCGGCTCGTGCCCGCCCGGGCCGATCGCCCAGCCCGTCCCGCAGGCCTCCACCGAGTGCTACATGGAGTTCCTGCCGACGAGCGACTACGTCGGCGTGCCGGGCGTGAACGCGGACCCGCTGTCGCTGCACATGCGCTTCACGGCGCGTGACGGCCGCGGCGGGAGCAACTTCGCGGACACGACGCTGCTGCTCGCCAACACCGCCGGGCCGTTCCTCGTCACCTCGCCGAACACCGCCGTGTCGCTCCCGGGCGACTCGACGCAGACAGTGACGTGGGACGTCGCGAACACCAACGCCGCGCCGGTCAGCGCGGCCAACGTGCGGATCAGCCTCTCGGTGGACAGCGGCCACACGTACCCGTACGTGCTCGCGGCCTCGACGCCCAACACGGGCTCCGCGTCCGTGGTGCTGCCGATGGTCGGGACGACCCACGCGCGCGTGAAGATCGAGGCGGTCGACAACGTCTTCTTCGACGTCTCGAATGCCGACTTCGCGATCACGTGGCCGTTCAGCGGGTTCTTCCCGCCGATCGGGCCCGGCCTCAATCCCGCCAAGGCCGGTAGCGCCGTCCCGGTGAAGTTCAGCCTTGGCGGCGACCGCGGTCTCGCCATCCTGGAGGACGGCTACCCGGCGTCCGTCCAGGTCGACTGCGTCACCGGGGCGCCGATCGGCTCGCCCGTGCCGACACGCTCGGACGACGGCCTGACCTTCGCGAACGGCCAGTACAGCTACGTGTGGAAGACGGACGGGAGCTGGGCCGGGACGTGCCGCCAGCTGCAGGTGCTGCTGGTCGACGGCACGCTCCACACGGCGCTGTTCAGATTCAAGTAAGCGGTCGAGCGAGCCGGGGGCGCGGCGAGCGTCGCGCCCCCGGCTCCGATAGCCTCGGCCCATGAGCGCGGACGAAGCCAAGATCGAGCAGACCGACGAGGGCGCGGTCGTCGCCTCGCCGGGCTGGTTCGTGCTGAACGCCGCCGAGATGGCCTGGATGCGCGACGACAAGGGCGGCGAGTGGATGGATTTCGGCAACCCGGAGGGGGAGTTCCAGCAGTACGGGATCGGCGTCCACGTGCTTCACCCCGGACAGGTGAACGGCCTCTACCACTCGGAGAGCGTGCAGGAGGATTTCTTCGTGCTCTCCGGCGAGTGCCTGCTGCTCGTCGAGGAGCAGGAGCGGCGCCTGAAGGCCTGGGACTTCGTCCACTTCGCGCCCGGGACGCGCCACATCTGCATCGGCGCGGGCGACGGGCCCTGCGCGATCCTGATGGTCGGCGCCCGCGGGCCGGACAAGACGCTGCACTACCCCGTGACCGAGCTGGCGCAAAAGCACGGCGTGGCGCCGCCCGAGGAGACGAACGACCCGCGCGAGGCCTACCGCGAGTGGCCTCGCAACTTCCGGCGCGTCCGCGCCACTTGGCCCGTCTAGGGCGTCTGCGTACATTTGCTGTGTGGACGAGCACGTGTTGCTCGTTGAGGACGACGCCTCCATCCGCGAGGTCGCGACGCTCGGCCTGCAGCAAGCCGGCCTGAGGGTCACCGCCGTCGGGGACGGGCGCGAAGGCCTCGCGCGCTTCCGCGAGGGCGGAATCGACCTCGTCGTGCTCGACGTGATGCTGCCCTCGCTCGACGGCTTCGAGGTCTGCCGCGAGATCCGCCGCGAGAGCGGCGCGCCGATCGTGATGCTGACGGCCCGCAGCGAGCTGCACGACATCGTCGTTGGGCTCGAGCTCGGCGCGGACGACTACATCACGAAGCCGTTCGAGCTGCCCGAGCTCGTCGCGCGCGTGAAGGCGGTGCTGCGGCGGGCATCGCCGCCGGAAGGCGACGGGACGATCAGCGTCGGCGGCCTCGAGATCGACCCCGGCGGCTTCACCGTGCGCAAGGGCGGCGAGGAGCTGAGCCTGACCGCGACCGAGTTCCGGCTCCTGCACGAGCTGGCTCGCCGGCCCAGGCAGGTCTTCACGCGCGAGCTGCTGCTCGAGCTCGTCTGGAATTACGACTACCTCGGCGATTCGCGGCTCGTCGACGCCGCGATCCAGCGGCTCCGGGCGAAGGTCGAGGACGACCCGAAGCAGCCGGAGCTGATCAAGACGGTGCGCGGCGTCGGCTACCGCTTCGGCGGAGCGTGATGCGCCGCCGGCAAGGGATCGCGGCCGGCGGGTTCCGCCGGCGCCTGACGATCACGTTCGCGCTCGCGGTCGGGATCTCCGCGGCTGCGCTCGGCACGGGGACGTACTTCGTCGTGCGGCACAACCTGCTGGCCGACTCCGTCGACTCGAGCGTGACGCAGACGCGACGCAACCTCGGTGTCGCACGAGCCCTCCGGACCTCCGGCGCCGATGAGCTCGTGCAGGCATACCGCGGCCGCGGCGGCTTCGAGACCGTCGCGACTCGCGGCGGCCGGGTCTACCTCTCGGGCCCGCAGCTCACGCTGCAGTCGGTGCCGGACGGGCTGCGCGCCGTCGTGGCGCGCGGCGACCTCGGCTACCAGCGCGCGTCGATCGGCGGAAAGCGCTACGTGATCACCGGCGCGCCCGGCGCGAACGGCACGCACCTCTACTTCTTCTTCTCCGAGGACGACCTGTGGCACGAGCTCGCGCAGCTACGCAATATCCTGCTCGGCGGAGTGGGGATCCTCGTGCTCCTTGCGGCTGGCGCGGGGATCCTGCTGGCGCGCGGCACGCTCCGGCCCGTCGCCCGGGCGAGCGAGGCCGCGCACTCGCTCGCAGAGGGCCTGCTCGAGACGCGGTTGCCGGTCGAGGGGCAGGACGAGTTCGGCGCCTGGGCGCAGGCGTTCAACGAGATGGCCGCGGCGCTCGAAGCCAAGATCGCCGCGCTCTCGGCTGCCCAGGCGCGGGAGCGCCGCTTCACCTCCGACGTGGCGCACGAGCTGCGGACGCCGCTGACGGCCCTCGTGGGTGAGGCCTCGCTCCTGGCCGAGCACCTCGACCGGATGCCGCCGGAGTCGCGGCGGCCGGCGGAGCTCCTGATCGCCGACGTCGGTCGCCTGCGTCGCCTCGTCGAGGAGCTGATGGAGATCTCGCGCTTCGATCAGGGCGCCGAGAGCGTGCACGCCGAGGACGTCGACGTGCGCGCGCTCGTCGCTGCGACGGTGCGGGCGCGTGGGTGGGACGGACGGGTGGCAGTCGAGGGCAACGGGCTCTTGATGAAGACCGACCCGCGCCGCCTGGAGCGCATCGTGGCCAACCTCGTCGACAACGCCTTCGAGCATGGGGGATCCGCAGTAACCGTGCGGATCAGGGGCGACGGGATCGAAGTCGCCGATGACGGCCCCGGGATCGCGCCCGAGCACCTACCGCACCTGTTCGAGCGCTTCTACAAGGCGGATGCGGCCCGCAGCGGCGGTGGCACCGGCCTGGGGCTCGCGATCGCGCAGGAGAACGCCCGGCTGCTCGGGGGCGAGATCCAAGTCCACAGTGAGCTCGGCGCGGGCAGCCGCTTCACGCTGCAGCTGCCCGCGCCTAACTAGGCGCGGCTTCCTCGACAGCTGTTTCAGAACCGTTACCCGGCGGTGACCGGGGTGTTGCGCGCGGCGCGGAGTATGGCGACATCGAACACGGACGCGAAAGGAGTCGTCATGAGCGCCACGAGACAGAGCAAGGAGCTGGCAAGCCGGCAGCGGAACGGCCTCCGCGTCGTCCTCCGCTGGCACCCCCGCGAGGACGCGGTGACCGTCTCGGTCGCCGACGACCGCACCGGCGACCGCTTCGAGATCGCCGTCGAGCGCGAGCGCGCCCTCGACGCCTTCTACCACCCCTATGCGTATGCCGCCTAGCGCCCCCGTCAGGACGTGCGCGCTGGGAGCGGCGCTGGCCGTGGTCACCCTCCTGGTTGCGGCCTGTGGCACCGGCGGCTCGGCAGTCGCTCCGGCCCTCGGCTCCGCGCACGCGCGGTGGAACGCTTTGCCCGCCGCGCCGGTTCGCGTCGACGCCTATCTGACCACCGCCTGGACCGGCCGCGAGCTGATCGTCTCGGGCGTGTGCTGCACCGCAAACGACGGCAGCCTGCTCCGGGCCCGAAATGTCGCGGCCGCCTACGACCCGGCCGGCGCGAGCTGGCGGCGCCTGCCGGCGCCTCCCGGAGACATCGCCGACCCAGTCGCCCGCACGGCCGTCTGGACCGGCAGAAAGATGCTCGTCTGGGGAGCCTTCAAGACCAGCGCCTACGACCCGTTGTCCAACCGTTGGCGGCTCCTTCCGCACGCGCCCACCGGCCACGGGATCGCCGTGTGGACCGGGCGCGAGATGATCGGCTGGGGCGGAGGCTGCTGCGGCGACGCCTGGTCCGACGGCTCGGCGTACGACCCGGCGACGGACTCGTGGCGCAAGCTCGCCCGCTCGCCGCTCGCTCCCGCCCAGCACCCGCTGGGAGCGTGGACGGGGCACCGTCTGATCCTCGTCGTCAGCGGCGTCGATCCCGACAGCGGCAGGCCCTACCCCGCGAGCTTCGCGCGCACCGCGTCCTACGACCCGCGCAGCGACTCGTGGCGGCGGCTCCCCTCGCCGCCGCCCGGCGCCGGCGGCACCGCGGTCTGGGACGGCCGCGAGCTTCTCGTCGCCGGCGCGTCGAAGGCCGCGTTCGCCTTCGACCCGGCCACCGAGCGATGGCGCCGGCTCGCCCCGGCTCCCTTCGCAGCGCCGGCCTCGAGCGCCCTCTGGGCAGGAACTCGCCTCGTGCTCTTCGACGGCCCGCGAGGGCCCGGCTACGCCTACGACCCCGGCACGGACCGCTGGTCCCGCCTGCCGAGGCTTCCGTTCCCCGCGCACCTCGACCTCAGCGCGGTCTGGACGGGGCATCGGCTGCTCCTCTGGACGGGCGCTGGAGAGGGCGCCGCCCTCGGTCCCGCCAGCACGACTACTGCTCACGCGGCCGGCGACGGCCGCAGCTCGACATGGAGGCAACGATGAACAGGCTCTTCACACTCGTAGTCCCCGTTCTCCTCGCGGGTGCGGCGCTGGCCGCGACCGCCGCGACCTCTGCGGGGACGGCGCCCACGACGCGCGTCAGCGTCTCGACCGCCGGCGCGCAGGGAAACCGCGACAGCTTCGCGGCCGGGATCAGCGCCAACGGCCGCTTCGTCGTCATCAACTCGCTCGCGACGAACCTCGTTCGAGGCGACACCAACGACCGCTACGACGTCTTCGTGCGCGACACCGCGACCGGAGCCACTACGCGCGTGAGCGTTTCCAGCAGCGGCGCCCAGGCGGCGCGGGGAAAGGACGCATTCGGCGGCTCCGTCTCCGGCGGCGCGAGCGCGGACGGGCGGTACGTGGTCTTCGAGTCGGATGCCTCGAACCTCGTCCGCGGAGACACGAACCGCGTCGAGGACGTCTTCGTGCACGATCGCAAGACGGGCCGCACGACACGGCTCAGCGTCGACAGCCACGGCCGCCAGGCCAACGGCAGCAGCTGGTTCCCCGCGATCAGCGCCGACGGCCGCTACGTGGCGTTCCAGTCGCTCGCCTCGAACCTCGTCCGCGGCGACACCAACCACCTCTCCGACGTCTTCGTGCGCGACCTCGCGACGGGGAGGACGACCCGCGTGAGCGTCGACAGCCACGGTGCGCAGGCACGCTGCAAGGCGGACTACTGCGAGAGCACCTCGCCAGTCCTCAGCGCGCACGGGGGGTACGTGGCCTTCCAGTCGTCGGCGACCAACCTCGTCCCGCACGACACGAACCGCCTCGGGGATGTCTTCGTACACGACCGCCGGACGGGCAAGACGACCCGTGTCAGCGTCCGCAGCGACGGCAAGCAGGCCGGCGGTGATCGCACCAACACCGGAAGCAACGCGCCCGCGATCAGCGCCGACGGCCGGTTCGTCGCCTTCCACTCGCTCGACAGGAACCTCGTCCCGGGCGACACCAACCGCACGGCCGACGTCTTCGTCCGGGATCTGAAGCTCCACCGCACGACGAGGGTCAGCGTCAGCAGCACGGAGAAGCAGTCGAACGGCGAGAGCCTCGGCGGGCTGACGATCAGCGCTGACGGCCGCTTCGTCGCGTTCACCTCGCTGGCGTCGAACCTCGTGCCACGCGACGCGAACGACGTCACCGACGTCTTCCTCCGCGACCTGCGGACGGGGACGACGACCCTCGTCAGCCGCGGGATCGGCGGCGTGCAGGGCGACGACGCGAGCTCGGTCGGCGGCGCAGGGTCAGGACTCGAGCTCAGCAACGGCGCTCGCGTCCTCGTGTTCTCCTCGTGGGCGGCGAACTTCGTCCCGGGCGACACGAATGACAAGCCGGACGCGTTCGTCCGGAAGCTGCGCCGGTAAACACTCGCTTTCCCCCACGCGAAGCCGCCCTCCGGGGCGGTTTCGCGTCCGTGGCGCAACTGTTACAGAGCCGTCACACAGCTCGGTCATGATCAGCTGGGATGAAGAAGCTGCTCGCATTCGCGACCATCGCTCTCGCCGGATGCGCGCTCGCTGTGGCCCTCGCCGCTTGCGGCTCCGAGGAGGCGGTCTCGCTGGGCAAGCCCTCCCAGGGTACGACCACGACGACCGGAGGCGAGCAGACGGGAACGGTCCCGGCGAAGCTCTCGCTCCAGGTCTGGTTCACCCGTGACGACGGCCTCGTCTCGGTGCAGCGGACGCATCAGCCGACGCAGCTGGTCGCAACTGCCGCGATCAAGTCGCTGCTCGACGGCCCGACCGCGGCCGAGCGCATGACGGGTTTCGCGAGCGCGGTACCCACTGGGACGAAGCTGCTCGGGATCGCGATCCGCAACGGCGTCGCCACCGTGGACCTCACCTCGGAGTTCCAGGACGGCGCCGGCTCGCGCTCGATGCAGATGCGCCTCGGCCAGGTGGTCTACACGCTGACCCAGTTCCCGACCGTGCAGAAGGTGCGCTTCCGCCTGAACGGCACCCCCGTGAACGTCTTCTCGAGCGAAGGCATCGTGCTCGACCATCCGGTCGGCCGGGACGACTACTCCGACCTGCTGCCCGCCATCACCGTTGCCAAGCCCGCTCCCGACTCGAACGTGACGAGCCCGGTGACGGTTGCGGGAACCGCGAACGTCTTCGAGGCGAACGTGACCGTCGAGATTCTGAACGCGAACGGCGAGGTCGTCGGCAAGACCTTCACCACGGCGACCTGCGGCACCGGCTGCCGCGGCACCTACTCGGTGCCGGTGAGCTTCAAGGTCGCGACGGCGCAGAGCGGGACGATCGTCATCCATGACGACGACGCCGCGGGCACCGGCAAGCCGCCGCATGAGGTGCGCGTGCCGGTCACGCTCGCGCCGTAGCGCCGAGCCACTGGGCCAGCGGGCTCAGTGCCTCGTCGAGGCGCGAGGTGTCGCCCCAGGCGCCGAGCAGCTCCAGCGTCCCCGTGTTGCGGTCGAATCGCGGCTCGGCGCGCCCGGCGAGCTGGTCGCCGACAAGCAGCGGCAGCACGTAGTACCCGTACTCGCGCTTCTCCTTCGGCACGTACATCTCGAGCCGGTAGAAGAAGCCGAAGAGGGCTTCGGCGCGGGCACGGTCGTGGACCAGGCGGTCGAACGGGGAGAGCAGCACCGCACGGTCGGGCACCGGCTCGTCGGAGACGTCCGGGTGCGCGTGCCATTCGCCGTCGACGCGCGCCCGCCAGACGCCGAGCGAGCGCTGCTTCCGCCGTTCCAGCTCGCGCTCGGCCTCGCGCCACGACAGCGTCTCGGTCTCCGGGAACACGCGCTCGGGGAGGTCCCAGAGTCGCCGCTTGCCGTTACGGCCGGCGACGGCGATTTCTCCGCGGGCCGCGAGGATGTCGAGCATGAGCCGAACCTGGCGGTCGCCCCACCAGCGGTGGCCGACTCCGGCCGGCATCAGGTCGTGCTCGAGGTCGCGGGAGAGCAGCGGGCCGTTGCGTTCGACCTCGCGCAGCACGTGGCGGCGGAAGCGGGCGTTCTCCCGCAGGAACTCGCGGATCCACTCGTGGCGCTTCAGCTGGCCGCCGCGCCGGAACTTCGACATCCGCGCGCGCTGCAGCGGCAGGTCCTCGATCGGATAGATGAACGCGTCGTACTCGAACAGCTTCCGCTCCTCCCAGAGCAGGCGGTCGAGCTCCGCCGAGTCGAACGGGCCGAGCCGGCTGAAGAGGACGAGCTGCTGCGGCGTGGCGACCGTCGCGATCGGGTCCATCTGCAGGAAGCCGAGCCGCCGCACCGTCTCGAGCACCGACGTGGCGGTGCCGTCCAGCAGCTGCGCCCGGACCGCGATCCGCCGTGCCTGCTCTTCTGTGACGACGCGCGTCTTCAAACGTCGAGCCGCTGGTCTTCGAGATCGAGGTCGCGCACGACCCGCCGCATCACGTCGTCGCCGATCAGGCCTTCGCGTCGGAGCTGCTGCACCGCCTGCCGCTCGGCGTCGAGCAGCTCCCGGCGCAGCCGCTGATAGGCCTGCGAGCGATCCTCGTCCGAGCCGTCGCCTTCCGGGTCGAAGCGCGAGCGGAAACGCCGCTGCCGGAAGGCGTAGAGCCCCCGCATCCGCTCGGCCGTGTCCTCGCGCACCCAGTCCTCGCCGGCGAGCTCGTCCAGCCGGATGATCGCGGCCTCGGCGGCCCGGATGCGGGCCTTCGCCTCCTCCTCCTCCTCGACGATCCCGTCGTCCTCGAGGTCGAGCACGCGGATGAGCGGCGCGAGCGTCAGTCCCTGCAGGACCAGCGTCGCAAAGATCACGCCGAATGTGAGGAAGATGATCAGGTTCCGATCGGGGAACGTCGCGCCGGAGTCGATGGTCAGGGGGAGGGCGAGCGCGGCCGCCAGCGAGACGGCACCGCGCATCCCGGACCAGGCGACAACGGCCTTCGCCTGCCACGACGGCGCGGGATCGTCCTCGCGCGCGCGCCTGCTGAGCCGCGCGACGATGTACGTGCCTACGAGCCAGGCGATGCGCGCGCCGATCACGACCCCGCTGACGATCGCCGCGTAGCCGAGCAACTCGGCGGTCGAGCGCCCGGACAGCGAGTCGAGGATGTTCGGCAGCTGCAGGCCGACGAGTGCGAAGAGCAGGCCGTTCAGCAGCAGGAAGACGATCTCCCAGACCGCCTGGCCCTGCAGGCGCGTCTGCGCCGTCGTCAGCTCGGGCGTGTGCCAGCCCATGTAGATCCCAACGGTGACTGCGGCGAGCACGCCTGAGACGTCGATCGCGAGCGCGGGGAGGTAGGCGAAGTAGCCGCTCAGGAGCGCGATCGTGATCTCGATCGGCGGATTGTTTAGGCGGCGCCGTAGCTGGCGGATCAGCCAGCCGACCGCGAGGCCGATCGCGATCCCGCCGACGACGCTCACGACGAAGCGCCACGACGCCTCGACGAGCGAGAAGCTGCCCGTGACCACCGCGGCGACCGCGAAGCGGTACGCGACGAGCGCGGTGCCGTCGTTGACGAGGCTCTCGCCCTCGATGAGCGCCACGAGCTGACGCGGGAGGCCGACGCGCTCGGCGATCGCGCTGGCCGCGGTCGGGTCGGTCGGCGAGACGAGCGCGCCGAGCACGAACGCCTGCGGCCAGGCGAGGCCCGGAATCGCGGCGTGCGCCACCGCGGCGACGGCGAGCATCGTCACCAGCACGAGGCCGACCGCGAGAAACCCGATCGCCTTCATGTTCGCGCGCAACTCGCGCAGCGAGGTGAAGAACGCGGTGCCGTAGAGAAGCGGCGGCAGCACCGCGACCAGCACGAGGTCCGGGTTCAGCTGGACGGTGGGCGCGCCCGGGATGAACCCGATCACCGCGCCCCCGAGCACGAGCACGATCGGGTACGGGATGCGCACGAACTGGGAGACGGCGAGCAGCAACAGGCCGACCGCGAGGAGCACAGCGAGGAGGGCGCTGTCCCCGGCGCTGAAGCTCGCGAGCATCGGCGCGAGCCTAGCGCCCGGTGACGAGACTGCGGCCGTGCGCGCCGTAATCGTCCTCGGGCTGGCTCTCGTCGCGGCCGGCTGCGGCTCGTCCTCGCCGCAGCGCTGGGCGCGCCCGCAGTCGGTACGCCTCAACTGGCACGAGAACTGCGGCACGCGCGCGCGCCCGCTCCCGGTCGAGACGCGGCGGCTGGCCGTCGGCGAGCGCCGCTGGCGCGTAGCCCTCTCGCTTCGCAACGGAACCGGGATCACCCTCGGCGTCGTGCGACCGCATGCGACGGGAGAGACGCTGTTCGGGCTCGCGCCCTACCGGACGATCTCCTACCGCGAGGTGCTGCAGCGGGCGGAGACCTCGACCGCCAAGCCGCTTACCTACGCCGACCGCTTCGAGCCGCGGCAGCCGCGGCTGCTCTCGCCCGGCGAGCGCTGGTCGGGGACGTTCTCGGGCCGCGGCCGGCTGCCGCGCCGAGTGCCGATCCGCGTCGTGCTGGGCCGATTCGTGATCACCGGCGAGGTACCGCGCGGGCTCGTCCGCATGTTCCTCTGCGTCTCGCGCCGGTACGTACGCCTCCGCTAGGGCCGCTACCCCGGGGTCAGGTCTTGCATTGCCACACCGAGCGCGAAACACGCCCACGCCCGCGCAACAATTCGGAAGAAAACGATCCTCCAGCTGTTGGCGGATTGATCCGGTATTGGCGCAGACTTGCTGCAGTGCAAGACCTGACCCCGGTTTGGCGTCGGTGGTCAGCGGCGGTGCGCCTTGGTCGCCTCGCGCAGGCGGACGGCGTGCTCGCTCGTCAGCTGGCCGCGGCGGAGGCGCCATTTCCAGTTGCCGTCGGGGCGGCCGGGGGTGTTCAGGCGCGCCTCGCTGCCGAGGCCCAAAACATCCTGGGCGGGGAGAATGGCCAACTGCGCGCGCGAGGACAACGCGAGCTCGATCAACGACCACGCCGGGTCGGCCGGGTCGAGGCCGGTCGCCCGCCGCTGCGCGGTCGTGAGCGACGACCACCAGCCGAGCGCGGTGTCGTGGTCATGGGTGCCCGTGTAGACGACGGCGTGCTCGGGGTGGTTCTCGAGCCGGTGCGGGCTGGACCGCCGTCCGGTGAAGCCGAACTGGAGCACGACCATCCCGGGCAGCCCGAGACGGTCGCGCAACCGGTAGACGGCCGGCGTGACGCTGCCGAGGTCCTCCGCCACGAGGGCGAGCTCGCCGAGCTCCCGCCGCGCTGCCTCGAAGAGCTCGATCCCGGGCCCGCGCCGCCAGCCGCCGGCCTGGGCCGTCTTCGCGCGCGCCGGGACGGCCCAGTACGAGAGGAAGCCGCGGAAGTGGTCGAGCCGCGCGAGGTCGACGAGCTCGAGCGTGCGGCGGAAGCGCTCGATCCACCAGCAGTACCCCTCCGCCCGCGCCGCTCGCCAGCGGTAGGTCGGGTTGCCCCAGAGCTGGCCGGTGCGGCTGTAGGCATCCGGCGGCGCGCCGGCGACGAGCCGCGTGTCGAAGAGCTCCGGGTGCGAGGCGAGGTCGGCGCCCGCGTCGGAGACGTAGATCGGCAGGTCGCCGAAGATGCGCACGCCCCTGGCTGCGGCGTAGCGACGCAGCGCCGACCACTCGCGCTCGAACCGCACCTGCCCCTCCAGCGCACCACGACCCTCGTACGCTGCCCAGTCGCCTGCCCAGTACGGGTGACGCGCGACGAAGTCCTCGATCTCGTCGGCCGAGACCGACGCGCGCGGCTCCGCGAGCAGCGCCATCGAGCCGGCGAAGGCCGAGCGGGCGCGGTACGGCGAGCCGTGCTCGTCCGGCGGCCCGAGCGGGAGCACCTCCCACCAGGACTGCCCGGCCTCGGCCAGCCAGTCGACGAAGCGGTAGGCGTCCTCGCCCAAGCGCCCGCCCGGGAGCGAGGTCGGGTGCAGCAGAACGCCGCTCGACCGGCTCAGGTCCACCGCGCGCTGTCTACGGTTCCGGGCGGATCGATACTGACACGGAGCATCAGCATGGCCTCCCGCATCCAGATCCAGGACATCACGCCGCTCGTCGACTGTGGCCGCTACCCGGTCAAAGCCTGCGTGGGGGACGAGGTTCGCGTGGAGGCGACGATCTTCCGCGACGGCCACGAGGTGCTCGGCGCGGCGCTCCGCACCAAGGTGCCCGGCGCGACGCGCTGGCGCGAGACGCCGATGGAGGACCTCGGCAACGACCGTTGGGCCGCGACCTTCACGCCGGATTCCTGTGGCCGTTGGCCGTACCGCGTCGAGGGGTGGGTCGACCCGGTGCGCTCGTTCCAGTGGGAGCTTCGGCGCAAGGTCGACGGGGGCCAGAAGGACCTCTCGAGCGAGCTCGCCGAGGGCGCGCTGCTGCTCGGCCGCGAGCGCGTGACCGTCGAGGAGGCGCTCCGGGCCGAGCCCGGGCCGCGGCTCGAGCGAACAGCCTCCGTGACGTTGAAGGTCGACGTCGACACGCCGCTCGCTCGCTTCGGCGCCTGGTACGAGCTCTTTCCGCGCTCGTGGGGCGGCTTCGAGGGCGTGGAGGCGAGACTGTCGCGCTTCGCCGAGCTCGGCTTCGACGTGCTCTACCTGCCGCCGATCCACCCGATCGGCCGCACCAATCGCAAGGGCCCGAACAACACGCTCGAGGCGGGACCCGACGATCCGGGCAGCCCGTGGGCGATCGGTGGTGAGGAGGGCGGCCACACGGCGGTGAACCCGGAGTTGGGCACGCTCGAGGACTTCGAGCGCCTCGTGGCGTCCGCGCGCGAGCAGGGCATCGAGATCGCGCTCGACTACGCGATCCAATGCTCGCCCGACCATCCGTGGCTGGCCGAGCACCCGGAGTGGTTCCACCGTCGCCCGGACGGGACGCTGAAGTACGCCGAGAACCCGCCGAAGCGCTACCAGGACATCTACAACGTCAACTTCGACAGCGAGGACCGCGAGGGCCTCTGGAACGCGCTGCGCGACGTGATGCTGTTCTGGATCGATCGCGGTGTGCGGGTTTTCCGCGTCGACAACCCGCACACGAAGCCGGTGCCGTTCTGGGAGTGGCTGATCCCGGAAGTGCGGGCACGCGAGCCCGAGATCCTGCTCCTTGCGGAGGCATTCACCCGCCCGGCGATGATGACGACGCTCGGCAAGATCGGGTTCCAGCAGTCCTACACCTACTTCACCTGGAAGAACACGAGGGCCGAGCTCCACGAGTTGATGGCAGAGCTGCTCGAGTGGTCGCCGTTCCTGAGGCCGAACTTCTTCGCGAACACGCCCGACATCCTCCACGAGTACTTGCAGCGCGGGGGCCGGCCGGCGTTCGAGGCACGGCTCGTGCTGGCCGCGACGCTCAGCCCGAGCTACGGGATCTACTCGGGGTACGAGTCGTTTGAGAACGTGCCCGCCGCCGCGGGCAGCGAGGAGTACCTCGACTCGGAGAAGTACGAGGTCAAGCAGCGGAGCCTCGACGGCGAGCTGCTGTCGCTCGTGCGGCGCTTGAACACGATCCGTCGCGAGCACGCCGCCTTCCGGCGCCTCGAGAACCTGCGCTGGCTCGACACCGAAAACGAGCAGCTGGTCGCCTACGCGAAGGACGACGCGCTCGTCGTCGTCAACCTCGACCCGCGCCACCCGCAGGAAGGCGTCGCGATCCTCCCCGCCGCGCTCGGCTTCCCGCCGGCGTTCACCGTCCGCGACCTGCTCGCCGACGCCGACTTCCGCTGGCGCATCGGGCGCAACTACGTCCGGCTCGATCCGGGCGGCGCCCACGTCCTCCACGTTCAGCGGTGAGCGAGCAACAAGTAACAGACTGTTACTTGGAGGGAGCGGCGCGGCTTCCGTGGCGTTGCGCGGGCTCGCACGCGCTTGTAACAGACTGTTACTTGGACACCGCGGGGTGTCGCCGTGAGTGAGGCAGGGCATTGGTTCGAGTCCGACCCGCTGTGGTTCAAGCACGCGGTTTTCTACGAGATCCACGTGCGCGGGTTCTTCGACGGGAACGCCGACGGGATGGGAGACCTACGGGGAGTGACGGAGAAGCTCGACTACCTGGAGTGGCTCGGGATCGACTGCATCTGGCTACTCCCGATGTACCCGTCGCCGCTGCGCGACGGCGGCTACGACATCGCTGACTTCTTCGACATCCACCCCGACTACGGCACGGTCGAGGATTTCCGCGCGTTCGTCGACGCGGCGCACCAGCGGCAGATCCGCGTGATCGCCGACCTGGTCATGAATCACACCTCCTCCGACCATCCGTGGTTCCAGGAGGCCCGCAGCTCACCCGACTCGCCGAAGCGCGACTGGTACGTCTGGTCGGACACGGACGACGGCTACCCCGACGCGCGCGTGATCTTCGTCGACACCGAGCCGTCGAACTGGACCTGGGACCCGCTGGCCAGCCAGTACTACTGGCACCGCTTCTTCTCGCACCAGCCCGACCTCAACTACGAGAACCCAGAGGTGCGGGACGAGATGCTGCGGGTGCTGAGCTTCTGGCTCGACCTTGGCATCGACGGCTTCCGGCTCGACGCGGTGCCGTACCTCTACGAGGAGGAGGGGACCAACTGCGAGAACCTTCCGCGGACGCACGAGTACCTCAAGCGCGTCCGTGAGGAGGTCGACGCGAAGTACCCGGACCGTGTCCTGCTCGCGGAGGCGAACCAGTGGCCGGAGGACGTCGTCGAGTACTTCGGCGAGGGCGACGAGTGCCACATGGCGTTCCAGTTCCCGATCATGCCGCGGATGTTCATGTCGCTCCGCCGGGAGGACGCGACGCCGATGTACGAGATCCTCGAGCGCACGCCGTCGATCCCGAACAACTGCCAGTGGGGCCTCTTCCTGCGCAACCACGACGAGCTGACGCTCGAGATGGTCACCGACGACGAGCGCGACTACATGTACGCCGAGTATGCGAAGGACCCGCGCATGAAGCTCAACCTCGGGATCCGGCGGCGGCTCGCACCGCTGCTCGACAACGGCCGCGACGAGATCGAGCTGATGCACGCGATCCTGTTCTCGCTGCCGGGTTCGCCCGTCCTCTACTACGGGGACGAGATCGGCATGGGCGACAACGTCTTCCTCGGCGACCGCGACGGCGTGCGCACGCCGATGCACTGGACCGGCGACCGCAACGGCGGCTTCTCGACCGCCGACTTCGCGCAGCTCTACCTGCCGCCGCTGATGGATCCCGTGTACGGCTACGCGGCGGTGAACGTCGAGGCGCAACTGCGCACGCCGACCTCGCTGCTGCGGTGGCTGCACCGCTTCGTCGAGCTGCGGAAGCAACACCCGGTCTTCGGGCTCGGGACGTACGAGCCGCTCGAGCCGTCGAACCCGCGGATCTTCGCCCACGTGCGCCGCTGGGAGGAGGAGATCGTCCTGTGCGTCCACAATCTCGCGCGGACCGCGCAGGCGGCCGAGCTGGACTTGGCAGAGTTCGACGGGCTGGTGCCCGAGGAGATGTTCGGCCAGACGCGCTTCCCGCCGATCGGCGAGCTGCCGTACCTGCTCACGTTCGGTGCGCGGGGCTTCTACTGGTTCCGCCTGGTGGAGGAGGCGGCGTGAGCCGGCGCTTGCGACGGCGTCGTCAGGCTGCCCGGGCTTTGCTCGGGCAGCCGTCTGCGACGTCGACCCGTAACGCTGTCGGTCAGGTGGGCACGCTGTGAGCGGCGTGCGTGAGCTGGTCGTCGCGCTTCCGGAGGAGGAGCTGCGGGAGTTCGTGCTGGCTCAGCGCTGGTACGGCTCCAAGTCGGAGGAGGTCGCCTCGGTGCGCGCCGTGGACGCGTTCCCGCTCCGGGACGAGGGCGAGCGGCTGCTCGCGGTGGCGGTCGTCGAGGTGCGGTTCCAGAGCGGGACGCACGACCTCTACAACGTGCCGGTCGGCCTGCGCCGCGGTGGGCGGCGCGGGGGGTTCGCCTCGGTCGACGGCTGGGCGGCCTTCGACGCGCTCGAGGACGAGGAGCTCGTGCTCGACCTCGTCGGGCTGATCCACGCGCAGGCGACGCTGGAGCACGAGGGCGGGACGCTCCAGTTCGGCGCCGTCGGCGGCGCCGTGGCCGCGGGCCCGGTGCGGGCGATGGGCGGCGAGCAGTCGAACACGTCCGTCGTGCTCGACGAGCAGCTGGTGCTCAAGCTCTACCGCAAGCTCGAGGCGGGTGTGAACCCGGAGCTCGAGCTGCTGCGCTTCCTCACCGAGCGTGGCTTTCCGGCGATCGCGTCGCTGCAGGGCTGGGCGGCGCACGTTGGCCAGCCGCTCGACGCGACGCTCGCGATCCTGCAGGACTTCGTACCCGTTCGCGACGACGGCTGGGCGCTGGCGCTGAAGGACCTCGAGGCCGGCGGGAACGGCTTCGTCGGGCTCGTGCGGTGGCTCGGGGAGGTGACGGGTCAGATGCACAGCGTCCTCGCGTCCGATGCCGGCGATCCCGCCTTCTCCCCGGAGGAGCCGAGCGCGGAGGCGCTGGCTCTGGTCGTCGCGCGGATCGACGAAGAGATCGAGCAGGTCTTCAACTCGCTGCCCGACGAGCCGGCGCTGGAGCCGATCGCAGGCCGTGGTGACGAGCTGCGCGACCGGCTGAAGGCGATCGGGCAGAGCGGCTCGCTCGGCAAGCTGATCCGCCACCACGGCGACTACCACCTCGGCCAGGTGCTCTGGACCGAGAACGAGGACTGGGTTGTGCTCGACTTCGAGGGCGAGCCGGCTCGACCGCTCCGCGAGCGGCGACACAAGCGCTCGCCGCTGCGCGACGTCGCCGGGATGCTGCGCTCGTTCTCGTACGCCGCCAGCACGTCCGCGCTGGAGCGCGGGGTCGAGCCGCCGCCGGGGTGGGAGGGCCAGGTGCGCTCGGAGTTCCTCGCCGGCTACCTCGCCGAGGTCGACCCCGCACTCGTGCCGGTGGACGCGTCGCTGGAGCGGCGGCTGCGGCTGTTCGAGCTCGAGAAGGCGCTCTACGAGCTGCACTACGAGCTCGGCCACCGGCCGAACTGGGTGCGCGTCCCGGTGGCGGGGATCCTCCAGCTCCTGGACGAGCCGGCGTGAACGCCTGGGGACACATCGCCACACTCTTGTTCCACCCGAGCCGTGGCCGTTCCGGCCACGGCCGGGGACAGTCCCCCGCCGTGGCTCGAAGAGCCACGGCTAGAAGGGACACGGGGTGAACGAGGTCGAGCAGCTCGTCGCCGGGCGGCTCGCCGACCCGCATCACCTGCTCGGGGCGCACCCGCACGACGGCGGCGTGGTCGTGCGAGCGTGGCGGCCCGAGGCGCGGGCCGTGGTCGCGAAGCCGGAGAACGCGCCGCCGGTGGAGCTCGAGCTCAGGCACCCCGCCGGCCTCTTCGAGGGCGTCGTCCCCGACGCCGACGCGCCGCTGAGCTACGAGCTCGAGGTCAGCTACCCGGACGGGAACACGTTCACGCTGCGCGACCCGTACGCCTTCCCGCCGACCCTCGGCGAGCTCGACCTCCACCTCGCCGGAGAGGGGCGGCACGAGCGGATCTACGAGCGTCTCGGCGCGCACCTGCGCGACGCCGAGGGCGTGACCGGCACCGCGTTCGCGGTCTGGGCCCCGAACGCCACCGCCGTCAGCGTTGTCGGCGACTTCAACGGCTGGGACGGCCGCCTCAACCCGATGCGCAGTCTCGGGGCCTCCGGCATCTGGGAGCTCTTCGTCCCGGGCCTCGGCGAGGGCGAGCGCTACAAGTTCCAGCTGAAGGGACCACAGGGCGAATTGCTGCCGCTCAAGGCCGACCCGTACGCGCTCGCCGCCGAGGTGCCGCCGGCCACCGCCTCCCGGGTCTTCCGGTCGCGGCACGAGTGGCGCGACGACGACTGGCTCGACCGCCGCCGGACGCACGAACCGCTCCGAGAACCGGTGTCGATCTACGAGGTGCACCTCGAGTCCTGGCGGCGCAACCCGCTCGAGGGCAACCGCGCGCTGACCTACCTCGAGCTCGCCGACGAGCTCGCCGACTACGCCACCGACCTCGGCTTCACCCACGTCGAGCTGCTGCCGGTGATGCACCACCCGTTCCCGGGTTCCTGGGGCTACCAGGTGACCGGCTACTTCGCGCCGACCCCGCGCCTGGGCGAACCGGACGAGCTCAGAGCCTTCGTCGAGCGGCTCCACCAGCAGGGCGTCGGCGTGATCCTCGACTGGGTACCCGCGCACTTCCCGCGCGATGAATGGGCGCTCGCACGCTTCGACGGCACCGCCCTCTACGAGCACGACGACCCGCGCCGCGGCGCGCACCCCGACTGGGGGACGCTCGTCTTCAATCTCGGCCGCAACGAGGTGCGCAACTTCCTGCTCGCGAACGCGCTCTTCTGGCTCGAGGAGTACCACGCCGACGGCCTCAGAGTCGACGCCGTCGCCTCGATGCTCTACCTCGACTACTCGCGTGAGGAAGGCGAGTGGGTGCCGAACCGCTTCGGCGGGAACGAGGACCTCGACGCGGTCGACTTTCTCAGACGGTTCAACGAGCTCGTCCACGACCGCGAGCCGGGGATGATCAGCGCCGCCGAGGAGTCCACCGCGTGGCCGGGCGTCTCGCGGCCCACCTACCTCGGCGGGCTCGGCTTCGGCTTCAAGTGGAACATGGGCTGGATGCACGACACGCTGGACTACTTCCAGCGCGAGCCCGTCCACCGGCGCTTCCACCACCACCAGCTGACGTTCAGCCTGATGTACGCCTTCTCGGAGAACTTCATCCTCCCGCTCTCCCACGACGAGGTCGTGCACGGGAAGCGCTCGTTGCTGCAGAAGATGCCCGGCGACCACTGGCAGCAGCTTGCGAACCTGCGCGCGCTCTACGCCTACATGTGGGCGCACCCCGGGAAGAAGCTGCTCTTCATGGGCGGCGAACTGGCGCAGGAGCGGGAGTGGGACCACGCGGGGAGCCTCGACTGGTACCTGCTCGAGCAAGCCGGCCACTCGGGCGTCCAGTCGCTCGTGCGCGACCTGAACCGGCTCTACCGGAACGAGCCCGCGCTGCACGAGGTCGACTTCGACCCCGCCGGGTTCCGCTGGCTCGAGCCGAACGACGCGGACGCGAACGTGCTCGCGTTTGCGCGCCTACCCGAGGGCAAGGGCCGCCCGCTGGTCTGTGTCTGCAACCTGTCGCCCGTCCCGCGCGAGGGCTACCGCCTCGGCCTCCCGCGCGGCGGCAGCTGGCGCGAGCTGCTGAACACCGACTCGACGTTCTACGGCGGCTCCGACGTCGGGAACCTGGGCGCGATCGCCGCAACCGGTCCGCCCTGGCACGAGCAGCCGCAGTCGGCCGAGCTGCGCCTGCCGCCGCTCGCCGTCGTCTGGCTCGTGCCGGGCGATTAGGCGGCGCCGCGGAGCCCGAAGCCCCGCGGCGCCGCTCTCACGGCGCTACTCGAGCCCGGAGAGGTCGATCCCGCAGCCGTCGGCCGCGGTGAAGATCGCGGGGATGATCTCGTGCGAACGCCGAGGGTGCGTCAACTCACGGTCCGACCTGTTGTCGAAGTCGGACGGGAGCTAACGCGCTAGGTCGCCGAGGGCTGAATGTTGTTGTTCCTGCGGAAGAGGTTGCCTGGGTCGTAGCGAGCCTTGACCTCGGCCAGCCGCTCGAGGTTGCCGCCGAACGCATTGGGGACGCTCGAGGCGGTCAAGTCCTCGGGGCCGGTGAAGTTGAGGTAGGTCGAGCCGGTGCCCAGGGCGTCGACCTCGGCCCAGACCTCTCGAACCCACGCGATGTTCGCCTCGTCGTCGCCTGCCTCGGTCCAGTTGCCGGCCACCGAGACCATGTACTGCGCCGCTCGCTCGCCGAACGCCGACTCATCGGAGCCGACCCGCGCGACCTCCCCGCCCATCGGGTAGACGTCGACGAACGTGAGGCCGGACGGCCTCTCGGCTGCACGGCGAGCGACGATCTCGATCACGTCCTCCGAAAGCTCGGGCACGTAGGCCGACTTCCAATACGCGCGAAGCACCCCGCGCGGGAAGAACGCGTCGAAGGCCGACTGCACGACCGCGAACGGCATCGGCTGGGAGATGTCCGCCAGTGGCGTGGCGAGCTCTCGCAGCGGCTGAATGACCTGCATCCCCTCGTCGGCGTCGCCCGCGTAGACGGCGCCGACGACGAAGCACTGCCGGTCGTGGATCGGCTCGGGCAGGCCTGGATCGGCTGGCATCGTAAGCGACAGCGCCTCCGACGAGACTTCGTCGGGCGCCGAGGCGAAGTAGTCGCGGTACCCGCGCAGGACCTCGGCGGCAGACTCGACGGGGTAGAAGACGCCTGCGAACGCGACGACCGGGCCGATGGGATGGAGCCGGAACGTGAATGAGGTAACGACACCGAAGTTGCCTCCTCCGCCACGGAGCGCCCAGAGAAGGTCGGGGTTCGCCTCGGCCGACGCCGTCCGCACCTCGCCGTCGGCGCCTACGACCTGCGCTGACACGAGGTTGTCGCACGCGAGTCCATGCTTGCGCCGTAGCCATCCGTAGCCGCCGCCCAAAGTGAGTCCGGCGACGCCTGTCTCCGAAGCGACTCCGAGCGGCGTCGCGAGGCCGAACAGCTGCGCCTCTCGGTCGACGTCGCCGAGGAGGGCGCCACCCTGTACGCGCGCGAGGCGCGTCTCGGGGTCGACCTCGACGCCCCGCATCGAGGAGAGGTCGAGAACGAACCCGCCGTTCGAGCTCGAGAGGCCGGCCACCGAGTGCCCGCCGCCTCGCACCGTGGGCACGAGGTCGTTGTCGCGAGCAAAGCCGACCGCCGCGGCCACGTCGGCCGCACCGGTACACCTGACGACGACTGCGGGTCGATCGACGTGCATCGCGTTGAACGGCCTGCGAGCGTGCTCGTAGCCTGGGTCGGAGGGCGTCGATGCCTCCCCGCGGAGCTGCATCCTCAACCCGGAAAGGAGTTCTTCCGGGATCGCGTCAGCAGTACTGGCCATCGCAGCCTCCTTCGCCCCGGTCCCTGAGCCGCGAGTCTACGCTCTCCCCTGCTCGCGCCCAGCGGGACGGTGCATATGGAGGCGATCCCGGTGGGTAGGCTCGTGACCGTGGACGGGCGGGTCGAGATCCAGGTGTCCGAGACGGTCGAGTTGCGCCGGTGAGACAGGTCTGGCCGGGCGCGCCGTTCCCCCTCGGCGCGACCTGGGACGGCGAGGGGACGAACTTCTCGCTGTTCAGCGAGCACGCGGAGCGGGTCGAGCTCTGCCTCTTCGGCGACGGCGGTGAGGAGCGCGTGGCGCTCGAGGAGCGGAACGCCTTCAACTCGCACGGTTACCTCCCGGGGGTCGGCCCCGGGCAGCGCTACGCCTACCGCGTGCACGGGCCGTACGAGCCGCCGCGGGGGCACCGCTTCAACCCGTACAAGCTGCTGATCGACCCCTACGCGAAGGCGATCGAGGGCGCGGTCGACTGGGCGGCCGGCAACGTCCTACCCTACGTGCCGACCGGCGCCGACGACGCGGACCTCCACGCGGACGAGACCGACGACGCGGCTGCCATCCCGAAGTGTGTCGTGGTCGACCCGTCGTTCGACTGGGAGGGCGACGAGCCGCTCAACATCCCATGGTCGTCGACGGTCATCTACGAGGTCCACGTCAAGGGCTTCACGCAGCGCTTCGGCCCGCTGCGCGAGGAGCTGCAGGGTACGTACGCCGGGCTCGCGAGCGACGAGGCGATCGAGCATCTGCGCTCGCTCGGCGTGACGGCGGTCGAGCTGCTTCCGGTGCACCACATCGCCGACGAGCACTTCCTCGTCGATCGCGGGCTGACGAACTACTGGGGCTACAGCTCGATCGGCTTCCTCGCCCCGCACGCGCTCTACTCGGCCAGCGGCACGGGCGGCGAGCAGGTGCGCGAGTTCAAGGGGATGGTCAAGGCGCTCCACCGCGCCGGGATCGAGGTGATCCTCGACGTCGTCTACAACCACACCGCCGAGGGCAACCATCTCGGCCAGATGCTCGCCTTCAGGGGCGTCGACAACGCGTCCTACTACCGGCTCTCGCCCGACGATCCGCGCTACTACGTCGACTTCACGGGAACGGGCAACTCGCTCAACCCGGTACACCAGAGCGTGCTGCGGCTCATCATGGACTCGCTCCGCTACTGGGCGATGGAGTGCCACGTGGACGGCTTTCGCTTCGACCTCGCGGCGGCGCTCGCACGCGAGTTCTGGGACGTGAACCGCCTGGCGGCGTTCTTCGACGTGATCCACCAGGACCCCGTGCTCTCGCAGGTGAAGCTGATCGCGGAGCCGTGGGACGTCGGGCCCGGCGGCTACCAGGTCGGCAACTTCCCGGTGCTGTGGACGGAGTGGAACGGGCTCTACCGGGACACCGTGCGCGACTTCTGGCGCGGCGCGACCAACGGTGTTGGCGACTTCGCGGCCCGCCTGACCGGCTCGAGCGACCTCTACGCCGACGACGGCCGCCGGCCGGTGGCGTCGATCAACTTCGTCACCGCCCACGACGGCTTCACCCTGCGCGATCTCGTTTCGTACAACGAGAAGCACAACGAGGCGAACCTCGAGGACAACCGCGACGGCACCGACGACAACCGGTCCTGGAACTGCGGCGCCGAGGGCGAGGCGGACGACCCGGAGGTGAACGTGCTGCGCAGGCGGCAGCAGCGCAACTTCCTGGCGACGCTGTTCCTGTCCCAGGGGGTGCCGATGCTGCTCGGCGGCGACGAGCTCTCGCGCACGCAGCTCGGCAACAACAACGCCTGGTGCCAGGACAACGAGCTGTCGTGGTTCGACTGGGAGCTCGGCGACGACCAGCGGGAGCTGCTCGAGTTCACGCGGCGGCTCATCTTCATGCGCCGGCACCACCCGGTCTTCCGGCGGCGGCGCTTCCTGCTTGGCGTCACCGGCGCGGGCCTACCCGACGTCTGGTGGTTCCGGCCCGACGGGCGGCGTATGACGAGGCGCGACTGGGAGGACGGCAGCGTGCGGTGGCTCGGGATGTTCCTGAACGGCGACGAGCTGCACGAGACGACCTCACGCGGCGAGCCGATCGGCGACGAGTCGTTTCTGGTGCTCTTCAACGCGCACCACGAGCCCCTGACCTTCCAGCTCCCCGCCCGGCGGTTCGGCGCGCGCTGGAAGCTCGACCTCTCCACCGCCGAGCCGCACGCGGAGGAGCGCTCGTTCGCGGCGCGCGAGCCCGTCGAGGTGGAGTCGCGCTCGCTGGTCGTGTTGCGCCGCGGGTGGTGACTACCTGGCGACGATCGGCCGGCTCGAGGTCATCGTGTCGAGCCAGAGGATGCGGAAACGCGTGCCGGCCGCCGCTCGCACAACGCGCTTGTAGGAGCCGCGGACGTCCGTCAGGGCCGGCCTCCCGACCTGCGCCCAGCGGCCGCGTGCGAGGCGCTGCAGCTGGTACTCCCGCCGGCCCGCGCCGGGACGCACCTGGCCCCAGATCGTGGTGCGCAGCCCTCGCCGCCCCGACTGCGCGATCGGGAGCATGAACGAGTTGAACGCCGGCTTCGGGATGCCCGACGGGGATACGAGTCCGCTCTGCCACCCGTTGTCCCGCGACTCGTCCTGGACGAGGAACTGGATCAGCAGGTCGACGAAGGGCGCGCCCCTGACCCGCAGCGCCGAGTCGGCGACGTACTTCGCCTGCAGCACCGGCGAGACGCCGAGCGGGTCGAGCTCGTTCGTCTGGTAGCCGTACTCCGTCAGCCAGATTCGCTTCGGCCCGAAGTCCCGCTGCACCTCGCGGATCAGCGCCGGCAGGTTGGCCAGCGTGAGCACGCCCGTGCAATAGCGGCACACGCCACGCGCGAAGCCGAACGGCCGCTCGCCGCGCGTGATCGGGTAAGGGTGGTGCGAGTAGGCGTCGAGCCGCGCGTGCGCCTGCTTCATCCCGCGCATGAACCTGACGGGCGAGAGGCCGGTCCGCGTCGACCGCGGCGAAGTCGCACCGCCGGCGACGCGGTTCAGCGGGTTCTGGGCGACGAGCGCGTCGTAGGTCGGGTTCAGCAGCCGCTGCACGTAGAGACGCGGCGAGTTCGGATTCAGGAACGTGCGCAGGTTCGGCTCGTTCCAGACCTCCCACAGCCGCACCCACGGGTAGCGCTTCGCGACCGCGACGGCGAAAGCGGCGAGCGAGTACTTGCTGTTCGGGACGCCACTCGAGGTGCGGCGGCGGCTCGCCCACGCCGGCACCCGGTAGAGCGTCAGCAGCACCGTGATCCTGTGCGCGTGGAGGCCTCCGAGGACGGCGTCGGTGTTCGTCCAGTTGTACGCGGGGTCGTCAGGCTCGGCGGGGTGTCGCGGCTTCGTCGGCGCGATCGCCCGCCAGTTGACCATGTAGCGCACGAGCTTCGCGCCGAGCTCGTCGAGCGTGGCAAGGTTCGGCTCCAGCGTCGGGCCCGCCGCCAGGTACGCGTCGTCCTGGATGCCGTAGCGGACCGACGGCGAGGCGGCCGGAGCCGGCGGGAAGGCCGAGCTCACGGCCGCTGCCGCGAGAGCCGCGGCGAGCGCGAGCTTCATCACCTCCCCATCATCGCTTGGTTGGGGAAGGAGTCGGTAAGGCTCCTGTTAAGGATCTAGTGCACGACGATTGGCCGGCTGGAAACGCGCTCGCGAAAACCGACTCGGGCCGGGTAGTAGAGGATCCGAAGGCGCGTGCCCTTCGGCGCGCGGATCACGCGGGTGTACGAGCCGAACACGTTCGTGCGCACGGGGTGGCCGATCGAGACCCAGCGGCCGTGGGACAGCCGCTGCAGCCGGTACCAGCGGCGGCCCTTGCCCGGGCGGACCTGGCCCCAGATCGTCGTGCGGAAGCCGCGCCGTCCGGACTGGACGATCGGCAGCATGAACGAATTGAAGGCCGGCTTCACGACGCCCGCGGCCGAGAAGAACCCGCTCTGCCAACCGGCCAGGCGCGGTTCGTCCTTGACCATGAAGTGGATCAGAACGTCGACGAAGCGCGCGCTCTTTGCCCGCAGCGCCGCCTCGGCGACGTACTTCGCCTGCACCGAGCGCGAGACGCCGAACCGGTCGGGCGGGTTGGTTTGGTAGCCGTACTCCGTCAACCAGATTCGCTTCGGGCCGAAGTCGCGGCGTACCTCCTTCAGCAGCTGAGGCAAGTTCGCGAGCGTGAGCACGCCCTTGCAGTACTTGCAGACGTTGCGGGCGAAGCGGTAGGGCCGCTCACCGCGCGTGACCGGGTAGGGATGATGCGAGTACGCGTCGAGGTGCGCATGCGCGGCGCGCATTCCGCGCATGAACGCCACCGGCGAGAGCCCGCTCGGCGTGGGCCGCGGCGAGGTCGCACCGCCTGCGATCCGGTTCGAGAAGCGCTCGCGCTTAAGGACCGCGTACGTCGGGTTGAGCAGCCGCTGGACGTAGAGCCGCGGCGAGTTCGGGCTGAGGAATCGGCGCAGGTTCGGTTCGTTCCAGATCTCCCATAGCCGCACCCACGGGTAGCGGCGCGCAAACGCCAGCGCGAAGGCCGCGAGCGAGTACTTCGAGGTCGGCATCCCGTTGGCGCGGCGGCCGCCGTTCGCCCAGGCGGGCGCCCCGTAGAGCGTCACGATCACGTCGATCTTGCGGGCATGCAGACCCTTCAGCACGGCGTCGGCCTGCGCCCAGTCATACGCGGAATCGCCGGGATTCGTAGCGCGCCTCGGCTTCTTGGTTGCGATCTGGCGCCAGTTGACCGTGTACCGGACGAGCTTCGCGCCCATCCTGTCGAGGGTGTCGAGTCTCGTCTCGAGCGACGAGCCGGCGACGAGATACGCGTCGTCCTGCACGCCGAAGCGGATGTAGGGCGACGCCGACGACGTGACGGGCAGGAGCAGTGAAACGGCTGCGGCGGCGAGCACGGCGAGCACTGCGAGCTTCATGAGACCCCCTGGGTCGCTTGCTTGCGTTTGATCGTTGTCCGATATGACGCCTGTCCGAACGCGTTTTCCGTAAGGCCCTTGTAAGAATTTCGTGCAGTTCGCAGTTTCTGTAATGTGCAGCTATGTCCCGTCGCGAGCTGAAGTTGTTCGCCGCCGAGCTCGCCACGTGCTGGCGTGAGCTCGGCACCATCCTGGCCAGCCGCCGCCTTCACGCCTCGCTCCACCCCGAGCTCGGGAGCAAGCTGACGCCGAGCAAGGTGCGCGCGCTCGCGCTGATCGGCGAGAGCGGCGGCCTGCGGATCGGCGAGCTGGCTGACCGCGTCGGCGTCGACGACACGACCGCGACCCGGATGGTCGACCGCCTCGAGGAGCTCGGCCTGGTGGGGCGCCGCCACGCCGCAGAGGACCGCCGTGCGACCGTCGTCACGCTCACTCCCGACGGCGCGGAGATCACGGCGGGGGTGGCGAGGCAGCGCCTGCTCTTCTTCTGCGACGTGCTCGAGGCGCTCGAGCCGGAGGAGCGCGCGCACCTGGTGCAGCTGACTGCCAAGGCCGCCCTCGTGCTCCGGACCCGCACCGAGGAGCTGGTCGCGCGGTGACCGCGCTCGCGTGCGCGGAGGAGCGCGCCGAGCAGGTCGTCCTCGTCGAGGGCCTCGCCGTCCGCTTCGGCGACGTCGAAGCGGTTGCCGGGATCAGCTTCGACGTGGCGGCCGGCGAGGCGTTCGGCCTGCTCGGCCCGAACGGCGCGGGCAAGACCACGACGATCCGCGTGCTGACGACCCTGTTGAAGCCGGGCGAGGGGACGGCACTCGTCGCGGGCCACGACGTGGTCCGCGACGGGCTCGCCGTGCGCCAGTCGATCGGCTACGTCCCGCAGGCGATCTCGATCGACGGCGCGCTGACCGCGTACGAGAACCTCGAGTTCTACGGGCGGGCGACCGGCGTGCCGCGCCGCGAGCGGCGGCCGCGGATCGAGGATGCCGTCGAGGCGATGCAGCTCGGGTCGTTCCTCGACCGCCTTGGCCGCACCCTCTCGGGCGGGATGCTGCGGCGGCTCGAGATCGCGACCGCGCTGCTCAAGCAGCCGGCCGTCCTCTTCCTCGACGAGCCGACGGTCGGGCTCGACCCGACCGCGCGGCGGCTCGTCTGGGAGCGGCTCGAGCTCCTGCGCGAGGAAGCCGGCACCACGATCTTCGTCACCACGCACCAGATGGAGGAGGCGGAGCGGCAGTGCGACCGGATCGCGATCATGGACCGTGGGACGATCGCCGCGCTCGGCTCGCCCGGCGAGCTCCGGCAGCGGTTCGGCGTGCCGGCGCTCGAGGACGTCTTCACGGAGGTGACGGGCGGCCGGCTCGAGGAAGGGGGGAGCTTCAGGGATGTCCGCGCGAGCCGCAGACGTTCGCGCCGGCTCGCTTGAGTCCGCGCTGAGGCTGCTTCCCGTGCGCGCCGCGCGACTGCGCGACGGCACCCTCGCAATGGGCTGGGCCGAGCTCCGCAAGCTCCGGCACGACCACCTGGACGTCTTCACCCGCTCGGTGCAGCCGCTGCTCTGGTTGTTCGTCTTCGGCACGGCGCTGCGGCACAACCAGGCACTCGCCGGCGGCTCCGACGACTACCGCGCGTACCTCGCGCCCGGCGTGATGGCGCAGGCCGCGCTGTTCGTCGCGATCTTCTTCGGGCTCGGCGTGATCTGGGAGCGCGACGTCGGCCAGCTGCAGCGGCTGCTCGCGACGCCAATGCCGCGGCTCGGGATCGTGCTCGGCAAGGCCGCCGGCGCCGCCGTCCGCGCGCTTACCCAGGCGGTCGTTCTGCTGTGCGTGATCGCGGTCGCCGGGATCGCGATCCGGTGGAGCGTTCCGCGCGTCCTCGGCGCGATCGTGCTGCTTCTCCTCGGAACGGCGGCGTTCGCGTGCCTCTCGATGATCCTCGCGTCGCTCGTGCGGACGCGCGAGCGCTTCATGGGCATCGGCCAGCTCGTCGTGATGCCGCTCTTCTTCGCCTCGAGTGCGCTCTACCCGCTCGCGATCATGCCGGTCTGGCTGCGTGTCGTGGCCCACGCCAACCCGCTCAGCTACGAGGTGCACGGGATGCGGGACTTGCTACTCGGGATCTCGGCCGGCGGCATGCTCTGGCTGGACTTCACCGTCGTCGCCGGCTTCCTCGTGGTCACCTCCGTCGTCGCGGCGAAGACCTACCCGCGCGCCATTCTCTGAAGCCCGGCACACTCCGCGCGTGAGCACGGAGTCCGGCAAGCGCGAGATCCTGGGCGTCGACGTCGGCGGCTCCCACGTCAAGGTGCTGCGCTCGAGCGGAGGAGAGCGGAGGCGGTTCGAGTCGGGCCCGGATCTGACCGCTCGCCAGATGGTGGACGGCGTCCTCGAACTGACCGCGGACTGGGACTACGACGTCGTCTCGGTCGGCATCCCCGCACCCGTCCGCGAGGGGAAGGTGGCTTCCGAGCCCGTGAACCTCGGCGAGGGCTGGGTCGGGTTCGACTTCGAGCAGGCGTTCGGGAAGCCGACGAAGGTCATGAACGACGCGGTCATGCAGGCGCTCGGCGACTACCAGGACGGCAAGATGCTCTTCCTCGGGCTCGGCACCGGTCTCGGCTCGACGCTCGTCGACGATGGGAAGGCCGTGCCGCTGGAGCTTGGCCACCTGCCGTACCGTAAGGCGACGTTCGAGGACTACGTCGGCGAGCGCGGCCGTGAGAGGCTCGGCAAGAAGAAGTGGCAGAAGGCAGTCGCCGAGACGGTCGACCTGCTGGCCGCGGCCACCGAGCCGGACTACGTCGTCCTCGGCGGGGGCAACGCGAAGAAACTCGACGAGCTACCGCCGAACGTGCGCCTCGGGGCGAACCAGAACGCGTTCCTCGGCGGCTTCCGGCTTTGGGATCCGTCGATCTCCACGCCGGCGACCGGCTGACCCGACGCCTGCTGGCATGCTGAGGCGATGAGCGGGGAGCTCGCTATCCGCCTGCGCGGAGTCGTGAAACGCTACGGCCAAATCACGGCCGTCGCAGGCCTTGACCTCGACGTTCCTGTCGGGACGTGCGTCGGCCTGCTCGGCCCCAACGGCGCGGGGAAGTCGACCACGATGCGGATGCTGACCGCGCAGTCGATCGCCGACGAGGGCGAGCTCGAGGTGCTCGGCTTCCAGCTGCCGCGCGACTCGAAGCAGGCCCGTGCGCAGTGCGGTGTCGTGCCGCAGCTCGACAACCTCGACGTCTCGCTGACCGTCGAGCAGAACCTGCTCGTCTTCGCACACCTGTACCGGATCGGCCGCCATGACCGGCATGCCGCGATCGAGCGCTCGCTCGAGCTGGCGAACCTTGCCGACCGGCGCGACACGCGCGTCGACAAGCTCTCCGGCGGGATGCGCCGGCGCCTGCTGATCGCCCGCGCGCTCGTGCATCAGCCGCGGCTCGTGCTGATGGACGAGCCGACCGTCGGTCTCGACCCGCAGGTGCGCCAGCAGTTGTGGGCGCTCATCGACCGGCTGCGCTACGAAGGAACGACCATCCTCATGTCCACGCACTACATCGAGGAGGCCCAGCGCCTCGCCGACACCGTGCTGATCATGTCCCACGGCGAGGGCGTCGCCCGCGGCAAGCCCGCCGACCTCGTTCTCGAGCACGCGGGGCGCGAGGTGCTCGAGGTCTACGGGCCCCCCAAGCGGCTCGCGGAGGTCGAGTCCGAGGCGAGCGCGTCCGGGCTGAAGACGCGTCGTACCGGCACGAGCGTCTCGATCCTGGGGCTCGACGGACGCAACGGCCTCGGCTTCCAGGGCGAGCGCAGGCAGGCGAACCTCGAGGACGTGTTCGTGCTCCTTACCGGCGAGGAGATCGGCTAGTGGCGGCCGCGGCCCGCACCGCGAAGATCGGACGTCTCGAGCGGCCGGCGATCACCGGCGTCCTCGTCCGCGAGATCGTCAACTTCTCGTCGTACTGGCGCGCCGCGACATTCTCGTCGACGGTCGAGCCGACGATCTACCTGCTCGCGTTCGGCTTCGGCTTCGGCTCGCTCGTCAGCACGATCAACGGCTACAGCTACGTCGAGTTCGTGGGCACGGGAACGGTGGCGACGGCAGTCCTCTTCTCGTCGGCCTTCGCGGCGATGTTCGGGACGTTCGTCAAGTACCAGTTCCAGCGCACGTACGACGCGATCCTCGCAGCGCCGGTCGACACGGAGGAGCTGGTCACTGCCGAGTCGGTCTGGATCGCCCTGCGCGCCGGCGTCTACGGCTGCGTGCCGATGGTGGTCTCGATCTTCTTCGGGCTCGACCCGACCTGGGGGATGCTGACCGTCCCGTTCATCGGCTTCCTAACCGGGCTCGGGTGGGCGAACTTCGGGATCATGACCGCCGGCTACGCGAAGGCGATCGAGAACTTCAACTACATCGTCAGTGCGGTGCTGACGCCGCTCTTCCTGCTCGCCGGCACGTTCTTTCCGCTCGACGGCCTGCCCAGGTGGCTTCAGGTGCTCGCCGAGCTGAACCCGCTCCACCAGTGCGTCGAGCTCGTGCGCGCCGCCGTGCTCTACGGCTTCGAGTGGAACGATCTCCTGCGCGTGGGGGTGCTCGTCGTGTTCGCGCTCATCATGTGGCGGATCGCGATCCACGCCATGGAGCGCAAGCTGATCGACTGACGGGCGTCTTCAGGCGCGTACCGGCTGGACGTGCGAGACGAGCTTGCCGTCCACGAGCGCGTGCACCGCGAAGCCCGGCGGGTCGTCGGAAAGCGCGAGCTCGGTGGCGCTGAAGTCGAGCAGGCCCTGGATGTACGTGCTCGGCACCGACATGACCGGCCGGCCTCCGAGCTCGGTCGAGATCGCCCGGTGCACGTGGCCCACGAGCACGCGCTCGACGTGCTCGTGCCGGGCGAGGATGTCGCCGAGCTTCTCGCGATCCGCAGGCCGGAGCGCGATCGCGTCCCAGGGCGCGATTCCAATCGTGAAGGGCGGGTGGTGCATCGCGACCACGGTCGGCACGTCCGGCGCCGCCGCGAGTGTCTCCTCGAGCCAGCTGAGCCGCCCGTCGTCGAGCTCACCGCCGTCCTCGCCCGGGATCGTCGAGTCGACTACGACGAGCCGCAGCGGGCCCAGGTTGACGGCGTACTGCACCGGCTCCCCTCCCGCTCCCGGAACGCCGAAGTGCCGGTGCAGCGCGTCGCGGTCGTCGTGGTTGCCGGGCAGGACGTACGACGGCGCGTCGATTCGCGCCAGGAGCTCGCGGACCTGTTCGTACTCGCCGTCTGCGGCGTGGTCGGCCAGATCTCCCGAGACGAGCACCGCGTCCGGGCTCGCCTCGAGCGCGAGCACGCGGTCGACCGCGGCCGCGAGCTTGGCGGCCGGGTCGCCCTCGGCCCACGACGCCCCGATGTGCGGGTCGCTCAGCTGGACGAGCAGGAACGGCCTACTCATGCCTCGCGTTCCGGGGCCGACGGTTCACCTGCGTGCGAGGCTATCCTGAAGCTCGTGGCTGCGATGACGATGCGCTTCGTGTTTCTCCCGCCCCGGCTCACCTCCGGGACGGGGGCGCGCGCCTAGCCACCGCTCCTCCTGAGGCCGAGCCGGGGCGTCACTGCCCCCGCACCTGTGATCAGGAGGACACGTGCTCATCTCTGACGATCCCTACCGCCGGGCGCTGGCCCTGCCGGACCTCCACCGACGTCGCCGCCGGAAGGCACGCGCCCCAGCTCCTCGTCGAGGAGGCGGTCGCGACGCTCGGTGGGGCCTGGGGCTGCGACGTGATCGTCCACCGGGCTCATCCGGTCGTAACGGTCGCGGACAACTACGAGTCGGCCCGGGTATCCGTCCGGACGCGGCGGCCCGGGACGCCCTTGCCACTACGCGCTACGTGAGCGCGAACGAGGTGCTGCGGACCACACCAGCTCGATGATTCGACCGCGACTGCTCCGGAGGCTCGCGCATGCCGTCGCTACCGAGGATCCTCCTCCTCGTGTGCCCCTCGGCCGGTCTATCGCCGCGACCGAACGACCGTCTCTCGGTCGGGCGGAGCCCCACCTTCGCGTCCTCGGCCAGGCTACGCTCTCCGGCCGCGCACGCACGGCGGGTCCTCCGCTCCCGAGCTGGTCGCCCGCTTCGCCCCGTCAATGCGCTTGTGCCGAGCGTCGTACCGAACACCTGGAGTCGCCCCGCATCCCTACACACTGCGCAGGGCTCGACGAGAGGCCGTAGGGGAGGGCGGTGGGTCGAGCTGCTACCAGTGCGGCCTCGCCGAGGAGGTGCTCCGAGAAGCAGCCTGTCGAGGACGACGCGGGATGAAGATGGGCATTCGGCCTCGACCGGCGACTGCGCTTCTAAAGAGCATCGACGACATCCGGCTGCCGCTCCTCCGATCGCGCGCGTCCTCCTACAGGAGCTGTACTCGGCCTGCAGCCGTCGACCCGCTCGTCAACGAGGCGCTCGGGGGCGGTCGCCCGATCTTCTCGTTGCGGTCGGGGTGCGCCTGCTGGAGCCGCGTGAACCCGGAACTTTCCGCGACCGCTCCATCGAGGCTCTCGCGACTCCTCGCGCCGCTTCAGTCGAGGCTGTCGAGGTCGTCGCCGAGACGCCGGGCGAAGCCCTGCCATCGCGGGCAGCGGAACGGCTCGGGCTGGCGACCGGGCCAGAAGAACGTGCTCCTTCGCGTCGTCCTTCGGCACCCGAGCCGCACCTTCACGGACGCGGAGGCGAACCGGCTCCGCAACGACATCTACGCACGCCGTCCACGAGGGGACGGAGTGGACGTGGGCCGCTGGACGGCGCAACACTCGCCGAGGTCTAGCTCGAGACGCGGATCTCGGCGGCCAGCTGGCGCGAGATCGCTACGCGCCGGCCGGCGCGCACGGTGAGCGGACCGCCGAACGGCTCCGCGCCGCACGAGCTCGACCGGCCGGCCGGGCACGAGCCCGAGGTCCGCGAGGTAGCGAGACGAGCTCGCCGTCCCCGTCGGGGATGCCCTGGACCGTCGCGCGATCGCCGGGCAGGAGCTCGGTGAGGCGCCGGGTCTCCGGGTGGAGGATCCTGAGCGTCGAGTCCGGGATCGGGTCGCCGTGCGGATCCTCCGTCGGCGAGCCCAGGGCCTTGTCGATGCGCTCCTCGAGATCCTCGGAGAGCGCGTGCTCCAGCCGGTCCGCCTCCGCGTGCACGGCGTCGAGGCCGAGCTCGAGCGTCCGTGCCAGGTAGAGCTCGAGCAGCCGGTGGTGGCGGAGCATCTCCAGCGCGAGCAGCTCGCCGCCAGGCGTGAGCCGCACGCCCCGGTAGGGCTGGTGGTCGACGAGCCCCTGTGCTGCCAGCTTCTTCACCATCGCGGTCGCGGACGGCGGCTTGACCCCCATCCGCCGGGCCAGCGTCGTCGTCTTCACGCGCCCGCCGTCCCCCTGGAGCTTGTAGATCTCCCGCAGGTAGTCCTGGAGCGCGTCGCTGAGGTCGGCGAGCCCCGGCACGCTCAGGCCACCAGCAGTCCGGTGACGTACATCACGGCGATTCCGGCGAGGTAGCCGCCGATCACCGGGCCTGAGCGGAGTCCCCCGGGCGCGCGGCGCGCCACGTAGCGGCCGACCTCGACCACCACCTGCAGGGCCGCGCCCACCGCGAGCGCGAAGAACAGCACGCCGAGGACGTCGCTCGTGATGAACCCGCCGATCCAGGCGCCGACGATCGCCGGCGCGCCCGCGACCAGCGCCAGCACCGCCAGCCGGCCGAGGCTTACCCGCGCGCCGTCGGCGATCGGCGCCGCGATCCCGAGGCCTTCCGTAACGTTGTGCACCATGAACCCGACGATCAGGAACGTGCCGAGGGCGAGCTCGCCGAGGGCGATCGAGGAGCCGATCGCCAGCCCCTCGCCGAGGTTGTGCAGCCCGATCCCGATCGCCACGAGCGTCGCCAGGGCGACGCCTTCGAGCGGCGCGCTCCGCTCGCGCCCGCGGGCGGCCGAGAAGCGCTGGGCGACGAACGTGAGCCCAAGGTAGCTCGCAGCGACGCCGAGAAGGATCAGCCCGGGGCCCTGGAAGCCGCTCGGAAGGCCGGCCTGCAGGTCGAGCGCCTCGGTCAGCGCGTCGACCGCGAGGAAGCTGAGCAGCCCCGCGGTCAGCGCCATGAACCCCGCCACCCAGGCCGAGCCGCTGCCGCGAAGGGAAGGCAGCCAGCCGAGACCCAGTGCGACCGGCACGACCCCGACGAGCAAGCCGATCACCGCGTAGCCCAGGAACCCGCGCGGTGATGCGCCTCGCGCCTCGACTGCGGCGGGGACGTCGAACGTCGTCTGGATCCCGCTCGAGCTCGTCACGCCGACGCTGTAGGGGTCGTCCTCGACCCATCCGAACGGGACGACGATCGTGCTCGAGCGCAGCCGGCCGAGCGTGGCCGGCCCGTCGACGTTGTACGGCACGATCGCGTCGTCCACCGTGACGGTCGCGATCGTCAGCTCCTGCCGCTGCGGGTTCGTCACGTGGATCCGGATCTCGCCCGGCTTGAACTCGACCCGCCGGATGTCGAACTGGTCAGCGGGCGGGGGCGCGCGCCCGACCAGGTCGAGCAGCGTCGTCCCGCTCGCCGCGAAGATCGCCACCGCGCCGACGAGCAGCAGCAGCGGCAGGAGCGCCCAGAACCGCCAGCCGCGCGGGAGCTCGTGCGCCGCCGAGTCCATCAGTCGACGACCTCGAAGAACCCCATCCAGCCGAGCTCCGTGAACTCCGACTGGTGGGCGTGGAACATGAACCGCCCGGTGTGAGCGAAGTCGATCTCGATGATCCCGCGCTGGCCCTGGCAGAGCATGACCGTGTCCGTGTACTCGAAGTGGTCGGACGTGCCGGTCGGGTAGTAGCGGAAGAACTCGCCGTGCAGGTGGAGCGAGTTGATCAGGTCGAACTCGGTCAGGTTCGCCAGGTAGATCCGCACCGTCTGCGAGCGCCGCACGCGGATCGGGTACTTCGCGTAGTAGAAGGCGGGCCCGTTGACGCCGTAGAAGTTGTTCTCGCCGTCGCCGTCGGTGTCGAAGCCGGTCAGGACCATCACCAGCTCCTGCGCGGGCGGGCGCGGCTCCGGCGGGTCGATGATGAAGGCGCCGTAGAGTCCCTTCGCGATGTGCTTCTTCAGCGGCGTTGCATGACAGTGGTAGAGGTGCATCCCGTACGGGCGCGCGGGGAACTCGTAGGTGAAGCTCCCACCCGGCTCGACGATCTCGAAGACGCCGTCCATGCCGGCCGGGTGGATGCCGTGGAAGTGGATGGTGTGCGGGTGGGAGCCGGCGTTTGTGAAGTTCACCCGCAGCAGGTCGTCCTCGGTCGCGCGGAGGACCGGGCCCGGGACGGTCCCGTTGTACGTCCAGGCGTTGAAGAACACGCCCTTGGCCACCTCGATCTCGCGGTCGACCGCCGTGACCTCGTATCCGCGCACGCGGCCGGGCTTGTGCGCGAGCGCGGGCGGGGGGTGAAGGAGCGCGTCGAGCGCCCTCGGCCCGCCGGGCGCCGGAACCTCGTGGCCGCTCATCGCGGCGTGGGTCGGCTCGGCCATGGCCATTCCGGGGTAGTGCACGTGTGGGGTCGCAGCCTGGGCCGGCTTGTCCAGCGCCAGCTTGGCCAGCGGCACCGCTGCGACGGCCGGCGCGGTTGCCGCCAGTAGCTGGCGCCGCGTCACGCGCGATTTAGCCACTCCTAAAGAATAGTTTCGAGAGTGCGGAGATTGCAAGAGTTGGGTCTTCGCGGTGGTACGTTCGAAATCGTGGCGGAGGAGCCGCGTGTCCCGTCAGGCGTTTTGACGCCCGTGGTCCGGCGTGGGCGGCGGCGACGGCGCACGCGTGCTGCTGCGTTTGTGCTCGTCGTGGCCGCCGCCGGAGTGGCGGCGGTGATCGTCTCGCACATGCACTCGTCCGCCCGCGCCACTTCCGCAGTTCGGCCTAGGCACGGCGGCACTGCTTCCGTCGCCCCGGTGCGCAAGCCGGTGCAGCCCGAGACGCTGCTGTGGACGCGGGGCCCGGTCACCGTCCCGCTCCGCCTAGCCGCCCGGGCCGCGATCGTGGCCGACGCAGGCACCGGGCGCGTGCTGTGGGCGCGCCGCCCACACCGGCGGCTGCCCGTCGCGTCGACGACGAAGATCCTGACCGCGCTGCTCGCGCTTCGAGCGCTTCCGCGGGACGCTCTGGTCACGGTCCCGCCGGCCGCCACGCGCGTTCCCCTGGTGAAGGAAGGTCTTCGCCCGCGTGAGCGCGTCCGTGCCTGGAAGCTCTTCTACGGGCTTCTCTTGTACTCGGGCAACGACGACGCCGCGGCGCTCGCGCTCGCGACGGCCGGCTCGCGCAATGCCTTCGTGGCGCGGATGAACGCGAAGGCGCGGGAGCTCGGTCTCCGCGACAGCCATTTCTCGACGCCCAGCGGCGTGATCGACCAGGACAACTACTCGAGCGCGTGGGACCTCGCAGCGCTGACGCGGGTCGCCCTCCGCGACGCCCGCTTCCGCGCGATCGTCCGGAAGCGGATCGCGCACATCCCGTGGTCGGCGCCGACTTACGAGAAGGTCTACGTGAACAAGAACCCGCTGATCGGGACGTACCGCGGCGCCGACGGCGTCAAGACCGGCTGGACGACGCTCGCCGGACACTGCCTCGTCGCCTCCGCCACGCGCGGCGGCCGCACGGTGATCGCCGTCGTGCTGCATGACGCGAATGCGCCTGCGGACGCGCGGCGGCTACTCGACCTCGGCTTTCGCACCCTGGCCTAAGGAGGGCTTGACGAAACACCGTCAATGCCCTCGGGCCGCGAGAGCGAGCAGCGTTCCGCCAAGCCCTCCTAGCCGAACCGCCCCGGGCGGTCGTGCGAATCAGTCGGGAAGCACGTCTCGAAAGGAGCCGCAATGCGTTTCATCCCGACGAAGTTCCACGCGCCGCTCGACTACATCGTCGGCGTCGCCCTGATCGCCGCGCCGTGGATCTTCCAGTTCTCGGGGCACACGGCCGCGACGGTCGTGCCGATCGTGCTCGGCATCGGGCTGATCGGCTACAGCCTGTTCACCGACTACGAGCTCGGCGTCTGGAAGGTCGCACCGATGGCTGTGCACAACCTGATCGACGTCGTCGCGGGCACGTTGCTCGCGCTCTCGCCGTGGCTGTTCGGCTTGGTCGACGAAGGCGCGAATGTGTGGATGCCGCACCTGGTCGTCGGTCTCGCCGCGGTGTTCCTCGGCCTCACGACAAAGCAGCGCGGCGGCTACTCGTATCGCCGCGACCCTGCCGGCACGGCTGCCTGACTGCCGCGGGATCGACGCAGCCTGCACGAACGATTCCTGGCACTCGCACGCTCACAAGCTCGAGTCCGGCATCACGGCTGCCGCACTGCTGCTCGCGCCGCTCCTCTGCGCATTTGCGTTCCGCCGAATCGAGGGCTGGCGCGGCGCCTGGCTGCCGAGCCTGGTCACGGTTCCGGCGATCCTGCTTGCGAACGCGGTCTTCTCCGTGATTGGGGACGGCGCCGCGACGCGAGCCGGGACCGTCGTCGTCTTCGCCTGGATCGCCTTCGCCGGCACGTGGCTGCTTCGGGAGTCGTCGCGCCCGGTGGCTACCGCTCCGCGATCTCCCTGACCTTACGACGAGTCGGTCTCGGCGAGCCACGCCTTCGCCAGGCGCTTCTGCGCGCGCGTCAGCCACGCCTCCGCGACGAGGTCGTGCAGCTCGTCGCGGTCGAGCCGCTCGAGGCTCGGGATCCGCACCAGCACCGCCGCATAGCCGTCGAAGTGCGGCGTCGTGAAGTAGATCCCGCGCGTGTCCGAGAGCAGCAGCTCCTTCACGTCGAGGTCCGCGACGCGGAACATGAGCACGTCGTCGAGCCGCTCGCCGTGCTCGTCGAGGGCGTCCGGCCGGCGGCTGCGCTGGCAGCAGAAGAGCTTGCCGTGCACCTTGTAGGCGGGCCGGCCGTCGCCGGAGACCTCCTTGGTCACCTGGGGGAGGGCCAGCGCGAGCTCGTCCAGGTCGGCGATCGTGCTCACGGCTAAGGGCTCATGTTCATGCCGGGCATCGAGCCACCGCCGGGAATCGTCAGGGCCGGGATCGTGTCCGGCGCCGCCAGCAGAAGCAGGCCGAGCGCGAGCAGGACGGCTGCCGTACCCCAGGTCACCACCCGCCGCCACGGGAGCGTCTTCTCGACCGCGATCAGGCCCGCGACGAACGCCATCCAGACCACGCTCATGATCCCGAGCGCGAACAGGGACGCCATCAGTGCCCAGCAGCAACCGACGCACCACGCGCCGTTCACCGCGCCCATCCGCACGGCGCCGGTACGGCCACCACGCCACGAGCCGAGCAGCGAGCCAAGCGGGCTGCGGCACTTCCCGAGGCACGCGTCCTTGAGCGGAGTCAATTCGTAGACAGCGGCTGCGAGCAGCGTCGCCCCCGCCACCCACCGGCCCGCGCGTCCCCAGGAGAGGACGTCGCCCGCGACGCCGCTGCCCGCGCGAGCGAGCGCGTATGCCGCCAGGCCCGCCGCGGCCCATATGAGCAGGTAGCCGGCCGCGAAGAGATACGGTGTGAGCGGCGCTCGCTCCCGCGTAAGACGCGCGTAGAGCGCGACCGTCGGGGAGACCGACGGGAACATCATCGCCGCCATCATCACCACCCAGACGCCGAGGAACCAGCCGAGCGCGCCGAGTCCCGTCCACGGTCCGTCGTCCATTCCCTGCATCTGGTCGGCCGTCCACCACCACCCGGCCGCGGCGAGGACGAGCAGCGTCGCCACCAGCCCGAGCCGCGTGCGCGCCGCCACGAGGGCGGGAGCCGGACCCGCGTCGGCGGTGCTCACGCCGCCCAGGAGAAGTCGGACTTCGAGAGCCCGGTCTTGCCTTCGTACTCGATCCCGAAGGCGCTGATCCGCGACCGCTTGGCCTCGGCCATCGTGAGGTCGGAGCCGGCTGGGTGGAACATCCCGTCAAAGCGCACCGGTCTGCCGGTCTCGACGCCGAATGGGACGATGTCCTCGATCTCGAAGTCGATCCCGTCGCCGATGCGGACGCTGTGGCGCAAGCCGTCGTCCCGCACCTCGATGGCCACACGCTCGACGCCGAGCATCTCGCCGACCAGCGGCGCGAGAGCGCCCATCGGTCCGCCGAGCTGACCGCTGAAGACCTGGACGAGCTTGTCGGCCTGCTCGTCCGTCGCCCGCTCGTCCACGAACAGGCCAAGGCGCCAGTTCCCGTCGGTCATCACCTTCGGCGTATCGGCAATCGCGGCGAAGTTGAGCCCTCCCACATCGGTGCCCTCGACCTCGCCGTCGCGGATCGCGAAGACGAAGGTGACGCGGCAGTAGTCATAGGTGGCGCCGTGGTCGAACGAGAGGTTGCACGGGCACATCAGCTCGCACGAGCACGTCTCGACGTAGCTTCCTGCGAGGTTCCAGGACATTCCGACCTCCTTTGCGAGAGTCGCAATCTTCCGCCTTCCCCGGCAAGGGGTCAACCGGCATAGGATCGGACCGGATGGCGTACGACGAGGAGCTCGCCGACCGGATCCGCGCTCTGGTGGCCGCCGAAGGCGGAGTTACCGAGCAGAAGATGTTCGGCGGCCTCTCGTTCCTGATCAACGGGAACATGGCCGTCGCCGCGAGCGGTCAGGGCGGGATTCTCGTGCGTGTCGACCCTGCCGAATCGGAGCAGCTCGTCCAGACGACGCCGGCCGAAGAGATGGTGATGCGCGGCCGCGCGATGGCAGGGTGGCTCCGGCTGGAGTCTGGCGAGGTCGACGCGGACGACGCGCTTTCCGCCTGGGTCGACCGCGGCGTCTCGTACGCGCGCTCTCTAGCGCCGAAGTAGCCGCGGCCCGATCGGCGCCTCGTTCGCCCGCGTTCCCCCGCGTACCCTGAGCGCGATGGGCATGTACTTCCACTCGTCCCGGGAAGACCCCGAGCGTCCCGCCGACCCTGCCAAGCGCCGCGCGAACTTGCGCCGGATCGGCCCGCTCTTCCGTCCCTACACGGTGCGCCTGGCCGGCCTGCTCCTGCTGATCGTCGTGACGGCCGGGCTCGGCGTCATTCCTGCCTTCCTGCTCAAGCGCGTGCTCGAAGCGATCGGCAACAACGACACCAGAGAGCTCTCGCTGGCCGCCGGGGGGATGATCGCGATCGCGATCGTGACCGGCGCTCTCGGCGTCGTGCAGACCCTGCTCTCGAACCAGGTCGGCCAGCGGGTCATGCACGACCTTCGCGCCGCCGTCTTCCGGCATCTGCAGCGCCTCTCGCTTGCCTTCTTCACCCGCACCCGCACGGGCGAGGTGCAATCGCGGATCTCGAACGACATCGGTGGCGTCCAGAGCGTCGTCACCAATACCGCCACGTCGATCGCCTCGAACGTGACGACGGTCGTCGCGACGATGGTCGGCATGCTGCTGCTCAGCTGGCAGCTTGCGCTGTTCGCATTCGCGCTGCTGCCGGTGTTCGTCCTGCTCACACGCCGTGTCGGAAACGAGCGTCGACGGATCGCGAAGACGACGCAGGAGACACTCGCCGACATCTCGAGCCTCGTGCAGGAGTCCCTCTCGGTCTCGGGGATCCTGCTCGGCAAGACGATGGGCCGCGGCGCCGAGCTCGCCGACCGCTTCGAGTCCGACTCGCTGCGGCTGGCCGAGCTCGAGGTGCGCCAGCGCATGGCCGGCCGCTGGGTGATGGCCTCGATCCAGACCAGCTTCGCGATCATGCCCGCGGCCGTGTACTGGTTCGGCGGGCTCGCGCTCGCGAGCGGCTCGAGCGCGATCTCGATCCCGGTGCTGGTGGCCTTCACGACCCTGCAGACGCGGCTCTTCTTCCCGGTCGGGTCGCTGCTCGGCGTCGGGCTCGACGTGCAGACCTCGCTCGCGCTTTTCGACCGAATCTTCGAGTACCTCGACCAGCCGGTCGACATCGAGGAGAAGCCGGACGCGCTCGCGGTCGGCCGCGCCGGCGACGTCGTCTTCGACCACGTCTGGTTCCGCTACGGCGAGGAGTGGACGCTGCAAGACGTCTCGTTCGCAGTGCCGGCAGGGACGACGACGGCGCTGGTGGGGGAAACGGGCTCGGGCAAGACGACGCTGGGCTACCTGGCGGCGCGGCTGTACGACGCCTCGCGCGGCTCGATCACCATTGACGGCGAAGACCTGCGCAACCTGAGCTTCGCCGCGCTGACCGACCTCGTCGGCGTCGTATCGCAGGAGACGTATCTCTTCCACGAGTCGGTGCGCGAGAACCTGCGCTTCGCGAAGCCCGGCGCGACCGACGAGGAGATCGAAGCCGCCGCCGAGGCCGCGCGCATCCACCATGTGATCGCGGCCCTTCCCGACGGCTACGACACCGTGGTCGGCGAGCGCGGCTACCGGTTCTCGGGCGGCGAGAAGCAGCGCATCGCGATCGCGCGCACGATCCTGCGGAACCCGCCGATCCTCGTGCTCGACGAGGCGACGAGCTCCCTGGACACCGAGACCGAGCGGCTCGTGCAGGAGGCGCTCGACCGGCTCTCGGCAGGCCGGACGACGATCGCGATCGCGCACCGTCTCTCGACCGTGCGGGACGCCGACCAGATCGTCGTCCTGGACCACGGCCGCGTGGTCGAGATCGGCCGTCACGAGGTGCTGCTCGCGGCCGGCGGCCGCTATGCAACGCTCGCTTCGCGGGACGCAGAGCTGGTAACGGCCTAGCCCACCGGACGGCGGAGAGCCAGCGATCGTTCGATAGCGTGCCGGCCTTGGAAATCGTCGTCGTCCTGATCGTCGTGATCCTGGCCCTGCTTTTGGCGGGCTCGCTGATCGGCCTCGCGTTCGAGCTCTTCTGGCTCGCGGTCACCGGCCTGATCGTCGGCGGCCTCGGCCGGCTGATCCTCCCGGGCCGTCAGCAGGTCGGGCTGCTGACAACGGCGCTCGTCGGCATCGCCGCGAGCCTCCTGGGCGGCATCCTCGCCGACCTCTTCGACGCGGGCTGGCTCGTCAAGTTCCTCGTCGCAATCGCACTGGCGGCGATCGGGATCACGCTGCTCTCGTCGACCGAGGGCCGCCGAGGCCTCGACCGCGCGTAAGGGCTAGGCGACCATCTGGACCGCCGAGCCGGCGTCCAGCGCGCGCAGCCGGCGGATGCGCTCGCCGAGCGGCGGGTGCGTCATGAACAGTGTCGCCACGCCGCCGCGGGGGAGTGGGTTCACCATGTAGAGCGACGCCGTCGCCGGGTTCACGTTCATCGGGACCGCCTGCGCGCCCCGCTCGAGCGTCTCCAGCGCGTTCGCCAACGGCTCGCCGCGGCCGAGCAGCTGCGCGCCGGTCGCGTCGGCGAGGTACTCGCGCTGACGTGACACCGCGAGCTGGATCAGCATCGCGGCCAGCGGCGCGAGGATGATCGTGGCCAGCGTCCCGATCAGGCCGAGCGGGCCCGAGTCCTCGTCGTCGCCGCCGAAGAGCAGCGAGAACTGGAGGACGTTCGCGATCGCCGAGATCGCTCCGGCGACCATCGCCGCGATCGACGAGACGAGGATGTCGCGGTTCTTGATGTGCGCGAACTCGTGTGCGAGCACGCCCTTCACCTGATCGCGTGGCAGGTGCTGCAGCAGACCCTGCGTTACGGCCACCGCCGCGTGCTTCGGGTTGCGGCCGGTCGCGAACGCGTTCGGCTGCTCCGAGGGGATCAGGAAGAGCCGTGGAACCGGCACCTGCGCGCGCTGGGCCAGGTCCTGCACTATGCCTTCGAGCTCGGGCATCGTGCCCGGCTCGACCGGCTGCGCGCGGCTCGCCCTGAGCGCGAGCTTGTCCGAGAACCAGTAGCCGGCGACGTTCATCAGCACCGCCAGTCCGACGAAGATGTAGAGGAAGCCGCCGCCGATCAGAGCGCCGATCGCGATCAGCAGTCCTGTCAGACCCGCGATCAGCAGCCACGTACGGGCCTTGGTGGCGAATCGAGTTGCCGTGATGTTCATCTGCTCAGAGTCTCCTTTCGACTGAGCGCCGTGATTGACGATCAGCCGAAGGTCTCTCCCGCCTCGCAAGGCCGGCGCGCCCGGGCTCGATGTTCGAGCCGTACTGACGGGCTACACCCGTTCGGGGATACTGCCCCCCGGCGGTGCAAATTGTAGCGGTCGGGTGCAGCCGTGACACGGAGCCGGTCGCTAGCGTAGAGAGCGTGCCGGCAGATCCCGCCGTCGAGACCACCCGGCTACAGAAGAGCTACGGCGACGTCCAGGCCCTCCGAGGCGTCGACCTCCGTGTCGAGACCGGAAGCGTCTTCGGACTGCTCGGCCCGAACGGGGCCGGCAAGACGACCGCCGTCAGGATCCTCACCACCCTGCTGCTCCCGGACGAGGGGTCGGCGCGGGTTGCCGGGTTCGACGTCGTCAAGGAGGACGCAAAGGTTCGCCAGCGGATCGGGCTCGCCGGCCAGTACGCCGCCGTGGACGAGAACCTGACGGGCTTCGAGAACCTCGAGATGGTTGGCAGGCTCTACCACCTCGAACGAGCCCACGCGCGTGAGCGGGCACGAGAGCTCCTTGCCTCCTTCGAGCTGTCCGACGCGGGTGGCCGCCTCGTCCGCACGTACTCCGGCGGCATGCGCCGGCGGCTCGATCTCGCCGCCGCGCTCGTCGCCCGGCCGCCGGTGCTGTTCCTCGACGAGCCGACGACCGGTCTCGACATCCGCAGCCGGATCGGGCTCTGGGACGCGATCGAGGCGCTCGTCTCGGAGGGCACGACCGTACTGCTCACGACGCAGTACCTCGACGAGGCCGACCGGCTCGCCGACCGCATCGCCGTGATCGACCAGGGTGTGGTGATCGCGGAAGGAACGCCGGACGAGCTCAAGGCCCAGGTCGGCGGCGAGCGGCTCGAGATCCATCTCTGCGACGGCGGGCGCGGAGAGGAGGCGGTGGCCGCGCTCGCCTCGATCGCGAGCGACCGCCCGTTTCTCGAAGACGGAACCGTCCGCGTGCCGGTCGCCGAGCGCCGAGGGACGATCGCCGATGCCGTCCGGCGGCTCGACGACGCCGGGATCGCGATCGACGACATCGCCGTCAGCATCCCGACGCTGGACGACGTCTTCCTGACCCTGACCGGGCACGCCGCCGAGCCGGAGGCCGAGGAAGCGGAGGCGGAATCCCGGTGAGGACGCTTTGCTACGGGATCTCGGACACCCTCGTCCTCGCCAAGCGCAGTCTCTTGCGGATCCCGCGCCAGCCCGACTTGCTGGTCGGCTTCACGATCCAGCCGATCCTCTTCGTGCTGCTGTTCGTCTACGTCTTCGGCGGCGCGATCCAGACACCGGGCTTCGACTACGTGGACTTCCTGATGCCGGGGATCATCGTGCAGTCGATCTGTTTCGGCGGCTTCGTCACGGCGCTCGGGCTCGCGGAGGACGTCAAGAAGGGATTGATGGACCGGTTCCGCTCGCTGCCGATGACCCGCTCGGCGCTGCTGACCGGACGAACCCTCGGCGACGTCGTGACCAACGTCTTCCAGCTGGTCGTGATGTTCACCGTCGGGCTGCTCGTCGGCTTCAACTTCTCGAGCAGCGTCGGCGCGGTGATCGCCGGGATCGCACTGCTCCTGCTGATCGGCTACGCGTTCTCATGGGTGTTCGCGTTCATCGGGCTCTCGTCGTCCTCGCCGGAGGCGTCGAACGCGTACGGGTTCACGATCCTCTTCCCGGTGACGTTCGTCTCGTCGGCGTTCGTCCCGGTCGCCTCGATGCCGAGCTGGCTGCAGCCGATCGCCGAGCACAACCCGTTCACGTACATGGTGAACGCCGCCCGCGCGCTCTTCCTCGGAATCCCGGCCGGCAACGACGTCTGGCTGGCGGTGGCCTGGACGCTCGCGATCATCGCCGTCTTCGCGCCGCTCTCGGCCTGGCGCTACCGCCGCGTCGTGGCTCGGTAGGGACCGTCAGGCAAGCGCCCGCTCGAGCGCGGCCCGGTCCTGCGGCCCGCCGTGCGAGCTGAGCACGTGCTCGACCGGTCGCTCGAGCAGGGGACGCAGCCCCTCGGCGACCTCCTCGCGCGTCACGCGCCCGCCCATCTTCTCCACCTGGATCTCGAGGCCGCGGCCGAAATCGGCGAGCGAGTCGCCGGCGATGACCGCGCGGCGACCCTCGAGCCAGAGGACGAGGTCGTTGTGCTCCCTTCCCTGGAACACCTCGGCTCCGAAGGGCAGCCGCTCGCCGGCCGCGTACAGGTGCTTCTCGAGCCCGCCCCCCTCGATGAGCCACCTGAGGTCAGGGCTGACCCAGCCGGCGACCTGCTCGGCCGTGATGTCGAACTTCTGCATCAGGTCCTCGCCCGTGTCGGGCGGAGGCGTGAACACCGGCGCGCCGAGCCGTTCCACGAGGCGCTTCGTGTCGCGCTCGTGCCACGGCGCCGTCAGCACGATCACCGGCTCGCGGTCGGCCGCCAGCTCCTCGAGCTCGGCCGGAACGGCCAGCGGGTCGAAGAGCAGCAGGCGCATGCCGTCGTCGATCGCGTACGAGGAGACGCGCTGGGGCCACCAGTCCTCGGGCGTCCAGTCCGGATGCGGTGCCTCCCAGTGCCACAGGCCTGGAGCCAGCTCGCGCACGGCGCGATGGTACAAGGCGCCTGGTTCGAGGACCTGGAAGCGGGTAGTCCTCATGTCATCCTGCCGCGATGAGTTTGCCCCGGGGCCGGAGTCTCATCGTTGACCCCGAGCTCGAGAGGAGGAGGAGAAGATGCCCGAGCACAAGATCGGAACCCGCGAGGAATGGCAGGCCGCACGCGACGAGCTCGCGAAGCTCGAGGGCGAGCAGGCCGAACGAGACGAGGAGCTCAAGAAGAAGCGGCTCGAGCTCCCCTGGGTGCGGGTCGAGAAGGAGTACGAGTTCGACACCGAGGAGGGCAAGAAGACCCTCGCGGAGCTGTTCGAGGGCCGCTCACAGCTCCTCGCCTACAACATCATGTTCGGGCCGGACTACGAGAACGGCGCCTGCCCCGGCTGCACGAACCTCGGTGACGGCCTCGACGGCTCGCTCGTCCACCTGAACCAGCGCGACGTGACGCTGATCTGCTTCTCGCGCGCGCCGATCGAGCGCCTCACCGCCTACAAGCAGCGGATGGGCTGGCAGTTCCCCTACGTCTCCACCTACAACAGCGACTTCGCGTTCGACTTCGGCCTCGCCCTGACCCCGGAGCAGGCGAAGCAGATCCCGGAGGTGCAGGAGGTGCTCGACGACCCGCCGGAGTGGCTCGAGGAATGGTCGAACCAGGTCGGAGCCAAGCTCGAGGACGGAATGCGCGAGAACCCGAGCTGGATCGCCTTCGCCCGCGAGAACGGCACCGTCTACCACACCTACACGGTGTCGGCGCCCGACCCGTTCGTCGCGCCGTACTACAGCTCCCTGCTCGACCGGACGCCGAACGGGCCGCCCGACGAGCCACGCGCCTGGCGGAAGGACGAATACCCCGACTGACGCTGATCCCGCGTCTCGACGCCGCCAGTGAGGTAGAGGTAGCCGATTCGCCACGGCCGCCGGGCGAGCGCGTTCCGGCTGGTCTTCGATCGATCAGCTCATCGCGACTCGATCACGCGGTCGCGACTTCCGGGACGAGGCCGAGCTGGACGGCGACGGCCATGTTGTCGTAGTACAGGTTGTCAACGACGATCTTCCCGTCGCGCACCTGCACGAACTCCATACCCCTGAGCTCCACCCGCTGCCGGTGGGAGGTAGCTGACCGCCGTCCGGCAGCGCGAACGGACCGGTGTGCGTTCCTACGAACGTCCACTCGTCTGCGAACGCGTCGCCCTGCTCGACGAAGCTCTCCACCCTATGGGCGAGATCCGAGAACCCGTTCAGTTCCTGGGCGAGGCGCTCGCGGATCGTGCTCCGGCCCTCAAAGAAGCCGTCGGGCATCAGTTGGACGGCGTCCTCGGCATAGAGATCCATGACCGCGTCGAGATCGCCCGCGTTGTACCGCTCGACGTAACGATCCAGGAGTTTCTGCTTGGCGCTCATCGTCTTCTCCTCTCTGGTTCAGACGTGCTTTGGCACCTTTCCGGCGTACACGAAGCGCATGATTTTGTGGCCGAAGTCGGCGGTGGGCTCGAACATCAGCGGACAGCCTCCGTCGATCACGGTGATGCCGTGTTGCCGGCCGTAGTCGGTGGCGGCGTTCGAGACGCTGCCCGCGCCGGGGCCTCGGTGCATCCAGACGTGCTTGATGCCGAGCTCGGCGCACTCGTGCATCGTGTCCTCGGCGATCTCGGGCCGAGTTCCGATCACCACCGCCTCGACGCCGCCCGGAATGGATTGCAGATCCGGGTAGGACCGATCCCCTTCGACCTCCTGGGTGTTCGGGTTGACCGCGAAGACGTCATAGCCCCGCTCGCGTAGCCGCCGGTACACGTTGTTGCTCCCGTGTGTCTTGGGCGTGCGGGACACGCCCGTGACCGCCACGCGCTTGTTGGCGAGGAACTCGGACGCTGCTTCCTTGATCGGCTGCATGATTCCTCTCCCTCCTTTCGTCTCAAACCGTGCTCACTTGGCTGGCTCGACGGCCGCGGATCGCTCCCGCGATCAGGAGCACGCCGCCGGCCATGAAGACCGCCCCTGCCGCCAGCAATCCGATCGCGAGCCACAGCACGGCCGGCATGCGGGCTCCCAGGTCCGCGCCCACGTTGATCCCGGGTCGCCCGTCGGCATTCATCACCACGACCGTCCACAACCCGCTGCGCGGATCCCACTTCAGCGTCTGGGCCCCGGGGCCGGTGGCGGAGGCGACCCAGAAGTGCTGCGCGAGCCACTTGGAACAGCCCCCTAATCTGCTTCAACGCGGGGCTCGTCTGGATCCTCGTCTTGACGCTGGTCATGGTTCGGCTGGAACAGGGGGACTCGGGTGGGCGCGCCTTTGCGACGCGTTTGGCTCCGCGCCCCACAGGATCCGAAGACCGGCCGCGTCGGCGGCAAGGTGTGGTGGTGGATGGTGCCGTTCGTGCTCCTTTCCGTCGCCTTGGAGATGGTGCCGATCAATCCGACAGGACCGGTGGTGAGAGACTTCTCCGACTTCATCACGAACGGTGGGGTCCGCGTCGACCGCTTCTACCAGGGAGCGTGGGGTTGTTCGCGCTTTCGGTGCTGATTTGCGTTCTGGCGCCGGTCGCCGAGGAGCTGTTCTTCCGCGGGCTGCTGCTGCCGCGAATGCGGAAGGTTTGCGGCAGGTTCGACTGGATCGTGAACGGGACGATCTTCACGGCCTACCACCTGCACGAGCCGTGGGTCATGCCGACGACCCTGCTCACCGGGATCTTCGGTCAGGCGTATCCGGCGAGACGGTTCCGAAGCATTTGGATCAGCATCGTCGCTCACGCGCTTACAAGCTTCCTGATGATCGGCATCATCCTGAGCCTCGTGGTCAAGTAGCGCCATGTCTCGCTTTCTGCTCGAGCACCAGCACAAACCGAACGAGTGCGGCGTCGTCTTCGCCGCGTTCAAGGGACTCGAGAGCCCGCTTCGCCACCGTCCGACCCTGGCCTCGTGCCGCTCCGGCGGACACGCGATCTGGTGGGCGGTTGACGCAGACACTGAAGAGGAGGCGCTCGGGCTGCTCCCCTACTACGTCGCCGAGCGCACGACCGTCAGCCACGTCAGTGAGGTCGAGATCCCATGACCTTTCGGGCAAGGCCGGTTGTGGGTTCCGTGAGGTCGAACGGATGCAACCTCTATTACGAGGAGCTGGGCGAGGGTGTACCGATCCTTCTGGTTCACCCTGCCGGGTCGACGGCCTCAACCTGTGGCGCTGCGGCCGAGGAGCTCGCCCGGATCGGCCGAGTGATTGCCTACGACCGGCGCGGTTACGCCCGCTCCGGCGGCGAACCGGTGCGCTCGATGTCCACCCATACGGCCGACGCCGCGGCGCTTCTGGAGTACTTGGTGATCCCACCCGCCGTCGCGGTCGGTACAAGCGCCGGGGCGGCGATCGCCGTCGACCTCGCGATTCGTCGTCCGGACCTGGTGTGGGCGGTTGTCGCCCACGAGTTCCCCTGGCGGTACGCTCGCCATCGTCCCACCGCGTCGCAGGTCGCGGCACTCGCCAAGATCGGATTGCTCACTCTGCGCGGCCGGCATGGCGACGCCGCCGAGACATTACTGCGCTCCGCCTACACCTACCGTGACGGTGGAAGCGCGTGGGATGCGTTTCGCGAGGAGTGGCGGCGAGCCGGCAGGGACAACGCGAGAGCAGCCTTGGAAGACCTCCGCAACTCGATCGGCACCTATCCATCGGCGAGGGATCTCGCCGCCATCGAGGTCCCCGTCGTCTGCAGCTACGGCGCACGAAGCCCCTCCAACATGTTCCGGCTCGTCCGATCGCTGGCCGCTGCCATCCCGACTGCGAGAAGCCATCGAATCGAAGGGGCAGGCCACGCAGCCCCCTTCGATGCAACAACCAACTTCGTGCAGCTCATCGCCGCCACCATCACCTCTTACGAGGTCGAACCCGACCACTCGCCATTACGAGCGGGGGCGGAGTCATGACGGGGTACCAAGCGCCGCGGCGGGGGTCGAAATGAAGTACCAGATGCGCGAGCAGATGTTCGCGATCGGCGACGACTACTGGATCGAGACCGGCGGCGGTCGGCCTGCGTTCAAGGTGGACGGCAAGGCGCTCCGCATCCGGAAGACGCTCATTCTGCAGGCGCCCGAGGGTGACGAATTGCTCACGATCCGGAAGAAGCTGCTGAGCATTCGCAACACGATGGAGATCGAGCGCGAGGGCGAGACCGTCGCGACGGTGAGGAAGGCGCTCGTGACACCGCTCCGTGACCGCTTTTCGATCGAGGTCGAGGGCGGCGAGGACATGGAGGCGAAGGGCAACAGGCGCTTGGACGGCGCGCGGACTACAGGTCGATGCCGAGCTTGCGAAGTTCGACGACTGCCGAACGGCGCCAGCGGATCGTGTCGGGAGAGAACGGGAGCGTGAACGGCATCCCGTTCTGCTTCCGCAGCGGCTTCCCGTCGCGCAGGACGTGGTAGTGCCCGGGCGTTGACTCGACCGTGAGCCCGACCGCCTCGAGTCGGCGGATGAACTCGCGGACGTCCTTTCTCATCGGGTCGCCCCTTCGGCGAGCGCGGGCGCCGATGACTCGGACGTGGCTTTCTGTTCGCCGCCGTTCACCGGGATGGGTTATAGCGACGTGCCGCTGTCACGCTCGTGAACCGCTTTTGTTCGTGCGACCAGACGGACGACGCCTCGGCCAGGAGAAATCACGGAGGCTTCGTGACCCGTACGATTGGAAGGCGATGGACTGGTCGATCTTCCACTGGCTGAACGACGCGACGCGCGGTAACGACGGAGGTCAGGACGCCGCCCAGATCTTCAACGCCTGGGCCATCTTCGTCCTCGTCGGCATCGGTGGGTCCCTCTGGCTCCTCGCACGTCCCGGCGGACCGCTTCGCTGGAAGCTCGCGACCGTCTCGGCCGCGCTGTCAGCTGTGATCGGGCTCGGCGTCAATGCCGTGCTGAGCATGGTCTGGTACGACGCGCGGCCGTTCGTGACGCACCCGACCCAGACGCTCCTCCTCGTCCGGCATGGCCCGGACAACGGCTTTCCGAGCGAGCACGCGACCGTCGCCTTCGCGATCGCCTTCGCCGTCTTGGCGTTCAGCCGGCAGCTGGGGAGCCTGCTCGTCCTTGCAGCCACCGCGATCGCGCTCGACCGAATCTTCGTCGGCGTGCACTACCCGGCCGACATCGCGGCCAGCCTGTTCGTCGGGCTCGGCTCGGCGCTGCTCGTCACCACGGTCGGGCGCCTCTACGTCACCCGGCTCGTGCGGGTCATCAGCCCACTCACCGATCCGATCGTTACCGCGCTACGCCGCCCGATCGTCCGGACGTAGGCGCTCACCGGATCCGCGCCTCACCGTCAAGAGCTCGCCCGCATCGCCGAGCGGATGGGCGAGGGAGCGCCAGACCGAAACGAAGCGGTCAGCGGAGACGCCGCTTGGGCGCTGCTAGGCTGCGACCGGCTGCGCGGGCGCTCCTCCTCCCGTCTTTTCGGGGCGAGCGTGGCCGGTAACCGAGCGCGTCACCATCACGAAGGAGGCTCGATGGTTTCGACCGCGCTTGGCATCACGGCGGCATCGTGGGCGGTCGTCATGGCGCTCTCGCCGATTCTGCAGATCCGAGAGATCGTGCGGCGACGCTCCTCGGAGGGAATCTCGGTCGGCTACTTCGCTGTGCTGCTGGTCGGCTTCGGACTGTGGGTGTCCTACGGCATCGCCAGTCACGACCTGCCACTCGTCGTCCCGAACAGCGTCGCGCTCCTGGTCATGGGCTGCACGATCGCCGTCGCTCTCAGTAAACGATGACCTTCATCCGGCGGTGATTGTCGTCGTGTCGTCGCTTGCTCCAACTCCTTCCGGTCCTCGACAGGTCGAGCGTGCCCTTGCCGACGACCTCGATGACGGTCGTGTTGTTATGCAGAATGAAACAGTTCTCGTCGTCCCCTGGGAGGACTTTGTAGTAGGTAACCGTGACGCGTCCCAACCTGGCCATCTCACGCTCGCCGACGGAGCGAAGGCAGTCGGCGATGGCGGGAGTCGCCGGCGGGCCATAGTCGCGGCTAAGGCGCCATGTTTGTGTGAGGGTCGCGTTGAGTTGAAGCGTCCCTGACGGCCGCATTGGCACTCCCGATACTCCGGCGGTTGCTCTCGCAGCGTCGCCCGGCGGCGGCTCGTGCGACCAGACAACCTGCCAAAGGCATCGCATCCGGTGACCTGGTTTTGTTCGTGCGACCGGCCACAAGGTCTCAAGCGAAACCACCGATTCGCAGGGATTTTTCCATCTGCAGGCACTTCTAAAGACGGGAGCGACGGGACTCGAACCCGCGTTTCCCGACCATCGAGGTGAGGATGCCCCAAGTCCCACCGAGGCGCTGAGTTCCTGCGGCGCTAGATGGCGTGCAGTGCGGCGAGTCGTGCAAGGCTCACGCGAGCCTCGTTCGGCGCACGCACTGCCGGCAGAGGTTGTTCCTCGAACGACATGTCCGGGCGGAACGAGTCCCGCCCGACGATCCGTCCGCCGTTCACCACGAGCACGGATCCCTCACACACCTCGCGCTTGCCGAGCTTGACGGACGAATACTCCTCGACCAAGTCCAGCGCGGCGCGCGTCGACGCGAAGAAGAGTTCCTGCGTCGAGGTGCCGATCCACAGCGGCCGGCCCATCCCGCGGGCAAGCAGCAGCTCCTCCCGGCCTTCGTCGAGCCAGGCCGTCGCCATCGAGCCGACCAGTTGCGCGAGCGCGTCGGCGGTGCGTCCCCGAAACCGCTCGGCGAGCGCGAAGATCAGCTCGGAGTCGACGGTCATGCTGGTCTCGGCACGCGCGATGCCGTGGGCTGTGAAGAGCTCGTCGTCATTTGCGATCGTGCCGTTGTGGATCCCGACGACCGCTCCGTGGCGGATCGGATGGTTGTTGGCCAGGACACGCGGATGACCCCTTGTGTAGTCCCGAACGTGCACGAGGAGCTGTGTAGCGGTTTGGGGAACCTCGATGCGGTCGAGGAGCTCGCTCGCGCCTGTGCGCTGCTTGTGCACCGTGACTTTCGAGTCGTCGCCGCGGTAGGCGAAGCCCACTGAGTCCGCCCCGCGCTCGGCGATGCCTGCCAGCAGTGCGCGGGCCGCCACCGTCCGATCGACGCTGCTCTCGAGAGAGAAGCTGTATCCGGCGATCCCGCACATGAGCCGACCTACCGTGTGGGTTTAGCAGTAACAGGTGGAGGAGCAGAGTCCGACCTGCAGTAGGTCCCTTCGGTCGGGCGGTGGAGCGGGCCCTGTCCAGGCCGCGGAAAGGCAACGGCCCAGGAGACAATTTCCCCTGAGGGGAGTGCCACTGGATTCAGCGTCGCGTCAAGGGAGGAGTCGTCCTTGCGGAGGGACGCGGTCGTTGCGATCGCTCTCATCAGATGCCGCTCGCGCAGCAGAGGGCCCGCGGTTTGCGGGCCCTCTCTGCGTCGAGCCGTGGCCCTATGCCCGGACGAAACCGTTCTTGTGGACGATGACCTCTCCGTCCGTGATCTTCGGCGGATTGGGAAGTGCCGTCTCCAGCTTCTCCTCGCGCACCCAGGTGGCTGCGACGCGAGTCGACTCGTCGGCCTGTGCCGAAGTGTCGAACAAGTCGATCGAACTCATGACGCCGTTGCCGGCCTCGATGAGGTAGTAGCCCTCGAAGCCCGGCAGCTTGCTCAGGCGGGGCGTGAGGCTCTCGTCGACCTTCTTGGTCAACTCGTCGGTGCGACTCTGGTCGACACCCTCGTAGCGCCTAACGGTGGCATGCATCTGATGCTCCTAACTGTCACGGTGCTGGGTGGAGAACCGGCTCTTTAGTCCTCCTGGTGCACTCAGGCCCGATGTGACAGTCGAAGAGGGAATCTCGGAGCCTCGACGCCTTCCGTTGAACCTTGCGCACCACCGAGTGTAGCAGCTTTCTTGACAACGTAGATTTACGGAGCTACGTTTTGCGACGTTATCAAGCTAGGAGACCGCGATGTGCCCATTCTCGGTCACCCTGCAGCGCGTTCCGGATCAGGAGCTCGGCCCACTTCTGATTCAGCTCGCACAGGCAGGCTTCCACGATCCGATCATCGAGCCCGTCGGTGGCGGTGGCACCCCTGGAAGGACAGCCGCTAGAGCCGTCGGGCGGACGGCCGATCTCCCAGAGGATTGGCGGCTCGTGCAGGAGCGGGAGGGGCAGTCGTACCAGTGGCCGGGTCAGCGCGAGCACTACTCTCGCTACCGCGTCTTCATTGGCACGACGCGTGCCGAAGGCGCCGTTCACATCGGACTTGGCGAAGACGATTCGCGAGAACAAGTGGGGGCGAGACCGCAAGTACGTCGTCGCTTTCCGGAGCAGTGGATCCCCGCACCAGCCGCTAGCCGAGTTTGTCGCGGCCGACGACTACGAGGAGACGCGCGAGCTGGTCGCGGTGATCCGTGGGAGCGATGGGGGCCGGCGTATGTACGGCGCCGGCGACGCGCTTCCGGGTGTCTACCAGGAACGCTTCCGCACCCAGATGTACAGCGAGAGGGTCGTCTATCCCGGTGTCTGGAACAAGGTCGTCGTGGTCGCGCGCGAGGACGACGACGAAGACGATGCTCAACCACGCGCTGATCCAGGGCCGGCGGCGCTACCGGAGGTAGGGGCGGAAGGATTGGCGGCCAGCGACAGTGAGCTCCCCGTCGCGGCAGGCTCGAGGATCGCCGCCACGAGGAGGATCCAGACGAGCGACTGGCGCGGGGCACGATGTAGATCAGCGCGAGGTCCTCCTACAGGCTGCCGTCCGAGCGGGCAGCAGCCACCTTCCGGTGCGCCACGCGACAGCGAAGAGCAGGACGGCCGCGCCGGAGAAGACTCCCAGGGCGCCCACGGAGACAGAGGCAGCAAGCGCCTCCGATGCTCCGACACCCGCGGCGGCCAGGGCGGCGGTTCCCGCGCCTGCCTGGGTGGCTGCGCCCGCTGGCCCGACCGGCAACGCTGCGGCTGCAGCACCCGCACAGAGAAAGAGGAGCGCGAGTGGGAACGAGTAACCCAGTCCGAGCGTGCCGAGCAGGATGAAGCAGGCCAGCCCGCGGACGACCCAGCAGCCGAAGACGAACGCCCAAGCCTGCGTTGCCCGGTACGGCGAGGTCGTGCGCGGGCTCAACCAGCGGCCGAGCCGGAAACGCAGGGAGCGTTCGCTTCCGGCGAGGCGCGGCAGGGCCACGATCACCGCGGCCGCTGCGATCCCGGCTCCGGCTACGACCACGAGCCCGGCACGCGCAGCGATCCCGCCTCCTGGGAAGGCCGCGGCGACGGCGGCGAGTGGGGCCAGCGCGGCGCTGTCGATCAGGCCGAGCATGACAAGCGAGAGGCTGATTGCCCGCAGGCCGGCAGGACAACCTGGGTAGCGGCGCACGACCGCGATCCGCATCGCATCGTCGAAGCGCCCGGGAAGGACGACACCGATCAGCGCCGCGCCGCCGTTACCAGCCACGAGCGCAAGCGGAGAGGGCCGCTCGCGGTTCGTGAACAGCCGTGCCCACCCGAGTGCCTTGAGCGCCTGGGCAAGGAGAAGCAGCAGCCCGGCCGCCACGAGCAAGCCTGGCTGGCCCCGCGAGAGCGGCCACGAGGTGGTCGCAAAATGCCGGACAGCCAGGAAGGTGAGGACGAGCATGACGGCAGCCGACCCGAGACCCACTCCCCAGCGCGTCCTCCGCGAGTGGCGAAGCTGCCAGAGCGAACGCATCAGCAACCGATAGCGGCCCTCGAGCACGACCGGTGCAGCCGAGACTGCGATCGTCGCCAGCGGATCCCGCGCCGGCTGGGTATCCAGCGTTGGGGTTTGCCTCATGCGCGCCTTCGAGGAGCCACCGGCAGCATGCCACCTCACCCCGGCGCGGCCATCGACGCTCCCCGATCAGTAGTCGAGGAGCTACGCAAGGAAGACGAGTTGGTCAATCCTTCCCGGCAAGCCCTGGGTAGCAGACCCGTGCTCGAGTTCTCGGCGGCTCGTGGCGGGGCTGGACGACTCGGTGTTGGAACGGCCGCGCTAGGTTAGGCGATGTGGGGCAGAGCCGGCAATCGCCTTTGAACTTGAATTCGTTGCTGGCGGCCGTCGAGGCGGCGCCGCCGGTCGCGGCGGTCGATGTGCTGGCCGGCGAACTAGCGGAAGCGATCGGTGCGCGCGAGGTCAGCTTTCTGATCGCCGACTTCAGCGGACGGTCCTTGATCCGACTGGGCCACGCGGGTGGGAAGGGGCGGTTGCAGGGGAAGGAGACGGCGGAGCGCGTGCCATTGGCTGGAACGCCGCACGGCCGGGCGCTGGCCGCCCAGGCCGTCGAGGTGATCGCGGAGGATCGGGGCGCTCGATTGTTCGCGCCGGTGACCAGCCGCGGTGAGGCGGTCGGCGTCCTGGAGCTGGGCCTGGAGGACTTCCCGCTTGAGCAGACGGTGGCAGATGTCGCCCTCGCCGCACACTTCCTGGCGTACGTGGTGATTGCGAACCGCCGGTACACCGATCTCTTCGAGTGGGGACAGCGCTCGGTGCCGCTGTCGTTGGCGGCGGAGATCCAGCATCGGCTGTTGCCTGGATCCTTCACGTGCGAGGCCGGGCAGTTCACGCTCGCTGCGTGGCTGCAACCGGCGGGTGAGATCGGCGGTGACACCTTCGACTTTTCGCTAGACCGGGATGCCCTGCACCTGTCGATGACCGACGCGATGGGGCACACGATGGATGCCGCGCTGTTGGCCACCGTGCTGGTCGGAGGCCTGCGCAACGCCCGCCGGCGAGGGGTGGAGCTGGCCGAGCAGGCGCGGCTGGCAAGCGACGCGCTCGCAGAGCAGGCCGGAGAAAGCCAGTTCGTTACCGGTCTGCTCGTGCGGATCGACCTACCCACAGCCACGGCCGGCATCGTCAACGCTGGCCATCCCCCGCCGCTACGGCTTCGTGCGGGGCGCGTCGATCAAGTTCCTCTGGAGGCGGACCCCCCATTCGGGCTGCGGGCGGAAGGAGGCTACCGCGTGCAATCGCTGTCACTGGCAGTGGGCGACCGGCTGATACTCGTCACCGACGGCATGCTGGAGCGCGAAGCCGCGGGCATGAACATCGCCGCCATCCTGGCCGAGGGCGCCGACATGCATCCCCGCGAGGCAGTGCAACACCTCACGCAAGCGGTCCTCCAGGCAAGTGGCGGCCGGCTACGCGACGACGCCACGGCGCTGTGCCTCGACTGGCATGGCGGCCCTCCCCGTGACCGCGACGCCACTTCGGGGGCAAACCGCGAAGGGCGGGCCGATCCCGGCACCGCGGCCGCGCGTTCGTCCCAGCCGGCGTTTGAGACGACGGCCGCTGGCGCTGATTCGAAGGGGCTCCGTCCGGCGGCGCGGTGGAGCCTTAGCGGCGGGCGAGCCGGCGGCCGCTCTCGGTGTCGGGCGGGGTGTAGTTGAGCTCGTAGTGGTGGTAGAGGGCTGACTCGTCCGCCCGGGAGAGCTCGTCGCCGTGCAGCTCGATATTGGGCGCGCTCTTGACCTGCTCCCTCGTCACCGCCATTTGTAGGGCGTCCGGGCCGAACGTGAGCCCGGCCAGCGGGACGAAGGTCAGGTGGCGGCCGATCAGGCCCTCCTTGACCGTGCCGAACATCGGCTCGTCGGTCTCGACGTCGACGTACACGTCCTGGAGCTTGCCGATCTTCTGCCCGTCGCGGTCGACCAGCGTCTTGCCGTGCCATTCGGCGATGTTCCGGTGGTGGGCCATTGTTTCTGCCTCCTTGCGGCGGACGCTGCCCCGTCGATATACGGCCAGCTTAGCTCCGTGGCGGGCCCGCTAGGGCAGCGGCTGCTTTGGCGCGCGCGGGCGTAGCACGACGCAACAGCGCCCCGGCTCGTTCTCGAGCGAGGGCGAGAAGTCGTTCGTGTCGAGCCCGGACAGCACCCCCTCTAGGAGGGAGAGGTTCCCACGGCCGCGCGCCGACGGATCCTGCGCGACCCTTCATGCGAGCCATTCCGATCGCGCGGGGCGGCCTCGGCGAGAACTTCGCGGGGGTCGAACCGCTTGCGTCGGTTCGGCGTATTAGCGGGCAGCGCGTGACGTCCGTCCACCGATGGAACGCCAGCACCTATGACCGGTGCGACGCTTCCAGGGAAACCGTCTAGGAGGCAAGAAATGACGGAGTCGAGTCTGTACGAACGGCTCGGTGGCGCATTCGCCATCGCAGCAGTGGTTGACCACTTCAGCGAAGCGGTCGTGCAAAACCCGATCGTCGGCCAGACATCGGAGAACCCCGGCCTCCGGGAATGGCACACCAACAATCTGGGCAGACTTCCGGGTCTCAAGTTCATGCGCACCCTCTGGGTCTGCGACGTTGCCGGCGGGCCCCAGCAATATGCAGCCACGAAACCAGGCAGAACTCCTCTTGGCCTGGAAGAAGCCCACCGCCAGCTGAAGATCTCTCCCGCCGAGTTCGACGAGGTCGCGGCTGAACTCGGCCGAACGCTTGACTTCTTCAAGGTGTCGGAGCGGGAGAAGGGGGAGGTTCTGGCTGCATTTGCCGCACACAAGGGCGAGGTGACTGAGGGATACGCCCGCCGGTAAGAGATCCATGGATGACCTGGCTTGTTCGTGCGACCGGTCACGAACTGAGTTCCCAAAATCGCCATTTGAAGGGACTTTTCGAAACAGGAGTGGGCCAGGAACGGGCCACGGCGACCTCGCAAACGCGGCAGCCGAGACAACACAACCGGCCGATTTGCAAGGAAAACCCTTAG